>JAUIGE010000021.1 GCA_030430205.1 Bacteroidia bacterium | reverse complement strand
CAGTCCAGTTGGCAGTGTTTCAGCCAGCAATGGGCAGGTGAATAGTGGGCAGTATGCAGTGGTCAGTTTGCAGGCGGGCGTGAGTACCTATTATGCTGTGGCCAGCAATAATACGGGCTGTCAGGTAACGGGCAGTGATGAAGTGCAGGCAGGTGCGGGTGCGACACTTGCTCCGATCAGCAATATCACCGTCAACTCAGGTGACCTGGTCACCGTCCTCTTTAATTCGCCGGATGCAACGCATATCTTCTGGTACAATCTGAATGCTGCGCCTATCGGACTGGTAGGTAACTTCGGCATGGGCGACCTGATTTTCACTGCCTACAATCCCTTTGGCACCGCCATCACGGCCAACATTCGCGCCTATTCCTACAATGGCAATTGTGCGGGTGAGTATCGTGACTTCACTATAACAGTAAATCCGGGAGTGGGCAGTAGGCAGGGGAGAGTCAACAGTTTGCAGCTGGCAGCCAGTAAGGTGAATGCGCACGATGTGCGCGTGGAGTGGGAGATTGTGTATGAGTTTGCTTTGGAGAAAATAGAAATCGAAAAACAGCTTAATGAGGGCGAATGGGTGACTGTTGATCAGCAGGACGTAGGGTCAGATTATAATCTGACCTCTTCAAAAGGGTCAGATTATAATCTGACCCTACAGGGCGCATACCTGGACCGCTCAGGCATGGGCAATGTGACGAAATATCGCCTCAAACTTATCCACACCGATGGCCGTGCCATCTGGAGCCAGGGGGTCGAAATCAATTTCGACTACTACAACAGCCAGCGTTTCACGCTCTACCCCAATCCGTCCAACGGACGGTTTCAACTCAGAGCGGCAGGGCCGCTTGAGGGCGAGTGGAACTACAAGCTGAGCGATCAGCTCGGCCGCACGATCCTGATCGGCAAACTCCAGGGCAGTGAAACTGCCTTCGACATAAGCAGACTGCCTGCCGGCCCCTACTTCTTACTGCTCACCAGCCCGGAGGGCAAGGCTTATTTGAAGAAAATCATCAAGCAATAAGCTGATCTTTGTTTTGATCAAAAACGCATCAGCCAAGTCGCAAATCAAAGATTTAAATTTTGTTGACCGGAGTCACCCTGTATGAGGGGTGGCTTTTTTGCTCTCTCCTCTCAAAAAGGACTCCCATACGCCTCATTATTCAAATACACCTCATCTGTAAGCGTCTTCAAAAAAGCAATCAAATCGGCTTTGTCCTGCGCTGAGAGCAACAAGCCCTTCTCGCGGGTATTTTCCAGCGCGGGCTCAATCGTTGAAGAAGGCTGAAGGCCTTCATTGTAGTGGTCAATGACTTCTTCAAGCGTCTTGAATCTGCCATCATGCATATAGGGTGCTGTCACAGCGACATTGCGCAGCGAAGGCACTTTGAATTTGGCACGATCTGCCGGATTCATCGTAACTTTTTCCCTGCCAAAATCTTTGAAATTCATGTCCGTGTCCAGGCCATTGTTCATGTATGAATTATTCTCAAAGTTATCTCCGCCATGGCAATGCTGGCAATCTGCACCCGAAATCATCGGGAAGAAGGGATTGTATTCCGCAAAATACAACTCCCGGCCTCGTTCCTCGCTTTCGGTCAGGCTAACTTCGCCAGCCAAAAATTTGTCATACTTTGACTCATAAGAGACAATCGAATGCATAAACTGCTCCAACGCCAGCGAAATACGCTCAGCATTCGGAAGCGAATCATTGAAAGCACGGATAAATTGATCCTTATACAGGCGGCTTGCGCCCAATTTTGCGATCACATTTTCCAGGGTCTCATTCATCTCCAGGGGGTCCTGGATCGGTTTCAGGGCCTGATCGCGCAGCAGATGCGCGCGTCCGTCCCAGAAAAACTCATTGCTGTGCCACAGCATATTGAAGATAGGCATGGCCTGACGACCGCCTTCCAGGCCTTCTACGCCGATAGAAAAGCGGAGACTATCGGAAAAACCCACTTTCTGGTTGTGGCAACTTGCACAGGACTGGCTGCCGTCTTTGGAGAGTTGGGTTTCATAAAAAAGCATTTTCCCCAACTTGACGCCCTGGATCGTCAGCGGATTGTCTCCGGGGATGGTAGGGGGCGGCAGGTTGCCGTATTCCAATTCAAAGGGCGTCGCATCATAAACAGCAAGGTCTTTGGGAGGCTCTGGCTCGTCTGGCTGACAAGCTGCGATGATGAGGGAGAGGAGGAGGATTAAATATAGGTGAGTTTTCATTTTTCAGGGATTAAACAATTCATTATCAATGAATTCAAAATCAGTCAAGCTGTGCAAAAATGCGATCAGCTGTTGTTTTTCTTTTTCACTGAGGGAAAAAGGCTGAATCTTTTCGCTTTTCTGAGGATGGGCTTTTCCGCCCGATTGATAGTGATCAATCACTGCTTCCAGGCTCTCCAAAGAGCCATCATGCATATAAGGCGCTGTCAGCGCAATATTGCGGAGCGAAGGCACTTTGAAGCGCGCCGAGTCGGCGGGATCGCCCGTCAGCCGAAACCTGCCCGGATCGGGATAATGCTCATAAAGGCCATTATTTTCGAAGGCATAATTGCTGAAGTTGAAGCCGGAATGGCAGGAAGCACAAGCCAGTTTTTCACTGAAAAAAAGCTCCATTCCAGCCTTTTCTTCACGGTTCAAAGCTCTTTCATCTTCCTGAAAAGCAAAACGATCATAGGCACTTTTGCCACTGATGAGGCTTCTTTCAAAGGTGGAAATGGCCCTTGTGATCACAAAAGGATCGGGTTCCCGATCATAAGCCTCACGGCTCATCTGCACATAAAGCGAATCCCGCTTCAGGCGGTCTGCGATCAGCACGATGTTGAAGCCAAACTCATTGTGCTCCTGTATGGGCACAAGGATTTGCATCTCTAAGGTTTTCAGACCGCCTTCGCGGGTGAAGTAAGGATGATAGCCAATATTGGCCAGAGAAGGGGAGTTTCGCACCCCTGCCCTGCCCAATACGCCATCGCTGAATGCGACATCATCTGCAAAAGCCTGCTGTTGCTTGTGGCAACTCCCGCAGCTCAGGCTGCTGTCGAGCGAAAGCACGGGATCGTAAAATAGCTTTTTACCCAACTCCCAGCGTGCCTGTGTGAATTCATTTCCTTCGGGAAATACCATCTCCGGAAAGCCCGCAGGGATTTCCATGAGGGATGGCGGATTCACCGCTGGAGGTGTACACGCAGCAATGAGGAGTAGGCTCAGCAAAGCTATTGTATGCAGATAGCGCATCCCTTTCGCTTTACTTAACCATCCATTTCCTGCTTCCCCATACTTTGCCGTCTTTCACAAGACTTAGCATATACAAACCTGCTTCATTTGTAGAAATGATAATTTTACGCTCACCTGCTTTCACTTCTGTGGAAAAAACAGTTCTCCCCAGCAGATCGCTTACACGAACTTCATAGCCGGTATTGGCTTCATCGAGCAAAAGGGTGCTGAAACCCGCTTCAGCAGGATTGGGATACAACTGAAAGGCAGGAGCCTGAAACTCATCCTCTATGGCAGTATTTGCCCCTGCTGGCTTGAAAACATGAATTTTCATATTCAACAAAGCCTGACGCGCTTCTTTGTTGTCGCCATGGACTATCAGGCCGCTATTGAGGTTCATTCCCTGCACGACCTGTGTATAGTCTGCATCCAGGCTGATCACCACGCCACCCGTGAAAGGCGTTAGCATGGGAGCAAGCACTTCCGTTTGGAAATAGTTATTGTCACCCAGGCCATGAAGCTGGTAGTCATAGCTCATGCCAGCGCCTGATTTTCCTTCAATCGCTACGAAGCGATAGCCAGCTGCCCAACCCCAGTGCATGGAGGGTGATTTGGGTCCCAGCGGATGGGTAATGGGATAAAGAGCGGGATCATCGTGGTTATGAGCCGTATCTATGCCGACATAAAAGCGAATCGCTTCTACCTGATCGATGTCAAAAGATCCCAGATCTACCAAAGTCGGCTGGCTGGGGTTGATGAGCAACCAGGTTTCGGGAACGAGGGTCACTTTGCCGGTATCATGTACAATGGCAATTTGGGAAAGGTAATACTCCAGGCGTGTGACGTTAAAATCACTTCCCATATTGTTTTGGGAAGCAAGATTGAAGGCAAAGGGATTATTTCCCAGCCAGTGACGGATTTCAAATTTCACCTCTTTTTGGGCGAAAAGGCCGTTTGACAAAAGGAAAAACAGGCCAATAAGAAAAAGAATATTGCGATTTTTCATATGATTAACAATTTAATTTGATTTTTTTCAGTACAGGACAATTTTTCAGGAAAGTCCCCCAACGTCCCGAAGGGACGCTATAATATAGCATGGGGCGAAGCCCCATGAAGGTAAATGCCCCGGTGTGAATGCCCGAATGATCGGGCTTTGCCCGATCGTAGCATATGGCGTCCCTTCGGGACTTTGGGGATGTTCATCATTCATGCGTTTCATTTTTTGTCCTTTACTAATTTGAATTTCACAATGGCATCTTAGCCATTTTTATCTGAGTCATTTCGGACAAATCTGTCCATGCGAAGTAAAGAACATTCTCATGCAAAGTCATTTGCGGAAAGCCGCTTTTGCGGCCTGGATCGGTATCGGCGATCTTTTGTATGTCGAGCATCCCTTTTTTACGATGAATCCGTGCAAGCATGATAGCAGCTCCGGTCTTCGTTTCGTCAAGCCAACTCAGGGCTGCATGATCCTCATCGAGCAGCTCGATATCGACTCTTCCGAGCGGGGAATTCCGCGAGATCGTGAAAGGCTCCTGAAAGCTTTTTCCGCCATCCAGCGAAAAAATACATTTCACTTCGGGTGAGTCCTGCGGCATGCTAAACCAGGCGACAGCCAGGGAGTTGCCCAAAGCATCCGCTTTGGGACCATTGACCGGGCAGCCCCTGATCTGCCAATTGTCAGCAAAAATAGTCATCGGAGGGGTCCATTGCCCCTCCACCAGGCGCACAATGGAGATGTCTCTGACCTCCGTCTCGCTCCTGTCGCGGTAGAGGACCACAGGCCCCTGAGTCGTCCAGGCCGCTGTCGTCTGGCAGCAATCACAGACCCGCAGGTCCAGCGCATCTTCGCGCGATTTGCGCATATCCGCAGCCAAAAAGGCTGCACGCAGGCTCATGGGGCCTTTTTCGGCCCCTTGCCGCCCGTCGAGCCAGCAGGCAAAAAAGCCTGAGTCAGGTCTGGGCAGAAGGGACACAAAACCGTGTTCCCCATCAAATCCATCCTCATTGAGCAGCTGGGCATCGGACCATCCATCGGATTTTTTAACAGCCGCTTTCATGCTCACATCATAGGAATAAGTGCCCGCACTGCTTTTAGGCAGATAGCTGGCAATTTTGTTGCCCTGCACATCTACGGCCATAGCCGGAAAATCCGCCCAATTGACAAACCAGTCATCGCCTGAGGCGATCTCTTCCGCTTCCGACCAGTGGTCCCCACTGCCCACTGCATACTGCAAACTGGCATTCCCCAAACTATCCTTCACGATCCAGCTCAAATACAGCTTCCCATCTGCTCCGACAAACAGATTGGGCTCCTCACTTCCCCCTCCGGCAGGGCTCTCTATCATTTCCGGTTTGGAAAAAAAGTCAGGCACTGCTTCAGCAGGCTTTGAAGAGGAGCTGGCATTTTTCTGACATGCCATGAGGCAGGACAGGAGCAGGATGAGAAAAGACAGTTGTTTAATCATCATGTTTTTTTCAATCAAATCTCCTCCGCTACCTTGCCGCAATGCAGCATTTTGTCCCCAAAATAGGGATTCATGACTTTCTTCTCATTGCTGAGCCAGTAGGCTCCTTTGAAATCGAATGCCATGGGGCAATATTGGTAATAGATGGTCTCATCACTGGGTTTAAAGGCTTTTACCAAAGCGAGCATCTCCGCAGTTAGCTGCTCAAAGGTGACGCGCTGGGCCTCTACGTCGATTTCAGTTGCGATTTGCGCTACGGCAGTTTGCATCTGCTCTGAGTGCGTAAGGTAGACTGCCGCATCGGCCGCATCCATCTGAGAAGCATCTGCTTCTTTGAGGATTTGCAACAGGGATGCAGCGGCGGTAGCGCTTTCCTCAGCCTGGGTGGCGACGAGGGCATCTTTGAGGACAAAGTATTGGTTGAGCAGCTTTTGAACCTGTGCTTTCAGGTAGCCCTGATCGGAGGATTCAGAACTTGTTTGGGCTGTTTTTTCAGCCACCTGACCGCTTTGCTGACAGCTTATAAAAGCTGCTGCAAAAAAGAAAGGAAGGGTCATCAGAAATATCTTTTTCATCATGGTATAGTTATTTTTCAAAAATCCGACAAAGTGTTTATATGCAGCAAAGGGATGCTATGGTCATAGCATCCAGACATCAAAACTCATGTTTTTCAAATTAAAAAGGTCTGTTTCTGGACAAGGATGTCCTTATACAAAAGGGGAGGTTTGTATCGGGGCAAAAAATGCTCAGGAGAATCAGCTCCTGCCAGGATGATCTTTTGCGGAGGAAGCGGGGGAAAACAAGGCAGCAAAACAGGCGCTAAAAGCGATGGTCCTGAAGCAGAGTGAAAGTCATCCTCTACCTGATGCCGCTCAAACTCATCGCTGCAACAGGGCGGGATTTTCTCAGCATCATCGCTACAGCAGGGCAAAGACCATATATCCAAACTCGCATAGCGAAATTCGTCAAGGCAATAATGTCTCTTGACCGTGATACCTGTGGTAGATACCAGCAAAATGGTGGCGAGGATGATATGTAAATATTGCCGCAGCATATTAGTTCAAAAATAACCTTTCCTGATGAAATCTACAACAGACTTTTGGTAGCTATTCGCCTGCTATTTTCCCCGTCACGCTTCCACAATTGAGCATTTGATCTCCGAAATAAGGATTTCGGATCACTTCCCGATCACTCAGCCAGTCGGCTCCCTCCCAGTCCAGCGCCATCGGACAATGCTGAATGTAAAGGGTATCTCCGACGATACCCAAAGCCTGAATCGTCTGGATCAGAGAAACCGACAAAAACATGAACTGCTCCCGTTTTTTCTCCATGTTGAGCCTGGAGGCGATCTGCCCGCTATGTGTGCGTAGCGCATCAAACTGCTTCATCCAGTATACATGTGCATCTCCTTTGAGCAGGTTCATATCTACTTTCTCCAACTGGCGCACAAAAGCTTCCGCTACCGATACCGCATCTGCGGAGTCTGTTTTTACCAGGGCATCTTTCAGCTTCAGGTAGCTTTTCGCCAGGGAGCTAAGCTGCTCTTTGAATGCCCTGGGGCTTTCCTGAACATAGTTTTCCCCTTTTTCATCCGAAGCCTTTTCTCCCTTTAGCTGGACAGCTCCATTGATCATGCTCGCCTGGTTGTTAAGCTGCGCGGCAGCATCGATGGAAAAGCTTCCATACGTGACCACTTCGTCTCCGGCTTTCAGCCCTTCCTCTACGAGGTAATTATTTCCCATGCGCTCACCCAGGACTATCTCCTGGTAGCGGAAAGACGGCACCGTGGCGTCGGTAACTTTCACATACACCACCGAGCGCTTGCCGGTCCACAGGACAGCGGATTTGGGTAGGAGCAGGCTTTCTGTCTGCTTCGAAAGGGATTGCAGGCTGCCCTGCACAAACATCTCCGGCTTGAGCAAGCCATTGCGATTTTGAATCTCCCCGCGCAGCGAGGCGACACGGGTTTGCGGATCGATCACCGGATCGATAAAGCTGATGCGGGTGCTGAAGGAAACTTCAGGCTGAGCCGGGGTCGTAAACGCCACTTTATCCCCCACTTTCACATGGGCGAGGTCTTCTTCATAGGCATCAAAAATCACCCACAGTCGATCCATATTGACCATATCAAACAGGATTTCGCCCTTTTTCACATAATCACCTACTGCTACCCTTCTCTTCGTGACGATTCCGGCGGCATCGGCTTTCAGGATAAAGGACTCCTGGATTTTTCCATTCTTTTCGATCTCCGCAATCTGCGTTTCAGCAATCTTCCAAAAAGCAAGTTTTTGCCTCGCAGCGGTCAGCAATTCGGGATAGCTGTCCTTTAACTTCAGTGCTTCCAGCAATTCCTGCTGGGCAGCCACCAGTTCGGGCGCATAGAGGCGCGCCACTTTTTGGCCTTGCCGGATCTGCTCGCCTTTGAAGGAGACGTACAACTCCTCTATCCGGCCAGGGATATGCACCACCTGGCTGGCAGACAGGCGTTCGTCCACCTGTATTTTTCCTGAGAGGGAAAGCTGCTTCTCCGTCTTTCCCCCTGCCCCGATGACTGTCGTCTCTATCTGGGCGAGCTTCACCGCCTCCGGCGTCATCTCCAGCACCAGCGGATCTGAGGAGCTGTTTTCATCCAATGGGATAAGATCCATGCCACAGATCGGGCAATCGCCCGGTTCGTTTTGGCGAATCGCCGGATGCATGGAGCAGGTCCAGATCGCTTCCGAAGCTGCCTTGTGGACATGGCTTTCGGATGATTGAGGGTTTTCTTTTTCGGATGAATGAAAGAAAAGATAGCCCAGGCCCAGACCTGCCAGCAGGGCGATGGCGAAGAGGGTGAGGGTGGTGGGAGAAATGCTATTTTTCATTGATGTTTTTTCCATGGTTCAACTCACTTAACAGTAACAAAACGCTCAATCCCAACCCGAGCCTGATGGCTCATCACCACTGCCCGCAGCAGCTTCAACTCATAGTTGATGAGCTCCGCTTCGAGTCGCAGCAATTCATCAAAATTTCGGTTGCTGTTGCTGTAATCTGAGCGGAGGATAGAAAGGGTAGCCTTGATGGTCTCTATCTGCTGGAGGTAAAGCTCCTGCATCAGCCCGGCACTTTCGTGCTCGGCATAGGCCATTTCTATCATGCTGAGAAAACTGCTGGCGGCCTCCTCCTTCTGATGCTCCAGGGCATGTATGCGAAAGCTTTCTTCTCTGTTTTTGGCTGCATATTTTTCGCGAAAAAGCGGAAGAGAAACCGTCGCTTTTAGCTGAATGATGTCTCTGCCATTGTTTAGCGGCTCGGCATCGGTGCGGGCACTGACGAAAAGGTAATCCGCTCCCAGGCCGAGCATCGGCTTGCCTGCTTTTTCGTTTACCCGCATGGCTTGCCGGGATACTTCCTGCTGTGCCGATAGCATCTGAAGCTGAGGATGCTGCTGCCAGATCTGCGAAAAGAGGCTGTCCTTTTGAAAAGGTAAAACCGAAAAAGTCAACCCGGCCGGAAGGCTTATCGGTTCGTCCAGCGGACGATGCAGCAATTGATTGATTTCAATCAAAGGTTTCTTCTCCTGGCTTGCCAGGATTTTCAATTCCTGGCTCAGCTCCCGGATCTTGAGATCCGTGCGTAGGACATCGGCAAGCGAAGCTTGCCCGGCGGCTACCTGGGCCTCCGCCAGCTTTTTGAGGCTGTGGAGGATTTCGAGCTTTTGGGCGATGATCTCCCGCGATTGGCGGATCTCGTAGAGGCGATACCAGGCGACTTGTATCTGGTACAAAAGTTCCTTTTTGTAGCTTTCTATCTGCGTCTGACTGACTGCTGCCTGGGCATGGGCCCAGTCCTCTTTGGCAGCCAACGTGCCAAACCAGGGGAACATTTGCCCCGCGCTCAGGCGCAGCTGCTGCGCGCCGAGGCGCGTCTGCACCGGCAGGGGAAAGGCCCCTATACTGACCTCAGGGTCAGGCAATTGATTGATTTGAGGTGCTTTCTCCAAAGCCGCCCGGTAGCTTTGCTCCAAAGCTTTCAGGGCTGTATTGCTTTCGATAGCCTGCCCGTACAACTGCTCGGGCGACTGAGCAAAGTTGAGCGTGGGAAGCAAGCCCAGCAGGAAACTGATAAAAATATATTTTTGCATCTTCTTATTGCTTAATCTTTGTCTTCATGCCCATCCGAAATCTGGACTCCTGCCAGATGGAAAAAAGAATCGGTACGGTAAACATGGTCAGCGTTTGCAGCATCATACCTCCAAAAGAGGGAATCGCCATCGGCAGCATAATGTCTGCTCCCCGGCCCGTAGAAGTCAGAATCGGTAAAAGCGCCAGGATGGTCGTGGCTGTCGTCATCATGGCAGGGCGCACGCGGCGCAAGCCGCCAGCTATCACCGCTTCGCGGATTTCAACTATGCCCTGAGGCTGATTTTTGCGAAAACTATCTTTCAAAAAAGTAGCCACCAGCACCCCATCATCCGTGGCTATGCCAAAGAGAGCGAGAAAGCCCACCCAAACCGCCACGCTCAGGTTGAGAGATCGGATTTGGAACAAATCCCGCATGTTGGTTCCGCCTAAGCTGAAATCCATAAACCAGCTCTGGTCATACAGCCCAATCATCAAAAAGCCGCCTGAAAAGGCGATCAAAACACCCGTAAAAACCATCAGCGAGATGGTAACAGAGCTGAACTGGAAGTACAGAATCAGGAAGATCAGGGCCAAAGCAATGGGCAAAACAATCGCCAGGCGCTTGCTGGCCCGCTGCTGCTGCTCATAATTTCCGGCAAAGCGGTAGCTGATCCCCGCTGGCACAAGCAACCCGCCACTGGCGATCTTATCGGCCAGATGATTCTGGGCATTGTTGACGACTTCGACTTCGGAGAGTGCTCCCTCCCGGTCAAACAGCACATAGCCCACCAAAAAGCCGTCTTCGCTTTTGATGGCTTGCGGGCCTTGTTCGTAGCGGATTTCGACCAATTCACCGAGGTGAATCTGGCCGCCAGTGGCGGTGGGGATATAGATGCGTTTGAGCATCTCAGGATCGTCGCGCAACTCCCGCGGATAGCGGATGCGGATAGCGTAGCGCTCACGTCCTTCGACGGTCGTCGTCATGTTCATGCCGCCGATGGCGGCCTGGATATAAGTCTGTAATTTCGTCACACTCAGGCCATGGCGGCTGATCGCTTCCCGTTTGATGTCGAGCAGCATATAAGGCTTTCCGACAATGCGGTCAGCGAAGACAGCGGCGTCTTTTACGCCTTCGACTTCCCTGAGCTGCCGCTCCAGCTCCAGACCAAAAGCCTCAATGCTTTTCAGATCCGGTCCACGGACTTTGATCCCCATAGGCGCTCTCATGCCCGTTTGCAGCATGACAAGCCGCGTCTCTATCGGCTGCAATTTGGGGGCAGAGGTCACGCCCGGCAGGCGGGTCGCCTTGACGATCTCCTGCCAGATATCATCCGGACTTTGGATATGATCCCGCCATTGGCGGATGTATTGGCCGTTTTCATCGCGTATGCGGTGGCCGTCCTCATCCGTTTTGTACTCGGATTTATACAAAATGACATTCTCATACATCGACATAGGCGCGGGGTCCAGCGCACTTTCGACACGTCCGGCCTTGCCGACCACCATGTCCACTTCGGGTATCGCTGTCACCGCCATGTCCAGCATGCGCAGGTTTTTGATATTCTCCTGCATGCCTGCATGCGGCATGGCCGTAGGCATGAGTAGAAAAGAGCCCTCATTGAGGGCAGGCATAAACTCCTCTCCCGTATCCTGAAAAACCTGGAACCCCAGGTAAACCACAAAGCCTACCGCAGCCAGAAAAAGGAATTTGAAGCGAAGCAGAAAGCGCAGGATTTTTTCATAAAAATGGATGATCAGGTAGAAAAATCCGATCAGGGAGCCGATGATCCCCGCAACGAAAATATAATTTGCCAGCAGGCTTTTGTTTACCCCCAAAGGCATCCAGACACGCGTGAGCAAAAATGCCACAATGCCCGCATAGACGATGGCTTTGATGGTTTTAAAATAGCTCGCCTGTGCGATTTCCTTTTCCTCCAACCACAAAGCCAGTATGCTGAGACCAGCTACCAGAATCAGCAACAAACTCAGCTTTTGGTCATAGATAATCGCCGGAATGGCTCCGGCAAGGATCAGCAAAAAATTGCCGACGTAGCGAAAAACGCTGCGGGTGATTTTGACGGAAAAAAGCGAATGCGCCAGGGCCGGCAGGATGGTAATGGCCACGATCACAGAAGCAATCAGCGCAAAGGTTTTGGTAAAAGCCAAAGGCTGAAAAAGCTTTCCTTCCGCTGCTTCCATGGTAAAAACAGGCAAAAAGCTGATCACCGTGGTAGCCACAGCTGTCAGGATCGCCGAGGCGACTTCGACGGTCGCCTCATAAATGGTGGTGAGCAGGCTTTCCCCCGGCGGGGCTTCCTCCATGCGTTTGAGCATGCTTTCGGTGAGCACGATGCCCATGTCCACCATCGTTCCGATGGCGATGGCAATGCCCGAAAGGGCCACGATATTGGCGTCTACGCCCAGGTATCGCATGGCGATAAAACACATCAGGACTGCCACGGGCAGGCTGCTGCTCACCAGCAAAGAAGACTTGAGGTTGAGCAACATCAGGATCACCACGATGATGGTGATGAGGATTTCCAGGCTGAGAGCTTCCTCCAGCGTGCCGATGGTTTCTTTGATGAGCTGGGTTCTGTCGTAAAAGGGAATGATTTTGACCTGAGAGACCGTGCCATCTGCCAGGGTTTTGCTGGGCAAACCCGGTTCCAGCTCAGCGATTTTCGCTTTTACATGCTCAATGACCTCCAGGGGATTGGCCCCATAACGGGCCACCACTACCCCACCGACGGCTTCGGTGCCGGACTTGTCCAGCACGCCACGGCGCGTGGCGGGGCCGAGATGCACATTCGCAATATCGCCAATCCTGACAGGAACATTATTCGGTGCCTGAATAGGGCTTTTTTCAATGTCTTCTATCCTTTTGACATAGCCCAGCCCCCGCACAAAATACTCCGCCAGGTTGATCTCAATCGTCTGTGCACCCACATCCAGGTTGCTTTCGCGGATCGCCTGCATCACCTGATCCAGTGTGATACCGTAGGCCTTCATGGCGTCAGGATTGACGTCTACCTGGTATTCCTTGACGTATCCGCCGATGGAGGCGACTTCAGCCACGCCTTCGGCGGCGGAGAGGCTGTAGCGCACATAGAAGTCCTGCAGACTTCTCAACTCCTGCGGATTCCATCCGCCGGTGGCATTGCCTTCAGGATCACGCCCTTCGAGCGTATACCAGAAAATCTGCCCCAGGGCAGTCGCATCCGGTCCCAACGTAGGCTGTACGCCTTCCGGCAGCAGATTGGCTGGCAGCGAATTGAGTTTTTCGAGTATGCGACTTCGGCTCCAGTAAAATTCGATATCGTCATTGAAGATGATGTAGATGCTCGAAAAGCCAAACATGGAGTTGGAGCGAATGCTTTTGACACCGGGTATGCCCAGCAGGGCGGTGGTCATCGGATAGGAGATCTGATCCTCCACATCCTGTGGAGAGCGGCCCGTCCACTTGGTGAAAACGATTTGCTGGTTTTCGCCTATGTCGGGGATGGCGTCCACAGCGACGGGGTCGCGGGGGAGGCGATCTATCCCGAAGTCGAAAGGTGCCGTAACCAGGCCCCAGCCCACAAGCAGGAGCAGCAGGAGCCAGGTGACGAGTTTATTTTCGAGAAAAAATTTGATGGTTTTTGCCAACATATTTGTCAGGCTGTTAAAATCTTTAATTCTTAATTTTTATTCAAAAAAGAATGGATTCTAACACAAAAAGCGCTGAAAACGGACCGGGAGGTCCCAGACAAGTAAAGGCGGTTTGTATTGCTGAAAAGGAGGAAAACATGCTTCTACCAAAGACAGAGCGAGTGCCTGCTGAGGCAAAACCGTACAATCTATATCGCTAAGAGAGAAAAGGCTGAATGTGGTGGTCTCCGCTTTTTGCTCCTGGCTGACTTTGTAGAAGGAAGAAACATCCTTGCAGCAGTCTGCTCTTTGCAGCCTTTCCTGCTGATCATCCTTCCCGGAAGCTCCATCATCCTGCGGGATATGACATTTTTCCGCCTCCTGCATCACAGCTACGCTGACGAGTTGATCCAGGCAATAATGCTTATTGATGATCAGCCCGGAGGAGCTGAGCAGGATCAAAGTTGCGAGGGTGATATGGAGGATTTTTTGGATCAAATGGTGTTTGTGATGGTTGGGCAAAGATAACGAAAAAATGTGGGCGGAGTTTAGGATTTTCATTTTACTCACTCATACCAACTATACTTCTTCGCTTTAAAAAAGCGATCCAAAACCGCCGTCACCGGCGCAAAAGCGAACAAAATATAGATCGGCGCAGCCGCAAATATCTTAAACTGCTGGATCAGGATAAATGATCCTATCGCAATGGCGATCGCCCAGGGGATGCGCGCCTTGCGGGAGTTGGGGGTGGTCATGGGATCGGTGATCATGAAGAAGGTAAAAAGCAGCAGCGAACCGTTGGTGAGGGTGTGCAGGGGTACCCTGGGGTCGGGATCACCAAAATAGACGAGATCGCGGAAGACAATCAGGCTGGCAAAAGTCAGCAAAAAAGCGATGCTCGTATCCATGCGTTTTACTTTGGCCAGGACCAAAAAACCCATTGCTCCCAGCATAAAAAACAGGATGAGGCTGCTGCCCCATTTGCCATTGTTGACCCAGACATCTGACTGGAAGCTATCGCCACCGGCATAGCCGATCAGGCCGGTAAGCAGGATGGCGGCCACCAGGCCGAAGTTGGCGGGGTTGAAGATATGCTTGCCGTGGTAGCGGATCAGGTATTTGGAGCCGATGGCCAGGACGCCCGCCAGGGCGAAGCTCCATACAGAGCCCGCCTGCATCAGCAGGCTGAGGCCGAGGCCGGAGATCAGCGCGCTTTTGAGCGAGCGGTAGTCCTTGGTGGTGAAGTGGATGCCCACGGCCTGGGTGAGCAGACATGCAGCGATTACAATCGCATAATTGATCCAACCGCTAAAGTCCTGCCCCGCCCATTGCAGGGCGAAAATCCCAAAAAGCAGGAATAACGAAAGATACAGTATCTGAAAGTGGCGGGCATCACGAAACCAGGTGGCGAGTTTTTGCATGGGGAAATGGGTAACTTAATGCAGGCAATATCTGCTTTTTTCCATTCAAACAAAAAAGGCTAGATTTAGCTAAGTTTACCAAATTTTAACAATCAATTGATGCAGACTTTTTCTGAATATACCTACCAACAGCCCGATATTGAGCAACTCAAAAAGGCATTTACCCTCAAAATCAAGGAATTTGCAGCGGCAGACAGCTTCGAAAAACAAAAGCTGAGCTTACAGGAAATCTACCAGCTCCGCGAGGATTTTGAGAGTATGCGCGACATCGCCAAGGTGCGCTATACCATTGATACCACGGATGAATTCTACCAGGCGCAAAACGCCTTCTATGACGAGCAATCGCCCATCTATGAAGGGCTGATATCGGACTTTTACAAAGTCCTGCTGGCCTCGCCTTTCCGTCAGCAACTGACCGAAAAATACGGCAAACTCATCTTTGAGCTGGCCGAAATGGCCATCAAAACGCATGACAAAAGCATCATGGATTTTCTCAAAAAAGAAAATCGCCTCAATACCGAATACATCCAGCTGCTCGCCTCCGCTCAAATAGAATTTGAGGGAAAATCCCGCACACTCGCGGAGATGACGCCTTTCCAGATTGATCCGGATCGCGCATTGCGCAAGCGCGCCAGCGAAGCGAAATGGCAATTTCTCAACGACAATCATGAAAAACTGGACAGCATCTACGATGAACTGGTGCAGACCCGCACATCTATCGCCCATCAACTGGGCTACCACAACTTTGTAGATTTGGGCTACGACCGCATGTCGCGCAGCGGCTATGGAAAGGAGGAGGTCGCGAAGTTTCGCGATATGGTACGGGAGCATCTGGTGCCGCTGGCTACGCGCCTGCGCAACGAACAGGCGGGCCGCCTGGGATTGGATGCCCTGAAATACTATGACGAATCCCTCTTTTTCAAAGACGGCAACGCCAAACCGCAGGGCGATCCCGCATGGATCATCGCCCAGGGCCAGCAGATGTACGAATCGCTGAGTAGCGAGACGGACGAATTTTACCGCTTTATGCGCGAGAAGGAATTGATGGACCTGGAAATTCGCAAGGGAAAAGCGGGCGGAGGCTATTGCACCTATATCAGCAAATATGCTTCTCCCTACATCTTCGCCAATTTCAACGGCACCGATGGTGACGTCTTTGTGCTTACCCATGAGGCAGGCCATGCCTTCCAGGTCTACCGCAGCCGCGGGCAGGACATCTCTGAATATACCTGGCCGACGCTGGAGGCCTGCGAGATTCATAGCATGAGCATGGAGTATTTCAACTGGCCTTATATGGATCTTTTCTTTGGAGAAAATGCAGACCGATATCGCTATGGGCACCTCTTAGGTTCCATTTTGTTTTTGCCCTACGGCTGTGCCGTGGATGAATTTCAGCATTTTGTCTACGACAATCCCCAGGCCAGTCCTGCCGAGCGCAATGCCCATTGGCGACTGATGGAGCAGAAATACCTGCCGCATCGCGACTATGGTGAGCACGCCTATCTCGATGCCGGTGCTCTTTGGCAGGCCCAAAGACATATTTATCTCATGCCTTTTTACTATATTGACTATGTGCTTGCGCAGGTATGTGCCTTTCAGTTTTGGATCAAAGCACAGGATTCGCATGAGAATGCCTTCAGACAATATGTCGATTTGTGCGACCTGGGAGGCAGCAAGCCTTTCCTTGATCTGGTGAAAGCCGCGGGCCTGAAGTCACCTTTTGAGGAAAAAACCGTCAAAGAAGTGGTAGCTGCTCTGGAAAGCTACCTCAAAACAGAATCAACAAAATGGCTGAGTCCCGTCTGACAAAATTTGAGCAATTGGTAGAAGAGCTGAAAGTGCATGTGCCTTTCCGCATTCGCTTCAAGAATGAAGCCACTGAAATGGAGGTGATAGCGGCTTTTGTAGAGCCTTTCTCGCCTGATTTTATGGAAAATTATACGACTGTGATCGGTAGCACGATTTACTTCCCCGATCGTTTTTCCCTGATGCAAAATGAGGAGCGCGCCATGCGGACACTGGCCCATGAAGCGGTGCATCTTTTGGATGCAGAGCGCTGGCGTATGCCCTTCTTTTCATTGGCCTATATCTTCCCACAAGTGCTTGCCCTGGGACTTTTTAGTTTCCCATGGCTGGGCTGGTGGGCGTTCTTGTTTCTGCTGTTTTTATTGCCCCTGCCCTCCCCTTTCCGCTATTACTTCGAAAGCCGCGCCTATGCCATTGACCTGCTCCTCTCGCCGCCAGAGCGGCAGGAATCCATGATGCAACACATCATCAGGCAGTTTAGCGGCTGGGGCTACTACAAGATGTTTCCTTTCCCCAAACTGGTGGAAAAAGGAATCCGTAAATGGATGCGGAAGGCAGAAAAGGGAGAAGATCAGATTCTCGTGAAAGTTTTGTTACTCTATGAAATGGTGAATGAATAAAGAAACGCCCTAGGCCTCCCCCATCTCCTTCAAATGCTTCACATGCGAAACAATCGCTGTATCCAGCCGCCTGATCTCCCGATAGGGTATACCAAAGTCATGTGCGGTTTGCCGTACGATCGGCACCAGATCGGGATAATGTGTATGGCAGATTTTGGGTAATAAATGGTGGATCACATGCGTATTGATCCCTCCAAAAAGCCAGTTAACGATGGGGTTACGTCCCGCAAAATCCCCTGTCGAAGCCAGGATGTGAATGGCCCAATTGTTCTCCACTGTGCCCCCGATTCCGGGATTGGAATAGCCTGTCTCCTCTGTCAGGTGGCCCATCTGAAAGATGAGTGCCAAAGTGATGCCCAATAAAAAATGAACCCCAACAAAGACCAAAGCTACTTTCCACCATACAATACCTATGATAAAGATGGGACCTATGATCGTATAGGAATAGTACAGCAATTTCCCTAAAATCAATGCTATAACATCTTTCGTTTTGATGCGCTTGTCCTTGTTTTTCACCAGCGCATAACAATAGATGTAGTCCTTCATGAGGACATAATTGAGGGTAGAGACAGCGTATACAAATGGCCAGTAGAGGTACTGGAAACGGTAGATTTTTTTCCTGGGGGCATTGGGAGAAAAGCGAAAAATGCCAAATCCTTCGATGCTGTTATCTATCCCTTCCACATTCACATAGGAGTGATGGTTGTCATTGTGCAGAACACGCCAAAGGCGGGAACTTACCCCGATCAGATCCAGGGTATAGGATAACCACAGATTGACCTTGCGTTTGGGACTGATCGAAAAATGGTTGGCGTCATGGCTGATATTAAAGGCAATGAAAAGATGGGTCAGGCCATGGTAAACGGCTATGGCAAAAAGCCCCCAGCCCGTCAATAGGCCTGAATACATCAAAACCAGACTGATGGACCAACTAGCCAACCAAAAGATGATTTTGCTCCACATGCGCCTATCGGCATGTTTGCTCGTTTGTGTTTCCTTGAAATGCTCAGTGATTCGCTTAATCAAGATTTTTAAAAAATCTTTATCCTTGTCGTTTCTGAATTTAATCGGATTCTGAGGGAGAATGAAAGTGCTCATGAATTGGGGAAAAATAGGTGCTAAAAACCATTAAAAAGAAGGAGAAAATTTCTGCATTTCTGCATAGCGGCTGTTTAAGGGGTATTCGGTGAAAGGTTCAGGCTGATATGGCTCAGGTTTGCTGAGTTTATATAGCATCCGGAAATGCGATTGGGTGGCCGCCCAGATGGAAGGATATTCCTTGAAGGGAATGCCATATTCTTTGGCTGTTTCTTTGAGAATCAAAGTCAGTTCAGGGAAATGAATCTGGCAGATTCCAGGGAAAATATGGTGAATGGTATGGTTATTCAATCCTCCTGAAAACCAGTTCATCCATTTGCTATGAATCGAAAAACTGGAAGTATTTTCCATCACATGCAGGGGAAATTCATTGTGGATGCGTTGATCGTCATCGGGACTCGTCATGCGGCTGTAGTCGCAGAGGTGAGTCACCTGAAAGATCATACTCAAAAATACACCGCTTACGAAGTGCCCTACAAAAAAGCCTGTCAGGATGATCCACAGAGGTGCATCAATCACAAGTATGGGAATAATCAGGGTATAAAAGATGACCAATGCTTTCATAAAAACCATATAGACGATTTCCTTCCAGGGGTGTTTTTCGATCTTAATCGCGCCAATTTGCTTGCGCCTCAAGGAGAAAAAGTCAAAAGCAAAAAGCTTAAAAACAGTGGCTACCCCATAGAGGAGCACGATATAGATCGGCTGAAACCGGTGAAACCACCTGTGGGGCACATCGGGATGAAAGCGCATGACACCAAAGGAGTCAATCGAGACATCATGGTGGGGGACATTGACGGCCGAATGGTGAGCTCTCACATGATTATAGTCCATCATATAGGAAGAAACGCCCATCAAATCTCCAATAAAAATCAAGACTTTATTCAGTTTGGCATTAGGGGTATATGCGCGGTGATGCGCATCATGGGAAATACCTACCCAAACAATAAAGCTCATTAAATAGAAAATACATTGAATCAGGACAAGGTCCCAGCTGTGAAACCAATTGGACAGCATCAGGGCATAGGAGCCATACATGATGCCCAATAAGACAAAGGTTTTGATATGCATTTCGCGGTTGGCATATCGGCTTATTCCTTTTTCTTTAAAATAACCGAATACGCGCTCTTTCAATACGCTGCAAAATTCTTCTTCAGGCTTGGCATACTTAACTCGAGTGAGGGGAGGCTTTGTTTGCATGACGAACAGTTATTGGTGAAGGGCGATAATATCGAAATATATCCGAAATCATGCAAAAAATTTACCCACACAAACCTTCTACCTAATCGGGAATTTCGTCATTCATGGGTAATATTTCCCCCTTCCTCCGACCCTGTTGGTTCTTCTGCCAATTGCTCCAATTTCTCCTCTGCTTTCTGGATTTCCCGCTCCGCCTTGCGGATAGCCATCTTGCTTTCAATATGAAAGCTTGCCTGATCTATAGCCGCATTGAGCTCAAAGCCCACCAATAAAACCATAGAAAGGTAATAGAACCAAAGCATCAATAAAAT
The DNA here is from genome assembly GCA_030430205.1 of Bacteroidia bacterium. GTDB lineage: Bacteria > Bacteroidota > Bacteroidia > J057 > J057 > JAUIGE01. Next base: position 117,404 of record JAUIGE010000021.1, on the reverse strand, counting down.
GATGGCAGCGAGGCTGCCGTAGACCGTTTGGAAATTGTTGAGGTTGCTAAAAAACCAGCCAAAACCGACCACGGTAATCAGGATAAGAAAACTGGCTACGATAGCTCCCGGGGAGAAAAATTTCCACCTTTGGTGGGTCGCTGGCGCGAGGTAATACACTGTAGATACAGAAAGTATCAGCAGCCCCAAAGAGATTATATAGTTCAGGGTATTAAACAAAAAAGCATTTATTCCCCGGGAAATGAGGCCTTGTTTCAGCAAATACAAAACCAGCCATTTACCAAAAACCAGCACGATAATAGAAAACAGAAAAAGCCCGCCCAACACAAAAAAGATAATGATCGCAGTGCTGTAGGTCTGGAAAATATTCCGCTTTCGAAAGGCATCATCATCCTTGGTAAAAGCCTGCGTCATGGTAATGATCCCTTTGAGCGCTCCCCGCAAGGCGAAAAAGATGATCAGGCCAATAAAAAACATGCTATAACCGCGACCCGGATCTACGCTTTTCCTGAGTGCTTTGCGCACATTCTTTACATCCACAATTTTCTCTATATCCACGATGCTGGAAGCTTCGGAAGGGAGAATCTCAAGCAGAAACTCGCTGATATACTCATCCAGGCCGGCGTCCGGTAGCCAGGAAATCACCATGACCAACAAAAGCAGTGTAGGAAAAAAGGAAAAGAAAAAGTTAAAAGCCATGGCTGAGGCAGCCAGCGAAAAGCGCGTATCAGACAGGTTTTTGAAAAAAAACTTAAACACATCGTACATACCCATCCCCCGGAAGCCCGGCAGCGCCGTTTTCCGCATCTTGAGCATCATCTTCAGGTATATCGGCTGAAGTTTAGCTCCCCATTTTGTTTGCCAAAAAGCACTCACTTTTGATGTGTAGATGAGCAGATGAGTAGATTAGAGGATGAAAACTCCATTTGGCTAATTTTCTCATCTGCTAACTTCCTCATCCTCTAATTTCTTTACTATTGCTTCGCGGATAAAATCCGGTACCCGCACCGGGCGCTTGCGCGCCTTGTCTATAAATGCCAGCCGCAATTCTGCGGTCAGGATCAGTTGATCTTGCTCGTTGTAGACTTCGTATTCGAAGGGAAAACTGGCCTGGGGCATGGAGGGAACCGTTGTTTTGATTCTTAAGACATTGTCATAATAAGCCGGTTGCTTATACCTGATACTCAGGTCAATCACAGGCATCAGTATGCCCATTTCCTCTACCTCGGCATAGGGAAGCCCTATGTGGCGCACCAAATCCGTTCTCCCTACCTCCAGATATTCCAAATATCGGGCATGATAGACATAACCCATCTGATCTGTATCAGCATAACGTACCCTTACCGTCGTTTCATGCGTCAGCATGCTAAACTACATCAAATGTAGGGTCAATATACTCTTTCCAGGCGAGCATGCCGCCTGTGAGGTTGCGGGCATTGGTCAGCCCGAGCTGACGTGCAAAGGCCGCAGCGCGGCCACTGCGTCCGCCTGAGCGGCAGATAAAGACGACTTCTTTGTCGCCATAGCCACGCATCTGCATCTGCACATCGGGATCGCCAAAGCGACCCAGGGACACCTTCTCGACACCGTCGAGTGCCTGGGTATTCCACTCGTGCGGCTCACGCACGTCTATCATGAGGGGAGCATCGCCTTTGGCGATGCGGTCGTTGAGTTCCTGAACTGAGATATCTTCCATGGGGGGATAGTTTGAGAGTTTTGAGTTTTGGGTTTCGGGTTTCGAGTTTTGGGTTTCGGGTTTCGGGTTTCGGGTTTCGGGTTTCGGGTTTTGAAATTACACATTAAATCGAAAATGCATGATATCGCCATCCTGCACGATATATTCCTTGCCTTCGACGGACATTTTGCCGGCTTCTTTGACGGCAGCTTCAGAACCGAATGTGGTGAAGTCATCGTATTTGATGACCTCAGCGCGGATAAATCCGCGCTCAAAATCGGTGTGGATCACACCGGCAGCCTGAGGCGCTGTAGCGCCTACGGGGACGGTCCATGCGCGAACTTCCTTTACCCCAGCGGTAAAGTAGGTCTGCAAATCCAGCAGATAATATGCCTTGTGGATCAAGGCATTGAGGCCCGGCTCTGTCAGGCCGGCAGATTCCAGCAATTCCTGCCTTTCCTCCGCTTCAAAATCAATCAATTGCTCCTCAAAACCCGCAGAAATCACGATGTACTCCGCATCCTCATCCTTGATGGCCTCTTTTACCATCTCAACATATTTGTTGCCATCGGGCAAGCTGCCTTCGTCCACATTGCAGACATACATGACCTTCTTGGCGGTCAGCAGGCCCCACTCTTTGGCGATCAATTGCTCGGGCTCATTGAACTCAAGCGAACGGGCATTCTTGCCCTGTTCCAGGTGAGCAATGGCTTTTTCGAGTACTTCAACGCGAAATTTATCTTCGCGCTTTGCACTTTTAGCAAGCTTTTTCGCCTTTTCCAGGCGCTTCTCCAGGTTCTCCAAATCTGCAAATTGCAGCTCTGTATCAATGATCTCCTTATCGCGGATAGGGTCTACACTGCCTTCTACATGCACAATGTTATCATCCTCAAAGCAGCGAAGGATATGTAAAATGGCATCACATTCCCGGATATTTCCCAAAAATTTATTGCCCAGACCTTCGCCTTTGCTTGCACCTTTTACAAGGCCGGCAATGTCCACGATTTTCACCAGCGTGTGCAAGGTGTTTTTGGGTTTGACGATCTCTGTCAGTTTGTCCAGGCGGGGATCCGGCACCGGGATCATGCCCACATTGGGCTCAATCGTACAGAAAGGATAGTTGGCCGCTTCGGCCCTGGCGTTGGAAAGGGAGTTGAACAAGGTAGATTTGCCCACATTGGGAAGTCCTACAATGCCTGCTTGAAAGCCCATATATCGTTGGTTATTTGTTTGTTATTTTTTATCAGGGCGCAAATTTAGGGAATTTGAGTGGAGATTCAATATTGATTTCATAAGGGCTCATCACAAATCGTTAAGATTACGGCCCAAGCCTAAGCGCAAAGCGCTTTTCTAAGCCCTAATCAAATCTCCATACGCCTTTGGCGTAAAAGGCATTTCCAGGCACATGTACCTCTGAGCTCTGCTCAAGCCTTCAATCCCGCCGATTAACACTGTTATATTTTATACAATCCAAAACATTTATGCTAAGTTTTTAGCATTATTGTTAACAAAGCGCTAAATTGTTGTTGATTTCGGTGATGCTTTTAGCTTTATGGAAAGGAGTTTGAGCCATATTTTCACTGATTAACCTGATTTACAATCTGCGTCCCCTCTTAACCCGAAACCCAAAACCTCTTCATCTTATGCCCGAAGAATACATCGTCCGCCGCAAGGCCCGCCACAATGCCGGCATCAAGCGGGGCATACTGGAAGCAGCTCGCAAACTCGCCGTCGAAAACGGCTGGCGCTCTGTTTCCATTCGGAAAATGGCCAAGGCCATCGAGTACAGCCCGCCGGTCATCTACCAGCACTTTGAAAACAAAGAGCATGTGCTCAAAACCCTGCAGGACGAAGGCTTTGAAAAGCTTGCCAAAATGATCGAAAAGGGCAAAAACACCGCTTTTCAGCGTGAATTGCAACTTGTCAATATCTCCCAGGCCTACTGGCAGTTTTCGCTGGCCTATCCGGAATTGTACCAGGTGATGTTTAACCTGGAAGGCGTTTATGTGAGTGGCCGCAATACCAATGCGCAACTCCGCCGGGCGGGAAAACCCGCCTATGACATCCTGTTTCACATGACGGCTTCGCCCAGTGAACTGGAAGAAGTTTTCTTCAACTGGTGCGCCATCGTGCATGGCTTTATCTCCATCACCATGTCGCAACGCCTGCCGCCGGGCAGCCCACAGGAGCAGGAAGACAAAGCGCAGAAGGAAACCTACCTGCGACATGCCATCACCCGCTTTTTGAGTTATGTTAAATACAGCGCCGGCCAATGAGAAAAAATCAATTGATGATTCCCTATGCCTTGCCCAAAGAGCCAGATCTGAGCAAAGAAGAACTGGAGTTACGTTACCAAAACCACCAATTGGGGCATCAGTTTCTGGCTGTGCTGAATGCGGGGGTGAAGCAGATCAGCGAGCTGAATCAGAGCGTGAAGCAGGGCTTCACCCAGCTCAACCTGGGCCAGCAGGCCATTCATCATGCCCTTTTGAGTCAGAGCGAGCAAATCCATCAGGATTTGGATGAGCTAAAGATAGCCTTCAAAGAAGGCTTTTCGGATGTCAAGGCCTCCCTAGACATGGGCATGGCCCATATCGTTGCGCAGGCTGCCTTGCAGCGGGAAGAGCTGAAGCAAGGCTTCAGCGAGATGAGCCAATTGCTTGAAAATCAATTGAAAACACGCGCTCAGGAGCGCTACCTCGACGGCAAGCTCGAATACGAGCGCTACCTCCAGCATCCTGACGAAAGTCAGTTTTTGATCGATGCTCTGGCCTATTTTACAGAAAGTCTGGAAGCTTACCGAGGCAATCCCTTTTGCCACCTGCATCTGGGCCATATTTACCAAAAGGCAGAAAAACCCTACGACCTGGAAAAAGCCCAGGAACACTACCAGCTATGCGCCACCTATGCCAAAGGCATTCAAAACGATTCCCTCACGGCCATGGGCTATTTTTTGGCGGCATGGGTCAGTTATGTCAGAGGTGATGTGGAAAAAGCCATTGAACTGGGCGAAAAAAGCATCGAATATGCGCCGGGAGATATACCCGAGGCCTTTTACAACCTCGCCAAATACCACGCGCATCAGGAAGAAGCGGAACCCGCTTTGCTGTATCTCGGAAAAGCCATTCGCGATTTTGATCCCTACTACGCCCTGAAGGCGAATCTCGATCCCGATTTTGAGAATATACAGCCAGCCAGAGATGCTTTTTTCGAAAAAATAAAAGAAGAAGAAATCAGCCATTGGACAGAAAGATTGAAGGCTCTGAAAGCATGATTACGATAGACAAAAGCACATTTCGTGATCCCGCCTACCGCCAGCGCCTGGAGGCGCTACAGCAAAGGCTGACAGCCATCGAAGCTGAAAACAGCTTTATCGCCTACGCCAGCAACCGTGACCTCCTCGAAGAGCTGGAAGCCCTCCTCCGCGAAAATCGCGAGAGATACCGCCAGGATTACCTGGCAAACTTACAGGCCTTTCAGGCTTTACAAGCTGAAGTAGAAAGGCAGAAAGCCCATGTGCATCCCGCCATTTTCAAACAATTGCAGGAGCATTTGCACACCCTGGAAGTGAATGTCAGTTCACATAGCTATGATGAGAATGCAGCAGCCGAAAGCCAGATTTTGGCTTTGGCAGAAAACCTGAATAAAGCAGTTCAGGATTATGGCCATTTTCAGCAGGCGCAAAAGGATTATGCGGAAAAGTTAAGTCAAATTGAAACGCGCGTCTGGCGCGAAAAATATGAAGAACTGAAGCAGCTTTTGCTGACACTCCCAGGCGAAGAACACATACCGGATGCCAATATCTGGCAATGGCCAGATCAGGGAGTAAAAGCCGCCATAGCGGAGCGCGAAGCCGCTTTTCAGGGAATGTTCCTTTTTACAAAAGGAAGAAAACGATTTCAAAAATGGCTCAGGCAGGCTGAAAATCAGCCCATGAGCAAAACAGAATTTGAAGCTTTACAAGCCAAAATCCGCAGGCGCATCAAAAGCGGCAATGTAAAAGGCTATGCGCTGGTCGCCCTGAGTGTGGTTTTGGTAGCGCTTGCTGCCTGGAAGGCGCCTGAATGGGCGCGTTACCTGGATGAAGAAAAAGTATGGGAGCAAAGCCTGCAAAGCGACAGTTGGACAGCCTACCAGCAGTACCTCAAGGATTATCCGGAGGGAAAATACCGCGCTTTGGCAAAGGAAAGGCAGCTTTTGCTGGATTTTGGTAAAATTGAAAACATCATCACCGATGATGGCCGGGTGTACACCTATGAAGGTGAGCTCGATGCCGGTCGGCCACATGGCCAGGGCCTGGCCACATTTGACAATGGCGATCGCTACAATGGCGAATGGAAAGCCGGTAGCTTTTGGGGTCAAGGCAAGATGAGCCTCCAGGGCGGCAGCAGCTATGAGGGAGCATGGGAAGCAGGCCTCTACCACGGTAGTGGAACCTTTCAGGCTGCCGATGGCAGCATATATACAGGCGACTGGAAAAATGGCCGCAAAGACGGCCAGGGGAGCCTGCTCCTTGCCCATGGGGGCAAATACCTCGGCAGTTGGAAGGAGGGCCTGCCCTCCGGGCAGGGGACATTCGCCGCAGGCGATGAAGCTGCCGAAGTCTTCGGCAGGCAATGGGAGGCAGGAGAAAATTTCTCCGGAGGCTGGCTTGCCGGCAAGCCACATGGCATAGGAACTATGCGCTATGCCGATGGCTCAATCTACCAGGGTAGCTGGCAGAAAGGCGCCCGCCAGGGCGAAGGGAAAATGAGCTGGCCGGACAACAGCTATTTCGATGGAGTCTGGCAAGCTGACAGTATTTTGGGAAAAGGTATCTTTTTAAATAAGTACCGCGAGGACATCCGCGGATACTGGAAAGGAAGGCCCAGCCAAATTCAATTGCTCGATGATTTTAAGCTTTTGAAAAAGGCAGGAAAATTCGAAAATGGCTTATTTATGAGTGCCTGATGGATAAAAATGAAAAGGGAAGCTCTTTCAAAAAAACAATTCCCCTTTACGTAATTTTCCAAAATCAACAACACATGTACTTCCTCCATGATGAAAGAATGGCATATTGAGTGAAAAAACGCCCATATTTCTCTCAATTTTACTTTTTTGATAAAAACGACTAAAACCTTACTTAGAAGGATCAAATGGCCTGTTTGACGTATTTTAGAAGGCATAATGTTTGATGCTCCCTGTTGTTAAGATAAGAATAAGCAAAATCCAGCAATTCAATTTATGCCTCCTGGTTTTTGATTCTTGTCAGAAATGAGAATAACAAAGCCACCTAAATTAGCCTTTCATGCGTCATTATTTGAAGAAGTTTGTAGCAAAGTATCTTTCTCCTGGACTCCTGGGGATGTTACTTCTGCCTTTGCTTATGCTAGGGCAGGATACGCATACTGACCTCGGGACACAGTACCAGGTCCACCTGGGTGGATTTTCAGGCAATGTCCTGTTGTCTGACTTCAATAACCTACAAGACCTCGGAATCCTCACCACGGAGTGCATCCAAAAAAAGACAAATTCAGGGGATGGGCTTACACACGTATATTTGGGTATATACCTCGGTAAAAATACGGCCGAAAAATTCCTGAATGAGGTAAAAAACAGAGGCTATAATGGCGCTGCACTTGTCTCAGATCAGGATTCTTTTAATGGAGAAGCGGGCAAAAAAATTACTTCAGCAATTCAAATTGAATTACAAAACCGACCAGATCTTTCCAAACTTCAAAATATTTCTGTCCAACACAAATTCTACGTCAAGCAGACCGGTGGTGGCTATCAGGTTCTCACCCTTTTGCACAATCCCATAGAGCGGACTCCCGACTTTAAATGGACCCTGGACTATTTCGTAGATCAGGACTATGACGCATTCCCCGTGAAATTCCGCTAGACACTAGCCCTGCGTTGGTAATCCACATCTTTTTTCAGTAATTCGGAGAATGGAAAAACACAAATTACTGGGAATTGATATCGGAGGTTCTGGTATAAAAGGAGCCATCGTTGATATCAAAAAAGGGAAATTACTCACAGAACGACACCGGATCGAAACGCCTAAGCCCTCCACCCCCATGGCAGTGGCTCATGTGGTCAGGGAATTGGTAGAGCATTTTGCCTGGGATGGGCCCGTAGGCTGCGGTTTTCCTGCGGTAGTCAGGCATGGTGTGGCACTTACTGCCGCCAATATCTCCCGCAAATGGATAGGCACAAATGCCGAAGAGCTTTTTCATGAGACCACCGACCTTCCTTTCGCTGTCCTCAATGATGCAGATGCGGCTGCACTGGCCGAGATGCGTTATGGTGCTGGAAAAGGCAAAAAGGGAGTAACTTTCCTGATAACCATCGGTACGGGCATAGGCACTGCCCTTTTTCTGGAAGATAAACTCCTTCCCAATACCGAGCTTGGACATCTTCATTTACCCGGCAACAAACAGGATGCAGAATATTTTGCCTCAGATGCCGCCCGCAAAAGAGGGGATCTTAGCTGGTCTGCCTGGGGAAAAAGATTTGACCAATACCTCAATTACGTTTACCACCTATTTTATCCCGATCGATTTGTTATTGGAGGCGGAGCCAGCAAAAAATTTGACAAATTTGAGGCATTTATCACTGTGCCCGTTCCGGTACTTCCGGCCCAGCTCCTCAACCAGGCAGGAATAGTAGGAGCGGCTTTGTCTGCTGAGCATTTGAACAAAAAATAAGATGATTCGCATCAATTTATGGGCCAGCCCCCGCAACCTGTCTACAGCTTTGATGTACAGCTTTGCGCAGCGTAGCGATACGCAGGTGTTTGATGAGCCGCTTTATGCGCATTATTTGCGCGTTTCGGGAGCGATTCATCCCGGCCGGGAGGAGATCCTGGCAAGCCAGGAAAAGGAGGGCGAAAAAGTCGTCCGCGAACTTATACTCGGACCTCACCCAAAGCCTGTGGCTTTTTTCAAGCAGATGACTCATCATCTGCTGGAGTTGGACCGCCATTTTATGGCCTCCTGCAAAAATGTCCTGCTCATCCGGGACCCGGCTTCCTTTATCAGCTCTTACGCCAAGGTCATCCCCCACCCCCGGATGGCTGATATTGGCATCGAAGAGCAATGGAACCTCTGTCAGCAATTGCAGGCCACCGACAGCCTGACGGCTGTCCTGGACGCCCGCCAGATCCTGCTTGATCCGCAAGCCGTTTTGACACAATTATGCGAGCGGTTAGCTATTCCCTTTCAACAAAATATGCTGCATTGGCAGCCCGGTCCCCTGGCCCAGGATGGTGTCTGGGCGCCACATTGGTACAAAAATGTACATTCCTCCACCGGCTTTCAACCCTATCAGGAAAAGGAAATCAGCATCCCGTCACATCTTCAGGATCTGGTGGCAGAAGCAGATTTTTTCTATCAAAAATTATTTCCACTAGCGATTATGGCTTAACTCATATCTGAAATTTTTATGCTGCAAACATTCAATTCCCAAAACGAAAACATCAAAATATATATAGGAGGCCAGTTACTGGATCGAAAAGATGCCAAAATCTCTGTCTTTGACAGCGTGGTTCAAGGCGGAGATGCGGTCTGGGAGGGTCTCCGGGTGTATAATGGCCGGATTTTTTGTCTGGACAAACACCTGCAGCGGATGGCCGATTCAGCGCATGCTTTGGCATTTGAAAATGTCCCTGGCAAGCAGGAAATCAAAAAAGCAATTTTTGCCACCCTTCAGGCCAATGGCATGACAGATGGTGTACACATCCGGCTGACGCTGACCCGAGGTGAAAAAATCACCTCAGGCATGGATCCCCGATTGAACCAGCAAGGCTGCTGCCTGATCGTGCTCGCAGAGTGGAAAGCCCCTGTCTATGACAGCCAGGGAATCAAGCTCATCACCTGCTCGGTGCGCCGCAACAACCCCCAGTTTTTGGACTCCAAAATCCATCACAACAATTTGCTCAACAATATCCTCGCAAAGATAGAAGCCAATATCGCGGGCGCTGATGATGCCATCATGCTTGATAGTCAGGGCTTTGTGTCTGAGACCAATGCCACCAATATTTTCATGACCCGCAGGGGCGTGCTCTATACGCCCTATGCCGACAGCTGTCTGCCGGGCATTACCCGCGGCCTCATCCTGGAGCTATGCAACAACATGCGCATCACAGCAGTTGAAAAAAACCTGAGCCTCACGGAGTTTTACACCGCAGACGAAGTCTTCGTAACAGGCACCATGGGCGAGTTGACGCCCGTCTATGAGATAGATGGCCGCGCCATCATCAGCAAAAGCTCAGGTATTTTTGGAATAGTCCGGGAAGCCTTTCGCAGGAAAACAGAAGTAGAAGGAGAAAAGATTGGTTTTGGGTTTTGAGTTTCGGGTTTCGGGTTTCGGGTTTCGGGTTTTGGGTATCCAGGTCCTGCTCCCAGTCTCGCCTCTCGCCTCCCCCTAGCAAGTACGCCCCAGATTTATTATCTTTTGACTCTCAATTGAAAAGCTTTAGAAATGGCAAAATACACCCTCAACATCAATCAAGAAACACGGGAGCTGGATGCAGATCCCAAAATGCCCTTATTATGGGTAATCCGTGATATCCTGGGCCTTACAGGCACCAAGTTTGGCTGTGGCATGGCGCAATGTGGCTGCTGCACCGTTCACCTGGATGGCGAAGCGATTCGCTCCTGTATCACCCCGATTTCTCAGGTAAAAGGGAAAAAAGTCACGACCATAGAAGGCCTTTCCCCTGAAGGCAATCACCCTTTGCAAGTAGCCTGGGTGGAAGAAGACGTTCCCCAATGTGGCTACTGCCAGGCCGGACAGGTCATGAATGCAGCAGCATTGCTCCAGAAAAATCCTCATCCTACAGATCAGGAAATCATCACAGCCATGGAAGGCAACCTCTGCCGCTGTGGCACCTATAACCGCATCCGCAAAGCCATCAAAAACGCAGCAGAGAAAGGAGGAACCCCATCATGAAAAAGCAAATAAACAGAAGAGATTTTCTCAAAGTATCCAGCCTCGCAGGTGGCGGACTGGTATTGGGTTTCAGCTTTTATGGCTGCCAGACAGCGCCTGCGGCGCTCAAGCTACCTTCTATCCTGCCTGAAGCAGAAGACCCCAACGCCATCTATCATGAGATAGATACTTTTCTGCAAATCAGCAGCAATGGCAAAGTTTCCATCATCTCTGCCAATCCAGAGATTGGACAAGGCGTGAAGACTTCCCTGCCGATGCTTATCGCAGAGGAGTTGGAAGTGGATTGGAAGGATGTGAAAGTGGAGCAGGGGGATTTGGATAAAAAATATGGAGAACAGTGGACGGGAGGAAGCACCGCTATCGCTCGTGCCTGGGAACCCCTACGCAAAATAGGCGCTGCAGCGCGCAGCATGCTGGTCGCCGCCGCTGCCAGCCAATGGCAGGTAGACGCCAGCGAATGTATCGCTGAAAAGGGCATCGTCAAACATACGGCCTCCGGCCGTCAACTCGGCTATGGAGAACTGGCGGAAGCCGCCGCTGGGCTCGAAGCACCCGATATGGAGAGCATTCAGCTCAAAGATCCCAAAGATTGGAAGATCATTGGAAAAGGCCGTGGCAATATAGATACCCCCAAAATAGTCACAGGAAAACAGGACTTCGGGATAGATACCCGCGTGGAAGGAATGGTATTCGCCTCCATCTCCAAAGCGCCCGTTTTCAACGCGCGCGTCAAGTCAGTTGACGATAGCGAAGCCCGCAAAGTCCCGGGTGTGATCGATGTGATCACCGTGGATCCGGGCGATTTTGAGCCTTCCATGCTCAAGGCAGGCGTCGCCGTGATCGCCCAAAACAGCTGGGCGGCTATGCAGGCCAGGCACAAACTCAAAATTGAGTGGACGGAAGTGGACAACATGATTGGCAGCACCGAGGAGATGCAAAGCATGTTTGCTGAGGCGATTCAAAGGGTTTCGAAACCCTTGAGAACCGATGGAAGCACAGATGGAGCCATGGCCAATGCCAGCCAGGTAGTAGAAGCAGTTTATGAAATTCCGCTCCTTGCACATGCGCCCATGGAGCCCATGAATACCACGGCCAGGGTCTCCGAAGATCGTGTTGAGATATGGTCGCCTTGCCAGGTGCCTGCCCGGGGTGCCAATTATGCCGGCAGGATCATGGGTTTTAAAAGCGAAGAAGTTGAGGAAAAAGTCACTTTCCACATTACCCGCATAGGCGGTGGATTTGGCCGCAGGCTTTATGCAGACTATGTGGCAGATGCTGTTTATTTGGCGAAAGCAACCCAAAAAACCGTTCAGGTGATATGGTCCCGCGAAGATGGCATCCGCAATGATCCCTACCGCATGGCTTCCCGCCATGAGCTAAAAGCCGCCATCAAAGACGGACAGGTCACCGGCTGGCATGAAAAAATCAGTTCCCTGAATACCAACTATGAGCCTGGCCAAAGTTTTGGCGCGCACAACTATCCGGCAAATTTCATTGCCAATTACCAGGTGGATTTTGCTCCCATACGGGAGCACAACATCCCCAACGGCGCGCTGCGCGCGCCTTATCACAATGCCAACGCTACCGTTGATAGCGTCTTTATGGACGAAGTCGCCCATGCCATGGGCAAAGATCCGGTGCAATTGAGGCTGGAGATTTTGGGAGAAAATCCCGGAGAATTTCCCTACGATGGCCATGGTGGCCCGACCATCTCAGGCAAAAAGCTGAAAGCGGTCATCGAGCTGGCGGCGGAGAAAGGGAATTGGGGAAAAGCGCCGGCAGGCAGATTCCAGGGCTTTTCAGTCCATTTCACCTTTGGTGGCTATGTAGCCATGGTGATGGAAATATCCATGCCTTCGGCAACTGAAGTAAAAATACATAAGGTGACAGCCGCTGTGCACTGCGGTACGGTGGTCAATCAGCTGGGCGCGAAAGCGCAGGTAGAAGGCGGCATCGTAGATGGTATAGGCGCGGCCATGTATGGCGGTGTGACTTTGAAGGATGGGAAAATATTGCAAAGCAATTTTCACGACTTTCAACTCGCCCGCCAGTCGCTGGCACCCGATGAGATAGAGACACATTTTGTGTCGAGTGATGAAAAGCCGGAAGGCCTGGGTGAGATGTCTTATCCCCCTACGCCAGCTGCGCTGGCGAATGCCGTTTTTGCTGCCACAGGCAAGCGGATTCGGTCATTCCCGATTGGAACTCAATTGGGTTAATCTACCACCTCGGCATCCTCGAGGATGTACATGAGGTGGTCGAGCATATCTTCTTTATTCAGCTTAAGGCGGCCCTTGATACGGACCGCCTTTGGCGTATAGTCCAATTCCTTTTTGGGATAAACCTCCATGACAGTTTCCATACCTGCATTTCCACAAAAAAAACAGTTTTGGTAAGGAAAAGCCGAAAGGGCAAAGTAGCCCAAATCTTCCTCCATCGGAATGATATAGCCTTTTACAATGACTTCTTTCCCGTCAAGTGCTTGTATTTCATCCGAAAAAACAGGGTAGCTCACCTGGTAGCCATATTCCTGATCCAGGATTTTGGTAAAGCTCACATCTGCGAGTGTTCGCCATAAATTGGGGGTCGGATCATTTTGAGCGAATGCGCTTATTCCCAAAGAAAGCAGCAGGGTCAGAATTGTATTTTTCAGCATCTGTTATAAATTTTTCGCCTGCAAAGCTAACAAAGGTTTATGAGCATGATACGCCAATTTTTTGGTGTAACTAAAGGTAAATAGTTCCTGAAAAAAATTGCGCTTGTGTGTCAGCATTGCCAGCATGTCAATGTCGTTGCGGTCAACATAGTCCAACACCGCTTTCACGACATTTGTTCCATCAACAACTTCAAACTGTACGTTTTTATCTGCTGTAAATTGTGCTTTCCAATTATCCATCTTATGCGTCATCTCATGTGTATGACTGACGTCGACATGAAGACAATGCACATTGGCCCCAAATAATCCTGCAAAATCCATCACAGCTCTTAGCGCTTTGGCTTCTTCCTCTTCGAAATTCACCGTAAAAGCTATGTCCTTCATGCTATCCTTAAACTCTCCTTTGATGGGCACGCCTATCACAGGACAATGGGCATTTTCCATGATTTCTGCTGTAATGCTCCCAATAAAAAATTCCTTCAAACCGGAAGCTCCCTGGGTGCCCATGATGATCATGTCTGCTGATTCTTTTTTTGCTACTTCCAGGATGGTATCATCTGTCAGGCCGCTTTCCAGTACATGGCTCAGCTGGATATGCTGAAGGCCGTGTTGCTCCGCCAACTCGCGCAAATGCGGGATTACATCGCGGTAATTTTCAAAATTGGCGAGGTCAAGCATCTCATATATCTTGTCATAAGGCAAGGAGGAATACATATCGTCCATGGCAACGGGTTGCCAAACGTGCAGGGTGACGATGCTTGCGCCGATCTTATCGGCCAGATTCAGGGCATAGATAAAAGCGCGGTCAGCGGTCTCTGAAAAGTCGGTGGGAAAAAGGATTTTTTTCATGATTGAGAGGATTTTGAGGAAATGTAAAACGAATATGAAATTAACCTTATCCGCTTATCTCTCAAACAATTTTATGTTAAGGAATGGGGTGATTTTTGGTAATGGGGTCCTCAATATGGGGGCTCTGCCTTTTGATTTTTCCCGCCTGAAAAGCCATTACCTTTGGACTATAAATTTCTTGGTATGCTCCTCTCCACCTTCTCCTATTAGCCTTAATATATACACACCTGATGGCAAATTTCCAAGGTCAAGTTCTTGAGTAATATCAGGAAAATAATTTATGTTTTCTTCTTGTATGTGGTCTAGCCCCCTATTATCGATTTCATTTTTACTTATTATTTTCTGGCCATTTATATCATACAATTCAATAATTATATCAGAAGTCATAAGGAAATCAGGAACTTTTAAGTAAAGCTTTTCATCCTGAACCCAAAGCTTGATTTTTTTATTAATAAAATCTGTTGAAGAAATACCAGTTACAATCTCACATTCTCCTTCTGTCCCTCTGCAGTAATAATCCAGCTTATATTGATAATCAAAACTAAATAGAGACTCAAATAATCCCCATGATGAACCAATACCTTCTATTAAAAACAAATCTCCAAAAGTCGTATTATATGACATGACTTTTACATGATCTGTAAAGTGAAAAGTAGGTGTAGTTAATCCACCTGGTTTATATGCATATGAAGTATCTAACAAGGAGCTTTCTCCAGAAAAAATCAAACACGACCTTAATGTGTCTCCAATGGTCAAACTAAAATCAAATAATAGAGTCTCTTGCTCTAACGGACAACTAAATGAATTACCCAAAACTATGGCATAAACCTTTTTTTGAAGTGTATCTTCACGTAAATAACCAATTATCATTGATTCACTTTTAGGAAGAAAAGGAGCTTTATAGTTTTGATTTGCTGACTCAAGTTCTCTATAAAAAACTTTTTTATACTCTACAGCATTAATAGTTGTGTCCGCATCAATAAAGTACTCATATACACTAGTATAAGGATAAGAGGGAATGGCGTTAGGGGTTATTAAAAAAACTCGCCACCTTGCTCCTTCTACCACCATTGGTTCGTAACTTTGACCAAAACAATTAAAAGCAGTCGAGATTTGAACCATTAAGATTAATCCAACATAAATTATATTTTTCATATTATTTAATTTGATAATTAAATATGAATTTAAGGTAGTCTATTCTGAAAATTGAAATATTTCCTGGCTTGTTTTAGGCATGGATATTAGTGTTTAACTAAGCAATTACGCTTATCATTAAAAGTTTAAAATAACAAACTATATTGTTCTAAAAACTCGTTTTTATAATCAAAGGATGATTACTGCTTCCCTTTTTGCCTAAGCCTCCAAATCCGCAATATGGCGCCGCTGCCGCCTAATCTTCCCCGCCTGAATCCCCAGCACGATCAGCAGGGCCAAAACAAGGATTCCTCCAAAAATGAATCCCCGGTAAGCATCCGTTCTTTTGATATATTCAAAAGTATGGCCACCCGCGACTTTAGGTTTGACTGCTTCCGCCTCTGTCAATTTTTGCCTAAAAATCGAATCCATTTCTGCAAGGGATTCCCGGCTATCCCGCAATTCAAGGCCACAGATGCTATCTGTAATCATGGCCGCCTTGACAGAATAACGATAGGCGGATTGAAATTTTGTCCTTTCTGCATTCGCATCACTCAAAACAGCATAAACAGTCTGTCGCATATAGATGTCCCCTGAAGCTATCATCTCCTTTTCAAGGGGTTCCAACAAGGCGCATAGCGCCCGGAATTTCCTCTGCTGCCCCAGATTGATCGCCCTTTTCAGTTGGACCTGTAGGTAACTTCCGCGCTCGCCCGCGGCTTCCAGCACAGGCAAAGCCTGCTGATAGTATCGCTCCGCCAGCTGGTTGCTATCCTGGCCCAGGTAGATATCTCCAATGTTGGCTGAAAGGGTCGCCACGGCATAGCTGTTTTCGATGCTGCTAAAGATGCGCAGGGCCTTTTGGTAATACCATTTGCTTCTGGCAATATTTTGCCCGTCGCCATAAGCGGCTGCGAGCAGGTTGTAGGCCATGCCTACTTCATTCAGCGCTGATCTTTCATCAAGCCGATCAGCCAGCTGGTAGGCTTCATCCAGGTAAGCGGTGGCCGCTTCTATATCATCGCCCAAATATTCCTGACTGATTTCCAGGAGCAACTTCACCTTGGCCGTATCCGCCGGCATATCTGCCAGCACTTCCTGCAAGGAATCCAGGCGAGATTGCGCAAAAGTGGAAAAACCCATGAGGAGGAAAAAAGATGATAACAAGAGCTTTGCTTTCATAGGAAATTAGAATCTGGAGTATTGCTTGATGGCGCAAAGTAGGCAAGTTTTCCTCAAACTAAAAAAATAGCCGGAGCGAGAAACAGCTAAAAAAAGAATCACACATTCACATGATCAGACAAGAATCAAAAACAACAACTTAAAAGTAAGATAAAAAAATAATTAACCATCATATTTGACTTTAAGATAATTATTCACATCTTGCATGTGTGAAAATAACCCAATCCATATCACTTTATTATCAAACTGAAAACTCAGACAAAGTCTATATAATAGAGCAATATAAGGTAGGGGAAGATCAGTTTATCGTAAATTTTAGATTTGGAAGAAGGGGTTTAACGCTTCGGGAAGGCACCAAAACCCCCTTACCCGTAAGCAAAGAAAAAGCTGATCGCATTTTCACGACCTTACTCAGGGAGAAAAGTCAAAAAGGCTATAGAGAATTACCTGAAAGCAATACTTCCTCACAAGGAGAAACTTTGTTCCCCGCAAAAGAGGGAGAAGATGCGCGTGAAAAGGCTATTCTAAAACGCTTAAACGCTGCCATACATGGCGAAGAAATGAAAAGCGATTGGTCGCTTTCGAGGGTTGTTTGGCGGGCAGGAGAATTGAAATTGCAGTCTGCGGAAAAAGCATTGCTGCAACTTTGCTCAACGGTTGACGAAACCTTGATTTATAGCCTGATATGGACCCTGAGCAGGTTAGCGTCCCAACAAGCAGAAGCTTTTTACCTAAAATGGAAAGATGATCCGGGACTTCCTTCTCATATTCACAGGCTTGCATCGGCGGCGCTCTTAAAGACTGGCAGGGAAGACATCCGGAAAGCCATTGAGGATCAGCTGAGCTCTCAGCTTTCTATCTTTTCACAAAAGCAGATACTTAGCCAACAGCCTCATCCCCAGGCATTGCTTATCAGGTATTTACTTAAAGACAGAAAGGAAGAATACGCTTTGGGACTCTATGAGCTATTGAGCGAATTATCCCTCCAATCCCCTCCCTACAGGACAAGTTTCAGGTATATTTTCAAATTGGCTGAATGGCAGGATGATGCCCCCTTTTGGGCATTGATAGCCCATAAGCTGGAGCGGGCGGCAGACCTGAAGACAGAAAATGCGCCTCGGGCATATGGTAAGCGAACCAGAAGTTATTTGCTTCGGCGATTGATCAGAAAGCTTGAAAGGCTGGGTGGAGCGGCAGACCCCAATTATGTTCAGCTTGCCAGCCATCTTTTGCTCAGCTTTGATGATGAGTTAGATGCACAAAAACCAGATGTCATCGAGCGGCTTAGCTATTCATTTGATCAGTCCAGCAGGCGGTTTACGCCCCATACTCAACGGATTCATTTTGACAAAAATGCACGATACCTCAGTTTTTTTTATATCCTGTTTGCTCATAGTTCGCGCTATGAATTGAATGCTCAACAAACAGCCTGGATATGTACAGAGGGATATATCCCGGGTGCAGAACCTCCTCCCGAAAGGGAAGAAGCCTTCCCTGAACTATGGGATCAGGCAGGAGACATCCTGATGCAATTGCTTCAAAAAGCCAAGGCTGCGCAGGTTCATGCCTTTGCAACCAAGGCGATCCTGGCCAATCCTGCACTGGATAGTTTACTGACACTGACAAATGTTAAGGCATTATTTGCAAGCAGCTTCGCAGACATACAGGAACTGGCCTTGGGCTTCGCAAAAAGGATATATCGGCCTGATCAGCCCTCTACCGAACTCGTCCTGGCCATGATGTCTTGTCAACTTGAAGCGGCCTGGCTTCAGGCCAGAGCATGGGTAAACGAGGAGCCTCAAGCCTATTTTTCAGATGACGATTTCCTTATTGATTTATTGCTCCTTCCTGAAGCAGCCCTTCACAGCTGGCTCAGGGATAGCCTTGCTGATCAGATTTTCTCAGATAAGCGGGCGATTTCGATCTGTGAAAGACTTTTTCAAAAAGTATTGCTTGAGTTTAGGGGAAATGAGGAACCCTCTCTCATCATAGAAAGTCTAAAAGCAATTTTCGATAAAGCGCTATCCCACATTTCCCTCGAACTTATTCAGCAATTCCTTGACCGGGATGATGAAAAATTAAAGATTCTGGGAGCCAGTATCCTGATCCATACAGATATCCCTGCTTCCTCCCTTCCTGAAAGCATCTTTCAAAGCCTGTTAGGGTCGGACTCTTCAGCACTCAGGGTATGGGGGATTCGCCTTTTCAGCAAACTGGACAAAGCGCAACTGGCCACCAAACAGACATTGCTGTTGCAGCTTTGCGAAGCTGAGGAAGCGGAAATACGCGCCAGTGCGCAGGAATTAACCGCCAGCTTGCTGGCAGAGAAAAGCCCTGAAGCCAAAAGGCTTGCCTTCCAGCTGCTGGAGCTAGCCTATAGCTCTTCGCAGGAAATAGGAGCTACCTATTTAATCGAAAACCTGGATATCTCCAGCCAAAGCATGGAGCAGATCATTGCTTTTGGAAAACATGAGCTCCTGAGTTTAAGACAGTTTTGCCAGGCTTATTTTCGAAATCATGTCGCCCGAATCAAATACGAGCGTGAAATTGCGCTGAATATCCTTGACACAGATTGGCCTGATACCCAACAGTTTGCTTTTGACTTTTTCCAAAAAGAATTTGAAGCCAAAGATTGGACCACAGATCTTTTAATAAGCCTGTGTGATAGCGTAAGGCCTGAAGTACAGGCGTTTGGCCAGAAAATGATCACGCACTTTTTCGAGGAAAAAGATGGACCCGAGTATCTGCTCAAACTCAGCGAGCATCCTGCGCCGGCTATGCAGCTTTTTGCCAGCAATTTTCTGGACCGCTACGCGGATCAGCATATAGATCGACTCGAATCGCTCAAGCCTTTTTTTATTACCGTTCTTTCAACGGTTAACCAAAATCGGGCGGCAAAAGTGCGGGTCCTTGCTTTTCTAAAAAAGCAGGCCACAAACAGCCCGGAGGCAGCCATGATTGTGCATCAAATCATGGATCGCCTGTTGGGAACCGCCAGCAAGGGAGATAAAAGTGAATATTTGCTGCTCTTAATGGCCATTTATAAGCAGTTTCCGCATCTCGATAAAGTCTGGAATACCCAGCCTGTAAGCATTTGGAAAAGACACTAAGTATGGAATTTAATTACCGATATGCAGGAAAAAGTGAGGTCAGGAGTTCGTCCCGGGCCACCGGTATGCACTTCTCCCCCGATACCTATCGGGAACCTACTTTCTTCGTGGGGCAGTTGAATAAGAAGATTCCTTTTAGGGAAGCTATCTCTGCCCTTCATGCGGTCGTTTCATCTGACTTGCGCTGGAAGCCACGCGACACGACGGCCTACAAGGCCTGGCTTGCGCAGCAGGAGGAAGTTTGGCTCAACCGCGAGATGGCAGGAGCAGAGAAGGTCGGCGAAAAAATAGAAGTGATTCAAAAAGAGCTGGACATGCTCCGTAATCAGCGGGCCCAAATCATGCAGCCTTTCTACCATGCCCAATCGCGTTATTTCGACTATTTGCAAAAAGTTGACATGGACAGCTGGTATGTGCTAGATCCCGTTATCACGGTTCATCCAGATGAAGTATTTTTTGAGTGTTTTAGCCAGGATGAATCTACTTATGGCAAACTTAGCTGCGGATATGAGGTTTTTGACAACATCAGCGAGTTTGCCTACGGGACTACGAATGTAGATTACTCGCAATCACTCTATCATGAATTTCAAAAAATCCGGGACTATAAAGAGACAGATTTCAGAATAGATCCCAGTGGTTTTGAAGTCCAAACAACAGATGAAGATCACTATAAAGAGGTAAAAATTGATCTGCCGGAAAGCTGGGTGAGAGGCTTTCTCCAGGTAAGCACGGCCATGACCCTGCCGCATATCCGCTTCCAGCTGAATCCCATGGATTTGTTCAATATTTGCCAGTTTTTACGACAAAATCAGGCAAAAAAGAGTCCTCGTTCCATGCGATTTGAACTCAAGCCCGGACAGCCGGTGTCGATCGTATTTGAACCCTGGGAACATAAAATAATCTGCTGGAAATCCGTTTACGAAGGGGAAAGTGAAAGAAGCATTCGACTTTGGGGAAGGAGAAGGCTCTTGGTTTTGGAAAGATTAATTCCCCTTGCCAAATCTATCACGGTAACACTCCTGAGCTCAGGTATGCCTTCCTTCTTTGAAGCGGATTTAGGAGACATGATATTTACCCTGGGGCTCTCGGGTTGGACGGCCAACAACTGGTCTCAGGGTTCACATTTCGACCTTTTGGCAGCACGGCTGCAAACAGATGAGGCCACCCATTCGCGGGTTTTCCAGGCTTTAAAAGCCAAACAATTCTCCTCATCAGAAAGCCTCGGACTTTCTCTCGGACTTGATGAAGATATTGTGAGCAGTTGCTTAACAGCCTATACCCAGGCCGGGCGGGTGGTCTATGACCTGAACAAAGGGCTTTATCGCTTGCGCGAATTAAGCAAAGATCCTTTGCCGATAGATGCTTTGCGCTTTGCAAGCAAGCAGGAAGAAATGGCCAGTCGCCTATTGAGAGAAGGAAATATCAGTATTCATTCACAGGAACCAGAAAGGAATGAGCTTGTGCGCATATCCGGAAGCGTGAAAATCGATGGCAAAGCTTTTTCGACCATGATCCAAATGGACGCAGATACCCGCATCACCCAGGCTTCATGTCTCTGCAACCATTATCAACAAAATAAATTGCGAAAAGGGCCTTGCGCCCATATCTTAGCCCTGCGGATGCATTATCTCAGCTAAGTTCTTCAGGCTTATTAGGATTGTTCTTTTGACATAAAGATGGAAGAGAGGAGTGGCCGGGCATGTACCTTGCATTTTGGGCGGTGGATCGCCGTCCCTGCTTACAGACTACTAACGCTTCACTGGCGCAGTCTTCACGGTGCGGCCCATCATAGTATACGCCATTTCCGGTGTCACATCGGAGATGTGAAATAGCGTATACTATGCGGGCCGCTTGAGTTGACTGAACCAGTCCTCAGCATGTACGAAGGGATTCGTCCGGCCCTCCTCTTTTCTTTTTCTCCTGTAAAACACCTACTGTAAAACAAACAGAAAATTCTCCATGTCTTCCCTGCGCCGCACAGCCATATTAGCCAGAATCGCCGCCTCCTCCAGGGAGTCTTTCATCCTGAATGAAATGCAGCGTCTCGGTTTTTGGCCTAAAAACAAGGATCGTCCAGGTGTTGTGGAAGAAATAATTGAACGGGAGAAAGAGCTGATCCAGGAACTAAAGGCACTCAACAAACAGGATAAACTATATAAGGATAAAGCCCGGCTGCTCAACAAAATCCGCAAGGAGCGGATGCAAGCTTCCAAAGCCAAAAGGCTGGAACTTAAAAGAAAACGAGAAACAGAAAAACTTGCGAAAGCAGAAGCCTGGAAGAAGCGAAAAGAAACCGAAATCCTCTATTTGGGGGAAGATGTTTCAGCAGGTTTACATCAACAGGATTTTCAGGAAGGGAAACTACAGGAGAAAAAGCTCCCTGTTTTTAAAGACGTAAAATCTCTGGCTCAACAAATGGGCATAAGTGTTGGGGAATTGCGATTTCTTGCCTTTCAAAGAAAGGTAAGCAAAATCAATCATTACAAGCGTTTTCTGATTCCGAAAAAACGTGGAGGGCATCGCCAGATTTCAGCACCCATGCCCAGATTAAAGAATGTGCAAAACTGGATTCTCCAACATATTCTTTACCAGGTTCCTTTGCATCCGGATGCTCATGGTTTTGTACCAGGAAAGTCTATCGTTACCAATGCCAGGCCTCATGTAGGAGCATCAGTGGTCATCAATCTCGACCTGAAAGATTTTTTTCCAGGCATTACTTTCCCGCGCATAAAGGGCCTTTTTCGGTCCATGGGGTATTCTGAGCAAATTGCCATTATCCTTGCTTTGATTTGCACAGAAGCGGAAGTCGAGCTTGTTGAGGTAAATGGGGAAACATTTCACCTCATGGCTTCCGAACGGCACTTGCCCCAGGGTGCGCCCAGCAGTCCGGCCCTGAGTAATATCCTCTGCATTCGCATGGATAAACGACTGCGAGGCGCAGCGCAATTACATGGATTTGCCTATACGCGATATGCAGATGATCTGACTTTTTCGTCAAAGGAAAAAGGAGAAGCTGCCATCCAAAAAATGCTTTGGCAGGCTAAAAAAATTGTTGAAGATGAGGGCTTTACCATTCATCCTGAAAAGGAGCGGATCATGCGCATGGGAGAAAGGCAGGAAGTAACGGGCATCGTTGTGAATGACAAACTTAGCCTTGACCGCAAAACGCTCAGGCGTTTTAGGGCGCTCCTTTTCCAATTGGAAAAAGATGGCCTGCAAGGCAAGCACTGGAATCAGAGTCCTCACCTCCTGGCAACGGTTCGCGGTTTCGCACACTACGTAGCCATGGTAGATCCGACGAAAGGTGCACAGTTCATTCAACGCACAGAACAATTATTGTTCACACATGTCTTTCGTCATGAAATCCGCCACCCTTCTCAGGCACAAAGAGCCCGGGAAGCCGAGCGCCTCGCGCGTGAGAAAAAGGCACAGAAGCCCTGGTGGAAATTCTGGTGATCACCTAAATATCTCCAACTTCCGATAAGCAAACCTATCATTCACCCGAATCCGCAACAGATACAAGCCATCTGCAAGCCCTTTGGGCATGAGCAGCTCATCCAGCTCTCCTTCAGGAGCAAAAAGCTCCTGCTCAAAGACGGGACGCCCGTCCAGGGAAAAGAGCGTCAGCGTCACCAGACTGCCTCTTTCCAGGCTTGCCTGGATGATAAAAGGCCCCGGCGTGGGATTGGGGTAAATCTCCAAATGCGTTTCGGAAAGCAGGTTTTCCAATGGCGTAGGCACGCCAACGGCAGGCTCAGAAGCACAATCGCCAAAATAGACGACCACCGAGTAGACACCATCCTGCCCAATGGAGATCTGCTGCGTACTGTCGGGGATGCTCAAGCCATCCAAAAACCACTGGTAGCGATCTCCCGCGATGGAGCAAAAGAGGCTGTCTTTGCCGATACGCTGCACTTGCGGCTGCGGCGGATGGGGTAATTCCATCACCAGGACACTATCCGAAGGCAGGCTTCGGCAGCCATTTTGATCTGTCACCCTGACGGCATACATGCCGCCTTGCTTCACCCAGATTTGCCGGGTGCCGGCAGTTGTCGACCAGGCGTATGACGCCAGCCCCACAGGCGCGCTCAGCTGCGCGCTGTCTCCCTCGCAAAAAGCGAGGGGTCCTGCCGGACTGATCACCGGCTGGGCCGGTCTGGGAAGGAGGATGATGTATCCATCGGAGGTAGCTACGGGCCGTCCAGCGCTCGATTTCAGGTGAAACTGATATGCACCCGCCAGCAGGCTGTCTGGCAAAGCCCAACGATACAGGCTGTCCTCAGCGCGCAGCTTATCTTCAATCGGCAAATAGCTCTTGCCGCTATCCGCGGAATAAAACAGATCCACATCCATCACCCCCGAGGCGGACCACAACAGGTCCACCGTATCTCCGTGGCAATAGCTGTTGCCGGGCTGTGGCAGCAACCAGGCCAGTTGGCCGAGGCCCACAGGCGTGAAGCAGGAGTCTGCCCTGGGCTTGACCGCTTCGCGGTTGTTGACCCAGTCGGTGGCGAGCGTCTGGAAGCAATAGTTGATGCTGGCGCTGCCGGGAAAAAAGAAGGAAGAGTCTTTGTGCAGATTATCCGCCAGCAGGTAGTAGGGATCTCCGTCTTCAGAGACGTAGATATCGTAAGTCGCCACGCCTACCCCAGCGGGGTCGTCCTGAGATAGTGCGCTGATTTTCAGCGTGGTGTCTCCGGTGAGTTGCACGACCATAGGCCGGGAGATGGGCGCGACAGCGTCGATGATGTTGGTCCAGGTATTGGTGAAGATGGGGGGATTGAAGTCGAAGACGATGTTGGCCATGGCGTGGATGGTGTCGCCAGTGGCGGCCTGTGTGCCTGGGCTGATATTGAAGGTGACAAAGCCTTCACCCGGCCCGGTGGTCGAATCCGCCAGGGTCGAATCATTGACGGGCAGGAAGCCCAAAAGCGGCGAAACGGTACTGTTTAAGCCCGTAGCGGGGTCAATCGAAAGGAAAATCCAGAAAGCTTCTTTGGTCACATAGTCTACTCCCGCCGTGAAGTCCACAAAAACGCCCAGGGAGTCAGAGACATCAATCCTGGTGCTATAATAGCTTTTGTTGGCAGGGACATTGAAAATGTATTGACCAAAGCCGAAGCTTCCGAGGCGAAATCTGAGCGGATCAAGCTGCGCGTCCAGCGGCAGGCGCACCTCCACCCGCTGTGCGGGTGCCTCGGCGAACTTCGGGTCGTTTTCGAAGCGGATGGTGTAGCTGAGGATGTCGCGCTTCGCGACCCATCGGAGGGAGTCGTAGCCGGCAGGGCCGGCGATGTCGTTGGGGTCGTGGGAGGCGTTGATGGGGGAGAGCCAGCGGACTCTGTTGGGGTCGGGAGGGCCGACGAAGTCGGGGGAGTCCTCGGCCTCGGTGGTGCAGCTGCGGGGACCTCTCGAAGGTTCCTGCTGGCCATATACATTAGCTGAAAAAAAGCATAAACATGTGAATCCCAGGAAGATTGCAATATAAATAGGATTAAAATATCTCATGACTATTCTTCTATTAATGATTAAAAGGGGAAGGTTCCAGGCTTAATCCTGGATGCATATACACCTCGAATATTAAACCTCCCTGTTGCAGATAGTGCTACTTTAAGTCCGACATAACTGATCAAACCATAATTAAATGTGGCACTTCGTTTAAAGTAAAATGGCTCATTGGCATCAAAAGTGGCAGAAAGTTTTAGTTCAGCTCCAAACCCGGCAAATCCTGCAGTAAAATCAAGATCCAGTCGAAAACTGCCAGACCAATCTAAAAGGTAATCCTGGACTATTGGACATGTGGGCAGGTCTACTGCCAAAATATCTATATCTGCATAGAGTTCTACATCACTCTTTACATTATTTTTTTTGAAATCTTCCATATACTCTTTAAATGCCTTATTTGGATTGGCTTCATCATAAATATTATCAACCTTGTCCCAAAATTGTTCTCTTTTCAGTTTGTTGATTTTTTGCCTTCGATCCTTTTTCCCCAGATTGGGATGTTCTGTGTCCAGGTCCTGGATTTTCTTCTGTAACTCATTGTGATCTCCCTGATACTTTTCCCTCCTTAACTCCCTTTTGATGTCATCTCTATCATTATGTTCCTTTTTTTTCCTTGCCTTCTTTATTTGATCCAGAGCGTCTTTCTTTTCCCTGAAATCCTGCCCTAACCCTAACGCATATTCAACCCCAATGCTAAATCCGGCATTTACATCCACATTTATTTCATTATAATAAGGGTCACAACAGGGGCCTATGGTACCATGGAGGGCTGCTGTTATAGAAAAGATGCCTGGCCCCAAAGGAATGGATAAGAACGTCACACTCAATCCTTCCAGGCTCACCGAAGGGGCAAACCTTAACTTGAAGAGATTATCCCACCATTCTTTTACATTAAATCCTTCGGGGAAATTATCAATAAAAAGGCCGAAAGGATCCCGGTGGTTGGTGGGTGAATTTAACGCATAGCGGTACATGTTGGGGCCATCGATATAACCCGCAGGGTCTGGTTGAAGAAACCTTCCCAAATCTGCATGATAGGTTCTGCTTCTGTAATAAATCAGATGGCTTCCTGATTCATGGCGACGACCTGTAAATCCGTAGGGATTACCTATCTGACTGGAAACTATCTGCTGATGCTGCGCATTGAAGACAGATTGCTTTCCAAAAGGATCGTATTCATAATATTCAACAGCCTGGCCCTGATCGTTTGATATCGCTCTTACTGAACCCTGCCAGTCTCTATGGTAATAGTAGTTTTGTCCTTGAATTTCAGCTTGAATGATGTCATCAATCCCAATTCCATATACGTAAGTAGCAATAACACTATCCCGTGCATCCCGCTCTTCTATGATTTCATTCAGGCAATAATAATAATAAACCGTATCTGTCGGACTCATTCTTTGGGTGCGTCTCCCCAATGCATCATACCGATAGGAAATCAGGCTATTTCCGCTTTGTTTAACCTCTATGAGTTTATTATCTGCATCATAATCATACTGGTAAGTACCATCGTTGAGCAAATTTCCCTGCATATCAAGACTCATATTTTGGGTACCAACACGTGTATATGCATTTTTAAAATCAACCTGATAACTGGTGCTCGCGCCATTGAACTGAGAATGGGTTCGATTACCATTTGCATCGTGGCTGTATTGCCAGGTATCAGTAGGAAGGTTGATTTGACCATTAGTTATGGTTCCACGTTTAGCAGCGGTTATACTGCCTGATGGGTCATAAGAAAAAGTTCTGGAGAAAGCCCCCCACCGAAGGTTTTCTTCTGAAAGAATATAGCCTTCCGAATCATAATCGTATTTGAGTGTGAATAGAGAATCCTGCTCAATTTCACGGATTTTAGTAAAATTATTGTAAGAAATTTTTTCCTCCAATCCATTCCCAAAAACGATAGAGGTCGGTCGATCATTTTGATTATAGGTAAAGCTGGCGAGGGTATTTGCCCCTTCCTGAATATTTTCAAGCCTTCCTCTTATATCTGAGTTTTCTACTATTTTTCTTCCGCTGGGGTAAATTATCTCTGTACTTCTGGTACCTGCCCCAAAATCAATGTTTGTTGTTTTATTCCTACAACTTTCTGATTTCTTTCTTCCTAATTCATCATAAGTGTAGCTTACAGTAGCCCATGGGTTTATAGCAGAAATCAGGCTACCGTTTTGATCATATTGGAAAAAATCTTCCCTATTATTTGGATAGCTTTTCTTAATTAATTGTCCTTTTAAATCATAATCAAATTGAATTTTTTGGCCGTTCCTTGTTGTAGTTGAGCTCAGTTGTCCAGCGACATCATAACTAAATATTGCCTGGCTGTTATCAGGCAATACTTCTGAAATTTTCCTTCCGGCAGCGTCGTAATTAAATCTGGTAGATCTGCCTGATGGGTCAACAATTTGGCTGATTTCTCCTCTTGTGTTGTAGGAATAAGATACTTTATTCCCCAGTTCATCTATTTCTTCAAGAACCCGACCTTCTGAATCATAAGAAAACTGTTGGCTGTTTCCTCTTCTATCAATAATGGCAATAATCTTACCCAAAGCGTCATACATATAGCGTTGCTCCTCTCCTTCGGGATCAATCATCCGAACCTTCCGATTTAACACATCATAAGAGTAGGTATATACTTGCCCCCATTGTGTTTCCTGCTGAATAAGATTGCCATTTAGGTCATAAGACCTTTTTTCCAATACCCCCAGGGTATCCCTCATCTCAATCAATCGACCAAGTTTATCGTAGACATAGTGCTTTCTATTTCCGCCGGCAGTTTCTGATCTGACTTGCCACTGAAGAGGATTGTAAAAAGCCTTTGTTTCATAGCCCTGCATATTCCTCTCAATAATGGGAAGATCCTGTTCATTATATTCCCATGAGGTACTATCACCATTTGGCAAAATCCAGGCAATAAGATTATCCATCTTATCATATTTGAACCTTACCGAATCTCCTGCAGGATCGATAATCGCAACAACCCGCATAAGAGAATCATACAGATACTCTGTTTTTCTTCCTAAGGGATCCAGTTTGATGATGGGTTTGTGATTTTTATTATAAAAAGTATGGCTAACATTACCCAAAGGATCGGTCTTTTTGATTAATCGCCCCAGGGCGTCATATTCAAACTGCGTAATATTTCCTAATGGGTCAGTTGTGCTTATTTTCTGCCCTACTTCATTGAAAGAAGATTGAAAAAGTTCCCCAACCGAATTCGTGCTTTGAATTTGCCGGCCAGCATCATCGTAAACAAATGAAGAAACATTGCCCAAAGGATCAATTTCATTGATTTGTTTGCCTATCCCATTGTAAGCAAACCTGGTTGTATTTCCCAAAGGATCGATTTCTGCTACCTTTTGATTGCGGCTGTTGTAGCGATATCGCCATTCTCTCCCCATAGGATCTATTCTGGCAATCAGATTGCCACGTTTATTGTATTTAAAGCGATAAGTCACCCCCTGGGGATAGCTCTCTGCCAATAGTCGCCCAAGAGGATCATAGGTATAGTTGACACTATCTCCCAAGGGATTGATTTCACTTAACAAACGACCATTACTATCATATCGATAGCGGTAACTATACCCTAAGTGATCTGTTAATTTGATAAGCCTATCAAGCAAATCATATTCATAATAAACGGAATGCCCCCTTGCATCAATCTCTTCAATTTTATTCCCCCTTGTATCATAAATCCGCCTCATGCTAACCCCCAAAGGTGCTTTGACACAAAGCAAATTTCCTAAACTATCATATTCAAAATATCGGGTATTTCCTTCCCCGTCAGTATGGCTTTTCAATAAGCCCCTGCTATCATAGCTGAAATTTTCCTGGATACCCAGAGGATAGTCTATACGCACAACATTTCCATCCGAATCGTAGGTAAACGCTTTGGTATTTCCCCTTCTGTCCTGAATGGAAGCGATCCGTGTCGTGCCGGAAACATAAGTCGTAAATGAAGTATTCCCCGATGGATCTGTGGTAGAAGTCCGATTCCCCAAAGCATCAAAAGAATAACTCACCACCTTCCCCTCCCCATTCACAATCTCCGTAATATTCAGGTCCCCATCATAGGTATATCCCATATCATAACCACAGCAACTCCCTTTCTTCTGAATCAAATTCCCATCTTCATCAAATACATAGGTATCTATGATGCTCCCATCATCCGTTTCCTTGATGTGAAAAGTCTTGTTGGCTTCTCTTTCATAGGTGAAATAATCATGAAAATCACAGGAAGCGATTTCTGCTACCACCTCCCCTTTATGGTATCCGATAAACAACTGATTATCATCATATAAGCGAATGGAAATCAATTTCCCATCCTGATCGTAGCCATAATTTTGAATATGTGCAAGCGGATTCTTAACGGAAAGGAGCTGTCCGGAATTGCTATATGAATATTCCCAGTTCCGGGCAGGTAAACTGCTGATATCCTGAACCCGAAGCAGGTGGTTATTTTGCCAAACAAAACGAATTTTTCGACCTGTGGCATTGACGATTTCTGTGACTTTTCCATTTTGATAACTAAGAGAAACTTCGTTTCCACTGGGGTCCTTG
This sequence comes from Bacteroidia bacterium, assembly GCA_030430205.1. Lineage (GTDB taxonomy): Bacteria > Bacteroidota > Bacteroidia > J057 > J057 > JAUIGE01. Next base: position 87,802 of record JAUIGE010000021.1, on the reverse strand, counting down.
ATTCTGGTCAGGTGCTTGTGGGTACTATCTTCGAAATAATAGATCATACCTGAAGGGGTGCTTAATCGCCATAAGCCAGGCCCATAGGTTTCAAAACAGTCAAATACTCCGGGAGGAGCTGCATAGGCCCCTGCATTTTCAACAAATAGATGACGCTTTCCCGTTGACATAGAAAGCCAGACTCCCTGGCTGTCCGGGAAATAGTACATATTATGACTGAATGTCCAACCTAATCCAAAACCTTGATCATCATGTCTGTGTGAGCTATTAAAAGCAAAGGTCAAATCAACGGATGGCCCTGAACCCGCAAGCTTTAGATCATTTCGTTGAAAGAAAAGATTTCCAGAATAACTGTTGACAGCCAGCCCTCCATAAAAGCTAATGTTGGGGCGGGTCACATTATTCGCCTGCATCTGAGCGCCCAATAACAGCACCCATAAAATGGCAATGAGAGGTTTATATATAATTATTTTTTTCATGATTGTGGTCGTTTGAGATAGTTTGGTTTTAGAGTAATAGCACAAAATCAAGTTCACGAATACCCAGCGAATAGACCGTAATCGTCCCCTGAGCCCCCGGTCTCAGCACCCCCGGCGGGCCGCCGTCTTCTTTCATCTCAATCAGAATCTGCTGCAAATCCAGCTTCAACTCCGGCGCAGTATGCGCCAAAGGCGCACCTCCAATGCTGATAAATGGCCTGTTTAACACAGGCAGATCTACATTTCCTTCATTTCGGAAATGAATGGTGATGGCCACTTGTCGGCGATCCCGCACCTGGCCCGGCCCGGTGATCCACACCTTCAAATTCTTATTCATCCCCACATTCTGAATACTGCAAGTAATCCCCGCGGCCCCCAGGCCGCCCGTCCCACTCCCCACGCTGCCGCCCTGTCCCAGGCCGGCGCCCAGCGATCCCGTCACGACGGCAAAGCCGTCGACCAGCCGGGCGCTGTCGCCCGGCGAGTTGATCGCGACTACATCGTAGTCGCCCAGGGCTGCGCCCCGCAGGTTGAAGGTCGCGAAGACTTCGACACGGCTCAAGTAGTAGACCTGGCTTGCCAGGAGGGTCCTGCCGCTGTCCTGAAGCGCAAAATCCGTGTATGACTGGAATTGGGAACCTTTGATCCTGATGGTGACAGAACCCGTATTGCCGCCCTGTTTGGCGTCTACTTCCCGCACTTCGAAGGGCAGGATCATCGCGCGTAGCTCGATCGGCTGGCTGCTGCGACCCATATTATCGGCGAAGCCCATCAAGTAGTAATCGCCTTTCTGAACGGAGCTAATGATGATTTCCTGACGATTGACGTAAGGTGTCAGGGAAGCGTAGTCCTGCACGGCCTGGCTGGGCAGATCGGCATAGCGGAGGTACAATTCTGCCTGGCCGATATTCGCATCGCCGAGTAATTCTACCAACATATCCTCGCCGACAAGCGAGTCAGGGATATGAATACGGTAGTATAGCTCGCTGCGGTCTGCAAGGGTATCCCGCTGCCAGATGCCGAGCGGCAGCTCGTGGGCGCGGAGGCCCATCAGCTCCTGCCTGAAGCCTGTATTGTTGGTTTCGTCCAGTTCTACAAAGCGGTTGGTGATGTCTGTCCGAACGATCACATGGTAGTCCTGAAGCGAACTGATCTTCAACAGTGCTGTGAGGCTACGTCTTGTAGTTGCCTGAGATGGCAGGTTCAACTGCCTCCGGATGGTACCCAGCAGGGCATCGCCCGGGTCCCAAAGGGTGTCTGCTGACAGATAGACAGCTTCCGTCATAAAAGCATTTGCAGGATTCATCCCCTGGTTGAGCACATCCCATTCGATGGTCAGTTCTTCTCCCAGGAAGGCGCTGTCAGGTGCAAGCACCTGTGTTACGACCAGATCGATCGGCAGGGGCTGATCTACCGTGATCAGGCGAAGGGCCTGGTTATTGGCTTCTGCCTGATGCTCGTATACATCATCCCGATAGTCCACCCGGGCCATCAGGTAATAATTTCCCTGCGCAGAGGTTGGCAAATTGAGACTTACACTATCGCTATAGCTCTGTCCGGGCTGAAGATTGCCCAGATGGGTTTTTCCGCCAATCAGCAAATCCGAACTGTCCCAGATAGAGTCGCCTGAAAGGTAAAACCTGTCTATCCAGCCTGTGCCGGTGGTGGCGGCTGCGCCTTCATTTTTGACTGTCCACAGAATGTCGACCGGCTGGCCGGCTGTGCCGGTAAGGGGGTTTTGAAGGCTTTTGATCGCCAGATCTGGCGAGGGAGAAAGGCGAATATGGATGCTGCGGGCAGCGCCATTGGCCTTGCGTAGCAAGGCGAGGTTGTTGGCGCGCTGGCCTTCGGGGACAGCCTGCAGCGCATCTGCCAGCAAAAAGAGATAATAATCTCCCGAGATGCCGTTGGGAACCGTGAAGGTTCTTACCTGGCTATAGCTTTCGCCCTTATCCAGGGCTTTCAGATTGCCCCGGCTGACAAGCTGCACATCCTGTGATGCATCAAAACTGCTGTCAGCAGACAGGTACACGTGGTCCAGCCAGCTATTCGTTTTCCAAAAACGTGTGCTTTTTCCTGCATTTTCCACCGTCCAATGGATGCTCGTCTGCTGACCGGACCACAGGCTATCGGGCCCAAAGGTCGCAGCGCTCAAGACCAGGTCTGGCCGTTCTGCTTCTTTGACAAAAATCGAATCAGAGCGCCAGAGATTATCCGCTTCGCCTGTATGCTCATAAATGGCATTCGTAGCATCTATCTGAAAAAAGAGGTAAAGCTGAGCAGAATCAAGCCCCTGACCGCCTTTCAGCTGATGAATACGGGGAAATGCAGCATCATAGGTAAAGATATAACTGCTGTCCGCAGCAAGGCTGATGGCGCGGGAAGCCGTTTTGAGCAAATAAGCATCTTTGGCGTTGAATAGGGTATCCAACTGCACGTAGAGTTTGTCTGTCCATCTTTTTCCAAAGATGTCGCCCTGCCCTGCATTTTTCACTTCAAATTGCATTTGCAGGCTGTCACCTGCCATGATGCTGGCAGGAAGCTGCTTTTGGACCAGCTGCAAATCCGGCCATTGAGGCAGGTCGATATAGATCGTCCCGACGCTGCGGGCGAGGTTGTTCGTTTCACCTTGTCCTTCAAAAATGGCCGAGCCATAGTCCGTCCGGACATAGACATAATAATCTCCCGAAAGCCCATTGGGCAGGCGGAAAGCCTGCTGCCAGGCAAGGGAGTCTCCCTTTTGGATCAGGCCGTAGCGATTGACGCGCCCTAAGAGGGCCGTAGAATCCGGATCAAAAACCGGATGACGAGAGATCATGACTTCGTCTTTCCAGCTGCGGTTGTACACCTTGCCGGGACCGGCATTGAAGAGTGTCCATCCGATGGATGTATTCTGATTGGAGACGGCGGAATCGGGCAGCTCAAAGTCAACTACCTGAAGATCAGGTGCCAGCACTTCTACCGGGCCCAGGGTCCGGCCTATGTTGTTGTTTTCGAAAACATATTCGTAGACCTGGTTTTTGTCATCCGTTTTTACATAAAAATAATAGGGCCCATCTGGCGCATCAGGCATGGTCACCAGCCTGCTTTTGACCAGGCTGCCACCGGCAGGGATAACAACTCCATTGGTCAAACTGCCAACTTTGTTGGCAGCATTCAGGTTGGAGTCAGGCAGGGTGGACAAATATATTTGATCCACAAAAGGGCTTGTCACATCGGCTGCGCCCTGGTTTTTCACCCGCCAAAAAACCGTCACCATTTCTCTGGTACTGACACTGTCTGCTGTCCAGACAGAATCTACCACCAGATCTATCGGCGGACTTAGAACGATGGTCATGGAGTCACTGCTGCCTTCATTGTTTTGTTCCAAAACATATTCAAATTCATCATTGTCAGCATCTGTAAGCACATGCAGGTAATGAACCCCATAAATGCCGTTGGGCAGGGTGATCTGGCGAAATTGCTGGTAGCTGCTGTCAGCATCCAGATTTCGGCGGATACGGAATCGGCCCAGGCGCGTGGCTGTACGGGTATCCAAAAAGGATGCCTGGCTGAGGTAGACCTCGTCGTACCAATCGCCAGAGAGCGTGGGGCCCGTGCCTTCATTTTTTACCGTCCAGTTCAGATTCACTTTGTCTCCCGAAAAAACAGTCTGAGGAGCTATCACCTGCGATACCTGAAGGTCTGGCGGTGGCGTGAGCTGGATGTCTATTGTATCGGGAGAAAAGTCGATATTATTGGTATAAATGGATTCTCTCACAACCTGCCGTTTGGCTGTTCTGACAAATACATGGTAGGGGCCAATGGCCGTTTGGGGGAGTGAAAAAGTGGCGGTCTGTGAATAGCTCTGTCCCGGAGCCAGGGCGGCGGGGCGCCCTACGGTGCCCAGGTATATTTCAAATGTATTCGTGAAAAGATTCAGGACCGTATCCACGGAAAGCCATATTTCATCGCTCCAGAATGCGGTACCCGTGCTTGCTTGTCCTATATTTTTGATCGACCAGCCGATGGTGATGCTCTGACCGGAGAATGCCGTGAGAGGCAGGATGATCGTATCTATAACCAAATCCGGCAAGAGAGGCGTGAAAAAATTCAATTCCGGGCTCGCCTGCTGCTGAGCGCAGGCATTGTTGGGCAGGACCTGCCATTTGAAATGCTCATTGCCGACAAGATTGCCGGTGTAGAGGTAGCTGGTGGCGAAGATGTTGGAATCTGTAGGTTGTGTGGGTTTGGGATCGCTGGCTTTCCATAAATAAAAATCATAATTGCTGGCATTGGCTGCGGGATTCCAGGAAAAGGTCAAAGGGGATGAAAGCCCCAGGGTGCTATCCGGCGGCAGCAGGTTGCTGATGGCTCCCCCCAGCGGCAGATTGTTTAGCTGAATGCCTCTAAGGCTGTCATTTCCCAAAAACTGATCTCCCGGCAGCATGACAAAAACATCCAAATGATGCACCCCCAGCCGACTCAGGTCTGCTGTTGTCTGAAAGCTGATCAGCTTTTGCTGAGCGGGTTGAATCCGGGTGTACACCCATTCGACAACCGCCGGCAGGCTGTCCAGCACATAGCCAATCTGGAAGCTGTCCACCGCCTGTACGGCGGGATTAGCGATGTTTATCGTCACTGTTTCGGTGCTGCTCAGGCCACAGCCTGTCTTCGGAGAAAGCACAGCTTCCAGGCTCAGGTCTTTGAAAAAGACATCAAACTCATCCGCGCCTATATCGGGATAGCCCGCATTTCTGTTTTCCCCATCAATATCAGTTCTAACATAACTGGCAAAAATGCCCGCACTGTCCAATTGCACCTGCAATACATGCGGATCATGGGGAGCGATAAAGAGGGGATCTACAGAAATAGAACCTATATCCCTGCCCGTGCCTGTTTGCCAGGCATTGAGGTCCGCCATATCCGTTGTCAACCAACGACCGAGGTAGTTGCCGGTAGCAAAAAGGTCATTGTTTCGGGTATAGGCATAGCTGCCGCTCCCATCCACCCGGATGGCATAGCCCCCACCTGTATTGGCAAAAATATTGTTGACAAAGTTATTGTTATTTCCGCTAACTACCCGACAGGCAGCGCCATCTGTCAGGCTATTTCCCTGGTATAAAACGCTGTTATGAGCGATTTTTTGGTTAAACAAATCCTCCACATATATTCCTGTACCTATTCCGCTCCCACCTGTTTGCACAAAGTTGTTTATCACACGTCCATCCGGACCACTCATGGTTCGCAACCAAATCCCATATCTACCTCCCGGTGCAAGGACCTGGTTGGCCTCCAAAAAGGATTTTCCATGGCATTGAAAAAGGTATAAGCCGGTATAATTGGCCTGGGACAAAACACCATTTCGTACAATATTTCCCACCAATTCTACTGAATTGTAATACTTGACATACAATGCATAAAGAGCCTGATTATCAAAGCTATTCCCCCAAAAAAGCAAGCTATCAGATGGAGAATTGCTAAAGGTTTCAGCGCGAAAGCCATAGCTGCCGTAGAAGATTTCATTTTGGGTAAAATAAAGCCCTTTGTGGTTGGTTTCATCCAGAAAGATGGTAGCCTTTTCTGCGGTATTATCGGTCGTAGGCAAGCCTACAAATTGACAGCCATGAACATGCAAGGCATTTATTCCACCTTTCAATTGCAGGGCATGCAGATCATTGCCTGTTCCGTTTATTCTTTCGAATGTCAAATGGCGCAGCTGAAGATGCGCCATGCCATCGATAAGCAGGACGGCTCCTGCTGCTCCTCCATACCGGATGATCACCTGCGCGCTATCGCCGCGCTCGGCCTCATAGCGAACAAAGTTCGCGGGGCTGCTCTCCGCCACAGCCGCCAGGCTGAACGACTCGTGATAGACGCTATCACGCACCCGGAAGACCACCGAATCCAGCAAACCGCCTTTGCTCAGGTTTTCGGCTGTTATCGAAAAATTCAGAAAATCGGGATTATTACCGCCCACGGTATAGACACCTGCCAAAGCCACAAAAAGGTCTCTGCTACGCAGGGTATCGTTGACGTTCAGGCTGTCTGGGGTGCCATTGGGCAGGCTCAGCCAGGCAGTTATCTGGGAGTTGACTCCTGCTACAAATTGGTAGGTGCCGAAGGCAAAAGTATCGGAAGCTGCTGTTGGCAGGCTACCGCTCCAGTTGAAACTTGTCTGGGCAACGCCATCCACTTCCCAGTCGATCCTGAGGGATCGCAGGGTATCGGTTCCTCCATTGCGAATCGCAATGCTGAGGGGATAGCTACCCGCCGCAAAGGGCCTTTGCGGCACAAATAAGGCTTGCAAAGCCGCCTCGTTGCGCAAGGGAGGGGTGAATTCATCCGCGCCGATATCAGGGTTTTGGGGGTCCCGAAGCTCTCTGTCTATGTCATCCAGTACCTCTGGAAATGGAATGCCCGACCGATTCAGGCCTGTGGCTTTTACATGCAAATCCGTTACGGAAACAAAGTCCGGGTCGATGGAAATCGAGTGGGCATCTCTGCCCCCCATCTGCCAGGCAGCCAGATCTGCCACGGCTCCACAGTCGTAGCCCCAATTGGTGCCGGTGGCATACAGATCGTTATAGTCGGATTCCAGGCCTTTATTACACGCCACATAAATGGCATATCCGGTCCCTGTATTGACGAGGATATTGTTTTTGAGAATGATCCCCTGCCCATTGAACAATTCAAAGGCCCGGCCGTCGGCCGCGTCTGTACTTGTGATCCAAACACTGTTGTACAGTACTTTTTGGCGGGAGCCATCTATATAAATGCCTTTGGCATTTTGGGTGCCTTCGATATAGATCATATTGTTGGCGATCAGCCCCGTATCCCCCACCGCTGTTTGTATGTCTTCTAGGGTGATCCCAAAGCCCCTGGGCATATTTACCTTATTTCGGATAATGACCGGAGCGCCCGTATTCTGATACAGACTGATCGCACGGCCATTCTGGCTGTTGTTGTTGGTTTCGAAAATATTGTCTCTGACCTCTATGGATTCCTGGTAATTGAGGGCCGCTGCGCGGTAGCGGGTATTGTCAAAATAGTTGCCAATGATCCGGGTGCCCCGTTCCGGGTTGGCCTGGTTATAACCTGCCATGATCATCCCATAACTGCCATGTTGAATATGGTTATTCATGAAAACATTGGCCGTATCGCCTTCCTTCGGGCCGCTTCCTGCGGGGCTATAAATGACCGCAAAGCGGTCCGTGGCATTGTTGATATTCCAGCCAATCAAATGATTGTTGATAAACTGATTGCAATGGGAACCATTGCTGATTTCGATTACCCGACCATAGGAATTGGTCGTCTGAATCGTAAGATTACGAAAAACCAATCCACTCACGCCGTCCAGGCGGGCGCGAAAATTATTGTTTGAACCCGAACCATATTGCCATATAACATCCGCTTTGTCGCCACTTTCGGATTGAATATAAACAGGCGTTTCACAACTCATGCCCGGATACGCGTTGAAAGTCACCTGCTCGGTATAGGTTCCGGTTCGGATGTTGAACCAAACCGTATCGATGATTCCAGCCGCGCTTAGCACAGAAGACATCGTGCTGATATCCGGGAGGTCAGGACTCGTCCCACCCACCGTATAGCCACCTGCGAGTGAAACCCAAACGTCCCTTTTTTCCAGGCTATCGTCATTTGTAATGACATCCTGCTGACCATTGGGTTGCTGTGTCCAGACCTTGAAATCATATCTGACCAATGGGTTGAACAATTGGTTGGCAAATGTTAGGGTATCTTGCTGGCCCACAGCCAGGGAAGTGCTCCAGGCGAAAGTGTCAGGCGTTGCGCCATTCACTTCAAATACAATTTGGAGGTTGCTCAATGGCTGCGTGCCGTGGTTGCGGACCACGGCCGATAAGGGGTAAGTCCCCGCCACAAAGGGTGCCTGCGGCAGGATCAGCTCTACCAACTGCACGTCCATGCCTGTCGGCATGAATTCGTCAGCGCCGATATCCGGCGGACTGTTGCGCAACTCCCCGTCGATATCATCGACGATGCCCAGACCGGCCTTGCCGGTAGCGTTGAGGGCCGCTTTCTGCACATGCAGATTGCTGTCCGAATAAAATTCGGGATTGACGAAAAGCGAAGCGCTGTCAAGATTGCTGGCCTGCTGCCAGGCAGGGAGATCACCGTAGGTGAGGAAGGTAGAAGTAAGGATAGGATTGCCGAGACAAAACAGCTCATTTCCCGGGCCATAGTAGGCATTGTTGTCAAAAAGCTCAAGGTTTTGCAGGCTCTCTGTTATGAATAACCTTCCGGGACCTTCATTGACAAAAATATTCCCTGAAATTTTCACCCTGGACCTCGCGTCTTTAACCCATAGGGCAAGGGTGGCTACTCCGCTGTTTTTCATCAGCACATTGTTGTGGTAGAGGTAGACAGAATCTACATTATCCAGAAAAATCCCTTCGTTGTTGGCGGTACCCAATACACTCACGAAGTTATTTTGAATGTGAACAGGTCTGAATGAAGAAATCACATAAATCCCAACGCCATTTTCCTGAATGATTTTGTTTTTCTCCACGATGGCTTTTTTCCTGGGAGTCCGAAGGTAAATGGCCTGATAGGCACTGTAGGTTTTATTTGTTGTGATATAGTTTTCTGCCAAAAAATAAGTCCCTCCATTGAGCGTTTCGATCCCTCCCTGGTATTGATTGATAAAAGTATTTCCCACGATATGATACTGCCCATCAAAATGCTGCTGGGTGAGGTTCATCCCAATTGAACCATTTTCTACCCGATTTTTCACAAAATGAATCCCGCTGTGGTAACCATTGTTGTAGTAAAAGACGATAAGGCTGTTTCCTGTAGCGTTTTTTGAAGGTGCTATCAAATGACAATTTTCCCAACTCAGGCAGTCGGTTGTATCTTCCAGGCTGATTACCCGTGTATAGGTGATATCTGTCGATTCAAAGGTCAGATAGCGAAAGCTGAGCCCGGAAAGTCCTTTGATCAGACAAACATAATTATCAGAAAAATTGCTGTCAAAAGTGATAATCACATCGGAGCTATCGCCGCTTTCGCCTTCAAAAATCAAAGGAGTCTGACAGCTTACCCCATCAATGGCTTCCAGCCTGAACTGCTCATTGTAGGTGCCGGGACGAACAAAGATGGTCGTCGTGTCTGCTATGCCCCCCACTTGCAGGGCCTGTACCACAGAATTGAAATCTGCAAAATCCGGGCTGCTGCCTCCTAAAGTATAGCTACCCGCCATTTGTGGAGCAAAAAGAGAAGAAGTCAGGCTGTCATTTTGTGGGAAAATATCCGTTTGATTTGTAGCCAAACTCACCCATCCATCCAGTTGATAGATTGAACCTCCCATAAGGAGTTGATTTAGCAGTAAAATGGTATCCCGCTGGTTGGCAGGCAAGGGTCCTGCACGGAGAATAGGAGTCTGGCTGACGCCATTCAGGCTCCAGTTCATCTGGTAGTTGACGAGGCTATCGGAGCCGCGATTTTCAATAATCGCCTGTAAGGGATAGTTGCCCGCCGCAAAAGGCGGTTGAGGATGAAGAAAAGCTACCAAAGCAGCATTAGAGCCCATAAGGCTAAACTCATCCGCGCCTATATCCGGAGGATTGGAACGGTTTTCCCCATCAATATCTACCGTAACATCCGGTAAGGAGCTGGCTGCACCACTTAAAGCGGGGAAGAGCGTGTGAAGATTAGGGGGGCTACTAAAGCCAGGATCAAGGGAAAAGGAATGCGAATCAAAAGCTGTATTGGATTGCCAGGAAAGAAAATCAGTATATAATTGCCCCGCTCTGCCGAAGTTGTTGCCATTTGTATATAAATTATTGTAATCCACCTCAAATCCTGGCCCTAAATATCCAATCAGGTATATGGCATAGCCACTCGCATAATTTACCAACACATTGTTGAGAATACGACAATCAGCGGTGTTATCAACAAGCAAGGCCATGGAGGCGGCCTGATTTCCTACCATCACCACGCTATTGTGCAAGATGCTGAGCCGATCAACGGCAAAGGCATAAATCCCTCTATAACCTGCTGTAATGAAATTATTTACTATTCGAATCTTGCTGAGCGTGTCTGTCTGAGAAGTAGAAATTTGTATCCCATTGACATTTGCACCTGGCGCATCGATGATATTTTGCTCAATAGCGACTGAATCATAACAATTTGTGAGGTATAATGCTGCATTGGTGGTGTTGGTACATTCGAGGGTATTTCCTTTTATCTGGCAGTTTTCCTGCAAATGAAAATACATAGCTCTGTAAGCAGAATTGACAAATACATTGTTAATCACCTGCCAGCCCATTTCTCTCTCCCCTGCATTGACCCCATAACCAAAAACCAACAGACCGTGTGTGCCATTTTCAAATCGGTTGTGGGAAAGGGTATTGTAATTATCATTTTCGGCAGCGCTCTGTCCATTAAAAGAGCTGAAAACATTTTGAGCAAATGAGCTCCCGCTGGCGCTCGGGACACTAAAGCGACAATGGGTAAAAACATTGTAACTCGCGCCCTGAGCCAACTGAACCGCTCTAAAATAGATGGAGCCCGTAGCCTGGATGGTCAAATGCTCAAAGCGCATATAATCCGCGCCAAACAGCCGCAACACGAAATTATCCGTACTGGTGGTGCAGGCAAAAGCCAGGGTGACCAGGCTACTATCCCGACTTTCGGAGCGAAAGGTGATGGTATTCGCAGGCGAGGCCCCCGAAATCGTATCAATGGAGATTTGCTCGTTATAGGTGCCATTGCGAACGTCAAAGACAACAGCACCGCTGATCCCCTGGCTCGTCAGCGCGCTGACTGCTGCCGTAAAAGTGGCATAATCCGGATTCGTTCCGCCTATGGTGTAGGTTCCAGCCATGATGGGTGGAGGGCTTTTGGCCTGTAACTGAAATGAACCCATAAAAAGAGAAAAAATAATTCCTCCCAAAATGACGGTAACGCTTTTCATGATTTATACAGTTTGGTACATGTTGAATCTATTCTCCAAAGAAAGGATTTCCAGCCTGGCACCACCTATCACTCATGTTGCAAAGGCTAGGAACTATGTTGCAATCTGGCCAAAATGCGTTTATTCGCCCTTTTTTGCCCTTCTGAGAAAAGCCTTATATTTGCCTTCCTTAAAAAATTGAGCATGAAAAAAATTGTCTGTTTCGGTCCGGGCCCCGCTTTCAAGGGCGGCATTTCCAACTACAACACGGCCCTTGCCAAGGCCCTTGACAGAAGGGAGGATTGCGAAGTGCATATCGTTTCCTGGACCCAGCAATACCCCGCGATCATTCCCCGGGACTTCAAAGACAGGAGCAGCAAATCTGACCTACTGGAAAATACAGACATTAAATTAACATATTTAACCAACTACAACAACCCCCGGAGCTGGGCGCAGACCTATCGCCTGATCCGCGACCTCAAGCCTGATATGGTCATCTTTCAGTGGGCCATCGCCTTGCAGGGCCTGCCCCTGGGCTGGATCGCCCGCAAGCTGAAGCGACATACCGATATCGAAGTCATCTTTGACGTGCATGTTTTGGTACAAAAAGAGGCGAGCGTCATTGATAAATATTTTACCAAAAAGGGCCTCAAAGCAGCCGATACCTATATCGCACATGCCTACAAAACAGCCGATGAGCTGAAAGCCGTTTTTCCGGACCTTTCCTTCACGGTCAATGAAGATGGGAAACGGGATCCCAACAAGCGCACCATCATCAAGCTGTATCACCCGATCTACGATCTCTTCCAGCCTGATCCGAATCTGGATAAAGAGGCGGTCAAAAAGGAGTTAGGCTTGAATGAACACGTTTTTCTCTTTTTCGGATTTATCCGCAAATACAAGGGCCTGCACAATGTCATTCCCGCTTTTGCCAAAGCCCTGGAAAGCAGAAAAGACCTTTCGCTGATCATCGCCGGCGAAATGTTCTGGAATACTTTGGATAACAAAAAGCTTTCTACCCGCATCAAAAGCGCCACTTTTGGCCTGCTGAAAAAAATCCTCCTCCGCAAAAGCGATGACGAACGCAATTACAATCCCCTTGCCCAAATCAAGGAATTGGGGATCGAAGAGCATGTCGTTCAGAAAATCGGATTCGTTCCCAACGAAGATGTACACAAATACTTCCAGGTGAGTGACGCCATCGTCACCTATTACCTGACAGCCACCCCATCAGGGGTCGAGTCTCTCGCCTACAATTTTCACATGCCGGTACTGGCCACCAGGGTCGGCCACTTCCCCGAAACCGTCAAAGACGGTTTCAACGGCTATCTGGCTGAGCCAGAGGATATTGACTCCATGGCGCAGCAGATGCTGCGCTTTGTGGAGCAGCCCATCTCCCGCGACAATGTCGCGGTGACAGCCTCCAACATGAGTTGGGAAAATTACGCAGAAGCAATCGTGGGAAAAGGCATCAAATAGGCTTTTCTTTAAAACCATAAAAGGAATAGAAGGTCATGTTAGGAAAATACGGAATAGCCTTATATGACCTTTTATGCTCTTATATGGTTCCCAAAAATAATTCAACCCATGAAAAATCTAACCATAAAATCCCCCCTCCTCTGGTTAATCCTCAGCCTTACGCTGGGCCTCGCACCATTTACGCCCGAACCTCACCTCTTTGGCAAGCTGCGCTGGGTCGCAGGTGGAGCCGAAGGCATGCAGATGATGGACTGGTTTGACCTGCTGCTGCACGCTTTTCCCTTTGTGGGATTGCTCGTAACTGTGGGAATCTGGCTGGGTGCACGCAGCAAAAAGGCTAATAGCGCCAGCTAGCCACATCCGCGCCAGGAGGCGCGCTTTTCAACAATCGCTCCGCGCTGCGCGGAATAAACATGCGATGGTATCGCAGGCGGGAGATGGCATTGGGCTGGCTGTGATCGCCATTCCAGCAGTGCTCCGCACGATCTCCATAGTCTACCTCGCCTTCATAAGGCGGATTGTTCGTAGATTTTAGGAAATCTTCCGTTTTGTAGACAGCATTATTGAGGTAATAATTGTCCATATCGCCACAGTAAATGTGGATTTTCCCGCGAAGTTTGGGCCCGAGGGTGGCCCAGTCCCGCTTCATGATATGATTCAGGTCGTAGTTTTCGCGCCAATAGGCAGCGACCTCATGGTCGATTTCACCGCTGTATTTGTCCCAAAGACGGCGGGGGTATCCGTCCTTGCCCTGAGGCGAATAAGTCGCCTCCCAGATGTCAAATTGCTGGCCGGAACGGCTGTGGGTGCCGAGCACAAGCTCCAGGTGATTGGCGTCTTTGGCTGTAGAACTGACATGGCCCAGGTAGTCCCGGTGCATGGGGCGTTCCGTCTTTTTGAAATCGCTTTCCAGGAAATAGGCGTTTTTATCCTTGTAAATATCAATGGTCGTATAGGCGCTGAAATCAATCGGATCGGGACAAGCTGCGAAACAGCCATTGTATTCATCGGGATAAAAGACCTGCACGGCCAGTGCTTCCCAGCCGCCGGTGGAACCACCGTAGAGAAAACGGGCCCAGCCTTCGCCCAATCCCCGAAATTGCTTTTCTATAAAAGGGATCAACTCATACGTCAGCGCATCGCCCCAGGGGCCCTGTGAAGCAGAATTGACGGCATAGGAGTCGTCATAATAGGGCGTAGGGTGCTGGATTTCGATTGCCAAAAATCGTGGAAAGTCAGGACCTGTCCAGAGCTTGTAGAAATCGTAGAATTCCTGCTGCTGGATGATGTTGTAGCCTTTCAGGCTGAAGCGCGCACTGGAGTCAGGCACCAGATTCGGATCGGGAGGCGTCGTGCGCCAGCCGCCAAAATCAGCGGGAAAATGACCGTGGAAGACAGCCAAAGGATATTTGGCTTCCGGATGTTCATCAAAACCTTCGGGCAATAATATATGCGCGCCCAGATACATGGGCCTGCCCCAAAATTCACTCAGCAATTCGCTTTTCATGCGGATATGCCTGATGTATTTGCTGTCTTCGGGCGGCACAATCGGAGGGATCGCCTGATCCATCTTCAGGCTGATGGCAACTGATTTTTGCGGATCAAATTGAATTTCAACAGGCGTTGAATACAGATTGCCCGGAGATGTATTCCACTGCTGTCCTTCGCCATTGTCCATGGGCAATTTGACGGTATGACCCGTCGACAGATTGAAGGTCTCATAGCGATGCAGCAATGCCTGCACATAGTATTTGCCAGCAGGAAGATCTTTCAGACTTTCCAGTGGATACCCAAATACGCTTCCATCAAAAGCTTGCTTTTCGCCCTTTTTCCAGCCTTCTACATCTATTCCAAAAACAAGTTGGGTAGTGGGTCCATCACCGATCTGAAAGCGGGGTTCCGCCTGCTTATTGTTGGAAAGTAAAAGTAATAATCGTCCGTCCAGCGCTTGATTCAAAGAATCTACCTCAAAGCTGACTTCAAAATAGCTGCGATTTTCTGGCTGTGGTTGGCAGGAAAAAAGCAGGATTGCCAGGGGCAGGAGGAGGGAAAAATGGAGTTTTCTCATGAGGGGGGAAGTTTTGGGTTTTGGGTTTTGGGTTTCGGGTTTTGGGTTTGGGGTTTGGGGTTTCGGATGGTTCTCGGAACTCGAAACCCCAAACCCGAAACAATTCTTAGTTCTTCTGCTTCGCTTCCAGTTCAGGAAGCATCTTCTTATACACTTCGACATCCCAGATGATGTCCCAGTTTTTGACATAGTCCGCCAAAGGCGGCAGGCCGACGGCGGCACGCCGCTCGTCTACATGATCGGGATCATCGAGAGGGAGCACATAGTGCTCGTTGGTATCGGGATCGCGGCCTATCTGGCTGCCATAAATCTGGCGTTTGCCTTGTCTGAACGCTACGCGGTCTTCGAGCATCGCGAGGCTGCTGCCGCGGGCATCGCCCTTTTTGACGGCCTCCCGCATCAGCGGGAGGTATTTGAGCTGCACATCCAATTCAGCGTGCTGAATGACAAGGAAGATGGCAGTACTGCCCCTTCCGCCGACTTTGTCGGCACCCAGCCAACCATATTCATCTAAAATATAGCTTACCTTCAGCAGGTTTATTGAATCAAAATGATGGATCACAGCCCATTTGGCTTTCATTTCCGGCGAATCCCAACCATATTCTTTCCCTAAATCCGCAAGCTCCCTCCGCTCCCGCTGGTCATCCACATAGACGGAGTCCAGCATTTCTACCAAAGGCTTTATCAGGTCTTTTTCTGCCTCTTCTTTATTTGCCTTAACAATTTGGCACAATTCTGCCCAGCGATCATCTTCATGAATCGGCTTCAAATCCGGATCATCGATCAGGTCGAGGTAGTTTTTGTAACCCGCCTTTTTGGCGATCTTGAATAATTGGATAAAAGCCGAATCGGCATTCCCGGCCAAAGACCAGGAGCAGGCCGCATTGTAGCGGTCGCTCACAAATCCACTTCCCCAATCCGCAAATGCTTGCGCATAGGCCTCTGCTGAGCCTTGGTATTCACCGATTTTGTAGAGGGAATCTGCCTTAGCAACTAAGGGATCATAACTTTCGGGCTTGGATTGGGCAAAAGTGAAAGAAACAAGAAACGAGAAAACGGAAAAAAAAACCAAGGTTTTCGCAAAGAAGGCGGATGGGAAGCATTTCATCTTTGATTCGGGTTAATGGTAAACCTCAATATAAACTTTTTTTCAATTCACCCTGCTCCCTATTCTCGCCTCTCTGCTCTCGCCTCTCTGCTCTCGCCTCTCTGCTCTCTGCTCTCTGCTCTCTGCTCTCGCCTCTCTGCTCCCTAATCCAAATACCTCCGCTCCCAAATAAAGGGCCCCAGCGGCAAAAAAGCCGCCAAAAAGGCCAGGATAAACCACCGAAGCGGTTGTTTGTGCTTGATCATATAGAGAAAAGCCAGGCCTACAAAAAGCATAAATAGCACGCCATGGGCCCAGCCCACATATTTGACAGCCTCAGGCATGCCTGCGAAATATTTGAGCGGCATAGCGATGCCCAGGAGAACAAGAAAGGAGATTCCTTCCATCATTCCGGAGAGACGGAGACGTTTGGTATCGTTCATGTTAATGGATGAGGACCTTTTGGGAAAAGGATTTTCCGGAAAGGCCTATGGTGATTAAATACATGCCAGAAGGCAGTTTGAGTGAAGGCAGGCTTAGCTGATTTTCGCCCGGCGACAAAGGATATTGCTCCCGAAAAAGTCCTTTTCCCTGTAAGTCAAACAGTTCAATATCAGCTGTTTGGGGGAAATTTGTTTGCATGCGAATGTGAATTTCATCTTTTGCAAAAAGCTGTATATCAGAAGAAACATCCAGATGTTCAGGCAAGGCTGTCGTCAGCGAAATCAGGCTATCGCCCAGCTCTCCTTCCACCCACACGCCAAAGCTTCTTGGCGGCAGGTCAATGTACAGCTGATTGCTGGCATTCACATTCGCTTTCGCGAAGGCCGAAGCACCGAATATATCGGTGAATTCCGTCCCCTGCGGCGCATTCGCCGTGTTGATGGTTTGGTCTACTTTCAGGCGTGTGCCTGCGAAGTTGATTGCGACGATAACCTCGCGCCCGGAGGGCGCGTCACTCAGCTGATAGATCAGGCTGGAATTGCTGCCACCTTCTATAAAATTCGCCGCATAAGGCGTATTGAAGGCGTTTAGGTAAGAACGGCTGGTCGCACCAGCGATGTATTTCCGGTTTACCTTCATCAGCCCGTCGATGGCGGGCTTGAGGTAGAGCGGCTCGTAATAGTCTTTGTAAAAGACTGAGGGCAAACCGATCTGGTTATTGGTCAAAATGTAGGCGTATGCCAGCAGGGGATCATTGGAAATACTGTTTCCCTGATGATCCAGATCGTGGTTATCGACAAAGGTTACGGAACTAAAAGCGCTTGCCCCTACCCCATCGACCAGGCCCGCGCCAAAGACATTTCGGGCATCGTAGCCAAAGGCGTCACAGGCGTCCCTGAGGGCCTGTCGCAGGCTGAAATCGAATACCCGCATATCAATAGCCGCTTTGGTATCAGCATCCATGCTGTTATTCGCCTCATCCAGCCACCATTTGAGGGTGCCGGCATTTGAATCAAAAAATTCCCCTACAACCAGGCCCGGACTGATGCCTTCATCATATAGATAGTCCATCAGATCGCCCATAAAGGAAGGCTTGAAGTGCTTGATTGCATCTGCGCGGATGCCACCTATGCCTACTTCTTCAAACATCCATTTTGTAAAGGCAAAAAGGCTGTCTCTCGTTTCGGGATTGTCCTGATCATAGTCATAAAAAAACCACATGCCATCGTAATCCCCGCTCAATTGCGTCGGATTTCCATTGGGCTTAAAGTTTTCCCAATTCATACCGCCCCGACCACTGGCCACCTGTGTAAAATCAGTATAGGTCTGAAAAATCAGGTCTGATTGTATGTCCAGCATCTGGGTCCC
The DNA here is from genome assembly GCA_030430205.1 of Bacteroidia bacterium. Taxonomy (GTDB): domain Bacteria; phylum Bacteroidota; class Bacteroidia; order J057; family J057; genus JAUIGE01. The sequence continues at coordinate 69,965 of JAUIGE010000021.1, read as the reverse complement.
ATCCCACAGACCATAGATGTAGTGGTCGGAATAATCACCAAATCCACCCACATTTTGGTTGTTGATGGTGATGTAGAGGAAATCCCCGGAGGCATGGAAGTCATTCGAAGTCAGGGTCAATTTGAATTCATCCACCCCACAACCGCCATTGTCTACATTTGCGGTCAGAAAACGACCCAAAGGGATCGTATTGAAGGCTTCGCCGCAATCTCCGCCGCCATTGGGCTCGCTTTCGGCCAGGGTTCCACCGGTGTTTGTGACCCGGTTGGAATTGATATACATGCCATAGGCTTTTCCATGGAAATTGCTGTGAGCGGAAGCGGATTTTATTTTGAAATAATAGTCGCCTGCTCCCCTGCCGGTAGTTCCACCTATGGGCAAAATATAGCGATAGCGATCCGTGGGAAAAGGCAGGTCGCCAGCATTTACTTTGTTGGCATCATAGTTTTCCACCCAACCCTCCACAGCTGGGTTTGGCTCGGGCCTGCCACCGTCCCGGTGGTTATAGACCAGGTCGGCCACGACCTGGATATTTTTGCTGTCCAGCTTTGCCATCAAGGCATTGAGGTGCGTTCTGGCGCCCCAGCGCGCAGCGCCAAATTGCCCGAGGTCAAAGAGATCCCGTGGATCGTATCCCATGGATTGAATGCCGGAAGCGGCTTTGGAAAGCGGCGGAAGCCACACATAGGTAAATCCCGCCTCTGCCATTTCATCTGCACGATCTTCCAGCACTTCCACCCATAGTTTGCCATTCTGGCGAATGGGATAATCCCAATACCAGGCCTGAAACAGGACATCCTGTGCTGTCAAAACCTGGCTGCCACAAAGCAGGAGGAGGAATATGATCCGGTATTTCATGGTTTCACAATACTTCAAAAATCCTTGCGTAAAAGATTTGGTTTATTGAGATCTTTAGTGGAGCAGTGTTCTTGCGCATGAAACACCCCTCGTCCTAGACGCCCCCTCAAGGGGGCTGACGTTGATTAAAAGGCGTAAAAACGCCTTCTGGGTAGCGCTAGCCCCCTTGAGGGGGCGATTTTGCGCAAGGGGTGTTACAACTCAAAAGCTTCGTTTTTTGAACTCCACTAACATGTTAGAAGAACCATCTCTTTCAAATTAACATGCAGCAAGCTTCTACAGTTCCAGATCCCCATCAAACTCCTCATGCCATGGCAGACCATAGGTAGCCAGGTCTTTCAGGAAAGGATCAGGATTGAATTCTTCAACATTAAACACACCCGCACCGCTCCAATGTCCTTCCAGCAACATTTTGGCACCGATCATCGCTGGAACACCGGTAGTGTATGACACGCCCTGCGCACCGGTTTCATCATAGGCAGCCTGGTGGCTGCAGTTGTTCCAGATGTAGTAGGTCTTTTCTTTGCCATCTTTGATACCGCGTATGCGGCAGCCGATGGAGGTCTCTCCAGAGTAGTTTTCACCCAGATCGCCCGGATCGGGCAATACTTCCTTCAGGAACTGAAGGGGGATGATCTCCACGCCTTTGTACATGACCGGATCGATCCGTGCCATGCCGATATTCTGAATCACACGCAGGTGCGTGAGGTATTCGTCTCCAAAAGTCATCCAAAAGCGAGCTTGCTTGATCGTGGGGAAATTTTTAACCAAAGACTCCAATTCCTCATGGTAAAGGACATAAGAAGGTCTTGCGCCGATATTTGGATAATTTAAATCCTTGCGGATTTCAAAGGGGGCTGTTTCTACCCAGGCGCCATCTTTCCAGTATCGGCCATTTTGGGTGATCTCCCGGATGTTGATTTCGGGGTTGAAGTTGGTGGCAAAGGCTTTGCCGTGATCGCCGCCATTGCAATCGACGATGTCGAGGTAATGGATTTCATCGAAATAATGCTTGGCTGCATAGGCAGTAAAAATGCTGGTCACGCCAGGATCAAATCCGCAGCCCAAAAGTGCGGTAAGCCCTTTTTCCTTAAATCGGTCCTGGTAGGCCCACTGCCAGCTATATTCAAATTTTGCCTCCTCTTTCGGCTCATAGTTAGCTGTGTCCAGATAGTGAACGCCCGCCTCCAGGCATGCATCCATGATCGTCAGATCCTGGTAAGGCAAAGCCACATGGATGACCAATTTGGGCCCAAAAGAGCGAATCAGAGCGGTAAGCTCGGGAACATTCTCTGCATCTACCTGTGCGGTTTGCACACGGCCCTGTCCTACTTCACGTGCGATGACATCGCATTTGGATTTTGTGCGACTTGCGAGCATGATTTCAGAGAAAACATGTGGTAAAGATGCGCATTTTTGCACGACAACACGGCTTACACCTCCCGCTCCAATGATGAGTACTTTTGACATAATGATCGTTGGTAATTAATTCGATAATTTGGGGCGAATATAGCCAAAGATTTTCTTTTTAAGTTCTTACTTTTCCACTGTCAATTATCCATTATCCATTGTCCATTATCCATTGTCCATTATCCATTGTCCATTATCCATTATCCATCGTCAATTGTCCATTATCCATTATCCACTGTCAATTTTCCACCGTCAATTTTCCATTCCTATGGATCTCTTCAATCAAACGGCACATTTGCCCCCACTTGCTGAACGCATTAGACCGAAAAAACTGGAAGAAGTCATCGGCCAGAAGCATTTGCTGAAAGAAAATTCGCCTTTCATGCATATCGTGCGTAGCAAGCGCATTCCTTCTCTTATCTTCTGGGGTCCTCCGGGGGTAGGTAAAACCACTTTGGCACAAATCCTGGCCCAGATGGCCGATAGGCCTTTCAAACAACTCAGCGCTGTGGCGGCTGGCGTCAAAGACGTGCGGGAAGTCATCGCGCATGCGCGCCGTTTTCCGGGAACCATTCTCTTCATCGATGAGATCCATCGCTTCAACAAATCCCAGCAGGATTCCCTGCTCGGCGCAGTCGAAAAAGGCCTCGTCACCCTTATCGGCGCGACCACAGAAAATCCTTCCTTCGAAGTGAATGCCGCCTTGCTTTCTCGCTCCCAGGTATATAAGCTGGAGCCCCTGGGGCCGGAGGAAGTGGATGAATTGCTCGCTTTTGCCATCAAAAACGATGAAATTCTGAGCGATTATGACATTGAGTTAAAGGAGACAAATGCCATTTACAGGATTGCAGGAGGAGATGCGCGCAAGAGCCTGAGTTTGCTGGAAATTTTTATCAATACGCATACAGGGGAGGAAAAAATCGTGGTGACGGATGAAGCGCTCATGGCCGCAGCCCAGGAGCATGTGGCTTTGTATGACAAATCCGGCGAACAGCATTACGACATCATATCGGCTTTTATCAAATCCGTGCGCGGCAGCGATCCCAACGCCGCCATCTACTGGCTGGCGCGCATGCTCGACGGTGGCGAAGACATCAAATTCATCGCAAGACGCCTCATCATCCTCGCTTCCGAGGACATCGGCAATGCCAATCCCAACGCCATCCTCATCGCTAACGCGACCTTCCAGTCGATCAACGTGATCGGCATGCCCGAAGCGAGGATCATCCTCGCCCAATGCACCACCTACCTGGCGACCTCCGCCAAAAGCAATGCGGCCTACGCCTCTATCAACAAGGCCATGAGCCTTGTCAAGCAGGACCCGCCGCGGCCCGTGCCTCTCCACCTCCGCAACGCCCCCACCCAGTTTATGAAAAACCTGGACTACGGCAAGGACTATAAGTACTCTCATGATTTTCAGGGAGGTTCAGGGAACCAGGAATTCCTGCCCGTTGGGCTGGAAGGCACGGTTTTTTATGAACCGAAGGAGATCGGCTCGGAGGTGAAGATCAAACGCTTTCTGGAGGCGCAGTGGGGGGAGAAGTATCGCTCCTGAGAGAAGAATTTGACGCAGATTTTCGCTGGTTATTATGATCTGTTATGCTTAATCCCTTAATACCCTTTTCTTATCATAAAAAATCATAACGATCTGCGTAAATCAGCGTCCCCTCTTACCTAGCCCTCCAGCTTTTCAAGCTTATGAAAAGTCTTCCACCAGCGCTCCGGAATCTCGTCATGACGAGCCGTCTGGTAGTCATCTTCTGAACAGGCAATCAGCCTGGATTTGGGATGCGTTTTCCCAATCTCATTGGGAAGGGACACCTCCATCCACCAATGCTGATTGGCAGCATCGTAGTAAAAATTGATCTGCTCGATAGCAGCTCTTAGCTGCACATTGTATCGCCTCAATTGCTTGAGGTCGGTGGGCTGGATGTTTTTGGGGCGATGGTAAAAGCCTTCCATAAAATACCACATCATGGTGGCCAGCAGATGGACACTTTGTCCATTGAGGTCGCGGTCGAGGCTTAGGCCATTGAAACAGCTGCTGTGCAGCTGGGGGCTATTGCCCGCATAGCGGGCGAGCTGGCAGGCTTCCAGGGCGGAAAATCCGCCGGGAGAAGGCATCAGGGCCGCCGGACAGGCGGTCTGGCGGATGGCGCTCATCTCAAAGCTGAGCATCTGCGCTTCGCGCAGATAGGGCTCTGCCAGCGCCAGTTTATCAGCCAGTTCGCCATATCGGCGATAGTTGAAATGCAGATCGCGCAAACCCTCTATTTCCTCCTCTCCAACGAAATAGCGCTGAAAGCCCAGGTTGGTATAGGAAAAAAGGCAATTGGGTTCGTGCAAAAAAATCTGCCGGTTGAAAGTCTTATGAGGCGGAGCAGTATCAGGTTCATGCAGATGAAACTGATGGCCTATGTGAACATAGTTGATCCAGTTTTCCTGGCTCGCAAATGACAGGTATTGCGCATAGCTTGCTTCAGGGCTGTCTGACAGCAGCATCACGGTTTTGCCCGCAGCTTTTAGCTGCTCCAGGACATAGGCAAGCACATCATAGGTAGCCTCAGGGCTGTCTTTCAGCTTCAAATCCCCCAAATCAGCCAGGGCCAGATTTTCATGTGGCAGGCTCAGGCTATAGAGAAAAGGCCGTACGGCCTGAGCCATGCTCTGCTTTTTCCCCTCCTCTTTCACCCCCAAAATCACGATATCGGCCTGTGACCAGTCCGGGAATGTACTTCCCACTGTCCAGGCGCGGCTGCCCAGTTGGTTGCCTTTTATACCTTCAAACAAAACCGATGAAACAGGATCAAAGAATACAGATAAATCCATGGAAAGAAATTGGAAAGGTTGAAATGAGGAAATTAGAGAATGATTTTTCTTAGTAATTGCTATTTTGCGCCTGCGAATTTAATCAAAGTTCCTCTTTTTCAATTACAAATTTCCACTCTTCAACTTTCCACATTCTCTTGATACTCATCACAGGCGGCACAGGCTTTATCGGCCACTATATCGTAAATGAACTGCTCGAAGCAGGTCATGAGTTGCGCCTGCTGGTGCGCAATCCCGAAGGCAGAAAATTTCCCTGGCAATCCATGGTAGAAATCGTGGAGGGCGATGTCCTCGACCTCTACTCCCTGGAACGGGCCATGGAAGGCGTAGACTATGTCATCCATGCAGCCGCCATGGTCAGTTTCAGCAAACCTCAGCGCAGGCAGATGAAGGAAATCAATGTGGGAGGCACCGCCAATGTCGTAAATGTAGCTTTGGAAAAAGGCATCAAAAAGCTGGTGCACCTGAGTTCGTCCAGTGCGACGGGGCGTGCGGGAAAGGGCGAATGGGTAGATGAAGAAAGCAAATGGCAGGATAAGGAAAAGCATCACAACTACGGACGCAGCAAGCGCGCTGCCGAAATGGAGGTCTATCGAGGCCTGGCGGAAGGCCTTCCGGCAGTCATCCTCAATCCCGTGATGGTGCTGGGCCCCGGCGATTGGACGGAAAATACGTCCAGGATATTTGCGACCCTTTACAAAGGCCTGCCTTTTTACAACCGGGGCGTCTCGGGCTATGTCGCGGCACGCGATGTCGCCAGGGCCCTGCGCCTTGCGCTGGAGAGTGATTTTGAAAAAGGGGAAAGGTTTATCCTTTCAGCGGCCAATCTCAGCCAAAAAGAATTTTTTGGCAAGGTGGCAAAGTCCCTCGGCAAAAAACCGCCGGGCATTCTCTTTCCGCCATTCCTCCTCCAGCCCCTCGGCTGGGCTTCCGAAATGCTCGCATACCTGCGAGGCAGGACAGCCCTCATCACCCGCGAAACCCTTCGCAGCTCCCATCAGCAGACTTTTTACCATGGAGAAAAAGCACATCAGCTGGGCCTGAGCTATACGCCTATTGATGAGGTGATTGAGGAAACGGGGAAGGCGTTTTTGGGGAGAGGAGAGGATAGAGAATAGAGAGGAGAGAATAGAGAGGAGAGAATAGAGAGGAGAGAATAGAGAGGAGAGAATAGAGAGGAGAGAATAGAGAAAAAATCATTCCCCAAACATCCCCCGCCGCGCCTCAATTTTCTCCACAATCTCATAAGCCGCTTTCAGCGCCTTGTAGCCATCGCGCAGCGATACGCGCACGGGCGCATCTGACATGATAGAATTGGCAAATTCTTCCAGCTCCATTTTGATGGCATTGACAGGCGGTGAGGCGGGCTTTTCATAGAGCAAATAGCGTTTTTGATCGCCGGTATTCACTTCGAATGCCATAGGCGAGGCGGGCTTATCGTCGGTGAGGCGCACCAGCTCGGTTTCCTTTTTGAGGAAATCGACCGCTACATAGGCGCTTTGCTGGAAGAAGCGCAGGCGGCGCATATTTTTGAGCGAGATACGGCTTGCCGTGAGGTTGGCGACGCAGCCGTTGGCGAACTCGATGCGGGCATTGGCGATGTCAGGTGACTGACTGACCACAGAGACGCCGGAGGCGCTGATGTGACTGATGGGAGAATTTACCACACTCAGCACCACATCCAGGTCATGGATCATCAGATCCAAAACAACCGACACATCTGTGCCGCGAGGGTTGTATTGAGCCAGGCGGTGGCCTTCGATAAACATCGGATTGAGGGTATTGCCGTCTACTGCCAGGAAGGCGGGATTGAAGCGCTCCACATGCCCTACCTGGGCGATAACGCCTATTTCTTCCGCCATCTGAAGCAGTTTTTCTGCTTCTTCGAGTGTATGGGCAAGCGGTTTTTCCACAAAAATATGTTTCCCCGCCTGCAGGGCTTTTTGTCCACATACAAAATGATTGATGGTCGGGGTGACGATATCGAGGGCGTCTATTTCAGCGATCAGCGATTCCATGGTAGGAAATGCCTTTTCCCCAAACTCCTCAGCTACCTTCGCCGCAACTTTTTCATCTGTATCATAAAATCCCACCAATTCAATGGTTGGGATTTCTTGTAGCAGGCGCAAATGGATTTTCCCTAAATGACCTGCTCCTACGAGTCCTACTTTGAGCATGGCGACAAAATAGGAAATAGTCCTAAATTGCGCTTAATTTTGAGCAAAATTTGAATTAAAAGATGAAGCTGATAAGCAGAATATTCCTTTTTACCTTCCTGACAGTCCTCATCCTTAGTTGCAATATGGGTGGCAATGAAGGGCGCAATGTAGAATCTTTGATCCAACGGTTGGATCGGGCTTCCAACTCACAGAAAGATTCCATCTTTCAGGCCCTGGACCGAAGCATGCTGCTTCAAAAAGACCTCCCGACCCTCTATGCGGGCATACGCCTCAATTACCCTGACGACAGCCTGCGGGAGCGCAGCAGCAAGGCAAGGCTGATCGGCCTGCTGGAAAGCGTCAATGATGAAAGTACTCCTGCTTTCCTGAAGGAGCAGTTTATGCTTTGGGAAACCAACTACTTCATGAAGCGAACGGCTTTGCAAACCCTGTGCAACATCAATACAGAAGGCTCTCTTGCAGCATTTATCGAACTTCTTCTTCTTGATCCCAAAAATATGGCAGCCTATGCTGATCATTTTTTCACTCCTATCATAACAGAACCTGCGCATAGCAGTGTGCTATTTCCGGCGGCATTGGCGCTGGTCGAAAAAAGCAGCTACTGCTTTCCTGTGCTGGAATGCCTACGGGTAGGCCTGGAAGAAGGAGACATTTTACCTGAAGTCATCAAAGACGATCTGTTGCCGATACGTGAAGTCTATCGCGCCCAGCGAAAACGCCGGGATCGCTATGCCCCAGGCAGCAGAAGCTATATGCTTGCCAATACCCTCATGGCCACCAGCATGAAATGCCTGAGTTATTTTCCCGCTGAAAGCAGCACCCAGCAGGTGATAGCCCTGGCTAGTGAAGACAACGATATTGAGGTGCGGCTTTTCGCCCTTCTGATTCGCCTCCATGGCGATACGACGGGTTGCAGGCAGGATTTGCATGAGCTGGCAGGCGATTTTCGCTACCGCAATCGGCTCTATGAAGTGCTGAAAGAAGCGGAACTGGAGCAGCATTTTCCTGCGGAATTTCTGACGCAGCAAGCCTTCGCCGAAGGCGATCTGGCGGGATGGCTCAAGATGCCCGAGCATCGGGCCAGCTACCCTGAAGGCATCAGCCTGATCCGGCGTTTTAGCCATCAGACCGCTGATGATCAGCAGGAAAGCAATTTTTATTTATTCAAATTTACCTATGGTAAGGGCTGGCAAATAGGCTTGAGCGGCCCACAGCCGCTGGATACAACTGACTTTGCCATAGCAGGCTATATGACCGGAAGCAAATACCTTGCAGAAGATGCGAGAGAGGAGGACGGGCATGTAGCGGAATTAATTGAAGAGGATTAGAGGATGAGAGGATTGGAGGATTGATTCTTCCATCTACTAATCCTCTCATCAACTTAGCTCTTAGCAATATTCTTCAAAAGCGGCCTTCAAATTGGCTGAGATCAGCGCAGCCGGGCGGCCTTCGATATGATGACGCTCGATCATGTGTACGAGATTACCGTCTTTGAATAAAGCCACACATGGAGAAGAAGGAGGATAAGGAAGCATGTACTCACGTGCTCTTTTGGTGGCTTCTGTAGCTACTCCCGCAAAAACGGTGTAGGTATGTTCTGGCTTCTTGCCGGTATTGAGGGCGTGAAGTACGCCGGGACGTGCAGCACCAGCAGCACAGCCACAAACAGAGTTGACCACCATCAAAACGGTGCCTTTCTGTTTCATAACATTATCTACCTCTTCTGCTGACTTCAGGTCTACCAGACCACCGTCAGTAAGTTCAGAGCGCATCGGCGCAACGAGATGTTCAGGATACATTGACATAATTGATATTTTTATTTAGACTAAACAATAATTGATGGCAAAACGAATACGCTTCGATAAAGTTTATTGCCGGTGCAAAATTAATGTTTAAACTTTTAAGAAGAAAGAGGAGAGAGCAGAGAGGAGAGAGCAGATGCAATTGTTTTTGCCTCTTTTCTCTATTCTCTTTTCTCTATTCTCTTTTCTCTATTCTCTTTTCTCGCTTCTCTTTTCTCGCTTCTCTTTTCTCTATTCTCTTTTCTCTATTCTCTTTTCTCGCTTCTCTTTTCTTTTTCCTATTTTTGACTATGCGAAACGACCTACTAGATCCGAATTCTTTTTCCTCTGATTTTGAGCAGCAATTGCGTCCTCAGCATTTTGAGGAATTTACTGGTCAAAAGAAATTGACGCAGAATCTGAAGATATTTGTAAAAGCTGCCAAACTGCGAGGGGAGCCACTGGATCATGTGTTGCTCCATGGCCCTCCGGGCCTTGGCAAAACGACGCTTTCGTTTATTATCGCCAATGAATTGGCGGCGGGCATCACCACGACCTCCGGTCCTGTGCTGGAAAAACCCGGCGACCTCGCCGGTCTGCTCACCAATCTCGAAAAAGGCGATGTCCTTTTCATAGACGAAATCCACAGGCTTTCGCCTGTGATCGAAGAGTACCTCTACTCCGCCATGGAGGACTTCAAGATTGACATCATGGTGGAGACAGGCCCCAATGCGCGCAGCATTGAGATCGGGCTGAATCCCTTCACCCTGATTGGGGCTACGACCCGGGCCGGGTTGCTTACCTCGCCCATGCTGGCGCGATTTGGCATCAATTCCAGGTTGGAATATTATGATGCGGAGACCCTTCAGAAGATCGTCATACGATCTGCCCATGTCATGAATGTCCCCATCGAGACCGATGCAGCCCTCGAGATCTCGCGCCGCAGCCGCGGCACGCCCCGTATCGCCAACCGCCTGCTGCGGCGGACACGCGACTTCGCCCAGGTAAAAGGCGATGGCCGCATCGATATGGAGATCGCCAAAATGACGCTCAAAGCGCTCGAAGTAGACGAGGCCGGCCTCGACGATATGGACAACAAAATCCTGCTGACGATCATAGATAAATTCAAAGGAGGCCCCGTCGGGCTCAATTCCATCGCCGCATCAGCGGGTGAGGAAGCCGAGACCATAGAAGAGGTCTATGAGCCTTACCTCATCATGGAGGGCTTTATCAAGCGCACAGCAAGAGGTCGCGTAGCGACAGAGCGGGCCTATCATCACTTCGGCAGAACCCCCAATCAACTGGGAGACCAGGCAAGTCTCTTTTAATGTGCAAATCTGCTAATCCTCTCATCTACTAATCTTCTTTCCTTTTGCTAAAATTCATCTTCAGCCGGCTGCTTCAGGGAATCCTCATCATTTGGGGGATAGTAAGTCTGCTATTCATCATATTTTATACGCTGGGCGATCCAGTCGAGTACCTGGTGGAAGAAGGTGCGGATGAGCAAACCAAGATGAATATCCGGATCAAATATGGGCTGGATAAACCTTTGGGAACGCAGTACCTGGTGTACCTGAATGAACTTTCTCCTATCGGGATGGTAGATGGGAATTTGGCGATCAAAAAGCCCGCTATGGGGCTTTCTTTTCAAAGCGGCAGGCCGGTTGTGGATATGATTGCTGACCGGATGGAAGGCACCTTCATCCTGGCGCTGGCTGCGATGCTGTTTGCAGCGCTGCTGGGCATCACGCTGGGGGTCATAGCGGCTTTGCGCTATGGCACGCGATGGGACAGCCTGATTTTGTCAGGCTCGGTTTTGGGGATTTCTGCGCCCTCTTTTTTTATGGGCGTTTTGATAGCCTGGCTGTTTGCCGTGCTGTGGCGCGATTTTACGGGCTTGAATGCGACAGGCTATATTTTTGAGGAAAATATTTTTTCGGAGGGAAGAAGGCTGGTTTTCAAAAACCTGTTTTTGCCTGCTTTGGCGCTGGGGATACGGCCTCTGGCCGTGTTTATCCAACTCACGCGCAGCAGCATGCTGGATGCACTGAAGACGGACTATGTCCGTACCGCCCGCGCCAAAGGCCTGAGTCCGCGCCTCGTTCTTTTTCGGCATGCCCTGCGCAATGCGCTAAACCCGGTTCTGACATCCGTCACCGGATGGCTGGCCTCTCTTCTGGCTGGCGCTTTTTTCATCGAATATATATTCAACTGGCAGGGGATCGGAAAGTTGACCATCGACGCCCTCAATACCAAAGACTTCCCTGTGATCGTAGGAGCTGCGATATGTATCGGATGTATCTTCGTTATTGTCAGTATCCTGACGGATATTTTATATGCTTTACTTGACCCCCGTGTGAAGCAGGATTAGGATGAAATGACCGGAACAAATGAGCAAACTCTTCTTCCTCATAGGCTTTATGGGTTCGGGCAAAAGCACGATGGGCCATGCTGTGGCAGATGAAATGGGGATTACCTTTTTGGATTTGGATGAATGGATAGAAAAAAGGGAAGGAAAAAGCATCAAAAACATCTTTGAGGAAAAAGGGGAAGCCTATTTTCGGCAATTGGAAAGCAGCCTGCTGAAAGCATTGACTTTTTTGCCGGAGGCGAAATATTTGGTCGCTACAGGGGGCGGGACGCCTTGTTTTGAAGATAATATGAAATGGATGAATGCACACGGAACGACCATTTACCTCAAACCCACTATACAGGTATTGGGAGAAAGGCTTATCGCCGACAGGGACAAAAGACCTTTACTCAAAGGAACAAAACCTACTGACATTCAACAATTTATCCACACATTACTTCAGCAAAGAGAAGCCTTTTACCTTCAAGCCAGGCATACATTAACCGCTGAAGACTTAGCTCCTAACAAGCTGATTCAACTGATAAAAATGCAGATCGGTGGATAATAAAGCCAAAGTCTGAATTAACAAGCCTTTGTATTTTCGGGTGGAAGGAATAAATTAGAGGATATTCTGTATCTTAATACTTCATATTAACAAATATCTTATGCGTAAAACGCTATTTGCCCTATGTATGCTCCTCAGTGCGCATGCCCTTTTTTCACAAGGACGCTATACAAGTAATACCCTGCTCAAAGCAGGTCCGATGGTAGGTTATACGGAAATGCGCGAAGCGCTTTTATGGGTACAAACGACAGGCCCTGCCACTGTCCGCTTCGATTATTACGATCTTCAAAGTCCGACTTTGTCTTTTCAGACCATTGAATATCGCACCAATTCTTTTGAGCAGTACATTGCCAGGCTTGTCGCGACAGAAGTACAACCAGGCCAGACCTATGGCTACCGCCTTTATCTGAATGGCAGAGAAGTGACTTTTGATCATCGGTTGAAATTCAAAACGCCCAGCGATTGGCGGTTCAAATCAACTCCTCCCCTCCTGCGCTTTGCGCTGGGAAGTTGCAACTTCGTCAATGACGCCAAATACGATCGGGATGGCACACCTTATGGCGGGGGCTATCAGATCTTTGATGAGATTGTCAAAAAAGAACCCGATTTCATGATGTGGTTAGGAGATAACCTCTATTACCGCGAAGCGGATTGGTATACTGAAACCGGAATCAATTATCGATATTCACAGATGCGTGCCAGGCCTGAGCTACAGCCTCTCATGGCTTCCATGGCCAATTATGCCATCTGGGATGACCATGATTATGGGCCCAATGACGGTGACCGCACTTTCCGCCAAAAGGAAACCTCACTGAAGGCTTTCAATATGTTTTGGGGAAACCCCACTGCCGGAATTAACGGAAATCAAGGAATTACTACCTCCTTTGAAAGAGAAGATTGTCAATTTTTTCTGCTTGACAACCGCTATTTCCGCACGCCTAACGGCATTCAGAGTACAGAACCCACGATTTTGGGCAAAGAACAACTCGACTGGTTGATTGAGAGCCTTGTCAGTTCTACTGCCAGTTTCAAATTTGTGTGCATCGGCGGACAGGTGATCAGCAACCTCGATAAGTTTGAAACTTACTTCCATATCGCGCCCAAAGAGCGGCAGTACCTGCTTGACGCCATTATCCGCAACAAGGTCAAGAATGTAATTTTCCTGACAGGAGATATGCAAAGCTCCGAATTATCCGTTTATAGCAAAGACGGAATTCGTATCTATGACATGACAGTCTCTCCGCTTACTGCCAAAGCGTATCAGCCAGAAAACGGTAACGGCTTTCGCGCCAGAGGCACAGGTTTTGGAGAACGCGCTTTTGGTCTGATTGAAGTCTATGGCCTGGAAGGCCGCCGAAAAGCCAAACTGATGCTCTATGACAGTTTTGGGAAAAAGATTTGGGAAGAGCAGATTGAGGCGCAGATTTAGGGAAAAATGTAGGTTTTCTGTGTACCTCTTTACAACAAGAATGAATATGAAATATTTTTTGATACTGATATTGAGTTTGGGTATGTGGGCCTGCGGCGACGCTATAGGAGGCGCAGAAGCCTCAGCCCAACTGCCTCCCAAGCAGGCATTAGCAAGCCTGGACAGCTCTCCTCAGGCCCGCGCTATCGGGCAGGAGGATGAGATAGACCGTTTTTTGCGCAAGCATAAGGTGCAGAGCGAAAAATTTGCGGAAGTCCGCAAGCTGGTCAAGGACCGCAGCATGACCTCCGCGGTACGCGAGGTGCAAGGCGCCACCCAACTTCCTTTGCCCAGGGCAAAGGCGATAGTGGATACCTTGTTCCATTTGGTGCATGGGGACAAGATCAATTGAGGAGATTTGTCGGAGGAAAGTTAGCCTCTGTGTACCATCACTGAGTTTGCCTGAGCTGTCGGCGTGATGGAAATATCATTGATATTGACATGGGCCGGCAGATTGACCACAAAAGAGACGATATTGGCGATGTCATCCCCTGTCAATGGTTCCATATTTTTATATGTATCATCGGCTTTTTGCTGATCTCCCTTGAAGCGGACCATGGAAAACTCGGTTTCTACCAGGCCTGGCGCGATATGCGTCACGCGGATTCCGTAGGGGAGCATGTCCATGCGCATGCCCTGAGAAAGTGCATTCACGGCGTGCTTTGACGCACAATAGACATTCCCATTGGGGTATACTTCCTTTCCGGCAACGGAGCCGATATTGACGATATGGCCTTTCTTGCGGGCAACCAGCCAGGGAGATACTTCCCGGGTGATATACAAGAGGCCTTTGACATTGGTGTCGATCATGCGCTCCCAATCGTCCAGGACGCCCTCTTGAATGGGGTCTTTCCCAACAGCCAGGCCTGCATTATTGACCAAAACATCAATATCCCGCCAACTCTCAGGAATGGATGCCAGGGCATCCCTAAGCTGCTGATACTCACGCACATCAAACTGCAAGGTCATTACCTCGACCGGCAATTCTTCCTTCAATTTTTGTAAACGGTCCGCCCTGCGGCCTGTAAGGATCAAACGGTGCCCCTGCCCAGCAAAAATACGGGCACAAGCCTCCCCAATTCCCGCAGTCGCTCCAGTAATTAAAATAGTCATTTTTTCGTTTTTCGTTTCTCGTTTCTCGTCCCGCTTCCCGCCTCTCAAAACCCCCAATCCCAGGTATTCAAATGAGCCAGTTGGTGGTGATCCGTCATATCAAACTCAAGTGGCGTAACAGAAACATAGCCCTCTGCCAAAGCATGCTCATCGGTATCTGTTCCTTTATCCAGCAATTCGAATCTGCCTTTCAGCCAATAATAAGGTCTTCCAAAGGGGTCTTTTCGCTCATCAAACTCCTCTATCCAGCGGCCCATGGCTTGCCTGGTGACACGAAAGCCCTTGATATCCGCCAAAGGAATGGCGGGAATATTTACATTGAGATAATGCCCGGCGGGCAGGGGTGCCGAAAGCGCCAATTGAATCATTTTGCGTACAACGGCCTTGCAGGCAGTCAGGTCAGCACTATGGCTAAATGTTGTCAGGGAAAAGCCTATGGCTGCTATGCCTTGAATGGCGCCTTCCCGCGCGGCGGAAAGTGTGCCCGAATAGATGGTGCTGACACTGGAATTGGAGCCGTGATTGATGCCTGAAAGGATCAGATCTGGCTGCTTTTTCATCAGCACGCCCGTGGCGAGTTTGACACAATCAGCGGGGGTACCGCTGCAGGCATAGCCGACTACATCCTCGAAAAGATGTTCTTTTTCTACCCGCAGGCTGGTCTCCACGGTGATGGCGTGGCCCATGCCGCTTTGCGGACTATCGGGTGCCACCACCCACACTTCCCCGAATTCCCGGGCAACTTCTGTTAGTGCGAGTATACCTGGCGCATGGATTCCATCGTCATTGCTTATAAGTATCGTAGGCTTTTTCATGAAAAAGATTGCTGTTGGTGAAAATGAAAGCCCGAAGATAGGGAGAAGCTTGCAGAGAAAACAGTTTTTCAGGGCAATGTTTGCTGTTCAAAAACGGCAACTTCCCGGCTCAGGTAGGCGCAGAGTTGCTGCAACTCATTCTTGCGATACTTGCTGTCAATTTCCAATTGAAAGAGATGTTTGCCTTCCGGGCTGATAATCAGCCATTCGTCTTCCAGCTTTTTCCCCATACTTCCCAAAAACAAGCTCAAAAAGCCTGCATTTGCTTTATGGGCATGAAAAACCAGTTTTTGCAAGTCAGTATAAAGCCAGTGGGCCTGTAACTCGCCCCGGTGAAGCAATTCGATTTTATCTTCCCAAAATACAAGCACTTCTCCTCCACTTTGGCGGGAAGATCTGCCATTTAGTGAAAAGATATAGGGAAAAGTGGGTTCAGGAAGTCCTGTATTCGAAGGTTCGATAGGTTGATTCGTTGCAGGTTAGGAGAAAGAGTTTGGGTAAGAAAGCTGATTTTGGGTGAGGGCAATGATTTCCTCCTGACAATAGGTATCTGCTATGCATTCCTGGTAGGTCAACATGCGCGCATCCTGAGTCAGCAAATCTTCTGGCAGGTCTGTATCGAAATATTCGTGGTATTGGTATTTTTCCTCCACCCAGCAAAGAGAAAACATTCCCTGATCAACGATATACTCTACAATCAGGTATTTTTCATCATTGGCTTCCGATTCAATTTGCAGGAAAAGGCTGCATTGCAGAAAATCTTCTTCCAACTGGTCGAGGTACCCGACCGAAAAGAAGGGATTCAGCTTGATCTCACTGGTAATTCCTTTTGCCATCAGCGAAAACTTAAGCTCCTGCAGCACCTGCTTCAATTGGTTTCCAACCAATTTGTCATGTTCCATTTCTGCAAAAGGCAACCATTTCCCATACCAATCATAGTACTCCATATCGCCCAACCTCAATTTGTAGTCAAACTGAGGGTAATCATCAAGGACATAGCCTGGGTAATAAAACTTTTTACCCGATTGCATGGCAAACTCTACTTCCAACAGCATGCTGTACATCCCCAGGCTAAATTTCTGATATTCCGGATCATACAAGCCCAAAATACTGGCCACACTTTCTTTCCCTACATCAAAATAACTAACAGCCACCAAGCTGTCACCATCATAGACACAAACCTCATGGGTTTCGAATACGCTTTGCCAATAATCTGAATAAAGGAACTGGGAAAGGGTGTCGAAGATGAAGCCCCTGAAGCGGTGCTTCTGTCCCTGGTACAGCTTTTCCTTCGCATCGTTGACAGAAGCGGGGCCTATTTCCACCTGGAAATTACGGCCATTTCTGTTCATTAGCTTCCGTAAACTTTTCCTAAAGCCGAAATCTTCCAGGTTTAGACGAATATTGATGACTGAATAAAGCTCCTTTTCAAAGCAAACCAATTGGGAGCGGCAGAGCATGTTTGCTCCACGAAACCAACCATCTGCAAGGTAACGGTCAAGCCTGTCAGGGGATAATGTCTGAGGGTAGTAATATTGAACTAGCATGTCTCGAGCAAGATTGTCTGGCTAAAAATGGAAAATTCTTAGCCTTCATCAAAGACAAATTTCAGCTTTTCGCAAAAACTACCCTGGAATTATTCAAAATTTATGCAAAATACCATCTGCTGTGTAAATAACTGGGAAATAGCCGAGGCATGACTCGTGAATTCAGGGACAAAAATATTGGATAATCCCACGGAATAGCGGATCTCTGGAGAGAGCTTCAGGCGATCTCCATAGAGTTGCATTCCCCAGCCTATCGTCCAGGAAATATCCTGAGATTGAATCTTGAGGAGATTCGGGTCATTCTGGACTTTTTTGGTATTGGAAAAGTTGATGCTGAACTGAGGCCCCGTCAGTAAATAGATGCGGTATCTATTGTAATATTTTGTTTTTACCTGAAGAAAAAGAGGTAGATCCAGGTAGGAAGTATTCACCGATCTGAGCGTAGTGGATATACCGCCTTCTTCTACGAAATTGAACAAAAAGTCACGCTGCTCCAGGGAAACTGAGGGGATGAAGCGGAGGGATATCTGGTTGGTCAGGTTATAATTGGTAATCAATCCCAATTTCAGGCCAGGCTTGTCTTTCAGCTCGACATTTCGGAGAAATATATTTTGGCCGTCTACCCGGTCAACGATATTGACGGCTTCTTTAAAATTATAAGAATTGGCTGTAAGAGATATAAGAAACCCCAGGTTAAAATCTTTAAAATCGTGGGGATGTTTCCTGCCATAACCCTGGCCCTGGCTGGTGGATGTGAGGAAAATAAAGAAGATCGACAGACCGAAAACTAAGCGATGCTTAAAGGACATATGTTGCGTTTTAATGTGTTAAAGTAAGCTTTCGCCATAGGCAGTCTGCGATTTAGTTATTTTTCCAACAAATATAACGAACAACTACCGAAAGTTAGTGGATAATAGATTGCACTTTTATAACCTACTTCTTCACAAATATCTGTAAAGTCTTTTCCATTGGGAAAAGCCCGCACGGATGCGGGCAGGTATTTATAGGCGACATCGTCGCCGCTGACCAACTTCCCCAGGATGGGTGTAAACACCCTGAAATACAGCTGGAACAACTGTTTAAGCGGAAAGCGAGTCGGAAAGGAGGGTTCCAGAATCGCCACAGCGCCGCCTGGCCGCAAAACGCGGTGCATCTCCCTGAGCCCCAATTTGAGGTTCTCAAAGTTACGGACACCAAAACCTACCGTGATCGCATCCACGGAATTGTCAGCCATTTTGATGGCTTCTGAGTCTCCCTGTATCATTTCGATGGTATCGGAAAGGCCTTTTTTGGCCATTTTTTCCCTGCCTACTCGCAGCATTTCATTGGAAATATCCACACCAATGACTTTCTCTGGCTGCAGCTTCATGGCAGCTATGGCGAAGTCACCTGTACCGGTGGCCATGTCCATCACGATTTTGGGCTGAAAAGGTCTGAGCTTTTTGATAGCGATTTTGCGCCAGATGATATCGATGCCGAAGGTGAGCATGTGGTTGAGCAGGTCATAGCGCGGGGCTATGCTGTCAAACATTTCCTCTACCTGCTCTTTCTTCGAGCTGTCTGATTTATTGTAAGGCGTTACAGTTTCACTCAATGTTCTAATTCTTTAGTAATTTGCATGCGAATCAAAAATGACCGCAAAATTAAACATCTAACGCGCAAATAGCTAAAGCTGTTGAAAGCCATGGAAATAAAAAACCCTGTATTTGTAAAAAGCAGCCAAAAGCTGTCCGCATTGCCTCCCAACCAATACCCCGAATACGCCTTTGTGGGCCGTTCCAATGTCGGGAAATCTTCCCTCATCAATAGTCTGTGCGGCCGCAAGCAGCTCGCCAAAACGAGTGGCACACCGGGAAAAACCCAGCTTATCAATCACTTTTTGATAGATGACAGCTGGTATATCGTGGACCTCCCCGGTTATGGATATGCAAAGGTTTCCAAAAGCGAGCGGAGAAAATTCCAGTCCATGATCACCGACTATGTAGTTGATAGAGAAAGCCTTATGTGTGTATTTGTACTGGTAGACAGCCGCCTCAAACCACAGGAGGTGGACCTGGAATTCATGGAATTTTTAGGCGTAAATGAGGTTCCCTTTGTCATCGTTTTCACCAAAACCGACAAACCCCGAAAGACCGAGCTCCAGACCAATATCGAGAACTACAAAAAGGCATTGTTGGAAAGCTGGGAAGAATTGCCGCCTTTGTTTTTCACTTCTGCTGCAAAAGGGACGGGAAATGAGGAATTGTTGGCATATATTGAGGAAACCAATAAATTGTATTAAAACCGCTCATCTGCTCATCAAAAAAAAACTGCCCCCCGTTGAAATTGTGTGTTTCTCGAGTTAGGTGATAAAACCAGGCAGATGAAATGATAGGTTGTGGGACTTGCGGGTTCAACTAATGCAAATGGCTTGGTGAAACTATTTTAACGGAACCCTACATAAAAGGGTGGGTTTGCTACTTGCTTTTTCTGATTTAACAGCAAATTTAACAAAAGGGAGAAGTAAATACTGCCTTTTCATGTTGGGTTGAATTAGGCTAAATCCTGTAAATTGAAGGCATGAAAAATCTATGCCTTTCCATAATCCTTCTGCTAAGCATTCACCAACTGAGGGCCCAAAACACCCAATTGTGTGACAGCACTTTTTCCTATCAGCTTGAGAAGCCGAAATATCCCCAAAATAACGGACCTGTCGTCTGGATAGACGAGGCACACAACAATTTCCATACAAAAGATGGAAGATATTGCGGTTTTACTCAGGTGTTGGAAGCGGAGGGTTATCGGGTAAAAAGCAATTCAAAAGCATTGGATGAGGCGAATCTGAGCGCCTGTGACATCCTCGTCATCGCCAATGCGCTGGATGAGGAGACAGCCCTTCGAGGCTGGCGGCTTCCCAATCGTTCGGCCTTCAGCTCCTCAGAAATTCAGGCGGTAGCCCGCTGGGTTTCACAAGGAGGCAGCCTGCTGCTGATCGCCGATCACATGCCCTTCCCCGGCTGCAATGCCGAGTTGGCGGCAGCTTTTGGCTTTAGCTTCACCAATGGATATAGCGTGCAAACGACACCGAATCAGCCTTCTTCTGTTTTCTCCAGGGAAAAAAACAGCCTGCTCCCCCACCCCATTACGGCTGACATCCCGCAGGTGGCCAGTTTTACAGGCCAGGCATTTCGTCTGCCACCCGGAGCAGAACCCCTGATGCTTTTTGGTGATGATCACCTGATGGTTCTGACAAATCAGGCGGGCCAGGTCGATCCTGCCACGAATCCCAGTTTCAACCTGAAGGGTTGGAGTCAGGGTGCCGTTATGGCCTATGGACAAGGGCGCGTAGCGGTCTTTGGAGAAGCAGCTATGTTTACTTCCCAAAGCATCAGAGCAGGAAATGGTGAGCTATTTCGGTTTGGCCTGCTCCATCCCACAGCCGCACATAATGCCCAATTTTTGCAAAATACCCTGCAATGGCTCAGCGGCGAGCTCGGCTGGGACGTTTCCCGCGAAACCGCCTCCGCCATCTGCGCCCAGAACTTCGGCATGGAAGAAGGCATGCGCAGCGGCGATATGCAAGAGGTCGCAGACTTTTACGTCGATGACGGGATCGTGACCAGTCCCGGCGGCCTGCTGGCCTCCGGCCGCGCCCAGCTCGACGCCTATTGGGGCGAATTCGCCGGTCTGGACTGGCGCCTCGATGTGGTGGCCCTGGCCCCCACCATGGAAATACTGGAAGAGACTTCCGCCTACCAACAACTATCATCTTCCTTCCCTGCCTGGGAAGCCCATCTCCCCCAAAGAGAACTCGGAGAGCTCGTCTACCAACTCGGCCGCTCCCACCTCAGCTACACAGGCCGCGGCACAAAACGCCTCAGCATCGTAGACTTCCTGCTCATCTGGGAAAAACAAGCCGACAACACCTTCAAAATTTTGGTAGATACTTATAGATAGTTTGCAAACTTTCTCCTACTTTTGCAGCGTGCTGCCGCAGTGGTGGAATTGGTAGACACGCAAGACTTAAAATCTTGTGGGCAATAGCCCGTGTCGGTTCGAGTCCGACCTGTGGTACAGCCTTATAAAAATCGCTCCAAATGACGTTTTTGGAGCGATTTTTCTTTTTTGAATGCATTATTGACATGAAAGCCCTAAATTGACATGAGAGACCAAGCTATTTCTACACATGTATTTGCTATTGCCCCTGAAGAAATGAGGCCTGACGCAGAAAAAAATTTGGACGGTTATCCGTTCGTTCGTGCTTCTTTAAGAACGAATTCAATGGGCTTGCACATTGAATATTGGATCTGGCATGCCTTCAAAGGGGAGCTGGTTAGGCGCAGAACCTTCAAATTGGTGGGTGAAACGGACGCTCAGAAGCGTCAGCATGCTAAAAATCTTATCAAAGACATCAACCATGGCCTCTTTATCGGCAAGATGGTAGGCGGCAATGAGCTGCGAGATGCCATGAAGGCGACAAAACGCAGCAAAAATAAAGAGGAAAAAGAGCAGGTCACCACCGTGAAAATGGCCTTTGAAAAAGCGCTGGAAATTAAAGTCAACCAGGTCAGCAAAAGATCCCAGGAGCGCTACCGAAATTTCATGAATGTATGGAGTGACTGGGCCGATCCGGCAGGTGTCAACAAAAAGAATATCAAAGCGCTCACACGGAACCATGTCCTGGAATTTCTGGACTATGTGCAGTCCGAACGGAAAGTGGCCAACAAAACCCGCAACGGTTTTCTGGGAGTTTGCATCACTTACCTAAACGAATTGGTTTCCCGAAACCTGATCGAAAAAAGCCCTGCGGCAGGGATCAAAAAACTTCCTGAAAAAGGGATGAAAAACATTCCCTATACCACTGGTCAGCAAGCACGCCTGGAGAATTATCTCAAAAAGTCAGATTACCAATTGTTTCTCTATACCCGCTTCATCTATTATGGCTTCCTGCGACCGGTTGAAATCTTGCGCCTCAAAGTCAAAGACGTTGATCTGCAAAAAGGCATCATTCTCGTTCGCTCCCATGTGAGCAAGAACAAACAGCAAATGCCCGTGGTCATCACAGAAGGCCTGAAGCCCTTCATCATGGCCATGGAGCTCCATAAGCTCAGCCCAGGGATGTTTCTGTTCGGCAAGGACCTGGAGCCAGGCTTTGATAGCATGCTCCGAAACCGCGTTAGCGAGCGCCATACCAAAGCCATGAAAGCCTGCGACGTTTATGATGGTGAAGTCACCATGTATTCCTGGAAACATACCGGCAATTGCAACGCCTACCGCGCTGGAGCTGATATCAAAGCCCTGCAATACCAGAATCGCCACAGTTCCCTGGAGATGACTGATATCTACCTTCAAAGCCTGGGGCTCACCCAGCAGTATAAGCTGCGAAAATTGATGTGGTAAGAGATTAATTTCCCCTTTTTAGGGGAAAGTGTTGATGAGGATTGGACGGCTGCGTCTAATAGGGCTGTAATGGATTTATCTTCACTCGTTCTTTTACATCGCCCGTGGCCGGTTGGCTGCGGGCGAACTTGTTTGGGGGGGGAACTAATTTTTCATTCTTTCTGCTAGCATGGCAGGTAGCTGCTTTAGACGATTTAAAACATATTGATAAAAAGCTCAGGTATAAATGATCCGGGCTTTTTCATTTTATGGTGGCTTTGGTTAATATTAGCCTGGATATCGAAATGTATCACATTTAACCAACTGCTTTGATATGAAAAAACTACTATTCATTCTACCGCTTACTTTTATATTTATTTCTTCCTTCGCTCAGGGTGAAGTGGAAGGCACTACCGAAGAGGAATTCCGCTACATCACCAAAGGTTACAAGATCCAGCAAGAAAGTGGCTTGGATATGAAAAGAGGATACTTTTTCAGAGACTTGGGAAGTAAAGGAATTTCTCAGACCAGAAACGAAATAACCTCTTATAAAAAGGTTGAGTTGCAAGTTCTATACAGAGAAGCAAATCCAGAATATCCCTGTGCAATAATGATGATTGTCAAAAAAGGAGTTAAAGGTCAAGATGAATTCAAAGAATATTATTGTATTCCTAACCCTAACTCTTCGAATGAAATATGGCTAACCTGTACTAACCACTTCTATCAGAACATTGGAGAAGGAAATTATAAGGATGCGCTCTTAGGATATAGCTGGGGACTTGCCCAGTTTACTGCAACTTTAATGGAACTAGCGGACCTTGAAAAAGTAAAGGCTTATGAGTTAAAGCTTGAAGAGAAAAGGAAGGAAAAAAACTAGCATCCATTAATCCTCGCCCACCATGAGTAACAATCAAAACACCACCGTCATCGGTCTAGACCCAGGAGGCCAAAAAGCCTTTGGATGGTGTATTATGACCATCAGTTCTGAAGGAGAAATAGTCAAAATGGAGAAGGGAACAGGCTCTTTTATTGATAGCATAATCGACAGAATTGCTTCTGAACTAGATAGCTTCAATCCATCAATCCCATCCGCTGTAGGAATTGATGCTCCATTGTATTGGTCTACTGCAATACAAGGAAGCAAAAGCGAGCGAGTGTCAGATAGACTCATTAGACAGTTGATGAATCCAAATGAAGGTGTTTCTTCATCAGTCCTTCATGTAAATTCTCTGAGAGGCGCATGCTTAGTTAATGGAATCCTTTCTATTGTTAGGTTGAGAGAAAAGTGGTCCAAAATTAAAATTACAGAAGCACATCCCGGTGCCCTTAAAATTATTGTTCCAGAGCAGATAGAAAGGTTTATAGAGTCGAGAAGCCCAAAAATTGTTGATTTCCCTCCTGAAAAAATTAAAGATAAAAACAATCATGAATACGATGCAGCAATAGCTGCTTTCTCTGCCTGGAAAATGATAATTGGTTCAGAAGTCTGGACAGATTTAATCATCGAGGAGAAAAAGGATGATAAAGAAAAAGAAAAACTCTTTTTCCCAGCAGGAGAGAATATTGCATATTGGTTCCCCAATTGTGTTATCCCAGAATCAGAAAAATAAAACGCTTCCTTCCCCCCCCATGAACACCATCACCCACAACAAACTCGTCTCCTTCATCTGGTCCATCGCAGACGACTGTCTGCGAGACGTCTACGTCCGCGGCAAATACCGCGACGTCATCCTCCCCATGGTCGTGCTGCGCAGGCTGGATGCCCTGCTGGAACCCAGCAAAGAGGCCGTCATGGAAGAGCTCGCCTTCCAGCGCGATGAAGCAGGCTTCACCGAATGGGACGAAAGCGGCCTGCGGGAGGCCAGCGGCTACGTGTTTTACAACACCAGCAAATGGACCCTTCAAATGCTGGCCGATACCGCCACCAACAGCCAGCAGATCCTGCAGGCCAATTTTGAGGACTACCTCAACGGCTTCAGCCTCAATGTCAAAGAGATCATTGACAAATTTAAGCTCAAGAGCCAGGTGCGCCACATGGCCAACAAAGACGTGCTGCTCGATGTGCTGGAGAAATTTACGTCCAGCCATGTCAACCTGACGCCCTTTGAAAAGGAAGATCCGGATGGCCGCAAGCTGCCCGCCCTGACCAACCTGGGCATGGGCTACGTCTTTGAGGAATTGATCCGCAAATTCAATGAAGAGAATAACGAAGAAGCGGGAGAGCACTTCACGCCCCGCGAAGTGATAGACCTGATGACGCATATCGTCTTTGATCCGGTCAGGGACAAGCTGCCGCCCGTGATGACGATCTACGACCCGGCCTGCGGCTCGGGGGGGATGCTCACCGAATCCCAAAACTTCATCAAAGATGAAGAGGGCGAGATCAAAGCCAGCGGAGATGTCTATCTCTATGGCAAAGAGATCAACGATGAGACCTACGCCATCTGCAAATCAGATATGATGATCAAAGGCAACAATCCCGAACATATTCGGGTGGGTTCGACCTTGTCCACGGACGAGTTTGCGGGCAAAACCTTTGACTTTATGCTTTCCAATCCGCCTTATGGCAAGTCCTGGAGCACCGACCTCAAATATATCAAAGATGGCAAGGACATCATAGATCCGCGTTTTGTGGTGCCTTTGAAGGACTACTGGGGCAAAGAAGAGGAAGCCGATGCGACACCCCGCTCTTCGGATGGGCAATTGCTGTTTTTGATGGAGATGGTCAGCAAGATGAAGCCGCTGGACCAGAGTCCGATGGGTACCCGCATCGCTTCGGTGCACAATGGTTCCAGCCTCTTTACCGGCGATGCCGGTGGGGGCGAAAGCAACATCCGCCGCTACCTGATCGAAAACGACCTGCTCGAAGCCATCATCCAGCTACCCAACAACCTCTTTTACAATACAGGCATCACCACCTATATCTGGCTGCTGAGCAACAACAAAGCAGCGCAGCGCAAAGGCAAGGTGCAACTTATAGATGCCGGACAGCGCTACCGCAAGCTGCGCAAGAACCTGGGTGCCAAAAACTGCGAATTCGCGCCTGAGCATATACAGGAGATCCTGGACATCTATGCCCGCATGGCGGCAGTAGAGCGGGAAGGCGAGGATGGCATCGCCGCACAGGTCTTCGACAATGCTGACTTTGGCTACTACAAAGTGACCATCGAGCGGCCCCAGCGCCTCAAGGCGCAGTTTACTGCCGAACGCATCGCCGGGCTACGCTTCGACAAATCCCTGAGCGAGCCCATGCAATGGGCCTGGGAGACCTACGGTGAGCGGGTATACAGCGACCTGCCAGCCCTGGAAAAAGAACTGCTCGACTGGTGCGAAGCAAACGAGCTCAACCTCAACGCCAAAAAGCGCAAAGCGCTCACAACACCCGCCACCTGGGAAAAGCAGAAAGAACTGCTGCAAACCGCCGAATGGCTGATGGAAGCCATCGGAACCGAGGCATACAGCGACTTCAACGCCTTCCAGGCACAGCTAGAAGCCGAACTCAAAGGCAAAAAAGTCAAGCTCTCCGCCAGCGAGAAAAACGCCATCTACGGTGCCATCAGTTGGTATGATGAGACAGCGGAAAAAGTCATCCAGAAAAAGCAAAAGATCCAGGGCGACAAACGCGACCAACTGCTGCATCAGCTCGGCTGCACCGAAGCAGAACTGCCCCATTATGGCTATTTCCCGACGGCTAAGCGCGGCGAGTATATCATCTACGAAACCGAAAGCAGCCTGCGGGACAATGAAAATATTCCGCTCAAAGAGGAGATTTATGATTACTTCCTGCGGGAAGTGCATCCCCATGTGGAAGAAGCCTGGATCAACCTGGACAAAACCAAGATCGGCTATGAAATCAGCTTCAATAAGTACTTCTACCAGCATAAGCCTTTGCGGAGTTTAGAGGAAGTGAGTTCGGAAATTTTGGCCTTGGAGGAGGAGAATGAAGGGTTGATTATGGAGATTTTAAATTTGGCCTAATGGAGAGTAATGAAATGACAAACACTTTTGATAAATACTCTAATTACAAAGATTCGGGTGTTGAATGGTTGGGAGAGGTCCCTACAGAATGGACTCTAAAGCCTATCAGGGCAATTTTTCAAGAACGAAATGAAAAGAATAATGGTCCTAAGACTGATTTTATTTTATCTGTAACGAAGGACCGAGGGGTAATACCTTATGATGAAAAGGGAGCAATAGGTAACAATAAATCTGAAGATATAGAAAGGTATAAACTTGTTTATCCTAATGATCTGGTTATTAATAAAATGAACGTTGTAATTGGGTCTTTAGGCTTATCCAAGTATCATGGGGCATTAAGTCCAGTTTATATTGTCTTAAATCCTAGAAGTTCAAGGTTTAATATCAATTATTACAGTCATTTAGTTTCAAATCCTCCTTTTTATAAATCATTGATAAAGTATTGTACAGGGATAATGGAATTAAGGGAAAGCCTTAATAAGGATGAGTTTAAAAAACTAGCTTTTCCTGTTCCTCCCTTAGCAACTCAAACCGCCATCGCCCACTTCCTCGACCAAAAAACCACCCAAATCGACACGGCCATCGCCCAAAAAGAAAAGCTGATCGCCCTGCTCAAAGAACGCAAGCAAATCATCATCCAGGAGGCGGTGACGCGGGGATTGGACCCGGAGGTGAAGATGAAGGATTCGGGGGTGGAGTGGATTGGGAAGATCCCGGAGGGATGGGAGGTGAAGAAACTAGGTTACTTAGCAAAAATTGGAAATGGTTCAACTCCAAGCCGGAGTTCAATAAAGTATTGGACAGGCGGAAGCATCCCTTGGTTAAATAGTTCTCAAGTCAATCAAGGGATTATTACTCATTGTGATCAATTTATTACTGAAGTTGCCTTTAGAGAATGTCATCTTCCTCTTCTTAAAAAAGGCGACTTAGTAATGGCAATAACTGGAGAAGGAAAAACTAGGGGAATGGTTGCTATCTGTGATTTAGTAACTACAATTAATCAACATTTAGCAAGTATTATATTGACCTCTCCAATAATTAATGAATATTTTTTACTCCTATATCTGCGGTCAATTTATTCGAATATCAGAAATGATTCTTCTGGAAATGGATCTACTAAAGGTGCAATAACGTGTGCGTCTATTAAGAATTTCAAAATTCCTCTTCCTCCGCAAAAAGATCAAATTGCAATCATACAACATGTTGAAACCCAATCCTCCAAAATAGACAAATCCATCGCCCTGCAGCAGACCCAAATCGAAAAGCTGAAAGAATATAAGTCGGTGTTGATTGATGCTGCTGTGACTGGGAAAATCAAGGTGAGCTAAGCATGAAGGACCCGCAAAAATACAAAGGTAAATACCGCATTCCCTCTGCCCGGGCCTCCTGGTGGGACTATGGCTGGAATGGGGCCTATTTTATCACCATCTGTACAAAAGACCGGTTGCCCTATTTTGGCTATATCCGTGAAGGGGAGATGGAATTATCGCCTGTTGGGGCATTGGCAGATGTGTTTTGGTACCAAATCCCCCAGCGCCTGCCCCACCTGACATTGGGTGCCTATGTCATTATGCCCAACCATATGCATGGGGTGTTGATTTTGGATAAACCCGATGGGGATAGCCACCCGGATGGTCACAACCGTGGGGTGGTAGAGACGTTGCATGCAACGTCTCTACCAGAACCCGAAAACAAACCCCAAAATCTCAACCTGCAGATGAAATCCATTTCGCCTGTGGCGGGCACGGTCTCCACCATCATCCGGTCATACAAATCGGCTGTGACACAGCATGCGCGTCGTCTGGGATTTACCTTTGCATGGCAAAGCCGTTTTCACGACCATATCATCCGGGATGCTGCATCCTACGACCGGATTAGCCAGTACATCCAAAACAATGTGCAACAGTGGGAAAATGACAGCTTTCATTTACCTTAGCATATCATATTCTATTACGCAAGGCCTCCAAATTTCATCACCATGCCAAGCAACACCAACGAGCAAGCACTGGAAGCAGCCATCGAAAAGGCTCTGACAGGAAGCAGTCAGGAAGAGTTGAAGGAATACACCGGCGAAGAGCCCCGCGCCTTATACCGATCCGGTAAAGGTTTCTATATGGGCGCAGCCCAGGATTTCAACGCGCAATTTGCGTTGGACGAAACACGCTTTTGGCACTTTCTGGAGGTTACCCAAAAGGAGGAATTGGAGAAGCTCCAACGTGCGTCCGACTGGAAGTTGAAGATCATGAATCGGCTGGATCGCATGATCAAAAAGTATGGGGTGCTGCGCTTGTTGCGGAAGGGGCTGGAGGTGGAAGATGCAAATTTCACCCTGCTGTATCAGTTACCACTGGCGAGTAGCAGCGATCGGGTGAAGGAGCGGTTTGAGCAAAATGAATTCAGCGTGACACGACAGGTTCGCTATAACCTGGAGAATACCCGCCAGGAGATCGACATGGTGATCTTTGTCAATGGCCTGCCCCTCGCTACCATCGAACTTAAAAACCATTGGACAGGGCAGAATGCGCGCGTTCATGGGATTCGACAATACAAAAAGAGCAGAGACCACAAACAGCCGCTGCTACAATTTGGGCGCTGTCTGGTGCACTTCGCCGTAGATACGGACGAAGCATTTATGACCACCCGATTGCAGGGCGATGACACCTTCTTCCTGCCTTTTAACCAGGGCCACAACAATGGCAAGGGCAATCCGCCCAATCCTTTTGGCCATAAAACGGCTTACCTCTGGGAAGAAGTCTTCAGCCGCGAAAGCCTGGCGAATATCATCCAGCACTTTGTGCGCTTTGATGGCAAAGCCAAAGACCCGCTGCACAGCAGAACCTTGTTTTTTCCGCGTTACCACCAGCTGGATGTCGTGCGAAAAATCCTGGTGCATGCCAGCCAGGAGGGCCTGGGCCATACCTACCTGATCCAGCACTCTGCCGGTTCCGGCAAATCCAATTCCATCACCTGGGCAGCTTATCAGCTGATCGAGAGCTATCCGGCGCATGTGCAGGTACGGGGAGCCAGAGGCATGGATCATCCGCTATTTGACTCCGTCATCGTGGTGACGGACCGCCGCCTGCTCGACAAGCAGCTGCGCGAAAACATCAAGGAGTTTTCAGAAGTGAAAAACATCGTGGCTCCTGCCTTTTCCTCCAAAGAGCTCAAAGAGAGCCTGGAGCAAGGCAAAAGAATTGTCATTACGACCATCCAGAAGTTTCCCTTCATTGTTGACGGCATTGCCGACCTGAGCGACAAACGCTTTGCTGTGGTGATAGACGAGGCACATAGCTCTCAGACCGGCACGGCTGCCGGCAAGATGAACCAGGCCATGGGCCAGCAGGAAGAGGAAGTAGAAGACATACAGGATAAAATCCTGGCAGCCATGCAGGCCCGCAAGATGCGCGGTAATGCCTCTTACCTCGCCTTCACCGCTACGCCTAAAAATGCTACGCTTGAGCGTTTTGGCACAAAACAGGCAGATGGCTCTTTCAAGCCTTTTCATTTGTACTCGATGAAGCAGGCTATCGAAGAAGGCTTTATCCTGGATGTGCTGGCGAATTATACGACCTATAAAAGCTATTACGAAATCGAGAAGTCGATTCAGGATAATCCACTTTTTGATACCAAAAAGGCTCAAAAGAAATTGCGTGCCTATGTCGAGCGCGATAAACGCACCATCTCCACCAAGGCAGAGGTCATGATGGAGCATTTTGTCAGCAAGGTGCACAACACCAAGAAGCTGAAAGGCAAAGCCAAGGGCATGGTCGTTACCCAGAATATCGAGTCGGCGATTCGGTATTACCTTGCCATCAAAGG
Organism: Bacteroidia bacterium; assembly: GCA_030430205.1. Taxonomy (GTDB): domain Bacteria; phylum Bacteroidota; class Bacteroidia; order J057; family J057; genus JAUIGE01. The sequence goes on along the minus strand of JAUIGE010000021.1, from coordinate 39,894 downwards.
CATCCTGCAGGAAAAAGGCAATCCCTTTAAGGTGCTCATCGCCTTCTCGGGCAAGAAAACGGTAGATGGCATCGAGCATTCCGAAGGGGAGATGAATGGTTTTCCCGAAAAAGATACCCGCGACCATTTCCAAAAGGACGAATACAAGCTGCTGGTTGTCGCCAACAAATACCTCACAGGCTTTGACGAGCCCAAACTCTGTTGCATGTATGTGGACAAAAAGCTGCAAGGCGTTTTGGCCGTTCAGGCACTTTCCCGCCTGAACCGTGCCGCCACCAAACTGGGCAAGAAAACTGAGGATCTCTTTATCCTCGACTTCTTCAACCATGTGGACGACATCAAGGCTTCCTTTGACCCTTTCTATACTTCAACGACCCTCAGCGGCGCGACCGATGTGAATGTCTTACACGAGCTGAAAGGCAGCCTGGACGAGCTGGGCGTGTACGAGTCCTCCGAAGTAGAATCCTTCGTGGAGAAGTATTTTGAGGGCGTAGACGCCCAGGAACTTAGCCCCATCATAGATGTGGCTGCTGATCGCTTCAACCAGGAGCTGCAGCTGGAAGATGATGAGAAGGCCGATTTCAAAATCAAGGCCAAGCAATTTGTCAAAATCTACAGCCAGATGGCCTCCATCATGCCCTTCGAAGTTGTGGCCTGGGAGAAGCTCTTCTGGTTTCTCAAGTTCCTGATCCCCAAGTTGATCATCAAAACCAAAGAAGACGAACTGATCGACGAGCTACTCGAATCCGTAGACCTCTCCACCTACGGCCTGGGGCGCACCAAGCTCAACCACAGCATCGGCCTCGATGACAGCGAGACGGAACTCGATCCCCAAAACCCAAATCCCCGAGGTGCCCATGGTGGAGAGACGGAAGTCGATCCCCTGGATGAGATCATCCGGACCTTCAATGAAAGGTTCTTTCAGGGCTGGAATGCCACCCCCGAGGACCAGCGGGTGAAATTTATCTCCCTCAGCAAACATATCCAGGCACACCCTGACTTCCAAAGCAAGGTGGCCGATAATCCAGACCCCCAAAACCGCGAGCTGGCATTCAAAAGGATCCTCGATGAGGTGATGTCCAGCCAGCGCCGCAAGGAGCTGGAGCTGTATAAGTTGTATGCGAAGGATGCTTCGTTTTACCAGGCGTTTTTTGATACGATGAAGCGGATGGTGGATTGGGGAGGGGTGTGAGGGTAAGAAGTATATGATTCTTTTTACAGCCAAACTTTCCTATATTTAAATCATATTCATCTTTTCCATATCCTATTGAAAATGACCATGAAGTCCTTGTTATCATTTTTTATTTCGGATACTGGTGCTGTTTTTGCCTTTCTCGTTCAGAGAGTGGATGGGGAGGAACAAATTCAGACATTCAAATTGAATGCTACCTTAGCCGAAATAAACAGGGTCATTCAGAACATGAGAAAAACGATTGCTGGGCTAATCCATGACCCTAATGGCCTTACAGTTGATACCATAAATCAGATCAATATGGGGGATTTTGATCTACTGGGTCAACAAATTCTGACGCAAGCCCTACAGGAAGCCTTATCCAACACAAAATCGCTTTATATAGTTCCCTTTGGAAGTTTACATTATTTGCCCATTCACGCCATGCCTTTTAAAGATAAAAGGCTGATTGATTATATGCCCACGGCCTACCTTCCAGCAGCTTCTTTGCTTCCGCTTCTTGTTTCCTCTTCGAGTGATCGCCCGATGAGTGGCAGGTTTCTGGGAGTTGGGGTAGATGCCTATGAGCGCGATGGCGCTTTTCGTAGGGAACTAAACAAAATAAGGGAAACAGGCTTGTGGGATAAATCGCATTGCACCCTTTTGAAAGGGGAAAATGCCACCCGGGAACGGGTGCTAGAGGGCGTGGCATCTTATGATGTGATTCATTTTTCTACCCATGGCTTTTTTTCTGAGATCAATCCGATGGATTCTGGAGTGCTTTTATATTCTGAGAAGGAAAACGGAATGGGTAGTGATTATCCGGAAAATATCCTCACAGCTAATGATTTACAGGGCCAATCCCTAAGTGCAGAGTTGATCGTCATGTCTGCCTGTGTAACAGGACAAAGCGAAAACCATCCGGGTGATGAGTTGATGGGTTTAAGTCGCTCGATCATTATGGCAGGTGCGAAAAGCATGATTCTGTCTCTATTCCCGATTTTTAAAGCGGTAACGGTGCATCCTGATACACATTTTGGCTATTTTTATGAAGATTGGCGAAAAAAGGGTATGACCAAATCATTGGCATTCCAGCGGTATATTCAAAGAATTAAACAGCATCATTTATTCTCCCACCCTTTTTTCTGGTTTTCCTTTATTTATATAGGAGCTTTGGACGAATAATAACCCCCAATTTATTATCCTTATGAGCACTCATTTACAAGAAAAAATTGAAGATTTAGGCAGAAAAGAATTGAAGCAGATTCTTGAAAAAGAAAGCCTCTTTGGTAGAGACGTTCAGGAACTAGTGTTAGAGAATATGGCTGGTTCTTTAGAAATAGACAGGAAGCTAGGCAAGGCGTTACAGAATGCCTTAGGGTGGCTGGCTGATCAGGATGCTGAATTTTCAGATGAGTTATCTGATGTGATAAATATGCAGGAACAATCTTCCCGGGATGCCATTCCGGCACTTGATCCTGTTTCTGGAACTGTTATCATTCTGTCTGTAGCCAGTGTTATTCGGCTGGGAATCAAATTGTGGTTCAAAGTCTGGCAAACGAAAATGATGGCCAACAATCCATCTGCTGAATACAGTTTGAAGGTACAAGAGGGCAAAGTAGAAATTCGGGCTAAAGATCGCTCATTTCCTTCCATAGAATCTGCTTCGTTTGATTTGAATCGCTTGCATGAAAACCTGGGTTCCTCTGATCAAATGGTCAATCTGCTGCGTGCTTTGATGGAAGGTGAGGAGTCTTAAATTTCATTTTTATGTCAGACTGGATTGAGTATATAAAAGCCTGTGCTGAAAACGCTGAAAACCCTACAGTTTTCCAGCGCCTTTTGAATAAGGGCCTTCAGCAGATCGAGGAAGAATCCCGGGGCGATGTCGCCGTGGAGTCAGCCCAATGGCTTTCAGCCCATCAATATCTGACCTTTGCCATTATTGCTTACAAAAGAGGAGCAGAAATATTTGAAAGGGAAAAGCAGGAAGCCAAGGCCTTTGCTGGCTATACCAATGCAGGTTTATATGCTCACTGGCATGGAGACTTTCAGGATGCCATGGCATCCTACCAAAGAGCAAAAGAGCAATTGGGGCTTTTTACTGAGGAAACTCCTTTTGGTCGCCTCCAGGCAGAGATTGCCTTGGGACTAAATTATTGCGACACCCTGGTCGCATTAAGAAAAGAAGACCAGGCGCTGGAAAAATACCAGGATCTGATTGAAATATGTCGCCAAAAGGAAGATTACGAAGCGAGCATCCGTTGCTTATTGGGATGCGGTAATATTTACCGCAATTGGGGTAGTTACCGACTGGCACTGCAAATGTACCAGGATGCCAGGCAAAAAGCGGCAGAACGAAATTATCCGCAGCAATTGGCCCGTGCGGCCCATGGAGAGGGGAACGTTTTGCTAGAAATAGACCATATTTCTGCTGCCATCGATTCTTTTGAAAAAGCGATCGATGCCTACAAAGCGGCTGATGATTTACAAGGAGTATGCGAAGCTATGATCCTGTTGGGACATAGCTATCATACCCGAGCCGAAGAGCGAATGAAAAAGCTTCAGGGAAGGGATGACTCAGTTTTTGAGGACCTAGAGCAGGCCAAAAACTTATACCGGGCAGCCTACCAGGCTGCAACGCCCGATGCTCCCATGAACGCCATTGATGCACAGATCAAACTCGCCAGTCTGGCTTTCACGGCGGGGAGAATGCAGGAGGCGCTTGCTTTATACGAACATATTCGCCAGCATCCGTTGATGCAGGAAGATTACCTGACGGCCAGACAGGTATGGCAGGGCCTGGGCAATATTAATGACGAAAGTAATAAGCTGGAGGAAGCCCTCGCGGCATTCAGGGAAGGACTCATCCTCACCCAACAAGCAAATGATCCAGAGGGAGAATCAGATTTTTCAATGATGCTGGGGCTTACACATGAGAAAAAAGGAGAATTACGAAAAGCCGAATCCTGGTACAAAAAGGCTATCCAAATTCAGGAAAAGCTGGGTATGGACCTGGACGAAGAGCCCCACCAACTAGGCTACTTTGGGAAAAGAGCCAACGTATATCAATTGCTCATAAGCATACTCCTCGAAGAGAAAAAGCCCGAAGAGGCTTTTTTATACCTGGAAAAGAGTAAGGCAAAAGCTATGAGGGACCAATTGGGAAGAAGGCTTCCTGATGGTGTGGCATTCAGCCCACTTGGGTGGGAGGACGTTGGGGTGTTTTTGGGTTGACAACCCTCACATTTTAATCGCCCCTTCCCTATATTTACCCCATGGTCATAAACAAACAACAAGTCCGCACCCTGATCCTCCAGGCAGATCGCCAGCAACTCATCCAGCACCTGGATGCCTGTCTGGAACAGATGACCGGTTCTTGAAAGCCAAAAGGGAGAATTTGCCCACGCCTTTTCATATAACCACTTGAAAACAAAAGTGAAAGATTTTAGCCTTTTCTGCAGCTATACCCTGTACCGATTATTTCTTACCAAAATTAGGTGAAACCCAATTCACAATTTTGGGAATGGATCAAATTGAATAAATCGGCAAGATTTTCACTTGGAAAATATCGTTTTTTGAAAGCCGTTATAAATTGACTTCATTTGTAAGGAATGCAGAAATATCGAAAAATATCAGCTTTATTCTTGTTGAGCATATTCAGTATGTTCATGCTGCATCAGTTTCTACCTCATGAGCATCATCAGCATGATGGTTCTACCACTTCCCTCGAAAAGGCTAAGCATCACCACCACCATCATAACCAGGAGCACGGTCATCATCATCATAGCCAAGGGAAGAATAATGATCTTAGCACGGTTCTTTTCGGGTTTTTGCTGGAAATCCATACCCACACCTCACATTCAAATGGGTTTCTAGAAATAGAGAATATTGTTATAAATCGTAATAAGGCAAAGGTTTTTTCTACCTCTGCCTTAGCTCGATTCTCCCTGTTTTCAATATGTGAATGTCGGCAACTTGTACCGATACTAGCTTGCAATCCCCATATTGAATCTTCCCCTTTCTTATCGGCCCGATCTGTTAGAGGGCCTCCCGTTTAGGTTAATCTGTATAGATGTCATCTACTGCTGTCATTACTCCATGACAGAGCGTATTTCTATGAACATTTAGCATTAACCTAATAAATTTTTCATGTATAAAAATATCGTATCCGCTATTTGCGGGTGCCTATTGTCCATAGGCTTGTTTGCACAAGCCAATGAGATAGACCAGGTACTTGGCGAAATAGCACGCAATAACAAGGAGCTACAGGCTTACCAATCTTTTATGGTAAGCCACCAGCTCGAACTAAGAACCAGCAACAACCTGCCCGATCCGCAATTTTCAGCTTACTATTTGCCTTTTGGCACGCATTCAACAGGTAATTATTCAGAGTTTCAAATTTCGCAATCATTTGAGTTTCCAACCGTGTATGGAGTTCGCCGAAAATGGATCGACAAGCAAGAGGAACAACTACAACTGGAATATGCCAGTCTGCGGCAAGAGGTTTTACTTCCAGCCAAAAAATACTGCTTAGAGCTTATTTTTTTGAAAAAAAGAAAAGAAGTAGAACAACTACGGTTAACGCAAGCCAGGCAGGTATTTGATCAGATACAGGAACTCTTTGAGAAGGAACAAGCGGGCGTACTAGACCTGAATAAAGCCAAGATTGCCTGGATGCAGGACCAGTTTGTTATTGAGCATATTGAAAATAGAACACGTAATATTTTGCTCTCTCTTCAAAAACTAAATGGTGGTCAGCCCGTTATTTTCGATCCGTCAAGGTTTGCTGAGGATCATCAGATTGCTCCTTTAGATAGTATCTGGCAGGCTAAATTAGCTATTGATCCTACCCTTAGAGCATTGCAAGGAAATGAGGCTGTATCTTTGGAGAGGATTCAATTGGAAAAAACCAAGGCCTTACCGAATCTCTCCATAGGAGCCAATTCTCAGGGGGTTATGGGGGAGTATTATGCTGGGGTTTATGGAGGGATATCTATTCCCCTATGGAATAGCCGGAATAAAGTCAAAGCCGCTGAAGCGAAGTATCAATATAGCCAATCCCACACGGTTGCGATCACGACTAAACACTATTCCGATTTCCAGGAGCAGTTCAATCAATATAATCTTTTGCTCAGAAAATTTCAGGAGTATGAAAATACCTTGAAAGGATTAAACAGCGAAAGCTTATTGCTTGAAGCTTATAAACAGGAGGAAATTTCCTTTATAGAATACTATTTAGAGCTCCAATTCTACCGACAGGCTTACGATAAAATGCTCCAAATGGAAAAGGAACTCAACGAGCTGAAAGCCGAACTATTAAAACATCAACTATAACAACATAAATAAAGAATATTATGAAAATTAGAAATATTATTTTCGCCACCCTTACCCTGTTTGCTATTTCCTGCACTTCTAATTCTGCCGAGCAAGATCATGGACATACGCATGGGGCCGAAGGAAATGGGCACGCACATGATTCAGAATCTGCTGACCACAGTCATGCAGAAGAGGCACATCATGAACAAGAAGAATTTACCCTTGAAGCAGATTCTACTCGCAAGGATTCTACTCGTGAAGATTCTACCCATACCCATGAAGATGGAAATAAACACCATGATCATTAATATAAGAACGGACAAAATATATGCGAAATATAATCATACTAGCTGCAATTATAATTGCACTGATACAAGTCTCTTGTCAGTCCGCAAAGGAGCAGGAGCATGCACATGATGCAACAGGAAACCATATCAATCAAGGTATTGAAATACCTGCATTAGACTATACCATCTGGACGGATAAAACAGAGCTATTCGTTGAATTTCCTGCTTTAGTTGTAGGTAAAACAAGTCGCTTTGCGGCACACTTTACTGTGCTGGAAAAACACCAACCCGTGAGAGAAGGCAGTGTAACGGTAAGTCTAGTAAAAGACGTAAAAGGAATCCGCCACACAGTAGAAGCTCCCTCATCACCAGGTATTTTCACTCCTTCCTTACAACCAAAAGCCGCTGGCTTTTATCAATTAGTGTTCGACATTACAACACCGACATATCGGGATAACATTGTCATTGATAACGTGCAGGTCTTTGCAAATGCAGAGGAAGCTATCCATACGATTGGTGGAGAAGATGAAAACGCTGGGGCTATTGGCTTTCTTAAAGAACAAGCCTGGAAGATTGACTTCCAAACTTCACCTGTGATTAGCGGAGAAATTTACGAGGTAATCCATACTTCAGGTGTATGGAAAGCAGCGCCTGGTGCGGTAAGGGCACTCACTTCGAATTCCATTGGAGTGATTAAGTTTGCTATCAATAACCTAACGGAAGGCACAGCAGTAAAAAGAGGCCAATTACTCATGACCATTAGCAGTAACGGACTCACCACCAATAATTTGCAGGCAGAAATTGAACGAGCCAAGGCAAGTTTTGAACAGGCAAAATCGGAATATGACAGAAAGAAGCAGTTATATGAATCTAAGATTGTGCCTAAAGCTGAGTTTGAGGGAGTAGAGGCCCGATTTCAGATAGCCAGTTCTTCATACGAGACATTAAAAGCAGGATATTCGTTAGGTGGAAAACAAATAAGAGCACCTTTTGACGGATTTGTGAAATCAATCAACATTAATAATGGAGCTTACGTGGAACAGGGAGCGGCTTTAATAAGCATCGGTTCCTATCGTTCCCGCTTATTAGAAACTCAAGCCAGCCCAGCCTCTACTCTTTCTTTACAATCCATTCATAACATTTGGTATCAGCCCAAAACCGGGAAATGGTCTAGCCTCAACCAATCTGGTGGATCAATCCTCTCAGTTGGTAGAGAAGTGGAAATAGACAAACCCATGATTCCCATTTACGCCCAGATAAATGAGGAAATCGAAATGCCTGAAGGAAGTTTCACAGAAGTACAAATCGCCGTAGGAGATGGAAAGCAAAGCACAATGATCCCTGAAAGTGCCTTGCTGGAAGACTATGGTGCCTATTCTGTAATTGTTCAATTGTCTGGTGAAAGTTTTGAAAGGAGACCCGTCAGGATCGGAAAGCGAAATGGTCAAAATGTATCCATACGGGAAGGACTTGAGGTGGGTGAGGTTGTCGTAACAAAAGGAGCTTACCAAGTAAAAATGGCCTCTATGTCAGGGCAGACCCCTGCGCATGGGCATGAGCACTAATAGGAATAGATATGTTAAATAAAATATTATCAATATCGCTTCAAAACCGTCTCCTGGTGCTTTTAGCTGCGGTTGGATTGAGTATCACAGGACTGTACATGGCCCGTATAATGAACGTGGATGTCTTTCCTGACCTCACAGCCCCTACAGTTACTATACTGACCGAGGCCCATGGACTGGAATCAGAAGAGGTAGAAAAACTGGTAACCTACCAGTTGGAGACTGCTTTAAATGGCTCGTCCAATGTTAGGAGAATTCGTTCTTCTTCAGCAGCAGGAATCTCCATTGTCTGGGTAGAATTTGAGTGGGGTACAGATATTTACCGTGCCCGACAAATTGTAAATGAACGCATCCCGATGGTACGTGAAAATTTACCTGGTGGGATCGGAGCACCAACCATGGCCCCTATTTCTTCTATCATGGGAGAGATTATGCTATTGGGCGTTACTTCAGATAGCCTTACACCCATGGAATTGCGAACTTTATCGGACTGGACAATCCGCCCAAGGTTAAAGGCAATTGGGGGAATCGCGAATGTGGTTGTAATTGGTGGGGATTATAAGCAATACCAGGTATTTGCCAATCCCGAAAAGCTGAAACATTTTGGCGTAAGCCTGAGTGAATTGGTAGAGAAAGTAAAAGAGGCTAATATGAATGCGCCAGGCGGTTTCCTTAACCAACATGGCAATCAGTACATCATCAAAGGAAGTGGTCGGGCCTATGCCCTAGAGGATCTGGAAGAAGCAGTGGTAAAGCAAGTTAATGGGCAAAGTATTAAAGTGAAGGATCTGGCCAAAGTACAGATCGGTGCCTCGGATAAAATAGGTGATGGTTCACTCAATGCTTCATCTGCTGTTATTCTAACCATATCAAAACAACCAGATGTTAATACATTGGAGTTGACATCAAGGTTGGATGAAGCCGTTGCTGATCTCAGGAATACCCTTCCAAAAGGGGTAGAAATCAAAAATCATATTTTTCGCCAATCAGATTTCATTGAGGCATCCATCAGTAATCTCAACCAGACGTTGCTGGAGGGCGCATTTTTTGTCATTATCATCTTGCTCATTTTTTTGATGAACTGGCGAACAACCCTGATTTCTCTGCTTGCAATCCCGATTTCCCTATTGGTTTCCATTATTGTTTTGAAGATGTTGGGATACACCATCAATACCATGAGCCTTGGAGGAATGGCCATTGCCATTGGAGCGCTGGTAGATGATGCCATCATTGATGTGGAAAATGTATATAAACGTTTGAGAGAGAATGTCAGAAAACCAAAAGATGAACGCCTTGCGGTATTAACTGTGGTAAAGGATGCTTCGGTTGAAATCAGGAGCTCTATTATTATTGCCACCCTGATTATTATTGTCTCTTTTGTTCCTCTTTTCTTTTTGAGTGGAATGGAAGGCCGCTTATTACAGCCATTGGGTATTGCTTTTGTCACCTCTGTACTTACTTCCCTGGTAGTGGCGATCACTGTTACGCCTGTACTTTGTTCATACCTTTTGAATAGTGAAAAGGTATTGGCCAGACAAGCTGAAGGTACCAAGGTAGAACGTTGGCTTCAAAAACAATATGCCTACGTATTGGGTGTGGCCATGCGGTTTCCAAAAATGATTATCGCTTTTACTGTAATTGCTTTTATACTAAGTATAGGATTGTTTACACAATTAGGCAGGAGTTTTTTGCCAGAGTTTAACGAAGGGTCGCTAGTGATCAGCGTAGTTGGCCCTCCTGGCATGTCCCTGGAAGAAAGCAACAAAATAGGTAAACTGGTAGAGCAGCAATTGTTAGATATGCCAGAAGTCGAGGTGGTAACAAGAAGAACAGGCAGGGCAGAATTGGATGAACATGCCCAGGGCGTGAATGCCGCAGAAATCGATGTCCCATTTACCCTTGGAGATAAAACCAAGGAGACATTTTTTGAAGAAGTTCGAAAAAAGCTCAGTATTGTGCCAGGGGTAAATATCACATTGGGGCAACCTATTGCTCATCGAATAGACCACATGCTTTCAGGAACCCGAGCCAATATTGCCATCAAAATATTTGGTCCGGATCTGCAACGCTTGTACGAGCTGGGGAAAAACATCGAACAGAGCATCAAACCAATTGAAGGTCTGGCAGATGTGGCTGTAGCTCAGCAGATTGAAGTACCGCAGATCAGGATCAAACCCAAACGCCAAATGTTATCCGCCTATGGCATGACTGTCGGTAAGCTGATGGAACAAGTGGATATTGCCTTTGCTGGGGAAGAAGCTGGCGAAATCTACGAGGGGCAGCAATATTTTGATCTGGTGGTAAGGTATCAGGAAAGTTCCCGGAATAAGATCGAGAACATTCATACCGCATTAGTGAGCTTACCCAATGGTAGCCAGACAACCCTGGATCAATTAGCTACCATATCCTCCGTGAGCAGTCCGAATACTATCAGCCGGGAAGATGTACAGCGAAAAATCGTGGTTGCAGCCAACGTGCAGGGACGGGATTTACGCAGTGCGGTGAATGAGATTCAGGAAACAATCACCACGGCCATTGATATACCGGAAGGATACCGTGTAGAATATGGTGGGCAATTTGAAAGCGAAGCCAAAGCTTCACAACTATTGTTGGTTACCGCTGTTCTGGCAGTCATGATCATCCTACTCCTGCTCTATCTTGAGTTTAAGGATATGAAACTGGCTTTCGTAGTGCTGATCAATTTGCCATTGGCTCTGATTGGAGGCATTCTCATTGTTTACTTCACTTCTGGAATTATCAGCATTGCCGCAACCATTGGCTTTATCAGTTTGTTTGGCATCGCCACCCGTAACGGAATCTTGCTGGTTTCCCGGTATGAAGACTTACGAAAACAAGGGATGAATGGCTTTACTCTCATCAAAACAGGTGCTTTAGATCGACTCAACCCGATCCTAATGACTGCCTTTACTACTGGACTTGCCCTGGTGCCTTTAGCTTTAAAAGGAGGTGAACCTGGTAGTGAGATTCAAAGCCCCATGGCGGTTGTGATACTTGGAGGGCTATTATCGGCCACCCTACTGAATTTGGTCGTAATTCCTTGTGTTTATCAACTTCTTGCAAAAGAAGAAAAAGCTATTATTGCTTGATTATTGTCTAGCTAAATACAAGCCCCTCTGAAATTATCTTTCAGAGGGGCTCATTTGATATTTTTTTAAATCGTTATGTTCTAAAAAGCCCAAGGGGAGAATTTACACACCCAAACAACTCCCTTTCATAAGATCGTCTCAAGCCTTTGTCCCTTTAAGTGAAGTATTATCAACAGTAGATGCCGCTTATAATTTCTTAAAACATTAAGATTTACAAAAGTTCAACGGTTTAGCTATTCGCAGTGTCCCGAAGGGCATTGCGTATAGGTTTTGTTGTGCCTTCGCCTTTTTTTCAAGTTGTGTCAAGCTGTTTGTATTTTTCTAAAACTACAAAAAACAAAGTTCTGAATGGTGTCAAACGGTGTCTTATGGTCAACCGTTATGCACTTAATTTTTTCAAAAAATATTTTGAGTCGATCGGTCATTGACGTTTCAGAATATTGCTTAATTTCTAATCCGCTACATTTTTTGGGTCCGTGTTCAGAAAATGTTCCGATTACGAAAACACCTGTCGGGTTTATATTTTCTTGAGCCGTTTGTAAATAGCTTGAAATTTCCTGTTCGTTGGTCAAAAAGTGAAATGCAGCACGGTCGTGCCAAAAGTCATATTTCTCTGTTGGCTTGAAAGTCGCTGCATCTGCAACTATCCATTTCACGTTTTTTGCTTTGTCGCCAAGTCGTTTTTTTGCTTTGTCAATTGCTGCCGTAGAAATGTCGAGAACTGAAATGTCTTGATAACCCAGGTCAAGTAAATGGTCAACTAAAAAACTGTCGCCACCGCCAATGTCAATCACTTTTGCAGTTGTCGGCACTTTGAATTGCTTAAAGAAGTCCAACGAAGTTTCTGGTGTCGGTTGAAACCAACTAACGTCTTTCAAATCCTTTGTCTGATAGATGTTTTCCCAATGTTTTTTGCGGTCAAAGTTTTCCATTTTTCTATGTCGTCTTTTTAGGTGAGGCACAACATTAAGATTTACAAAAGTTCGTCGCCGTAGGCGATGTCTGCTGTAAATCGCGTTGAACGGAGTCGCCTCTGCCGTTAGTCTTATGGGTATTGAATAGGGTAAAAGGGTTGGTTTGTATTTGGGTCATGGTCCGTTATTATCACACCAATATAATAAGCTGTGTAAAAATATCCCAGCGTAGGGCATGTATTTTTGGGATGCACGTGGTAGAAATGCCTATTCTTTGTCATGTGGCAAAAGGGTTTTCTACCGAATGAAGATCAATCGGTTATATAGTAGTGGCGGAAGTATGGCTGCTTCTGGTATGGGGAGGAGCTCTTGGCTGTAGGATTTGTTGGGTTCTCATCTTTCCATTTGGGCAGGATGGACATTGTAACGGATTGGTTCCGGTGATTTGATCGAGTAATTGTTGCCAGCCGAGTTTGGGTATTGTTGGTTGTAGGCTTTTCTGTCCTAATACCTTTCTAGCCAGAACCCATTACGATTCAAATGGCTAGAATTAACACAGAATACATGCCAGTCAAAGCGACTTAGGGCGAAGCTAATGTTTGGAGAGACTATCGCCGGAGGCGATTTAGTTCAACATTTTGAACACCTGCAACCATTGTATAAGAAACAGCGATATATCCCTTTTTACTCAGAGGTGATGGATGTCTCAGTCAGAGAAGCTACTTTTGTATTGGATGAGTTGCTACACAATGAGGTCATCAAATCTACCATTCATACAACCTGGCAACCTATCCACCTCAAACTCCCCGTTTGGTGGTCTAGGAAATTGGGGTAAGCGTTGTAAGTGGTTTTACGCGGAGATAAAATAATCACCTACTCAACTAAGCTTTAAGTTGGAATACGACATTAGGGTCCAGGGCCTCCCCTGGCAAGGTGCAAACCCACTGTAACAGTCTACTGTGGGTTTGCAATCTTGCTGGATCATTAATGAGTACCACCTCCATTCCAAGTTCCTGTTAACTGCCAAAATTCATAATGTCGGAGCCATTCGGTTGCCCAAGGTAAAATGGTAAGAGCAATATATTTACCCGCATTCCAATCCTTCCCAAAATACAAGCAAAGTGACCCATCATCATACCTATGAGGGATTTTGGGATTCGCTTCTATTAACTCGGGAGAAAGAACAAAAACCTTAGGAGCCTTCCCAAGCGTGTACTTTATTTGAACATCATAAGTAACTGACAATGGACTTGGCCAAACGGGTCCAGTCCAAGTAAGTGAACTTTGTGATCCACTACTTTTTCCTGGAAAAAGACGACAAAGAAGCATTTTTTGCTTTGCAATTGAAAGCTGACTCATTTCAGATTTTCCCATGAAATGTATGGTTTGGTATTACCTTACCTTTAGTTGAATCAGAAGTAATTTGGGCCACGCCAGGTTGTACAAACAGATTACCATTTTCCCTTTGCTCTCTCATTTGGGTTCCAAGACTATTGAGGGCTTTTGTAACTACCTTATCTCCCAAAGATGTCTTTAGATCATTTCCAATCTCAACAAATCCCAGTTTTTTATTTAAAATAACCAAATCCTGTTTGGCTTTCATTAACCAAGCATAAAAATTCCTTTCCTTTGTAGGAGTCCAGCGATCTGCAAAATTTTCTCTTGGATCAACGGGGTTAGGAATAACTTTTTTGCCGCTTGGTGTCGTCAAGATAAATGCTGGCATCTTATCCAAAATATTTGATAGTGCGTCAAAAATGTTCTCCTCATTATCGTATGCCTGTGTAGCAAGTGTTGTAATAATGATTGAAATAGGTTTATCTTCATCATCACCAAACATTACATCTCTATGTCGCTTGAAAAGTTGAATGACTCTTTGAAGAGGCGTTTTGACTTCATAATCTTGTATTTCCTCAACACTGGCTCTAATTTCGATTGCATAGGATTTTTTCCGTTCAGCAAGCTGAATTTTCATAGAATCCTTAAACCACTCAGCATATCCAAGTGGATTGCTTTTAGGCCAATCAGCATGATAGTCATAATACTGCAAGTGCTCTTTATCGGTAATTACTAATGCTTTTTCAGCATATTCTCTAGGGACTCCTAAGGAAATAAGTATTTCGCATCCTTCATCAAAAAGGGCAGGCAAAAGATCCATATGAAAGCGGGTTGCCTCGGCATACATTAATGTCCAACATCTCTTTTTTTCTTCTTCCAGCATTTTCCTGTAAACGTCACTCTCCTTAAGCCTATCCCCAATCATTTTTTTTAGTTGATATTGACTTATTATGGCTGGCTTTATATAGAGGATACAAATAAGATCTACATCATATTGCTCCTCATCTGTTAACGGTTTTATGACTGTACCTAATCTAAAGGACCCTTGAGGGGCAATTTCAGGGTTGTATGGTTTGAGAGGAGAATTATCAGCATCAAGCCATTTTCCAATAGCCTCATATCTACTTCTAGCTTCTTCAAATTGGGTTCTTGTGATGTCGAGGGCTTCTGCAATTCTTTCAAGTAGGTTTGAATATTGCATTTTTTGAGAGCTTGATAAATGAAAATCATTCATTGTTTTACTTTGATTATTTTATTTTTATTGTTGAAAAAAATCCTCCATTCAGTTTATTTTGATCAAATACCTCTAAGGGTAAGTCAGCCTTGGGCATCCAAACTCTGCCTAATTCGATTGCCGCTGATACGGGCATCGCTGGAAATATTAAGATGGTTGCATCTTCTCCATGTATCGCCTTTATTTTGTCAAATACCATTCGCATATTTTCACGAAAAGACTGAAGATGAGCTTTAGATCTTAAAAAATCGTTATGAGGGTTGGGGTGAGATAAAGACCAAATCGGGCAGGTCGATCCTAAGACTTGTTCTATTCGAGAATCGGTTATAGTGGCGCTAAGGGCAAGTTTAAGTGCTACTTTTTCACCAAGTTTTCCATTGTATTTTAGTGCAAATTCAACAGGCATTTCACCCTTTTGCCATTTCCAAGTAACAGGCTCTTTAAGCCTTTGATAAGTATCAACAGAAATTATTTCACCCAAGAGGATTCCTAGCTGGATAAGCAGAGGTTGGGGAGCAAGAGCAAATACAGAAATATGATTGATGCCAGATTTATGGGTCTTTAAAAGGACTTTACTATTAAATTCGTGGATTAAATTTTGTTGTTCTGCTTCCCAAAATATTGTTGTTGCATCGTTTAAGCTACTGTTTTGCAATCCAATTTCAACGGCATAAGAATCCGCAGGGTATCTTCCATTTTCTGAGACCATAGCCTCTGCAGCTTCTAAAAATGATAGAGGTGATTGATGTTTCCCAATATTTGCACCAAAGAATAACAAATGGCTCTGCCTATCTGGCATTATGGAAGAAAGTAATTCAACTCTCTGCTCATGAAATCTTTTCATTGATCGAAGGCGTTCAATAGAATGTCCCTCAACATCGTCAATGTCAATTTTCCTGTGATGGATATCGCACAGAAGCATTAAATTTGAAATATCACTTTTTAGTTTTTTGGAGAGAACTTTATCTCCCCGAGGGCCTGTGGGCTTATCTGCAATAATATGAGCTATATAGGATGTGTTAAATTCTGCCTTTGTAAGATTGTCTTTCCATAAAGGAATATTGCAGCCTTCATATTGACATCTACCAGCAGCTTTTCCCCAAAGCCTATTTCTTACAGTATTTTTAATGGATGAAATACTCAATTTTCTATCTTTTTGAAACCAAAACCACTAAGAAACTACCTAACCAAAACCAAACGTTTCTTTTGTTAGCACGAACTTGAAACTAATTACGATTGCATAAAGCTATGGTTATCAACATTTATGCTAAAAATGTGGATATGGTTATAGTTTCAAACTCTTCATAAAATTTAGGCCCCAACTCACTAGTGTCCGGTTTAAAAGTGTCAATTCGTGTAATTGACTGATTCCCGAGTTCGGTTTCTAATCGGAGGCTATGAAGGCCAAGAAGACAAACTTAATCGAACCCACGATGACGGAAAAAGACTTAAGGCCTATGCTGATAAACGAGGCATAGGGTCTAACGAAGCTCGCAAGAGGATTTTGGCAACGATCGATATTAATGATGCTTTCAAAAACTACATGATTTTCAAAGGAAAGATGGTTGATAAAGAATCGGGTAGCAAATTTAGCCTTGATGCAAAAGAGCTTTTCAAGACTGTATTAATTCAAAATAATTGGGGACAAATGAAAAGATTCTACCCAAAAGATTTTCAAGATTTTATAGACTCATAATTCTAAAAAGGGCCTTAGAAAAAAATTTCGGCACGCCCGGATGTGACCAATCGTCATGTCCTACTATCTACCAGGACAAATCTGGTAGTTTTTTCATCCAAGGCTACACCGTAGCCAAAAACAACCGTGAGGGAGTTAGCATTCCCGAAGGTGAAGATCTCGTTGAAGTCCCCAAGGAATTCCTTGAGGCCTTTATCAAACAACAGGCACCAGCTGCCAGCTAAATTCCTTGATTGCTTCCAGTGTTAAAAACAACAAAAACCGCTCTGGGCAACCTGAGTGGTTTTTGTTCAAAATACCCTTCCCACTTCAAAAGTGATTAAATCCAGATTTTGAACAGTACCGTCTCGCCTTTGAAGAGGCGAAACAGTCTATCCAATACTTGCCTGAATTCTGGGAAGGCAGAACCCTTCAAGACTTCCTTGACTACCCTGAGTGGCGTAATATGGCGCCCCTGCTTAAAAAAGCTATGACCAACTGCAAAAAGACTACCACTGCCTCAAACTCTTCCTCAAAGCAGTTTGAATTCGTTTGCGATTGTAGAAATAGATGGTTTTGTAGATCTCAGCTCTAAATTCGTGCTAACAGACTCCCCCCCTTTTGGCTCTGGTACCTAATCTGTTGTATATCGTGCCTGGACTAATGCCGTGATCACGAGCAGCTTCAAAAAAGCTGACCCATTCGTTTTTAATACGGCTGATAATTTATTGTCTTAAGAAAGAAGTACCTTACAATTAGTCAAAAATACAAAGCCAAACAGATGAAATTATTTAATGCTATCAAAACGCAACTCCTATTATTCATGACACTGATAATTGCGATTAACGGCAATTTAGTGGCTCAATCCGATACCATGGTATATCACCTTACCATTGATAAGGAAATGGTAAATAAAGCTGGGAAAAATATGATTGGCATGACCGTTAACGGAACTATTCCCGGCCCCACCATCCGCTTTAATGAAGGTGGAAATGCTGTGATCTATGTGAAAAATGAAATGGATGAAGAGACTTCCGTCCACTGGCATGGACTACTGCTACCTAATTTTTATGATGGGGTGCCTTATCTCACTACCCCGCCAATTAGGCCTGGCGAAACGCAAAAATATGAGTTTCCCCTTAAGCAGGCAGGAACCTATTGGTACCACTCCCACACCATGTTGCAAGAGCAAAGTGGCGTGTATGGTTCTATTGTAATTGAGCCAAAGGAAGAAACACTGGAGTACGATAAAGAATTGGTGATGGTGCTTTCTGACTGGACTAATCAAAAGCCAATGAATGTATTACGGAACTTAAAACGTGGCAATGAGTGGTACAATATTAAAAAAGGAACAGCCACACCCCTTAATCAGGTTATATCCCGAGGTGGTTTAGGTGCACAACTCAATTTTTGGAGACAGCGCATGGAAAGTGCCGATATTGCCGATATATATTACCCTGCCTTTCTTAATAATGGCCAGCAAGTACAGGACTATCAGCAATTTGAACCAGGTGAAAAGGTACGTTTACGCATTATTAATGGTGCCGCTTCCTCACAATTCTGGATGACTTTTGGTGGTGAAGCTCCCCTCTTGGTAGCGGCTGATGGGTTAAATGTAGTTCCCGTCAAACATAACAAAACCTTTATTGCCATAGCAGAAACCTATGACTTTATTGTCACCATTCCTGAAAATGGCAAGATTGAATTCAGGGCCACGGCCCAGGATGGTTCTGGACATTCATCAGCCTACCTGGGCAGGGGCGATATTATACCTGCCCCGATAGTACCGCGTCCAGATAAAATTGGCATGATGATGAAAATGGCCAAAATGGATATGCGTATGGGGGCACCAGCTATGAAATTAAATCCTTCAAACGAAGAGCCTTATAAAATGAAAGCCAAATGGGGCATGCAGATGGATGAAGAAGTGGGCATGGAGATGGAAATGGTTCATCCTGGTACGAAGGGACATAAACATGAGGCGATGCCTGATACTATGCAAATTAGTGGGAAAATGTCAAAGGATAGCACCGATATGGGTGGCATGAACATCTGGTCGGAATATAATTATGATTACCTGAAATCGCCGGAAAAAACCAACTTTTCGCAAAATAAAACGGTCAAAGAGGTGTTCCTCAATCTTACAGGAAACATGTGGCGTTACATCTGGAGCATGAACGGGGTACCAATATCCGAGGCGGATAAGATAAAAATCGAGAAGGGACAGGTGGTGCGCATAACGCTAAACAACCTTACCATGATGCACCATCCTATGCACCTGCACGGTCACTTCTTCCGGGTCGTTAATAAAAACGGTGAATACTCCCCTTTAAAACACACGGTCAATGTCCCCGCTATGCAGAAGGTAACCATAGAATTTGATGCAAATGAATCTGGTGATTGGATCTTCCATTGTCATATACTCTATCATATGGTTGCTGGTATGGCGCGGGTTTACAGTTATGGTACACCTCGTGACCAGCGCATGGAAGGTTATCCGTTAAAAAAATTGATCCACGAAATGGATAAATATTACTCGTGGGGAGTAGCGGATCTTGCTTCCCATATGACTGGGCTGAACCTGGTATCCTCCAATACCCGAAACCAGTTCAACCTGAATGCGGAGTACGGTTACAATCAAAATATGGAAGCCGAATTTACCTACGAACGCTATTTAACCGACTATTTCCGGGTATTTGCTGGAGTGAACGTAGAAAATGAAATAGAAAAGAGTCTGGATGATATTTCAACAACCGCTATTGTCGGTATTCGACTCTTTACTCCATTTATGTTCAATCTTGATGTAAGAGTGGATAATAAATTACGACCTGAAATCAGGTTAAGACGAGCGATTATGATCTTTCCTCGAACTGCCATTTTCGGGAACTTCGAATACCAGGCAGATTTTGGCTGGGTAAACGAGTTAACAAACGATTTTAGGAGTGAAACGACATGGTCCGCTGGGGTAGAATATTTCCTATTCAGGAATTTTTCTTTAATGGCCAGCTATGACAATAGATTTGGTCCGGGAGGAGGTTTATCTGGCAGATTTTAATCTACTAATGACCGTTTGAAAGGTTAGTTTGACTACTATATTCTCATTCAGCAACCTTAAAATATATAGAAATGAAAGACTAACATGAAAAGCACTGAAAGATATAGGTCCTCTTTTGTACACAAGGCTATCTTTTAAATATAGAGGGTTTCCGGTACCACTATGCAAAAGGCGAAATAGACATCGTAGCGTTCGAAGAGAAAAGAGCTGAACTGGAAAAAATTACTTAAACAATGGAACACTATAAGAAAAATAGTTTAACGCTTAAAGGAGCAGTTGCTCTTGGTACTGGTGTTATGATTGGTGCTGGGATATTTGCTCTTTTAGGCCAGGTAGCTGAGTTATCCGGATCATGGTTTCCATATATCTTTATTATCGGGGCAATCATTTCCTGTTTCAGTGCTTATTCCTACATCAAGGTTTCCAATGCATACCCCTCTGCGGGGGGCATAGCCATGATCTTAGTAAAAGCCTACGGAAAAACAACACTCACAGCAGCTGCCTCGGTTTTGATGGCACTTTCTATGATTATCAATGAGAGTTTGGTAGCCAGAACATTTGGTTCCTATACCATGCAACTTTTTAATTTGGAAAATAACGCCTTGTGGGTGCCTGCTTTAGGTGTCGCCTTGTTGGTACTGGCATATATTATTAATATATCGGGAAATAAGGTTATCGGGAAAACCTCGCAGTTCATGGCAATCGTGAAAATAGCAGGTATTCTTGTATTTGCAATTGGAGGCTTATGGGCTGCTCATTTCACTTTTGGTGATTTAATCCCTGAAGTAGTTGATTCAGAAGGCAATTCAGCGGTAAATTATGTTGGAGCTATTGCACTCTCCATATTGGCCTATAAAGGGTTTACAACGATTACCAATAGTGGGGGAGAAATCCGCAACCCTCACAAAAATATAGGAAGGTCCATTATTATTTCATTACTCATTTGTACTGTCGTTTATTTTTTAGTGGCCATTGCCGTAAACGCCAGTCTGTCAATCCCTGAAATAGTCAAAGCAAAAGATTACTCCTTGGCAGAAGCTGCAAGGCCTGCATTTGGCAATTATGGGCTATATTTTACCGTAGGTATAGCAATCGTAGCTACCATTTCAGGCATCATTGCCAGTATTTTTGCAGTGTCTCGCATGACGGCAATGTTGACAGATATAAAGCTTATACCGCACAGCCATTTCGGCATGTCAGGAAGCATTCAAAAACACATGCTGATCTATGTTGTAGTTATTGCAATTACCTTAACCATTTTCTTCGACTTATCAAGGATTGCTTCTATCGGAGCAATTTTCTACTTAGTGATGGACATGATTGTTCATTGGGGTGTTTTTAAACACCTAAGAAAAGATGTAAAAGCTAATCCGGTAATATTGATATCTGCATTACTACTTGACTTGCTTGTATTGATTGCTTTTTTATGGGTCAAAGCTAGTTCTGATATACTTGTAGTAATTGTTTCAGCAACTGGAATTGCGCTGGTTTTTGCCGGAGAGAAATGGTTTTTACATTGGAAAGAAAATGAATTATGAGTTTTTTCTATAGATTGATTCAACTTGTGTTGCAAAGAAAACCTCTGCGTGTACAAGTCCCCTAATAGACCACTACTCGTGATGATGAAAGTATCTTTCCATCAACCACCAACTGAATTACATATATGCCTTTATGAAAAAGTTGTATTGATGCTTCTTGGCTCAAAAAGATACTTTTCTCTGAGGACATTTTTTTCCCATCTAAAGTATTGACAATCACTTCCATATTTTGGTTTACTCCATCAGTCTTCAAGAAGATTTCTTGCCCCGCCATAACAGGGTTAGGACTCCATAAAAATGAATTTGGAGAAGCATCCTCAGACAAAGATGTGTAGAAGGGTGAGGTTGAAGGTTTAAATACAAATTGAGAAGCATTAACCAAAGCATCTTTCGCCCATAAAAATGGTCCGTGAAGACTGACTCCTTCACTAATGTCCATATCTTTTAATAGGCCTTCATAATCAGCATCCAGACTGATAAGAAGTTCATCGGTATAGTCCGTAACCAAAGGATTTTGCACAATTGCCTGATAATAATTATCATCATCTAAGCACTGTAGGTCTATCACTTTATCGAGGGTGGTTCCGCTCTTTCCTGTCAGAGAGAGGAAAAAATACCCATTTGCCCATCCCCAATGCATCGAAGGGGATTTTGGTGCGAGGGGGTGACCCATAGAATAAGAGGCTGGGTCTGAATGATTTCTGGCAGAGTCTACTCCCATATAAAAAGAAATGGCTTCAATTTTATTCACATTAAATTCTCCTAACTCAACTAAATTAGGGCCTGTAGAATCCAGGCTCACATCTACAAAAAACAATAAATCAGGAATTTCAATTACCTGACCTGAGTCATGAATAATACTAAAGCCAGATAGGTAATATCGCAGACCTGTGACTTCAAAGTTTTGTTGAAGATTATTTTGGGTCATTTGGTGCATGTGAAAGCGATCAGTTCCCAATTTGTGATTGATTTCCAACTTAATAGGAATTTGACCATAACTAAATGGTGGCCCAAAAATCAAGAACAGGAAAGCAAGCTTAATACATTTTTTCATTCTCATCTTGAATCAAGATAACTTTCTAAAAAGTCACTACAATTTTCTTCGAAACCAAAACTTCCTCATTATGTATAACTGAAACCAAGTAAACACCTGCTCTCTTCAAAGAAAAAGACATTTCTCTTTCCCTAGAGCTTATCTTTTGATCAAGTAAATGACGCCCCAGCACATCAGAAACTATAACTCTATATCCAGGATGCGTACGTTCTGGTAGTTTCAAGTGAATTTGCTCACCATTACTAGGATTGGGAAATACTTTAAGGCTGAACCCAAATCCATCATCCTCGATAGCTGTCGTGGGATTGGCAGGAGAAAAGACAAAATCTCGCATATTAAGGAGCGCCCTTTGAGCTTCGTTTCTCTCACCATGAATGATCATAGGTTGACTTAAATCCATCCCCTGGAGGATTGCGGCATAGTTTGCATCCAAACTGATGATTATACTGTCACCCATCGAGGTTAATAGTGGATTCGCAATTTCAGTCTTGAAATAGTTTCCATCTCCTAGGCCATGAAGTTGATATTCACTTCTAAAATTTAATCCTGACTGCCCTTCAATTGCTATAAACCGATACCCAGAAGCCCATCCCCAATGCATAGTGGGAGATTTTGGTGCCAGTGGGTGAGAAGCAGCATATAGGGAGGGATCAAGGTGATTATGGGCTGGGTCTACTCCTACATAAAATGATATAGCCTCAATCTGGTCAACAGCTAAACTACCTAACTCGACAAGAGTTGGTTGACTGGGATTAATTAATAACCAAAAATCATTGATGGAAGTCACTTGACCAGAATCATGTGTAATCTCAATTTCAGAAATATAGTACTCCAGGCGAGATACATTGAAATCATAGCCTATATTATTTTGGAGGTTGAATTCCAAAGCAAAAGGGACGTTTCCAAGCCAATGTCGGATCTCTAATTTTATGTCTTTTTGAGCGTGAAGACAGGTAAATAGCAGGAGAAAGCAAGTCAGGAAAAAAGTATTTTTTTTATTCATTCCGCACGGTATTTGAAAAACTTGAGATTGTTACCAAAAGTAACAACCTCAAGTTTGAATAAAGAAACTAATTAATGGATCATCACCTTTTTGGAAATGGTCTGGCGATTTTCCAGGATCACCTTCAACATATAAACACCCCTTGGCATCTCTCCTAAGTCAAGCTTTTGCTTCTCGGAAACCATTAGCTCAAATTGATTGACTATTTTTCCATGAATGTCAATCAACTGGGCTACAGCATGTGTTAAGTCTAAATTTGAGGTTTCAATCCATATTTTATCAGAGGCAGGATTCGGATAAACAAGAAGTTGGTTTGTAGCAAGCACAGGGTCAATAGCAACACCCGCTAACTCCACTTTTACCAATTCATTTCTCAGCTTGTTTACATACCAAATATATCCTTCAGGCCCTATTTTTATCCCTGTCAATCCCGGGAAGCCCGTATCAATTCTTTTCATTTCCTGAGCAGTAGGCCCACTCAAATCATAAATGATGACATGACCGTTTGAATAATCTCCCACAATCAGTTTGTCGCCAATAATATCTATCCCCGTTGGCTGAACCAGACCAGAGTCAACTACTACCTCCCAGGTCGTATTACCCAGGTTTGAATATTCTGCTAAGGTCTCAAAAGGCCCCCAGATAGGAGAACCAGCCGCCTGGCCGCTATTGACGTCCATTCTCAGTATTCTCTTATTTCCAATATCAACGATATACAACCATCCACTTGCTTTATCCAATACCAAATGGGAAGGTGTCGAGCTATTGAGCATGCTGATTCTAAAGTCTGTTACTCTCCGGATCCCCCCATCGTCATGATCTGCATTCCCCGGGCCATGGTCTCCCCCAAAATCATACCTGACAACATCACCATTAAAACCATCAACCACCCAAAAAGCATTGTCCTTTTCATGAGCGACTCCCAAACAATTCGGGCTGGCATGCAGCATATCAAGGTGGCTTCCATTCCCTCCAGAGGGTTGGGCATATATAGCCGGATCACTAGACCAAAGTGCTGGCCCGGTAAATGGATCTCCTCCATTGTGATTTGAGTCAAAGACTCCTGGAGAGTTGGCGAAATTACCATTGTCGCTAAAAGCTATTCCTGTAGGAAGAGACATAAAGTGCCAGGCATTTCCATCTCTTTTCCAGATATGGCTTTGATTTGGCATGCCTACATTTGAAAAAGTCACAGTACTCCCACCACTATTTTCTGTATCATAATTAATCACCCAAAGCTCCTTTCTGCTTAAGTCAGGATGGAAGTCCAGGTCCATGGGCTGATTGAGTTGATTGGCTCCATTGGCAACTACTTTAGTTAGCGAAAATTGAGTCAGGTAATTATCAATAATATTGGGGATTGCAGGAGATAAAACGATGCTAGCTGTTGCCGAGTCATTAGAAGGGTTTTGATCAGGATTCCCGTTGATATTGCTTGTCCATAACTCTACCGAATAATTTCCTGCCATAGCAGGAGCCCATGGAGTTGGGAAACTAAACTCTTCATTTCCTCCAGGCACTATATTGGTCGAAATAGTTGCAGTCTGTATCGCTCCGCCATTTACGCGGTAACTGAGATCATAGCTTGTAACAAGCCGAGCCCCAAGATTTGTTAGTTCTCCATGTAATTCAATGGGGCCATCAGCAATATTTGGAAATGGAGCCAATTCAAAATGTTTTACATCTATATCATAATCTGGCTGCATGCCCGGGATAAACTCATAATAGGCATTGTCTCCTGCTGCGCTACTTCCGCCTGCAATCGTTGCTACGTTTGGAGAAGCTGGAAGCTGAATAGCGTTCAAGCTGTCGATCTGAAGTCCAACAGTCAAACCGGAATATGTGTTCTGGTGGCGTTGATCCACGATGTAAATAGCATTTCTTGTTTCTTCAAAAACCATAGCCCAATAGGTCCATGATCCCTGAAAGGTATAGGAAGAGAACATGACCCAATGCTGTCTATTGGGAGTCGTACCAAATGTTTTGGAAACAATATTATCGTTCGGCCCTGTACCAGATAATCCCCAGACACAGATTGATTTATCAGGAATTTGAGTTGAGGGTAATGCACTATTGTTCGGACCTGGACGAAGCGGACTGAGCACATCAAAAGTCAAAACGCCATGGTTGTTAACTCTGTATTGAGTATTTGGTGCCCCATTAAAGCTAAAATTAAAAGGAATAGACTGAATCGTAGAGGCAGTTCCTGAAGGGGAGGCGGCAGCTAAAATGGTGGTCCACCCAGCAGCTAATCCCCCTCCAACTGGAAATTCTCCGTCGGCATTGAGTGCTCCAGGGTTTTCACCAGGAGAAAGATGAGGGATGTAGTAGTATTGGCTAAATCCAGAAAAAGAAAAAGCCAGGAAGAGAATAAAAATAAAGTATTGTTTTTTCATCATTTGGTTATTAAAAAGGCTCCATCTCAAGTTAATGGGACCTTTATTGGTAATTAATCCTATTTAAAAAGGGCTCTTGTACTTTTCATTGGATAGGTATGATTGATCTGTAAGTGTTTTTAAAAAATTGACAAGGTCCTTTTTGTCTTGCTCTGTTAGCAACAAACCCATCTGTCGGGTATTTTCAATAGCAGGATCGACAGTAGAAGAGTTCTGGATTCCTTCATTATAATGGTCGATAACTTCTTCCAGGGTTTGGAATCTACCATCGTGCATATAAGGGGCAGTAACCTCTACGTTGCGTAAAGAAGGAACTTTGAATTTTGCGCGATCAGCTGGATCGTTTGTGGCCTTCTCTCTGCCAAAATCATCAAAATCGAGGTCTGAGTCCAGCCCATTGTTCATATACTGGTCATTCTCAAAGTTATCTCCACCATGACAATGCTGGCAGTCTGCTCCAGAAACCAACGGAAAGAATGGGTTATACTCAGCAAAATAAAGCTCCCTTCCCCTTTCTTCGCTTTCTGTCAAGGTCGCTTCACCGGCCAAAACCTTATCGTATTTGGACTGGTATGAAACTATCGAATTCATAAACTGCTCCAGGGCCAATGAGATGCGCTCAGAGGTAATGACGCTATCTCCAAATGAACGAATAAACTGGTCTGTATAATCCTGCTCATGGGTCAATTTAGCAACCACATTCTCAAGGGTCTCATTCATCTCCAATGGATCCTGGATAGGCAACAGTGCCTGATCACGCAATAAATGTGCTCTACCGTCCCAGAAAAACTCATTGGTATGCCAGAGCATATTGAAAATCGGCATCGCCTGACGCCCTCCCTGTAGTCCTTCAACTCCCAGGGAAAACTTCAGACTATCTGAAAATCCATGTTTTTGACGGTGACAACTCGAACAAGATTGACTGCCATCTTTGGAGAGCTTGGTTTCAAAAAACAGCATGCGGCCCAGCTTCACCCCTTCCTTTGTCAAAACATTATCTCCAGGAATAGTAGGGGGAGGTAAGTTGCCATATTCCAGAGAATAAGGCGTGGCATCATATACAGCTGGATCTACTATGGGATCTGGTTCATCGGGTTGGCATGCAACTATCACTAGAATTGCGATTGCCAGGAGGTAATAAAGGTTTTTCATTGTTCAAAAAAATTGGGGTGTATTACTTTGAAATCAATTTTTGGGTAGCCACAACCCTACCTTCCTTCAAGAGGCTAACAATATATAATCCAGCTTCATGTACAGGAATATTTACTTCTTTTTGCCCGATAAGCAGTTCCGTTTGGAAAATTTTCCTACCAATTAAATCACTTATGACAACAGTGAATTTTTCAGTTGACACTTCGCCTATAGAGAGCGTGCTGATTCCATTACTTGTGGGATTCGGGTAAAGCTGGAATGATTGCTTAGCGAATTCATCACCTATGGCTGTGTTAGTCACTTCTCCAGTGAATACATGATTTTGGAAGTTAAGCAAGGCTTGTCTTGCCTCTCTGTATTCTCCATGCTCGATTACCCCACTACTCAGGTTGATTGCCTGTAAGACACCTGTATATTCTGCGTCCAACCCTATCACGACACCATTTGCAAAGGGAGTAAGTTTAGGAGCTGTAATGACAGTTTTGAAATAATTATTATCTCCAAGCCCATGCAACTGATAATCGTATGCCAGGCTTGCGCCGCTTTTTCCTTCAATCGCAACAAAACGATAGCCTGCTGCCCAGCCCCAATGCATAGAAGGGGCTTTGGGTCCTAAAGGATGCGTGACAGCATATTGAGAAGGGTCCAGGTGGTTATATGCATTTTCAACTCCAATATGAAATGAGATAGCCTCTACCTCGTCAATATTAAAATTGCCCAGATCCACCAGCGTTTGCTGGCTGGGGTTGACCAAAATCCAAAAATCATTAACCTGGGTTACTTTGCCTGTATCATGGGTAATTTCAATTCCAGAAATGTAGTACTCAAGACGCGATACATCGAAATCATGCCCCATGTTGTTTTGAGAAGCAGTATTAAAGGCAAATGAGTTCCCATCCAGCAGATGCTTGATATGGAATTTGACATCTTTTTGCCCCCA
Source organism: Bacteroidia bacterium (assembly GCA_030430205.1). Taxonomy (GTDB): domain Bacteria; phylum Bacteroidota; class Bacteroidia; order J057; family J057; genus JAUIGE01. The sequence continues at coordinate 12,146 of JAUIGE010000021.1, read as the reverse complement.
TGCACAATTCAGTGCCAGGAGAAGGACTGCTACGAGTAGAATGTTCTTGTTTTTCATTTTGAATTGGTTGTTATGAGTGTTTTTATAAAAATTATAGATTTAAAGTTCTTCTGTTACCTTGCCACAGTGGAGCATTCTGTCGCCGAAATAAGGATTCATGATCTTTTTTTCGTTGCTGATCCAGTAGGCCCCTTTGCCATTGAACGCCATAGGACAAAACTGATAATAGAGTGTTTTATCTGTGAGTTTATGCTTTTTGATGATGGTCAACATACTTGCGGTCGCTTTTTCAAAAGCAGCTCGCTGCTCTTCAATATTTTCTGAAGAAGCGATGGGCTGTACTGCGGTTTTAAGTGAATTTAATTGATTCACGAGCTCCGAGTCATTCAGACCAGAAGAGGAAGTTTCAATTGCTGAAAGTAGGTTTTGAGCATTAGCCTTACCCGAAGGAGCATTTGTTTCAACTAAGGCATCCTTAAGGTTGAAATATTGATCCAGAACAGCAGAAATATCAGGGCCAGACTCGGATGAAGATGCGATTTCCTGCCCTTGTTCATTTGATTTATCTCCAGACTGACAAGAAGTAACACTCAGAATGGAGGTCGCAACAAACAGACAAGAAATAATAAATTTTAAGTAATTCATTAGTCTCTAAAATGTTAAAAAGGAAATTAATTGTATCGGCAAATGATACACAAAATGTATATCACTATCACTCAATATAAAATGCCAATAGGGATGCTAAGGTTATAGCATCCTCTAAAGAAGGAGGGGAATTCTCATATTAGAAATGTCTGTATGAGGAGAAATACATCCTCATATATGAGAGGTGGCTTATAATTACAATAATGAGGGAGGGTCGAGCTAATATCTTCTCCTAATAACTTAATATCCGTTAAGGGGGGAAAAGAAATCTGAAACTCAGGATAAATAAGGCTTACAAATACTTGGGATTGGAAATCGTCTTCAAGTTGAAGAAAAGCATATTCATCCTTACAACAATTTGAACGCATTTCTGACTTTTCCCCACAACAGGGTGGGGCCCAAATATTCAAGCTTGCATATTTCAGTTCTCCAAGGCAGAAATGCCTCTTGATTGTAACTCCAGCAGTGGAGCTCAATAGAAGAATAGAAAGGGAAATATGTAAAAATTGCCTAAGCATTATTACTCAAAAATACGATTTATAGAAACCTTCTCCAAGTGATATTTTATTTCACAAATAGCTCTCATAGTAATTCATACCAATTTTATGAAAGAATAGGATTTGCCTGAAAACCAAGCTTCCCAACAAGCTTTTGTATATCCTCTATTCCAAGTTGAGCAGTTTCAATGGTGAGAATCCGATCCTGATGTTCAAGATCTACTTCCCAATTTTGGATAGCTCTTTCTCCATTTAAAACGGGGCTTACCTTTGAAAGGCAGCCCGTGCAGTTGATATTTGTTTTGAATTTAACTTTAGACATAATGGTTGAACTAGAAGTTGATTTTCTTTTGTTACAATGGCCTTATTTTCAGCCTTAAACTATTGGCAACAACAGACAAAGAACTAAAGGCCATTGCTGCCCCTGCAATCATGGGGTCAAGCAAATAACCATTGATGGGATATAGAATTCCTGCGGCAATCGGAATACCGATGATGTTATAAACAAATGCCCAAAACAGGTTTTGCTTAACCCCAGTTATCGTTTTATGGGACAATTTCAGCGTCTTTAGGATAGCTTGTAGATCAGTGGTGATCAACGTTATTTGCGCTATATCCATCGCAATATCTGTCCCTTTCCCCATAGCAATACTCATATCTGCCCGTGCCAATGCCTGAGAATCATTTATTCCATCTCCCACCATGGCGACTTTCTTTCCCGAGGCTTGAAGTGCCTTGATATAGTTGTCTTTGTCGTCTGGCAACATTTCGGCCTCGAAATGAGTGATCCCCACTTGCTCTGCAACCACACTTGCAGTATGGATGGTATCTCCCGTAAGCATGTGAACGTCAAGTCCTTGACTGAGCATAGCTTGCACCGCTGAATGTGCGCTTGTTTTGATCTTATCTGCTAAAGCCAGAATAGCTAAGATTCGTTCTGAGTCAGCAAAAAACACAACTGTTTTTGCCTGGGACTGCCATGCTTTGGCTTTAACAGTAATTCGCTGAGGAATATTTATTTTTTGCTCCTCTATTAACCGTTGATTCCCTACGTAAAAGTAATCGCCCTCTTGATTGGCAGCTTCGATCCCTTTTCCGCTTATACTATGGAGTAGCTGAAGGTTGGAAGCCTGCACGCCTTTATCCTGTAAATATGTAACAACAGCTTCAGCAAGCGGATGTTCAGAGCGAGATTCCATCGCTAGCAGCATAGCTTGATGCTCCTTATTAATGGGAGCATCGGCCCAAAAAATTTCTGTAACAGTCGGTTTTCCCACTGTAATAGTTCCAGTTTTATCTAAAACGATAGTATTAACCTGAGTTCCGATTTCAAGGCTTTCAGCATCTTTGATCAAAATCTGATTTTCTGCTCCTTTTCCTACTCCAACCATAATTGCCGTGGGAGTAGCCAGGCCCAAAGCACAAGGACATGCAATTACGAGAACTGCTATACCATTGAGTAGCGCATGTGTAAAGGCATTTTCACCCCCTACAAACATCCAGATTAGGAAAGTCAAAATGGCAATACCCAGTACTGTGGGAACAAAAACCCCTGCAATTTTATCTACCAATTTTTGCACAGGTGCCTTACTCCCCTGAGCTTCTTGGACCTTCTGTATTATGTGCGAAAGAAAAGTATCACTCCCTACCTTTTCTGCAATGAAATGAAAACTCCCATTTTGATTGATCGTGCCGGCAAAAACGGATGAGCCCAAGGTCTTCTCAACGGGAATAGGTTCCCCCGTCAACATGCTCTCATCAACAAAAGATTTTCCGTTTTTCACTTTACCATCAACAGGGATTTTTTCACCAGGGCGAATGACAATTTCATATCCTTCCTGAACCGTTTCAATAGGAATTTCTACTTCCTCGCCATCAATTATACTTTTTAGCCTTTTAGCTTGAAGCCCGATCAGTTTCTTGAGTGCTCCCGAGGTACTTGCTTTTGCTTTTTCTTCGAGAAGTTTCCCTATTGAAATGAATGTAATGATGACCGTTGCTGCCTCATAGTAAATATGCGGCTCTATTCCTTGAGAAAGTAAGAAGGAAGGAAATATGGTATTGATCAAACTAAAGGAAAAAGCAACTCCCGTACTGAGCGCCACCAAAGTGTCCATATTTGCTTTCCCTATTTTGGCTTGCTTATAGGCATTGATATAAAAGTTTCTACCAAACCAAAATAAAACCGGAATAGACAAAACCAAAGATATCCATGGGGTGGCTGCCCAATTCATAAAAAACATCCCCAACACAAAAACGGGTGTTGTCAACAATACAGACCATATTGTTCTATACCGAAGTCCTTTTAGAAACTTTTCATGGGATTCTTCCTGCAAAACTTCAGCATTGATTTCGTCTGTAATCAAATCATATCCAACGGCTTGTAAAGCATGCTGAAATGTTTGGGGTGAATGGCCTTTTTTATACGATACTAAAGCCGTATTACTGGCAAAATTGACATTTGCTTCAATAACTCCCTCCGTATCATTTAAAATGGATTCTACACTTGAGGCACAGACTGCGCAGCTCATTCCCACTACTGGAAAGGACTTTTTGATTACTTCCTCTTTTGCAAAATCTATATTAGTGGAAACCATAACTTAATTGAGTGAAAGACTTAGGCACAAAGGTGCAGTCCATCAGTTGTAATTCTGTTATGGAATTTTTGAAAAGAGTTCTATTATTTTGCTTACTCAGGTCATCTGGCAGGCCTAAGACTGTCTCACAAAAAGCTACTCAGATTTATACTTTATTAAGCCAATACACCAGAAACAATCATCACCAATTCATTCGTTGTAATCTTACAGCATTTAAAATAGCTAACAACGCAACGCCTACATCTGCAAAAACAGCTTCCCACATTGTCGCTAAACCACCTGCCCCAAGTATCAAAACGATAATCTTTATACCAAATGCCAAAACGATATTCTGCCAAATGATTTTTTGGGTAGAATTAGCGATTTGAATGCCTGTAATCACTTTTGAAAGCTGATCAGTTTGGATAATAACATCAGCAGTTTCTATGGCGACATCAGAACCCATTGCCCCCATTGCTATGCCGACATCACTTGCAGCTAAAACGGGTGCATCATTGATCCCGTCTCCGATAAAAGCGATTTTACCCGTTTTGTTTTGCTTCAATAATTCTACTTCGTTGAGTTTATCTTCTGGCAGCAAACCTCCTTTGGCATGTTGTATACCTAAGCTTTGTGCTACTTTTTGGGTGATGCTGTTTTTATCACCTGATAACATCATTAGCAGTTTTATACCTATTTCCTTAAAAGCAGAAATAGATTCTTGAGCGTCTTCTTTTAACTCATCTGCAATTGTTACAAATCCTGCAAAATCTCCATCGATTGCTACTAAAACAACAGATTCTACGATCTCTGCTATTTCCTGTGGGGTTTCAATATTGAATTGCTGCATCAGTTTTTGATTGCCAACAATTATTTTTTTGCTATTTACAAGACCTGTCAACCCCTTTCCGGCAATTTCTTTTACGTCTGATGCATCTGGAATAGATTGTGAAGATTCATACTGCAAAATAGCCTTGGCAATGGGGTGAGTAGATTTGGATTCTATTGACAACAACAAGGGCATCATTGTTTCTTTCTTCCATGCTCCAAAAGTTTTGATTTCGTCAATCTTAAATACCCCCTTCGTAACAGTACCAGTCTTGTCCATCACAATAGTATTGACGTTCTTCAGTTCGTCTAAATACATTGCGCCCTTGAATAAAATACCATTTTTAGACGCTGCACCAAGTCCCCCAAAATAGCCCAACGGAATAGAAATAACCAAGGCGCAAGGACAAGAGATTACCAAGAAAATCAGTGCCCTGTATAACCAATCTGAGAAGATATAATCATCAACAAAAAAGTATGGCAAAAAACAGACGCCAATAGCTAAATACACGACAATGGGTGTATATACTTTTGCTAACCTTCGTATCAACAATTCTGTCTTCGCTTTCTTAGCAGTAGCATTTTGCACTAACTCCAATATTCTCGCTACCGAACTATCATTAAATAGTTTGGTAGTTTTAACCTCAATTACCCCTTCCATATTTATAGATCCCGCCAAGACATTTTCTCCATACAAAATGCTTTGCGGCTTACTTTCACCTGTTATGGCCGCTGTATTAAGGCTTGCCTTCTCAGAAAGTAAAGTGCCATCTAATGGCACTTTTTCGCCAACTTTGACTTGTATGGTTTCTTCAATATTTACATCACTTGGGTTGACCTCAACAAAAGATCCATTTCTGAATACATTTGCAATTTTTGGCCTGACATCCAAGAGTGCTTTAATGTTATCTTTTGCTCGCCTTACGGCTGCACTTTGAAATAATTCTCCAACAGCATAGAATAGCATCACAGCTACACCTTCCGGGTACTCACCGATAGCAAAGGCCCCAATCGTGGCAATACTCATTAAGAAGAACTCTGTAAATATTTCACCTTGCTTAAGGGCTTCAAACGCTTCTTTAACTACTGGTAAGCCAACAGGTATGTAAGCAATTACATACCAAATTATTCTCAACCAACCTTTGAAGAATGCGACATCGAAAAAATCGAGTCCGATCCCTGATATCAAAAGTATAAAGCTACCAATAGCAGGATAATACGCTTTCCAATGACCACTGCCACCAGAATGGCTATGTGAATGGGTATGGCCATCTTTATTACTATTTGCTTCGTGCAATAAAGGGGGAGGTGTTTTGCTGTCTATTTTCTGCTCCAATGAACAGCATATTTGCTTGCCAGTACTATTGTAGATATGTATATGTTCTTTACTCTCCATTTATTAAAATTTTAAGGTAAGCCACCGTTTTACGTTTTTCCTGTATTGCTCATACTTTTCACCAAACGGCTCAATCAAAAACGCTTCTTCCAATCGTATTTGAGTATTAATACTAATGGAAGAAAGTGAAATGATAAGCAAAGTGAATGCATTGGGCAGCAACAAGAACAAACCGATATTAGCTATCATTATTCCTAAGAAAATGGGGTTTCTGGAAACGGAAAAGAAGCCGCTTGTAATCAACTCCGTTTCGTTTTCTTCGTCAATTCCAATACGCCAGGATTCCCTCATATGAGATTGAGCAATCCAAACCAGGATCAAGGATAGGATTAATAAGCCCCAACCTATCACAGCTAAGGTGTCATTTTCTAAGTACCAAAAAGGTAAAAGGTATTGATACCCATGCGGAGCGAAGGCATAGATAGAAACAACCACTAATTCCAATACGGAAATAAAGCCAAATACTTTCCCATTATAGCCATGAGCGTCGTCCCCTTTGTTGAATGTTAAGGGGTTAACCTTAGTCTTTTTCCAAAGCAAATAGGACCTTAGAAAGAATACTAAGAAGAAGTAAAGGATTAGATATATGAATAAATACATCGTGAAATCATTAATGTTCGTGCGCTAATTCTCCTGCTTTAGACTGTGCATACACATAATATGCCCCCTTCGTAACTATTTGCATTCCGTGAGGTATCGTGTCAATCAGTTTTACTGATGTGAATCCGTTAACAGTTGCTCCTGCAATGACACTTATCTTTTCAAATTCTATTTCGTCCGAATTTTTCTCATTTTTAGCTACATAAATAAATGAACTGGCCCCATCATTGATGATTGCTTTTTCTGGCAGGGCGTCCGTGACGTTATCGTTAAGCCATATTTTGGCATTGACAAAAAGGTCTTTCAGGAACATAGGCTTATCGCCTTCCAGGCGACCATAAATTCGAACGGTTTTGGCTTGAGAATTAAATTCCCGGCCGATTACGTTTACTTCAGCCTGATATATATCCTGGCCAAGGGCAGGTACGGTAAAAGAAATTTTCTGTCCTTCTTTTACCTGAGCAATATCTTTCTCAAATACATCTAATTCCAGATGTAGATATTTAGCAGAAATTATATCCATGAGTGCTGTGCTAGATTGGGCGTAAACTCCATTATGAAAATTTATGCTGGATATATAACCGCTCATAGGGGCTACAATGGCAATTTGCTGACGTATAGAATTGGGCGTAAGATTAGCAGTAGAGATACCCCAATAGGCAATTTGCTTAGATAATCCTGTGGATTTAGCAATTAAAACCTCTACTTCAGCTTCTGCATTTTGAAGGCTTTTTGTAACACCTGCATTTTCATTTACTAATGATTGTTGCCGCTCAACATCTAATCTTTTTAATTTTAGTTGAGCCATCGTTTCCAGGTACTCTTGCTGCTTAGTAATAAACGCTGGATTCTCTAAATAGGCGATTACCTCTCCTTTTTTAATGTAGTTGCCTTCTACATACTTTTTAGCTCTTTTTATTATCCCGTCGGATTTAGGGGATACGGAGAAATATCCATTGGGCGGCAAGCCTAATGTGCCTGTAGCTTTGATAAAATCATTCACTTTAATTGAAGATAACTCTCCGAAATCTAACCCAATGGTCTCAGCTTGTTCCTTGCTTAGATGTAGCCCTTCTTCATGGCCATCATCGTCTGAATGAGTAGCACTTTCTGTTCCGTGGTCATGGTCATGGCCATCGCCCTCACTATGTTTATTTCCACAAGAATATATAAAGGCAAAGGAGGCGATTGTCAAAATCGTTAGGATATATTTTATGTTTTTCATTTTGTTGTCTTTTTATTGATTTACAAGAAATTGAAAGTCTGCTACAGCCTTATTGTAGGCTTTAATTTGTTCCCAATAATTTTTGTTATTGGTCGCCATAAGCTGCAACGTGTTCAATAACTCCAGGTAGGTGATTTCTCCGGCCTGGTAGTTTAATTCACTTACTCGTACAATTTCTGGGTTGATCGTTTCTACTTGAGTTTTGTAAAACTGAACTCCTGCCTGGTACAAGGCTAAAGCGCTTTCTATCTCTGCCTGGTCTTGCCTGAAAGATAGAAGTTGGCTTTGGTATTGGTACTCTCCAATATCAACTTGTATTTTTTGCGCTTCTATACGCCTTTTTGCTTGTCCATTAAACAAAGGAATCGCAACACCTACCTCTGGCGAACTAAGCCAACCTCCTTCATTAAAATACTGAGCGGCATAACCCAAATTGAGACTGGGTTTTAATTGAGATTTCATCACATCTACCTTCGCTGTTTCTATCGCAACCTTTTGTTTGCTTAGCAATAGGAATGGATTTGAGGATGTATCTATCCGTGTGGAATAAGAATAAGTAGCTGTATACAGACTATCTGAAGGAGTAACGGATTCGCTGGTATTCAGTAAAAGTTGAAACCGTTTATTCAAGTTTGAAATTTCTATTTCTACTTGATTTAACAATAATTCGTACTCTTTCCATTTAGATTGTAAGGTCAGCGCTTCAATACGCTTCGCAGCTCCTGACTGTACTCTTACATTGGCCTTCCTGTAATACTCTTTATAAATAGAAACGAGGCTATCATAGAGCTTTTCTAATTCCTTTTTGTACTGGATTTCATAATAGAGCTGCCTCACCTTCCATTTGAGGTCATTCTCAGTAATTTGTTTTTTAGTATTACTCTGACCCGTATAGGCATCTTGCAATTTGTTTTGGGCTTTGGTAATGCCTGGACTCGGAAAATTTTGAGAAAAACCAATTTGATTTAATTGTTGTCCAAATTCTCTGTCAAATAGGCCTTCACCTTGATACGAAATATCTGTAGTGCCTAAGTTATACTTCAAGCCTTGAAGAGACTGGTTTTTCTCTACGCCTAAGTTGGCTGCTTTTACGTTTGGATGATTACGTATGGCGATTGCTATCGCACTGTCTAATTCAATTGAATTCTGCTGTGCATGAGCAGAGAATGATAAGCCTAAAATAATGATTGCAGTTAATGCACCTCCTTTTGATATGTTAGGGCCTTTCAAGTTTCTGCTTCCCCATTTTTCCAGCCAATAATATAAAATGGGTAGAATGATTAGGGTTAAGAAGGTAGCGGTAATCAATCCACCTATCACCACAGTTGCTAATGGTCTTTGTACTTCTGCACCGCCTGAAGTTGATATAGCCATTGGCAAGAAGCCTAAAGAAGCGACAGCTGCGGTCATTATCACAGGTCTTAGTCGTACGGTTGTCCCGGTTATGATTCGTTCCTTTATATCTTTCACACCTTCTTTTTTGAGTTGATTTAGATAGCCTATAAGGACAATGCCATTGAGGACTGCTACCCCAAACAGCGCGATGAAGCCAATTCCTGCCGAGATACTAAATGGTAATCCTCTAAGCTGCAAAGCCCATATTCCACCTATAGCGGATAATGGAATAGCGGTAAAAATCAGAGCAGCTTGCGATACAGAACCAAAGGTGAAAAACAATAGAATGAATATGAGAGCTAATGCCATGGGCACTGCTATGGATAGTCGGGCATTAGCTGCTTTTAGATTTTCGAATTGTCCACCATAAGTAAAGTAATATCCCGCAGGTAAATCTACTTTGGCATCCAATTCTGTTTGGATTTTTTCAACTAAAGATTCCACATCAGTATCTCCCACATTTACGCCAATAACAATTCTTCTATTGGTATTTTCTCTTGATACCTGCATAGGAGCATTTATCAAATTTATACTAGCCACATTATTCAGTGGCACCTGACTACCATTATTGAGTGTTATAAAAAGGTTTTCTACATCCTCTATGCCTGTTCTGTTTTCTTCTGCGAAGCGAATAACCAAATCAAATCGTTTGTCCCCTTCATATATCACACCCGCTTTTTCGCCCGCAAAGGCAGAGCGAATGACTTGATTGACCTCTTGAATGTGTAATCCATATTGAGCCATTTTTTGATAATCATAGTTAATTATCACTTGGGGCATTCCTATTGTCTGCTCTACATTGACTGTTCCAACTCCATCTATTTGTTTAATCACAGCTTCTGCCTTTGTAGCATTTTCAAATAGGAGGTCTAAGTTTTCACCAAATAGCTTAATGGCAATATCTGCTTTAGAACCTGTCATCAGCTCATTGAACCGGAGTTGAATGGGTTGAGAAAATTCAAATCCTACCCCTGGAATGCTATGTAAGGACTCTTCCATTTTCTCAAACATGTCTTGCCTATTGCCGGCAGAAACCCATTCTGATTTAGGTTTCATCACTAAGACATAATCAGCTATTTCTACAGGCATAGGGTCGGTTGGTATTTCTGCCGAACCGATGTTGGCTACCACATCCTCTATTTCTGGGAAATCTTTGAGTAGCTTGTTTTGAATCATTTTGGCAGTCTCCACACTCTGAGAAAGGGAACTTCCTGGTGGTAAAATATGCTGCATAGCCAGGTCTCCTTCTTCCAGGGTAGGGATGAACTCCCCCCCCATTCTGCTAAAAATGAATAAGCTGAACAGGAAAACAATCAATGTCGCACTTACAAATAAGATTTTAAATCGAAGTGCAGCTTTCAAAATGGGCGTGTAGCCTTTTTGAAAAAATGCGATAATCTTATCTGATATCGTTTTCTTATCAACTATCTTTTTATTCAAGACCAATGCAGCCATCATGGGCACATAAGTAAGGGAGAGTACCAATGCTCCTGCAATGGCGAGCATTACAGTTTGAGCCATGGGCTTAAACATTTTCCCTTCTATACCCACCAATGCTAAAATGGGTATGTAAACCATTAAAATGATGATCTCTCCAAATGCGGCAGAACTTCTGATTTTTTGAGAGGAAGTGATGACTTCCCGATCCATCTCAGGTTGAGTAAGAAGCTTCCCCGCTTTATTGATCTGCAACCTGTGTACGATCGCTTCGACGATGATTACTGCACCATCCACAATCAATCCAAAATCAATAGCGCCAAGGCTCATCAAATTGGCTGATATACCCAATATATTCATCATCGAAATGGCAAATAGCATTGCCAGAGGAATAACTGAAGCTACTATAAGGCCAGCTCTCCAATTTCCAAGTAGGAGTACCAAAATGAAAATAACAATTAGCCCACCTTCGATGAGGTTGGTTTTGACCGTACCAATGGCGGTACTTACTAATTTGTCTCTAACTAAATAAGGCTCAATGACTACTCCATCAGGGAGTGATTTTTGTATTTGAATAACCCTTTCTTTGATCAAATCTGTTACCTGTGCAGAATTCGCCCCTTTGAACATCATTACCTTACCTCCAACTACTTCTGCCCCATCTCTAACCAGGGCTCCGTAACGAGGAGCTTTACCAAATTGAACTGTAGCTACATCCTTGACCAATACTGGAATATTTCCTTGGTCGCTGACTACAATATTTCCTATATCATCTTTTGTTTTGGCCAGACCTTCAGAACGGATATAGTAGGCACTGGAATTTTTCTCTATGTATGCACCACCTGTGTTTTCATTACTCTTTTCCAGGGCATTAAAAATATCTGTAATGCTTATGCCCAGAGATTTCAACAGATCGGGATTTACAGCAACTTCATACTGCTTTAAATACCCGCCCATGGAATTAACCTCTGCTACTCCCTCTATGCCCAGGAGTTGGCGGGTAACTATCCAATCCTGGATACTACGTAGCTCCGTTGGTGAATACTGTTTCTCAAACCCTTCTTTGGGACGGACTACATATTGATAAATCTCTCCTAAGCCAGTAGATAAGGGTGCCATCTCTGGTGTACCTAATCCATCAGGAATATCTTCTTCAGCTTCTTTTAGCTTTTCATTCACCAATTGACGGGCCAGGTATATATCATAGCCTTCTTTAAAAACTACGGTAACTACTGACAGGCCAAAACGAGAAATAGACCTTATTTCTTCTGTTTTTTGCAGGCTCTGAACAGCCAGTTCAATAGGTGTAGTGATAAACTGCTCAATCTCCTGCGTAGCAAGTGTGGGAGAGATTGTAATTATTTGAACCTGATTATTTGTGATGTCAGGAACGGCATCTATCGGTAACTGACGGAGTGAAAATACACCCCATATTATAAGAGCCAATACAAATAGCCCTATAACAAACTTATTCTTAACAGAATAAGCGATGATCTTATCAAACATATAAATGTCATTAAGTTAAACCCAGAAAATCATAAAAATAA
>JAUIGE010000064.1 GCA_030430205.1 Bacteroidia bacterium | reverse complement strand
AGATTTTTCAGGTAAACTTGTGTAGTAAGTCACCATTTTTGCCTCTATGTCAGAAGAGTAAGGAGTCATTTCTTTTTATCAGCAAGATAACAATTAGTTCGATGATTTATTTTGTCACTGTTCCTAAGAGAGTTTTCATGATCGTTTTTTTCATGGTTATAGATAAAATTTTTGATGCGTAAGCATTTGATTTTTGCTTAACGGGCGCAAGTAAGTCAAGCTTCCTGAGGTCAATTATTAACAAATATTAAGAAGAGTTAAGGAGGTATTAAACAGCTGAGAAAAGGCAAAAAAAATAGCCGTTTCCTTATGGAAACGGCTGTATATAGCTTTGATAAATGTGACGGGTTTAAAACAGCACCTCACTCCACCCATTCCACCTTCTCCGCCCATCCCGCATTGCGGTATCCTTTGGGCCAATTATCCTTCTCCTTCGGCCGCGCCACCATAAAGAACCCCATACAAGACTCATGCTCTCCCAGTCCCAACAGCTCCGCTGTCTCAGGCCGCAAGGCATAGCCCCCCGAACTCCAATAAGCCGCCAACCCAAGGGCTGTCGCCGTCAGGTGCATATTCTGCACCGCAGCAGCCAGCGCCGCCTGCTCTTCGAGCAGGGGAATTTTCGGGTTCGTTCCCGCTTTAAGACATAAAGCGATGGTGTAAGGCGCCTCTGTGGGGCGCTTTTTGAGCTTATCAAATTTCTTTTGATCGAATTGATCCGCAGGCGTCAGCTTGCGGTAGAGCTCGGCGCGGGCGTCGCCGAGGGGGGCGCGGGCATCGCCCGCGAAGACTTTGAAGAACCAGGGCTCCGTCTTCCCATGATTCGGCGCCCAATGCGCATTCTCCAAAATCATCTCGATCTCCTCCCGGCTCACCGGCTCATCCGAATAATCCTTCGGAAAGATAGACCGCCGCTGGCGGATGAGGCGATTGACCATTTCTATGTCAAACTTCGGGAAGGGAAGCTTTTCGCTTTCTTTGTTGGAGGCTCCAACGATTACTTTTTTTCTCATGGGGGAAGTAGGATAGAGAGTAGAGAGTAGAGAACAGAGATCAGAGATCAGAGAACAGAGATCAGAGATCAGAGAACAGAGATCAGAGATCAGAGAACAGAACAAATTAACAGTGAAAATCAGTAAAACCAGCGAAAATCAGCGTCAAAAAAAGCGCCCTACCCAAAAACCTCCGCAAAAACCTTCAGCGTCTGCGGATAGCGAAAGCCCTCAATATGCTCCTGGTAGTAGACAAAAAGCGTTTTGATCAGGTTGCGCTTCTGGTCGCTGTCGAAGGTGATGTCGCCGCAGCTGTGCAGGCTGCTGTGGTGAAAGCGGCGGAGCAGATGGGAAATCGGCTCTTTCTGGTAATCTGTCTTGAAGAAAGAGCCTTTCTTGACATCGAAATGCACATAGCGTGCATCTTTGCTTTGGTCATTTACCCCGAAACCCAGGTGGCGGGCGAGGTGCAGAACAAAGTAAATGAAGAGGTGTACGAGCTGGCGGTCGGTCTGGTCGATCTTGACGATGGTATCGTAGAGCAGGCGGTACATCTCGATATTGGGCTCTTCTTCCTTGACGGTATCGGAGAATATCTCGATGATCGCCAGGCCCAGCGAGAGCTTGACCGGATCGGTCTGCGCGCTTTGCAGCAGGTAGGCGCATTTGCTTTCGGTGACGGTCTGCAGGCTGCGCTGCTCGCGGTACATGAAGACCATGTCTACGATCGAGAGCGGCTGAAAGTAGCTCAGCCGATTGCGGGCACGGCCCGAACGAAATCCCTTCAACATGAAGCTCTGCACACCATATTCCCTGGTGTAAACTGTCGTGATCAGGTTGCTGTCCTGATGCTTGAGGGTGCGGAGCACGATGCCTTCTGTTTTTTTGATCATAAAAGGGAGGACTTCAACTCAGCAAGTTTCAGTTCAAATCCTTCCAATACGTTTTCCCCGGAAAGTATACCTTCAAATTCAGTTATCACTTCGCGTTCGCCATTGGCACGGTAAATATAAATGATTTGCTTTTCGGGATCGATCAGCCATCCCAGAAGAACGCCATTGCTCATAAAAGCTTCCATCTTATTCTGAAGGCCTATTAAGCGATCAGAAGGAGACTTGATTTCAATTACAAAATCAGGGGAAACATGCGGAAACCTGGCTAGTTGTTCTCTGGTAATGTCTTTCAGGCGCTCAGAGGAAGTCCAGGCAGCATCGGGAGATCTCATAGAACCATCAGGTAAGTAAAATCCACCCGAAGAATCTGTTACCCTTCCGGACTTTGTTTGCTTGTTCCAGTCTCTCAATTGGTAGTTGATTTCGCTATTGAAATCACTTGTGTCAAATCCTGCTGGTTCCATAATGATAATTGTGCCTGATGGTTCTTTTTCTATAAGTAAGGATTCATTTTCGCGACAGAAAAGGAAAAATTCCTCTTCTGACATGCGAAAAGTATCTGTTTTAATTGCAAACCGCATATTCATCAATATTTATCCGATTCCTAATTTAAGGTTTTTATCACTCACGGCACATGCGTATCAATAAAACGCTCCGTCGTTTTGTTCCAATTATCCAGCTGCTTCGAGCGCTCCTTGTTAAGCGATTCAATGGTCTCATTGAAATTTTTGACCGCGTCGTTGTAGTCGGCCACGGCTTTGTTGTATTGGTCCACATCGCCCTGGGTGCGCTTGGCGGGTTTGATGGCTTCGAAAGAGCTCTGCACTTTCTGCATATTGTCCTGCATCAGGTAGAGATTGGCCAGCACAGGTACTTTTTCGTCAGCTTCAGTAAGGTAAAATGCCATGATCTCCTTGCCCGCGACAATCATGCTGGGGTCGCCTTTGTAGGTGGCAAAGGTATCGAGCTTGCTGATCCCCTCTAAAGCGTAGCTTTTGAGGCTGTTTTGATTTTGAATCAATGCATTCACATCATTGGATTCGATGGCGGCCAAAAGATAAGCTTCCTGCTTGTAGCTTTTGAAAAAAATCAGGTACATCTGATTGTAGTAGTGGTAGACAGAGCTGGCTTCCTGCAGCTTTTTGTCCGTTTCGCTGGTCTCCACGATGAGCTCAATCCCATGCGCTGCGGCGAAGGCTTTCTGGGCAGCTTCCAGCTGTTCGCCCGCCTCATCGACTTTGTCGTTGGCTTTTTCCTTTGCCAGGATGTATGCCTCCATGTCGTCGTAGGACTCCTCCGCGATGGCCTCCATGTCTACGATTTTGGCATAGTCTTCTTTCAGCACCTTGTAGGTCAGGTCAAAATAGGTCGCCAAAGCATCCCGCAGGCTTCCGTCCTGCTCGTAGGGAACCATGCGGCTCACTTTTTTCTTGATGTCAAAAGCAGTACTTACCAGTTCGTGGCGGCGTTTTTCCACTTTGCGGGCATTCTTGCTGTGGGCTGCTACCTTGATATAGCTCCAGAGGCTTTGCTGATACTCGGGTTGATCGGCAAAAAGATAGTCCATGTATTGGCCTCCGTGCTCAAACTGCTGGGCCTGAAGGCTGGATGGCGTACTGAGCCCAAAGCAGCAAAGGAGGAGAAAAGTCGGAAAGATGGGGCGTAGAAGTTTCATATATGATGGTTGAGTAGTGGAATATGCTTATTTATGGTTGATTAAGTCCAGAAGGATGCGATATGTTTCTTCAAGGTAAATATCATTTTGGATTTCTGCTATCAGCTTTTCGCTATTGAGCCTTTCGACTTCACTCAATTGAGCCAGGTTTTCTGCGAATCTGTTGTTTTTGGCTTCAAAACTTTCCGCTTTCCGCTCTTCGAGCGCCATCATCCTTTCCATCTCCTCCCGCAATTTTTTGCGGTACTGAAAATACCCCTCCAGGTCCAGCGGAATGATTTCCCCTTGAGACAGATTTTTCTGCAAACTGTCACTCGCCTGTTGCACCCGACCAAAGCGGCCATCGGCCGCAAGCCTGTCCTTGCTCTTTTGAGCAAGTTGCTCAAGTGGCAGAGGCGCTGACTTCCGATACGTCAGCGATTTGTCGACCTTGTCGTTGCTGAGCGCTTCGGGATCGTCTTTTTCGCGAGGCGTCCACGCTTTCAGCAGATACGGCAGCACCACATCGGGAACAACGCCTTCGCGCTGATAGGTATTGCCTGTGATGCGGTAGAACTTCCGCAGGGTGAGCTTGAGATCTCCGCCGCTATGCGGCTTTTGCCTATCGAGCGGCACAAACTGCTGCCCGCTGGACTTGCCATAGGTCGTGTCACCCACGATCACAGCACGCTGATAATCCTGCATCGCAGCAGCGAAAATCTCCGAAGCAGATGCGCTCAGCCCATCTACCAGCACCACCAGAGGGCCACCATAGGCCATGCCACGGTTCATGTCTTTGAGGATGTTGAGTTCGCCGGAGGCGTCTTTTCCCAGGGCCAGTGGCCCTATGTCTATGAAGATCCCGGCAAGGCCCAGGGCCTCGATGATGGCGCCCCCGCCATTGTGGCGGAGGTCCAGGATCAGGCCTTCGATGCCTTCTAGCTGCAGCTTGAGCAGCTCCTTGGCGACGTCATTGGAGAGGCCGAGCGCCCGCTCGTCTTCCCAGTGGGTGTAAAAACCCGGCAGGTAGATATAGCCTACTTTTTTTTCGCCTTCGAGAACAAAACTGCTGATGACATTTTCCTGCACAGCCATTTTTTCCTTTGCCAATAAAACCTTCCGGGACTGGCCGCTTTTCTTTTTTACCTCTATCTCCAATTGAGCAGAGCTTGTCTGCCGGATGATTTCGCTGATTTCCCCCACATCGAGGCAAAGCAGGTCTATTTCCTCTCCGCCGGAGAGTTTTATGTTCAGCACCACATCGCCCTGGTTGAGCTGGTTTGACTTCCAGGCGGGACCACCCGGCAACATGCTTGAAATCGTCAACTCGTTTTCTTTGCTTTCCTCCAACTCCAGCCCAAAAGTAAAGCCTTCCTTTGCCAGGCTGCTTTCGAAAGCACTTTTGCCCGCAGCGGAGAAGTAGGCCGTATGTGGATCAAAGCGCAGGGCGAGTGTTTTGAGGAAAAGCTTTCCCACATAATAATCAAAACCTTCTTCCACTTTCAATATCCGCTCCAGGCGGCAGTGGGTGCGAAGCATGACTTTGGTGCGGCTTTCGGCTTCCAGGGCACTCAATTCCTCTCCCTGAGGAAGTGCTTCCGATCGTTGGAGGAGGTAGGATAAACTTGTGTTTTTCAGCAGTTTATGCCACTTTTCTTCAAGGGAAATAAGGCTTTCCGGACGCTCTGGCTCAGAGCTATAGCGGAGTTGATCTTTTGCTTGCAGGTCAAATGGTTTTTGCCCCCATCCCTGCACCACGGAGTCGATGAAGAGCAGCCGCTGCTGATAGGTTTCGGTTATTTTTCGGAGAAAAACACAATTTTGAGATGGAATCTGCTCATCGATCCGATGGCGATAGACGGAAAAGTCCGCTATATCTTTTTGCAAAAAGAAAAAACCGCCGGGGTCCAATCTTTCGATAAAAGCATCAAAAATCTCTTCTGAAAGCCTGTCATCGAGCTGGCGTGGCTGGATGTGGTGTTGGTCGATCTGGGAAAGCAATTTCCGGGCTTTGTCGCAATAGTGCGCATCGGCCTGTGCGTAGAGGCCCTGAGAAAAAAACAGGCATAAACTCAGAGCAAGGGAAGGAGAGATCAACTTCATTGGTTCAGGGTTTTTATATATTTGTGGATGTTACTAAAATGTTGACATCCTATGCTGATCATACATAAAATTGCCAGTTGGTTTTTGAGTCGCCGAATGGAGCGAATCCGATACGTGATAGAGAACCCTATTGAAAGCCAGGACAAGGTGTATCAGCATTTGTTGAGTAAAGCTCAAGATACAGAATTTGGGAAAAAGTATGGCTTTGGTGAAGCTTTTTCTATCGATACCTACCGCCAGCGCGTGCCGGTAAGCAGCTATGAAGAGATGTTTCCTTTTATAGAGCGGGCGATACATGGTGAAGAAAACGTATTCTGGCCAGGAAAGATAGAGTGGTTTTCCAAATCTTCCGGCACCACCAATGACAAGAGCAAGTTCATCCCCATGAGTGAGGATACGATGGAGGAGACGCATTTCAAGGCAGGCCGCGACATGCTCTCTTTTTATCTGGAAATGAATCCTGAAAGCAAGGTGCTGGCGGGAAAAGCCCTTTCCATCGCAGGTAGCCACGACTCCCTCTCTCCCGGCAAAACCCGCGCAGGCGACCTGAGTGCCGTATTGCTGGAAAATTTGCCCACCTTTTTTGAGATGGCACGCACGCCCAAAAAGAAAGTCGCCCTCATGTCCGAGTGGGAAAGCAAAATCGACATGATGGCTTCTCAGATCATGACGGAAGACGTCACAGGCTTTGCCGGCGTGCCTACCTGGACACTGGTGGTGATCAACAAAGTTTTTGAAAAAATGGGCATGACAGATCGAAACCTCTTCGATGTCTGGCCCAACCTGGAAGTCTTCTTCCATGGTGGTGTCAACTTTGAGCCATACAGAGAGCAGTTCAAAGCCCTTTTGCCCGGCGAGCAAATGCATTATATGAACATCTACAATGCTTCCGAGGGTTATTTTGGCTTTCAGGATGACTTTGCGCGCAATGACCTGCTGCTGTTGCCTGACCACGGCATATTCTACGAATTTGTGCCACTGGAACAGATTGGAGAGCCTTTTCCCGAAACCCACACCCTTAGCCAGGTAGAGCTTGGCCGCACTTACGCCATGGTCATCACCACCAATGCCGGGCTGTGGCGCTATGCCATCGGCGATACCGTGGAGTTTACCGACAAAAATCCCTATCGCTTCCGCATCGTGGGGCGTACCAAGCATTTTATCAATGCTTTTGGAGAGGAATTGATGGTCGGCAATGCCGAGGAAGCCATCACCCGCGCCTGCGGCGCCACGGGCGCCATCATCGGCGACTATACGGCTGCGCCGATTTACTTCTCTGGCGAGAGCAGCCAGGGCGCGCATGAGTGGCTGATTGAATTCAGGCGGCAGCCTGATGACTTCGATCGCTTTTGCCAGATCCTCGACGACACCCTCAAAGAAGTCAACTCCGACTACGAAGCCAAGCGCTACAACGACATCGCGCTGCGCTTTCCCACCATCCACAAGCTACCCGAAGGCACTTTCTATGAATGGATGAAACAGCGCGGCAAGCTCGGCGGCCAAAACAAAGTGCCCCGACTGGCCAATGAACGGAAATATGTGGAGGCGATTTTGGCGATGATGGGGGATTTAACGTAAGATAGACCACCAAAATAATGGTGGGTCTTATGCAAAAAATCCTTCTTCCCATTTCATTCTCTGAGGCTTCTGCCAACTCCATCCGCCAGGCTCATTCGCTTTTTGAAGAAAGTTTATTGACCCTGATGCATTGTTATCCCACTCAAGCCTATAATCGGGAATATGATTTTGGGAAAAAGAACTATGAAGAAGGGATCAGGGAGATGCTGATGGCTTTTTATAAAAAAAATGTGGATACCGTTGCACGGAAAATCAATCTGCTTGTGCGTGCAGGCAGCGTCTTGGAAACGATTACGCACATCAGCCGCCGCTATGACCTCATGGTTATCAGCAAGCAAGCCCACAAAGAAACCCAAGGTTATTTTTTGAGCGAAAAAGTGTTTCACATCGCCGCCAAAGGGCATTGCCCCGTGTTGTTGTTGCCGGTGAGTGAGGAGGCCTTTGATTTTACAAATTGTAAAACGATCTGGCACATCAAGCGAAAGGAGGATGAAAGGAAAGTAGTAGAAAGCAAACTTCCCAGGCTTCAACTCGACCCGCAGACAGTAGAAACAAAATCCCTGGATCAAACCAGCTTCCAATCCTCCTTTTGGAAGGGGATCGTCTCCTACGGCAAAACGCATGACAAGGCATTGCTTTCAGAGATTTCGAAATCTCATGAGAGCGAAAAGATAGATTTGATCGTTTTGGTCAGCGATGGAAAAGAGGCTTTTCAGAAGTTCATGCGTGCCGATGTCATGCAAATCCTGAATCAATTTGAGATACCGATTTTGGTATTTCAGGCGTAGGGGGGCGGCTATATCCAGCCATTTTTAACTTTTTTTACCAAAAATGGCTGAGTATAAAAATTTATATCCAGCCATTTTTAACAAAAAATCTTATTTTTGGCTGGATATAAACAGCAATTCAGCATGGAATTAGTAGGTAGAAAGCAAGAAAAGGACACATTTAAGCACTGCTTGGCAGGGACCGAATCCAAACTGATCGCACTCTATGGCAGGCGCAGGGTGGGCAAAACCTTTTTGGTCCGCAAATACTTTCAGTCAAAAATCCGCTTTGAGGTAGCCGGCTTGCATAATGCAGAAATGAAAGACCAATTGGCTCATTTTGCTTCGACCTTGGCAAAATACGGCTGGCTGGAAGCCAGCTTACATACGCCCTTATCATGGCAAGCGGCTTTTGATATGCTGGAGCGATTTATCAATTCCATGGAAGGAAAGCAGAAAAAAGTAATTTTCTTAGATGAACTGCCGTGGTTTGATACGCCCCGGTCCAAATTTTTGGTTGCCTTCGAGAATTTTTGGAATTCCTATTGCACAAAACGAAGTGACATTATTTGTGTGATCTGTGGCTCTGCCGCTTCCTGGATGATCAAGAAAATTTTGAAAAACAAAGGGGGCCTGCACAACCGGGTTTCTGAAAAGATAAGGTTGACGCAATTCAATTTGCATGAGGTTGAGCTGTTTTTGAAGCAAAAAGGAATTAAATGGAGTCAGTATGATATAGCTCAGTTGTATTTGACGACAGGCGGTGTCCCCTACTATCTGGATGCTGTGCGAAGAGGAGAAAGTGTGGTTCAATTTGTCAATCGGGCCTGTTTTACAAAAGATGGGATTTTGGCAGATGAATATAAAGTGTTGTTTGGTTCATTGTTTGACAACAGTGAACGGCATTACCAAATAGTAGAGGCTTTGAATGATAAAAAGAGCGGACTTAGCCGAAAGGAAATCATCGAAAAAACGAATATGCTCAGCGGGGGAACCCTGACGAATTCACTTAACGAGCTGGAAGAGTCTGGCTTTATTGAGGCAATCGTGCCTTATCAGGGAAACAAGACAAAAAGCCTATACAAACTGGTAGATAACTTCATTATTTTTTATCTGAAATTCATCAAGGAACCTACGCCAGGAGGTGGTCGAAATTGGGCTCATATCATCACATCACAATCCTGGTCAAGCTGGTCAGGTCTGGCTTTTGAGCGATTATGTTTTGCTCATATCTCTCAAATTAAAAAAGCACTAAAACTGGATGCCATAGAATCTGTTGTGGCTCCATGGGCAAAATCAGATTCAACTGAAGGGGCCCAAATTGACATGCTGATTGACCGGGCAGACCGGGTGGTGAATGTCTGCGAAATAAAATTCGCTAAGGCAGATTTTACCATTGATAAGGATTATGCCAAAAGGTTGAGGAATAAAATTCATCTCTTTTCAGCCATGCCTGCCAATAAACGGAAGAATATTTTTCTAACGATGATAAGCACTTTTGGCGTCACCCAGAATGAATATTATCATGAGTTGGTACAGGGAGAGGTGGTATTGGAGGATTTGTTTGCGGCTTAATTTTCCCCTACACCACCAGCGTAAACACCACGCCCTTCTCCTCTTCCGACAAAAAGGAAATGCTCCCGCCATGTCGCCGCATGATCTGCCGCGAGAGATTCAGGCCGATGCCTGAGCCTTGCTCCTTGGTGGTGAAAAAGGGAACAAACAATTGTTCCTGCAAGGCTTTGGGAATGCCGGGGCCATTGTCCCCGATCTGCAAGACGGCTTTGCCGTCTTCGTTGCGGAAGCCCGTCACGCTGATGGCTGCGCCATCCCGCCCCTCCAATGCGTCTATCGCATTTTGAAACAGGTTGATGAGCACCTGCTCAATCAACTCAGGATCAGCCTCTAAGAGCAAAGCATTTGCTGGCAGGGTCAGTTGAAAGGCGATGCCTTTCTCTTCCATTTTCGTGCGAAAAAGCACTTCAATGCCCTCGATCAGCGCCCGTGCATCCACGGGCTGGATCTGCGGTGTAGGCACCCGCGTGAGGTCGCGGTAGGCTTCTGTAAAGTGCATCAGCCCCTGGCTGCGCTTGCTGATGGCCGCCATGGCGGCCTGGAGGTCTTCGGCAGCTTCGGCCTGCGCCAGCGTTTCATCCTCTGCGAGGATGTCCTGTATCGTCGCTGTCAGCGAGATGATCGGGCTGACAGAGTTCATGATCTCATGTGTCAGGATTCGGATCAGCTTCTGCCAGGCTTCCAGTTCGTGGGCGTCGAGCTCGCCTTTGATGTCCTGCATGGAGATGAGGCGGTAGCCTTTTTCCTGGAGTTTGAAGGCGACGGCCTGGATGGCGAGCTGTCGTGGCTCGTTGTCGATGTGGAGTTTGAGGAGCGCGCGCTCTCCGGGCTGCAGCTGTTGTACAGCTTCGAGCAGTTGGGGATCGATATGCCGGAGGCTGTCTATCTGCCCCAGGTGGGGCTTGTGGAGGAGGTTGCGCAGGGCGCGGTTCATAAGCAGGATTTCGCCTGCTTCGTCAAAGCACATCAGCCCCACATTTACATGCTTGACGATGGTCTGCAGGTATTGGAAATTGCTTTCCTTCTCCGCGCGTACGCGCTTGAACTGATCGGTGATCTCGTTGAGCGAGCCGCGCAGCTCGCTGTAGGACTTGCCGACGCCTTTCTCCTGAAAGGAGGTCGAAAAGTCGTCATGACGAATAGAGAGCAAAAAAGAGGCGATATCGCGGTTGCTGCGATTGATGTAGTGGATAAGTTCGGCCACCTGGCCGATGATGAGGGTACCCATGAGAAATTTCACCACATACATCTTCGAAAAATAGAGCATATAGACCCACAGGATGATGATGCCTGTGAGCAGGAGGACCCGGAGGGTGATATGGAGGGAGAAGTTTTTAATTTATCTATGGTTCAATTCCGATGAGCACAAGGGGAACAGCTGGAACACCTCTACCCTGCCTTGCCAAATCATACAAGGCTCCTTCATAATATCCTGGTCCAGAGGACATTTCTGCCTGCATCACTTTCATGGGAAGAACTTCTATTCCCACGTCTATGGTGTCGCCTACGTAAAAGGCAAGGTGTTTCGAAAAGAGATCGAAAGGACTAAAACTGTAACCAAATTGTACTTCTATCGCAATTCTATTTTTGACAAAGGTGGTTTGATTATTGGGTCGGGTCGCTGTTTTTTCCGTTAGTTCAGGAAACAATTTTTGCTCAAATTCTTTCTTAATTCTATCATTTAGGTCGCTGCGGCTAAAAAGCATTTTTCCTCTCTTTGTTTTTTCCTTTTTGATTTTGGTTCTATACTCATCAGCTTCAATATTTGTAATTACTTCTTCAATTTCATCCCACATTTCCTTTTGGTGAAATTGTATCCACTCAAAGCCGTTTAGGTGGGAATAAATTGCACTTAATTTCATGATAAAAAGAGTTTTTGTTTTGATCTTTTATTGTGGTTTAAGCCTGCTTTTTTCTTTTCTTATCTCCGATTCCACTATGTATGCCAAAGCAACTATATACTTAAGTACCCCAAATTGCTAAACAAAATAGGCCACCAAAAATATGTTCTCAGAGCAGAATTTCAGTTATGGGTTATTTTTAGGCTTAGTAGACTTAATAATTTTCTGCATTTCTCTATGGAACCCTGGAGATGTATCATCGTAGCTTTGGTGGCCAAAGCCTAAACTTTCATTTAATTCATAGATTGCTTTATACAAATCGACAGGGTCTTGTGAAGTCATAACCCATTCGGCAACTAGTTCAACCATCCGGGTCATATCTTCATTATATGTCATTCTTCCGTCACTCCCTCTTATACCTCTTTTGTCCTTAGCCTTACCTCTATTTAGAAAAATGTCTTTTTCATCGTAGATTATTCTCCTAATATTTTTATCTATTGGGAGATATTTCATCAACACTTTTCTAATTCCATTATAGTAAAGTGTATGTTTTTCTTGTGGGTCTTCTACCTGTTTACTAAGAAGTTTTTTTAGCTCATCTAGTTCAACAAGCTCGCCATCTTCAAAGCCAATGGCTAGTTGCTTACCTTTAGATTCTTTAGCTTTTTCTAATATTTCCAACTTCTCTCGATAAGCTTTTTCTTCTTTTTCCGTTTTTTTAGTTTCTTTCTTCATATGGCTTATTTATATCAAATATATTTTTAAGCATATCCGCGATTTCTGGGATAGTCTTATCTTCTTTCCAGGTTATAGGCTTTAATTTCGATACTGATCTATCTATTGGGGGAAAGTGCTTTTGAAATGCACCCCAATATTCTCCATCATTCAGACTTGAGCTAAAATATTGGAATCCTCTATAAATAAATGATGGGTGAATTTGCCATTTTTTTGCCTGCATCTTAACAAGATGCTCATCATGGATATGTGGTGTAATAAACCGATATTGGGCTTCATCAAAAAAGAAGTCTTGAGCAAAATTGTCAGCATCAGCCTCATTGATAAACTGAATTTCTGGCTCATTAGTTAGATGAAAACCTGCTTTGCTTATTTCCTCGAAATCGAATAAAACATGATGTAATTCATGAAGTAAGGCAAACCAAATGGTTGGATACTTCTTATTTAGATCTGTCAAAACGATACAAGGCTTGTTGTTACAATTAAAGGTTGCGCCTCTGTACTGAGTGTTTGTCAAATGCTGTTGAAATACAACAGTTACGCCATAATTGAAAAGCGTTCTACACACGATATAGAGGCCATTATCCACATCTTGACAATAGGGTTTTATTTTAGGTATTATCTCCTTTAATTCTTCTCTATTATACTCGTTTGGGTTATCTATAAGCTCGAAAAGGCGATATGCAGATTTGATTGCAAAGTTCCTTATCCTATCACTGAATTTTCTCTTAGTTTTGCTAAATACTACTGCATTTAAATTTTCATCATATTCTTCATATTCTTGAATACTGTCAAATCCAAAAAAATCTAGAATCCTGTCGGCAATATGGTCGGTATCAGTTTTATTTTCAATAAATCCAACCTTATTCAGTTTGTCAATGTCAAAGTGTTTTGTAATAAAAGAGAGCTTGTTCACTTTGTCTAGTTTTTTGATTGACTCAACAGGAAGGTTTTTTATCATAGATGCCAATAAATCGTCAATATCTAATTCTAAAAATCCAGCAAGTTTAACAACTGTAATCATATTAGGCTGTTTAACTGTCCCATCAAGTAAAGGGTTTAAAGAGTTTTTATCAACATCAAGTAACTTACAAGCCTGATGATCAGATAGCTTTAGTAACGTTAGTCTTTCATCAAATAGATCGCGCAGACTAATGTCAATTTCATGAGACTTGACAAGATAATGATTTATACTATTATTTTTAGTCATAAGGAATGTTTTCCTTATAAAATTACAAAATATATATCAATAGGCAATAAGTTGGGAAAATTTTCCCAAATGTTGAGCTCTAACTATTTTAGTTTTCCCTCAGTACTTTTAAGGAAATTATTTAATCTTTGGGCATATAATTAAAATTATCCATGTTGTACTCAAATACAAACTAGCCTAATGCTTCTATAAATCATTTCCTCTTCACAAGCCCTACTCACAAGCCACAATAATACCGAAAGAAGCTACACTCCTTCAGGATTTTTGCATAAAAATCTTCCTCCCAATTGTACATCTCGTTCAGCTCACATTTGGCTATCTCAAAATCACCTTTTGCACCACCCGGCTTTCGCCAATCTTCCAGGCGACCATATACAAGCCTGAAGGGATTTCGGGATTTCGCTGCCAGCTAAGTTCAAATGGACCCGCACTTGTATTTCCCTCATATATTCGCTGTATCAACCGCCCCTGAAGGTCATATAAGGTAATCGAGAGCGCTCCCGATTGTATGAAATCGGCCTGGAAGCCTAATTCCTGCTGCGCAGGATTAGGGTAGGGCGCATAGATCTGGCCCCAGGCTTGTGCCAGCGTCTGATCTACAGATAAGGGCGAAGTGCCGATGACTGTGATGGTTACACTGTCTTTTGCGGGGCAGCCGGAATTGTCTTCGGCGGTCAGGGTATAGGTCACCGTTTGAGCGGGCTGAACGGTGGGCCTTATCATGAAATTAGAGCTGAGGAAGCCATAATAGGGCCGCCACTCCCAGCCTCGAAAAGTCTGGTTGAAGGCGTCGGGAGTTAAGACAATACTTGCTCCTGGTTGGATCGAGCTGTCTTTTCCGGCGGAAATAGGTGAGATTGGATGCGTCAGGATATCAAGCGTATCCCTTGAGCTACAGCCCGTAGAGTCGGTCACGGTCACGATATAGACGTGATGTGTTTGGGATTGCGTAGAGTGAAAAATGGGATTGGGCAGATGGGGGTCTGACAAGAAGGTCGCAGGCGACCAATGATAAGTGGCCTTCGGGTCCTGGATTACAGCATTCAACCAGCGATCTACATGCGTACAGGCGGAAAAATCCGGCCCCGCATCTACTGTAGCGGAGACACTGAAGCTTATATGAATCTGCTGCGAAGCAGCATGAGAACCGAGCATATTGTTTGACACCATCGTCACGGTATAGTTGCCTGGCTGGGCATAGGTATGTACCGGATTTTGCTGGGTCGAAGTGGTGCCATCTCCAAAGTTCCAAAACCAGTTGAAAGGGCTGTTTAGGGAAGAATCCTGAAAGTGGACGGTGCCATCACATTTGACCAAGTCTGCATAAAATGCAGCTACTGGCGCAGCCACGGGCAAAGCACATACAGGAGAAGTAAGGAGGGATGCCCTCCTCGGAGCATTTAGCAAAACTGTCCGCATGCGGCTTTTCTGGCATTTTGTAAAAATGTTCTGACAGGCATCCGAGGAGCCATCCATATAATTTCGCACCATATCGACACTTCCGCAGGAAACATGGTTGGTATCACAACCTGAAGTATAATTTTCCTGAAGAGGCGTATCCGAGCAATAATCATCGGCGCTACAGCTGGCATAGGATCCCCAGGTATGTATGAGGCCTAAAAAATGTCCTGCCTGATGTGTCATGCTACGGCCGGAGCGGCCAGGATTTAATACGCCGACCCTGCCACAGGCATAGTAAGGGATGACGGTGCCATCTGTGGATGCGCCCTCAGTCGCGCCTACTCCGGGAACTATCCCGGCCACTGGAAATTGGCTATAGCCTCCACCGATATTGGTACTCAGTACCCAGACATTATAATACCAATCGGGTTTCCAGATGGTCGCAGGTTTGATGAGCCGGTCTATGATAAACTCATCATAAGGGGTAAAACCCCAGTTTTTATTTCGCTGATCTATTCGGTTGATACCCGGCTCGCTGAGCGGAATGCCATCAGGGCCTAAAAGCGCTGCACAAAATTCAATTTCGACATCTGCACCCACAGGGTCTGTGTTAAAGCCGGGCGTGCCTACTGCCCGCCGAAAATCTTCATTCAGCACATCTATTTGAGATTGCACCTGGGCCTGAGACAGATTGCTGCCGACGCCCACGGCCTCACCATTGTGAATAACATGAAATATAATGGGAATCGTCAGCACCGCCCGGCTGCTGGTTC
The DNA here is from genome assembly GCA_030430205.1 of Bacteroidia bacterium. GTDB lineage: Bacteria > Bacteroidota > Bacteroidia > J057 > J057 > JAUIGE01. The sequence continues at coordinate 7,149 of JAUIGE010000064.1, read as the reverse complement.
CGAAGCGTTCCGCTTCCATCATTCTTTGGCCGAGCCAGGCTTCGAAGGCTTCCTCCGATGGCAAATGAGGATGTTTTTGATGCAAGGCTTGCATATACTCGCTGGTTTTGCAAAACAGAGCTCCCTCTTCTCCCATCCCAAAAGGGAGGGCTTCATTTTGGGCAAAACAAGTAGAAAAGAGGACAATAAGCAGGAGGAATAGAATGTTTTTCATTTTTTGTGGGTTAATGAATAAAAGTTATTTCGCCCTTATTAGACGCAGCGCCTGTTCGATCATCAACAGTTTTTAGAAAAAATCTTTACCGCAAAATCACCTTTTGCACCACCCGGCTTTCGCCAATCTTCCAGGCGACCATATACAAGCCTGGAAGGATTTCTGGATTTCGCTGCCAACTAAGTTTAAATGGGCCTGTACTTGTGCTGCCCTCATATATTCGCTGTATCAATTTTCCCTGAAGATCATATAAGGCGATCGAGAGCGCTCCCGATTGTATGAAATCGGCCTGGAGGCTTAATTGCTGCTGCGCAGGATTAGGAAATGGAGGGCAGAGCTGTCCCCAACTATTTATTTCTGTACGCTCAACCCCAAGCGGGTTGGTTCCGATGACAGTTACAGTGATGCTATCTCTGTTGACACAGCCCTCGCTATTGATTACTTTTAATACATAGGTAACGGTTTGCTCAGGAGCTACATAGACAGCTTGTTGGAAATTGGAGGTCAACAATTTGTAGGCAGGAAGCCATTCCCAAGAGCTGACATTATCCAGGGAGCTTCCAGTTAACAACAAAGTACTTCCGGGCATGATGGAAGTATCTTTTCCTGCGGAAATGGTATTTGCAAACCAGCTATATACCCTCAAACTATCCTTTAATTCACATCCCAAAGAATCTTTGATGGTGACAGAGATATAATACATTTGGAAGCGTTGGTCAGCGATGAAGATGGGATTGGCAATGTTCGCATCAGACATATATTGCCTCGGTTCCCATTGAAAACTTGCATGAGGATCATTGAGGTTTGCATTCAATTCCAACTCACTGTATTGACAGGTTCTGAGGTATTCCGTAGGCAACTCCCATGATGATGATGGTTTTAGGTTTACCTGAATTTGTCGTGAGAAAGCATGTGAGCCAAACATATTGTTCACGATCAATCGGACGGTATAGGTGCCTGATTGGGTGTATTTATGTTTAGGATGGGGAACTGTTGCCCTTGTTCCATCCCCAAAAGTCCAGAACCAGTTGAAGGGGATATTTTGAGAAGAATCTTCAAAGCTTACGAGGCCTGTACAGGTATTTATCTCTTTAACCGAAAAACCTGCCAGGGGTGTGGCTATGGGCAAACTACAAACAGTAGACTGGAGCAGGGAAGCTCTCCTGGGAGCATTTTGTAAAATGGTTAACATGCGTGATTTCTGGCACTTGGTGAAAATGTTTTTACAATCTCCGGCAGAATAATCCATGTAGTTCCTGACCATATCGATGGTCCCACAAGATAAATGCAGGGTATCACAACCATAATTGGGCGCATCTGATTCAGGTGTGTCCTCACAAAAGTCATCTATGCCACAAGCTCCATCTCCCCAAATATGCCTGAGACCCAGCCAGTGGCCGATTTCATGTGTAAGTAGGCTCCCTTCAGAAAAAGGCGCACCAGGGCCCCGGCCGATTCTTGTCGGGTCCACCACGACTCCATCCGCCGTAGAGAGGGTGTCACTCAGGTTCCCTGGCAGCCAAATAAATTCGGGAAATTGCGCATAACCGCCAATATTCAAAGGCGATAAATCTAATACCCAAACATTAAGATACTTTTGGGGATCCCAAATAGAGCGGCTTTTAAGCTGCCTGTCTATAGCGTCAAAGCTGGTGTACTGGGTAGGCCATCCTTTGGCGACCAAATCAATTCTATTGATTCCGGGTTCTGAAAGCGGCAGGCCATCAGGCCCCACCAGAGCCAGACAAAATTCTATTTCTGTATCTGCTCCTGCCGGATCATTATTGTAGCCCGGTGTGCCTGGAATTCTCCTGAAATCTTCCCTTAAGACATCCATCTGTGATAGGATGCGCGCCTGCGACAGGTTATCACCTTGCCCCACGGCCTCTCCGCTATGGGCAATATGAAAAACAAGCGGAATCGTCAGCACCGCCCGGCTGCTGTTTCCAGATCGTTCCGACTCTGCCATCTTCTGCTCCAGCCACGACTCAAAGGCCGCTTCGTCGGGCAATTGAGGATATTTTACATGCAAATTTTGCATGTACTCAGTGGTGTGACAAGAGAAAACGCCTTGTTCTCCCATGCCAAAAGGAATGGCCTGGTCCTGGGCGAAACAGCTGAAAGCAAGAGCGAATAAGAGGAGGAATAGAATGTTTTTCATTTTTTGTGGGTTAATGAATAAAAGTTATTTCGCCCTTATTAGACGCAGCGACTATATTCTTGTCAACACCTTTTTACAAAAAGACCCCAAAAAAACGAAATCCCCCACCATCATAAGCGCCTTTGGCTTTGTATAACTTATCCCCCACACATTGCAGCCTTCCGCTAAAAGGGTTATTTTAAAGGGCGATAGCTGATGCTATCTCATTTGCATAAAAACAGGAGCGCCGCAATGCTGCTAAGTCATTTTCAGAAGAGATTTTCCATTTTGTACAAAATGCTGTTAGGGCTATTGGGCATCATGCCTTTTGGGTCCCTGGGGCAGCCTGTTGCTCCTATTTATTTTGATCACCTGACCATCCAGGAGGGCTTATCTCATAATACAGTTTTTGACATCATTCAGGATTTTAATGGATATATCTGGGTAGGTACCCAAAATGGCCTCAACAAATATGACGGCTACGGCTTTCAGGTGTATCGTTCCAATGGTTCGCAAAAAGGGACGGCAGGTTTTGTCGGGAAAGGGGTCCTTTCGCTCTTTGAAGATCGAAACGGAAACCTATGGGCAGGCACCCGCCGTCAGGGGGTCAACCTCCGCAAAAAGGGGAGTGACCAATTTGTCAACCTCCAACATGAGACCGCCTTTGCAGCCATCAAGGGCTATGAAGTCACCTCTTTTCATGAAGATCATGCCGGAAATATCTGGATCGGAACCATAGAAGGGGGAATGCTTCAATACAATCCGCAAACGGAGAAAAGCCATCATTTTACAGCAGAAAAAGATGGCTTGTTGAGCAATTCCGTCTTCGACATAGTCGAAGATAAATATGGCATCCTTTGGATCGCTGTCTCCGGCCAGGGCATGAATTACCTCAATGAAAATGGGGAAATGGCCTCGATAGAGACTGGCTTTACCGGATATCGAAAAAAACTGCTGTTAGAAGATGAGATCCTTTGGGTTGCGACTGAAGGCACAGGCGTTCATCGGATGCATATTCAGGAGAAATCCATACAGCAATTCTCAAGAGATGCAGGGGAATTGCGCATGACGTCCAATGTCGCGCGCGACATTTTCCGCGCAGCTGATGGCAGGCTCTATATCGCCACAGATGGCGGAGGTTTGCATATCTATGATGAATCGAAGGGCCAAATGCTCAATTATGCCACCCAAATAGGGAATAATCATGGACTCAACAGCAATGCCCTTTTATGCTTGTGGGAAGATCGTACGGGCAACATCTGGATAGGAACATTCAATGGAGGCATCAATATTTATAAGGCTGATAAAACCTGGTTTGATTTTTTCGCCCCTACGCTGGAGCGCGAAGAAGAGCTTTCCAATAGGTCTATACTTTCCATTTGTCAGGCCCGCGATGGCCGCATTTGGATAGGAACCGATGGCGGTGGTCTTGCTTACCTGAATTCTGGCCGCAAAATTTCCTTTGCAAAAACCTTCCTGCATGATCCGGCAGACCCCCATTCTATTCCCAGCAATATCGTCAAAACGATTTTTGAAGACAGCAAAGGCCGGATTTGGCTAGGCTTTTTTGGGGAAGGCATGGCATTATTCGATCCCCAAACGGAGAGCTTCCGACATTTTCCCAATGAAAACGGAAACCCCAATAGCGTAGGAGGAGAGGGCGCTAACGTATGGGCTTTCTCAGAAGGAAGGGACGGGAAAATTTATATCGCATTGATCGGAGGGGGACTTACGGCATTTGATACGGAAACGGAGACTTTTACCCAATACCCTATAGGTTCGGAAACGCCACTTGCCCTTGCGGAAGCAGATCTGATGACCGTCCTTGTCGACAGGGAAGGCCGCCTTTGGGCAGGTACCGCAGACAGAGGGCTTCATTTATGGGATGATAGCCTGGGTGGATTCAGGCTATTTAAACACGATGCCGCAGATTCCACTTCCATCAGCAATGATGAGATACGGGCCCTTTTTCAGGACAGCAAAGGGAATCTTTGGATAGGGACAGAAGGGGGAGGCTTAAACCTTTGGAAAGGGAATGGCCATTTTGAGCGCATCTGTGAAGCAGATGGTTTAGTTTCGAATAGCGTCATGAGCATCACCGAAGATCAGGCAGGCAATATCTGGCTGTCTACCTTTGAAGGAATTAGCCGGATAGATCCTACTTCTGGTCGTATCCTGAATTTTGATTTTCATACGGGCGAAAACAGCAACCAATTCAACCAACAGGCCATCCTGACCGCCCGAAATGGCCAACTCTTGTTTGGAGGGATCAATGGCTTGCATGCGATTCACCCTGAGCAGGTGAAAGAAAGGCAGCAGACCGCTGACATTCTTTTCACAAATCTTCACCTATTCAACCAACCCGTTATGACCGGGCTCCTGGCTGATGGGAGGACGATTCTGGATCGTCCCATTGAAGAGGCAGACGCTATTCGTTTGCGTTATGATGACAATTCATTTTCCATCACCTTCGCGGCGATTGATTATACCCATCCCTTTGAAAATAAATTTTCCTTCAAAATGGAGGGATTCAATGATGCCTGGCAGCAAACTACTGCCGGACAGCATAGTGCCAGCTACACCAATCTGGACCCCGGCACCTATACATTTAAGGTACTTTATGCTGGAAATGAAGCCTCCATACAAGTAATAATCAAGCCTCCATTTTGGAAAACTACTTTGTTTCGGGTGGTGGTGGTGCTGCTCCTGGCAACGCTATTTTTTCTGGGAGGCCTTTTTGTGACGCAAAGGCGGGAGGCGATTCATAAAAGAAAATTGCTGGAGGCAGAAAGCGAAATTTTGCAATTGCAAAATGACAAACTGGAAACCGAAGTCAGTGCACAAAATGCAAAACTGATGTTTTCGGCCGTCCAGATGGCGCATAAAAACGAAATCCTGTCACACATCAAAGAGGAGGTCAAAAGCATTCCCAGTGACGCCAAACAAAAGCAGCGGCAATTGCTGCGCATGCTCAACCAGGAGCTTAAGGGCGAAAATTACTGGAAGGAATTCAACTTATACTTTAACCAGCTGGACAGCAACTTCAACCAGGCGATGCTCAAAAAGCATCCCGATCTCACCTCCAATGACTTGCGCATCTGCGCCCTGATCCGCATCAATCTCACCACCAAAGAGATCGCATCTCTACTCAATATATCCGTCAGAGGCGCGGAGCAAAGCCGCTACCGACTCAAAAAACGCCTCGGCCTGGAGGGCGACGACAGTCTCGTAAAATATATCACAAGCTTCGATTCCAGAGCCTAAAACAGGCTGTAGTACTATTGTAGTAGGTCAAAATATAGAGCTATCTATATAACTATGCGATATTAGAAGCTGAAAACAACTACAAAACTACTTTTATGAGACAACGACAATTACTCCTTTTACTGCTTTTATTTTGTGTTTACTCCCTACAGGCACAAATCAAAATAAGCGGACAAGTAACAGAGTCCTCGACCAACACCCCGTTGGCAGGGGTAACCATCCTGGAGAAAGGCCTTTCCAATGGCGCATTCACAGGAGAAGATGGCAGGTATGAAGTAACGGTTCAGAATGCTGAAGCCGTACTCGTCTTTACCTACATCGGCTATAACCCAGAGGAAGTAACTGTAGGTACACAGACCACCATCAACATTGCTTTGGTAGAAGAGATTTCGGATTTGGACGAAGTGGTGATCGTGGGGTACGGTACCCAAAAGAAAAGCGTCGTAACAGGTGCCATCTCCAAAATCAAAGGCGATGACCTCAAAGACATGCCGGTACCACAGATCTCACAGGCACTGTCTGGCCGTACTTCGGGTATTCGCGTCACTTCCAATTCTGGTCAGCCAGGAGAAGGCGCTACGGTACGTATCCGTGGTACAAGTTCTATCAATTCAAGTGAGCCACTTTATGTTGTGGATGGCGTACCCATCGGCGGAGGGATCGACTACCTGAACATGGATGATATTGAATCCATTGAAGTGCTGAAAGATGCTGCTTCTGCCTCTATCTATGGTGCACGCTCTGCTGCGGGTGTGATCCTGGTGACCACCAAGCAAGGAAAGAAAGGCGGCATGCAGGTAAATTACAATGCCTACTATGGCACACAGGCTCCCTGGAAAAAGCTGGCATTGCTCAATGCAACAGAATATGCTACCCTGATGAATGAATCATCTGTGGCTTCCGGCGGCGATATCTTATTTGCTGATCCGGCTTCTTTGGGAGAAGGTACAGACTGGCAGGATGCCGTATTTAACAACAATGCGCCGATCCAAAACCAGCAGTTGAGTCTTTCCGCAGGAACGGATCGCTCACAGTACTATATCTCTTTTGGGTATTTTGACCAATCCGGAATCGTTTCGGAGGCACAGTCGCGTTATCAGCGATTTACTACCCGTTTTAACTCTACCCATAAGGTTACCAAGCGAATTACTTTTGGAAACAATGTGGCTTATACACGCACCAAAAGCACCGGCGTTTCAACCAACTCCGAGTTTGGGTCTCCCCTGGGGCGGGCAGTCAACATTGACCCCATCACGCCGATTCTGGAGACGGATCCAGATGTATTGAACAGTGCCGTTTTTACCAATTTTCCGGTAGTCAAAAACGAAGACGGCATCCCTTATGGCATTTCAAACTACGTTACCTCTGAGGTATTGAATCCTGTTGCTGCGCTTTCTATACAGCTGTACAAGCCCCCTAATTAGCCGGACTCGATTACAGATGAAAAACTGTAATTTAGATCATGGCAAAGAAACGAACATGGAGCAAAGCAGCCAAGTTGCTCATCCTAAAAGAAGTCGAATCAGTGGGC
>JAUIGE010000020.1 GCA_030430205.1 Bacteroidia bacterium | reverse complement strand
AATGCAGCATTCACCGTTTTCCGTTGAAAGTATCTGGAAGCTTGATTTTTCATAATTTCAAAGAACTGAAGTATCTGTAAAGAACTTTATGTCACTATATTGTTTAAAACTCTATGTCATCCGACACTGGCCATCATTTTAATTCTTTATTCCTACATAATCATTTAATGAAACTTTCCTTAGCAGAAAGAGATTCTTGGTGGGTTAAGTTTTTAAAATACCAACTAGATGGAAATTCTAGTGTTAAGCGATTGATTGATTGGGCATGGGGTAAAAATGAGCATAATCATCTGTCTGATGAGTCTGCAAAACTATCAGCAATAGCAATTGCTTGGTTTTTAGCTAGCACCAATAGGAAACTAAGAGATTCAGCTACAAAAGCACTGATTTGCTTATTAGAGAATAGAATAGAGGCCCTAATTGAGGTCATCAAATTATTTGAGAAAGTAAATGATCCATATGTCATTGAACGATTATTTGCTGTTGGTTACGGATGTACTGTAAGAACATCTCAAAGAGAGCTTCTTCCGAAATTGAGTGATTATGTTTTTAATTTCATCTTTAAAGCTCAAGACCAAGTCTACCCTCATATCTTGTTAAGAGATTATGCAAGAGGAATTATTGAGCATTCAATTTTCTTAGGCTTTAACCAAGATATTGATTTATCAAAAATTAGACCTCCCTACAAAAGTTTATGGACAGAAGTTATTTTATCGAAAACTGACTTAGAGGAAAAGTTTGACACAGAGGATTATGCTGAATTATGGGAATCTGTTATGGGTTTTGGAGATTTTGCACGATACACAATAGGGACAAACCATTATAGTGATGAATGGACAGGCTTTCAAAAGGGAGATACGATTATTGATCGAGAAGAAGTGTATTCTTCATTTAAGGAGAAACTTTCCACCAACCAGCTTGAACTCCTGGAAAATTTGAATCCTATTATATCTGAAGATTCTGACTTAACCATTGGTTTTGGGAAGCATAAAGTAAGTTTACAAACTGCTATTGGCAGGAAGAGTATTGAGGAACTTTCAGAATTTCAGAAGGCATTTAAAAATTCTTTGTCAGGAAACCTTCTAATTGAATATGAACAAGAAATAGAACCTTTTTTAAATCACAATCATAAAATCATTAACACTGGAAATTATTTCGATAAAAGGATCGCGCAAAGAATTATTTTTTCAAGGGTTATTGAATTAGGCTGGAAACCAACTTTGCATCACCAATTTGATAAAATGATTGGAACGGGTAGAGGGCGAAACACGCAGCCCCATGAAAGAATTGGGAAAAAATATCAATGGATCGCCTATTATGAATACATGGCAAAATTGTCTGATAATTTCATTAAATCATCAAGATATGATAACGAAATAGAAGAATATGAAGGGCCATGGAATCCGTATGTCCGAGATATTGACCCAACAATGACCATAAAAAATGGGGCTGAAAAAAAAATAGAAAAACCATTTGATTGGCCTGCTGATCAACGGCTGAATTGGAATCAAGACTGTAATCAATGGGTAGATAGTTCTGATGATTTGCCTGATGTTTCGAATCTAATTTCAGTTACGGACCATAAAGGAGAAGAATGGTTAGTAATCGAAGGACATCCTGAATGGACTGAACCTTTATTAATAGGTGAAGATAGAAATGAGAAACCTCAAAAAAGGCTTTGGTATCAAATTAGAAGCCTGCTTGTTTCCGAAAAACACTTTAAAAAAGTGAAGGATTGGGCTTCAAAGCAAAACATAAAAGATAGATGGGTGCCCGAAGCTCCTTCGAGGTATGAGCTTTTCTATAGAGAGTATTATTGGTCTCATGCGTTCCAGCAATTATTAAACCCCTATTCAGAAGATAGAATCCCAGATTCAACGGCTTTAGACTCTTTGAGCGAAGAGTTAAGAAGTGAGATATTTTTAAGCGTTTATCATTTTCTATGGGAAGAAGAATTTGACTATTCAAAAGACCAGACAATTAATATGATAATGCCATCAAAGCGCCTTTTTGATGGAATGAACTTGAAATTTTCACAAAATGAAGGAGAATTTCAGAATAAAAAAGGAGAACCCATTTGTCTTGACCCCTCTGTTAATTACGATTCTCAACCTTCGCTAATCATAAAAAAGGAAGCTTTTCTTGCTTTTTTAAAGAAAGAAGGGCTTAAAATTATTTGGGCAATTCAGGGTGAGAAAAATATTCTTGGAGGTAGGACAAATAGGAATTGGCTAGAAATATCTGGGATATTTAATCTCAATATTAAGAATGAAATTGAAGGAGAAACATTTGCAAAGTCTCCAGAACCGTAAGTGGGAAATTATTCTTTCAATGTTTTTACATTCAAAAAACATGATGCATGTCAAGACAACCCATACCAAGCCCCCCGCCCCTTCCCATTCAACTCCAACAAATTCCCCTCAATAAGCACCTTCAACGTATTCCGATTGGCCTCAGTAACAACCACAGCTTCAGCCATCGAAATCCGTCCATGATTCCGCACATAATCCATGAATTGCAGAGATAGCTCAGGTAGCAGATAGGCAAGCGACATACCGCAAGATTGGACTGTACTCTTCCCTTAAGCCGACACCGTTTCTAAATAGGAATGTCCTAAAGGAATCCGACATCAGGCAGGAACTGAATTGACGCCTGAATCAATACTGCACCCCTAACGAAGTCAAATCCACTTCCTAAAATTTACCTCACGTTTCAAAAGAATCACCCTGGAAAGTGTTATGTTTATATCGAGCTAAAATATTTGCAATATGAGCAAACCGCCCCTTATTTCAGCGAATGATGAGCATAAGATGCTTGTAGCTGAACTTCGTGAAAACAAAAAATACATTTTTGAAAGACCTCTCATCACGGTTGGGGCGATCCTCGCCATTGCAAATTTTGCCGATAAACAAGATCCGATTGTTCTCTCATTTCTTCCGCCTATTTGTATGTTACGATTGTGGTACTGGCATTGGTAGCTTCCATTTTTCTGTTTTATGGATACCTTGAAGATTTAGGCCGTCCTTTAGACATGAGCGATTTGACATTGTGGATCACCTGCCTGACTCTTTTAAGTTCAGCGATATTGCTTTCATTTTTTCTGACCCACCTCAAATCCATATATTTACTACCAATCCTCCCCCACCTCTCACATGTTTAAGCATTGACGCACCCCTAAATCAACTGCAAGCATGCACAAGGAACCGTCCCCCCATTGTTAACCTTTTACAAAAGGTTACATTTATATATAAACTTGTATTTTATGAAACAATTTGTATTAATTTTCTGGCTACTTCCTTTGTGGGGTTTCTCCCAATCATTCACTGATTTTGCGCTCAATCCCAATGGAGACGTCTCTCTTGGGGACCTGGTAGAAGCAAATGGCAAGCTCTATTTCTCAGCTGCAACACTAAGCAATAACAAAACGGGATTGTGGGTCACCGATGGCACCCTCAATCAGACCAGGCTTTTCTCACAAGTCTATCATGGCGGCAATCTATTCCAATATGATTTGGCAACTCTGAATGGAAAGCTCTTTTTCCATGGAGAACCCACACCCAATGATCAGGTGAACGGAATTGAGTTGTGGACATCTGATGGAACCACCGCTGGCACACAATTGTTGGTAGACATCAATCCGGGACCTGCGCCTTCGGAGATTTCTGCTATGATTGAATTTGGCAATGAGCTCTTCTTCGCTGCAAATGACGGGACCCATGGCCTCGAATTGTGGAAAACGGATGGAACTGCCAACGGGACGGTGATGGTAAAAGACATCCAACCAGGCGTAAACGGGTCCTTGCCGACCAACTTTACCGTTGTAGGCAGCAGCTTGTTTTTCCGGGCATTTGATGATGTAAATGGCCATGAAATATGGAAAACCGACGGTACAAGTGCTGGTACAGTATTGGTAAAAGACCTCAATCCAGGCCCATTTGGCTCTGGTGGGGTAGGCCTGGCGGCCTTTGGAACGCAACTCATCTTCGCCGGAAGTGACGGCACCACAGGGCAGGAGCTCTGGATCACGGATGGAACCTCTGCAGGTACGGTTCAGATTGCTGACGTCAATCCAGGCAGCGCTAATTCCTTCCCCTTCAACATTACTGTGAAGCAAGGGCAAATCTATTTTTCAGCGGATGATGGCGTACATGGAAATGAATTGTGGGTATCAGATGGAACAACTGCCGGCACACAGCTGGTCAAAGATATCAATCCCGGCTCTGCACATTCTTACGCTTCGGGTTTTTTGGCCTTCAATAACAAGCTTTATTTTGCTGCTACAGATGGCAGCCAGGGATATGAAGTCTGGATGACGGATGGTACGGAGTCAGGCACTTCTATGCTGGTAGATATTGTCCCGGGAGTCGACGGGAGCAATCCAACTGATTTGCTCCAATATGGGGCAAACCTCTACTTCACAGCCAATACCACTGCCACCGATCGGCAGCTCTACCAAAGCGATGGAAGCGCTAGCGGGACCCATGTCATAGAACCTCCTTCCGCTACGAATAGCAATCCCATGACAGGCTCTATCCTTAGCCTCTCCGCGATCTATCAGGGTGACCTGTATTTCACGGCCCACTTCAATGCAGGAGGACGGGAGTTGTGGAGGTTGTCAGATAGTGGAACGGCAATCGAAGAGGCTGATGTATTTCAGCACATCAAGCTCTTTCCCAATCCCATGATAGATGTGATCTATCTGGAGATGGGAGCATCTGCCTCCCAGCTAGAGATAGAGGTTTTGACGCTTTTGGGCGAAGTGGTGTCCCGGCAAATCCATGTGGGAGGCGGGACCATTCCCCTCCGGTGGGAAGGATCGCCAGGTATGTATCTCTTGCGTGTTCGCGCAGATAGAGAGACATATATGAGAAAAATTATGAGAGAGTAGGAATGATGGTTCACTAACCTCATCCATAAGGCATCCAATTTCTAAGAATTGGGTGCCTTTTTAGGTAAAGAAAATCCGATTAAGAATTTACTTGTATTTTTATGCTTATTACATGCTCTATGAGCTAATCGTTCTGCACAAGCTCTTCGACAAGCACACCGTCCAGATTGTTCTTCGAATTCAAATAAATGGAAAAAGAAATTCCCAAAATACTATTCAACAGGTACAAAAGCCTTGAGGTTGAAGTGATGAATTTCACACAACTCTTTGACAAGTTAAATCAATCAACGGGTCATAATCCATTTGTCGCACACAAAATTGAGTTTTATCTTATTTTGGTTATAACCCAAAATTCGTATTCCCATTTTGTGGATTTTAACTCCTATGAATTAACGGCAGGAAGTGCGCTCTTTATTGCAAAAAACCAGGTGCATCATTTTACTAAAAGCCTGCAGCAAGCCGATGGATTTTGCATTATTTTTAGCAGCCAGTTTATGGAGAAATACTATTTCTTATCTGACAAACTGAAATTGAACAGGTTATTCAATTACCATATTGAAGCACCCATTATTCATCAGCAGGAATTGGGGCAAGACAGCTTTATTGATATCGCCAACCAACTGTATGATGAATATATCTTTCCGAATGAATTTGCGAAATCTGAGATGCTGCGAACCCTGCTTCACATCTTATTACTCAAAGCTGAACGAACAAAAGAGGTTCAAGCTACAAGTGGCGCTAAAATACATTGGTTAGAAGTATTTAGCTCATTTAAGAACATGCTTGAAAAAGAGTACATAAATACAAGAAGTTCAAGGGATTACGCTTCAGAATTACTCATTTCATACAAATTTCTCAATGATGTTGTAAAGAAGTTAGCGGGCAAAACTGCTAAGGCTTTTATTGATGATTTTGTCACCATAGAAATCAAACGCTATTTAGTATCTACCTCTCTATCGGTAAAAGAAATAAGCTATGAAACAGGATTCGAAGAACCTGCTAATATGATTAAGTTTTTCAAAAAAAATACGAAGATGACTCCCCTTAAATTTCGGCAGCAATTTTAGCCCCGGTTACACTTTTACCATTTTTATCATCATTTTGATAGCGATAGTACTTTAGTAATGCTTCAACTTTGCAGCATTAAATCACTAAAGTAAAAAAACAATTATGCTTGCCCAGCAACAAAAGAAAATAGAATCAACCTTAAATGAACTCTTTAAAGATTCCAAATACGACATGCTTAAAATGATGAAAGGTGCTGCAAAAAGCGCTTTCAGGCCTATGCAACCCTTGGATTTTAAAGATGTATATCTTTCCATTTCGAAAGAACAAGGAGAGGATTTGAAGCGGCTTATCAAGGAAAAAAACATTAAGAACATTGTTGAGTTTGGAACTTCATTCGGAATATCTACCCTATTCTTAGCACAAGGTGTCATGGAAACGGCAGGTCGTATTATCACTACAGAATTAATTGAATCGAAAGCCCAAAAGGCAATTGAAAATTTTAAAAAAGCAGGGGTAAATGACCTGATTGAAGTTAGAATAGGAGATGCATTAGAGACCTTAAAAAATCATACTGAGCCAATAGATTTGCTCCTGTTAGATGGTTGGAAAGATTTGTATTTACCCTTATTTCAACTGCTGGAACCTAACTTTCATGCTGATACATTTATCTATGTGGACAATGCAGATATGGAGGATAGCAAAGCATTTTTAAATAGGGTTCGCCAAAATACCAGCTATCAATTGCAATCTAAATGGGGTGGAAAAGTGGTATTGATCAGTATAAAAAAATAACCACATCTCGAATAAAATCAGAACAATCATAAATCAATTCATACCATGAAAATTGCAGTAACATCGGCAAGTGGACAATTAGGTGCTGCTATTGTAAAAGCACTCATACAAGAGATTGGAAAGGAAAATGTAATAGCCATAGCCCGCACTCCTGAAAAAGCGAAACAGCTCGGTGTGGAAGTAAGAAAAGGCGATTACAACAAGCGCGAAGATTTTGATTCCGCTTTGAAAGGGGTGGACAAAGTCTTGCTCATTTCGGGTATGGACGAACCTCAAAAGAGAATCCAACAACATAGAAACGTCATTGAAGCTGCAAAAACAAAGGGGGTAAAAAAGATTGTTTATACCAGTATTGTGGGTGACGATGAAAAAAATGCTTTCAGCCCTATAGTACAAAGCAATCGCCAAACGGAGGAAGATGTATGTACATCAGGCTTACAATGGGCGATAGGCAGAAACGGCATTTATATAGAGCCCGATTTGGAATATATCGACACCTATGTGAAAGAATGGGAAATTAGAAATTGTGCCGGTGATGGAAAGTGTGGCTATACCAGCAGAGAAGAGCTTGGGTTCGCCTATGCACAAATGCTTTTGAATGACACGCACAACGGAAACACATACAATCTGGTGGGCGAAGCCATTACCCAAACTCAATTGGCAGAATATATCAACCAGGTTTACGACACAACACTGGCTTTTAATTCGGTTTCTGTTGAAGCTTACGCTGAGGAAAGAAAAGCAGAATTAGGGGAATTCATGGGGACAGTGATAGCGGGTATTTACGAAGGAATGTTAACTGGCGCTTATCAGGTTAATTCTGATTATGAAAAAGCAGCAGGCAGACCGCATAAATCTCCTCTGGAGATCATAGAAAAGTATTATCAAAACCACTGATATAACAAGACTTGAATTGATTATGAGCTTAATCGAGCAATACAAGGACGTTCGTTCCAACACAGAAAACATTTGCAAACCCCTACAAACAGAGGACTATGTGGTCCAAGTGGCTGAGTTTGCCAGTCCCGCTAAATGGCAATTGGCACATAGTACCTGGTTTTTCGAAACCTTTATTTTAATCCCTTATCTTCCTGGGTACAAGCTATATAATAAAGACTTTCCATTTTTATTTAACAGCTATTACAACAATGCCGGAGATCGTGTCTTACGTGCAAATAGGGGCAATCTTACCAGACCTACAGTGGAGGAGGTGTATGACTACCGTCAATATGTAGATAATTCTATGCTCATGCTGTTGGCCCAAAGCAAGCTACCAGCAGAACTAGTTGCAATAACTCAACTAGGAATAAACCATGAGCAGCAACACCAGGAGTTGTTGTTGAGTGATATAAAATTCATGTTTGGCCAAAATCCCCTATTTCCAGCTTATGATTCTCAAACTAAGTTGATGAATCAAGAAAAAAATACAAGCACAGGGAGCCTGAAAATTTCAGAGGGAGTGTACACCATAGGGTATCAGGGAAACGGCTTTTGTTTTGACAATGAATTAAGTGTTCACAAGGTATACCTTCACGATTTTGAGATAGAAAAATCTTTGGTAACGAATGGAGAATACCTGGAATTTATGGACGCAGGAGGCTACGAAGATTTTAACTTATGGTTAGATGAAGGTTGGGCATGGCTGAAGAATAATCAAATTTCGGCACCCATGTATTGGCATAAAATCGATGGAGAATGGATGCATTATACCTTAAAAGGACTACGAAAAGTGGAAGCCGATCATCTCTTAAAACATATTAGTTTTTATGAAGCAAGCGCCTTCGCAGAATGGAAAGGGATGAGGCTTCCGACAGAGTTTGAATGGGAAATAGCTTCTAATCAACTCCACTGGGGGCAGCGTTGGGAATGGACAAATAGTGCCTATTTACCTTACCCTGGCTTTAAAAAAGCGGCAGGTGCTATTGGCGAGTACAATGGCAAGTTTATGATCAATCAAATGGTGCTTCGGGGAGCATCCATAGCTAGCTCTCCTAATCACAGCAGGTCAAGTTATCGCAATTTTTTTCACCCCCATACCCAATGGCAATTTACCGGAATACGATTAGCAAAATGAATGAGCAGTTCGCCAAAGATGTTAAGGAGGGTTTGAGTAAAACCTCTAAAAGCCTTTCTTCAAAATATTTTTATGATGAAAAAGGTTCCGCCTTGTTTACTAAAATCATGAAATTACCGGAGTACTATTTGACAGACGCCGAGTTTGAAATTTTTCAAACGAAAGCATCAGAGATTATTGATTTACTCGGAATAAGCGCTCATAAAAACTTTGACTTGATCGAATTGGGGGCTGGTGACGGCTATAAAACCATTGAGTTACTTAAATCATTAGACAAAAGGAACTTTCACTATACTTACTCCCCAATTGATATTTCACAAAAAGCTCTTTGCCAAATCGAAGAAAACATTCTGCAACAGCTTCCTGGGAAAAAAATATATCCCAGGAAAGGAGATTATTTTCATATTCTACATGATTTGAAGAAGTCTCAATTTCCCAAAGTAATATTGTTTCTGGGATCTAATATAGGCAACATGAACGACAGCCTGGCGAATTCCTTCTTGTCGAACCTAAGCGATACATTATCTGGTGGGGATAAAATTATCCTGGGAGTAGATCTAAAGAAAAGCAAAGAAATTGTGCTTCCCGCCTATAATGATAGCCAAGGTATCACCAGTGCTTTTAATTTGAATTTGTTAACCAGAATAAATCGGGAACTTGATGCAAATTTTGATACCAGCTTGTTTGAACATATACCGGAATACAATGAAAAAGAGGGTGTTGCCAAAAGTTCTATTCGAAGTAAAGTGGCTCAAAAGGTTAAAATTAAAGCTATAGACCTAAAAGTATCCTTTGTAGAAAAGGAACACATTCATACAGAAATTTCACGAAAATACGATGATGTAATCATCAACAATCTCTGTTTCAACACGGGTTTTAAGGTAATAGGAAAACTTACTGACAAGCGGAATTATTTTGCCGATTATATTTTTGAAAAACAGTAAGAATGAAAATAGGTTACACCTAAACGAGCCCCATCAAAATCACAATCCATGAAACTATTCACGCTTCTCAGTATTGTAGTATTCATCAGCATAACGGCTTGCAACCGCAATCCATAGGATGAACCCGCACCTATGGCCGTGTATGAGGCACGTACCTATTACGTTCCTTTCTATGAGCGGCAGGACAGCAATGCTGCCGAACATAGGATTGAATGCCTCTGCCAGGATAGTGCCATTGATTTGAGAGCTCGTTTAGCCCCATCTACAGATGTGACAAGCCTCCACCCCCGCTATTCCGCCAAAATCTGAATATCACGGGCTCGAATGAGCTGTTTGTCATAGCCCTTTTGAGTGAGGTGGATCATCGCCAGACCGATCTGGGTGGTATCTACCACAGATTTCGGCGAAATCCATTTGAACAAAGTGATCAGCCATCCCAGATATGTGATCAGGGTTCTATACATTTTACTGCTAGGCTTTATGCCTCGTCTCGGGATGATAGCGCCCGGCCTAAACATATAGGCTTGCCCAAAGCCCATCTTCAATAGGTCATTTTCTGTTTTTCCTTTTACCCTGGCCCACATGCTTCTCCCCTGCTCGCTGGAGTCTGTTCCTTCCCCCGAGACATAGGTGAAGGTCATCTTGGGATTGAGGGCATAGACTTCTCTGGCGAGTGCCAGGGTAAAGTCATAGGTCAGCCGGGTATATTGCTCCTCACCCATACCCGCCGAGCTTACGCCCATGCACGCATAACAGGCATCTGAGCCCTTGAGCTGCTCCGCTAAAGGGGAGAAGTCGGAGAAATCCGCGTGAATCAATTCCTTGAGTTTGGGATGCGCTATACCGCTTGATCTCCTGGATATAGACAAAACCTCTGTGACATCTTTATGGTCTAAACATTCCAACAGAACCCCTTTTCCGACCATGCCTGTTGCACCTGTGACGATTACTTTCATATGTATGTATGTTAACGAATAAGGACAAAAATAGCGAGTTAGGAATACCGATAAAATAAATTTGCGCAGCTATTTGGATGCACGTATATTCGCAGCCAAATAGCTGCATAAAATGGAATTAAGAAGAGATGTATTTCAGGCCATCGCCGACCCTACCCGAAGGGCGATTATCACCCTCCTTGCCCTCCAGGCCATGACGCCCAAAGCCATAGCCGAAAACTTTGACTCCTCCAGGCAAACCATTTCCAAACATATACAGATCCTCAAAGCCTGTGATTTGCTTGAACAGGAGCAAAACGGCAGAGAGATTTACTATCAGCTGAATCCCCAAAAGATCAAGGAGATAGCTGATTTTATCGAACCATTTCGCGAAATGTGGGATGAGCGCTTTAATAAGCTGGAGAGCATCATGAAGAATTATCAATCAGATAACCCATCATAATATGGAACGAAAAACAAAAGTCGCAGCCGGAGAGGGCGAACAGGACATACTGATCAGCAGGGAGTTTGATTTGCCGTTGGAGTTGCTTTTTAAAGCCTATGTAGAGCCCCGTATTGTGGAGCAGTGGATGGGAACAAAAGTGCTGAAGCTGGAAAATAAAAAGCACGGTAGCTGGCAATTTGAAACAAGCGATGCAAAGGGAAATGTGGTATTTCAGGCAAATGGCGTCATCCATGAGTTCAGCCCCAACCGCAAGATCACGCGGACATTTGAAATGGAGAATTCTCCCTTTCCCGTCCAACTGGAATTCCTGGAATTCGAAGCTCTCTCCGCCAACACCAGCAAACTCAGTATGCATATCATCTACCGATCCGCCGCATACAGAGACCAGATGCTCAAATTACCCTTTGCCCAAGGCCTCAATATGGCCCATAACCGATTACAGGAAACCCTCAGCAAATTAACCCTAAGCTAACATGACAAAGACCAAGAGAAACAACATCATTTATCCTAATCAATAAAAGCAGCATGAATCCCAAAGTTGATTTTTTCTTTGATAAAGCCGGAAAGTGGCAGGCAGCTTATGAGCAATTGAGAACGATCGTTCTTGACTGCGGGCTGACCGAAGAGTTGAAATGGGGTGTACCTTGCTACACCTTTCAGGATAACAATATCCTTTTGATCCATGGATTTAAGGAATACTGTGCGCTGCTGTTTCACAAAGGTGTCCTGCTAAACGATACCGAGGGCATCCTCATCCAGCAAACGGAAAATGTGCAATCGGCACGCCAAATCCGCTTCACGGATGTGAAGGAAATCCGGGAGCAGGAAGCCATCCTGAAAGCCTATATTTTTGAAGCCATAGAAGTGGAAAAAGCCGGCCTGAAAGTGGAACTCAAAAAGACGAAGGAATTCAATATGCCTGAAGAATTTCAGCAGAAACTGGATGAAAATCCTGAGCTGAAAGCAGCTTTTGAGGCATTGACGCCGGGACGGCAAAGAGGCTACCTCCTGTATTTCTCCCAACCCAAACAATCCAAAACCCGCCTGGCCCGGGTTGAAAAGTATTGGGACCAAATCCTGGATGGCATGGGATTAAATGATTAAAATATCAAGATTGTGCTCAACGTTATTGCAGGTACCCCAAAAATAAAATATGACAAAAATAGTAACTAGCATCCTGACCCTATTCCTCCTGCTGGGCACGGCATACGCTCAGCAAGGAGAGGCCGCTGAGCAAATCCGTTTATTGAAAACGGCGATTGAAAAAGAACCCGATAACAGTGGCTACTATGCCTCACTTGGGGTGGCTTATGACAATCTTTATCTGGAAGAATTGAAGGCCGGAAATGAGGCAAAGGCACAGCAGTATCTTGACCATGCGAAAAGCTATTACCTCCAGGCACTGGAAAAAGATCCCAGCTATTTTGAGGTCGTTTATGCCGTAGGCACACTCTATTATAACCATGCCCTGATCAAGCTCAACATCTATAATAGTCTGGATTTAGACTTTTCGGATGCAGGAAAGCAAAAGGCGAATGCCCTCCGCAAGGAGATTGCCGAATGGTATGGCAAAGCCTTGCCCTACTACCAAAGGGCCGAATCCATGAATCCCAATGATATCTACACCCTCATGGCTTTGAAATTGACCTTTGCGGCCCTGGATATGGAAGATATGCTGGCAATATTTACCCAACGTCTCAAGGTGGTAAAAGATGGCGGAACGCATAGCGCCTCCTATTTCATGCAAACTGCCGATGGCATCACGGAACGTGGGAAGGGATAAGTAGCGGCGGATTGCATCCGTCGTGGCGTAACTCGCAAACACTAAAACCTATGAACGAAAGATTCTATTTTGGAATGAAAGTCACCCTGAATGGTGAAAGTGGCATCGTCATTAAAGGAGAAGGGAATTCAGATTGGGATAAAGAGCCAGGCATAATAAGATGGGATACGAATAAGGAAATGGATACTGAAGATTGGAGAGGTTTATTCGGATCATTTAAAGATTCCGGTGGAAAGGAAATTGATGCTAATACTGAATTTAAGTTTATAAATGACGCTGGAAAGTTAAAGACACTTGATCCAGGTGATTTGAGTATATTGGATTAACAATAGCTGAAGAACTGGGTGATTGGCAAGTCTGATAATCAAACACTTCCCTGGCGGTAGAAAACATTACCTGACCGACCTCCCTTAAAACATTTTTCACAAAATACTGAAACTTTTGAACGCAAAAATATGTTATAGGGGAAATCATTCTTTAACTTCGCGTCCAAACTGAAAGCATCTCCGATTATGAATACTTCTGATCTCTTACAAAAAGCCCTCAAGCTGGAGTTTTTGTCCATGGAAGAAGGTATGCACCTCCACTACCACGCCAATACGGCGGAGCTGATGTACACAGCGCATGAGATTCGCAAAATCAAAAAAGCAGGCACCAACGACATCGTTACCTGGCAGATAGATAGAAATGTAAATACCACCAACGTCTGTGTGGCGAACTGCAAGTTTTGCAACTTCTTCGTGCCACCTACGGAGAAATTTGCGCACAAAGCCTATATCACCGACGATGCTACCTATAAAGCAAAAGCGGAAGAGACCTTCGCCCTGGGAGGCGAGCAGTTTTTGCTGCAAGGTGGGCACCACCCGGAATTGGGCGTGGAGTTTTATGAAGAGACCTTCAGCAAGCTGAAAAGCTGGTTTCCGGAGCTGCGCTTACATGCCCTCGGGCCACCCGAGATCGTGCATATCTCCGGCCTTTCAGGCCTCAGCTACCGCCAGACGCTGGAGCGTCTGATGGCTGCGGGCATGGACTCCATGCCGGGAGCAGGAGCCGAGATCCTCGACGACCGCGTCCGTCGCATCATTTCCAACGGAAAGTGCAGCGGCGAAGAGTGGCTCGAAGTCATGCGCGTAGCGCATCAGTTGGGGCTGACGACCAGCGCCACCATGATGTTTGGTCATATCGAGACGATCGAAGAGCGCTTCGATCACCTGCTGCGCATCCGCGCCGTGCAGGCCCAGCGCCCCGAGGGCGCCAATGGCTTCAAAGCCTTTATCCCCTGGCCTTACCAGGACGATGGCACCCTGCTCAACCGCGTCAAAGGCGTGCGAAATACCGTCACCGCTGACGAGTACGTCCGCACCATCGCGATCTCCCGCATCATGCTCCCCAATATTGAAAATATCCAGGCTTCCTGGCTCACCGTGGGCCCCAAAGTGGCCCAGGTCTGTCTGCATGGCGGCGCCAATGACCTCGGCTCGATCATGATCGAGGAAAATGTCGTCTCGGCCGCAGGAGCGCCCTTCCGCCTTTCTGCTGAAGATATTCAGCAGGTGATCATAGAAGCAGGTTATACCCCTCGCCTGCGGACGCAGATGTATGAATTTCGGCCTACGCCCAAAGCCTTGGAAGGGAAGATTTTGGCATAGGGAAAATGAAGAATAGACACTGATAACACAGACTTTTATGATAAGAAATGTAAGAAAGCTTAAATGATCTGCACAGAACAAACATCTTAAGGAACGGTGACGAAATAAACTATCAGTTTCATTTTTCGCCAGGAGGTGTCATTTCGACGAGTCTTCGAGGAGAAATCTCCTGAGTTATTGATAATCAGGCTTTTAATACATGGATTCAGGAGATTTCTCCTCGCAAAGCCTCGTCGAAATGACAAACTACTTGAAACAAACTGATGATTTATTTTATCGCTATTCCTAAATCATAAAAATCAGTGTAAATCTGCGTCCACTCTTCCACATCATAGATCTACTTATTCCTGATCATTTCCTAACTCCGAAAAATTGATCAAAAAATACCTGGATAATGGCGAATTATGAAAAGATACTGGAGGAGCTTCAGAAGCAATATACGCTGGAGGATATAGCGGAAAGCTATGTACTTCCTCATAAACTATCTGAAGAAGATGAAGCTGCTGCACGCAAGGAGTTTTTGGAATTGCGTATGCTTCGCCGTAAAAATATGTCTGAAAAAGAACATTTGTTATCAGGCTTACTTGGAATCAAGTATCGGATAAAAAGTTATTTACAGGAAAGGTCTTTTGATACAAACAGAACTCTGGGAACCTTTCTAAAAAATTACCTGCTGGTTACAGCAAAAAAACAAAAAGAACTCGCAGAAGATATTGATATTCATCCATCGCGCCTAAACCGGATTATTCACGGAAAAGAAAAAATAGGCAAAGCATTGGCTTATCGCCTGGAAAGCCATTCAGGAGATTTGATTCCAGCTATTTATTGGTGGAAATTGGTTCAAAAGGAAATTGAGTATGAGATGATGTCTCATGATGAAGAGCGAACCATGGAGCGAGCGAAGGTAAAAGCTGTAGCCTGGGTCCCAGCTTAGCCCAAACCTCTCACATCCCCCAACCCGAGTTCCCAATCTGGGACCAGGAATGGGCAATCTGCGCGGCAAGCCGCACATTATTTTTCACAAGCGCGATATTCGAAACCAGGCTTTCGCCTTCCGTCAGGGCCTTGACCCTTGACAAGAGGAATGGCGTTGTAGCTTTGCCGCTGATCCCCTGCTGCGCAGCTTCGGCCAGGGCCTGCTCGATGGCAGGCATGATAATCTCTTTGGGCATAGAATCTGCCGCTGGGATGGGGTTTGCGATGAGCAAACCGCTGTTCAGGCCCATGCCCCAATGGGTCTTGGCCAGATCGGCGATCTCTCCGGCTGTATCCAGCCGCAGGGGCACATCAAAGCCGCTTTCGCGGCTGAAGAAGGCCGGAAACTCATCCGTCCCATAACCTATCACCGGCACGCCCTGCGTCTCCAGATACTCCAGCGTCAGCCCTAAATCCAAAATGGCTTTTGCTCCCGCTGAGACCACAGCCACAGGCGTACGCGCCAGCTCGGTCAGGTCTGCCGAGACATCAAATGTCTCGCTCGCTCCCCGGTGTACACCGCCTATACCGCCTGTGGCGAAAAATTGGATGCCGCCGATATGCGCCAGGATCATGGTCGCGGCGACTGTCGTGGCGGCATGTTTTTTCTGCGAAATATAATAGGCCAGGTCGCGGCGACTCGCCTTGGCGATGTTTCCATCTGTAGCCAAAATCTCCAATTCATCCGCTGAAAGGCCAATTTTGATGCGGCCATTGATCACCGCCAGGGTGGCGGGCACAGCGCCTTCTTCGCGGATGATCGCTTCGAGCGATCGGGCGGTCTCGACATTTTCGGGATAAGGCATGCCATGGGCGATGATGGTGGACTCCAGCGCCACCACGGGCATGCGGGAAGAGATGGCCCCTGCCACCTCAAAGGAGATATCGATATGTGATTTGAGGTTAAACATCTTGCAAAAGAGTTGAAGTGATGGCCTCGCTCACGGCGAGGGGAGATTGCAGCGTCAAAGCTGCTAATTTATGCCCAAAAGCGATAGCCGCTTCCATGCTTTTTTTGCGATATAGCGCGCAGGCAAAGCCTGCGACAAAGGCGTCTCCGGCGCCTGTGGCGTCGAGGATCTCGATTTTCGTCACGGAAAATTGCTTTTCCCGCTCGCCTTCCGCTTTCCAAAAAACACCCTTTTCGCCACAGGTTTTCAGAATATGCTGAATGCGAAGAGAATTTCCGGTTTCGGCTTTCGCTTTTTCAAATTGCTGGTATTCCACTTCATTGGGAGTGAAAAAAGCCAATTCACCCCGTAGCGATGCTAGCTTCCCGCTTTTTTCTCCTGAAACCGGCTCTATCAAAACAGGAATTTTGGCTGCATTCGCTTTTTCCAGCAACAGCTGCAAAACCTCTGGCCGCAACTCTGTATCTGCGATGATGAGTTCGCTGTCGAGCATATTTTTCCACTGCTTTTCGATATAGTTCTCATCGATCAAAGCGGTCGCTCCCATGTCGGTGGTGCAGCACCACAAATCTCCCTTTTCATCCAGCTGAATCATGCTGGTGCCTGTTGCTGCCTCCCTGCTGCGCATCACATGCGCAAGGTCCACGCCCGCCCCGGCGGTATCAGCCCATACTTTTTGCCCTACCGCATCTTCTCCTACGGCCCCAAACAGCCGCACAGGAACGCCCAGGCGGCCGATATTCTCCGCGATATTGCGGGCGACACCGCCAGCGGTATAACTGATTTTGCCTCCGTTGGAGTCCCTGATTTTCATGGCCTCATCTGGCCAGGCTTTGACATCTATGAAGATGCCGCCGATAATAGCTAGTGGCATTATTCTCTTTTCCAATTTATCTTTGCGGCCTATGGCAAAAATTCGGCCTTTCAGAGCCTGGCGATACAACGAAACGAAGGTAGGAGAGCTCTATGAGCAGTTTTCTCCGCTTTTTGATGTCGTACATGAAGAACAACTGGCTAAGCTGTATGCTTCGCCTTTTAATTCTATCCACCTTTCGGTCCCCCGTTCGCATGATGAGACGGTTGAGCATTTGAAAAAATGGAAAGAGGAAGAGGTCCTTCTCCAGGACGATCAGCCAGCAATTTATGTGTATTATCAATACTTCACGCTATTTGGTGAGCGAAAGACTTTTGTCCGCAAAGGTTTTATTTCGATGATCAAGCTGGAGGAGAAGGAAATCATCCTGCATGAGGATACGATCACCCATTCGGTGGAAGACCGGGTGCGGCTGCTCGCCAGAACCGAAATCAATGTAGCGCCGACCCACGGCTTATACCGTGACCAGGAACATGAACTGGAAGCGATCATGGATCGCTATATGGAGCAACCCATTTATCAACACATTGATTATCAGGGAGTCATCAACAAATTGGCGATCATCCGTGATCCGGAGGACATACAGCCCTTTTTGGACAAGCTGGCCTCCCAGCCGGTTTACCTCGCCGATGGGCACCATCGCCTGGAGAGCTCAAAGGTATTCCGCGATCAGCAGGCGGAGGCCTCGCCCGATGCAATGGTACATTACCATTTGATGTACCTGACAAATCTGGACGCAGATGACCTGCGGATCTTGCCTACGCATCGCGTTTTTTTTGCAGAGCAAAAACCGGATATGCTCTCCCTTCGAGAGAAGCTTTCTGCTTTTTTTGAAATGGAAGATGTCTCCCGCAGCCACAGAAGTCTGATAGACTTGCTGAAGGATCGCAAGCATGCTTTCGGGATGGTATCCCTGGGAAGGAAATGGATTTTACAATTGAAAGAAGACATCTGTCCCGAAAAGTACATCCCGCTCAATCTTCCAGATCCTTTGAAAAGGCTGGATTATACCTTGCTGCACTACTTTGTCTTTGATCAGGTATTACAAATTCCCTATCTCAAGCAAAGCAATTCAAAAGCCATCGCCTACGAAAAAGATTATGCAAGGGCATTGTATGCGGTAAATTCGAGCAAAGCTTCTTTGGCATTTATCACCCAGGGAGTGGAAATGGAAGACATGCTGGAAATTTGTGAGACAGGGTATAAGATGCCGCAAAAATCTACCTACTTTTACCCCAAAGTCGTATGTGGATTAGTATTTGGAAGCATAAATGAAAATGAAACTTAAAGCACCCTTGAAACTGGCTTCGGGCTCACCGAGGCGCAAAGACCTGATGGAACAGGCAGGTTTTGAATTCGAGATCGTGATACGGGATGTGGTGGAATATTACCCTGACAACCTCCACCCTCGAGCCGTGGCCGTTTTGATCGCTGAAAACAAGGCCAAGGCCTATAATGACCTCTCCAACGACTTTATCGTTATCACGGCCGATACGGTTGTGGCACTGGAAGGAAAAGTCCTCGGAAAACCTGAGGATGCTGTTGAAGCCGTCACCATGCTCAGAAGCCTCAGTGGCAAAAGCCACTCGGTCATCACCGGTATCACTCTTTTCCACAAGGGAAAATTCCAATCTTTTTCAGAAGAAACGAAAGTGAAATTTCGCAAACTGGACGACTCCCAGATACTTTATTATGTAAATAAATATGAACCCTTTGATAAGGCTGGTGCCTATGGCATCCAGGAGTGGATCGGCATGATCGGCGTGGAGCGTATAGAAGGCGACTTCTACAATGTCATGGGCCTGCCTGTAGGCAGGCTGTATGAGGAGCTAAAGAATTACCAATGATGGCTATCTTCTATTCAAACCAACTCTCCACTACCATGCCCATCGGATTTTCAAATTTGTTGTGAATGAATTCATTGCGGGTCGGGCTGTAAGTATAGTCTTCCCCCCATTCAGCATGCTTTGCTGCCACCTGCTCTATGGCATGGAGGATTATCTCCAGCTCCTGATCGCTCATCACCGGGTGGAGAGACATGCGAATCCAGCCGGGCTTCTGGGACAGATCCCCACAGTTGATCTGGGTCGTAATGATCTTGGAATAGGAAGGCGAAACTTCCAGCAAATAATGCCCATAGGTCCCGGCACAGGAGCAGCCGCCCCGCGTCTGCACACCAAAACGATCATTTAGCAGTTTGACTGCGAGGTTGTAATGGCAGTTTTCCAAATAAAAAGAAAAGACACAAAGCCTGTCCTCATGCTGGTCTGCCAGCAGATGCAAGCCCGGGATATTTTTCATTCTATCAAAAACCTTCTTCCTCATCTCATGCTCCCGCTCCATCATCTGGGCTACGCCCATTTTTTCCTTTAGCCTGATGGCCAGGGCCACCCGGATCGTCTGCAAAAAGCCTGGCGTACCGCCATCTTCCCTCGCCTCGATATCGTCCACATATTTGTGCATGCCCCAGGGATTGGTCCAATCCACTGTCCCGCCGCCGGGATTGTCAGGAACCTGATTTTTGTACAATTCTTTGTCAAAAACCAAAACACCCGAGCTGCCCGGTCCGCCCAAAAATTTATGGGGGGAAAAGTAAATGGCGTCGAGTTTCTGCATCGGATTTTCCGGGTGCATATTGATATCAATATAGGGAGCTGAGCAGGCAAAATCGACGAAACAAAGCCCACCATGCTGGTGCATCATCTCTGCTACTTCATGGTAAGGCGTCATGATGCCTGTGACATTGGAACAGGAAGTAATGGCTGCAATTTTCATTGCCCTGTTCTTGTATTTCTCCAATAGCTTCGCAAGGCTGTTGAGGTCTACCAGACCATCGGGAGTAGGATTCATCACCTCTACTTCTGCGATGGTCTCCAACCAGGTTGTTTGGTTGGAGTGATGCTCCATGTGCGTCACAAAGATGACCGGGCGCTCTTCACGCGCCAACCTGACCCGCTGCTGATAGCGCTCATGTATCTTGAAGCCGAGAATCCGCTGAAATTTATTCACCACCCCTGTCATGCCTGATGCCTGTGCTATCAGGATGTCCTTAGAGGAAGCTCCTACATGCTCCTTGATCACATCAATGGCATGGTGGTAGGCGTCAGTCATGGCACAACCTGTGACAGTTGTCTCTGTGTGGGTATTGGCCACAAAGGGCAGGATGTCCTTGCGCATCCGATCTTCGATCGGACCATAGAGACGGCCGGAGGCCGTCCAGTCAGCATAGATAATCGGCTTGAGGCCGTAAGGGCTTTCGAAGGTCTGATCGGCTCCGATCACTTGCTGACGAAAAGGCTTGAAATATTTTTCCAGGGAGTCTGTTTGTTGCGTAGCTATCTGGCTCATTTTTGCGAAAATTGTGGATATAAAAAAAGGAAGTAATCTTTGTTGCAGCGGGAGCAAATTTAAGGAAAATCTCAGTCTCTTATAATAACGAAAATCATGACCCCTGAATTCCGATTTTATATATGGCCATTCTTTTTGCTGTTATTAGCCGCGTGCAACGGCCATTCGCCTTCATCCCCTCCCGCTTCACCTCCACCGCCTCCGGCGCTCATACCTCTTGCCGATGGCTTCGATTTTCCCCTCGGCCCGCCCGATGGCGAGGGATATTACAATGCCCAGCCCTTTGGACGCAACCTTCATCTGGGAGATGACTGGAATGGCCTGGGCGGCGGAAATACGGATTTGGGAGATACCATCTACAGCATCGCTACAGGCAAAATCGTCTTTGCAGAGGATATAGCCGGAGGCTGGGGCAAGGTGATCCGCGTGCTTCATCGCACGGATTCAGCGAGCGAAGAGGCCCAAATAGAAGCGCTTTATGCGCATCTGGACACTTTTTGGATACAGCCTGATCAGTTGATCAAAAGGGGCGAAGCCCTGGGGACTGTCGGCAATGCCGGAGGTATTTACTATGCACATCTCCACCTGGAGATACGATCTGCAGTGGGCTTGCCCATAGGGGGAGGATACAGTGCTGACACCAGCGGCTATCTGGATCCCTCAGCTTTCATCAAAAAAAATCGCCCCAAAAGCGATTAATCCTTATCTTGACTCGCAAAAAAAGCAATTATGGGAGCTGGAGGCACACAAGGCGGAAATCTGCAATTTTTCTTAGGGTTGATTATGATGATAGGAGGTGGCTACCTGCTGCTTGACTCCATCTATGTCGGCAATGTTTTTCACTTTAGGCATGCCATGTTTCATGCAGGTTCATGGGGGATCACATCAGGCATGATCCTGATCCCTTTTCTCTTTGGCGTGGGAATGATTTTTTACAACTACAAGAACAAAATAGGATGGGTTCTGGCAGGCGGCTCGCTCATTGCATTGGTTTTTGGGGTGATCGCCAATATTCAATTTACTTTCAGACAACTTTCCCTTATCGAAATATTAATCATCTTTGTGCTTCTTGTAGGAGGCATCGGTCTCTTTTTGAGATCTTTAGGTGCACAGGGAAAATGAATTTATTCATATTTGTTAACAGACAGATAATATTCAAAGCTTTTCAATTCCCTCTCCAGGGATTTATATTGCATTATGGACTTGTCCCAAATTATCATGTATGTGGGCTTTGCCCTGGCCGCCTATGCAGTTGTAGGTAACGACGTTATCCAAACGCTGGGCGTTTTCCTCAGCTCCAACTCAAAACGGCCCTGGTACGTCCTGTGGCTATTTGCGGGGAGTATTATGGCCTTTGCAGTGGTTTACAGCTGGTCTACTTCTGCCTCACAGCGCGTCGTCATGGACGGAGAATACGTGCAAATAGAAGGGCAAGACCTCTATGTAAACTATCGCCATTTCAAGGAAGATTCACTGCTTTCCAAAGATTTTTTCCCCATGCTGGTATATCCTTCTCAATGGAAAAAATTGAACGAGGAAAAGCAAGAAGCCCTTAAAAACGGCAAGAAGTTTTTCCTCATCGTGCTCTACCGCAAGCAGGGCGATGATTTTGTGGCAGCCAAAGAAATCAATGCCCGTGTGTTGGAAACTTTCCAGCTGGAATTTCTTCAGGGACAAAAAACGGAGCGCGTTTCCCTCAAAAATAAAAGAATCCATGATGTCTCTTTTGACCGCCTCGAAAGGTATGATTACCCTTTTGAAATCGCATGGTGGTACATTCTCCCTCCACTGGTTTTGCTTTTCATCACCCGACTCGGGATTCCGGTTAGCACAACTTTCCTGATTCTGACATTCTTCTCCCCCAAGGAGTTGGAGTCCATGCTCATCAAATCCCTTTCGGGATATGGCGTGGCTTTTGGCGCAGCTATTCTGCTTTACTTTTTCATTTCCAAGCGTGTTGAAAAGCGATTTTTTGATAGTCCGCTTGACGAAAACACCCAAAAGGGCCGCATTTGGTCCATCACTCTTTGGCTTTCTACGGGCTACCTCTGGTGGAATTGGCTTTCTCAGGATTTTGCCAATATTTACGCCTATCTTGATCGGGACGTATCCCTGAATACACTCATTTTCTCTGTGATCATACTGCTGGCAATGCTGGCCTATATCTTCGCCCAACGAGGGGGCACCATCCAGGCTATTGTCACTTCCAAAACCAATGTCACAGACATTCGATCTTCTGCCCTCATAAATATCATTTATGGTACTGTCCTGCTTATATTCAAAGAATGGAGCAATGTACCCATGAGTACTACCTGGGTTTTCCTCGGACTCCTGGCCGGCAGGGAATACGCCATCCGATACCAGGTTTTTGGGAAGCTGGACAAAAAACTCCACAGCATGATCGGAAAAGACCTCGGAAAAGCCTTTCTCGGTCTCGTTGTGAGTATCGCTTTGGTATTTCTTATCCGTGCGCTGGAGTCTACGTAAACGATTAAGTAGACAACTTCCTCAAATTCAGCCATATACGAGAGCATTTTTTGTAAAAACTCCTTTTGCTTCCTGTGAATTGCTGCTAAATTGCGAGCCGAAAAATGCTACGCAAACATGACTCTGCGCTTTCAAATTGCTTATCAAACCCAATATGGCCAACAGCTCAAGCTTGTTGGCTCACATCCTGCACTCGGTGACTGGAACTCCGAAACCGCTCCGTCGATGACTTACGAGTCTGGCGGCATCTGGAGCCTGTCCATTGATCTGCCCGATGAAAAGAAAATTTCCTTTTCCTATAAGTATTGCCTGCAACATGCAGATGGCTCTGTGCAATGGGAGTGGGGCAAGGACAGGACTTTCGATCTGAAAGGCGATAAAGCCGCAGAGGTTTTTGTGCGTGATTTTTGGCGGCCCAAAGCTTTACAGGAAAATGCCTTGCATAGCTCCGCTTTTACCCGTGTGCTGATGAAGCAGGATGTCAACAAGCGCCGCAAGGCACGCCCCGCTTCAGCCACACATCGCTTTCAGCTGATGGCACCGCGCATCTCCGATGGCTACGACTTTTGCATACTTGGCAGCGACCCCGCGCTGGGCGCCTGGGATGAAGAAAAGGTGGTCATCCTGGATGACCATGCTTATCCGCTTTTTTCGGTTGATGTAACACTCGAAAACCCCAAGGAGCCCGTTCATTACAAATTTGCCATCTATGACAAAGCAGCCCGGAAAATAATCACCTGGGAAAACCGGGAAAACAGAAGCTGCCTGCCTGTTATTTGGGAAAATGAGCCCGGTTTTGTCGTTGTTACCGATGAGCAATTCAAATACCCTGTTGGGAACTGGAAAGGGACAGGTGTCGCTATACCCGTATTCAGCCTGCGGTCAGAAAAAGGCCTGGGCGTGGGTGAATTCTCCGATCTCATCGAGTTCATTGATTGGGCGAAGCAAACAGGAATGAAACTCATTCAGATTTTGCCGATCAATGATACCACGGCCAGGCATCGCTGGACGGACTCATATCCTTATTCTGCGATTTCTGTTTTTGCCCTGCATCCGCTTTACCTGAATATAGATAAGATCGCAAAATTTGAAAATAAAGCACTTCAAAAAGAATATATCCAGACGCGCAATGCGCTGAATGAGTTGTCACAGATTGACTATGAGGCTGTTATGGCGGCTAAATGGAAGTTTATCCGGGCACTCTATGCGCAGCAGAAGGACGCCCTCAAAAAGGACGCTGCCTACAAAAAATTCCTCCGGGAGCAGGCGGAATGGCTAAAGCCTTATGCGGCATTTTGTGCGCTACGCGACCGCAATCAGTCGGTAGACTATAGCCAATGGGCAGAGTTTTCTGCTTATGATGCGGCAGCGGTTGATAGCTATTTTTCTGCCAAAGGCGCTTTTTATGACGAGGTCGCCATCCACTATTTCGTACAATATCATCTGTTCAATCAGATGCAGGAAGTAGCAGATTATGCCCGCAGTCAGGGTGTGATCATCAAGGGGGATGTCCCCATTGGGATTTTCCGCAATAGTGTAGATTCGTGGATTGCACCGCATTTATACTATATGGGTAGCCAGGCGGGTGCTCCGCCGGATGCCTTCGCTGAGAAGGGTCAAAACTGGGGTTTTCCTACCTATAACTGGCAGGCCATGGCCGAGGATGGTTACGACTGGTGGCGCAAGCGCCTGAGTTCTATGGCGCGCTTCTTCGATGCTTATCGCATAGACCATATCCTCGGATTCTTCCGCATCTGGCAGATTCCGATCTCTGAGATAGAAGGCCTGATGGGCCATTTTAACCCCGATTTGCCTTTCAGCGTCGAAGAAATCCACAACCGCATAGGCTGGTTTGACTACGACCGCTTTTGTCGGCCCTATATCAGGGAGCACATGCTTCATGACCGTTTTGGCGAATTTGCGGACGAAGTAAAATGGAATTTTCTGACAGAAATCCGCCCCGGACAATTTATGCTGAGGGAAGAAGTGGATAGCCAGCAAAAGGTGGATCAATTGTTTCCGGTAGCTTCAGAGGATGATTCAGGGAAAAAGTCAAAAGCAGATCGCATACGCGAGGGATTGCAGAGCCTGATCAGCGAGGTGCTGTTTTTTGAAGTGCCTTTCTCCAATGGAAGTGCCTATCGTCCGCGCATTTCCATGCAAAAAAGTACTTCCTACCAGGAGCTTGATGCAAGCAGCAAAAGCAGGCTGGATCAGCTCTATACTCATTATTTTTACAAAAGGCATGAGGATTTCTGGCGGAAGCAGGCCATGGTAAAATTGCCGCCCATCACCCAGGCAACCGATATGCTTGTCTGTGGCGAGGACCTGGGCATGGTGCCTGACTGCGTGCCGGGTGTGATGGACGAACTGGGTATACTGAGTCTGGAAATCCAGCGGATGCCTAAGCGGCCCGGCAGCGAATTTGGCCACCCGGCCGATGCGCCTTACCTCTCCGTGGTGAGCCCCGGCTCACATGATATGTCCACGATTCGTGGTTGGTGGGAAGAGGATCACGCGCTGAGTCAGCGCTTTTTCAACCAATTGTTGGGACATCCGGGCGGTGCGCCCTATTTCGCAGAGCCATGGGTCTGCAAGGAGATCATCAACCAGCACATGTACTCGCCCGCCATGTGGGCGATCTTCCCGATACAAGACCTTGTAGCGATGGATGGTGATTTGCGCAGCCCGCATACGCATGAAGAGCGCATCAATGTCCCTGCCAACTCCAAACACTATTGGCGGTACCGCTTTCACCTCAGCACACAGGAGCTGATGAAAGCGCAATCTTTCAACGATATGCTCAAGGATTTGGCAGAAAAATCAGGCAGAATAGCCGACTACTAAAACTGCCCACTGCAAACTGCCCACTGCAAACTGCCCACTGCAAACTGCCCACTGTTACTTCCCCACGGCCAAAACAGACAGCATCTGCTGGCCATCTTCCTGCTTGTCATCAGGCAAGCCCAGGGTGACAGCATTGTACATGCTTTCATAGGCCTCCGCGCTATAGTCCAGCCTGGCGAGGCTGAGCGCTTTGTAAAAATGTGCTTGTGCCATCTGGGGTGAAAGCCGGGTGGCTTCCTGCAATTGGGCTAGTGCCTCGGCAGGCTTTGCCTGGTTATACAGATTCCAGCCGATTTGACACAAAAGTGCTGCCTGTAGCTCTGGTTCTGCTTCTTTTTCGAGAAGGGCCAGTAAGCGTTCGTAAGCCTCCGACTGCTGATGCGCATGTCCAAGTGCTACGGTAGCGATTCCTTCCAGCCAAAAAGAAGCTTGTGTTGGCATATTGCTTTGCATATAATCGGCTGTATTTGCCAGTTCAAAGGTTTGCTTTTGCGGCAGATGAAGCTGGTCTATGTATTCACTGATCTGGAAGATGTTATGCTCCGCGTAGCGGTCGAGCCAATTGATGTCAGCTATCGCTGAGTTTGTCTGGTCTGAAAGCAGGCTGAGGATACACCTCTGGACACGAAGTTGTGATTGCAGATGCGCGTAGGGGCTTCCCTCTTCTCTGGCTTCTGCCAGCATATGGGTGACTTCCTGGCGGGCGTCAGCCCAACGTTTCATGTGAAGGAGCACTTCTGCGCGGGCCTGATTCAACTCAAATTGATCGCTATTTGCCTTTCTCTGACGTTGAAGTAACTGATCGTAAAAATGCATGGCAATATCCGAAAAGCCATACTGCTTACAGGCAGCAGCATCCTGAAACAACTCTGCTTCAGGACGGAGCTCTTCCGCTCCTTTTTGCAATTCAAATACAAAAGTGGCCAGAAAATGTGCTTTCCCACCCGAAGCAGGGGAAGCAGTATGCCCCATTTCAGGCAAATTTTCATTGACAGCCTTTGCCAAAACCTCATGCGTCGCATAAAGCAACTCATGCTTTTGGTAATTCTCTGCCTCATCCAAATAGATTCGGCAAATAACCAGGCCTTCCTTCTCTTCATAAAGCGCCAGAAGCGGATAAGATAAACGATGATTTTCTCCCGTCTGGACCTTCACTTTTGAAGCCAAACGCGCTTTTCCTTTTTGAGCAAAAGCAAATGAAAACAGCAATGTCAGGGAAAATAGAAGAAGGATTGTCTTTTTCACGGTTATCTTATCTTTATTCCAATGTTAAGGCAAAGTTAACAAAAGATGAAGATAAGATGAATTAAAAGTTAATTTATTGTTGTGTGGGGGTGGGGTTTGTTGGGGCTACTCCTCAAATTCTGAATCAAATTGATCCTGGTTTCGGTTCTCCCAATAGCTGTTTTGAAACTCCCTATAACCTTTCTGACCGCCAAAGGCTGCCCACACATCCTCGCGTATCAACGGGGTTTCAAAATCTGAATTAAGTTCCAAATAAGATGAATGAGGGTAATCACGAAAGTCTTCGCAAAATGAAAATGATTAGACAATAAGCAAAAAGCGAAAGTGTCGGCAATAGGGCTTATATGCTTAAACCAAAGCCCAAGAAAGTAGGGATAGTTTTCCCTGGCTTTGAATAGTATTTCCTGGTTGTTGCCTCGGGTATAAATGTGGTAGATTTTTCCTGGCGCGAGAATCGCGCGTCTTGAAGGCTTGTTCGTGTTAATCTTTATTAGGGTTGGTATTATCAGGTATTCGACAATCGGATCGGGCAGGTTTCAAAACCTGTACAAAATCTCGGATCAGGTAGACCAAACAGGTTTTAGAAACCTGTTTGGTCTTGGGGACATCAATTTTTCCCTACCGCATTCAAATCTTCGAATGCCTGTACCAGGCGCTTGACAAAGGCTTTTTCGCCTTCGCGCAGCCACTGGCGTGGGTCGTAATACTTTTTGTTGGGCGAGTCTTCGCCTTTGGGGTTGCCGATCTGCCCTTGCAGGTAATCGTGGTTTTTAGCTTCGTACTGGCGTACGCCATCCCAGAAAGCCCACTGCATATCGGTATCGATATTCATCTTGACGGCACCATAAGAGATCGCTTCGCGAATCTTTGCAGGCTCGGAGCCTGAGCCTCCGTGGAAGACGAAGTTCACAGGGTTGGGCCCTGTACCGTATTTCTTTTGGATATACTCCTGAGAGTTTTTCAGGATCTCCGGACGCAGGATGACATTGCCCGGCTTGTACACGCCATGCACATTGCCAAAGGCTGCTGCAACCGTAAAATCAGGCCCTACGGCATTGAGTGCCTCATACATGGCTGCGACTTCTTCAGGCTGTGTATATAGCTTGGAGCTATCTACATCTGAATTGTCAACACCATCTTCTTCTCCACCGGTCACACCCAGCTCGATCTCCAGCGTCATGCCGATAGCGCTCATACGCTTATGGTATGCAACACATATCTCCATATTCTCTTCCAGGCTCTCTTCTGAGAGGTCCAGCATGTGAGAACTGTACAGGGCTTGCCCATGCTGCTCATAGTAGCGCTCGCCGGCATCCAACATGCCATCCACCCAGGGCAACAATTTTTTGGCGCAGTGGTCTGTATGCAAAATCACCGGAACGCCATAGGCTTCCGCCATCAGACGCACATGATGTGCACCGGAAATAGCACCAGCAACTGCAGCTTTTTCGTCTGCATTACTTAAACCTTTTCCTGCAAAAAATGCAGCTCCACCATTCGAAAATTGAATGATTACCGGCGAATTTAGGTCCCTGGCTGTTTCTAAAACGGCATTTACCGAATTGGTGCCTATCACATTGACTGCGGGAAGCGCAAAGTCATTTTCATTTGCATAATCCAATAAATGCTTGACTTCTTCTCCGGTGAGTACGCCTGGTTTAAATTTTCCCATAACTTTTGTTTGCTTTTAATATGATTAGAATGAAGCTTCTCAATTTGCGGCGAAATTACAAAAAGTATTTGGGAGAATCTGCCGATATGCTAATTTGCCTACATGATTCCACTCAAACTGAGCCTGCAAGGTTTTTACTCCTACCAGGAAAAGGTACAAACCATCGACTTTACCCGCCTTACTGAGGCGCAACTGTTCGGCATTTTTGGTGCCACAGGCAGTGGAAAATCCTCCATCCTGGAGGCCATTTCGTTTGTGCTTTATGGCGAATCCGAGCGCCTAAACAAAAGCGGCGACAACCGCTCTTACAATATGATGAACCTCAAGTCATCGAGACTTTTCGTTGATTTTGAGTTTGCGGCGGGCGAGGGCGAAATGGAACACTACAAATTTGTAGTGAATGCCAGGCGCAACAGCCGAAAATTTGAAGATGTCGGCAGCCTGAAGCGGGAAGCTTTCAAACGTGAACACAATGAGTGGGTGCCGATTTCGGCAGATATGACCAGCGAAATCGTGGGTTTGAGCTATGACCATTTCAAGCGGACCATCATCATTCCTCAAGGCAATTTTCAGGAATTTCTGAAGCTTTCGAGCACCGATCGCACGCGCATGCTCAAGGATATTTTCAAACTTGAAAAATATGAACTGGAGCCTCGGGTGAAGTCCCTGATGCACCGCAACACCCTGAAAATCACCGAGCAGGAAGCCCTGCTGCAACAACTCACTCTGGCTACGCCAGAGGCATTGGAAGCTGTGACAACACAGCTCAGCACCATCGAAACACAGCACGAGCAGCAGCAGGCTGCCCTGAAACAAAAAGAGCAGGAGCTCATCCGCTACGAAGAACTGAAGAGCATCTTCAGTGAGCGCGATGCCCAGCAACAAAAGCTCGCAGCTTTACAGGCACAGCAGCCTGGGATGGAAGCGCGCAAAAAGCGCCTTCAGCAATATGAAAGATGCCTGATTTTGTTTCATCCACTCCTGGAGCGGCAGCGCGAATACAGGCTGGAAAGCGAGCGTCTGCAGCGCATTTTTGACAACAAAAAGCTGGACGAAAAGCAGATTCGGGAAGACCTTCGCAAATCAGAAAGCGTCCTGCCACGCCTCAAAGAGCAATTTCTCAAGCGAAACCAGCTGTTGGAGCAAGCGGAGGAATGGGAAAAAATGGTGGAAATAAAACGCTGGAGCGGCAAACTCCAGGATACAGAAGAAGGCCTGGAAAAAGGCAAGCTTTACACCAAAAACACCCAGCGGGAAGCAGCTGATTTTCAGACAAGGATTGAAAAACTGAATGCCGAAATCAAGGCTGCGCAGACAAAATTGCCCAATATATCCTCGCTGATGGAGGCGCAGGCCTGGCAGGGGAAAAGCGAACATCTTGGGATGGAGGAAAAAAGGCTCGCGGGCGAAAAGGAAAAATGGGAGCTGCAGCAGGCTGATCTGGACAAACAAAAACAACGCATCCTCCAGCCTACGGCTGTAGAACTGGCGCAATACCGCCTACCCATTGCCCAATTGAGCCAATTGCTGCACCAGCAGCTGGAACGCAACCAGAGCAGGCTGGAAAGCCTGGAAAAAGAATGTCACACATTCGCCGTGCAGGCGGCGCTGTCTGCGCATGCTGCGCAGCTGGCGGATGGCGAGCCTTGCCCGCTCTGCGGGGCGATACATCATCCCGCCCCTGCGGGAGAAGTGCAAAGCGCCAAAGCGGAAAAAGCCGCTCAGCAAAAGCTCTCTCAGGCGCAGGATGCGCATAAAGTGTTGGAAAAGGCGCTTTTTTCGCTCGAAAACCTCGCCCTCAACAGCCAGGCGATCCAGGCGCAAATGGATGCGCTTGAAAAAGAGCAAAACCAGCTTCACCAGCGCAAACTGGCCTTGCAACAAGAATTTGTCTGGGAGGAGCTGGGGGATGGCGAACAGCTTCAAAGCAAGCTAAAAGCCATTCAACAACAGCAGAACGAACTGAAGCTGAAGCAGGAACAGCGCGAATTTGCCAATGAATCCCTGGCGAAAACCAATCGCCAGTTGGAAAAGGCGCAAGGACGCCTGGAGGAACTGCAACAGCAATTTACCCGCTTCCGCATAGAAATAGAATCTGCGAAAAAAAGCCTGAAGCACATCCAATATGATGCTTACACGCATTTTCATGATGAATCTTTGGCCAAAGAAGCGGAAAAAGCCCGCAAGCAACACCAGGAACTCGGAGAGCTCTATGAGCAGGCAGAGCAGCATCACAAAAAATTGCAATCGCAATTGGATGTCAATCAGGGAGAAGTGGATTCTCTCCAGCAACAATTGAAGGGCCTGACTCAAAAACTGAGCAGAACAGTGCAGGAATTGGATGCAGCTTTGAAAAGCTCTGAATTTGACGGATTGGAACAGGTTAAAATGCTTTTGCAAATGGCCATAGATACTTCGGCCGAGCGCGACGAGCTCAATCTTTTTGGGCAAAATTTGGAGCTTGCCAAAGCGAATATGCTGAAATTGGAGGAAAAGCTTTCCGGTAAAAGTTTTGATGAAGGCGCTTTTACAGCGCTTCAGGCGGAGAGCAAAAGTCTGCGCGATGCGCTTTCCGAGCTCAACCGCCTCAAAGGCGGTCTGCAACACGAACGCGATCAATTGCAAGCGCAGCTTGCCCGGCAAAAAGTGTTGCGCGAGCAACTGGAAAGCCTGAGACTTCGGCACGAAAACCTCAATACTTTGCGAAAGCTTTTCGCCCGCAGCGGCTTTGTGAGCTATGTTTCGGGCATTTTTCTGCGAAATCTATGCATGGCCGCCAATACCCGTTTTCGCAAGCTGAGCATGGGCGCGCTGAGTCTGGAAGTCTCCGGCGACAATGCTTTCGAAGTGCGCGACTACCTCAATGGCGGACAGCTTCGCTCGATCAAGACCCTGTCTGGCGGACAGACCTTTCAGGCGGCGCTTTCGCTGGCGCTGGCACTGGCCGAGCAGGTGCAGCAGCAGGTCAAAGCGAAGCAAAATTTCTTCTTTATAGATGAAGGCTTTGGCTCTCAGGACAAAAATTCTTTGCGAATCATATTCGATACCCTCAAGTCTCTCCGGCAGGAAAACCGCATTGTAGGCGTGATATCGCATGTCGAAGAGATGCAGCAGGAAATAGACACTTTCCTGAAAGTCGTCAATGAAGAGGAAGTGGGCAGCAAAGTCTATGGCAGCTGGGAGCTGTAGTTTAGTTTGCAGTGAGCAGTTTGCAGATGTAGGGAATTCGCGTAATTTTGAACAATCATTTTCAATCCCCCTATTCAATTTACCCAAGTATGAAAACCAAGGCCTTTCTTTCCCTCCTGTTTCTCCTTTTCTCGCTGCTCTCGCTTCGGGCGGAAGGCGATCAAATCGCGGAATATGCTGTAAGCGAAATTCCTGAAGCCCTTAAAAAAAATGCCGATGTCGTCCTCCGACTGTCTGAAGAGCGTTTTTTTATCGAAAACCCTGGAAAAGGTCGTTTCGAAGTCAAAAAAGTCATCACGATTCTGAATGCCAAAGGCAAAGGCCATGCAGATGCTTATGTGCACTATGACGACAAACTCGTCATGGGACGGCTCATAAGTGGAGAAGTGTATGATGCCTACGGCAATCGGGTAAGTAAGCTCAGCAAAAAAGATATTCAGGATGCCAGCACCGGTTCTTCCGGCACCTTTGTGGGCGATAACCGCGTCCAATATGCTGAATTGAAGCATCATAGCTACCCCTTTACGGTGGTTTACACCTATGAGCAGAACTACAATGGATTGTTCAGTCTGCCTTCTTTTGCGCCTTTGATGGGCGAAAAAATGTCCATTCAGCAGGCCAGCTTTGAGCTGGTTTGTCCGGCTGGCTATGAGCCGCGCTATCGCTTGCTCAATATGCCCACGGAGACAAAAAGTTTTGTCGACGGAAATGGGAATAAGCATCTTCGATGGGAGTTAATGAACATTCCTCCTTTGAAAATAGAGCCTTATGCGCCGCCCTTTTCGGAGCAGGAACCCCATGTGCAGATTGCTCCGGATCAATTTGAAATTGAAGGATACAAAGGGCAAATGACTGATTGGCAGGCTTTTGGAAAATTCATGTATGAACTCAATACCCAAAGAGACGCTGTGCCTCCAGCGCTCCAGAGCCACATTTTGTGGTTGACTGCGGATGCACAAAGCGAGCATGAAAAAATCGCCATTTTGTACAAATACCTACAGGAAAATACCCGCTATGTGAGCATACAACTGGGCATTGGCGGCTTTCAGACATTCCCTGCCGGTTATGTATATGAAAATGGCTATGGGGACTGCAAAGCCCTGAGCAACTACATGAAATCCATGCTTAAGCAGCTGAATATCAATTCCTACCTCACGGTCATCTATCGTGGAAGCAATCCACCTCCCATAGATCCGGGCTTCGCCATCAACAGATTCAACCACATGATCCTTTGTGTGCCGCTGGAAGCCGACACCGTCTGGTTGGAGTGTACCAATAAACACAGCCTGCCAGGCTATCTGGACAAGTCTACTGCCAACCGCTACGCGCTGCTTGCCACGCCTGAAGGCGGCAAACTCGTGCGCACGCCTTCGCGTGCGCCTGAACAAAATGCGCGTTTGCGCACAGCAACCATCCATCTGCAGGCCGATGGCCATGC
Source organism: Bacteroidia bacterium (assembly GCA_030430205.1). Classification (GTDB taxonomy): domain Bacteria; phylum Bacteroidota; class Bacteroidia; order J057; family J057; genus JAUIGE01. The sequence continues at coordinate 105,367 of JAUIGE010000020.1, read as the reverse complement.
AAAGATCAACTCCACCCAGCTGTACAGCGGCTACCTCCAGGATCATCTGGAAGATGTGATTGGCAGTTATGCTGCCAGGGAAAAAGAAGAGTATCTTCGCGAAACGATCGTTCCGGGCAGCTATGATCTCGGGCAGTTTGCCCTGTATCGTGACTCGCTGGCAACTGAGCCCAGCTGCATCACCCAATATGAGCTTAGCGTGAAAAATTGCGCCTCAGCTTCAGGCAATCGCCTTTTTCTCAGCCCCAATATCTTATCCTGGGAAATGGACATCCCTGAAAAGATGAGTGAGCGAAAACAGGCTCTTCGCTTCACGAAGCCTTATTTTATTAAGGATTCACTCCATTTTGAGCTGCCCAAAGGCTATGTAATAGAAAGCCTGCCGACTTTCCCGGTAGTGATAGAGAGCCCTTTTGGGAGCTACCGCGCCCATATAGAGGTTTTGGGGGAAGGGCAATTTATCTACACCCGGGAGGTGCTTCTCCGCGAAGTAGACCAGCCCGCATCGGCTTATGAAGCCTTCCGCGATTTCTTTAGGGATATCTCAAAGGCAGATAAGCTCCAGCTAGTGCTGACAAACAGGTCATAGTCTGCCTATGACCTCACTTTCTCCAATTTCAGCTTGTCGATAATCGTGATTTCACTGAGGTGTGTAGTTACGATTTCGTCTTCTTTAAACTCGGAAAGAACCCGGATCACACATTCTTTGGAAGTGCCGACCATGGAAGCCAGGTTTTCGCGGGAAATGCTCATGGAGAAAGCTTCTCTTTTCGTTTGGGCGTAGCGCTCTTCGAGCGTGAGCAGGGCATCAGCCACGCGCTTGCGCACGGAGTCGTATGCCAGATGGAGCAGGCGCTCCTCCTTTTCCTGCAGGCTGTCTGCCAGCATGCGGATAAATTTGTTCGCAACATCGCGGTTGTTGAACATCAGCGCAAAAAAGTCCTCCTTGGGTATCACCAGGATTTCGGTTTCTTCCAGAGCCATGGCAGACTCCTGGTAGGCTGTACCCGACAAAAGCGCAGTATGCCCCATGAAGTCCCCTGCTTTGTACAGATCGGTGATGTAGTCTTTGGCGTCCTCGTTGGTCTTGTAGCTTTTTACCTTGCCTTTGCTGACAAAGAGCAAAGCCCGCGGGAAACTGGCCTCTGTAAAGATCACATCTTTCGCTTTGTAGTAGCGGATTTCCCGATCTTTGGAAAGGTCATCCAGGGCATCGCGTGAGCGGGCTTCATTGTAAAATTTGTCCAGACCCGAGGGGCTGCGTTCGAAGTCTGGCTTGACAATGTCATTGTTCTTCTTGAGGCGCATCTCAATGGCATCCAGCAATTCGACATCATCAAAAGGTTTTGTCAAATAATCATCCGCGCCCAGGTTCATCCCTTTTCGCAGGTCTATCATCTCTGTCTTGGCCGTCAGAAAGATAAAGGGGATGGTGGAGGTTTGGGGAGCTTTGTTGAGCATGCGAAGCACACCATAGCCGTCCAGCTCAGGCATCATGATGTCGCAAATAATCAGGTCAAAATCGTCAGAAAAGGCTTTTTTCACCCCTTCTTTCCCATTTTCTGCGGTCTGGACTTCATAGCCGGAAAGTTCCAGTATCTCGGCGGTATTTTCCCGCATATCCAGATTGTCTTCAATTAGTAATATTTTCTTTGCCATGGTCTGTCACAAAATTAAGCCGCGCTGAGCGGCAATTGTATTTGAAAGCTTGTGCCTTCGTGTAATTTGCTGGTAAATGAGATTTCACCTCCCATGAGGTGAAGATATTCTTTAACGATATTGAGGCCGAGGCCTGTTCCCTGGATATTGGTGGCATTGTGAGCGCGAAAAAACCGCTCAAAAAGATGCTTTTGCTCTTCCTCGGGAATGCCTATTCCTTTATCCCTGATTTCTACATTCAACTGATTTTCTTTAACCTTCATCAGCACATCTATCTGCTTGTTTTCGGGTGAATATTTGATCGCATTGGAGATCAGGTTATGGAAAATGTTTTTCAACAAATGTTTATCCAAAGCTACTTCCTGATTTTCACATTCGCATTCAAAATTGATGCTTTGCCCTTTTTTCGCCACACTGAGGTGCTCATCGACTATTTCCTGGGTAAATGTATATAAGTTGAAAACTTCGGGATGAACGTGAATTTTGCCTTCTTCCAATTTGCCGAGAGACAACAAATCGTTGAGGATATTGTTGAGGTTTTTGACCGAATTTTTGATTCGGTCAATATGCTTCTGGCGCTTTTCTTCATACAGAGCATCCTTGTATCGCCCGATGAGGGTAACCGATGACATGATGGTAGACAAAGGCGTGCGAAACTCATGGGAAGCCATGGAGACAAAGCGTGATTTCAGGTTGTTGAGCAGACGCTCCTGCTCCAGGGCTCTTTTGATTTCTTCCGCAGCTTTTTTCTGCTCTGTGACATTATTGGCTACCACCAAAACGCGCTCCACGCGGTCAGCCTTGTCACGCAGGGGCACGCCCCTCAGGAGGTAATCATAGCCCCTGAAGCTCACTTCAAAGCTGCGCTCATTGCCTGCAAATACAGGCAAAAGTTCTTCTTCCATCGAGCGAAAAATCGCTTTTGAGACAACATCCCTGAGGGCATGTCCCTCCAGCTCCTGCTTGGCAAGGCCAAGCCTGATCAACTCTTTGCCATCGGCAAAGATCATGTCCAGCTTCAGGTCAAAGACCATGATGAGGCCATTGGGAAAGTTGTTGGCGATATTGCGATACAGGTTCTGGCTTTTGCGCAATTCTTCATTTGCGGCTTCCAGGTCCCGTGTACGGGCGGCGACGCGCTCCTCCAGCTCAGAGTTGAGTTGTTGTAAGGCAGAGCGGTGGCGCGCCTCATGCAGCGCATAGCGGATGGTCCGATCCAGGCGATCTGCCGTCAAAGTACCTTTGACCAGGTAATCCGCTGCGCCAGCCTCCAGCGCCTGCTGGTCGATCTTCCAATCTCCCAGGCCTGTCATTAAAATGAAAGGCGCTTCTACGCCCAGAGATTTGGCTTCTACGATCAATTCCAGACCATTTTTTACCCCTAAACGATAGTCTATCAGGTAGACTTCGTGCACCTTCCTGCAGATGATTTCCAATCCTTTTTCATAATTGTCCACCCAGTCAAGGGTGAATTTTTTATGGTCAATCTTCTCGACAAGGTCACTTGTCAGGAAGTAGTCCTCCTCATCATCATCGATCAGCAATATGGCGGTCAGATCACTCATGGCTTAGGGTAATTGTACAATTTGAAACCAATACTTCCCCAAAGCCTGGGTAACTTCAACCAGGCCCTGAAAGGTGACAGGCTTGGTAATATAGGAACTCACACCCAGATCATAGGTCCGGAGAATGTCTTCCTCTGCTTTCGAAGTGGTCAATACCACCACGGGAATGCGCTTGAATCGGGGGTCGCTTTTCAAGTCTTTGAGGGTTTCCCGCCCGTCTTTCCGGGGCATATTCAAATCGAGTAAAATCAGACTGGGCAAAGAAAAGTTTTCCATCTCTTCATATTGGCCTCTGTTGTGGAGGTAATCCATCAACTCTTCTCCATCTCCTACAAATTGTAACTTATTGAGCAGCTTGTTTTCTTCGAAAGCTTCCCTCATCAACATCCGGTCTTCTTCATCATCTTCGGCGATGAGTATGACATCTGATTTATATTCAACTTTGCTCATGTATGTTGTTTTCCTTTTGAAAAATCCCTTATTGCCTGGGTTGAGTTAAGGGCAAAGTCACTTTGAAAGTGGAACCTTCACCGATCTTGCTTTCAGCATCTAATCGTCCGCCGTGGCGGACAGCGATGCGCTTACAGATAGCCAGGCCTACGCCTGAGCCATCATACTGCCGTCCTTGTAGCCGCTGAAAAATCTGGAATATTTTGTCCAGATAACGCTCATCAAACCCGATCCCTTCATCCTTTACAAAAAGGGTGATGGCCGGGTGATGGCTGCCCAAAATATCTGCATCGGCAGCTTCACTCCAAATCCGAACTTTCGGTTTTTGTCCATTCTCTACAAACTTAATCGCATTGCTGATCAGGTTTTGCAGGAGCTGGCGGATCTGGGTAGGATCTCCTTCTATTTGTCCCAAACTTTCGACATGTATATCTGCCTGCTGCTGTTCTATCAAAATCTCCAAATCACCCAGAACCTCCTGTAATATTTTATCCAGGTCAAGGGGAATAAAAGGCCTTGCCTGGGTAGAAACGCGGGAGTAGCCAAGTAAATCATTGATGAGACGCTGCATGCGGCCCGCCGCATTGAGCATGCGCCCGAGGTAGTCAGCGCTTTTGCCGCTGAGGTTTTCAGCCTCCATGTCTTTCAGACGGCTTCCAAAAGCCTGGATCTTGCGCAGGGGCTCCTGCAGGTCATGTGATGAAATGTAGGCGAAGTCCTGAAGCTCGCGGTTGCTTCGCTCCAGCTCTGCGGCATAGCGCCGCAGTTTTTCCTGAGCCAATTTGACATCTGTCAAATCATGGATAATCCCCGTGAAGAGCGTGCGCTCTTCTAAAATTACCTCGCTGACAGCGAGGCGGCAGGGAAAAGCTTCTCCGTTTTTTTTTCGACCTGTAATCTCTCTTCCTATCCCAATAATCCGGGCTTCCCGCGTTTTTTTGTACCGATTGATATAATCATCATGAGACTCCCGATCCGGCGAAGTCATCAGCATGCTTACATTTTGGCCCAACATTTCTTCGGGTGTATAACCAAAAAGCTTTGCTGCGGCCGGATTGACCAATTCCATCATGCCACGCTCATCAATGAGAATAATGCTGTCTATAGCGGTTTCTATCACCGCTTTGAGGCGAAGATTGCTTCCTTTTTCGTCGTATGTAAATGATTGATTTTCCAATGTGAGAAGGAGAATTTTCCCTAAAATTAGACAATCAAGGTGACATTCTAAATATCAACAAAGGGATATGGGTTTTTAGGGCCATTTTCCGTGATTGGCTGCCATGAATCAGGCGTCCCCAAAATCCGCGTTTATGCGTCAGCATGGCCAGCATATCCGCCTTATTGGATTCGAGATAATGGTTGACCCCACTCAGGGTATCCACATCTTCATATTCCTCCAGCTCCAGACGATGCATGATGATATCATCTTTAAAGCGGGATTTCATCGCGGCCTCTTTGCTTTCCAAATCTTCAACACTGTACTCCGTATGGATGTGCAGGCAGTGAATCAGCGCATCGTATAGAAAAGCAAACTCCATCAGTTCGTCAATCGTACTGGCTTCATTTTCTTCGAAATTAGAGGCAAAAACGATATTCCGAATCCCTCTATACTTCGCATTTTCCGGAACAATGAGCAGGGGAAACTCCAGGCGCTGGATCAAATGGGTACAGGTACTCCCCAAAATAGCCTGCGCCAGGTCATGGGAGCTTTTCATCCCCACCACAACCAGGCCGGGCTCCAGGCTCTCGCATAAATAAAGGATCTCATCTGTGACAGGTCCCAGAGAAAGTTTGAAGTCCAATTCAATGTTTTTGACGATTTCGGCAGGAACGGCTCGTTCCATCTCGTCAAAAAGCTCCTGAATGCGCTTTTCTTCCTCCTCTATGATCATGTTTTGAGATGCCGGAATCAAATAGGGTTCCGGGATAGACACATTATAGGCATGGAATACCATCAGCCGTGCATGAAAGAGGTTGGCGATTCGCAAGGCATATTGGAAAGCATTCTGAGATGCTTTCGAAAAATCTACGGGTACGAGTATTGTATTCATGCGGTTCAGGCGTTTGCCAGGTGATACACATTTCCTTTCTGAAAGGCCAGAAGGGGGACCTTTGTCTGAAGGGCCATTTCACGTGTAAGACTGGGGTGAAACAATTTCGCAAGCAGGGACCGACGGTGGGTGAGCATCGCCAGGACATCCGTCTTGTTGATAGCTAAAAAGTTCTCTAGGGCTGACTTGATGTCATTGCCTTCCAGTAAAAAATATGAAAGCTTCCGCTTCTTTACCTGATCCAAAAAATACTGGTCGTAAGCTTCGATTAACGGGTCTTTCAAATCCTCTGATTCTTTTTTGATATGCAGGCAACTCATATTGGCACCTAGAATATTGGCAAAATGACAGATCTTTTCGAAGACATTGGTCTCTCCGTCTTCAAAACTGCTCGCATAGGTGATCTCTGTGATCGGCTTGTAGGCAAAGGCTTTCGGGATGGAAAGTACGGGGCAGGGACTCTCCGCCATGATGGCGGCTGTGACGCTTCCTACCATCCGCCCGAGGCGGGTGCTGGCACCCGTCGTACCCATGACCACCAGGTCAGCATCTATTTTTTGAGCCACTTCCAGGATTTGCTCCTGGGCAAACCCATATACCAGCTGAGGCACCAGCTGGATCTCTTTGCCCAACTCAGCAAGCTGACGCTTGCTATATGCTTCAAGATGCTTGTTGGCATCTTCTTCCATTTCTACTTCGAGCGCTTCTTTGAGCGCATCAGGCAGATACATCCCACTGGACATGGTATAATGATATACATGCAAGAGATGCAGCTCTGCACCCAAATCGGCGGCCAGGTGCATAGCATAGGAGAATGCATTGGCTGCGACAGGAGAAAAATCCGTTGGAAACAAAATCTTTTTCATGATGCTATACAGTTTCATGTAGTACCAAAAGGGGCAACTCGGTCCGCAAGGCCATTTCCTGCGTAAGGCTATCCATAAATCTGGGATTGGCAAACAGACGCTTATGCGTCAGCATGACGAGCAGGTCTATTTTTCGATTTGCCAGATATTCCTGTATCCCCTGGAGGATGTCTTCATTTTCCAGTAAAATAAAATCCACCAATTCCGTTTTTTCAAGCTCACGCAGACGGGCAAGGCGATCGTGCTTATTCTCAGCAAGCTGATGTGCATTGCTGCTGATATGACAGCAACTCAGATGCGCATCGAAACGGCAGCAAAATGAAAAAAGCTCATCTATCACCCTTGTATCGCCTTCTTCTATATTCATGGCAAACATCAGGCGTTCAGGAGAAGTAAATTTTGCTTCTTCGGGGATTACCCATACCGGGCAGTTGGCTTGCTGGAGGATTTGCAGGGTCAGGCTGCCAAATATTTTTCCATATTCGCTTGCAGCGCCTTGTGTTCCCATCAGGATGACATCATACTTTCCACTGCCTCCCAATTCAAGGATTTTTTCCTTTGCCTGTCCCTGAGCCAGCTCATAGCTGAGGTTGACATCTGTGCCAAATTCCGCCTGAGCTTCTGCCGCATAGGCATGCACATAGGTCATGGCTTTGTCTATTTTTTCCTGTTCGAGAGAATCGACAAATTCTTCAGGCACCCATTTGACAGGGATATGTCCCATGCTGTACACATGCAGGAGGTGAACCTCTGCCTGAAGGGTGTCAGCAAGGCTCAGGGCATATAAAAATGCATTATGAGCAGCTTCAGAGAAGTCTGTAGGGACAAGGATCGTCTTGATATTGTCCAGATGGTTACGGGTACGGGAGTTGCTGGATGCGGATGTTCTGCTTGACATAAATTCGAAGATTTTGATGTGAAAGGGGTGTTATCAACACCTATCACAAAAGAGCAAAATCCGCGATGTCAGCTACATGACGCATATCAACAAAAAGTATGACTTTTCGCAGTGGGGGGTTAAATGCTTTCGAGCATTTCCCAGAAAGAAAAAGTTTTTGCTTTGTGCTTGACCACAAGCAAGGGGATATCTGAATCCCTGGTGATGAGTTTTTCGGCGGTACTGCCGAGGAAGAGCGCTGTAAGCGCGGTGCGACCTCGGGCTCCTATGATGATGAGGTCTGCGCTCATATCGTGAGCAGCCTTATTGATCAAATCCGCAGCAGACTGATGCTCCTGGTTAAAAGAATAAATCAGCTGATAGCTATCTGCATTTTTGCCTGTCTCCTCCAGAAATTTTTTCATTCGCTTACTGGCATGACGCTTCATGATCTCCGCAAATTCTTCCTCCGTTTTTCCCGTTTTGCTATACCCCATAGGCACTTCAAAGGCATGCTGCAAATGGATTTTTACCTCTTTGTCTATTTTGGCTATTTCATGGGCTTCCTCCAAAGCCATGCTGCAGTATTCTGAAAAATCTATGGGCACCAGTATATTTCGAATGCTCATTTTTGCCTTTTCAGGAACAAAAAGTACCGAGCAACTCACCTTACGTGCCAACTGCTGAGGGATCATTCCACTCCCCTTCAGGTCCTTTTTCCTCCCTGCAATCAATAAGTCAATATTCTTGACATGAGACCAATGCAGCATCTCCTTGCGGGCTGAGCCTTCTATCACCTCATATTCAATATCAAAGTCCTTATGGTCAGGGAAAAAAGAGGCCACTTTTTCCTTCATCTCCACCTTTATCAATTCATCTCGGGGTTGATCAAAGCCTGGAAACTCTTCGCGCAGCTCGTCGGGTATATCCAGATCGGGCTGCACATTGATAAAATATATTTTTTCAGGGCGAAAATAATAACTCAAAAAGGCCGTGTATTCGATGAGCGTTTTGTCCATCAAACTCAAATCCAGGCCGACCATTATGCGCTTAAAATTGTACATGGGGATAAATTTGAAAATGCAATGGATAAAGATAGGAGGGAAAATGAAAAAAGTGAAATGCACATTGCTTGTATCCGAACTGACTTTTGGTTGCAGAAATAAAAAGGGGAAACGAATGAACTTCGTTTCCCCAGGAAATATTTTGCTATGCCTTTTGTATTAGAATCCAGCTTTGTAGCGGGTGTCTTTTACCTTTGCCAATTCGCGCAAAGCAGCATTGACTTTGGTGCTGAATTGAGCCTGCACAGCGTTTGCGTCATTCTGGCGCTCCTGCTGGAGGGTGATTGCATCAGGCTCATCGGCTTCGTTGATGTTGGTCAACTGAACCACATATACGCCCAGAGCATCAGCGATCGGGCCTTTTACAGCATTCAGCTGCATGCCAGCAACTGTACCCACTACTTTAGGGGCATTGCCTATACCTGATATTTGGTTGGAATTGAAAAGGATATCGGTAGCGGTGCTTTGTATAGCCGCACCTTCACCATACTGCTGGTTGTAAGCACTTACAATGGCAGCCAGGTCATTTCCAACGCCTATTTTGTTCAATCTGTCTTTGATGATCTCCGCTCTCTTGCGGTTGAGGACCTGTGTTCTCAATTGACCTCTTAGCTGAGCTACTGACTTGGTGCCAGGGCTACGCTTGTCAATCACCTGAGCAAATATAAAAGAATTGCCGGCTTCAATGATTTCAGAGAATTCATTGTCCTTTGCTGTCAAAGCCCAACGCACGACCTGGCGTGAACCTTCCTGCAAACCCGTCAAAGTAAAAGAAGCAGGAGTCTCCACTGTCAGCTCCTGACTAGGGTAGCTGATGATGTTTTCTTCCGAAGCTGCAGACTCTATATTGGCCATATCCATCGCTTTGGCAGCAAAAAGGCTTGCCTCTTTGTCTACAGAGCGCTTGGTACCATCGCTATAGGTGATGACATTCTCAATATTGGCTACGCCAAATTGCTTGTTGGTTTTGTTCAAAACCTCTACAATCATCCAGCCGCCACGGCCTTTTATCGGGCCTATGATGCTTCCGATAGAAGCAGTTTTAACAGCCTCGTCTACATCCGGGCCAAAATTGCCTTTTGTATACCATCCTCCATCGAGCACATTGTCCAGAGAATCCATGCCCTGGCTGCGTGCAGTACTAACAAAGCCACGGGCTTCGCTTTCTGAAGCAGTAGTATCTGTGGTGAAAGGAACCGTTTTATAGCGGATTTTAGCCCATACATCTTCGCTGCTTTCTTCTGACTTCACCAACTTATACAATCTGTAATAAGCCTCTGTTGTAGAACCATTGAAAGAGAGATCGAGGTAAGGTCCCCAAACAGTGCCGGGAGCTGCATTTAACACAGCATCCTGTACATCTGCAGAAACGTTGGAGATATCGCTCAGCTCGTTTTTGTATGGATCGCGGGTTTTACCCAGGGTAAAAGTAGAATCGTTTTTGGCCAGCTGAAAGCGATCTTTATCGCGCAGCAATTCCTGACGGGCAGCAGAAGAATCCGCAGCGGTAGGCTTGATATCAAAAACAACATACTGAATGACAGTAGCTGCTTTTTGCTCATGCTGGAATTTATTTTCCTCTATCAGGCGTCTGTAATCAGCATCTGTTACCTGAGGCTCGACAACTGAATCGCTGATGCTTGCATAGGGGACAGCTACATAGGAAATGTCGTATGAACGATTTTTTTCCATGTAAAGCTTACGAGCCATGGTAGTAGAGCTGGGGTAAGCTCCCAAAAGGAGGTTGTTGAAACGCGATTGCTCGCGGAAGTCTTTCAGGTTGGATTCAAATTCTTTGAATGCCAGCTTTTGCTCCGGGGTACCCTGATCTTGCAGGGTTTGGATGTATTTGCGCACATTTTCACCTGTAAAGCCCTGGGTATAACCCGCCTCTACAGCTTGTGGAGAGTTAAAAAAGCTACCGAAATAGCTTTCCACATACTGTGAAATATTACGACCGGTAAACATATCAGCCAGCTCTGCGCCGGTAACCTGCAAACCGATTTCTTCTTTTTCATTGTTGATGATGATCTCATTGACCATCTGTGTCCAGGCATTATCCAGGGTTTGGTTGATCTGGCGATCATCCAGAGGAGGAGCACCCGGTGCCCTTTGATTACTCAGAAGAAGCTGGTATCGCTCATTAAACTCCTGAACAGATATAGACTGACCTGCCACTTCTCCAACTTCATTGACACTCCCGCCACCTCCTACGAGGTTAGAAAGTGTATCCTGAACTGTGAAGGCAAGAATCGCAACTGCTATCAATACCACAACCAACACCATGTTGTTGCGGATTCCACTCATTATAGACATAAGAAATACGCTTTTACTTTAAAATCTGTGAATAACGCCAAAATAATTGGAGCACAAATTACGTCCTTATTCAATTAATTTCAAAATCCCTATTTGCTGTTTCCTGTTCAGATTTGTTGATTTGTTGGTGTGTTGCTAAAAATCTACCATTTAGGCCTGCTGGCATACCATGCCGCGCTGCGAACTGCAGCCATTTTTCACCCCAAAGCACGGCTTTGGGTGGACGGACGCCGTGGCTGGCGCAGCCAGCTGCGCAAATCTGCCGGCAAATCCACCCGGTGGATTTGGTTTCACGCCGCTTCGCTGGGCGAATTTGAGCAGGGCAGGCCCCTGATTGAATTGCTCAGGCAGCAATACCCGCATTATTCCATCCTCCTCAGTTTTTTCTCGCCTTCAGGCTATGAAGTGCGAAAAAACTATCCCCTAGCAGACGCAGTCTGCTACCTTCCCCTGGACCACCCGGGCAATGCCCGGGATTTTCTGGACATCCTCCGGCCGGAGCTTGTGGTATTCATCAAATATGAATTGTGGTTGAACTATCTCTCCGAGATCCGGCAGCGGGAGATTCCGGCGATATTGATCGCCGCGAGCCTCACGGCCGAAAGCCGTTTTTTGCGCAGCAGGCTTGCACCTTATTATAAGGAGGCCTTTTTGAGCTTTCGGGCGATATTCACCCAGGATGAGCAAACGCTGCGCCTGCTTCAGCAATTTACGGCCCATCCACAGCTTATTTCCAGCAAGGATACCCGCTATGACCGGGTATTGGCGACACGCCAGGCAGCGGAGGCCCTGCCGGAAATAGCGGATTTTGTAGGCAAACGCCTTTGTCTGGTGGCTGGCAGCAGCTGGCCCCAAAGTGAAGAAATCCTGCTGGAAGCTTTTCTCAGCTTGAAAGCGGCATTTGATATTTGTCTGATTTTTGCGCCGCATGAAATCAAGCCTGGCCGCATTCAAAAATGGATGCAGCACTTTCCGGCAGAAAGCCATTTGCTTTCAGAAGGCCCGCCTCCGCCAGAGAAATCTATCCTGTGGATAGACCAGATCGGCCTGCTTTCGCGCTTGTATCGCTATGCCGATATCGCCTGGATCGGCGGGGCGCTGGGCGGCCACGGCCTGCACAATGTGCTGGAAGCCACGGCCTTTGGCGTGCCGGTCCTTTTTGGGCCAAGACATGGCGATAAGCCAGAGGCGCTGGCTTTGCTGGAGATGGGCGGCGCTTTTGCTGTGCAAAATGGCGCACAGCTTCAGGAAGTGGTGATGGAGCTCCTGGCATCGCCGGAGAGGCGCGAAGCGTTGAAGGAAAAGCTACAGGCTTTTGTGGAGGAGAATAGCGGAGCCAGTCGGCAGGTTTTGGGATGGATAAGAAGTTCTGGCTTTGGAGTTTCGGGTTTGGGGTAAACTAATCTGTTCTTATCTTTCGTTTTGCATTAGTAAATGATCAAAAATTAAGAAGCTCCAATTGATGATTTAAGAAATAAAGAGTGGACGCAGATTTACGCAGATCTTTATGATTTTTTATGTTTTAAGAATTTGACTAATCATACAACTTTAGCCTCTTTAGGGTCCAAACATAATTTTATCATAACAATCAGCGTCAATCAGCGTCAATTCTTCTCTCAGTTTTTAAACTCCAATTATTGGAGTAATTTATTTTTTGACACTTTGCTATAACCAAATTCAAAAACAATGAGAATATTTTTGTTAACGATTTTTCTGGGCATAGGCATTTCCCAACTAACAGGCCAGGATATCCCGCCCAGGCTGTATATCAACCAGACGGTGGTAGCGTCGGACTCTGTCCGCATCAATTATGAGATCAATTATGGCGGTTTTGTGGAGTTGCATTTATTTGATGAGGAGGGAAAAAAGGTTTGGATCAACGGAAATGTCAAGCGCCGCCTGGGTCGCTATGTATTTCAGATCCCATCCAGGCCGCTAAAAGCTGAAATGCGTTATACTTTTTTCCTGAGATACAAAGGGGAAGAGTATCATGGGAGTTTTTATGCGATTTGAGGAGAAGAGGATGAGAGGATGAGAGGATGTGTGAATGCGTAAGGAGTTTAAATATTTTTGGATAATTTTATTTCAGAATGAATCATTTTCTGGAATTGGGCGCGTAATAAAGTTGACTGATCACATTGAGGATGGCGGCATAAGCTTTTAGATTTGACATATACTTAATCAAACTAAAATTCTTTTGCTTATGAAAGCCTTTAAATTGACCCTAATCACCCTGGGCTTGTTGTTAGGAAGCTTCAGCTTCCTCCAGGCACAGTTGAATCTGGTAGCAGATTTCACCTACTCCCCGCAACCTCCCTGTGCCGGACAGGCCGTCACCTTTCAGGATGCCAGTACGGGCAGTGTGGCGCTGACCAATTTCCATTATAACTTTGGTGACAACAACTGGAGCTCCTCGGCTTCGCCTACGGCAACCCATACCTATGCTACTGCTGGTAACTATACGATATGGTATTGTGTGTTTGATTCCCTCACTTTTGACTCCTCCTGTGTGAGCAAAAATATCGTGGTGCTGGCAGGCCCCTGCTCGACGCCCGATACCATCTCAGGGCAGGTATATTATGACACCAATAGCAATGCAACTTATGATGCAGGCACCGATTACCCCATCGCCCAAAAAATGGTCAATGTGGGGCCATTTAGTTTCATGACAAATGCGAATGGTGAGTATACTGCCATCCTCAATGCTGCCACCTATACCGTATCACTGGCCAGCGCCTCCCCCTATACCGTGACCTCTCCTGTTGGAGGAAGTCACTCCATCGTTGCTGCCGGCAGTGGCACCCTTTTTACTGCTGATTTCGCCCTCACTGCTGCTACGCCTATTCAGGATTTGCAAGCGGTTCTTTATAATGGCTGGGCATATCGCCCGGGATTTGACACCTATGCGACTGCCGTGGTAGTCAATAATGGAACGATCCCCATGACAGGCAGCATGACTTTTACCTATGATGACAGCGTCGCTTATGTAAGCAGCTCCCCGGCAGGCACCCACAACGGAGCAAACAGGACTGTTACTTTTTCATTCACAGGGCTGTTGCCTTCTCAGAGTGCATCTCATCGGGTCATCCTCAACACCTATCAAAGTGTACCTCTGGGTACGGCGATCACAAATACCCTTGCTGTATTGCCATTTAACAATGATGCAACTCCGGCAAACAATAATGTAACAGCAACTGACAGCGTACGCGGTTCTTATGACCCCAACGACAAAACTGTCACCCCAGGCTTCGGCCCGGAAGGCTATGTACTTCCTGATCAGGAATTGACCTATCGCATCCGCTTCCAGAATACAGGTACCGATACCGCCTTTAGCGTATATCTGCTCGATACACTTGATGCCAATCTGGATATCAATTCCATCCAAATGCTCGGTGCAAGCCATGCTTACCATATGTATATCGGCGACCAGCGCGAAGTAAGATGGCAGTTTGACAACATCCTGTTGCCTGACTCCAATGTCAACGAGCCACTCAGCCATGGTTTTGTGATGTTCAAAATCAGCCCAGTGCCCAATCTGCCTGATTTTACGGCTATCCCCAACTTCGCTGACATCTACTTCGACTTCAATGCTCCTGTGCGCACCAACACAAGTCTGACGACCATCAACCGCGCCACAGGCATCAAAACAGCCCATTTCATTCCGATGACAGTAAGTCCGAACCCAGCGAAAGACCAGGTCGAATTGGCCTTCAGCCTGACAGAAGCAGACGCGCCTGTCGTCTATGTAATCGACATCATGGGCAGAAAAGTCCTCCAGCAGCAGCTGGGTCAGCTCGGCACAGGCAACCACCATGCACAGCTGGATTTGTCTGCACAAAGCGCAGGCATCTACTTCATCCAGCTCCAATCAGATAAAATCAAAGCCCGGAAGAAAGTCATTTTGACTAAGTAGGCAGTGGGCATAAAAACTACCCACTAAAACAGTGTGTTTCTCATGAAAGCAGTTGGCGTATGTCGGCTGCTTTTTGTATTTTATGCTTTGATATTCACCCTTTTATCCAATCCTTATGAGAGTTTTATTCTTTATTTTTCTATTTCATCTGCTTATTGGGAATTGCTTTATTTTTAGCCAAAATGCAGCCCCTAATTTTACTATTACACCTCGATCCCCTTGTGCTGGGCAAGCCATTACCATTGCTGATTCAAGCATTGGAAATCTTCCCATGTCTCATCATTTTGATATAAGTAATGGAGATTGGAAAAGTGGGACAGGATTATCACCTGCTTTTAATTATTTTTTCTGGAATCCAGGCACCTATCAGATAACTTATTGCCTTTATTATGGTCTAACTCCTCCTCCCGATACCTGCATAACTAAATGGATCACCGTTCAGCCACTTCCCTGCGGAAATACAGAAGCCATAGAAGGGCAGGTCTACTATGATGTAAATGCCAATAATGTCTTTGACGGAGGGATAGATTTTCCCCTTTTTCTCAAAGTAGTGGATATAGGCGGAAAGCCTGTATTGACAGATAGGAATGGGAGGTATGAAATTTTGACGCAAAGTGGAAATTATACTGTTTCGCTGGGAAACCCTGGCCCTTTCAATATTTCAGTACCAGCAGGAGGTTCCTATACCTTCACCCTTCCTGGTAATGGAATGACTTTTACGGGAGATTTTGCGCTAACAGCCAACTCAACTATCCAAGACCTGGAAGTAGTCCTAATACCTACGGGTCCATTTCGCAGGACCAGAAATACCCTTGTCAAGGGGTTTGTCCTCAATAATGGAAGCAATCCGATGAGCGGTACCCTCAATATCGTGTATGGTGATAGCCTGGTTTATGTAAATAGTAGTCCTGGCGGAATCCACAATACTTCAGCCAAAACCATTGATTACTCCTTCACGAACCTGCTTCCCTTTCAGTCGTTGCAATATGATTTGACTTTTGCAACGCCTTCTGGTGTTCCCCTCGGTACTCCAATTGATATTTTTGCATCTGTATTGCCCATTGCGGGGGATGCTACGCCAGCCAATAATACGTCGGCACTGCACGACTCAGTTATCGGAGCCTTTGACCCCAACGACAAAACTGTCACTCCAGGCTTCGGCCCGGAAGGCTATGTACTTCCTGATCAGGAATTGACCTATCGCATCCGCTTCCAGAATACAGGTACCGATACCGCCTTTAGCGTATATCTGCTCGATACACTTGATGCCAATCTGGATATCAATTCCATCCAAATGCTCGGCGCAAGCCATGCTTACAATATGTATATCGGCGACCAGCGCGAAGTAAGATGGCAGTTTGACAACATCCTGTTGCCTGACTCCAATGTCAACGAGCCACTCAGCCATGGTTTTGTGATGTTCAAAATCAAGCCCCTCCCCAATCTGCCTGATTTTACGGCTATCCCCAACTTCGCTGACATCTACTTCGACTTCAATGCTCCTGTGCGCACCAACACAAGTCTGACGACCATCAACCGCGCCACAAGCATCAAAACAGCCCATTTCATCCCGATGACGGTAAGTCCCAACCCAGCGAAAGACCAGGTCGAATTGGCCTTCAGCCTGACAGAAACAGACGCGCCTGTCGTCTATGTAATCGACATCATGGGCAGAAAAGTCCTCCAGCAGCAGCTGGGTCAGCTCGGCACAGGCAACCACCATGCACAGCTGGATTTGTCTGCACAAAGCGCAGGCATCTACTTCATCCAGCTCCAATCAGATAAAATCAAAGCCCGGAAGAAAGTCATTTTGACTAAGTAAGTAGTAGGCAGTGGGCAGTATGCAGTTGGCAGTAAGAATTTCTTCAACTGCATACTGCCTACTTAAACCTGCCAACTAAAAACAGTGTGTTTCTCATGAAAGCAGTTGGCGTATGTCGGCTGCTTTTTTTGTTTTTCTCCAAAATATTTCCCATCTTGAATCATTCGATCGAAAAAAGTTCTTAAGCCTTAACCCAACCCAGGTTTTATGTTGATTTAATTATCCATTCTCAATTTTCCATTATCCATTCTCTTCATGCACTTGTGATGAGTTAAGGTTCCTTTTATCTATTTTTAACCAACCTTTTTATTTCAGTATCATGAAAATTTTACCCCCCCCCCAATAAATTAATACACGAACCAGCTTCAAATTTGACACTGAAGCTTTACAAAGGAATTATCCTTTCTTTTTTTCTCGTTTTCGCTTCTTATTCTATGCAGGCCCAACAATTATTTTGTGGAGCATCTCCACTTACCGGATGTACAGGTAATATAGGTATTGGAGGTGCGAATACAGGCGTATTGGGCCTAACTTTTGGCCTCACAATAAGACAGGCTTATTTGATGGAAACGTCATGTTTATGGATGACATCGAAGTGGATGGCCTGATTCTGGGAAATGGCGGAATAGAGACAGATAATTTGACCATAGAGGTGGCATCTACACCTAATCTGGCCGCAGGCAGCTTCAAGGCAGGTACAGATCGTCAGCTTTTTGTCGTTCCGAATTTGGGGAATGCTGGCTTTAATTTCCTCTCTCAGGCGGGGGATTTGGGCATTGTTTTCTCAGATGGCCTGGCCGGTGGTGGGAAGAATCAGGCTGCTGGCCTGGTATTGGGGCCCTGGACCAATGGAAATACCGGTATCAGAATCGCCAGTAATGGAAAGGTGGGGATTGGTGTGGCGCAGCCACAGCATGCGCTGGATGTAGATGGCGAAGGGCTTATCAGTCTGCAACTCAGTGTGCCGAAGGTGATGGGAGAGCAAAATGGCAATACTACGCGCCCTGGTCATACCTCCCTTACTGCAGGAAATGGAAATGGTGCCAATGGAGGAGAAATTCGCTTCATGCAAAATACCGGCTCTGGCACTTTTGTGCAGAATATGGTGGTGACGGCGGATGGGGATGTAGGGATTGGGATAGATGCGCCTGAAGCGACCCTCCATGTGAATGGTACTTTTATCGTAAAGAGCCAAACCACAGGAAACAATGAATTTGAAGTTACAGAAACAGGAACTGTGCACTGCCGGGCTGTGGAGGTAGATATGGGCACCATACCGGATTATGTCTTTTCGCCGGATTATCAACTGCTTTCGCTTGAAGAACTGGATGCATTTATCCGCCAAAACCACCACCTGCCCGGTATTCCCAGCGAGCAAGTATACAAAGAAAGAGGAAGCGTGGATGTAGGGGAATTACAACTCAAGTCCCTTGAAAAGATTGAAGAGCTGACGCTTTATGTGATTGAATTGGAGAAGAAGATGAAGGCAATGGAGAAGGAATTGGAGGGGATGAGGAAGTAGGTTATTTATTGATGTTCAATCATTTAACGTGTTAACAAAATGAAAAATATACTATTTTTTTTGAGCTTTCTATTGGGATTTAGTGTTTTGTTTGGTCAGGTAATGGATGAGGATGACATACATATTTCGCCAACTAAAAAACATCAATATGAAGTACATATTTCGATTAACAAGGAGTTTGAAAATATAATAATGCTCAGTACAAATATTGATGACGACACCTATGATCAGGGATATTTTTACTCTATTGATAATGGGGTTAACTGGAATGGAGATGTAAAGATGCCTGACAAGGAAAAAAAATTAGTAGGAGGTGATCCTGTTACGGCCTTCGATAAAAATGGGGACTACTATTTATTAACCCTTTTAATTGACAAATTAGGGGGCCCAGATTCCATTAAAGGATACCTAGTTTATTCTTCTTCAAACCCTAACTTAGGCTGGAATGAAAGAATCACTCGGGATAAAGGCCTTGCTAAAATGGATAAAGAAATGGCTGTCTTTGATGATGGATGGCATGGTAATTCCTTTACCAATAATTTTTATATTGCCTGGACAGACTATGACCAAAACCGTGCTATTCGGTTTGAACGATCAGAGGACCAGCTTAACAGTTTTATTGAACATCCCAATGCTTTAGGTAATGGACAGGGAGTAGATGTTAAAACGGGTCCCGAAGGAGAAGTCTATTTATGCTGGACAGTTTACGGCCCAGGTGGTGATTTGCCAGGACAAAGTATTGGGTTTGCATCTTCTGATGATGGAGGGGTATCTTTTACAACCAGTATCCCATTTACATTTGATGGAATTCAAACTACAAATCTTGGGAACCCAAAATTTGGGAATACGCGAGTCGTTGATTTTCCTTCAATGGCTGTGGACCGAAGCTGTGGCCCAAATAGAGGCCGGATTTATATTGCTTATCCTGAGTTAAATGGTAACCAAGACGCAGAGATCAAGGTGCGATTTTCAGATGATCAGGGGAGTACTTTCGAAGAACCCATCACAATAAGCAGTAACGGAGTGGAACAAGCATTCATGCCCTGGATAGCTTGTGACCCAGTGACGGGGATTGTCGTAGTAACCTACCATGGCTTGAATCAAATTGATGAAGAAACCAATGCAACAAATACTTTTGTCGCTTTTACGGCTGATGGATGGGAAACCTTTGACAACATTATTGTAAGTGATGAAAGCCATAACCGAGAGCATCGGTATCCTGGTCTTGGGGAAACTTCAAGTAATGTATATTTGGGAAGTTATATTGGAATTGACATCTATGATGGTATAGCCTTCGCAGCTTGGGCAGATAATAGGGACTCTTATACGCCACTCCCATTGGATGATATGACAACCAAAATGCAAGTATATGTTTCTCGGTTAGATCTGAATAGCATTTTGGGAGAAGAGATTTTTTCCACAACTGACGATTTAATATTCCATGATGTTCAATTTAGTGCCCCGAATGTTACTTATCGAGGGGATAACATTTTTGTTAGCGGCAATTCAGACGTTTTAGCTAATTCAAAGCTGAGGCTTATTGCCAACAACAGTATAAGTATCTCTCCTGACTTTCATGTGGATGAAGATGCTGAATTTAGCGCTTACATCGATCTATTAGTTTGCCAAACACCAGGATTTAATCCATCCCGAAAAGCAAATCCAAATGGGCAAAATTCAAATTTAGCTTTCAACTTTGAAAATCATGAAAGTCCAAGCCCATTTCAGATATTTCCGAACCCTGCCTCTGATGAAGTAATATTAAAATGTTTAGAGGGGAAAATTAATCAGATTTATGTATTCAATCTCTTCGGTGCCGAAATATTTTCCGAAGAGATAGAAACAAAGACCCATGAAACTACCCTCCAGATAGAAAGTTGGAGTAACGGTCCCTATTTCATTCGGGTAATTACTTCTGATGGAAACGAGTATACCAAAAAATTAATAGTAAGACATTAACAATAAAAAGCCCCTATGCCAAAATAACGTCAAGGGGCGTACAGCTTATACGACCAATGAAAAATATTTTTCTCATATTAATCGTCATTTCTGCCTGCATTTTTTCATCCTGTGAAAAAGCAAAAGACCTTCTCCCTCCCCAAAAATTCAAAGCAGAAGACTTCCCTATTACGATGGGGAGTTATTGGGAATACCACTGGCTTGATATTTTCCGAAATAAAACAGATACAATGAAAGGGACAATTATAGCAGAAGGTATAAAGCTAGATGATCAAAGCGATCTTTGGATGCTGGAATGGATAACCAAACACAATACCCGAAGGCCAGACACACAATACGTTCATAAGACAGAAGAGCGAATCATTTTTTATGATTACAGTCGCTTTTCAGATAGTCTAATTTTAGAATCACAGTACAATTTTCCCTTCGAAGTAGGAGACGGATGGACAATGGAAAGAGGCCAGGGAACTTATGAAGTACTAGGTGATAGAGTTAATAGTACCCCTGAAATTGACAAGGATTTTGGAAACGGGCTTTTCCTGAAACGGTTAGCCAGAGGAGATAATCTTTTTTCCCTGATTGATCAGGCACTACTTATCAAAGACATCGGTGTCGCCTATCGCATGTTCAATGTCTCTTTTGGACAAGTCCCTTTTTTTATTGAAAGGTTCGAACTCATAGACTATGAAATCAAAAAATAACATCTTCCCATCATGAAAAAAATCATTCTCATCCTATCACTACTACCTCTTCTCACTACTGGCTATAGCCAGGGAGAAAAAGATTTTCGTCTTGGTATTACACTAAGCTACTCTTCTATTGATCATTTAGATTTAGAGCCCTTTACCTATAAACTCTTTCAGGCAATCTCGCCTGGAGTTAAGATTGCCCATAAGAGTCATGCTTTAGGGGTCAACTACGAACTTATATCCCCAACGTATAACGGACCGCTCAAATACGGCCCATTTACGGCTCTTCAGAGGCAGTTTCCCAAAGGGATATCGACCTTCTACAGATATACCTATTTTCAAGGAAAATATCTTTCTGCTTTTGCGGGGCTTGATTTCAGGCACTTTAGGTATCATACCTCTTCCAATGGTCAATTTTTACGCTTTTCCGAATCCAAAGACGCAAGTAAAGGGGAACGTTCATACTGTATAAGTGCAGGGCCACATGCTGGCCTTCAGGCAAAGTGGAACAGTATCTCAATTGATCTGAGCGCTAATTTTAGTCGAGCCTTTTTCCATTTTTACGATCTGGCTGATAGTGAAGAGGCCAGTAAGCGAGCCAGTCTACTTGTATTGAATGGAGGCCTTACCTACTGGATCAATAAATAATACCGTGAACAGATTTACCAGCCTTTTCCTCCTCCTCGCCCTCCTCTTCCTCCAATGCAGCAAACTCAAACTCAACCCCAACCCATTCTACCAATCAGACTTCCCTATCGGGCTGAACAACTCTTGGGAATATGAGCGAAAGGATAGTATCGGGTATGAAAAACGGGACACATTAATCGCTACGATTGTCACTGAAGGCGTAGATTTGGACGCCAGGAATTTGTGGAGATTGGTATGGAAGCGAAAAAGGACAGGTGAGCTGGTAGATTCACAATTCATTCAATTCAGGCATAATAAGCTCATTTTTTATCGCAGACCTATTCCTGATAATGATTTCCTACGCATAGAATCTCAATACGAATTTCCTTTTAAACCTGAAGATGAATGGGAGGTGGGCAAATTTGAAGGAAAATATACGGTCCAGGAAAATGTTGAAAATCCATATTTTGGTGATGCATTCTTCCTCCAAAGGGAATATCATCCCGATCTTGGCAAAAAAGTGCAGGAGGATATCCTGATAGGCAAGGGTATTGGGATTATTAGCAGGGACATTACCTATTTTACCTTCAACCACACATCTCACCATACCACTTTCACCTTATTGGGGTACCATATAGAATAGGAATATTCCGCAAAATTTTCCCCAACAAATCCCTTTCCTATGAAAAATCAACCAGGTCTTTTATTCATATTAGCCATTTCTATCTTCTTTTTTTCCTGCGAAAAAGCAGAAGACCTCCTCCCACCCCAAAAATTCAAATCCAAAGATTTCCCAATAAGTTTAGGCACATATTGGGATTACAGGTGGATGGATTTGGATAGAAATATTCAGGATACCCTACGAGCTACCATCATAGCAGAAGGCATAACCAAAGCCGGTAAAAGTGACCTTTGGATGCTAGAATGGAAGCCCAAACATGAAACCATAAGAGTAAGAATTGATACACAGTACATTGAATATACTGAGGAGTTTATTGCCTTTTATGACTATAGTCGTTTCGACGATAGTTTAATTCTAGAATCACAATACAATTTTCCCTTTCAGATAGAGGACGAATGGACCATAGATCATAACCAAGGAACTTATAGGGTATTGAATGATCGCCATGAACTAAGCGCATATAATGTGCCTGAAGGACATGGTAAAGGCCTCTATTTACAAAGAAGGGCATTTGGGGATAACAATTTCAGCATCTATGACAACATCGTCATGGCAAAAGGGATAGGCGTAGCCTGGCGAAACTTTAATGTTACGAAAGGCGTGCCCTTTGATGTGGAACTATTCCAATTAATCGATTATGAAGTAAAATAGGATAATACTCAAATAGCATGAAAAATTTAAAATTTGCCTTTATTCTTACAATTATTGTACTTCTCTTCCTCCAATGTGGCAAGATAAAACTAAGCCCAAATCAATTTTATGCCTCAGATTTCCCTTTAACACCAGGAAGTTATTGGGAATATGAAAGGACTATTCCAATAGATAGAGACAGTAACCTTATCGAGCTTGATACAATAAGATTAATTGTCACCGAAGAGGATGTCTCCATCGGAGATGAAAATGGCCTTTGGAAGTTGGAGTGGCAGGACAAAGAGGGGAATGTAATTGAAAGTTTGGCTGCCAAATTCAATTCCCGAAAAATCATTTATTATAGTGTTACTAGAAATGGCCGATTGGGATATCTGGAAAAACAATTCAATTTTCCTATGAAAAAGGGAGATACATGGCGGGCCGATGTTTATCAAAGTATTTATCATGTGGTAAGTGATCAGGTTTCAAGTGCCAAATATGGAAAAGATGTTGGAGAAGGATACATGGTATACAGAGAATCAAGCTTAAATTCATATCCCATTTATGATAGTTCATTAGTAATAAAAGACATCGGTTTGGTTTGGAGATCAATGAGGACTTCCCCTAGTCTTTTCTATCAAACTACCTATCTGTTGTTAGCCTATGAAATCAAGGAATAAATAACACCCTCAAATACCATAAATGAGCCATGCTAATCTTAGAGTGGCTCATTTTCTGTATACTTGCTTTTCCAAAAGTTGAATTAGACAGTCAAGTATAACACCCCAATACCCGTGAAACACATCGCCATCTTCGCCTCCGGCGGCGGCTCCAATGCCGAAAGCATCCTCCAGCACTTCTCCACCCATGAGGAGATCTCCGTCTCCCTTATCATGACCAACAATCCCCAGGCGGGCGTCATCGCCCGCGCATACCGATGGCAGGTACCCTGCCTGGTCCTGAACAAAAAGCACCATCAGGATGGTGAGTTTCTTGCTGCGCAGATGCAGCAGCACCGGATCGACCTCATCGCCCTGGCGGGCTACCTCAAGCTGATCCCCGGCCCGCTTATCAGGGCCTTTCCCGATCATATCCTCAACATCCATCCGGCACTCCTGCCGAAGTTCGGCGGCAAGGGCATGTACGGCATGAACGTACATGAAGCTGTTATTTTATCGGGTGAAACACATTCGGGCATGACCATCCACCGCGTCAATGAGCGATATGACGAAGGCGAAATCCTTTTTCAGGCAAAATTGGCCGTCAAGCCAGGCTGGGATGCGGCCACCCTACAGCAAGAAGTGCTGAAACTGGAGCATGCGCATTATGCGAAGACGATTGAGGAGGTGATAGGAGGATGAGAGGATTAAAGTTTTTTTCATTCTCTCATCTTCTAATCTGCCAATTCTCTCATTTTCTGGTTAGCTTTGCGCTTTCGTTTAAAAAATGGTGGATAAAATTAACATACAATCTGCATTAATCTCTGTTTACCATAAGCAGGGTTTGGAGCCTATCATATTGGCTTTGAAAGGATTAGGTGCGGACATCTATTCGACGGGCGGTACGGCCGCCTACATCCGTGATTTGGGTGCGGAGGTGCATGAAGTTGCGGATTTGACGGGTTACCCGTCTATCCTGGGTGGGCGCGTCAAAACCTTGCACCCCAAGGTACATGGCGGAATTTTGGCGAGACGTGATGATCCTGTGGATCAGCAGGAATTGGCAGCGCATGATATACCGACCATCGATCTGGTGATCGTGGACCTATACCCTTTCGAAGAAACGGTGGCAAGCGGTGCCGGCGATGATGCGATCATCGAGAAAATTGACATCGGCGGCATCGCCCTGATACGCGCTGCCGCGAAAAATTTTCGCTATGTGGCGATCGTGCCCTCTGCTGCGCAATATGCGCAGGTGGGCGAGTGGCTGCAGGCGCAGCAAGGCGCGCTGACACTGGCCCAGCGCAAAGCGCTGGCGGGAGCTGCCTTCAATGTGTCATCACATTATGACACCCACATCCACAACTACTTTCAGCCCAAAAGTGATAGCCTGAAAGTTTCCTTTCAGCAGCCTGCCGTCCTTCGCTATGGAGAAAATCCCCATCAAAAGGGATATTACTATGGTAAGCTGGAAGACCAATTTGAGCAACTCAACGGAAAGCCACTTTCCTACAACAACCTCGTGGACATAGAAGGCGCCCTTCAGCTGATCGATGAGTTTGAAGAACCTTTCTTCGCAGTCATCAAGCATACCAACCCTTGTGGCTGTGCCACAGGAAGCAATATGTTGGAGGCCTGGCAAAAGGCACTGGCGGGTGACCCGGTCTCCGCTTTTGGAGGCATACTGGCCTGTAATGGCACAATTGACGCTTCCATTGCGGAAGATATCAAAGAAAAGAAGCTTTTCTTTGAGGTGATGGTGGCTGATGCCTATGAGCCTGCGGCTCTGAATATCCTGGCAAAAAGCAAAAATCGCATTTTGCTAAAAAGAAAAACAAAAAAGAGTCATTCGCTTATTGTTAAAAGTCTGTTGGATGGCTACCTTGTGCAGCAAAAGGATAAGAAAGAACTGAAGGCTGAAGATCTGGAATATAAGAGCTCCCGAAAAGCGACTTCTCAGGAATTATCAGACGTATTATTTGGCGATAAAGTCGTCAAGCACCTCAAATCCAATGCAATTGCCATCGTTAAAAATGGTCAGTTAATTGGAAGTGGAGTTGGACAAACTTCACGGATAGATGCCCTGGCTCAAGCTATTTTTAAAGCAAAAGACAAAGGCTTTGATCTGAAAGGTTCTACTCTGGCATCTGATGCTTTTTTCCCTTTTTCGGATGGCGTCGAAATGGCACATGCTGCGGGCATTGAGGTCGTAGTACAGCCAGGCGGTTCTATCCGGGATGAGGATACAATTAAATTTTGTGAAAATCAGGGCATGTGCTTAATTTTCACGGGTACTAGACATTTTAAACATTAATGAGAGGAATAGTAGGCAGTAGGCAGTTATGGCATTTTGATTATCAAATGTTTCACAATACTGCAAACTGCCAACTACAAACTGTAAACTAAACCCACTCATTCTATCTAAACTTATGGGCCTGTTTGATTTTTTTACAACCGATGTTGCCATCGACCTTGGCACAGCAAATACCCTCATCATGTACAATGATGAGATCGTGGTAGACCAGCCGTCTATCGTAGCGCTCGACAGGATGTCGCAGGAAGTGATAGCCGTGGGGACCGAAGCGCAGCAAATGCACGAAAAAACGCACGAAAAGTATAAAACCGTACGCCCGCTGAAGGATGGTGTCATCGCTGACTTTACAGTGGCTGAGCACATGATCAAAAGAATGATCAAGCTCATTCACAACAAGCGTAAAGGCTGGTTTAGGTTTTCGACCAGCTACCGTATGGTCATCTGTATCCCCAGCGGGATCACAGAGGTAGAAAAACGTGCCGTACAAGACTCCGCCCAGCAGGCGGGAGCCAAAGAAGTAAGGCTCATCGCTGAGCCTATGGCTGCTGCCATTGGCATCGGCCTCAACATCAAAGAGCCGACTGGCAATATGATCGTTGACATAGGAGGGGGTACCACCGAGATTGCCGTGATCGCGCTTTCGGGCATCGTGACCGACCAGAGCATCCGCATCGCGGGTGATGAGTTCAATGACGACATCCTCAACTATATGCGCAAGCAGCATAATATGCTGATCGGTGAAAGAAGCGCCGAGCGCATCAAAATCGAAGTGGGCGCCGCATTGCCGGAGTTGGACGATCCCCCCCCACCGATCGAGATTCGCGGAAAAGACCTGATGACAGGTATTCCCAAAACCATTTCTATCAACTACCAGGAAGTCGCGCATGCGCTCAACAAATCTATCATCAAGATAGAGGAGTCGGTGTTGAAGGCTTTGGAAAATACGCCTCCCGAGCTTTCGGCGGATATCTATGAGCGGGGTATCCACCTCACCGGCGGCGGAGCATTGCTGCGCGGCCTGGACAAACGTCTCGCTGACAAAACCAATCTTCCCATCCATGTAGCCGATGATCCCCTGCGCGCTGTGGTAAGAGGAACCGGTATTGTATTGAAAAACCTGGATGAGTATCGCTATTTGATGGATTAATAACATGCTGCGGCTACTAAGCTTTTTATCGAAAAACCAAAACCTGTTCCTGTTTCTTTTATTAGAAGCGGTTGCACTGTCTCTGGTAGTTCGGTTTAATGCCCCGCAGCGACACGCCATGGGCGACAGTTTGCTCGAAGTAAGCGCTGCCGTTCAGATGCGAAAACGCAACATCAGCGAATACTTTTACCTCAAAGAAGGGAACATACAATTGCAGGAGGAAAATGACTCTTTGCGCCAAATCCTTGATAGCCTCCGGGGAAAGCTTCATGTTGCAGAGGCATTGATAGAATCTGACAGCAGCAGGGTCGGGATGATAGACAGCCTTCGTTCTCATGAAGAATTCGTCTACATGCCTTGTCGGGCGATTCGCTTCACCCATTCCCTGAGCCGAAATTATATCACCCTCGACAAAGGCAGGCTACATGGGGTTAAGGAAAAAATGGGCCTGATTTCGCCTCAGGGCATTGCAGGTTTTGTGGTAAAAACCAGCCCCAACTTTAGCCTGGCGCTCAGCATAACCTCCTATGGTGTAGGTATCGGCGCCAAAGTGGAAGATTTGCCCATCAAACCGACCTTCACCTGGAATGGAGAAGACCCGGAGCATGGCACCCTCAAGTGGATTCCACTGGATGTAGACCTGAAACCAGGCATGAAAGTCCTGACTTCAGGCATCCGCTCCCGCTTTCCTCCCGACCTGGTGATCGGCTATATTGAAGGACTGAAAGAGGATTCTCAGGATGGATTTCACGAAGTGAGTGTGCGGCTGGCGACCGATTTTCGGTCGTTGAACAAATTGTACCTTATTTCTCTTGAACATAAAACCGAAATAGATAAACTCAGAGAAGATCTGAAACAATAAATGAACCTGGCATTACGGCTTACCGGCATTTGGCTTGTCTTCGCAGCTTTCCAAATCATGCTATTTGATAGCATGGCTATCAGCCAATTGGCCAGACCTTTTGGGTTTCTCCTCTTTTTGCTGATGCTGCCGGTGAATTTGAGTAAACCCATCCAATATCTTGTCGCTTTTGGAGCGGGGCTATTTATTGACATTTTTACCCAAACCATGGGCTTGCATGCTTTCTCATGTGTGCTCATGATCGCTATCCGACCTTATTGGATCAGCATCATCAGCGGCACGCTCAATCGCTCCAAGGAGGAATTAACCCTCCCCCATCAAAACCTCAGTTGGATTGCCAGTTATCTTTTCCCCCTGATATTTGTACACCATTTCAGTTTTTTTATGCTTGAAGCTGCGGGGGATGTTTTTGGGCATTTTTTCCAAAATCTGTTAGAAATATTCAGCAGCAGCTTGTATACTTTTGTTATCTGCTTCCTTGTATATGGCATTTTTTACCAACGTTCTTCTGCCCGATGAAAGAGCAAAATCTGCATATCAGAGGTGATATCATCATGGTCATCATAGGTGTCATCATGTTTTTGATGGCAGGGCGCTTGTATAGCCTACAGGTGCTGACAGAGGAGTATGCAGGTGAGGCCCGTAAATACAGCCGCAAACGCAAGCCTGTGATTCCCCCACGGGGCAATTTATATAACCGATACGGACAAATTTTTGTCAGCAATACCGCCATGTTTGACCTGGCGATAACCCCCAACGAGCTGGAGATCCCAGATCCCGCCTTGTTGTGCTCTTTGCTGGAAATAACAGAAAGCGAACTGGAAGCAGCCATCAAGAAAGCTCAGGCTGCACCTAATAAAGAACATATCATCGCCCGCTATATTGACCCTGTACTATATGGGATTTTACAGGAAAATCTGTGGAATTTTAGCGGGATCAGTTTCAACGTATCTAACCGCCGCACCTATCACCAGCGTGTCGGTGCCAACTTTTTGGGATATATCAGTGAGGTCAATGATGCGGATATAGATGCTTCAGGAGGTTATTTTCGTTCTGGAGACCTGAAAGGAAAGTCTGGAATAGAGAGCAGTTACGAGGAGGTTTTGCATGGGCAAAAGGGCGAAATGGAGCTGCTCAAAGACAATTATGGGCGGGAAGTCGGTAGCTATGCTGAGGGAAGGTTTGATAAACAGGCTATCAAGGGAGCTGATTTGCTTCTGAGTATAGACTCAGACTTACAGGCATTTGGAGAGTTTTTGATGCAGAATAAAAAGGGCAGCATTGTAGCGATAGAGCCTTCTTCGGGAGAGATACTCGCTTTTGTCAGTGCCCCTGCCTATGATCCCCAAATGCTGACGGGCCGTGAGGTCGGCCGCAACTGGCGCAGGCTGAGCAGAGACAGCCTTCAACCCCTTTTCAACCGCCCCCTGATGGCGACTTATCCACCCGGCTCTATCTACAAAACAGCGCTCGCGCTGGCGGCACTCAATGAAGGCGTGATCGATGAAAGGACATCTTACAGATGTGGAGGCGGGTTTTGGCGCAACAAAGGCAAGCCCGGCTGCCGCATGCACCCGCATCCTTTGCGGATAGACGGAGCCATCAAGTGGTCCTGCAATTCCTATTTTGCGGCGACCTATATGGACTACCTCAATCACAGCCAATACGAAAACGTTTACCAATCTTTTGGTAACTGGGAAAAATACATGGTCGAGCTGGGGCTCGGCACCAAATTGCACGTAGACCTGCCTTACGAAGGCAGGGGACTCCTGCCTTCGGTCGAGCGTTACGACCGCATCTACGGCAAAGATCGCTGGGGAGCGACCAACATCATCTCCAATGCCATCGGTCAGGGTGAGATCCTGATGACACCCCTTCAGATGGCCAACCTTGTTGCCATTATCGCCAACAGAGGCTATTATTATGCCCCTCACTTCGTGAAGGGCCAACGCCCTCCCGGCAAAAACGATTTTGCCAGTACCAATGATTTGGCTACAGATAGAATTCAGACTTCTATAGACCGCAAACATTTCAATACCGTGGCCGATGCCATGGAGCAGGTGGTGGCTACCGGTACTGCCCGCAGGGCATTTTTGTCAGATGTGGTCATCTGTGGCAAAACAGGTACGGTGGAGAATCCACATGGCGAGGATCATGCGACTTTCATCGCCTTTGCACCCAAAGACAACCCGCGCATCGCTATCGCGGTGGTGATCGAAAACTCCGGCGGCGGTGGTGGCCGATGGGCAGCACCTACGGCTGCTTTGATGATAGAAAAATACCTCAAGCGCGAAATCAAAGAAAAAACCTTTGAACTCAAACGCGTCAGCGAAGCGAATTTTTTGGAGTAGAGGCGAGAGGCGGAACGAAAAACGAAAAACGACGAAGGACCTAGCATGAACAGAAAGTTCGAAATAGACATACCAGCGGTTTTACTTTTTTTTGCTTTATCCATATTTGGTTGGTTGACGATCTATGCGGTATCTTCCAATAGTGGGGAAATCAGTTTATTTGAGATGAATTCCAATCATGGAAAGCAGTTTATCTGGTTGGGGATTTCGACTGTGGTAGGGATCGTGATTCTTTCGCTGGACAGCCGTTTTTTGGAGTCTATCGTGAGTTATGTAGCCTATGGGCTAGCTTTGTTGCTGTTGATTTCCGTTTTGTTTATTGGAAAAGAGGTGAATGGAGCAAAGAGTTGGCTGATCATAGCCGGCATTCAGATTCAGCCCGCTGAATTTGCCAAAGTAGCCACAGCCATGGCGCTGGCGCGCTATATGTCCCAGCTCAATTTTTCCCTGAAAAATCAGGCTCACGCCCTGACGGCTTTTGCCATCGTGGCTTTGCCAGGCCTGATCGTCGTTTTACAAAACGATACCGGCTCCGCCCTGGTGTTTGCCAGTTTTTTGATTGTATTTTTCCGTGAAGGCCTGAACCCCGTCATCCCGGTATTTTTGCTGGCCATAGGTGCAGTAGCCATCGCAACCCTCTGGGTAGGCAGTCCCTGGTATGTGTCGATTGCCATCCTTGCCCTGGGCATTCTCTCTTTTATTCTGACATTCAATAAACGGCAGATTGTAGGTAGTGCAGCTTTGCATATCGTGGTAATAGCCTTTTTTATAGGCCTGTCTTTTTCGACTGATGCCCTCGTCAAAAAGCTTGCTCCGCACCAGCAAAACCGCATCATGGTGCTGTTCAATCCTGATATAGATAAACAAGGCGCTGGCTACAATGTGCGCCAATCCAAAATTGCTATCGGCTCCGGCGGCATGTGGGGAAAAGGCTACCTGGAAGGTAATTATACCAAAGGGGACTTTGTCCCCAAGCAGGTGACAGACTTCATCTTTTGCACCATAGGGGAAGAAAGAGGCTGGGTGGGTAGCACTTTTCTATTGGCATTATTTTTCCTCTTTTTCTGGCGCATACGCTTCCTGGCCGAAAACTCAAAAACACGCTATGCGCGCATCTACGGCTATAGCGTGTTGAGTATATTATTCTTTCACGTACTTGTGAATATCGGCATGGCCATCGGCCTGATACCCGTTATTGGGATACCTCTGCCCTTTTTTAGCTATGGGGGTTCCTCCCTTCTGGCTTTTACCATCCTGCTGGCTGTCCTGCTCAATCTGCATGCTTATCGCAGCAATGTGCTGGGAAAAAAGTATTAATTTGCGAATCCTCTAACTATCCCCCCGCCAAATAGATATCAAAATTTACCGCCAGATTCCCTCTTGTATCTTCCAGAGAGATGGGTAAAACCCTGTGAACAGCTTTCTTTTGAGTAGCCCAGGGATCTTTTGTGATGTGGGGGTCTCCTTCAAAATAAATTTGAGAGATAAGCTCTTTGCTATTCGGAGCTGTCACGCGGTAGTGGATATGCGCCGGGCGATACAATTTGCCATTCAAATACTTACCGGGAAGGATGGTGGTAAAGGAATATTCCCCCTCTTTATCGGTAAACCATTTGGCACGGTGCAGGAATTTATTCGAACTGTTATCGTATTCTCCTGCTGTATTGCAGTGCCAAATCTCGACCAGCGCATTTTGCAAAGGCGTGACACAATCTGATTTGTACACTTTCCCCTTCAATGTCACCTGCACGCCTTCCAGACCCTCAAAGGTCAAATCCGAGCGCGTGGGTGCATCTGCGCGGTAAAAAGGGCCGAGTATATCGTTGGTGGTATCACAATCACCTGTAAATTTATCCTCGCCTTCCTTTTTCTCTATCCTCCCAAAAGCAGAGATCGAAAAAGCGGCAAGAGAGGCTGTAATGAGAAACTTTTTTCTGTCCATAATCAATCTGATTTGAGAATCTCTTCAATCTACTCATCCTCTAATCCCCTACCTATCCCTTTTCTTTAAATTCAAAAGACTTGGTCTTTCCCTGCTGCTGTATGCACTCGATCAGGGCGCGGTCCAGGGTATTTTCCTGTCCTTGCTTTTTGCGCTCCTCCTGGAGGTAGGCTTCGCGTTTTTTGTTGGTCTCTATCAGCTCTTTGCTGATTTTGTCGCGCTCTTGCGCCTTTTCTTCTACAAAGGCTTCCAACTCTTTTGTGCTTTTGTCCTGTAGCTCTTTGGGGAGATAGGCACGTGAAACGGTGTCCAGGGCGATGCCGTTTTTGCTGCGTTTGGCGTCCACGAGGTCCCAGCTATCGCATTTGTACATGCCACTGGCTTTGGAGGCTGCGCGGGAAGAGAGGTTGGCGCGCGAGTAGCCTGAGGCATTGTTGTCTTGTGTTATCTGATTTTGCTCATAGACATGACCCGTAGAGCCATATCGGATGTAGGTCTGATTGAGGCGGCTGTTCAAATCACCGATTTGCTGGTCATAAGGCGTCGAAATAAAGGTCGTTTGCTGGTTGTGATCTATGTGCATATAGCGCCCACCTGTCATGCTGGCTCCCGCCAACCAACCGCTATTGATGCCTTCCTGTGCGGCACCGCAATAGATCGTATTCACGATGACATCGTTCTTTTTGGCGGCTTTACAAGCCATTTCATAAGGAACAGGGCCCTGGCTGAAAGGCTCATTGCCAGCGATAAAGACGATTTTCAGGTCGTCGGGAGACTCGCTCCAGGCCAGTTGATCTATCGAAAGTTGTATGACCTGTCCACAATATTCATTGCTGCCTGTGGTACTGAGGGAAAAAAGTTTTTGGGAAATCAGGTCGAGGTCTGTGCTGAATGGTGTGAGTTGGTTGATAAAAGGAATGCCATTGAAGGTGCCGCCTTCGCCATAAGAATACAGCGCAATTTCCAGTTTGGGCTGAAAGCCATCACGACGGGCGTAGGCCAATTCATTGACCACGCTCCAAAGCTGTGTTTTGGCCTGCTCGATCAGACCGCTCATGCTGCCGCTCACATCCAGAAGGATGGCTAGCTGAACGCGATTCTCGCTTTGAGGCGCGGGCTGGAAGCCCTCATCTGCCACTGTCATGACAGGGCTTTGGGCTACGATTTTGTTGACAAATATCTTGCTCGCAAATAAAATGGCAAGGATAAAAGGGAGGTAAGCAATTTTTAAAAAATGATTTTTCATGATGGTTAGAATTAAGGTTTTGCAAGGGAATACGAGCAAACTAGTTCACAATTTTCACTCATTCCATGACAAATGAGTCTGCAGGTCAATCCACTGTGTGAAGTGGCAGCCTGGCTGGTTGAAGGATTCCCCCATTTTGCTAAAACACTGGTTATCAGGTGCCATTTATGCATTTCCTCATTTGCGGATGTCACTTTTCCTGTATATGTTCGTTGAAAGGATGGCAAAAACATATCTATTGAAACACTTTTTCCAACATATCCTTCTCGCGCTTTTCCTCATAGGAACTGCTCAAATCATGTCTGCTCAATCCGGCATGATCTTCCGACAGATCAATGAGGCAAATAGCGTGATGGCCAAAGAGCCCGATAAAGCACTGGGGCTTATCCAATCCGCGCTGAAGGAGAGCTACGCTCAAAAAAATGAAAGAGGCGAAGCCTTTTGCTACAACAGCCTGGGCGCACTCAACTATCAGTTGGGGAGATATCCCTTGTCTATCGACAACTACCAGAAAGCCATCAACATTTTCCTCAAAATCAAGGAGAAAGAGGGCCTCTATAATTCAGAAAAATACATCGCCATTGCCTATGAAGGCAAGGGAGAATTGGAAGAAGCGCTCAGCCGCTACGAAAAGCTTTTGGTAAAAATCCAGGAGTATGGAAAAACGGACGACGAAATTGACATCCGTCGGCGCATGGCTCGCATCTATCAGTTGCGGGATAATACAGGCAAAGCCCAATTCCAGTTTCAGTGTATCAGTAGCCTGGAACAAAAGCGGGGCAATGTGCCCGGCTATATTGACAACCTGAATGACTGGGGTTCCTACAATATCCAGCAGCAGGATACGGGCCAGGCCATTGATAATTACCAAAATGCCATTGATCTCTCAGAGAAAAAAGGCTCACAGGAGCAGGTCCAGCAATCCTACGAAAATCTTTCGAGTGTCTACCGCGGCAAGCGCGATGTAGGACGCGAACTCGCGACCCGCTCCGCAGCCAACCAGTCCTACCAGAAAAGCCAGAACAAAAAGGGAGAAGTCACGAACCAGCTCGAAATGGGCAAACTCTACCTGCAGGAAGGCAATGCCGATAAAGCCATTTCCTACTTCAAAGCGAGCATAGATTTAAGCAAAGAATTGGGAGAATTGGCAGCAACGGTAGATTCCAGCAAATCAGAAAAAAAGGAAAAGCGCGCTACACTTATCCTGCCTTCTGTCGCGAGCCCTTCCAAAACGAATGTGAGTTTGAACGGCATAAGCAACATCCCCGATACCATCCCGGCTATTGCCCTTGTCTCCAATCGCGAAAAAGAAGCTCAAACCAAGCTTCAGCAGGAAGCTTATGAAAACCTGGCTAAAGCCTACGAGCAGAGAGGCGAACTCAAAGAAGCCCTGCTCACCTACAAAAGGGCTGCCGCCATGGCGGATTCGCTGGCGACCCTGCGCGATTTTGCGCTGCGTGAGGCCCTCGACATGAGCGGCAAACTTGCCGAGCGGGACGACAAAATCCTGCGGATGCAGCAGGATCAGGCCTTGCAACAAGCTGCCCTGCGGCAGCAACGCAACATCAGCCTGCTGCTGATGCTGGGATTTGTGACGCTGCTCATCGCAGGATTTTTTATCCTGCGTAACTACCGCGCCAAGCGGCGCGCCAATAAGCTCCTCGCGCTGCGCTCGCTGCGCAGCCAGATGAATCCCCACTTCATCTTCAATTCATTGAACTCCATCAACAGCTTCATTTCCAAAAATGACGAGCGCTCCGCCAACCGCTACCTCTCCAATTTTTCGCGCCTGATGCGCACCGTCATGGAGCATTCCAGCCATGACTTCGTGCCGCTCTCCGCCGAATTGCAGGTACTGGAGCTCTACCTGAGCCTGGAGCATTTTCGCTTTGCCGACAAATTTGAATACAGTTTTGAAGTAGATCCGGCCATACAGGCCGACCAGATAGAAGTACCGCCTATGCTGATTCAGCCCTATATCGAAAATGCCATCTGGCATGGCTTGCGCTACAAAGAAGCGCTGGGGCATCTGCGGGTAGCATTCCGCCAGGAAGGTGGCAAACTCATCGGCATCGTCGAAGACGATGGTATAGGGCGGGCACGCTCGCAGGAACTCAAAACCAAAAACCAGCGCACACATACCTCCACAGGCCTCAAAAACACCGCCCAGCGGGTAGAATTGATCAATTCGCTCTATGGAAAACGCGTTTCGGTCAGCATGGCCAACCTGGATGATGGCCAGGAAGACTGCGGTACGCGGGTCGAGATTGTGATTCCTTATAAGGAATCTGTTTAGTTAAATTATGAGATTTATCGTATCTTATTGAATGAAAATCTAATACTCAAAATATGACGACATTAGAATTAAAAGGGAGTTTGATGAATTTGATTGCCAAAATAGAAGATGAAAATATGTTGGCAACGTGCTACTATATAATTTCTGATTTGTTCATTAATGATGAAAAAGAAGAAAAAGAGCTTCTGTCACCCGATCAATGGAAAGAACTCGATGCTGCATTTTTAGAGAGTGATGATGAAAGGCAAATGATTAGCCATGATGAGGTTAAAAACAAATTTTCAAAATGGCTAAAGTGATTTTTTGGAACAGGAGGGCTTTGAATAAATTTGAAAGCATCTTAATCTACCTCGAAGAAACCTTTTCAGAAAAAACTGCTGAAAACTTTGCCAGAGTCGTCCATCAAAAGCTAATTATTCTCTCAAAAAACCCTGAAATGGGTCGTTTATCTCAAAAAGACCTCAGTGTTCGGTATATTTCTATCTCAAAGTATAATTTGCTCTATTACCGGATTAGAGAAAATAAATTGGTGGTCTTAACATTTTTTGACACACGCCAGGCTCCTGGGAAACGTCCCTACTAAACCCCAATGAAAGCACTTATCGTAGACGACGAAGCCGCCAGCCGCGAAACCCTTCGCAATTACCTGACAAAATACTGTCCGGATATCGAAATCCTCGGCGAAGCCGATGGTGTACAGACAGCCCTTCCAGCCATTCAAAAACTGAAACCTGAGCTGGTTTTCCTGGACGTAGAGATGCCCTATGGCAATGCCTTTGACCTGCTGGAATCTGTGGGCGAGGTAAATTTCGAAACCATCTTTGTGACGGCCTTCAGCCATTATGCTGTCAAAGCATTGAACTTCAGCGCCTCATATTATCTGCTCAAGCCCATTGATATAGATGAGTTGATTTTGGCAGTGGAAAAAGTCAAAAGCGCGCATGAAGAGCGCGATCAGCATTTTCATACCCGCATCCTGATAGATAACCTGCGCACCACGCACCAGCAGCACCAAAAAGTAGTGCTGCCGGTACTCGATGGCTTTGAGCTTGTCACCGTCAAGGAGATCATCCGTTGCCAGGCCAATGGCAATTTCACCGACTTCTACCTTCGTGACGGCAGTCGCAAAATGATTTGCCGCACACTCAAGTTTTATGATGAAATTCTTTCAGAATTGGGCTTTATGCGCGTGCACAAATCTCACCTCATCAACCTCCAATATATTACCTCTTACAAACGAGGAAAAGGGGGCTGGATCAGCCTGGAGGGCGATCACAGCGTAGAAGTGGCTCCAAGCCGCAAGGGAGATTTGTTGAAACATCTGGGAGGCTGACAAAGGAAATCAGTTCTTATTCTCCCCCCCAATGGTTCCTCCCGCCATGCCAAAAATCAAGCGGACATAAAAGCCCTCTGGGCTCACCTTCAGCCGATCGCCTTCATTGAAGCCTGACATATCCCAACCCTTGCCCGGCGCATACAGATAGCCGACACTCAAGCCGAGTTTTACGCGGGAAGTCTCCGTGGTGATGATAGGCGGAAACCAATGCATGGTCAAAGCAAAATCATAGAGTTGTCCCCAGCTTTTTTGGGTGTCAAAAATGGCAAAACCTTTTGAATTGGTCCGCAGGCGGTTGTAACCGTATCCAAGGCCCACAGAGGGATAGAGGAGAAAGGGTTTTTTATCCAAATCTCCATACAGGATGACATAACCGATTTTGGCTTTCGCATAGTAGTAGTTTAGAAGCGCCAGCTGAAATCGGTCAACTTTTAGGCCCGGACCACTGAAGACATAGACATCTGCCGCGCCTCCCACGATCCAACGATTGCTGTTGTAATCCATCCCAAAACCGAAAGCAAACATAGGCTCCGGGAAGGGCAAATACCCGGAATCGGGTCGGGTCAGGATTTCATTTAAGGGGCCCAGCTTGTAAAAGGAAGGGCCGAACTCAATATGACCACTGAGGGTTTTGGGAAAAGGGACCTGAGCAAAGGCCATGGAAATAGAGAAAATCAGACAACAAAGAATGAGCGGTTTTTTCATGATATGAACTTTTTAAATTATACAAAAAAAAAATGCCTGGGGAACGATGACGAAATAAACTATCAGTTTATTTTTTAGCCAGGAGGTGTCATTTCGACGAGTCTTCGAGGAGAAATCTCCTGAGCTATTGATAATCAGTCTTTTATAAATGAGTTCAGGAGATTTCTCCTCGCAAAGCCTCGTCGAAATGACAAACTATTTGAAACAAACTGATGATTTATTTTATCGCTATTCCTGGGTGCTTTAGGGATGAAATGCTTTCATCATTTCCCATAATCGATCAAATTCTTTTTGAAATGGCTTGATGGTTTGGGGATCATTGGTGATCAATAAATTTTCTTCAT
The DNA here is from genome assembly GCA_030430205.1 of Bacteroidia bacterium. GTDB lineage: Bacteria > Bacteroidota > Bacteroidia > J057 > J057 > JAUIGE01. Next base: position 67,473 of record JAUIGE010000020.1, on the reverse strand, counting down.
TGGCCTGAGCGGCGGATCTTGTCCAGTTATAACTTCCGGTCAAAACGGCTTTTCTATCAAAAAGCGCAAACTTATGATGCATGTGGGTATCAAAATCATCAATTTTTGTGGGTATCCCCATGCCTGCCAACCGATAGATATCAGAGCCTTTGTCGTGCAATTTGGGAATATCAGTCAGAATGCGAACCTGAACTTTTCGCCGGAAACTATTTTCTACCTCCCGGCTGATGCGGTCATCGCTGATGGTAAAAACGCATATATCCAGGCTATGCTTACATTTTCGAATATTCGACAGAATGGCATTCAGGCAATCTTCACCCGGGCTAAAATACACCTGATTTTTAAATGCCGGCTCTTTGGGCGGCAGGAGCAGTTTATTGGCATTTTCCAGCCACAGGAGGACTTGCTGGGCTTCCAAAGCTTTTAATTCCTCCTGTGCCATCTCGAAAACTTTGGCACGTAAGACGGCCAGCTCCCGGGGAGTGGGCTTTTCTTTTTCCAGCACTTTGCGGAGCGATTGGCGCTCAGCTCGGGTGAAATTGCGGTCATCAAATGTTTCGTGGAATAATTGCTCAAGGCTTTGAATATCATGACTCATGAGAGGGACGATTTATTTTGTTAGATAAATTAACAAAAAAATCAGCTTTCGTCCAGGTATAAAAAAAAAGGCTCCGTCTTTGCAGACGGAACCCCCAAGCCCTAATATCAGACGCTTCGGGTGAAGCGCCACTGCAAAGATGCTAAACATTAGACCAATGTTCAAACATATATCTCTTTTTTTTCATATTTTTTTTCTACAGAGGTCTCCTGCGTATAATTACCTAGGCAAATATTTTTTATGCAATTGGAATAAACAGTTAAAAGAACATCCATTTATATCAATTCCTAACATCTGGAGTTTTGAGGCACATCATTTGTATAAAATTCATCCATGAGACTTTCAAAAACTGATATATCTGTCTGGCTGATTAGCGGCTTCGCCCTTACAGGCCTCACCCTGTTATTTATGGGTGCAGTCAATGCCCCCAGCTCTCCCTACCGCCTGGTAGAAGAGACCAGCCAGGATACAGTCAAATTTGAAGATTTTACTGAAGCCGAAAGCCCATTACAAGATCCCAATCTTGTGGTTTTAGACAGTGATAGCCTGAATTGATTTATTTTTCCCCTTCGGATACACAGCTTCCACCCCATACTCCTTCGGAGCATAGTTCATAAAAGAGTGCCTGTTGATTCTTATTCCCTTAGCTTCTTCAACATCTTCAACCCATTGGTATTTTGGGGGTTTAGCCGAAGCGAGCGCTCATAATTGACGATCGCGAGGCGATCATTCCCCTGCCGCATATAGGCCTCGCCGAGGCTGTCAAATGCATTCCAGGAGTTGGGATGAAGTTCTGCATTGATTTTAAACAGCTCTACAGCCTCTTCCAGTTTATTGCCCGCCAGCAATTGGTAGCCCATACGGATAAGCGATTGCTCATCGAGGGGCGGCTTTTGAGGCTCGTATTTCACCTTCAGGTCTTCATAAAAACGTACGCCTTTCACGATGCCATTATCCCGCATGATCCTGGCGAGCAGCAGTTCGGGCGAGTCATAGCAGTCATATCCGAGATACTGAAAATTGCGGATGTTTTCGTTCAGCAGGTAGCGGGCTATTCTTTTCCCTATGCTGAGGCCATTGCTGCTGTTGGTAAAAAAGACAAAACCCAGCTTTTTTTCAGGTATGCCGATGAAAAAACATCTGTAGATGTTGTTGTCGCCCCAATGCCAGATGGCCTTGCCTTGCTCCAGTTCCTGTATACCTACACCCAGTCCCCAGGCAAAGTGATCCGCCTGTCCATAACCCGTAGAAATATAAGGCTTGAACATCGCCTGAAAAGTCGATGCCTCCAGGCCATCCTGCATAAGCAAAGCCTGCAAAAACTTGCCGTAGTCCTCGACCGTAGTGAAAAGGCTGAAAGCCGCTGCCTCAATTTTGGGTTTGCGAAAAGCAAATACCTGCCCCTTTCCATCATGGCCATGGGCCATCTCAGCCTCAAAATCATCCTCCCAGCGGAAGCTGCTGTTGGTCATACCCAAAGGGTCAAATACATAGGTCCTCGCCAGCTTATTGAGCGGGCGGTGCATGATTTCCTCCACGGCTACCTGCAACAGCATATAGCCTTCACCGGAATATTTGTATTCTCTTCCGGGAAGAGATTTTAGCTGAATAGGCTGGTTGGGGGCTCGCCAGTTGGGGAAGCCTGAGCTATGGGTCAGCACCATCCGTGCAGTGATGAGGTTCACATTCCGTTCACTCATCGGCCCATGAAAGAAACGCCTTTCCAACTCTTCACGTGAAACATAGTTGACGAGGGGTTTGTCCAGGTCAATGCGGCCTTTTTCCATCAATTTAAGCACGAGAAAGGCAAAAACAGGCTTACTGAGAGAGGCAGCCTCAAAAATGCTGTGCGTTTTTACGAGGGATTGGCTTTCTGCATTTTTAAAACCAAATCCTTGTTGCCAGCTAAAATCACCTTCGAAAACCGCTATAGCCAGCCCGGGCACACCGGCACTGTCCATGATCTGCGGCAGTTCATGCCGGAGCTGGTGAAGGCCCATCTTGAGCGCGGGAGATTGGGCGAAAGCAACTTGTGACCCCAAAAAAGGGAGAAGAATCGAGAATTCGAGCAGGCGGCTGAGTAAAGCTTTGAATTTCATACATACTGGGTTTTTATGCGGCTATAATTCATAACGTAGTTCGGTGAGCAAAGACAAAAGAAATAAGCCAAAGCTGCTTGAATCGTTCATTTTCGAACAGTTTTTAGGGCTGTTTCGATTTGGAACAATGGCTTGTGTCAGCCTGAAACAATCAAGCCGACCTCAAGCGACAGACAAATACTAAATCATTGGCTGTCAGCAATTTATGCCTTTGGAACATCCTTTGGATAAGTGAAAACGAAGAGCCAATTATTATGTTCATCCCATTCTTCGATTCTTTTACCATCCCTAAGGCTGTCAGTCATGACGACAACAAAGTCATTCACTCCCGCCTGCGCAATTTTGAGAACATCAGAAAGCACAAAGGCTTTTCCATCAAATACGTCATCAGTGGAGAAGAAGAATATGAAATCAAGGGCAAGGTATTTCGGGTAAAGGCCGGTTCCTTTATGCTGGTCAATGATGGCACAGTCATTCAAACGCGAATCTACGATAAGCAAATGGTGGAAGGCCTCTGCATTTATTTTAGCCCCAAATTGGTGAAGAGGCTGTTTGGAAAAGGGAAAAAGCTGCGCGAAAAGATTTATTCGGCAGAAACCAGTCCTTTAGGGAAAAAAATACAAAATCTTGCAAGTGAGTTGGCAGGCCTGCCTCCTCAGCAACATCAAATGCCCATGGAATTTTATGCAGAAATGGCGACAGAACTTTTTCTCCATCAGCAGCAGGTCAAGGATGAATTGACCCGCCTTGACTGCGTCAAGGACTCTACCCGCGAAGAGCTATATCGCCGCCTGTGCATAGCGCGCAGCTATATGCACGAACATTTTTCCACAGAAATAGACCTGGACGAGCTGTCTCAGGAGGCCTGCCTCTCCAAATTTCACTTCATCCGCCTGTTTAGCCAGGCTTTTGGCGTGACGCCTCATCAGTACCTGATTCGCTTACGGCTGCGCCATGCGCAGCACTTGCTGCTCACCTCCAACCTCAAGCTCACAGAAATATGCCAGCATGTAGGTCTGCGTGACCTCAGCTCCTTTGGTCGGCGCTTCAAAAGGACTTTTGGTCTAAGCCCTGCTAGATATCGCGCAAAGCATGCAAAATCAGCATCGGTGTATGTGTCACCGCCATCATTTGCCTGGTGATACTGGGATGTAACAGGCGCGAAAACCAATTGCGTTTATGCGTAGTGAATACCAGCAAGTCTGCCTTGTGCCTGTCCAGAAAACGATCCAGGTTTTTGATCACATTCATTCCTCCCACCAGGTGCACCTCCACCTCATCGCCCCAGGTAACGTCCCGCATGTGCTGTTGCAATTCTGCCCTGATTTCCGTCAGCTCTTCTTTGAAATAGGTTTCCCCTTCCACCATGTGAACAGCCATAAAATTCACTTTTTTAGGAAAAAGCAATTCCCGGATCTTCACCACAGAATAGGTGTCATTTTCATCAAAATCTGATGCATAAACGACTGTTTTCCAGCCATCAAAGGCTTTTCCTTCGGGTACGATGAGAATAGGAATCTCGGTCTTGCTGATAAGTTCGTCGGCCACACTGCCGATCAGCAGCCGAAATATTTCGGTATGGTGGGCGACACCCATCACGATCAGATCGGGCTCATAGCTGTCCGCCTCTTCCAGGACATGCTTCACCACATCGCCTGTATACAGGCTGGAAGAAATTTTTACATCTTTCCCTACATCATCCTGCAACTCATCCTTCAAACGCGCTAACGAATCCTGCTGGATTTCCGAAATTTTGGCAATATCCCGTGAAGGGTCGAGTAATGGCGCACCAGACGAATCTGTTTCCCCGGTCAGCCCCACAGTGACATGCATCAGGCGCATTTCGCCCTCATGTGCTTTGGCAAGCTGAGCGGCATAATGGCTTCCATTGACAGAATAAGGGCTAAAATCGATTGGAACAAGTATTTTTTGCATGCTTTTTCTTTTCCTCTATGTTCAGCAGAAAAAGACTTATTCTGAATGATTTTTGTCAAAAGCCTCCATGACTTTTTCGCAACTCATAGAGCCAAAAGCGCTCGCTTGCTTCTATGCCCGGCCCCCATCGCTTCAGCAATTTCAATTCGTAGGCGGGATCAGGCCTGACCTTCATTTCGTAGCCGAGCAGGAGCAGGACCGGCTCCCGGGCTGCAGCCAATTGGGCTTTGAGCAAAACTTCTTCGGGGGAAATATAGCCCCAGTCTCTATCCCATTGGGGGAAATAAGCGAGTTTTTCCTGTTTGGGAAAATAAAGCGGATGTCTCAATATCGCGCCTATCGGCTCGATGAGGTAGTCCGGATCGGCGATCCAGAGATCGTGTGGCTGCTGCTTTTCCAACAATTGGATGTACCGGGCGACTTCTTTTACAGGGGTAAAAGTATCCCTCCAGTCCCGCACACTGGCATAGATGCCAGCCAGGAGATGCATGCCCAAAAGGGCATATAAGCCCACTCGCTGCCAGGATCGAAATGCGATCTTATCGCTTTGTTTTTCCAGCCACAGCACCGCCACAAAAAGCAACAGCACATGCCCATGGTGACGCATATAGCCGTGAAATTTTGCAAAGGCAAAGGCCAGGAAAGCCAGGCTTCCCAGCAGAAAAAGCAAACGGCTTTTGTGGCTTCGAAGCAAGCCAAATGCCAGACCCAGCCATATAGCTATTCCGCCTATAGCTTTGATTGTCAGGATCGTTTGCTCATTTTCTCCCTGCAAAAAGTTCGTATTCCAAAAGTGAAACTGTAGCTGGGGCATCGGCAAAAAGGCATCCCAGAGCGTGGAAAGGGCATAGCTGATGCTTTCCCAGCTGAAGTCACTGTACCAGCGGGCATGGGCCGTCACATCATCCGGCGGCTTGATGTCCAGGTAGGCAAGCAAAAAGGCGACGAGAAATGCCAAAGATGCCAGCAGCATTTTGGGGCGCGCCTGCTTTCGGTTTTCCCAAAACCATTCAGCAAATAAGGCCACAGCCAGCAGCACGCCATAGATTTGGGTGAAAAGCATCAGGCTCAACAGCAAAAGCTGTTTCCAGAAGCTGCCCCCCTGCTTGCGCAAAGCGCAATATCCCCATAGCAAAAGGATAAGGATGGCATAGTTGCGGGCCAGGGTGCCATATTCGTAGAGGGGGAAATAGCCTAATAGGATCATCATGCGGGTGAGCAGGGAGAAGGGCGCATGGCGAAAAAAGAGCCAGGAGGCTGTGCCTACGATGACGGCATGCATGGCAGCGAGTCCCTCCGGCGCGCTCGTGAAGCGCGTGAGGCCCCAGCAGAGGAGGTACCAAAGGCCGGGATGGCCTTCGTAGGCCTTGTTGGCGAAAAGTTCGCTGAGCGAATCGCTCAGGCGGGCGATATTCCAGGAGTGAAACTCATCGCGCCAGGGCTCATGAAAAATGACATTGAGCAGCAAAAAAAGCAGATACAGGCCGAAAAACAGCTTGTTTTTATGTGGTGATCCGCTAACATTGACCGCATTCTGCATCGCATCAAAAGTACCTAAAATTAGAGAAAGTGAAGAGTTCGGATTAACTTTGACGACTCAACGCGAAACCCGAAACTCAAAACTCAAAACCCGAAACCCGGAACCCGAAACTCAAAACCCAAAACCATCACCACAGAGCTTGAAATTTTCACTTTCAAAATACGATCAACCTCAAAACTGGCGCATCCTGCTGCTCGCAGCTATGGCATTGCTGACTTTGGTGTCGGTATATTTTGCGGTCAGGATGAAGATGGATCTGCTGTTTGGGGTGCCTGTGCTGGCAGCGGGGGTGTTGTTGTTGGTTTATGACTATAAACCGCTTTACTTTTTGATGGTGGCTGCGATACCCATATCTGTGCAGGTAGAACTGCCGGGGGCTGCTGCGATGGATTTGGTCTCTGAACCGCTGATGCTGGTTTTTCTGCTTGTCTGGATCATGAACCTTGCCGCAGGCAAGCAGTTTGGCAAAAACCGCCGCATTTACCCTTTTCACATCCTGGTCGCCTTGATATTGGTTTGGACCTTTATCACCATGGTGACCTCCACGGAGTTTATGCGCTCCTTCAAATTTTTCCTGTCTCGTCTCTGGTACCTGGCAGCTTTTGTCTATATGGGCGAGAAGGTTTTGCAGCAGCAAAAGTCTATCAGGACCCTGATTTGGGCATTTTTTATTCCACTGGTTATGATAACGCTGCTGACCACTTTCCGCCATGGGCTGGAAGGCTTCAGCTTCGAATCCAGCAACCTGGTGGCTACGCCCTTTTTTGCGAATCATGTGATTTATGGTGCCTGCGTCACGCTTTTTGTTCCTTTCGCCTTTTACCTGCTGACACTTTATACACCCAAAAGCCTCAATTGGTACCTGGTACTTGGCGGGCTGTCCCTGCTCCTGTTGGGGGTTATTCTCTCTTATGCACGAGGGGCATGGATTACCTGCTTTCTGGCTCCTTTTATCGCTGTTGCGGTTGTGCGAAAATGGCTGGAGCCGGGCATCTATGTGGGGATTTTTGTGGTAGCAATCGGGCTTTTTTACCTTATCAACGACAATACCTATTATCAATACGCTCCCGAATACAAAAAAACAGTCTTTCACGAAGGCGATCTCGAAGGCCACCTCAGCGCCACCTTTGAAGGGGAAGAGATGTCCACGATGGAGCGCTTTTACCGCTGGATAGCGGCCTTTCGCATGACTGCCAACAAGCCCCTTCTGGGCTTTGGTCCTGCCTCTTTCAACCAAAACTACAAACGCTTCACGGACGATTCTTTTCGCACCTATGTAAGTGACAATCCCGAGCAGTCCACCACACACAATTATTTTCTGATGACCTTCTCCGAACAAGGGCTTATCGGAGGATTTCTGTTTTTGGGTTTTTGCCTGTATATGATGATCAAAGGCGCCCGCCTCTATCATCGCGTCAGTTCCCAGGAGAAAAAATGGCTCATCCTCGCCGTTATCATGTCTGAAAGCGTGATTATCCTCCACTGCTTCCTCAATGAACTCATAGAGGTAGATAAAGTCGGAGCCATGTTTTGGCTCGGCTGGGTGATCATACACAAACTGGAAGTTTGGGAGGATTAACCAATCTCCGCCATCACATTCTCATAAATCCTCTCCTCAATATTCTCAAGCCCACCTTTCACAAAACTTTTGCCCGTGACCTTTTCATATAGCTCTATATAGCGATCGGTGACCTGGTGCAGGAAGTCATCGGGCATGACAGGCATTTGCTGGCCATCGAGGCCCTGGAAGTCGTTTTGCATGAGCCATTCGCGCACAAACTCTTTGGAGAGTTGCTTTTGGGCTTCGCCCCGGGCTTGTCGCTCCTCGTAGCCTTCTGCATAGAAGTAGCGGGAAGAGTCGGGTGTATGTATCTCATCTATGAGGTAAACATCTTCATTGTGGGTACCAAATTCGTATTTGGTGTCTACCAGGATGAGGCCCTGGCGGGCAGCCATTTCCGTCCCTCTCTGGAAAAGCTGCAGGGCATAATGCCTGATTCTTGCCCAATCTTCCTCATCTATCAGGCCTGAACGCAGGATGTCAGCTTCGCTGATGTCTTCATCGTGACCGATGGTAGACTTGGTAGCCGGCGTGATGATGGGTTCAGGCAAGCGGTCGCTTTGCTTAAGGCCGTCAGGCAGGGTCACGCCACATATCTCGCGACCGCCGTCGCGGTAGACACGCCAGGCATGGCCTGCGAGGTATGCCCGGATCACCACTTCCACCGGAAAAGGCTTGCAATACAAGCCAATGGTCACATTGGGATCGGGCACCGATATGACATGAGAGGGGATCTCCCCTTTCACTGCCTCAAAAAAATGCGCTGCCGTCTGGTTCAGCACCTGTCCTTTGTAAGGAATCGGGCGAGGCAATATATGGTCAAAAGCGGAAATGCGGTCCGAAGCCACGATGACCATCAACTCATTGTTGATGTTGTAGACATCGCGGACCTTGCCGCTGTATTTACTGATTTGTCCGGGAAATTGGAAATGGGTATCTGCCAGCATGAGGAGTTTCGAGTTTTGAGTTTCGGGTTTCGTGTTTTGGGTTGAAATTGAGGGGCAAAGATAGGGAAAAAACGTTTTTACTTGTGCCTTTGTAAGCGCAAGAGTTAATCCTGATTTTCCTTAACTTTCGCCCATGATTAAGAAACTTTCAATTGTCCTCCTTCTGTTAAGCTTTTGTAGCTTAATGACTCAGGCTCAATTTTTCATTGAGCCGTGCAAATTTGGTCAGCCGCTGATCAACGCCTTGCAGGCGCAATACACGCCCACGAAATACCAGGGCTATAATGACGCCAGAGATATACTCTATAGCCAGGTAGATAATGTGGGAAATGACCTTTCTTGTGTGTATACGGGTTTTACGGTGACTCTGGACCCCAACGATGACCCCAGCCAGTCGGCTTATCAAAACGGCGCAGGGCTGAATGCTGAGCATATTTATCCGCAAGCCAAAGGCGCTGGCTCTGAGCCCGAACGTGGCGATATGTACAACCTCTACCCTTGTAAGGTGAATGTAAATTCCGACCGCGGAAATTGCCGCTACAACGAAATCGCTGACAGCGATACTGAGACCTGGTACTATTTGGGCAATTCCCAAAGCAGCATACCCAGCAGCAATATCGACGCTTATAGCGAGCGTGACACCGAAGACTGCCAGTGGGAACCACGGGAGGAGATGAAGGGCAATATCGCCCGCACCATCTTCTATTTTTATGCCACCTACCAAAGTACCGCCAATAGCGAAGACCCCAACTTTTTCCCTGTCCAAAAGGATATTCTCCTCCAATGGCATTATCAGGATCCTCCTGATGCGACAGAACGCAGACGCGACAGCCTGATTCATCTTATTCAGGGAAATCACAATCCCTTTGTGCTGGACAGCAGCCTTGCCCGCCGGGCATTTTTTATGCCCGATGCCACCTACGCCTCTGGCGATACCAACTGCATGAATGTCAATACAGCCCTGGATTTTTTCGTCCAAAATGGTATTCGCCTGGAAAATAACCTGGCTCAAGAAGCATGGTACCTTCAGGCTGAGCGGCCTGTGGGCAAGCTGAAATTGTATGATTTTCAGGGACGGATGCTGCGGGAAATGCCGCTGGAACGCCAAACAATTGTTGATGCTGAAGGCCTTCCTTCCGGCTATTATATCTTAAGGATTAGCTCGATGGGGGAGGAGAAATGGATGAAAGTTGTTAAGGAATAGCGTTTTTTTTCCAATTGCAGAAGAGAAAAAAGAGATTGTAAACGGATAAAGCGGATTTTGTGTAATGGGCTTTTTCGCTTGTGCAAATGCGTTTTCAACTGCATGGAGGGAAAAGGAAGATTCAACCCCATTCCCTTTTCTTTTTACAAAAAACACATAGAGCAAAATGATCATAAATCACTTGTATTCAGTGGCTTATGAGTATTTTTGTTTTTGGAAAAATAAAGCTACCATTCCTTTTAAAAACCATTAAAACCTATGCTTTTGGCCAGGTTATATAGGTTTCTACCAGGCTCATCAGGAATTTAGAGAAGGATAATATCAGGGAAAAAGCAGCGTGAATCCAGCGCATAAAATGTAATTGAACAAGGCCTCAGGCTTGTGCACTTTTGGATTATTCATTAACGTCCGAAGTCTTTCCAGGGTACTGACTCTGGTATTTTCAGACAGCGTGTACAGTATTGATTTTTGCCGGTGGGATATATCACAGTGGCCCCCAACCGGCTGGAAGAAGACTGCCTTCATTTTCTTGTTCACCTTAACCAATTATTCTCATGAAAACTTATTCCTTCTTACTCAGTGTACTGGCATTCTGCCTTTGCTGTTGGACCACGAATGTTTCTGCGACGCACCTTGCAGGTGCTGACCTGACTTATGAATCTGTAGGCAACAATGCCTATGTATTTACTTTCACGCTTTACCGTGATTGTGGCCATGGAAGTGCCTCTGCGAGTCCCGATTATGACTTAAATGTACAAGGCTGTAATATGACAGCCAGTTATGTCTTACCCCTGGTAAATGGCCCTAACCTGATTACACCGCTCTGCCCGACCAGCCCGGGATGTGGCCAGGAGCACCCGCCATTTGAAGTATATGAAGAGTATATCTACCAGGATACTGTCACACTCCCCTGCCAATGTACCAGCTGGCTATTTTGGATGAGTGATCAACCCTTAGGCACAGGCCTGAGTGCGCGTAATGGTCAGGATATCACGACCATCGTTGGGTCTCCCCAAATGTATATAGAAGCGACTTTGAATACCCCAAACCTGCTTGTCAATAGCTCTCCCGTATTCAATCGCATCCCTATCCTATATGCCTGTGCTAACCAGCCTTTTTCCTATAATCACTCCGTTACAGATGTTGATGGAGACTCCCTGGCATTCTCCCTTATATTCCCAAGACAAGGTGCCACATCCAATATCACCTACAATTTCCCTTATACAGAACAACAACCTCTGACTTCTACCCCTCCGGTTGCCATAAATGGCAATACAGGAACCATCACCTTTACGCCCACGGTGGCGGGTGAAGTGACTGTCATGACAGTCCTGGTACAAGAGTACCGCAATGGTCAACTGATCGGAACGGTTTTACGGGATTTACAAATCAATGTGGATTCGTGCTCCAATACCAATCCGACGGTATCATGCGCCAGTGGTGTGATTGACTGTGTCACGGACAGTATCTGTCTGGGCGATCCCTTTAGCCTGCAAATCATCTCTAATGACATAGATGGAGACAATGTCACGATGACTTATGGTGGAGAAATCCCCGGCGCTACCTTCCCGATTATCAATCAGGGCGGCATGTTTCCTTCAGGTACTTTCACCTGGACTCCAACCGCCATTGGCACCTATTTCTTTACTGTACAGGTACAGGATGATGCCTGTCCATTCAATGGCGTAGCCATAGGGACTTATTCCCTTACAGTGGTGTATTGCGAATGTGAAGAAGAGTACAATTTGGCTTCCTGCTGCGAAAATCATCTGGATGACGACAACCAGACAGGTGGCACTACGCCCAATCCTTTATATGAGGATAACCGCAAAAAAGTGGATGAATACCTCTATGGATCCAGCAGCAGCGCCCGTGGAGGCGTGGGAGATACAACCTCCTGTGATCCATGCGTAGATGGTCAGTATCCATTATGGATAGAAGATGAGAATGGTTCCGTTATTGGAGATCCTTTCAATCCCTATTCCGACTGCTACATCATCGAGTGGACTGATGGAAATGTTACGGTCCAGGATTGGGCAATTATTGCTTATCCAGGTGTCACCTACTATGTAACGGTATATGATACCTGTGCACATTGTGTATGGAGGGATTCTTTCCTCTACCGCTGCTGCGAAGAGCTTACGCTCGCTTCCTGCTGTGAAAACCAGGTCAATGGAGACAACCAGACCGGCGGTGGAGGCATTTCTCCTCAGAAAGCAGCAAATCGCGCTACCATCGAGCAGTACCTAAACAACAGCAGTGGATACCGCAGTACCTCCGGCGGAATAGGAGATACCACCGCCTGTGATCCCTGTGTGGATGGTCAGTATCCTTTATGGATAGAAGATGAAAGCGGCGACATCGTTGGCGATCCTTTCGATCCGAATGATAGTTGTTATGTCATCGTATGGACAGATGGAAATACCACTTATTCAGGCCATGCCATAGTAGCTTTCCCAGGTATTACCTACACTGTGACTGTCACAGATACCTGCACAGGTTGTGTTTGGGTTGACTCTTTCCTCTACGAATGCTGTACACCGACACTCCCTACCAATACCAGATGTTATGGCTTTGGCAACGATGTTTTCGTCACCTGGGACCCTGTGCCCAATGCTGCCAGCTACAATGTTGTCATCAATGTAAATGACCCCAACTGCTGTCATTCCACCTGGGGTGTATCCAATATCTACAATGTGACAGACACTGAATTCGAAGTGAGCGCCCTTCACATCAACTGTTTCTCATGGCAGGTACAGTCTGTATGCCCTGACGGTACGAGGAGTGGATTCACTGCGCCGATCTGCATGCCCGCTCATTGCCCAATTATTGGGGTTACCGGAGGAGGTGGCAGCGATGGCAAAAGGGAGGCGAGAGAGCACATTCATGAGGATGCATCCTTTATGATCTATCCTGTCCCGGCGAGCGATCGCCTCCATGTACGTGGAAAAACGCTTCATGAAGGCACCACCATCGAAATGGTCAATGTACTTGGACAGCGCGTGCTGACTCACCCAGTCACGCAGGAAATGGAAACAAGCATTGTTTTACATAAAGTCCCTGACGGTATCTATATCGTCAATATCCGGGACGCAAAAGGCGATATCATAGATTCGCAAAAAATCTTAATTCGGAAGTAAGATGTAGGAAGTTATCCCTTTGGGAAAGCCCCGGCCTTTGGCTGGGGCTTTTTGTTGTTTAAGAACTCTTTGCTTTCACCTGATCTCTAAAAGCCGATCCGCCATCCAGCGCTGTATACCTCAAGCGAATGATTACATCATCAATCTGCCCGAATAATTTCGGGTTGTTTTCTGGCGGGATGCTCAGTTGCCACTTCGAGATAGCTCCTGTTCCCTCAAAAGGGAAATAGCGCTCATCCTGGAAAAAATCCAGCGCAAACATACCCAGATCATCTTTTCCTTTGGAAATGGCAATCTCCTGATTGGGAAGCCAATCTATACGGAGTGAAGCTGGAGGCGAAGTATTTGTAGAAGATTGAGGCTGATTGAGTTGAAGGAGAAAGTCTACGGCTTCGATATCTGCCGAAGTCACCACATAATTATTGACTTGAGTCAAAGTTGCATGTATTTCGGATAATGGTTCAGGATCATTTTTGAATGAAATAGAAACGGACACCGTCTTCAATTTTCGGGCATAATGCCCGGGAAAGTCCTTGTCAAACAAGGCTTCTTCCAGGAAGAAGCTCATTTGTCCGGCAGTTTGACTGCCGCTTTGCCGGAAGCTTTGGAAAGCTTCAGCAAAAACCGTCGACAGAGAAATGACTTTCTCTATCTCCAGGCTGCGCCTGTGGTTGTTGAGGAAGGCTTGCTCTAGTTGATCTATGGAAAGCAATAAGCTTTCTCCCGCCAATAAACCTTTGTGCAAGCTGTCCCAATAATTGAACTGGATAAAATTATCTGTGCTGTCTAACTCAAACTGATAAGCTGCCTGAGCAGATATCGCTGCCTCCTGCGCCAGGCGATACGCCTGAAAATACACAGCAGACAAACGTCCAATCATCCAGTCATATAGTTCCTGATTGGTGAACTTTTGTTTGAAAAAAGTTTCCTGTTTCTGAATGTGGGCAAGTTCGGTCTGGTAGCTCATTTGCTCTGCCTGAGCGAGGGAAAGTTGAGCATTGCTGCCCTTTAGCGCAATCGTTATTCTGGCAGATTCATCCTCAGCCAGTTTTTGCTGAAAACCCCAGTTTTTGCCACGCCGGGTGTAGCTGGCCGAGGCAGCCATGATGTCTGATAAATACCTATAACCAGTAGCTCCATCTGTGGCAATCCCAGCCAATCCCATTGCAGAACCTCCGAGACTACCTCCTCCATCAGACAAGCCGTATATATTTGGTAGGAGAAAACCAACAGCAGCGCCAAAATGAAAGCCTTCAGCTATAAGCAAAGAAACCACAGACATTGCCCTAAAAGCTACCTGCGCCTTTTCTTCAGCATTCCATCCATCACTAACCAGTTTTTTATAATGAGCGGCAGTATCATCAGCCGTCTGCTGTTGCTGGGTCAAGGCATCGATTTGTGCCTGCGCGATCGCAATGCGATCTTCATACATCTTAGCCGATAGCGTAAGCAGCTGGTTTTCCTGCGTCACCCTCAGCCGCTCCAGCGCGGCTGCATCCCGCTTCTCCAGCAGGGCCAGCAATTGCTGGCCGAGCTGTGTCAACTGCTGCGCAAACTGCCGCGCGGCTTTCAATACCGTTGGAAAACGGTAAGGAGAGATGGCCTGGGGCAGCTGCGCGGCGTTGGTAAGCACATCGCTGCCGCTGGCAGCGGCACGGACCAGGGCCATCGGATCGATGGGCGGCTGAAAAAGAGGCAAAGGCTCCGCCTGCCCGTCGATATTCAGGCAATGCCTGATTTTGAAGAGCCGGTCCTGAACCTTGTTCCAGTAAGTCAGAAACTGGCTGTTCTCAGGCACGCAGAAGTAGCTGTTCAATTCATTGAAAGGGACATGGGCGAAGCTTATTTGCTGGCCAGAATCTGGCGCTGGCAAGCTGTTTTCCAAATCAAGCAGGAATTGAGGAATATTTCCCTTTTGATAGGCATCCTGAATTTCCTGGAAAGTGACAGGGTTTTCCTTTTCGCAGCTTCCTTCATCTACTGGTTTTTCCCCCAACAAATCGTACGCATAGGTATACAGATTGGTCGCAGCAACGATTGACTCCCAGCTGTATCGCTCAAATTCCTGATCTCCCCATCCCAATAAATTGTTAATGTATTTCATCACGACGGCCTTCTCATAAGCGCCAATCCGCATGCGAGCGATGGCGTGCGGATCAAAGGGATCGTCATCATAGGCTTTGATTTCGGCCGAATTCGTGAGTTGATGTTTCAGGCTTTCGAGCTTGTGCTTGCGGAATGGCAGAAACTGCCAGTAGCCGGATGTCGCAGGGATCGTGGGGTTGAAAATATATTGAAACCACTTTTCAGCTTGCTGAAACTGCTGATTTACCTGATAGCGCTCAGCGACCAAGAGGGGAGCGAAGAAAAACAACTCCCAAAAATATTTTCCATAAGGGCCCTCAAAAGGTACTTGATCACCATCTGCTATCGCAGGGCGGGAACTGATCATCGGGCTGGCTTGTAGCCGGTCAAAGTTGTACTTGCTTTGAGCAGGTTTCTCCTGGCTTGCCAGGGTGAGCAGGCCATCTATGCCTTCTGCGAAGAGCTTCCCGCTCAAAGCGGGAGCGACATGGCTGGAGAGCCGCTCGACCTCAAAATTTAGCTTATTCAGTTGATAGCTCAGGTCAGGATTGTTGAAGCCTTCAGCTTCATAAGCCATGGATATGGGTTTTGAAAGGAGCGTAGCTTTCAGGGCTTGTAAATCATTGTCATCCAGATTTTCCGGATAGTTTTCTTTTTTTCCCTTTATACTTATTGCCACTTTATAGGCTTTCGGGAAAGTCGAAAAATCAAAGCTTACTACATTTTGCACATTGACTTTCCCCTGGGAATCTAGCAGTTTCAGGCCTTGCAAATTGCGGAATATCTGAGTTGAAAGATCCTTTGCTGCCACAGGAACCCTGGTAAAAAAAGTAAAGGAGTTGGGGTTAAACGGCATTTCAGGCTGGGCCAGTTTTAAAGCTGAAGATAGCTTGGGCAAGGCCTTTGTTTTTACTAAAAAAGTCTCAGCCCCATTTTGTAATACAAACCAGCCGGGTTGATTTTTTACATCGAAGGAGGACAGGCCCGTGTCATCCAGTTTGTTAAATAAAACAGGCGTCCCCGCAGTACTTTTCACATAGTTAAGGATCTCTTTGCTTTCCAATAAATCTTTCCCCTCCTCGACATCCCTGAGCGAAGGCATCTCTGCTTTAAATGCAGCAGCAGATATGCCAAATATTTTGGGTTGGACAACGCCCTTCTCATCTACATATTTATTCTGTTTTAATTCTATCACGAGCTGTTTGGCCAGTGCATCCCTCATCGCATCTCTTACCTTACCGCTCATACCATCTATACTTGTAGAGATTTCGGAAAATTTCTCTCCTGAGGCGTTTTGCATTGCTGCGAAAAAATCATTCAAAATTTCTCCTAAAGATGCTGCGGTCACTTTTTGAGCAGGCTTAATCTGGCCAGGGCCATCAGCTATCCCGCCGCGATAGTTATCATAAACAGGCTCATTGGAGGGAATAATGGCTAGTTTCCGAAGATGGGCGTCGATAAGGGGTCGAAAGACCGGGGCTGATCTTTTTGCTCCTTTTCCTGTAAATAAAAGATATTCATGTCCATCCAATAGATGAGAGGCCTTGAGGTTTTCATCAAAAACCATTTGAGTTTTTAGCAGTTGATTTCCATTCTGATGCGCAGCAATGACCTGTAATAGTTTCCCGGCTACCTGCAAATCACTTTGCCGCAATTCATCTAGCCTATTATCTCCCGTAGGCTTAAAATCGGCCTCCGCCAAATACCCATATCTCTGGCTTTCCAATAAGGGGCCATAGAATAGCAAAAGCTTTTCAGCCGCTTCTGCATTGTCTACAAGCAGTGCCGCCACCTTATGCCAATGCATATCCAACATGCTCCCATAAGCAAAAGAAAGCTCCCCATCGAGCGCTTCCGTTTTTGCATAGATCAGTTTTTCGTTTTCCTGCCTACTTCCAGGATCCATTTTGACGGCTTGCGGCCCGGACCATTTCCCATCCAATGTCTGGTAGCTGTACTTAATCGCCATTTTGTATAGGCTCATCTTGGGCGGCGAGCCATTCGACTTTGCCTTTGCTGTGGGGTCTGTGTCCTGTTGTTTTTGTTGTTCTACCCAAAAGATGAATAGGCGATTAAAGGCATACACAGGGGTGATGTATTTTCCTTGAATTTTGAGGTCTAAAGCCTGCCAGGATGACCAGGCACCGCCTTCCGGCTGGCTGATGTAGTAGTATTCGTAAGGCTGGGAAGTCGTGCGGGCAAATAGGAAAAGCGTATCGGTAAGTAGACCAGCCTGCCCCTTGACAGAGGCATGGTAGGCATCTACATACTCCAATGAAGCAAGCTTCATCAGACCATCCAGATACTTCCGAAAGGAAGATTCAACGAGCGAATCCGACAATTGCCCTTGCATCAGGCTTTGTTCCAATTGCTGAAACAGGGCTGTTTTGTCCTTTCGCAAGGAAGGATCGAGGTAATTTTCGGGATACAGAAAAATCTCCCTATTTGCCTGCCAAATGCGATAATTCATGATCCACTCCCACCAAACGGCTGGGATATGATCCGGCTGAATCGCCACATTTTCCTCCTCCCCCAGACGGCAACGCTGCAAATACAGCTGCGCCGAGTTCAGCGCCTGTTTCACATAAGAAATCTGCCTGCAACCGGCATTTTCTACATCTATCAGGAGAAATTCATACAAATTTCGCCCATGCTGAATGCTGGGATAACGCTTGCCGAGTTTCCAAACGGCAACGGAAACAAGCGCGTCTCGCGTCGCTTCCAATACGGGCTGATCTATCGCCTGCTGCGCAGCAGGCCAGGCTTTTTCGGTGACCTTGGCCTTTATGGCCGTTCGCAGCAAGCTTGCTATTTCCTGATACACCAGCCAATAGACGGGGCTAACAGGCATCGTTTTGAGGTCTGAAACAGACATCAGGCTTTCCATTCCCAACCCCATTTTTTCGAGTATGTCAAAAACAGCTTGTAGCTGCCGGAGTTGTGCCACGGTTTTGCAAGCGGAGACTTGCTGGTAAAAAGCCTCTATGAGGATTTTGGCCTGGGCGGCCTGCCAGCCTGTCACAGCCTGAAGGGCTGTGAGGCGATCCGCATCCGAGACGGAGTCTCCCCAACTCAACAACAAGAAGGCAAGCAGCCTGCCTTGCTTATCATCAAAGGCAGCTTGTAGCTGTTTGAGTGCTGCAACTTGACGTATATCATTGATTTTCAATGACTGGGGGTCTGTGATCGAAAAGGCCTGTGGCCGCATGAACAGCAGGCTCAAGTCTGCTGTATCCAGGTGGAGTTGCTCCGCCAGGAGCGCGTAGCGTGCCAGTACATTAAAATAGGTTCCTACTTCTTCCGAAATTTCTTTTGCATTTGCATGTCCCACTTTGGCCAAAATGAAAAGCTTATCCTGATTTTCATCCAGGGAAGCGAAAAAGGTATGGTCATTTCCTTTATCCTCGATTCTCCATTTGCCGGGCGCCTGGTATTCAATTTTTAAATCTTTTGAAAGGTCAATTTCAAAATTTTGTGCGTTGAAGATTTCCCGGAGTTTATTGGCGTGCAAATGTTGCTCTTCTTTTCGTTTGTTTTTGGGAGGCGTCAAAACCATTTCAGCAGCCATGCTAAAAAGAGGCCGTAGGCCCATATATTGAAACAAAGAAGTTTGGCCCAGCAAACTTGATACTCCTACACAAAGAGCAGCACTTATTTCTGCGGAAAAACCCATCAAATTGGCTACTTCTGAGCCAAAGCTGTTCAGCTGATCCTGTGCATACTTATTGAGGCGATCCATCACATAGCGCTTTTCCTTCGGTTTTTCTTTGAATGATGAAATGCCTTTAAAAATCACCTCAGCCTCATCGCCAGGTGGCTTTTGAAACAAACCCAGCTGATCAATGAATCCTGCTGTCAATAGATTTTCGAATACTTTTCGGGAGCTTTCCTTGCTGATCGAATGATGCGCAAAACCATGGGCATGTATCCTGTCCTTCTGTAATTTGGGTAAAAGTGAATGGAGAAATGCCAAAAGGCTCTTTTCCGTGTAAGCTTCTTTGACAAATGGATTAGGCTTGCCGGTTTCGATAAACGAAATATCATAAACCCCCAAATCAGCCTGATTCAGCCATTCAGCGGTTTGCAATATGTCCCCTACCTGAGCTGGTGTCAGGCTTTCCACTGCCCCTATACCCATTTGCAGCAATAGCTCCAGGTAGGTTGGCACCAGCATGTGGAGCGCTCGCGCCAGTGAGGCATGACGGTATAGGGCGGACAGCCTTCCAACGGTAAGGGGAATCAACAAACTTTGATTTTGCGCGCCTGCTTTTCCCCAAAGTGCCTGCGCCAGAGCGGTCAATTCTTCATAATGAGCAGGAATCGCTGATAAAATAAGGAGAGCCTGTTTTTGTTTTTCTGCTGAAGGCAGCTGTAAGCCTTTAGCTGTCTCTGTGCCCTGCACCAGCCATATCAGTGAATCATCCTGGTAAAGCGGATTTTGAAAAACCGCCTTTTCACCCGCAGATGCAGGCCGATATATGCCTACAGCATCATTTGCCAGCAATCGGTGGTTGTTGAACAACTGGTCAAAAGGCGCTTCGGAAATGCTTCCGCTGCCTCTGCCGATAGTTTTGATATCAAACCACAGGCTGCACAGTTTGGGAAGTTCCCAATGGAGTTTTTGCGCCAAAGTCTGTACCTGCGCAAGCTGCTCCAGCGTATCGTCTATCTTATCGGGAGCATGGCTCCCCTGGACAGAAGTCAGCACCCAATTGAGGTCCTCATAGGACCAGTTTAGCTTATTCGCCAGGCGAATGAAGGTATTGAGTCGCTCGAAAGTCGGCAAAGTGGGCGGCCCCACTTCTTCGAAGGGACTGCCGGGGTCAGTCGTATTGGGACGGATGTCCAGAAACTGCTTGCTTTTCAGGGATTGATTGATAAAAAAAGTATGTGGGATGTCCTCGCTGGCAAGCTCTTCTGTATGGAGGTTTTGATGTAAAAGCGATGCCAGTTCGCTGCGCGAAAGACCCGTTTTTTCCATAAAAACAGCCGCCTTATACAAGCCTCCCCAATAGCCCTCCTTCAAGGGCACATCATAGCAAGCGATCATTTTGTCTTCCAGCTGATCCGTTGGCGCAGCCGTATACATGGCTTTTTCTTCCACTGAAATATGCAGCGCCTCCCGTGCGGTCGCTGCTGACGCTTTTTGTTCAGGATCCAAGGCGCGATACACATCCGATAATGCCACTTTGAAATGCTCAAATGCAGCGCGTATCTGCGCCAGGGGCTGATGAAAGGGAAGCCCAAAAGGGTATTGCTGCTGCGTGAGCGCATAGAGCGCATCTTTTGTGTCCAGCTCTTTTGCCATCGCATTTCCTACTACTTCATTGACGATTTGCAGGTAGGGTACCAATTGATGGGTGTTTTCGCAAGTGAGCGAAATCTGGGCTATATCTGGCCTTCGATCAAAAAAATGCAAGCCATCAGCGATGTCCGTATTAGGCCTGGTGATGCCTTCTTCTATGATGCGCAGCAGGTCCACCAGATAGGCAGCCGGCCCATAGATCGACTGGCAATCCTTGCAATCGCAAAAGTCCAGCGAGCCAAAAATCTCCTGATAGCCCGGCAAGGACTCAAAAGTCGTTTTTACGGCTTTGACATCAGCAAAAGCTTTCACCTTATGGATGGACGGATTGGGGCGGAGATTCGCCCAGAGGTGCTGGCTTTGAGCCTTGCGGGTGATGGCCGTTTGGTGAATGGCTTTCGCCTGTGCCTCCCCGCCAAGTGCCTCGGCGTAGGTCTTGACGAAGGTATGTTCGTGAAGCTGCGCCACTTGCTGGGCGCTGTTGAGGCCTGCGGCCTGGAGCTGGTCGGCGCCTGGGGCGTCTGTACCGAGAGCGAGCAGGCGTTGCCTGCTTTTGAGATGCGCCAGCATCTGGGCTGGGTCCAATTTGCCAAAATCCAGTTTTTTGACGTAGGCAGGGTCTAATAGCTGGGCTGATTGAAAATCGAAAGCGGGGTTCTGCTTGAGAAATGCAGAAAGGGCTCCCTTGGGTAGTGTAGCCATGGTGTGAGGTGGTTTATGAGGTTTTGCTTCAATATACAAAAAGTTCGTAGATGAAATGATAATAGGAAATGCTTGTTATTTGGAGAGCGTAAAAATTGAAAAAATTATCCCTTTTTGTATATTAGAGCCTATATTCAGTAAAAATCAAATCATGATTGCGTCCAAATTTTTTGATGAATTGGTAGATTTTATTGCTTCCAAAAGCCCCAGGGATGTTGTTTCCTTTAAGGCTTCAAAAGAAGCAAGTGGCAGATATGAATCACTCGTCTTTAAAGAAAAGACGGAGGGTCTGAGTTCTAATGAAAAAAGTGAATTGGAGAATTTTGAAGTGATTGAATACATTATGCGGAGAGCTAAAGCGAAAGCGCATTTAATTCTTTCTGCATGAGTCATTATATAATTATTTAAGCCCTTTATTTGAAAAATGTTAAGCGAAATAATCCCATTCATTCAGGAAAATTTCCCCTCCAACTGGCTCTCAAACTTAGGTCATTCGGTTTCAAGGAAATGGGCATTTTTCTTTATACAGAATTAGATAACTCAGAAAAATTGGTCAAACAATACCTGAATGATGGCGAATTATGAACAGATGTTAGAACAACTCCAAAAGAAACATTCACTAGAAGATATTGCAGAAAACTACGTGCTTCCCCATAATCTATCTAAAGAAGATGAGGCGGCTGCACGGAAAGAGTTTGTAGAGTTGCGGATGCTTCGGGGCAAGAATATGTCTGAAAAAGAACATCTCCTATCAGGATTACCTGGAATAAAGTATCGGATCAAAAGCTACCTGGAAGAAAGCCATTTTGATCCTCCAAAAACCCTGGGAGCTTTCCTTAAAAATCACCTTCAGATCACAGCTAAAAAGCAAAAAGAACTCGCTGAAGATATTGGTATTCACCCTTCGCGCCTAAACCGGATTCTCCATGGAAAAGAGAAAATCGGAAAGGCTTTGGCTTATAGATTGGAAAGTCATTCTGGTGATCTGATTCCAGCGATCTATTGGTGGAAACTGGCCCAAATGGAGATTGAGCATGAAATGCGAACACAAGATGAGGAGCGGCTGGCAGAGAGCCCAAAGGTGAAAACAGTCGCATGGCCAAGTCCATAGTATTGCATACGCCTTAGCTGAATTAGTTTGAGTTTGAGTACGAGTTTGAGTACGAGTTTTTAATCCCCATAAGGCACCCAAATATTCTTCACCTCTGTTGCCCTCCTGAGGAAATCCTCCCCCTCGCCCTGACGGGCGTCATACCAATCCCGGTACAATCCATGATTGACCCAGGTCCGCTTCATATTCTCAGCGGAGGCTGTCTCGATGAGTTTGCTGCCTTCGGCAGAGCCAAAGTACCAGAGCGCATCCACGTCATCGTGGTTGGCGAGGACTTGGGTGAGCGCGTCGCGCTCGCCTGTGACGATATTGACCGCGCCGCCGCTCAGGTCCGATGTATCAAAAATCTGATACAGGTCTGTCGCGATCAGCGGATACTTCTCCGAAGGTATGACGATCACCCGATTGCCCATGGCAATGGCAGGCATGACTGTGGAGATAAAGCCCAAAAGGGGCATTTCTTCGGGGCAGACTATGCCCATCACACCGACAGGCTCATTCATCGCGAGGGTCACGTTGCGGAGGGGTGTGTGATGGACTTGTCCATCGTATTTGTCGGCCCAGGCCGCGTAGGTGTAGATTCGCTGAAGCGCAGCTTCCACTTCCCTGCGGGCTGCGCCCGCCCTGGCACCGGTCAGCTGCGCGATGCGCGCAGCAAATTCATCGGCTCGTGCCGAGAGGTTCTCGGCGATGTAGTAGAGCACCTGTGCTCTGTTGTGGGCTGTGGCTTTGGCCCAGGCTGAAGCGCCATGAGCCGCTTCGACGGCATTCCGTATGTCTTTGCGGTTGCCCGCGCCCACTTCTCCTATCAGCTGACCCTCCGGGTCATAAACAGGCAGGCTGTAGCCGCCGTCGGGACGGCTTTGTTTGCCGCCGATATACAGCTTGGCCGTGCGGTCAATCGCAGGCAGATGCTGTTGACCATTGCTCCCGTTTTTGCTTTTTCCTTTTGCATAGGTGACAAAAGGTTGAGTGGAAAATTCCTTTTCCCATTTGGGCTTGAGGTATTCGTATAAGCCTTCTTTTCCCCCTTCTCTGCCAAAACCCGATTCTCTGTAGCCACCAAAACCGGAGGCGGCATCAAAGACATTGGTACAGTTGATCCAGATGCTGCCTGCTTTGATTTTGGGTGCGATGTCGAGCGCCATATTGATGTTGTCGGTCCAGATGCTGGCGGCCAGGCCATAGCGCGTATTGTTGGCGAGCTGAACGGCTTCAGCCTGGGTACGGAAGCTCATGGCGACGAGCACCGGGCCAAATATCTCTACCTGCGCGACAGAAGAAGCGGGCGAAACATCCGTGAATAAAGAGGGCGGATAAAAGCAGCCTTCCCGGGGCACCGCCCAGCTGGGTTGCCAGAGCTTGGCGCCTTCGGCTTCCCCCTGCTTCACCAGCGCTTCAATGCGCTGGAGCTGTACCGGTGCGACGATCGCGCCGATGTCTATGCTTTTATCCAGCGGATCTCCAACCCGCAATTTTTCCATGCGCGCTTTCAGCTTGGCGATCAGCCGCTCCGCGATGCTTTCCTGCACCAGCAGGCGTGAGCCTGCGCAGCAGACCTGTCCCTGGTTAAACCAGATGGCGTCTACGACGCCTTCGACCACGCTGTCAAGGTCAGCGTCTTCAAATACCACAAAGGGCGATTTTCCGCCCAATTCGAGCGAAAGCTTTTTGCCGGTGCCGGCAGTGGCGCGGCGGAGGATTCTACCCACATTTGTTGAGCCGGTAAAAGCCACTTTTTGAATACGGGGATGCTCCACGATCATCGCCCCAGTTTTTCCATCTCCTGTGACGATGTTCAAAACGCCTGCGGGCAGCGCGATTTGCTGGCAAATCTCTGCGAAAAGCAAAGCGGTCAGCGAAGTATATTCAGCGGGTTTTAATACGACTGTATTGCCCATGGCCAGGGCGGGCGCGACTTTCCAGGCGAGCATCAGCAGCGGAAAATTCCAGGGAATAATTTGCCCCACAACGCCCACTTCCTGGTGATCTGGAAAACTGCTGTCGCGCAGTTGTGCCCAACCCGCATGATGGTAAAAGTGCCGCGCTACGAGCGGGATGTCGATATCGCGGCTTTCGCGTATGGGCTTGCCGTTGTCAAGCGACTCCAGGACGGCAAACAGCCGGCTGTGTTTCTGTATCTGGCGCGCCAGCGCGTAGAGATAACGGGCCCGCCCGTGCGGGCCGATGGCCGTCCATTCAGGCAAAGCCTTTTGTGCAGCTTCCACCGCTTTATCTATATCTTCTTTGCCTGCTTCAGCTACTTTCGCCAGCTTTTCCTCTGTCGCGGGGTTGATGCTATCGAAGTATTTGCCGGATGTCGGCTTTTGCCATTCGCCTGCTATAAATAGCTGAAATTGGCTTTTATGAGCTTTCAGCCAACTTTCTGCTTCTGCTCTGCTCTCAGGGGCGGGGCCGTAGGCCATGGTATGGTATATTTCTTTTATGTTCATGTTTTTTCTTTTTTCTCACTCTCACTCTCACTCTTCCTCACCCCATGGGGTGGCGATATCCCGCAGAATACCTGCCCGTCACATAATGCTCCAACTGTCGCTCAATATCCGCCAGCAGGCTGCTGGCCCCAAAGCGGAACAAATCCGCATGCAACCAGGCATCGCCCAGTTCTTCTTTGATGAGGCTCAAATAGGTCAGGGCTTCTTTCGCTTTGCGAATGCCTCCGGCGGGTTTGTAGCCGATTTTGTAGCCTGTCTTTTCGTGATACTCGCGGATGGCGCGGATCATCACCAGGCTGACGGGCAAGGTGGCATTGACGCTTTCTTTGCCTGTGCTGGTTTTGATAAAATCAGCTCCCGCCATCATGCAGACATGGCTGGCTTTGGCCACGTGGGTGAGGGTGCCCAGCTCGCCGGTGGCGAGGATGGTTTTCATGTGGCTTTCGCCACATGCTTTCCGAAATGCAGCGACTTCCTCGTAGAGGGCCTGCCAGTTGCCGGTATGCACCAGCCCGCGGCTGATGACGATGTCTATTTCTTTGGCGCCCAGCGCCACGGCGCCTTCAATCTGAGCGATTTTGAGCTCCAGCGGAATCTGTCCCGCCGGAAATCCGGTAGACACCGCAGCCACAGGAATACCACTTCCTTCCAAAGCCCTGACGGCTGTTTCGATCAGGTTGTGGTACACACATATAGCTCCGGTGGTGAGATGCATATCTCCTACGCCCATGCTTTCCAGCAGGTCCTGTCGCACCGGTTGCCTGGCTTTGGCACAAAGACGGATGACATTGCCGGGCGTGTCGTCGCCGGCGAGGGTGGTCAGGTCGATGCAGGAAACGGCCCGAAGCAGCCAGGCAGCCTGCCAGGCTTTTTTGACGGAACGCCTTGTGCCAATGGTCGCGGCGCGACGTTCGACCGCGGAGCGGTTGATGCGGATTCCGTCTATCAGCCCCATGTCCAGGGGCATGCCGGGATTGCGGGGGAGGGTGTGAACGGATGTTAGCTTTGTTGCTTTCGTCATGGAATATTCCTTGATCTTTGGTTCAATTTAAGGTTTTTTATATTCCCTTGTTCTATATGGTTTTAAAGGAAAGACCTGAAACTCTATCTAAATATTGAAACAAAGGCAGGGCAATTTTACCTACCAAAACCTTTTCGGGTCAATTTCCTCAAAATTTTATTTCTTTGCCCTCGCAAACGAACCAATGAACTCTCTTCATGTATTTCAAAAAATTCCCTGCTATTTTAAGGAATATCTACCCTGATTATTTGTGGCGGGTGAATACGGAGGAAAAAGTGATGTATCTCACTTTTGACGATGGGCCTACCCCTGTTATTACCCAGGAAGTGCTCAGCTTGCTGAAGAAATTTGATGCGAAGGCTACCTTTTTTTTGCTGGGAAAAAATATCCAGACTCATCCTCACATTGCACATGCAATCATAGACGCAGGCCATAGCATCGGCAACCATGGCTATGGGCATTTGAATGGCTGGAAAACCAACAATTTCACATACTTCAAAGATTTTTTGCTTGCTCAGCAGGTGTTACAGGAATATACAGGCTACCAGACAGAACTATACCGCCCGGCCTATGGGCGCATCACCCATAAACAAGCCCTCAAGATCATGAAAACCCATCAAATCGTGATGATGGATGTCCTGGGAGGAGATTTTGATCTAAAGGCAAACAGTGAAGAAGTCTTTGGCAATGTGATAAAGCATGTTCAGCCGGGCTCTATCGTCTGTCTTCATGACAGTGAAAAAGCCTGGCCACGCCTTTCAAAAGCTTTGCTCCTGATTTTGGAGCATTTTGAGCAGGAGGGCTACCAATTTAAAGCCCTGCATCCGACTCCCCTATTATCACGAGCAACTCGCTGAGCATCATGGCAGTAGCGCCCCATATCAGGTGTTGCTCATGCACCAGATAGGAGGGAGCCTGCGTCTTGTAATGCCCCCAACGTGTGCGTTGTTCGATCTCCCGCACCTGCCGGATAGAGCCCTGGGACAGGCTTGGCAGATCAACCTCGATCTCATACGCGACTTCTTTCGGGTCAATGATAAAGTCAGGCCTGTGTGGCATAAATCCGAGTACGGGATAGACCAGGAAATTGCTGGGAGGGATGTATAATTCCGTCAATTTGCCCAATATATGTACCTTTTCTACCGGAATGCCCAGCTCTTCTTCTGCTTCCCGCAGTGCCGTTTCTTCATAGGTATTGTCTTCCTCTTCGACTTTTCCTCCCGGAAAGCTGATCTGCCCGCTATGTACATGTCCATCATCTGCCCGCTTCATAAAAACGGTATGCATCCTATCCTGATGAGGATACAGCAAGGCAAGCACTGCACTATGCCGCGCATCCGGCGGCACGCTCAAGGGGCCACCACCCCGTGCCGGGGGGGCCATCTCCAATTGAGCCGCAAGACCAGGCAGGGGTTCATTCAAGCGATTTTTCAATCTTTCTATAAAATCATTCATTTTCAATCTCTTTCAAATGACAAAACTACGAACAAATTGCTTCCCCATTTCTGAATCAGCTCATCGGTATATTAGCAGATTAACACATTTTTATTCATCTTAAGGGTATAAACCCCATTAGCGATGAAACACATACTTCTATTCCTTTTCACTCTCGGCCTCGCTTTTCCTTTGTTTATTACCGCACAAGAACTTGATACTACTTTTGTGCAGGTAGATGAAAAAACCGGTCAACTCAGCCTCACTGAGAAAGGGGCAAGTCACTTTGCAAAACGTGCGCTCAGCTGTATCCAGGTAGAATACCCCAACAAATTGAGCCATGTGATGCGGGATGCCTCCCAGGCAGGCACTCCTAAAGAACTGCATCCGGCTTTTTATGGCTGTTTTGACTGGCATTCGGCAGTGCATGGCCATTGGATGCTGATTCGTCTGTTGAAGCTTTATCCCAATATGGAAGAGGCGGACGCAATTCGAAATACGCTGAGCCAGACCCTTACCAAAGCCAATTTGTTACATGAGGCAGCTTATCTGCATGAGCCGGGAAGAAAGGCTTTTGAACGCCTTTATGGCTGGGGTTGGCTTCTCAAACTGGCCGAGGAACTCGAAAACTGGAATGACGACCAGGGGCAGGAATGGTCTGAAAACCTTCAGCCGGTAACAGATGCCATTCGGCAGCATTACCTGGAGTTTTTGCCGCGACAAGATTATCCGATACGCGTGGGTACCCATGCCAATACAGCTTTTGGGATGAGCTTTGCCTATGATTTTGGACATGCCATAGAAGATGAAGAGGTTAGTCTCATGACAGCCGAGAGGGCATTTGACTATTTTTTGACTGATGTCAATTGTCCTGCCTCCTGGGAGCCAGGAGGAGCGGATTTCCTTTCGCCTTGCCTCGAAGAGGCCAATCTGATGTCACGCTTTATGCCTCCGGTAAAATTTGCGCAATGGCTGGAGGAGTTTATTCCTGAGTTAAAGGAAGGTGGCCCGGCGACCTTGATGGTCCCGGCGGAAGTTTCTGATCGCAGAGATCCCCAAATCGTCCATCTGGATGGATTGAACCTTAGCAGAGCCTGGTGTATGTATAGAATCGCAAATGCCTTACCGGAAGGAGATGTCCGAATCAAATGGCTCCGTGACTCTGCCTATGAGCATATCATGATGACGCTTCCCTATGTTGCCAGCGGCAACTATGAAGGCGAGCACTGGCTTGCATCTTTTGCGGTCTATGCGCTTTCGTATGGAAAATAAAAAGCCCGGCAGGGAATCCCTACCAGGCCAGCAATAGTAATTGATTTTTTATTACCCTTCGAGGGCATCCGCTCCAGCAGCAATCTCCAAAATCTCCTTGGTAATCGCAGCCTGGCGTGCTTTGTTGTAGCTCAATTTGAGTTGCTTCACCAGAGCTTCAGCATTTTCTGTAGCAGCATCCATCGCTACCATGCGCGCACCCTGCTCTGCAGCATTGGACTCCAATACAGCCCTGAAAAACTGTGTTTTCAAGGATTTTGGAATCAAATCCGTTAGGATTTGCTCACGACCTGGCTCAAATATGTAATCCGCTTTGGGGCCGGAAACTTCTTCGCCGCCTTTGTCCACTGTCACGGGAAGTAACAGGTCAACTTTGCGCTCCTGAGCCATTACATTTTTGAACTCATTGTAACACAGATATACCTGATCATATTTACCTTCCTCAAAGCCTTCAAATACGTGGCCGAGAATTTCCTCAGCACGCTCAAAAGTGAGGTTGGAAAGAATATCAAAGTCAGCTGCTTTGCCAATCACATTGTATTTGCGCTTGGCAAAGTACTCATAGCCTTTTTTGCCTGAACAAACGAAATGCAAGCTTCCGTTTTTATGATGCTCAGCCAGGTTTTTATCTATAAACTGAGTGATAAACTTGAACAGGTTAGAATTAAAAGGGCCGCATAGTCCACGGTTGGAAGTGACAACGACCATCAGCACGTTTTTTGTTTCGCGCTGCTCTACCAATTTGCTGGGGATATCGGAAACGTTGACTACGGAAGTAACATTTTCAATGATCTCCTTCATTTTGGCAGCATAAGGGCGAAGCGCCAACATGCGGTCCTGCGCTTTTTTCAGCTTGGCCGCCGAAACCATTTTCATGGCTTTGGTCACCTTCTGCGTACTTTTTACTCCCTTGATCCGTCCGCGGATCTCTTTTAAGTTAGCCATATATTAAAACGTTTTGCGTTTTTCGTTTCTCATTCAATCCGGACATGCCCAATGGAAACGAAAAACGATCTGACGACTTCTTATTCGTATGTCTTAGCTACTTCTGTACAAACTTCAGCCAGTTCTTTCTGCATCTCATCGGTCCATTTTTTGGCAGCGATTTGATCGAGCAGAGATTTGTGGTTGAGTTTCAATTCCTGAGCAAGTGCTCTTTCATAATCATCCACTTTATCTACAGGTACTTTGTCCAAATAGCCTTTGGTACCTGCAAAGATGATCCCTACCTGCTGCTCAACAGAAATGGGGCTATACTGCTTTTGAATCAAAAGCTGAACCAGGCGCTTACCACGGTCAAGCTGACGCTGGGTAGCTTTGTCCAGGTCAGAGCCAAAGCGTGCAAAGTCCTCCAACTCACGGAACTGAGCCAGGTCAAGCTTCAAGGTACCAGATACCTTTTTCATCGGCTTGATCTGAGCAGAACCACCTACACGAGATACAGAGATACCCACGTTGATCGCCGGACGGATACCCGCGTTGAAGAGGTTGGTTTCAAGGAATATCTGACCATCGGTGATAGAGATCACGTTGGTAGGAATATAGGCAGAAACGTCACCCTCCTGTGTTTCAATGATCGGAAGCGCGGTAAGCGATCCACCACCTTTGATGAGGTGCTTGATAGAATCCGGTACGTCATTCATTTGCTTTGCTACGGTGTCATCACCGATGACTTTGGCAGCACGCTCCAGCAGACGGGAGTGCAAGTAAAAAACGTCACCAGGATAAGCCTCACGTCCGGGAGGACGACGAAGCAGCAAAGAAACCTCACGATAAGCAACAGCCTGCTTGGAGAGGTCGTCATAAACGACCAAAGCCGGACGGCCTGTATCGCGGAAAAACTCACCAATCGCAGCACCTGCGAAAGGAGAAAAGAATTGTAGAGGAGCTGGAGCAGAAGCTGCAGCGGATACCACTACCGTATATGGTAAAGCACCAGCTTGATCAAGCGCTTTTACAACCTGAGCTACCGTAGAGGCCTTTTGGCCAGATACTACATAAATGCAGTAAACTGTCTCACCTTTTTCATAAAACTCACGCTGGTTGATGATGGTGTCAAGTGCAATAGCCGTTTTACCGGTAGAGCGGTCACCAATGATCAGCTCACGCTGACCACGGCCGATAGGAATCATCGCGTCAATAGACTTGATACCTGTCTGAAGTGGCTCTGTCACAGGCTCGCGGAAGATAACACCAGGAGCTTTACGCTCATAAGGCATATCGAAAGTTTCCCCTTCGATAGGACCTTTTCCGTCAATCGGCTCACCCAATGGGTTGATAACACGACCGAGCAGGCCTTCTCCTACTTTCAAAGAAGCAATCTGGTTGGTACGCTTAACGGTATCTCCCTCCATGATGCCTTCTGCCTCACCAAACAATACCGCACCTACGTTGTCTTCCTCAAGGTTCAATACCATGCCTTTGAGACCGGTGCTAAATTCGATAAGCTCACCAGCTTGTACCTTGGTGAGGCCATATATACGAGCAATACCGTCACCAATCTGGAGTACCGTTCCGGTCTCTTCCAGCTCGGTAGCAGTCTTGATCCCGGAGAGTTGCTCTCTGAGGATTGCTGAAACTTCATCTGGTCTTACTACTGCCATAGTTTTATGTGTTTCGGGTTTCGGGTTTTGGGTTTCGGGTAATCACGGAACTCAACACTCGAAACGATTTTTAAAATTGTTTGATATATGATTTATCTGAGAACTCTTGCTCTAATTTGCGGAGCGAAGAAGCGATGCTTCCATCAAATAGCCGGTCGCCAATATGCAGCACAAATCCACCGATGAGGGTAGGATCAACTTCTACCTCCATTTCAAATTGATCACCGGTTTCTTTATGTACTTCCTCCTTAATAGCTGCTATTTGTTCTGCTGAAAGTGGCGCTGCACTTACCAGTTTGCCTCTTTGGATATGTTTAGCAATATCATAGAGTTGGAGAAATGACTTAGCGGCATTGTCCAGGTATCTTTCACGGCCCTTTCGCACGAGAATGCTGATCAGCAAACGGGTAAATTCTGAACCAAATTTATCTTTAAAAATGGCTTTCAAAATCACCTCTTTTTTTCGAGCTGGAATCAGCGGGCTATCGAGCATAGACCTAAAGTCGCGGTTAGCTACACTTGTCTCATGGATAAGGGACATATCTTCCCTTACCTCTTCGAGCATGTTTTTTTCTTTTGCCAGGTCAAAAATTGACTTTGCGTAGCGATATCCAATGCGATCTTCTATCATGGGGATTTAGTTTCGAGTTTCGGGTTTCGGGTTTCGAGTTTCGGGTAATCTCGAAACCCCAAACCCGGAACCCGAAACCTCTTAGTTATTACTTAAGTCTGCGATCAGTTTCTCAGCAAAAGATTTTTGCTCTGCTGGCTGCTGAAAATGCTTGCGTAGCAGTTTTTCGGCTACCTCGACAGCCAAACCACCTGCGGTGTTTTTGATCTCTGCAAGCGCAGCTTTCTTCTCCGCATCAATTTGCTGCTTGGCTTTGTCAAGCTCTTTTCCGGCAGCCTCCTGTGCTTTTTCGCGTGCTTCTGCGAGAATCTCATCGCGCATGCGATTGGCTTCCTGGATCATCTTGTCGCGCTCCTGGCGCGCGTCACGCAGCAGTTGCTCGTTTTCAGATTTCAGGTTTGACATCTCTTCCCGGGCTTTTTTGGCCTCCAGCAGAGAGTTTTCAATACCTTCCTCACGATCTTTCAAACCCTTGATGATGGGCTTCCACGCAAATTTCTTCAGGATAAAGAAAGTAACGAGGAACAAAAGCGCTGTCCAGAAAAATAGACCTAGCTGAGGTAATACAATATCCATAATTTCCTTTTATATCTATTATCTAAAAGTGTGTTGTCTAGATAAAAGGAAGCCAGGGCATTCCCCTGGCTTTCCTTTGTTTTACTTGAGTACCTCGAGCAGACAGATAACCTCACCGAAAAGGGCAACACCCTCGATGAAAGCAGCCATCAGGATCATAGCTCCCTGTACTTGTCCGGCAGCCTCAGGCTGGCGAGCAATGGATTCAACAGAAGAAGCACCGATACGGCCAATGCCGATACCAGCACCTACAGCTGCCAAACCAGCACCGATACCGGCACCGATCATTCCAACTGTTCCTGTAAGTTCTAATAGCATCATAATATATAGAAAGTTTAAAGTTTCGAGTTTCGGGTTTCGAGTTTCGGGTTAAGAACCTGAAACGATAAACCGTTTGTTTAGTGATGGTCGTGCTTTGCCAAAGCCTGACCCAAAAATACTGCCGTCAGCAGCACAAAAACATAAGCCTGTACGGCACCCACGATCACCTCCAGACAGAAGATGAAGATGGTAAAGGCAACAGAGAGGGGCATAATGCCCAATGCACCACCCAGGCTTTCGCCACCTTTACCCATGATAAAGATCAGGGAAACCAGCGCCAGGATCATGAAGTGACCCGCAGCGATATTCGCAAACAGACGAATCATCAGCGCGATAGGCTTGGTGAATACACCAAAAAGCTCAATCGGGGTGATCAACAGCCACAGCGGCTTGGGCACGCCCGGCATCGCAAAGATATGCTGCCAGTAGTCTTTGGTTCCATTAAACTGGACGATGAAAAAAGTGAAAAGCGCCAGTGTAAAGGTGATCGAGATATTGCCCATAATATTCGAATTGAAAGGCATGATCCCGAAGAGGTTCGAAAACCAGATAAAGAAGAAAAGGGTAAGCAAATAGGGAAGAAATCTTGCTGATTTTTCGCCTAAGTAAGGTCTTGCTATTTCGTCTCTTACGAAAAGTATAACAGGCTCAATAAATGACTGAATGCCTTTGGGGGCTCTTCCTACATTCTTTTTGTATCCTTTTGCAACCCGGGTCATCACCCAGATCAAAATCCCAAGGATGAGGATCATCTGAACAACTGTCTTGGTTGGGGAGAAATCGTAGATTTTTCCTTGGCCATGGGCATGCTCTGCCTCAGTGTGCTCATCATGCGCCTCATCTGAATGCTCATCATGGCTTTCGTCTGCATGCTCATCATGCCCATGATCGTGCTCACCTTTATGATACACCTTTTCATGATGCACCTCATAGTGCCCACTTGCTAACAGTTTTTCAGTTGATAGATAAAACTGCATTCCGTATTCACTGGAATAAAAAAGCCATGGAAGGGGAATTTCCAGGGCTTTATAAAGGCGTTCGCCTTTTTCATTCTTCCCGACGGGATAATCGGTGATGTGCCAGTTGTGGGTGTCCAGTACGTGGTGGAGCATGGTCTCTCCCGCCTTGAACTCACCAGCCGTAAATGGCTCATTGCCATGGCTATGATCGTCCTGAGCGCTTGCAGCACTGGCTAAAAATAGCCCCAAAATGACCAGGAAAAGCGATTTATTTATTTTCATTTGCTTCTGAAACTTTTGTATCTTTAGCTATTTCAGATGTATCTGTTTTTTCGGGCCGCAAGTTACGCATTAAAGCATAAACCTCAAAGGCTGTGAAGATGAAATATCCTGTAAAAAATACAATAACGAATTCGTTGATTACCTGGCGATCAAAAAAGGCCACCAAAAGCACCGCCAGCATGCCTATAAGCAGTTTTCCGAGCATCCCACCAAAGAGAGCTCCAATAAATTTTTTGGTATCTTTTTTAAGACTTCGGTAAATAATGATATAAGCGACAATCCCGGTAAGCAAGCTGACCAAAATAGCTGCTCCCGAAGCCCAGACACTGTACTGCGGCTCGCCTTCTTCAGTCTGAAAACCCAATAAGGTGGCAGGTACAATGATCGCCAACAGTACGATGGCGATCAGTAAGGAAAGGAAAATAAACTTTGCAGGCTTCACGATTTTATCTTTTTGAAGGTGAAGGAGTTAGCTGGCAAAGACCAGCTCCCTAAAATCGCTGCAAAGGTAGGAAGAAAATTGGGAAGATTGGGAAATTAGAAGATGAGAGGATGAGAAAATTCGAGGATGTGAGGATTCAGCCATTCACTCATCCTCTAATCCTCTTTTATGCTCTTAATCATAATATAAATGACAAGTACACACCCGAGGAGGGAAAAGGAGAGCACAAACCAGGGCTTTTCGGTTTCAAAATACTTATCGAGGGCATATCCTATGCCTACACAAAAAAGCATGCTGGCCAGGATTTCAAATCCCAGACCAGCATATTTCATATAAGATTTCATAAAAGATTGATTCGCAGATTATCCCGCTTTATTCATCTTTTTGTTGGCATTTTGGTTTGAATTGCCATTGGATGCCTGAGGCTGAGGAGAAAGGGATGCAGAATTTGAGTTGGACAGCATTTCAGCGGCTCGTGGAGGCGTCTTTGCCAAAGCATCTTTTGCGGCGTCTCCCATCTTACAGCTACCTGTAAAGGTGGCTCCCATCTGTACAACAAGTTTTTGGGTGAAAATATCACCGTAAATTTTACCTGTTTTGTCTACTGACAGTAACTCACGGGTGACGACATTTCCTTTTATTTCACCCTCAACGGTAGCATTTCGTGCATCTATGCTCCCTTCTACATATCCTGTGTTGCTTATTATCAACTTTGAATTGCATACCAGGGTACCAATTATTTTCCCTTCGACGCGCAAGTCACCTTCCGCATTGATGTTACCAACGATTACGGTGCCTTTGGAAATGGTATTCAGGCCACGGGCTTCTGGACGAGAAGAGGAAGAACTCATAGATTTACTGGTATTTTCGTTTGCGTTTTTGTTTCCGAACATAGGTTCACTACGTTAAAAGGTTAATAAGATAATGGACGCATGATGCTGTTCAAAAATAGCACATGCTAGTTACAAAAAAATTATTCAAAGCCTGCATAATAATCCAGCGGATCTACCGGATGTCCTCTATCCCAAACTTCGAAATGGAGGTGTTGGCCGGTAGTATTGTCACCTGAATTACCAATGACGGCAATGGGTTCCCCTGCTACAACAGGGCTACCTACTTTTTTCAGCAGCCGGCTATTGTGTTTGTAAAAGGTAATAATGTTGTCTGGATGAGCCACCCCCAGTACATGCCCGTCTTTGTCTGAGTATTCTGCCAGAATCACAAATCCATCTGTAGCAGCATGCACCAACTCTTCTTTAGGCGCTACAATATCCACGCCATAATGCTTTTTTTCCATATTGAATTTTCGGCGCAGTTCTCCTCTTACAGGAACAAAAAAATTCAATCTTTGTCTACCCCGGGTTCCTCC
Organism: Bacteroidia bacterium; assembly: GCA_030430205.1. Taxonomy (GTDB): domain Bacteria; phylum Bacteroidota; class Bacteroidia; order J057; family J057; genus JAUIGE01. Next base: position 31,883 of record JAUIGE010000020.1, on the reverse strand, counting down.
CCGGGCCTGGTCAGAAACATAGACCACCCTGACATTTGCCGGGTCATCTGTGCGATTGGCTTCATTGATCATTTGGGGTGACGCAAAGGGCTGGGCCGAAGGTCTTCCCTGCTCCGCAGGAGCAATGCTCCCTCCCTCATCGTTATCCTCATCAACGCCCTCCATTCCCCCTCCAAAAACTAACTTTACTGCAGAAAGGAGAGAATCCATTTTTTCATTTTGGCTGTTAAGCTCAGCTATCTCGTTTTCCAGGTTTTGGATTTCGTCTTTACTGGTTGACAGTTCCATATAATGTGGAACACTCTCACGCAGCGCAGGGATATAAAAAATGGATAAAGTAGTCCCGCCTATGGTAAGGGCGAGGAATAATAAGCTATACAAAAGGACCGTTAAAGGCCTTAGCAGATATTGCCTCGATTGAAAAAGGGTCTCATCATCAATAAATGAAACGCGATACAGGCGAGTCAATTTCCGCCGCATTCGCTGAAAAAATCTTTTCATCATGACTGCTCTGAATTCAGTTTGGTAAAATTATTGTCCTATTCTGATCCGATAAATATCGGTATATTTGCACCTATTAGCCTTTTAGAATATCTCAACACAGATATGCAAAATTTCTTGATCAAGACCAAAGTTACGCAATTATCCTTAATCTGCTGCCTCCTACTTATGCTGGCTTGCGGCAAGGAAAGGACCAATATTGTAGCGAAAGCCTATCATAAAACAACTTCTTATTTCAATGGATATTACAACGCCAATGAAATATTGAAGGCTACAACCAAGATGATAGATGAACAATACCAGTATCCTGGTGGCGGCCTTTTTGAAATCTATTATATAGGGAACGAAGAGCAGGTCAAAAACTTTGAAGGAGACTTCGATAAAATCATCGAAAAAAATGACATCGTCATTTATAAGCATCCCAATGGCGGCTTTGCCGACGACTGCCGCTTCATGAATGGCCAAAGCCATTATTACAAAAAAGACTTCCGCAAAGCCATGGAAAATTTCGATTATGTAATCGAAACCTATCCAGAGTCTAAAATCATTCCCAAAACCTATCTTTGGAAAGCCATGACTCACTATGAGGCAGGCAATCCCGAACTTGCTATAGATATACTCGAAAAGCATATTTTCCCTTATGACACCATCGAGTTTGACAAAAAGGGAGCGCTCGATATGGCTATTTTCCAAAGCAAATTGGCTATCGACTCCAGTAATTATCCCGCAGCCGCAAAGCGGCTTGCACCCATCGTAGACGATGTAAAAGGAAGACAGAATCGCGCAAAAGCGCATTTTTTGCTGGCTCAGCTCTATGCTGAAGCTGATGACTTCCCCCAATCCTTTGAACACTTTGAACTGGTGGAAAAATACAGCCAGGACTATGACCTCACCTTCATGTCAAAAATGAAAATTGCGCATCTGTATATTGATTTTTCTGAAGGACAGGATGATGACATGAAGGTGTTTGAATACCTCAGCAAACTCTTAAAAGATGAAAAAAACATAGAATATGCTGATCAAATCCTCTATGAGTTGGGCCAACTGGAGTTAAAGAAAGACAGCGTTGACAATGCCCTGGATTACTTCCGCGAATCCATCACTGCGAACCAGGGCAAGCCGCGCTTCCGCGCACTTTCATCTTATGCCATTGGCAAGGTCTATTTTGAGCGCTATCAGCAATATGACTCGGCCCAGGTATATTTTGATGCCGCCGCTAATTCTATCACAAAAAATGATGCTGAATACAAGGAGATAACGACCCTTGCCAAAACCCTGCGCAATTATGTCACTTTCAAAAATACCATTGCTTATCAGGACAGCATGCTTTATCTCTACTCCTTGTCCGAAGAGGATTTAGAGAAGGCAATAGCAAAGGTCGCTGAAGAAGAGGAGCGAAAAAAGCAGGAAAAATTGCGGGCTGAGCAGGCAAAAAAGGCTCAGGAGGAGCGGGAGTTGCGGGAAAACATGGGCGGAAATGGAGGCCGGGGCATGAACAATTCCTTCATGAACAATTTTGGGGAGCGCAACAGCCAACAGGCAGGTGCCAGCAATTGGTATTTTGATAACCCCACTGCGGTCACGCAGGGGATCACCGCATTTCAGACAAAATGGGGCCGCAGGACCAATGAAGATCACTGGCGGCGCAGCCGCAAGGCCCTCAGCAACCTCGCCGCCAATGGCGAGCAAGGTGGGGAAGCCGAGCTTTCCCCAGAGAAAGCCAAAGCTGACTCTGTCATGAAGGAAGAATTTGGAGATAACTTCAAATACTATGTAGACATTCCCAAAAACAGTGATGACTCCCTCAAATCGGAGATCATGATTGAAGAAGCCATGTATGGCCTGGGACGCATTTTTGCCCAAAAATTGAATGAACCCGACTCTGCCATCAAAACCTTTGAAGCTTTGCTGGACCGCTACGAAAATTCAGATTTTGACCTGCGCTCGCGCTACGCCCTCTACCAGCTCTACATGGAGGCCGATAATCCCATTTTTAATGTCCATCGAAATTTTATCCTGAATGAGCATCCCAAATCCATCTATGCCTACCTGATTTTGGGTAAAGATCCCAATGAACTGAAAGAGGAGGAAAATAACTTTTCCTATGCTTACACGGGTTTGTTGAGTTCCTACCGAAACAGACAGTATGAGACAGCCATTGGCTTCAGCGAGTTTTTGTTGGGGCAGTTTGGGACAGACAACCCCAAACTCGACTATGCAGAGCTTCACTATATAAGAGGTATGTCGTATGGCTATATGGGCAACCGGGATAGCCTGCGGGACATCCTTACCTATGTGGTGAATGCATTCCCTGAGGCGGATGTCACTCCTGTGGCCAAGATCACCCTGGATTATATGCAAACGGGCAAAGCCAAAGGGTCCAGACCTACCTCATCGACTAACAAGGCCCAAAGCAAAGAAAAAGGAGATGGCTCTCTGACCGACCCCAATAATGAGCGCTACGAGGGTTTTGCTGTAGAACCCAAAACCAATGACAAAATCTTTGTCTTGATGTATATTGATCAAAAAAATGTGTCCAAAGGAGATGCGACCTCCAAGGTTTCTAATTTTAACAAGGATAAATTTTCCAAACTCAACCTGAAGACATTCACCTTTTTGTATAAAAGCCAATACCTGCTCCCTTATATCAGTCATTTCACGACAGAAGAAGAGGCTGCTGCCTATGTAAAAAGCTTTTTGGCTAATCCTATTTCGAAGGAACTGCTGCCATCAGAGACAGATCGCGTATTTTATATCTCTCATTCCAATTTCAAAGTGGCATACGGCCGCAAGCGAATGGAAGATTATATGCTGTATTTTGAGAATATCATTGATAAATAAGATAATTGCCGCTTTCTGCGCATACTCAACCATTACTAACAAATCCTTTCTGCATAAGCTTGAATGCTAATAATATGGTAACTTTGGGCCGTTGCTACCGTAAGCAGCGGCCATTATGCTTTTAAATCCCTGAGTTATGAATGAATCTCCATTGCAGGAACAGACAAACCAAAAGAAGGAACAAAAGCCCCCAACTTCTCCCTCTCCAGAAATGAAAAAGCAAAATTTCAAAACCCCCCGACGGATTTTCCTCGGTCTGGTTGGAGTTGTGGCCTTGTTTATCCTGATTTTTGTGATCTCAGCGGCGAGTAATCTTCCTTCGCTTTCTGAAATCGAAAATCCACGAGCCAATCTTTCCACGCAGCTCATCTCTGCGGATGGCTATGTTTTGCAAAATTTTTATACAGATCAAAACCGGATCAGCATCGGGCTAAACCAGGTTTCTCCCCACCTGATCAATGCATTGATCGCTACTGAAGACAGCCGTTTTTACGGGCACAGTGGTGTGGACCCTATCGCGCCATTTTCTATTATCAAAGACATCGTCTTTCGAGGCTTTGTCAGGGGAGGCAGTACTGTCACCCAGCAGCTTGCCAGAAACTTATATGACAAAAAAGTAGGGAAAGATCGCTCTGCGACAAGAAAGCTGAAGGAAATGATCGTTTCCTGGATATTGGAGCGCAAATTCACCAAGCAGGAAATCCTGCAAGCCTACCTCAACACAGTCAATATCTATGGCAATGCCTACGGCATTGAAGTCGCCTCCAACCGCCTTTTTGACAAAAGCGCCAAAAACCTCAGCCTGGAAGAGGCAGCCCTTATGGTGGGCATGCTCAAAGGGCAGGGCGTTTACAACCCTTACCGCAAGGAAGAAGTCTCTACCAAAAGGCGAAATACGGTCATCAACCTGATGGCTGAGCATGGTTTTCTGGATCCAGATAGCCTGGATTTGGACAGCGTGAAACAAATTCCGCTGAGCAAATCCCTTTCTGCCAACCAGGAGCAGGACCATATCAAAGGCCTGGGGCCCTACTTCCGGGAAAGTGTCCGCCAGCAAATGCAGGTGTGGTGCGAAAAAAATGGCTATGACCTCTATACAGATGGTTTGCGCGTCTATACCACCCTCGACTCACGCATGCAGCAGCATGCAGAAATCGCCGTAAGAGAGCATCTTACAGAGCTACAGAAAGACTTTGACAAACATATCAAAGGGCGGGAGCCTTACAAAAAGGACCCCAGCATTCTTACGCGTCTTCAAAGTCAGTCTTACCGATACCTTGCAGCTAAACGTGCCGGAAAAACTGAGGCTGAGATCAAAAAATTATTTGAGACCAAGCGGGAAATGCGTGTCTTTCACTGGTCTGGAGATATCGATACCGTTATGTCACCCATGGATAGCATAGCCTACTACTCCAAATTTCTGGAGGCGGGGGTCCTATCTATAGATCCTCAGACAGGCTATGTCAAAGCCTGGGTCGGTGGCCCTAACTATAAGTATTTCAAATACGACCATGTTACGACAGGCGCCCGGCAGGTAGGTTCTACATTTAAGCCTTTCTTCTATGCTACTGTTTTCAAAAATGACCTGAAGAAACCTTGCGATATTGTCTTGGAAAACCGCGTCACCTTTGACTTGCCGGATGGAAGCAAATGGCAACCCAAGAACTCAGATGGATCTGTCGGTGGGCGGATTTCCCTCAGAAGAGGCCTTGCAACCTCAGCCAACCTTGTAACAGCTCAGCTTCTCAAATCCCTCAATGAGGATGGATTTGGGGTAGAGAATGTAGTTGAATTGGCCAAAGAAATGGGAATCAAAAGTTACATTGACCCGGTCCCCTCTCTTATATTGGGTACAGCAGAAATCAAGCTCATTGAGCTGACCAATGCTTATGCGACCTTTGCGAATAGAGGCAACTGGATAGAGCCCATTTTGATTACGCGTATCGAAGACCGAAATGGCAATGTCATCGAGCAGTTTGTACCGAATACGCATCGCGCCCTGGATGAAAAGACAGCCTATACCATGGTAGAGCTGCTCAGAGGTGTAGTAGATGAGCCGGGAGGTACGGCGGGCCGTCTTCGTTACCGCTATAAATTTGACAATGAAATTGGAGGAAAAACAGGAACGACACAGAACCAGTCTGATGGCTGGTTTATGGGCATGACACCCAACCTGGTGACAGGTGTGTGGGTAGGATGTGCCGAGCGTCAAATGCGCTTTCGTTCGCTGAGCCTCGGTCAGGGAGCGAATATGGCCTTGCCTATATGGGGATTGTATATGCAGGATGTTTATGAAGATAAAGCCATTGGTTTGCCAAAAGATCGCTTTACCAAGCCTGAAGGCGTTGACATAAACTTCAATTGTGGACCCGGTTCAAGAGGAGAGGAAGAATTAAGACCCGAACAAAAAGATCCCGTTAGCGATTTTGACAAATACGACAGCTAAGTGTAACTTAGCCACAACATACAACCGCAGCGTCCCTAGAGGGTTCTGCGGTTTTTTTTGCTATGGAAAAAAAAGACCTATCCTCTACGATCAAAAATCTGCCGGACGATCCCGGCGTATATCGCTTTCTCAACCAGAAAGGAAAAATAATCTATATCGGCAAAGCCAAAAACCTGAAGAAGCGGGTGAGCAGCTATTTTACCTCTTCGCGTAAACACAGCTACCGCATTCACCACATGGTCGAGCGTATCCATGACATCGCTTTTACCATCACCAACAGCGAAATTGAGGCCCTTTTACTCGAAAACAACCTCATCAAAAACCACCAACCCAAATACAATATCCTCCTGAAGGATGGCAAAACCTATCCTTATATCTGTATCAAAAACGAGCGTTTTCCCCGCGTTTTTACTACCCGATATCGCTCGGCTGATGGTTCACTTTACTTTGGTCCTTATACCAGTGTAAGCACCATGAATGCCATCCTGGATATCATCCGGGGCTTTATCAAACTCCGCAATTGTAATTTCCTGCTGACAGATGAGAATATAGCAGCTGGCAAATTCAAAATTTGCATGGAATATCAGATCGGCACCTGCGCAGGTCCCTGTGTAGGTTATCAGGCGGAAGCGGACTACAATGAAGGCATTGAGCAGATCAAGCATATCTTAAAGGGAAATTTCAAGCCCGTTACAGATTTGCTCAGGCAAATGATGGAAGATGCCGCTGCCCATTTCAAATTTGAGCAGGCAGATTATTACAAAAGGAAAATAGAAAAAGTAAAAGAATACAGACGCAAAAGCACAGTTGTATCGCCCACAGCAGGCGATTTGGAGGTACTCACCATCATGGCTGAAGGCCCACTGGCCCTTGTCAATCACTTCAAAGTGAAGAATGGCGCGATTATCCGTACCCATGCTTTTGAGCATAAGAGAAGCCATCAGGAAGAAGAAAGCGAAATCCTGCAGGCAGCTCTGACCCAAGTCATGAGTGAGGACGATGAATTTTTCACTGAAATCGTCACCAATGTTGCCATTTCTGATATAGAAGAATGGGAGGGCTTCAAATTTGTCGTTCCACAAATAGGGGATAAAAAGCACCTGGTTGACCTATCGCTCAAAAACTGTAAGCTCCTGCTTACCGAAAAACTCTACAATCAAAACTTCAAAAAGCGAAAAACGCCCGGTGAGCACATGGTGGAAGAATTGCAGGAAGTCCTGCACCTCAAGGCTGCGCCGGATCACATCGAGTGTATCGATAACTCCAATTTCCATGGCACATCGCCGGTGGCCTCTTTGGTGGTTTTTAAAAATGGTAAAGCCTCCAAGCGCGACTACCGGCATTTCAATATCAAAACGGTAGAAGGGCCGGATGATTTTGCTTCTATGTATGAAGTAGTGACGCGCCGCTTCACGCGGCTGATCGAGGAAAAAGAGGTTTTTCCGAAACTGCTCATCGTAGATGGGGGCAAGGGCCAGCTCAGCAGCGCTGTCAGAGCGATGAAAGACCTGGAGATATACGGGCAGGTGCCCGTGATCGGAATCGCCAAGCGATTGGAGGAGATCTACGTCCCGGGGGATAGCATCCCCTTGTATCTCGACAAAAAGAGCTCCGCTCTTCGCCTGATCCAACAGATGCGCGACGAAGCGCACCGCTTCGCCATCACACACCACCGCAACCGCCGCTCCAAAGCGGCCAACCAGCGCACTGGCCTGACGGCCATCAAAGGCATAGGAGAGGCCGGCGCAAAAGATATTTTGCGGATCTTTAAATCAGTCAAGAAGCTAAAAGCTGCTTCGGAAGAAGAGTTGATTGCGGCCCTCGGGCCGCATAAGGCGGGATTGATCCTGAATGCGATTCAGGAAGGGCTGATTTGAATCCCGAACAAGGATACTCTTAAATCAATATCGGCCTTACCTCCTTGATCTCTGGGATCATCCCCTGTAAAGCAGGTTCAAGCCCCTGCTTGATCGTCGTCATGATGTGTGGACATTGATGGCAGGCACCATGCATAGAGACGGTAAGTATGCCTTTTTCATATTTTTCAAATACGATATCTCCCCCATCTTCCTGCGCCGCCGGACGGATAATTTTATTCATCAAATCTACCGCCATTTTAACCGCAATATCATCCGAAGAGACATGGTCTATCGTTTTGCTGCCGACATAGAGGATGGGCTCATTGCTTTCAAGGTGCTGCGAGATAATCGCACGGATTTCAAATAAAATGCTATTCCATTCCGGACTATTTTTCACGCTTTTCAGCACCGTAACGTAGTTTTTATTCAACATTACCCGCTCTACATAGCGCAGCATCATGATCTTTTGTGCCAAAGGAGAAACACTCGCTTCGCTATATGTTTTAAACTCATAAGGCTCGTCTGTGAGCAAGCCGTTTTCGAGTACAAACTTCATGGCATTGGGGTTAGGCACCCCTTCTATATGCAGATTTACTTGTCTTTTCATTGCCCGCAAAGGTAGGGATATTCAATAGATTTAAAAAAATATACCAAGCGGTATATACTATTCGGTATATTTTTGCTAGCTTTGTCCCGATGAGTAGCAAAAAAGAACAAACCACGCAGTTTATCCTGGAGAAAGTAGCACCTGTTTTTATCAGGAATGGCTTTATAGGAACGAGCTTCGACAAGCTAAATGAGGCAACGGGTATGTCCAAAGGAGCTATTTATGGTAATTTTAAAGACAAAAATGACCTGGCGGTCCAGACTTTCAACTATATCGTGAGGAAGGCCTTGTGGCCTGTCGCAGACCTGATGAATGCCCAGCCTACGGCTGAGCTGAAGCTGAAAGCCATGACGGCTTTTTACCGCGATAAATACCCCCAGCACATGAAAAAAATGGGCGGATGCCCTTTGATGAGGGTAGGGATAGACACGCAGCATCTCAATGAGGCACTTTTTCATCGGGTGAAAGAAGTTGTAGAAAAACTTAAAAACAATCTTTCCCGCGTAATCCGGGAAGGGGTGGATTCGGGTGAATTTAAAGCCGACCTCAATCCTGATGTCTATGCGGGAAGGATGTATGCGACGATACAGGGCAGTATTTTCCTGACGAATACTTTGAGTGATCCTTCTTATCTGATAGATATGATGAATAGTTTGGATCAAATTATTGAAAACGAAATCAAAAAATAATTTCATTTTTTTACACAAAATAATACCTATCGGTATATACAGATCAGTATATCAACAACCTTTCATACGATGAAAACTATCCAAAACCTCCTCCGCCTCTATTTTCAAAGTCTTTCTCTGCTGTCCCCCAAAGTTGCAGCAAAACAAGCTTTTCGTCTATTTCAAAAGACTCAAAAAAACAAGATAAAGCCCAGAGAGCTAGGCTTTTACCAATACTCCCGCCCCTTCCAGGTGCAGACTGAATCCGAAGCAGTAAACTGCTTCGAGATGGGCCCTAAAGACGGGCCTGTTGTCCTGCTTGTCCATGGTTGGAATTCTCGTGCGGGCAGCATGGCTGCCATTGGTTTTCGCCTGATGAAAAAAGGCTATCGCGTGATAGGAATCGACCTGCCAGGTCATGGACACTCCAGCCTGACTCACACCAACCTCTTTGTCATGTCTAGTGCCCTAAAAGCTCTAATTGAGCATCTCAATCCGCAGGAACCGATCTCTGTGATCGCTCATTCCTTTGGCTCTGCTGTCAGCAGTTTTACCCTTTCACAAATGGACATAGAGGTCAAAAACCTCATTTTCCTCACCACCCCCAACAAATTGGCGCGGGTATTTGAGGGCTATGCTACCCAAATAGGTCTGTCAGCCAGGGCTTTTGGCTACATGCAGGCGCTCTTTTTTGAATTGGCGGCAAGGCCGTGGAATGACTTCGTCATCCAGGATTTTACAGCAAAAATCCCCTATCAATCTCTTTTGCTTATCCACGACAAGCAAGACAAAGCCATTCCTTATAAAAACTCAGTGGATTTTGCAGAAAAGCTCGATCATGCAAAACTGCACAGCCTGGAAAAAGTAGGCCACTACCGCATGCTTTGGGACAAAGCTGTGATAGACACCATTGCCAGCGAATTTGAGGGAGAAAGGCAGTATACCAATGAGGAAATGATCCTCGCAGCTGCTTTTTAAACAAAAGAAAGCCCATCAAAATCCCACGCGCCCCTGCTTTCCGCCTTCCAGCAAATTGTCGTTGCCGCGGTCAAACTCCTGCACATCGTCAATTTTGACGGTTTTGAGGGCGTGAGCCGTTCGCTTATCAGCTGGGAGAGCAGCCAGCCTCAGGTGCTGATTTTTGATGGCCTTTTCGATCACCTTGCGCACTGCCCGGGCGTTCCCGAAAAACTGATTCCGGTTGGTATACAGGAAGTGAAGGTACACCTCCAAATGGGCCTCTGCTTTTTTATCCAGGCGAAGGCCTTCATTTCCAAACATCATTTTGGCAATTTCCATCAACTCCTCTGGTTCATAATCCGGGAAGCTGAGCTTGCGGTCGAAACGCGATTTCAGGCCGGGATTGGCTTCCAGGAAGTGTTCCATCGGTTTGGGATAGCCTGCGACTATCACGATGAGCTCGCCGCGCATATCTTCCATGCGTTTGAGCAGGGTATCTATGGCTTCCCGCCCATAGTCCGCAGGACCGCCCTGGTTGAGGGCGTAAGCTTCGTCAATAAAAAGTACGCTGCCACGGGCATGTTCGATCACTTCGGCTGTCTTGATGGCCGTCTGGCCTACAAAACCAGCCACCAGGCTGTGGCGATCACATTCGACCATTTCACCCCTTTCCAATATGCCCAGTGCCCGATAAATACGGGCCAGGAGGCGCGCAATGGTCGTTTTTCCGGTGCCTGGATTTCCCGTAAAGACCGTATGCAAAGAAAAGCGGTTCAGCACATCCCGCCCTGTCTCGCGGTAGAAACGCACCAGTTTCACCAATTCATGCACTTCGTTTTTCACACTGTGCAAGCCTATCAGGGCATTTAGCTCTTCGAGGCAGGTATGGAGGAGTTCTTCATCAATCGGAATGCGCGCTTTTTTGCGGGCTTCTTTTTCAAATATTTCTTCAACATCTGCTTTGAGGATACGTGAAAGTTCTTTATCAGTAATGCTGCTGAGGTCGTCCTTGCGCATAACGCGCAGGCCCAAATTCATTTTAGCCTCGTCTATCAATGAATAGACAAAGCGGGCATTGCCAAAGCTGCGATCGCGGGAGCGATAGGCTTCCATCAGCTTTTGCTTGAGGTAGCTCAATGCTGCCGGATGAAAATGCACGCTGCGCTTTTGGGCAGCAAAAAGGGCAATCTGCTCCAACTCCTCCGGAAGGTAATCCGGAAACTCAAAGGAGATCGCGAAGCGAGATTTCAGGCCTGGATTGGCGTTGAGAAATGTTTCCATTTCTTTGGGATAGCCTGCGGCTATCACGGCCAGATCTCCCTCTCCATCCGACATTTCCTTCACCAATATTTCGATGACTTCCCTGCCATAGTCTTTGTTATCTTCTCCTGATCGGGCCAGGGCGTATGCTTCATCCAGAAACAGAATGCCGCCCCGCGCTTTCTTGATGGCTTCTTTGACTTTGGGGGCAGTCTGCCCGATGTACTCGCCGATGATATCGGCGCGGTCTACCTCGTGCACATGGCCCTTGCTGAGCAAGCCTAACTCCAGGTAAATTTTACCCAGCATGTGGGCGACGGTGGTCTTTCCCGTGCCGGGATTACCTGCAAAAACTGCGTGCAGTTTGATTTGAGTGGCATCTTCAAAGCCTTTTTCCTGCCTAAGCTGAAGAAATTTCAGGTACTGGGCGTACTCACGGACACGAAGCTTGATGCTTTCCAAACCGATCAATTGATCGAGCTCGGACAGCAATTCTTCCAGGTTTTTCTCCCTGGATGCATGGCTTTGCTCTGAATGGGTCAAGCCGATATAATTGCCAAGGCTGGGAGAGAGGGGTTGAGGCACCCCCTCGGTAAAATAGTCTGTGACCCGAAAAGGTAAAAGGCCGATCAAGGTATCCATGAAGACAATCTCTACGGTATAATTATCCTCAAACCATGTTCCTTTGAAATCAGATCCCCAGCCTGTATCTATCGTAAAGCTGGAAGCGTCTTTTTGGATAAGTTCAAGTTCCGTAGTGCGCCCTTTCAACTGTCGGGCGTCGTTGTAGATTTTGAATACCAATTCACACATCCAATCTTTTGGCAATTTGCTTTTTGCGGTAAATTCGATGAAAATGTAGCGGGTATCCTTTGCACTAAACTCGGTATAATAGGTTCGCTCTTTTGCAGCCCGACCTAATATATCTGATTCAAAAAGTTTGATAGAATTTATGTCAAAATAAGGATTTTGGTCCTGTCCCAGGGGTAGGGTGCTATAAATGTAAAATTTTTGTGCCCCTATTTCTTCCCCGCCCATATATGCCCGCCAAACATAATTTCCTTCTTCCCAAAAAGCTCCGACGTTTTCATCTCCGCATCCTTCCCGGATGTAGATGATGTTTTGGGTTTTGTTTACCTGCCGGTTCACCTCAATGTGGCAGATCTCCGATTCTGAGCCAGAATCGTCTATTTTGAAGGCTTTTAATTCTACCAGAATCGTCCAGTCTTCCTCATCAAATAATTTGTTGTAAAACGACAACTCTGCGTACACGATGGAGATTTCGTGCAGGGAAAAAACCTGTCGGTATTTCTTCTTGCTATCTGCCAGCCATTCGGTGGAGATAAAGACCTTGAGGTCTTTGAATTTGTATTTGGGGGTATCTTCTAGCTTGCTCAAAGTGGGGAAAATTTGTTCGAGGGTTGGTTTATCCCAGTAGTAAATTATTAAATATTTGCTTCAGAAGTTCCCAGACTTCCTGAGCCGCCTCCGAGGAGAGCCCCAGTTGACTGAGGGTACTTACGATGGTTCCAATAAAAAGGGCCTGCCAGTCAGATTTGTCTAAGTTTTTGCCCATTTCTTTCATTCGCTCCAGCTTCAGGCGGATAACTTCTATCTCCTCTTCTCCGAGCTCCGCCTCCGGTAGCCTTTGGGCGACCTCATCGAGTCGGGACACGAGCAATTCATACTCCTGAACGGAAAATTTTCCGGTGGGAGCGTCGGCAAAGTTTGCCCGGTTGTTTGAAAGCACCATGGCGAGCGTTTCCCATTTGTCTGCCAATCCCAATTCCCGCTTGAGGTTTTGCAGCCATTCCTTAAAATAGGCTTTTACCAGGTACCAGTCTGTCCCAGGATTGGCTTCTGTCTCAAAATCATGCAGACCCGGTGAATATAAGACCGAGTGAAAGTTTCGCCGGCCTTTTCTATCAAACAAAAAAAAGTATGCTGAGTCTGCGTACCTCAGCTCTGCTACCTGCGCAAATTGATCGAAGCGGCTGGCTACCTGCTGAAAGGTAAACTGGGCAGGACTCAGGTCTTCGGCCTCAATCATCTCGTAAAGTTCGTTTTTTTGACTTAGAAGTAAAGACATAGTGTAATCGTTTGGTGGTTTTGGGTTTCGGGTTTCGGGTTTTGGGTTTCGGGTTTCGGGTTTCGGGTTTTGGGTTTTGAGTTTTGGGTTTTGAGTTTCGGCTGCCAACTGAAAAACGGGAACTATTTGTGTTTACTTGTAGCAGAACCACAAGTTTAGTTAATTTGAATTCTAATTTAAGCGGACATTTTTACAATCTTATGAGATTCGAAAAAAGTACATCAGATAATTATACGACGATCAAGTTGCTGGATAGCAAGCTCGATACCAGAAACGCGTCTGATTTAAAAGGCGAGTTTGTCGTACTCAATACCGAAGGCAGTCGTTACCTGATTCTTAATATGTCGGAGGTATCTTATGTAGATAGCACCGGTCTAAGTTCTATTTTGGTAGGCAATCGTTTGTGCAAAAGAGACGGTGGGCTCCTGGTGTTATGCTGCCTCACTCCTTTTGTGGAGAAGTTGATTAAGATTTCGCAGCTGGATTCTGTTTTGAGCATTTTGCCAACAGAAGATGAAGCCCGAGAAGCTGTCTTCATGCATGTGCTTGAAAACCAGATTGAAGAGGAGGAGGAAGAATCTGCCCAGACAGCAGATGAAGAAGTTCCTGCTTCCGATAATTAACAAGAAATTTAATCCGTCTTTTACCCATTATGTTTCAGGTCCAAATTCTTGGTACCAGCGCTGCCATTCCAACAAAATTTCATCGACCTTCTGCCCAAGTCGTCTCCTACCATGATCGCCACTATCTGGTAGATTGCGGGGAAGGGACTCAAATGCAGTTGCTACGGTATCGGGTAAAATTGGCCCGTTTAGACGCGATTTTTATCTCTCATCTCCATGGAGATCATGTTTTTGGTTTGCCAGGTCTGCTTACCTCGATGAGCCTTTATGGGCGTAATTTCCCATTGAAACTCTTCGCGCCAGCGGCGCTCAAAAAAGTGCTTGATGATACCTTCAAGCAAACGGAGAGTTACCTGATGTATGATCTGGAATTTATTCCTATGGAGGATTTTGCTCCGGGCTCTGTGGTCTTCGAGACCGAGCGCATGAAGGTATTCAGCCTCCCTTTGGAACATCGCATTTTTTGCCGCGGTTTCCGTTTTGAAGAATTCAACAAACGACCCAGATTCAATTTTTACGAGGCTAAAGCCCTCGAAATTCCCAATGAATATTTTGCCCTGCTCAAGCAAGGCAATCCCATTACCCTGGCCGATGGCCAGGTGATTGAACCCGAGCGGGTTCTTTCCCCCCCTGATCCGATTCTTTCTTACTCTTACTGCTCGGATACAAAATACTCTGAACCTTTGGTAGATCATATCAAGGACTCAACAGTGCTTTATCATGAATCTACTTTCCTGGATGATATGAAACTGAGAGCAGCCGAAACTGCTCACAGCACCAGCCGCGAAGCGGCAGAGATAGCCAGGCTGGCTGCTGTCAAGCAGCTGATTTTGGGCCATTTCTCTGCTCGTTACAAGAGCCTCGAACCCATGCTGATGGAAGCCCGGGAAATTTTTCCCGATACAGAGTTAGCCAACGAAGGCAGGATTTTTAAAATGAAGGATTATGGATAAAAAAGAAAATCTCCTTTTCATCATTTTAGGAGGTTTTTTTATCACCAATGCGCTGGTAGCGGAGTTCATCGCTGCCAAGCTTTTTTCCCTGGAAAAAGTATTTGGGATGGATCCTGCAAATCTGACCCTTTTTGGGGAGTCAGGCCTTGCTTTCAATCTCACAGTCGGCAACCTGCTTTGGCCGATGGTATTCATTATGACAGACATCATCAATGAGTACTATGGCAAAAAAGGCGTCCGCATACTTTCTTACCTCACCGTAGGGCTTATCAGCTATGCCTACCTCATGGTATACCTGGGGATCGGCGCCCCCCCCGCCGATTTTTGGATCGCCCTTTTTCCCCATATCCAACCCGATATCAATACCGCCTTCGGGACCGTTTTTGGAATGGGGCTGAATATTATTATCGGTTCACTGATCGCTTTTCTTGTGGGTCAGTTACTGGATGTGTATGTTTTTCACTATTTAAGGCGCATTACAGGTGAAAAAAAGCTGTGGCTGCGGGCCACAGGCTCTACATTGGTCTCTCAAATCATTGACAGCTTTATCGTTGCCTTTGTCGCTTTTTATGTCCTGGCCAGCCCTGAATCCCGATGGAGTCTTCCTCAGGTCTTTGCTGTAGCTACAGTAGGGTATTTGTACAAATTCATTGTAGCCGTAGTCCTGACTCCTGCCTTATATCTTGTACATGGCCTTATTGACAGATTTTTGGGAGTAGAAAGAGCTCAGAAATTGATGCAGGATGCAGCCCAACAAAGCTAGCCGACAATTTGTAGTCTTACCCTTTTTCTTTTCCCCTTTTTCCCTTTTTATTGTCCTTTTCTGGAATCATTTTTGTGTGATTATCAGAATAGAATAAAAAAATTACATAGCTATCTGTCTTAAGTAAAAGATTGTGGCTCTGATTATAGGAGTGCAAATGGTTTTTTCTTAACTTTCAAGGGCAAAGGCTTTTGCTCACTTCTAACCTTTGTTAGGAAGCAAAAATGAGTTAAAATAAACATTGGCTTATACACGTTAAGCGAATTGATAACTACCTTATATTGGAAAAACGGTGGACATTCTCGAGAGAATCATAGAGAATCTGACGAGTGATGAAGTAAGGCGCTTCAAAATCCTCTCTAACCGCTTTAAAGCGGATGAGGAGAAGAAGGTCCTTATTCTCTTCGATGCCGTACGCGCCGGAAATTTTAAGGAGGTAGAAGAAGAGGTTATCCATCAACTTTACGGCAGCACCAACGCCCGTGCCAAAAACAATTACTATCGTCTTCGAAATAAACTGATGAGCAATCTTGAAAAGAGTTTGCTCTTTTATCATTTTAACTACAAGAATACGATAGAGTCCTATAGCTACCTGCAGCTTGCCACCCTGTTTAAAGAGCGTGGTATCTACCGGGAGGCATATCATTACCTGAAAAAGGCAGAAAAAGTAGCTACGGCCTACGACCAATTTAATATCCTGGAAGTCATTTATGACGAGATGGTCCAACTCGCATCACGCGATGTGGATGTCGACATACAAATCGTTTTGACTTCCCGCAAGGAAAACCTGCGCAAACTGGAAATCCAGCGGAGCAGCAGCGAAGTCCTGGGCGTCATTCTTCAACAAATCCGCAAACTCAACTTCACCCGAGGCAAGCAAAGTGACTCGGTGATCGAGATGCTGGAGCAGACCAAAGCTCAGCTTGAGGAGCATCAGGACATCTTCAACTCGGCCTCAGGAAAAGAGTCGATATACAAAGCAGTCAGTACCATCCTGCTCAAGCAGGGTGCATACCGCGACCTGGAGGTCTATATCTCCAAGACTTATAAAGAGTTTGAAGAGGGTAAACTCTTCGACCGAAATAACCATACCACACGCATCCTGATGCGTATTTGGCGTATTAACTCCCTGGCTAAACTGCTGGAGTTGAAAAAGGTAAGCCAGGAGTTGGATCTGCTTTGGAAAGAGCTGAAGATGTTCAGCAAGCAAAACTTCAATGAGTACGTTGTGTACTACTATCGAAGTAAAATTCTCAATGAGACCTTTCTGGGAAAATTGGATAAAGCATCTGAAGCTGTTGATGAAGCCGCACAATGCAAAGCTATCGCTCACAACCCTATCAATCAGCTATATTTGCTGATCAGCCAGGCTGATCTTTATTTTAACCAGGAACTGTACGCTCAGGCTTTTGATGCCTTACGCCAGATCCTGGAGCACAAAAAATTCTCCACCCTGGATGAAGGCGTGCAGTTTTATCTGCATATTTTTGAGTTGGTCAATAGCTATGAGGCCAAAAACTTTGGCTATACCGAAGACCGATACCAGAACTTCAAGAAGAAGTTCAAGAAGGAGTTAAAAGACGAGTACTATGCCAATGCAGCAAAATTCGTAGAACTCCTGATGCGCCTCAATACTGCTGCTATAGAGCAGAAGCGCGTCAACCTCAAGTCCGCTTACAAAAACTTCATCAAAGAATTCCCCGAATCTGAGATTGGCGATACTACCGCCATCATGTATGAAGTATACCTTCGCTCGAAGGTAGAAGAGAAGACCTACTTCCAGGCATTCCGCGAGGAAGTCGAAAAGGCAGGCAAGTAAACTCTCCCCTTAGAACCTAAGTAGAAAATGACAACTGTCATCAAACGAAAACAGGCGTCACTTTCGTAACGCCTGTCAAAATATCTTCTCACAAATGTGTGCTTATTGCTTGATCAGCTTACCACTGATAACCTCTCCATTGAGGTTCATCCGATACAGGTAGGTACCGGAGCGATGGCTGGCGAGGTTAAGGTTTACCTCATTCATGCCCGCATGAACGGCTTTACTATCAAGCCATACACGCTTACCCATTACATCATAGATTTCTATGCGAAGATTACCCGCTTCCGGTACACGAAGCTTCAGATTTGTTGCGTTCTTGAATGGGTTAGGATAAGCCTGAACCATCTCCAGTTCTTTATTTTCCAACTGATAGAAAATCTCCAATGTTTCACCTGTAACGACAGCCAGTCCATCCATATCCACCTGAATCAGGCGATAAGTATTGATTCCAACGCCAGGCTCAGGATCCGTTAGGTTATAGTAATTGATGGTATCTGCAAAACCGACACCTTCTACTCTTCCAATGTTGGTATAAACCTCCTGATCGTGCAAATACTTCTGCACAATGAAGTGGCTGTTGTTGCGCTCATTGCTGCTTGCCCAGTTGAGGTGGATTTTGTGGTTATTCATATATCCATCAAAACCCAAAAGTTCCACAGGGAAAGAATTACTGGCGTCCACCATGAATTCAGCAATGCCTACCCGGTTTACCTGGTTTTGTTCCTGCGCATATACCTTCAACAAATGAGTAGAGGCCCTGAAAGCCTGACCGATAGGCAGTACAGGATAAAAATCACGAATTCTAAAGTTGGGAACGACCATTCCATACTGGTTACCCGGGCTTACAGAATTAGAGGTTGCCCCTAAGAGACGTGGAGAAAAATCATCCAGCTGAATAAAAAACTCCAGGTCATTGGTATTGGCAGATAAACCTACATTTTCAGCGATGGCATTGATCTGTGGATAAATCGTTTCCAGATTCAGGACCCCATTCAATCCCAATACAGAAGAGTTGGTCACTCTGAAAGCAGCGGCATCAATATAAAGCACCTGAAATCTTGCAGTATCATAGGTACCCACAGGCAGATTGCTTCCTCCCAGTTTTGTAGGCCATATAATAATATCATGAACCAAGCCCCCTCCGCCGCTGAAGCGCGCAGGATTGAAAACATAATTGGCATTCTCAATTACAACAGAAACGTCCTGTGTATTTAGGTTGGTAGGAAAAGTACCATAAGGAATAATCGCTTTGGATAAAATTTCATTTGCTACCAGGGTAGGTGCATCTCCATCGACAGAAATCATGATACCCATGTCGTCTCCGACTGGAATATCAATGGTTCCCATGTTCACATTGTTCGTAGTAATAGGGACAGTAGTGTTGGCATAAACGATGTTTGTCCCGCCATTAAAGTTCACACTGGCGGTCCTAATCATCGCCTGCTGAGCCACCCCCTGGGTGAAAAAGCCACTCACACAGAAGCAAGTCAGGAATAGTATGTTGAGGTAGTTTCTCATCTCCCTTTAGGTGTGTATATTGCGATTCAAATGGTCGTAAATTTTACTAAAAATAGTTAAAAAATTAACGCAATGCATCAAAAATTTCAAGATTACTTACAAAGTGAACTCAAAGAGATCAAAGGGGCAGGACTTTATAAGGAAGAACGCATCATTACAAGTCCTCAAGGGGCAGAAATTGAGGTAGCGTCTTCAGCTAGAGTTCTCAATTTTTGTGCCAACAATTACCTCGGTTTGTCGTCTCATCCTAAAGTCATCGAAGCATCCAAACAAGTCATTGACAGCCGGGGCTACGGCCTCTCTTCCGTTCGCTTTATTTGCGGCACGCAAGATATTCATAAGGAATTGGAATCCAAAATTTCGGAGTTTTTACATACCGAGGATACGATTCTCTATGCAGCAGCCTTTGACGCCAATGGTGGCGTATTTGAGCCATTGTTCTCCCATGAGGATGCCATTATTTCTGACTCACTTAACCATGCCAGCATCATTGATGGGGTGCGACTTTGCAAAGCCGCTCGGTACAGATATAACAACAATGACATGGCTGATCTTGAGCGCTGCCTGCAAGAGGCACAGGAGCAGCGGTTTCGCATAATTGTTACAGACGGTGTATTTTCCATGGACGGTACTGTAGCTCAATTGGACAAAATTTGCGATTTGGCCGATAAGTATGATGCCATCGTGATGGTGGACGAGTGCCATGCCACCGGTTTTGTAGGAAAAACGGGGCGGGGCACCATCGAGCATTGCAATGTACTCGGCAGGGTGGATATTATCACAGGTACCTTGGGCAAAGCCCTGGGCGGTGCCTCCGGCGGTTTTACTTCCGGCCGCAAAGAAATCATCGAAATGCTGCGCCAGCGCTCTCGTCCATATCTATTTTCCAATACGGTGGCACCTGCCATTGTAGGGGCGAGTATTGCTGTCTTTGACCTGCTGAGCCAGACCACAGAGCTCAGGGATAAATTAGAACAAAATACCACCTTCTTCCGCCAAAAAATGACGGAGGCAGGATTTGACCTGAAGCCTGGCATACATGCCATTGTACCCATTATGCTCTATGATGCGGTGCTGGCTCAGAAGTTCGCAAGTCGCTTGTTAGAGAAAGGAGTTTATGTGATTGGCTTCTTTTTTCCGGTAGTTCCCCGTGGACAGGCACGTATCCGGGTTCAAATATCAGCTGCACATTCACGTGAAAATCTGGAGTTTGCTGTCAAGGCATTCACGGAAGTGGGCAAAGAGTTGGGGGTTTTATAGGGGAAATACGTAATTTCCAATGCATAGCGCTTTCGACTCTGCGATTTTTCTTTACTTTTACATTATAACAGCGACATCAATTCCTAACAGGTGGATATTCTCGAAAGAATTATTGAGAACCTTAGCAGTGACGAAGTCCGGCGCTTCAAAATCCTTTCCAACCGTTTTAAAGCGGATGAGGAGAAGAAGCTTATTATTCTGTTCGATGCGATTCGAAATGGAGGCTTTAAGGACATCGAAGATGAGGTAGTCACCCAAATGTATGGGAAGAATACTCCCAAGACCAAAAACAGCTACTACCGACTGCGCAACAAACTGCTCAGTAACCTGGAAAAGAGCCTGCTTTTCTACCATTTTAACTACAAAAACACCCTCGAATCCCACAGCCATATTCAGTTGGCGATCCTGTTGAAGGAGCGAGGCTTGTATAAGGAAGCTTTTCATTACCTGAAAAAAGCTGAGAAAGTCGCGCAAAAGCACGACCAATTTAGTGTAGTGGAAGTCGTCTACGACGAGATGGTCCAGCTCGCTGCCCGTGATATCAATATAGATATAGATGATATCATCCTGAAGCGGAAAGAGAATCTCGAAAAGATGGAGATTCAGCGATCAACCCAGGAGATCCTGGGCATGGTAGCCCAAAAGGCAAATCGCCTCAATGTGACGCGTGGCAAAAAGAGCGACTCGCTCATTGAGATGCTTGAGCAAATCAAAGATAAGCTGGAAGCTTATAAAGGGATCTATCATTCGCCCACAGGGCGGATCGCTGTGGCGCGCACGGTCTGCGCGATTTTACTTAGACGAGGCGTCTATGAAGAATTGGAAACCTATATCGCCAAAACCTTCCATGAGTTTGAAGAGGCGAAATTATTTGACAGAAATACCCACAGTTTTCGCCTGTTGATGCGGATCTGGTGGATCAATGCTTTGCGTAAATTATTGCGGATATCTGAGGAGTCACAACAAATCATTTTGTTGTTAAAAGACCTCAAAATGTACGGCAAGCAAAACTATAATGAGTACGCGATATATTACTATACCTCAAAAATCAACAACGAAAAACTACTCGGCAACCTGAAGGAAGCCCATACAGCTTTGAAAGAAGCGATGGCAAATAAAGCAGTGGTACAGAATGACCTGAATCATCTTTATCTGCTTATCAGCCAGGCTGATCAGTACTTTAATGAGGAAAATTTTGTCCAGGCCCTCGAATCTATAAAAGACATCATGTCTCATAATCGATTTGAAGACCTGGACGAAGAAGCCAAGTTTTACTTGTCTATTTTTGAACTAGTAGTTGGGCATGAGGCTGAAAAATTTACATATACTTCCAACCGTTACAAATCACTGCGAAAGAAGTTTAGAAAGCTTCTCAGTGACAGTGAGTACGCAAAAGCGTACAAGTTCGCCACCATTCTTATGCGCATAAATACTGCCGCAATAGAAGGAAAAAGTGTTTCATTACGTGCTACTTATGAGAGTTTTATCTCTACCTATCCCAAGTCTGAAGTAGCTGATAATCAAATTATCATGTATGAAATCTACTTAGATGCCAAATTGAACAAAATGTCTTACTACAATGCTTTTCTCCGTGAGATCAATAAGGTGGCAACATAAACACTACAAGAATTCTGCAAGGGATTTGATTACATGGGCCAAATTGTAATGTCGTACATGTTTAATAACTTTTGAGGATTCTACAAATTACCACTTAATTTCTCGTGTCGTGCCTTTGCACGCTTTCGTTTGTTACCAGGTGATTTTTTCACCTTACTCAATGCTTCTGTTCTTCAGTTTTCTTTCGTCGACGATAAAAAGAACTACCTAACCTTCCTTTACTATTCTATTCTCTTGGTTACTCAAACAGAAGTCAAAATCATACGAAAAGAACGTCCCAGGCCGCTTTTTAAGCGACTTTCTTAAAGCTGTTTCGCATGTTTCTGACAAAGTCTACAGTCAGGCTGTAGTACAAGGGTGGAAATTAAAAAGCGCGCCCTATGTTAGATTTCCAATTGTTTTGCGCTCTATACACACATTTTCAATTACTGTGCCAAAAGAAATGACAAGTTTAAAATATCTAATATTACACAAACATAAATATCCATATCAAATAAGGCCCAAGGCCACAAAATCCGACTTTTCGGACGAATCTGGCCGTTTTTACCATACCCGTATTTTTACGGATTTTTTTATCTCAGCCACCCCTTAATCTCTTGCCAAGACGTATATTTGTCCTGAAATCGCTCCTAAATTAGTCAATGTAAGTATTTTGCTATATGCGTAAGATTGCCATCTCTGATATACATGCTTGCCTAAAGACATTTCGCTACCTGCTTGAGGAAAAAGTAAAACTTCAGCCCGAAGACCAGCTTTACCTGCTCGGCGATTATATAGACCGGGGACCGGACTCCAAAGGCGTTATTGATTATATCCTTCAGCTGAAAGAAGAAGGCTTCCAACTTCACTGTCTGATGGGAAATCATGAAGAGTTGCTGCTGGAATCCATGCATGACTCAGGCATGCGGGAAATATGGGACCGCAATGGCGGAATGACAACCAAGCGCAGCTTTGGGGTCAAAGCAGCTCATAAGATTCCCGAAAAATACCTGGATTTTTTTCGTCAGTTGAAACTTTACCAGCAGTCAGACGACTATCTGTTTGTGCATGCAGGACTGGATTTCACCCAGGCTGATCCTTTGAGCGATCGTGAAGGGATGCTGTGGTCCCGCAATTGGGAAAAAGACATCAGCTATGACTGGCTGGGGAGTAGAAAAATCATTTATGGCCATACTCCCCGGGCAAAGGAAAAAGTGATCGAAAAATTTGAGGCCCTCGGTACGGAACAATTTTTTTGTATAGACGCGGGCTGTGTATTCGATCATTTGCCCGGATATGGGCATCTTTGCGCTTTCGATTTAACAAATTCTGAATTACACTTTGCTGCAAATCGCGAATAAATGGAACACTTACTTAGCACAGAGGGACTTGTCAGCCTGCTTGCGCTGACATTTATGGAAATTGTCCTGGGGATTGACAACATCGTCTTTATCTCTATCGTCGCGGGCAAACTGCCCGCAGATCAGGAAAAACGAGCCCGTAATATCGGGCTGATGCTGGCTCTGGGCTTCCGGATAGCGCTGCTATTGGGCATTACATGGCTGGTACAGCTCACAGAGCCGGTTTTTAGCCTGGAGCTTCCCTTTGGAGAACTGGACTTCGCGCCCAGCTGGCGGGACCTCATCCTGCTTGTGGGCGGGCTTTTTTTGCTTACCAAAAGCGTGTCTGAAATGCACACCAAACTGGAAGGAAGCAAGGAAGAGGTAAATAAGAAAAAGGATACAAAACAGGCCATCACCATGGTTATTTTACAAATCATCGTCCTGGACATAGTCTTTTCCTTCGATTCTATCCTGACAGCTGTAGGCCTTGTCAGTGCTGATATGGTCATTATCATGATCATCGCAGTGGTGATCTCCCTGGTTATCATGCTGCTGGCAGCAGGCGCTATCAGCCGCTTCATCAATGGGCATCCCACCATGAAGATGCTGGCGCTTTCCTTTTTACTCCTTATAGGCTTTATGCTGGCTTTTGAAGGCTTCCACAGCCTCCACCACCAGGAAATCCCCAAGGGATATATTTATTTTGCTATGGCCTTTTCTTTTGGTGTTGAACTGCTAAATATGCGTATTCGCGGTGAGGGAGAGGCAGTTAACCTCCGCCAATCGCCCGATCTCGACCAAATAGAGGAAAGCAAGCAAAAGGGATTGTAGAATATATGAAAGGCTTTATGTAAATTGCGGCCGTGAAGCTCCGTGCTACCATAACACTAGCTGCCGTTATCGGACTCCTTGCATGCCAGACTCCCACTTCCAGGTCGGTAGAGTTAGCAGAGTATGTAGTGGACGATCTCTACAGCGTCCGGCTGCCCAGTAACCTGAGCAAGACAACCGATTTACACGACTATGCAAGCCTGCAATACAGTGACCCGAAGACTGATTTCTATGTGCTGGGGATTTATGATGAAAAGGAAAAACTAGGCAGAGGGGGCAGCAGTTTCAAAACCAGTGTATACTTTCGGTTTGTGGAACGCACCGTCTTCGAGCACGCAGACTCCACCTTCGAGCAAAGTGAAGTGACCTTTAAGCGAGATGGCCTCAATTGCAAGGTCGCTGATTATTACGCCCACATACGGCATTTTGATGACGAATACGAGGTTTTTTACCGTATCGCTATCTATGAGACAGATACCCATTTCTTCCAATTTGTTATCTGGATGCCCTACGAAAATCACTGTGAGCGTATCTATTGGGCTGATTCCATCACCTATTCTTTTCAGTTACCTGAAAAAATCCCTGATGGCACAGCTTCTGCCGATGGCCTTATTTCCTACCAATAGAAAAGTATTTCCTTTTCCCTATGCTTCCCTTCTATTTCGTCAATGTTTTCGCAGAAGATGATCAATACAGTGGCAATCCACTAGCTGTATTTGTCGTCCCGAAAGGGATGAAAGCTGGCGAAATGCAAAAGATAGCCCAGGAACTGGACTTTGCGGAGACCAGCTTTATCTGTGATTTTGAGGAGGCCACAGGCTGCCATCAGGCACGCACCTTCACCCCTCGTGGCGAGGTACCTTTTGCCGGACATCCGGCTCTGGGGACAGCTTTTGTCATCAAACACTTTCTCCGAAAAGAAACCCCAGGCATCAAACTCAGCCTGCCGGCGGGCGAAGTAACTGTCACAGCAGCCGAAGACGGCCTGATGTGGATGGACATGCTCCCGCCAGAATTTGGCGAGAAACTCCCCATAGAGGCCATATCGCCCATTTTGGGGCTCTCTCCCACTGTCTTCGACAGCAACAGACCCATACAGCTCGTATCCACGGGCCTGCCCTTTGTGATCGTGCCGCTCATGCACCTCGATGCCGTCAGGCAGGCAAGCGTCAACCTGATCAACTACAACCGGTTGATAGCCGAAATCCCGGCCAAAGCTTTTTTTATCTTTTCCCAGCAAACCTATCAGCCTGAAAATCACTACAATGGGCGCGTTTTTGGGCACTACTACGGCGTGCCCGAAGATACCGCAAGTGGCAGCGCCAACGGCAGCCTTGCAGCTTATTTGTTAACCTACAATGGAGAGAATAAACTGGATGCCCGGGTGGAGCAAGGCCACGAAATCGGTCGCCCATCCCTGCTGCGCATACAGGCGGAAAGGAAAGATAAAGACCTGCGCGTGCGTGTAGGGGGCAAAATCAAACTCATAGCCAAAGGCGAATGGATGGCGTAAAAGCACAATTCCCGCTTTTTCAGCATCATCCCGAGCTTGTTTATTTGGATAATGCGGCCACTACCCAAAAGCCACAAGCCGTTATAGACGGCATTTCCACTTTTTATGAAAAAAGCAATGCCAATATCCATCGGGGCATCTACAGGCTTGCAGCAGAAGCAGATCAGCAATATGAAGCTGTCAGGCAAAAAGTAGCAAGCTTCCTGCATGCGCCCGATGCCCAACATATCATTTTCACCAGTGGAACCACAGCTTCCATCAATTTGGTGGCCCAAAGCTTTCTTGCAAATCGCCTCCAGCCGGGAGATGAGGTCCTCATCTCTGCCATGGAGCATCACGCCAACCTCATCCCCTGGCAGCAGCTCTGCCGGCTGAAAAACGCAAGATTGCGCATTATTCCCCTTACAAAGGACTTTCAACTGGATATGAAAGCCTTTCGGGAGATGCTACATCCGCGTGTCAAACTGCTTGCTGTCACCCACATATCGAATGTGCTGGGCACCCACAATCCTGTACAGGAGATGATCTCGATGGCCCACAAACAGGAAATTCCTGTTTTGCTCGATGCCGCACAAAGTGCGGTTTATGGCGAGCTGGACATGCAGCAATTGGAGGTAGATTTTTGTGCCTTTTCGGCGCACAAGATGCTTGGACCGACGGGCGTGGGCGTCTTATACGCCCGGGAAAAATGGCTGGCAGAAATGCAGCCTGTGGTTTTTGGAGGCGACATGATCAAAGCTGTCAGCTTTGAGGAAAGCACCTTTGCTGAGGCGCCCCGGCGCCTGGAGGCAGGCACGGCGAACATCGCCGGGGTCATCGGCCTGGGCCATGCAATTGATTTTTTGAATCAATTTGAAAAAGGAAAAATCCGCCGACATGCGGAGGCTTTGGGGCAAATCGCCCAGGAAAAGCTGCTCACCATCAATGGGTTACAAATCATGGGGCCGCAGGAACAGGCCAAAGCCGTTATTTCTTTTTGCATGAAAAGCATTCATCCACATGATATCGCCACCTTTTTGGATGATGCGGGCATTGCCATCCGCGCAGGTCATCATTGCGCGCAGCCCTTGATGGCATGGCTGGGCGTGGCAGCGACTTCGCGCATTTCATTCAGCCTCTACAATGAGGCTTCAGATATAGACAGGCTTATTGCAGCATTGAAGGAAATACACCGTTTTTTCGCATGACAGAAAAACTCAAACAACTGTACCAGGAAGTCATCCTCCGGCATAGCAAAAACCCTGTTCATTTTGCCAAAAAAACTGACGCTCCCTATCAATTGAAAGCCTACAATCCCCTCTGTGGCGATAGCTTTGAGATATATGTAGAGGCAGGGGAAAAGGGCCTTACAGCCCTGGGATTTCACGGCATAGGCTGTGCCATTTCCAAAGCATCTGCTTCTGTGATGGTACAATTGCTGGAAAAGCAAAGCCTTGCTGAGGCCGCTGAGATCGTCGCTCAATTTTTGAACATGCTGGAAGCAGAGAGTGATGAAAGGGGGCTAAAAGATGAAATGCGGGCATTTCAAGCGGTCCGGGAGTATCCCGGCAGGAAAAAATGCGTTAGCTTAGCGTGGGAAGAAATGCATCATTTTTTAGAAAAAATAAACGCATGAATATTCAGATCATCGCCTTTGGCATTGCGAGAGATATTATTCGAAATAATCAACTGGACCTCCAGCTTGAAAGCGGTGCAACCGTTGGACAGTTGAAGGAAGAATTGTGCAAACAATTTCCCGATTTTGAGCGGCTGCGCTCCTTTGCCATAGCCGTCAATACAGAATATCGAAAAGACGATTTCGAATTATCCGAGCAGGACGAGATCGTTATCATCCCTCCGGTAAGCGGAGGATAAGGAAAGGTGCAAAAAGAAGTTGCTCCAGGATAACCAGAAAAGAAATGAAGAATAGACGCTGATAACGCGGGTTTTTATGATAAAAAATGTAGGCTCGCTTACATGATCTGCACGGCCTAAAACATCTTAAATCATAACAATCAGTGTGATCTGTGTCAAACTCTTCTACATCATGGATCTACTTTTTTTGATCATTTACTAAGACCTGGATCAGGCATTGAAAATTGCATTTTGAACAAAAAATCATGATGGATATACAACTGCTCGAAAGGCCGCTCAGCCTGTCTGAATGCAGCGATTATGTGGCGACAAATGAGGTCGGTGGCTCCACCGTATTTATCGGTACGGTGCGCGATCAGACGAAAGGAAAGCGTGTAATACGCCTTGATTTTGAGGCTTATGCGCCTATGGCGCTTTCGGAGATGCGCAAGATCGCAGCGCAGGCCTGCGAGCGATGGCCCGTCAAAAAGATGGTGATCCACCATCGGACAGGCAGCCTGGAAGTCGGCGAGATCGCCGTGATCATCGCCGTATCGGCGGCGCATCGGAAGGCCACTTTCGAAGCCTGCCAATATGCAATAGACACCCTCAAAGAGAGGGTTCCGATTTGGAAGAAAGAAATCTTTGAAGACGGGGAAGTATGGGTAGCGGCCCACCCCTGATTTTGCAAAGCAGAGAGGGATTGTCTATTTTTCCTGACTGAAAAAAGAGGCGAATTACAATTAATTCCCACTTTTGGAAGTTTTAGCAATACACACACGAGAGATTTTCAGGATAATCCGGCGTTCATGGTCAACGCGAGTTGGGTAATTACCCCACACAATTCTATTCATTGACCTTTGGCTTATGAAAACTCACTATTTGTATTCGCTCCCATCCCTTATTCTCCTTACTTTTTTTCCGTTAACTATCTGGGGGCAGGTTCAGCCACCCAATGAAATCTGTGACAATGGTCTCGACGACGATGGAGATGGCCTGGTGGACTGCTTTGATCCAGATTGCTGTACGCCCGCCTGTGCGAGTCATTATTACAATGAATGTCCGCCCCCTGCCTGCCAATTTCGGCCGGACAGTTCAGCCTTGAATTTTGTGGTGGAATGGAGCTATGGCAACGATTGGCATGAGTATAATACGCCTATCGTAGGCGATTTGGATGGTGATGGCGTGCCGGAAGTTATCGGCAAAAAAGGGCCTTATGTGGCTACAAATGATGAATACGATGATCTCCTGATCATCAATGGTCAGACAGGCCAGCTGGAAGCCACCGTTCAAACACCGCGCCTGCAATGGCTCTATAATGCCGTAGGGGTAATGGATGCCGATGGGGATGGATATGGCGAAATCTATTTCACCACGGCTCACAATCCCCTCAATGTACTGAATCGCAACCGCCTGATTTGCTACGAATACAATCCCGGCACATTATCCTACGGCTTCAAATGGCGGTCCGTAGGCCAAATCAACCAGCCCACCGGAGCGGCCAACAATGGCAACAACAACATGCCCAATTTTGCGGACTTCAACCAGGACGGGATTCCGGAAGTATATGTGCGAAATCAGATATTCAATGCCCTGACGGGCGTTCAGATCGCCAATGGCGACACCAACAGTGTAGGCGCAAATACAAACTATGGCGTGGCTGGGCGTTTTGGTTTTCCGCTGGCTTATGATGTGCTGCCAGACCTGGCATGTGCAGATTGTCAGGGCCTGGAACTGATTGCGGGCAATCAGGTTTATGCAGTCCATATAGATCCTGTCACCCCTGCCAACAGCCGCATGACCGTGGTGCGTCAGGCCGCCAACAATAAATTGGATGGCTATACTGCCATCGTGGATGTAGATAAAGACGGAGACCTGGACGGCATTATTTCTACTGCTCTCTCTCAAACCCAGGCGGAGGTATATATCTGGGATTTGCAGACCAATGCCATACTTTATTCTTTTATCCTAAATACAGCAAATCACGCTATCTCCCGCGCCAATGCGGCTGATTTTGATGGAGATGGCTTTCCTGAGTTTGGCATTTGTACAACGAATCGGTATACCGTTTTGGAGGTGCAAAATGGGGCATTGGTCCAAAAATGGACAACAATCACGACAGATGGTTCTGGCGGCACTTCGAGTACTGTTTTCGACTTTGAAGGCGATGGCAAATCTGAGGTTATCTACCGGGATGAAACAAGCCTGAAGGTATTTGAAGGCGCGACTGGGCAGGTCCTGTTCACGACACCTTGCACATCGGGCACCAGCAACGAATATCCCACCATCGTAGATGTGGATGCAGATGGAGAGACAGAACTGCTGTGCAGTTGTGGAGGGGAATTGAAAGCCTTCAAATCGAGCAACCAGCCGTGGATTCCTACCCGGCAGCTATGGAACCAGCCTTCCTACTACAACACCAACATACATGATGATTTGACTATTCCGCTCGTTCAGCAATCGCCGCATATCGTGGGGGATTCGGTTTTGATGAATACTTTTCTGAGTCAGATTCAGCTGAATGCATTTCCTGCTCCTGACATTGCTACGCAATTTGAATTTGCAGGCTGTCAGGGCGACAGCTTTGTGCTGGAACTCACCCTCTGCAACCAGGGCAACCTGGCCTACCCGATGGGCATGCCCATCTCCTTTTACACCCAAAATCCTACTACCACGGCCACATTTCCCCTTTATACAGCAAACAATCCCAGCCGCATAGACACAGGTCAATGCTGGACTTTTTCACTGACCGTGCCCAATCTGGGCGTTTATACCCTTTTTGCTGTCGCAAATGACGACTTCTCTGTACCCAGTCCTTATGATCTTACACAAAATTTTCCGGTTACATCGGTAGGGGAATGTAATTTTCTCAATAATATGGCCTCCGTGAATATAGTGCTTCCGCAATTGCTATTGTCGGATACCCTGAGGGCTTGTAGCCCGGATAGTGTGCTGCTTGCAGCAGGGCCGGAATGGATTTCCTACCAATGGTCTACAGGTCTCAGCCAGGATTCTCTTTGGGCAAAAGAGACAGGCTTATATACGGTTCAGGTGACCGATAGCCTCAACTGTCAGACAGATGCAGAATCATGGATTCGTGTGCTGGATGCCAGCATTTTTCCAGATGATACGACCATTTGCCTCGGCGACACGATCCGTCTTCAGGGAAAAACAGATAGTCTGCCTTTGAGTTATTCATGGAGCACCCAGGAAACCAGCAGGACCATTCGGGTATCTCCCAACCAAAACAGCTCCTATATGCTGACCGTCTCTGACGGGACTTTATCCTGTTCTCAAACAGCCTCTGTTCAACTGAGGTATGCGCCCACAGTTGAGCTGGGGCCTGATAGCCTGACGATTTGTGTGGGCGATTCTATCTGGTTGATGCCTCAGACGGGACAACTCACCAGGCTTTGGCAAGATGGCAGCAATGCCGATTCCATGCTGGTGACACAAGCAGGTTTTTATTGGCTTGAAGTCAGCGATGTCTGCGGTCTGGACCGTGATTCTGTTTTTGTGCAGATGATCTCCCCGCCACAGGCGGTCAATCTCGGAGCAGATACTCTGCTCTGCGATGGCGATATGCTCAGCCTGGACGCAAGCCAGGCTCAGGTTGCCTACCAATGGCAGGACAACAGCTCTGCCGCGACCTTCTCCGCAAATGCCCCCGGCATCTATTCCGTCATCGTCGCCAATCAATGTGGCGCGCAAACGGACAGCATCATCATATCGGACCTGGCCGATCCGCTGCCTTTCAGTCTCGGGGCGGATACGACCCTCTGTCTTGGGAGCTCGCTGTGGCTGAGCCACAGCCAGACCCAGCTCAACAACCTTTGGGTGGATAACAGCACAAGCGATAGCCTGTTGGTGCAGGCAGCGGGCACTTATTGGCTGGAAATCAGCAATGCCTGCGGGAGTCTGAGAGACTCCATAGAGGTGGATTACCTCTCCCCGCCACAGGCGGTCAATCTCGGAGCAGATACCCTGCTCTGCGATGGCGATATGCTCAGCCTGGACGCAAGCCAGGCCCAGGTTGCCTACCAATGGCAGGACAACAGCTCTGCCGCCACCTTCACCGCAAATGCCCCCGGCATCTATTCCGTCATCGTCGCCAATCAATGTGGCGCGCAAACGGACAGCATCATCATATCGGACCTGGCCGATCCGCTGCCTTTCAGTCTCGGGGCGGATACGACCCTGTGCATCGGGAGCTTGCTGTGGCTGAGCCACAGCCAGACCCAGCTCAACAACCTTTGGGTGGATAACAGCACAAGCGACAGCTTGTTGGTGCAGGCAGCAGGCACTTATTGGCTGGAAATCAGCAATGCCTGCGGGAGTCTGAGAGACTCCATAGAGGTGGATTACCTCTCCCCGCCACAGGCGGTCAATCTCGGAGCAGATACCCTGCTCTGCGATGGCGATATGCTCAGCCTGGACGCAAGCCAGGCTCAGGTTACCTACCAATGGCAGGACAACAGCTCTGCCGCGACCTTCTCCGCAAATGCCCCTGGCATCTATTCCGTCATCGTCGCCAATCAATGTGGCGCGCAAACGGACAGCATCATCATCTCGGCTCTGGCCGATCCGCTGCCTTTCA
>JAUIGE010000019.1 GCA_030430205.1 Bacteroidia bacterium | reverse complement strand
AGGTGTCATTTCGACAGCCTGCCCTGAGCTTGTCGAAGGAGCCTGCCCTGAGCTTGTCGAAGGAGCCTGCCCTGAGCTTGTCGAAGGGAGTCTTCGAGGAGAAATCTCCTGAGTTATTGATAATCAGACCTTTAATGAATGAGTTCAGGAGATTTCTCCTCACAAAGCCTCCCTTCGGATGCCTCAGGGCAGGCCATCGAAATGACAAACTCCTTGAAACAAATTGATGATTTATTTTATCGCTATTCTTTAGGTAAAAGCTCAAATATGAGAAACTCCAATTTGAAAATAAAATATGGCTGCAGTAGAAAAATCAAAAGACAAAAAGTACAGTAAGGAAGAATACTTTATCATGGAGGAAAAAGCTACCGAGAAGCATGAATTTCATGATGGAGAGATTTTGATGATGTCGGGAGCAAGTGCAAATCACAATATGATTTGTGCCAATGCTGTATTAACCATTGGTGGTCTCCTTAAGAAAAAAGGCTGCAAACTTTTTACCAGCGATATGAAGATCGAATTGGAAAAATATAACCAATTTGTTTACCCTGATTTTTCGGTGGTATGTGGGGATATAGATTTTTCCAAGGATAGAAAAGACATCATAAAAAATCCTTTCCTCATCGTTGAAGTCCTCTCAGACTCAACCGAAGCCTACGATCGCGGGACAAAATTTGTCAAATACTGGAGCCTGGATTCGTTGAAAGAATATATCCTGATCTCTCAGCATACCCGGCAGATAGATGTTTTTTCCAGGCAGGAAGAAAAGATCTGGAGAATGGCATCCTATGATGACGGAAAAATAGCCAAACTGGTCAATGCTGAGCTTGAATTTTCGGTAGACGAAATCTATGACGGCATCCTGTAAGGAGCCTTCCTTCATCTGACATGTGAGCGGTACAACCCTCCTCCATATCACCGATTCCCTCGCCTACGGCGGCGCTGAGCGCCTCCTCCACGGCGCTATCCATGCGATGCCCCAGCATCGCCACCTGCTCGTCCATCTGCATCCGCAGAATGACTTCAGCGACCCGCCTTTTCAGGCGGAGATCCATTGCCTGCATTATAGCGGCAGGAGCTCTATCCCACGCATCCTCCGCCAATT
This sequence comes from Bacteroidia bacterium, assembly GCA_030430205.1. Classification (GTDB taxonomy): domain Bacteria; phylum Bacteroidota; class Bacteroidia; order J057; family J057; genus JAUIGE01. The sequence continues at coordinate 138,363 of JAUIGE010000019.1, read as the reverse complement.
GCGGAGGTTGATCCGAAAGCATGATATCCGGCTGGTACACAGCCACTTATTCCTTTCCACCTTGCTGGCACGCCTTGCCTGCCCGCGGGATGTGCGCCTCATCAGCAGCTACCACAGCCTGCTGCACGATCCTGAGGGACCACAATATAGCAGCCTGCAGCTGCGGCTCGACAGATGGAGTTATCGCAGGCGATTTCACAGTGTTTTTGTGTCAAAAACCGTTCAGGATTGTATCGCTCCGCAGCTCGGCATAAAAGGAAATTTCAGTTTACTGCCCAACTATGTTGAGGATGTTTTTTTTCAGGAAAAAGCCTTTCCAGATGCTGAGAGGCGACCTTTTCGCCTGCTGCTTGTGGGCAGTTTTCGCCCGGAGCGCAACCATCAGCTCGTGATCGATTTGCTGAAAGATTGGCCGGAAGCGCCTGTGCAGATAGATTTTTATGGGAAAGGGCCACTCGAATCCGCCTTACAGGCGCAGGCCGAAAACATCCCGCAAATCCGTTTTTGCGGATTTGAGGCGCATATAGCGCCGATCATGTCATCTTATGACATGCTGCTCGCGCCTTCGCGCTATGAGGGTTTTGGCCTGGCTGTGGCCGAGGCGATGGCAGTGGGCCTGCCTGTGCTGGCGGCGGAGATACCCGCATTTCGGGAGGTCTGCGGCGATGCCGCCCTCTATTTCAACCCGCTATCGGCGGCTTCACTCCACGAACGGCTGCAAGCCGTTTTGGCTGGAAAAGTGGAGCTGGCATGGCATGCCAGGCAGGGAAATAAAGCGGCAGAGCGCTTTCGGAAGCAGCCCTATATAGAGGCATTGGATGCCTTGTATCTTAATGCAAAGCCGCTCTGAGAGGCAAATTTTTCACCACTTCGCCTTCATTCTGGTTCAGCTCTTCGAGCCGCCTGAAGACTTCGTCTTCCGGAAAATAATTCAAGGCCATTTTTACGAAAATGTTGCCATGTTTTGCCTCGGAGGTCCAAAGGCGTTTGTAAAAACGCTTCAGCTCAGGATCTGAATCAGGGAGCGCTTCAGCGACCATGCGAAAGCGCTCAGCGCCCCGGCACTCTACGATAGAGGCGATCAGCAGGCGATCCAAAAAACGCTCTTCGCGCCCGCTGCGGGCATATTTGATCAATTCATGCATGTAGGGATCACGCCCCATTTCTTTCCCCAAAGAAACGCCCCGCTCCTCCATGATGGCATATACATCGCGGAAATGTTCCAATTCTTCGACCGCTGTCTCTATCAACTCAGGAATGATTTCCAGGCGATCCGGAAACTTCGCCACAAAACTCATGGCCATCGAAGATGCCTTGCGCTCACAATCTGCATGGTCCTGCAAAAAACTGTCAAAGTCAGCCATGACGGTGGCTATCCACTCAGCTGAGCTGTTGTATGATAAATCTAAAGATAATTTCATGCGGCAAAAATAGGAGAATAGACGCATTTCCCCCCTTTCTTCCCTAACAATTTTGTCCTAGTTTTGTTGACTCAATTCACGATGTGAATTTTAACCTAAAATTATCAATTAATATTATGTCATTTACTCTTCCAAACCTTCCCTACGCCCACGATGCGTTGGAGCCACATATTGACACCCGTACCATGGAGATTCACCATGGCAAGCACCATGCAGGATACACCAATAACCTCAATGCTGCCATCAAAGGCACCGACCTGGAGGGAAAAAGCATTGAAGCCCTTTTGGCTTCTCCGGCCAATGGCGCTATCCGCAACAATGGCGGCGGTTTTTACAACCACAGCCTCTTCTGGCAGGTGATGAGCCCCAAGGGTGGCGGACAGCCTACGGGTGATTTAGCTGCTGCTATTGACAAAGCATTTGGCTCTTTTGATGCATTCAAAAGCGCCTTTTCAGCCGCTGCCGGCACCCGTTTTGGCTCAGGCTGGGCCTGGCTGATCAAAAAAGCCGATGGCTCTCTGGCTGTCACTTCTACGCCCAATCAGGACAATCCCCTGATGGATGTAGCTGACGATCATGGCACACCTATTCTGGGGCTTGACGTATGGGAGCACGCCTATTACCTCAACTACCAAAACCGTCGTCCTGACTACGTAGCCGCTTTTTTCAATGTAATTAATTGGGAAAAAGTTTCGGAGCTGTATAAAGGATAGTTTCGGGTTTTGGGTTTCGGGTTTCGTGTTTTGGGTTTCGGGTTTCGTGTTTTGGGTTTCGTGTTTCGAGTAGCATCTCGAAACGCGGAACCCAAAACTTCCAAACCTCCCCCAAAAAGACAAGGTCTATCCGAAGACAGACCTTGCGTGTGTTGCTCATGCTATGTGTGTGGATAAAAATCCATATTAGCGGAAACAATATAGATATTTAGTTTTGTTTCTACAATGACTCCGGCCCTTTCTGCAGAATGAACTGCAACTTGCCCGTACACAATTCTCCGAAGCCCTGACCGTCGAGATAGCTTTTTTCCAGGAGGGAAAGTTGCTCAAAAACAGTCTTTCGCCCTTTTTGAAATACCATTTTATGGATAAAGTTGTCTGGCAGCAAACTGCCCAGCAGGGCTTTCGATTTGCTGATTTTGTAGGAAAGTGAAAGGGATTGATTCAGGGAAATTTCTTCCTCTGTATTTTGGGGTTCTTCCGGCTGAAGGAGGATGATGTCAAAGCCACAAAAACGGGCATCTGCCCGATGGAGCAATTCCGGGAATTGAAAGCGCCATTCGAATGTCTTGCGCATGCGCAATTCTCCCTCCAGCCGCGCCTTGAGGCGCTCGATTTGCCCCAGCAATTGCTGCTTGTGCAGGAGCTGCTTAGCCTCCACCTCCGGCGGGAGTTTATCCGCAAATAGCGGACTTTCTTTCATGATTAATGCCTTTTCAAGGCGTTTGAGCCGCTGAAAGTCAGGGTGAGAAGCCTGCAGATGGCTGCGAAAATTTTTCTGCATGTCTTCCAGCATGCCCCGGGCTTCCTCTTTTTCCTTTTCCGTCTGCGCATCCTGGTACATGCCTATGGCCGAGCAATACAGCCGGAAGCGCAATTTATTGCCCTTGAGCATCTTAAACATATCGCTGTCGATACGATACTGACTGATCAGAGAAGGGCCGTAGCAGAGTTTGTGGTGAAATTTGGGTAAGGGATAAAAAAGCTCATAGCAGCTTGTAGCGTCAAAAGGCACTTCTGCCAGCAGCACAGCCCAAAGTTTGGCCTTTACCCAGCTCAGGCTGAGGGCATCCGGCGCAACGCCGTAGAGCTGTTTCTCCGCAAAAGCCGCCATCTGGCGGTAATATTCAGCATGCAGCTGCTGCACCCCTTTGGGCACATGGCGGTTGAATCCGCCCGGTCCGGCAGCTACTTTGTATTCAGGTTTTTTCGCAGGAAATCGCAAGTGCATCCAGGCGCGCAAAGCGCCTGTCAGCAGATCTGCCTGCAGCATCATCGGATCGCAAATCGCCGGAAAATCCTCCGGATTTTTATCTCCCTTTTGCAGCCAGTTTTCCAGCAAGCTGCTGGCGAGATTGAGCGCATGCGCCTCAGGTACAGGCGATTGCAGGCGGTATGTTCCTATCAGGTTTTCATCCTGCTGGTTGAGACATGCGAGCATCTGGGGCAGCAACTGCTCGCCGCGTTTTTCATATTGTTCCAAATCTCCCATCGGCAACAGCTTCTCCAATTCATGTTCCTCAAAAAGAGGAATATCCAGCGGCGGCACAAAGCTGTAAGGCGTGGAGCGAAACATGATAGGCTGGGGGAGGATATGGAGAAAAAAGTCCGCCAATTCTGACCAATTACTAAGATAGTCAGCAGAGAAAAAGCGATAGCTGCGGTCTCCGCCATGGATACGCATCAGCTTTTGCTGCAATTGATGGCAAAGGAGGAGCCGCTGCAGCCACAGGCTGCAAAGATGCAGGCCGATCTGCTGCCGCTGTTGGGCGGCCTGACTGCCGTAGTATGCGCGATCCGCGAATTGGCTGAGGCGTCCCTTAGCGCGCAGGGCGCGCTGTATGAGCCCATAAAGCGAATTGCTTTCGCAATGAGGCAGGGGCAGCCCATCGGCGCCCAGGCCTGTCAATTCGTGCCATACAGCAGTTTCCTCCGGCACGATCTGCGTGCGTCTGGGAATAAGCTCGACTATGCTCATGCTTTGCTTGCGTCTTTGATGAGCTAAAGAAAAGGATTTAGCTAATGAAATGCTAATTTAATTAGATTTTTGATATGGGGATGATTGAGAAGTTGTGTGATTACCCCAATTCCTTCACCTCCCAATCCGAAACGCTTTTGGTTTCACTGCTAAAGTTGATACCTATCCCATTCACCTTTTTCTCATTTGGCAAATATTTGTCAGCGTATTTCTTTTGGATGATTTGAGAAAGTGCTTCCGCAGCGCTTTTATCCAGTTTGAATTCCAGCAAATAGATATGACTAGCCGTTTCTACTACGGCGTCGATTCTCCCGTACGAAGTGTGGACTTCTGCTTCCATTATTTGCCCTAAATAATTGAAAACCAAATAGATAATGGCATGATAGTAAGCCTCTTTTTCTTTGATGAAAATATGGGAAGGGATATTTTTGAAAAGGCTATTGATGATTTTGACAACAAGGTCAAGGTCATCTGCCCTGAAAGCATCCTGTATGTCAAATACGATAGCCGAAGTAATCGAGGAGTCATCATGACGAAATGAACCAATAAGATGGCTGAGCATGGATTCCTTCACTTCTTTATTCGGATATTCAAGGAGAAAAAAGCCCCTTTGGTCAATTTCCTTTATTGTGAGATATCCTGTCTGGAAGAGCAGTGCCAGGGTTTCGAGCTTCTCAAGATCATAGCTTTCAAAAAGCCCAAAATCAACCTTGTTCCCTTCTAATTCAATCTGATTTCTCCCCCGCAATAATTTGATCAAAAAAGTAGGGGTCCCTGTCGTAAACCAGAAATTTCGAAATTGACCGGTATCAAAATAGGAGAGCACGGAGATGGGGTTATAAACAAAATTGATCCCATCCCAGCTGTAGCCATTGTATTGAGCTTTAATTTTTTGGAGCAAAGCTTCCCGACTGAGCTGATTTTTTGTTGCAAAATCCTCTATTTCCGCTGCGAAATAATGCTCTAACTCTGCCTGGGTATAGCCCACCAAGGTGGAGAATCGGGGATGCAGGGTCAGGTCTTGCAGGTTATTGAGTTCTGAAAAAATGCTGACTTTGCTGAATTTGGATACCCCTGTGATCAACAAAAACCTGATATAGGGATCGGCATCCTTGATGATGCCATAAAAATTTCTGAGGATCAATTGGTTGGCCTTTGCCTGGGGCATGTCATCGAGGTAATCTATGATAGGCTTGTCATATTCATCTATCAGGATAATGACTTTTTTTCCGCCTTCATGTAGTTTTCTCAGCAATTCCCGAAAACGGCGGGAGTTGCCTTCTTCTTCCAGGCTTATTTCGTGCTGGCGTGCAAGGGTATTCAACTCCAGGGAAATGGCCTTTTCCAGCCCCAATTCCCTATAGCCAATAGAACTAAAAGAAAGATGAATGACTGGATATACCTCCCAATCATGCTTGTTTTCTAGCCATAAACCTTTGAAGAGATGCTTTTTTCCCTGGAAAATGTATTTGATAGTGGAGAGCAGAAGAGATTTGCCAAATCTTCTTGGACGGGAATAGAAGAAAAATTTTCCAGAATTAATAAGGTGGAAAATGTTTTGGGTTTTATCAACATAAAGATAGTTTCCTTCAATAAGGTCTTTAAAATCCTGTATGCCAATAGGGTATCGCTTCATCATAAAGTAAAGATAAGGAATTTAACCATTATTTGAGATGCCCAAGAGCCGCGCCACAGCCGCGTGTCCCAGCTCCCCCAATCCCAATGAATATTCATTCACATACAGCCCAATATGGGCCTGCATGACCTCTTCCTCCATCTCCTGCGCATGCGCGCGCACATAGGGCCGGGAGGCCTCGGGATGCGCAAAAGCATAAGCGACGCTTTCGTGCATCTGCCTGCCCAGCTTTGCGATCAGCTGCTCGCCCAGGCGCTTATGCGCCACGATGGCGCCCAGCGGGATCGGCAACTGCGTTTGCGCTTCCCAGTATTCGCCAAGATCCTGCAGGCAGTTCAAGCCATATTTTTGGTAGGTAAACCTGTTTTCATGAATGATCAGGCCTGCGGCAGCTTTTCCTTCCAGCACAGCAGGCATGATTTCGTGGAAGATGTATTCCTGGCGGTTTTTCAGCTCAGGCGCGAAAAAGTTGAGCAGGAGGTTGGCGGTGGTGTTTTTGCCGGGAATGGCAATAGGGAGCTGTTTTTCGAGGATTTCCTTGAGGGAGATATCGCCTTTGGCGATGAGGAGGGGGCCACAATTGTGGCCCAGGGCACTGCCCGCTTCCAACAGCTGGTAGCTGTCACGGACTTGTCCGTAGGTGTTGTAAGAGATTTTTACCATATCCAGCTCCTCCCGCTGCGCCATCTGGTTCAGGTGAAAAATATCTCCCAAAACCACCTCATAATCAATATCTTGCGTATCGATCCGGCCATGGACCATGGCATCAAACATAAAGGTATCATTAGGACAGGTACTGAATCCGAGACGTATTTTCATGCTGCTGTTTTATTTTTTTCAAAACTAACATTTTCTAATTTCGCTCTACCTATACGCGACCCCATCCTTTATGGCAAAAAAAAAACCAGACTACAAAAACGAAGGCCTGCTCCTTCCTCCTGTTATCCCTGATATCAAAGACTGGCCTATCGCCAATTTGTTGAGGAAAAACAAAGCTTTTGTAGAAGAAGTCGAAAAGGAAAGCCTGGTACAGCTGATGAAGACATGTGAGCGGGAAAAAATTAGCCTGCAACAGCTTATCGAAAAGGCCATGTACCTGGAACGGATTCGCATAGCTGATGATCCCTGGAAAATAGATCCTCCTGACGAAACAAAATTTTGGTCAAAGATAAAAAAGGCTCTGGTGGAGAATGAGCAATTTCAGGAAGACCCAGAGGCATTTAAACAAAAAAATGCAGAACTGGCCCATTCCATTGTGGATCGCTATGCCTCGGAGATTTCCAGCAGTTTCAAGCCTTCTACCTATCATTTTGCCAAACGCTTTTTGCCCTTTTTCTTTTCCAGCCTGCTCAATGCCTCGGCGGGCAGCAATATCCGCTCTGCCATTTACCACCGGATAGGTTTGCAGGAGAAAGTACATCTCAAAGGCGAAATTGATGCTTTGCGCAGCCTTTCTGAAAAGGGAACCATCATCCTCGTTCCTACCCATATCAGCAATGTTGATTCTATCCTGGTAGGCTGGGGCCTGCATGCTTTGGGCCTTCCCGCCTTTATATATGGCGCAGGACTCAACCTTTTTAACAGCAAGCTGGTGGGGTATTTTATGGGGAGATTGGGCGCATATAAAGTAGACAGGCGAAAGAAAAATGCCATGTACCGCGCCACACTCGATACCTATTCTACCCTTGCCATTACACATAATGTGCATAGCCTTTTTTTTCCCGGGGGAACGCGCTCGCGCACCGGTACAATCGAAAAACGCCTGAAACTGGGCCTGCTCGGCACAGCGATGGAAGCGCAAAGGCGCAATTTGTTGATGGAAGGCAGCGGGAAGAAAATCTTTGTGGTGCCACTTGTGATGAGTTATCACTTTGTCCTGGAAGCCAAAACGCTGATCAGCGAGCACCTCAAAAGAACCGGACAGGACAAATATTACATCATTCATGATGAATTTGCCAGCTACCGCAAGTTTCTCATGTTTGTCTGGAAGGCTTTAGGAAAAACCTCTGAGATCACCCTCAACTTTGGCAAGCCGATGGATCTTTTTGGCAATTTTGTGGACCAGGAAGGCCGGAGCTTTGATGCAGGGGGAAAGGAATTGAATATCCGTGAGTATTTTATGAGTGAAGGGGAAATGAGGGAAGATGTGCAGCGCGATGAGCAGTACACACGCATGCTGGGCGAAAAAATCGTAGAACGATTCCATGCTGAAAACCATGTGTTTTCGAGCCACCTGGTGGCTTTTGTAGCCTTTGAGATGTTGAAAAAGCGCTATTCGCGCTTTGATTTATATGCCCTGCTGCGCTTGCCGCAGGACGACAGGGTGATCCCCCTCCGCCAATATATGGAAACCCTCGAAAGGGTTTTGGATCGCCTGCGCGTCATGAGGGATCATGAAAAAGTCATGATGGCCGATCACCTGGAAAATGATCCCATGGACATCCTTAGGCATGGCATCAAAAACCTGGGCCTCTACCATACCAAGCGTCCTCTGACCTTTCAGAAAGGTGGGGACCTGATTTCTGACAACATGAATTTGCTCTATTATTACCATAACAGATTGGAGGGCTACGGTCTTGAAAAATACATCTAAATACCAGGCGGGCGTCATCGGCGCAGGCAGCTTCGGCATCGCCATGGCCAATATCATGGCCGAAAATGGGAAAATTCTATTGCTGGCCCGCCGCGAAGAGATCGCGGATAAAATTCGCACCACAGGCCACCATAAGCGGCAGGACGTTCACCCCAATATAGAGGTGATCACCTCTACAGAAGCCTTCGCCGCACAGTGCGAATTGATTTTTCCTATCGTGCCATCCGCCTCTTTTAGAGGCATGCTGGACGATCTGGCTCCTTTTCTCCATCCCTACCACCGCCTGGTACATGCTACCAAGGGATTGGTCATCAATATACCCAAAGACCAGCAGCTCGAAAAGCTGGAAAGCCTCCAGGCAGACCAGGTGATGACGATGAGCCGTCTCATCCTGCAGGAAACAGTCGTAAGGCGCATAGGCTGCATCGCAGGCCCCAACCTGGCCTCTGAGATAGCTGAGGGGCAGCCTGCGGCTACGGTGATTGCAAGCCCTTTTGAGGAGGTGATACGCGAAGGCACCGCCGTCATGCGGAGCAGCCGTTTTCGGGTGCATGCGAGTCCTGATTTATTGGGGATTGAGTTGGCGGGGGTGTTGAAAAATATCATGGCCATTTCGGCCGGGATACTCCATGGCCTCGGTTATGGCGACAATACGATGGCGCTGCTCATCACGCGGGGCATAGCCGAAATGATCCGGCTGGCGCGGATTTTTGGTGCGGATGCCCGCACCTTTCTCGGGTTGGCTGGCATTGGCGACCTTGTCGCTACCTGTAGCAGCCCCCACAGCCGTAACTTTACGGTGGGATTTCGCCTTGCCAAAGGCGAGAGCCTCGATGACATCATCGCAGATATGGAAGAGGTGGCCGAAGGGGTCAAGACTACCTTCATCGCCCGGGCTCTCGCCAACTCACATAAAGTTTCCGCCCCCATCACTCAGGCTATGGCTCGTATTCTCCAGGGAGAAATGGAGATACAGCGGGCAGTAAGGCTGCTGATGGAATTTCCCTTTACAGAGGATGTCGAATTTATATAGAGGAAGTTTCTCCCATTTTAACATATCTTTAAATAGAGTTTACCACAAAATTGGCTAGATTTGGCCTTGTTTTTTGGAAAAAAGAATCATGAATTATAACAAAATCAATAACATTTCCGGTTGGGTAGTCTTTGGCATTGCCTTCCTTGTCTATCTATTGACCATGGCCCCCACAGCTAGCTTTTGGGATTGTGGTGAGTTTATCGCCTGTGCCAATGAATTGGAAGTCCCTCACCCTCCGGGTGCGCCTTTCTTTTTGCTGATTGGGCGAATCTTTGCCATTTTTTCATTTGGTGATGAGACGCTGGTAGCCTTGATGCTCAACATTCAGAGTGCGTTGACCTCTGCCTTTACCGTTCTCTTTACTTTCTGGATCACAACCATTCTTGCCAAAAAGCTTTTGGTAAGTGTAGAAGCCAGACCCAATAAAGAGCAACTTATTGCCATTATCGCTGCAGGTTTTGTCGCTGCTATGGCCAATACCTTTGCGGATTCTTTTTGGTTCAACGCTGTTGAAGCAGAGGTTTATGCGATGAGTTCCTTCTTTACAGCCATCGTTGTATGGCTGATGTTTAAGTGGGAAGCCCGGGCCGACCAGCCGGGGCATCAACGATGGTTGATTCTGATCATGTACCTCATGGGCTGCTCCATCGGAGTACACCTGCTCAACCTGTTGACCATTCCCGCCCTTGCATACATTTATTATTTTAGAAAATACAAATTTAGCTGGGCGGGTTTTATAGCCACCGGCGCTGTCTCTGTAGCCATTTTGGGTATCATCCAGACAGGAATCATCATTTATACCTTTGACCTGGCATGGGCTTTTGAGAAGTCTCTGGTGGGAACACAAAGCGCCAGTGGGGCTACCACCACAGGCCTGGGCCTGCCTTTGGGATCAGGGATGATCTTATTCTTCCTCCTGCTTTTTGGAGGCATGATCGCTTCCATTTGGTACACCCATAAGCGTCGCCTGGTCATGGCCAATACCTTTTTGATTGCGATGGCTGCGGTATATATCGGTTTTTCATCCTATGCGATGATTCCTATTCGTTCCAATGCAGATACGCCTATCGATGAGAATAATCCCGACAATGCGCTGACATTCCTCAGCTATATGAAGCGGGAGCAATATGGTGACCGCCCCTTGTTATATGGACCTCTATACAATGTCCAGCCAACCAGCCAAAAAACAGAAAAAGCTTTTATCCTGAGAGATGGAGACGATCGCTATACTGAGTCTGGCAACAAGGTGAGCTACGAATATCCTTCAAACCAAAAGAAACTTTTCCCCCGCATGTATGAGCCGGGCCGCTACAATATGGGCCCACATGCTTACCTGAATTATGTGAAAAATACGGGTGAAAAACGAAATGGGCGCGATGTCACCCCTTATGATGACAAACCCACCGCAGGGGAAGACATGAGGTATTTTTTCGGGTACCAGGTCAAGCATATGTATTGGCGCTATTTCATGTGGAACTTTGCCGGCAGGGAAAATGACTTCCAGGATTGCGACTGGGAGAGTGGGTTGGCATTTTGGAAAACAAGCAAACAAACGCAGCCTGTCAAGGACAACAGAAGCAAAAACCACTTCTACCTCCTGCCTTTCCTCTTAGGCCTGGCAGGCCTGGGCTACCAAATATTCAAACGTGGCAATGATGCCGCTATCGTTGGCCTGCTGTTCTTCTTTACCGGCTTTGCCATTATCCTCTACCTCAACCAGTACCCCATGCAGCCACGTGAACGGGATTACTCCTTTGCCGGATCATTTCAGACCTATGCCATTTGGATTGGTTTGGGGGTGATAGCCCTTTATGATTGGTTGCGACGCTTGTTGAATAAAAATGCAGTGTATGCCGCTGTGGCTATCGGACTGATTCCGCCTATGCTGATGGCTACTCAGGGCTGGGATGATCATTCACGTCATGGACGTTATGTGGCTCCTGATTCTGCTTATAACCTGCTGAATTCTCTGGAAAAAAATGCTGTCCTCTTCACCAATGGAGACAATGACACCTTCCCACTTTGGTACATACAGGAAGTGGAAAATGTACGCCCGGATGTGCGGGTGCTTTGTCTGAGTTATGTGAACACAGACTGGTATATCGAGCAGATGATGCGCAAGATGAATGAATCTGAAGCACTGCCGATCACCATGAAGGCGAGTGAATATGTGGGGCAGGAAAATCAGGCACTTTTCCTCAGGCAGGAGAAGTTGGAGCTTCGTCTACCCATCAACAAGGAAGAACTTGTAAGCGCTGGTATTCTTTATCCAAAAGAAGCTGATATGATCCAGGGCAATACCATGCAGTGGACTGTGCCTACCCGCGGGAGTGGAGGTCGTCGTTACCTGGAGCTGAAGGACCGCCTGATTGTCAATCTGGTAGAAAATGTGGCCAAAGATGGCTGGGAGCGTCCCGTTTATTTCGCCAATACCGTGGCGCCTAACAGCTTCATCGGTTTGAGAAATAACCTCCGCCTGGAAGGCCTGGCATACCGCATCATGCCTGTGGTTTATCCGCGCACCAGCGATCCCTATGATCCCTATGATGGCTCTGTAGATCCTGAAAGGATGTATACCAACCTGAAAAATTTCAGGACCAGAAACCTCGATAACCCCAATGTGTATTACGATGAAAATATCAAGCGCATGGTCAGCAATTACCATGGCGTATTCTATCGTTTGTCAAATTATTACCTGAGGGAAGCCAGTGAATTGGAGGCTCAACAGCGTGCCGGGCTGGATTCCACGACACGGGCAAGCAACCCTGAATTGGCCGATGCTGACCCTGCCGCGCTCCGAGAGCGCGCCAAAGAGGTCATGACCATGGTTGATGAGAGATTCCCTTATACTTCATGTGAGCCTGATCCATACATCATCGTGCGTGCAGGCATCATGTTTAGCCGCCTGGGTATGGAGGAAAAGGCAAATGAGTACCTGGAGTACGGGTATAAAGTGGCTTCGGAAACCTTGAAGTACTATGCTGATGTAGATGACTATTTTAGCAAAATAGATGTGTATCTGTATGGCATGCAGATGTACGCACAGCACCTGGGCGAAAAAGGCGATCGCGAGAAAGCCGACCAGGTGGCACAAGAGTACCAAAATTATGCGCAAAAACTGCGCAATTACAGATAGATAAGTATTCAACTTATCCTAAAAAGGCTGACAGGGATTCATCTCTGTCAGCCTTTTTGTTTTGTTAAAACATGATGCCCGCCTGCAAGGACACCCTTTGATAGGTAACTCGCTCATCATAGCGGACTTCGTTTCCGTCTATGTATTTTTCTCCGATCTGTTGGGCTTTCAGTCCACCTGTCAAGGTATAACAGATACCTGTTCTCGTATTGATTTTGATCCCTAAACCCACATCATACATAAAGCCTCCAGAAATGGTGACATCACGTTTCCATCCATTGTCTTCCGGTTTGGGGTAAAGGGGAATGCCATAGCCTGCATTGGCGTAGACATGTGGAGTGATGGGAAGCTGGAGCAGGTCAGATCGCAGATCAAGAAAGACAGGAGCCACCATCCCTCGGGGAAAGATACTGATTCCCGTACCGCCGCCTGCTGCAAGCAGGCGATGAAAACGGTAGCCATTGACAGTCTGGAAATTTACATGCATGACATTTTGGGCGGTGGCTTCCCACCACCAGGGATTTTGCACCTGGCCTACCATAAAGCCTATTTGTGTCAGGTTGTAGTAGCCTTTTTCGCGGTAGACAAAATCGTCTTTTTGAGCAAAAAGCTGACTCAGGGATAGGGCCAGGAGAAGGAAAATGAGGGTGAATTTCAGGGATTTCATAAGCAAACTTTTTGAAGAGACGAAATCCCGGTCCAAAGTGATGCTTATATATAAAAACAAAAAAGCCCGCCAAAAGGCGGGCTCTCTATATCAAGATGTGGATTGCAATTATGCGTTTTCTGAAGCTTCAGGAGCGTCTTCAGATGATCCTGCGTCTCCTTTTTTCTGACGATCAGCTTCACGCTTGATCTTGTCATCCTCACGGCGCTTTTTGCGCTCTTCCAGCCCTTCAGCTATCGCATCAGTAATGGTGCGCATAATCAATTGAATAGATTTTGCAGCGTCATCATTGGCAGGAATAGGGAAGTCAACCAGATTGGGATTGGAGTTGGTATCTACCATCGCAATGGTAGGGATGTTGAGGTTACGAGCCTCAGCCACTGCGATATGCTCTTTCACAATATCAACCACAAAGAGGGCTGAAGGAAGGCGATTGAGGTCGGCAATACCGCCGAGTACTTTTTCGAGTTTGGCTTTTTCACGAGCCAGCATCAAACGTTCTTTCTTGTTGATGCGCTCGAAAGTGCCATCAGCTGCCATTTTCTCAATCTGAGTCATGCGCTTGATACTCTTGCGCACAGTAGAGAAATTGGTGAGCATACCTCCCAGCCAACGTTCTGTAACGTAAGGCATATTTACCCTTTTGGCTTCCATCTCAACGATTTCTTTTGCCTGCTTTTTGGTAGCGACAAACAAAACCTTGCGACCGGAAAGAGACAATTGCTTAGCTACTCGCGCAGCTTCGTCAAGCATCTTCAGGGTTTTTTTGAGGTCAATGATGTGGATGCCATTACGCTCCATAAAGATGTATGGAGACATGTGGGGATTCCACTTTTTCTTTAGGTGGCCAAAATGCACACCCGCGTCGAGGAGATCTTTATATTCCAGGTTAACCATCTGCAAATTATCGTTTGGAGAACTGTGAGCTCTTTCTTGCTTTCTTTAAACCGTATTTCTTACGTTCCACTTTTCTGGCGTCACGTGTTAGCAGGCCAGCTCTTTTGAGTTGGCTGCGGTATTCAGGGTCTACCTGAATGAGGGCACGGGAGAGACCCATCCGAATGGCTTCCGCCTGACCGGTAATTCCACCACCATCCACATTCACGAGGATATCGAATTCTCCATTTGCCTTATCCAATACAGAGAAAGGCTCCATAACCTTCATCTGTAGAAGGTTGAAAGGAAAGAATTCTTCAAACTTGCGTTTGTTGATGGTAAAACTACCTGTTCCCGGACGGAGAAATACCCTAGCTACGGCACTTTTTCTTCTCCCTACAGTTACTATTTGATCCATATTTTCTTAGCGTTCAATTTTTTCAGGTTGCTGTGCTTCATGGGCATGCTCAGTACCGGCATATACACGCAGGTTGCGGAAGAGCGATCTACCCAGGCTGTTTTTTGGCAGCATGCCTCTAACAGCATTCTCCACCATACGATCAGGCTTGTTTTTGTACATATCAGCAGCAACAACTTCGCGCTGGCCACCGGGATAGCCGGTATGGCGAATGTACTTTTTTTGCTGCATTTTATTGCCAGTCAAACGTACCTTGTCAGCATTAATAACAATCACATTGTCGCCACAATCAACGTGTGGGGTGTAATTGGTTTTATGCTTACCTCTTAAGAGGGAGGCTACCTGGGTTGCTAAACGGCCCAAAACTTGCCCTTCAGCGTCCACCAGGACCCATTTTTTATCAACGGTCTGCGCGTTGGCAGATTTGGTCTTATAACTCAGTGTATCCATTTATCTAACTATATCTTGTTCTTTTTCAAAAACGGAACCGCAAATTACGGGTATTATAAATTGATATGCAAGGGTAGTTCTGCCTTTTCTTTTAATTTTTCCCCATACCTCTTGTCAGCTTTTTCCGTTTTAAAAAAATAGAGCATCGAATCATAGGATAATTCAAATGGGAGACAAACAATAGCTATATAGTTTTGCTTATATTAGGGTACTTCCAGAGCGGATTGTATCTTTATGTACACTGCTCTTCCAAAATTTTAACAGGAATACATTTTTTGCTTGAATGTAATGCCTATGAATTCATTAATTTTTTGTCCTAAAGCCATGCATAAGCCATCATTTGTTGGGGGAATCATTTTCCTTTTATTCCTGTGTAGCTACCTGCCTGTACTGGCAACTCACAACCTCGCCGGGCAAATCTCTGTCCAACGACAAAGCGG
The DNA here is from genome assembly GCA_030430205.1 of Bacteroidia bacterium. Taxonomy (GTDB): domain Bacteria; phylum Bacteroidota; class Bacteroidia; order J057; family J057; genus JAUIGE01. Next base: position 122,999 of record JAUIGE010000019.1, on the reverse strand, counting down.
GAATAAGTATGAAATTACCCTGACATCCTATACCGATCCGGCTCCCGCCAATGTCGATCGCTGTAAAGCAGATTTTGAAATATGGACCTGTGGTGCAAATGGCCAAAATGGCAGTTTGATTACCAGGATCAATGATATCCCGCGTATCAACGGGCCGCTGGACCCCAGTCCCAATCCCATGGAGTGTCCTCCGGGAGTACACCTGGGAATCCCTGTCTATTCGACCGTGAAGCGCAATGTATATGTGGCAGAATATACCTTTCCCGGACAGGGCTGCTATGTGGTTCGGTATTTTGACCTGGCAAGAAGAGAGGATGTTATCAATATCTCAGAGCCGGGAAACCAGACATTTTTTGTAGAGACCCAGCTGGAAGTGCCCAATCCCTTATTAGGGGTTAACAATTCCCCTATTTTGCTCAATGAGCCGCTCGACGAGGCCTGTATTGACAAAATATGGACGCATAATCCGGGCGGTTTTGATCCCGATGGAGACTCCCTGGTGTATACACTTTTGCCTTCTTTGCAGTACGAGCCAGACAAAGGGATCACCTTTCCAGCCATCACCAACAACTACCGTTTTCCAGACGATCCCAATTTTGGCAACAGCACCTTTTTCATTGATTCGCGGACCGGATTGATTACCTGGGATGCCCCCAGTCAGATCGGGGTGTACAATTTTGCCTTTAAGGTAGAGGAATACCGCCGGGGGCGGCTGATAGGATCGGTGATCAGGGATATGGTGATTTTTGTGAAGCCCTGCAAAAACAATCCTCCAGTCATCATGACGATTTCTGATACCTGCGTAACCGCCGGAGAGAAACTGGTGTTTGACTTTAAAGCTTATGATCCGGATTTTCTGGATTCCATTTACCTTGCTTTTAACAATGGTACAGTGGGCAACAATGGGCCATTCAACCCCAATATTGCCAATCCGGCAGAGCTTGCAGGTGTGGTCGTGGACCCCGATTCCTTCATCAATCCCTGGCCCTATCAGGGCTTCCCTGTGGCTTCTCTCAATGCTGTTATGACCATTGATACCATCAAGGGGACTGTCAGCTGGGACACCGATTGTGGAAATATCCGCTCAACCTTTTATCAAATAGACTTTTTTGCCCACGACAACAACTCTTACTTTGGTCGGCCAAGCATTTCTATGCTTACCGCACACAAGGTAGTCACCATACAGGTGATTCCTCCCCGGCCGGAAAATTTACAGGCAGAGAAAAGCGAAGGCCGTATCCGCCTAAATTGGGATCCGGGCCGCTGTGCCAATATTTTGGGCTACCGTATTTACAGAAAAATAGGGCAGTCAGGACTGGGGGGAGATACGGTTTGTTGCGATATGTCGCCCGGCGAATTGGGCTACAAATTATTGACCTACAATGAAGGCCCCCAGAATACCAGCTATACTGACATGCTGAATTCGGCAAGTAATATTTTGGAAAATGAAATTTGCTATGTCGTCACGGCCATGTATGAAGATGATGATGATGGCTTTGAACCCAACATTGAGAGTTGTGGGCTGGAAGTATGTGTGAAAATCGAAAATGACAAATTGTTCCTGACAAATGCGAGTGTCACCCAAACAGATGCCGCGAATGGCGAAATGTTTGTCAGCTGGTCAAAACCGGATTCAATAGATTCCTTCTTTGAAGGACCCTTTTTCTATCGCGTGTATCGTGCCCATAACAACCAGTACCCCGTTATTCCTGTAGTCGATGGATTGGATTTTGATACCGATACAACCTATACGGATATGGGAATCAATACGCGGGACCGGGGATATACCTACCGTGTAGAGGTCGTTAACCAGGATGGCGCAGTAATATTTACTTCCAAAGAAGAAAACCTGGGTAGCTCAGTTTACCTGAGCACAGCGGGAGGAAATGGCTTCATTGACCTCAATTGGACAGAATATGTGCCCTGGAGAAATAGCGACTATGAAATATACCGTTCCGAAAACGGTGGAGCTTTCATGCCAATTGGCATAAAATCGGGCACGGGTTCTACTGCGCATAGCTACCGGGATGAAAACCTTTCCAAGACCGTTGAATATTGCTATTTCGTCCGGGCAATCGGCAGCTACAATCTGCCGGGTATAAAAGATCCTTTGATCAATGATTCGGAACAGAGCTGCGATTTTGCCAGGGAGGATGTGCCTCCCTGTACGCCAGACATCCTGGCGGCAGGCGACTGCGCCAGGCAGGCACACGAAATCATCATCACCAAAAATGAAGATGAATGCGCCAGCCTGACCCAAACCATCACCGTGCTTTTTGCAAGCAGGGTAGAAGGCCCCTACCTGCCTGTAGAATCGCTTGATTACGCTCCAATGGACGAGGTGACGACCTTGAGTTATCAGGTCACTGACGGTGCCCGTACCTTTGCTGGCTGCTATGTAGTCACAGCCACGGATTCCTTCGGAAATGTCAGTTTGCTTTCTCCCCCCTCCTGCATAGACTTCTGTCCCAAGCTTACCATGAGCAATGTTTTCACGCCCAATGGCGATGGGATCAACGATGTTTTCATCCCCGTGGAGCAGCGCGATGTGCGGCTTGTGGAGATCGTGATCTTCGATCGCTGGGGCGTAGAAGCCCATCGCAGCCGCAATGAGATCAGCCGTCTGTGGGACGGCAGTACGCGGGGCCACCCCGCCAATGAAGGCACCTACTACTATATCATCACCTATGATGAGTTGGGACTCGTTGAAAATGAGCGCAAGCAGATGAAGGGATGGGTTCTTTTAATGAGATAATTTTTTAATCCTCCCATCTGCAAATCAGTTTTATGTTCACAGGAATAATAGAATTTTTAGGAAAAATCAAATCGCTGAGGGAAGAAGGTACCAATCGCATTTTTGAGATAGAGGCTCCCTTTGATGAAGCCATCAAAGTGGATCAAAGCATCGCGCATGATGGCGTTTGCCTGACGGTTACGGATATATATGCGAAGGGCGATAAGGCGGGCGAAATGACACATTATGCTGTCACGGCCGTTGAGGAGACCCTCAAAAAGACACACATGAATCGGCTAAAAGCCGATGATCTGGTCAATATAGAGCGCTGCCTGAAAGTCGGCGCGAGACTGGATGGACATTTTGTCCAGGGGCATGTGGACACCGTAGGGAAAGTCCGAAAGATCGAAGACCGCAACGGCTCCTGGCTGTTGGAATTTGGCTTTGAGCCTTCTTACGGTCATTTGTTGGTAGACAAAGGTTCCATCTGTGTCAATGGCGTCAGCCTGACGGTGGTCGAAAGTCATGAAGACTGGTTTTCAGTAACCATTATTCCCTACACCTACGAGCATACCAATTTTAAAAAACTCCAGATCGACGATCAGGTCAATCTGGAGTTTGATATACTTGCGAAGTATTTGAGCAAGTGGCGCTACTCCACCCGCTCATAGTCCTTAAAAGGACTCAGTTTCGCGCTTTCTACCGCTTCGCGGTAGGCTTTCCAGTCATTCTCAAAAAAGCTATTTACCCTTTTGATATAGGCATTGATGGCTTCTTCTGCCTGCCCGATGACGATGTCATGGGTCGGGTCCTCTTCATCATAAGATGAATTGATATAGCCAAAAGGTCCAAACATTTTGGAACGCAAAGATTCCGGATCATCCCGGATTCCTTTTACATCATCATCTCCAAACATCTCCCCCAGCATGTTTTTGAGTGAATCAGCCATAGCTTTGCTACTCAGCTTGAGGGTAGAGTCTGCATCTTCACCTAATTGCTTTTTGATGATGTCCAAAGCCGATTGAGCATCCTGTAAGCCCTTAACAGCCTTTTTCAGGCGTTCCATATTGGCATAAATGCCTTCCATTTTGTCGCGCTTGGCCTGAAGACCAGCAGTACTGACCTCCATGCGCGGATCAAAAATCACTTCCACTGTAGTCTCAGAAGTATCTCCCTGATACGCCATGCGTATGCGGTAGCTGCCAGGAAGGACTTCAGCGCCTGAAGGATCAGAGCCCATTTGGCCACCAAATCCGCGGAAGCGACCGCCTCCACCACCGCCGCCCTGGCGGGGAGGGCGAACCCCTTTGCTCGTCATATCCCAATACATGCGATTGAGGCCGGAGTCAGGAAGGGATTTGAGGGTGCGAATCACTTTATCTCCATCAAAAATGTGAACAAAGAGGGTATCTGCTCCGCCGCCTTTCTTCATCATTTTCCTTTTGTCTCCGCCTTCGGGCTTCATTTCTGCCTTTGGATCATCATCCCCTTTCTTTTTATCCTTTTTGACAGCTTTCTTTTCTGTTTCTTTTTTGTCGGTGGGAGTAGCTTTCTCAGCCCGCATGGCCATCATCGCTTCGCGGTCTTTTTTGCCCTCAGCTACATAGTAGCTGATCATGGCGCCTGAGCGGCGATTTTCGCCGGCGTACATGGCGTCAGCCGCGAAGCGGGTGCCACGAGCCTGCTGAAACTCAGCCAGCACAGCTGTCGGCGCTTCAAAAACATGAATTTTTTTATTCACTATCTCAGGCGATTGGGCCAGCTCCCGCAAAGGACGGATATCGTCCAGCACATAGGCCGCCCGGCCAAAAGTGCCAATCACCAGGTCGTTTTCACGAGGATGAATCTTGAGGTCCATGGTAGAGACATTCGGAAAGCCATGGGTCCATTTTTGCCAGTTTTTGCCTTCATCAAAACTCACATAAAGCCCATTTTCTGTTCCCAGAAACAGCAGCCGTGGCTCCACAGGGTCCTGTGCGATGGAGAGGCAATGGCCCCATATTTTATCTTCATTGACCAGGCTTTCAAATGTCTGACCAAAATCGCGTGTGCGGTAGAGATAGGGCTTCCAGTCATTCTGACGGTAGTTATTGACCACGATATAGGCTTCGCCTGCTTTCGTAGCCGAAGGCACGATCTGGGGAATCCAGGCTGCCTGGGGCAGGCCGGGGATTTGGGCGTTGAGCTTTTTCCAGCTTTTTCCGCCATCACGGCTGAGCTGTACATTGCCATCATCGGTGCCTACCCAGATGACATTGCGGTCTGCCGGGCTGGGAGAAATTGCCAGAATGGTGGTATTATTTTCTGCCTGGGTGGCGTCAAAAGTCAGGCCGCCACTGTTGAGTTGGTTTTGTTTGGTCGTATCGTTGGTGGTGAGGTCGGGGGAAATGATTTCCCAGCTCGTGCCTTTGTCGGTGCTTTTGTGTACAAACTGACTGCCGTAGTAGATGGTGCTTTTGTCAAAAGGATCCTGAGCGATAGCTGCATTCCAGTTGAATCGCAGGAAGGTACCTTCAGGATGTACAGGCTGGATGTATTTGGAATGACCGGTCTCAGAGTCGTAGCGGCCCAGGGAGCCGCCCTGAGACATGGCATAGCCATATCGGCTGTCATCGGGATCCGGCACGACGTCAAAGCCGTCGCCAAAATACAATTCCGTCCAATAGCTATTGCGGATGCCGCCCCGCTTCCACTCGTAGGCAGGGCCTTTCCAGGAACCATTGTCCTGCATGCCACCATAGACATGGTAGGGATAATCGTTGTCAATGTTGATATGGTAAAACTGCGCCAAAGGCAGGTTCTCGACAAAGCGCCAGCTATTGCCGCGGTCGCGGGAGATGGCCAGGCCGCCGTCATTGCCTTCGATGATGTAGTTGGGGTCTTCAGGATGAATCCACCAGGCATGATGATCCGGGTGCACCCCGGAGTAGGGGATGAGGATATCCCAGCTTTCGCCCGCATCTATCGAATAGGAAACCATCGAATGAATGGAATACAGCCGATTTTCGTTTTTACTATCTACATAGATATCAGCATAGTAGAAAGGGCGGCCACCAAAATTGCCTTTTTGGCTGACAGCCCGCCATTTGAATCCGCCATCGTCGGAGCGATAAATCGCATTCTTTTTTGCCTCTACGTAGGCATAAACCCTTTTGCTATTGGAAGGGGCGATAGCCAGACCGATACGGCCCAGTTCGCCTGCCGGTAGGCCATCTTTGCTACCCAATTGCTTCCAGTTTTTGCCGCCATCATGCGTCACATACAGGCCAGAGCCTTTGCCTCCTGACTCAAAAAACCAGGGCCAACGGCGAAATTCCCACATGGCTGCAAACAGTTTTTGCGGGTTGTTGGGGTCCATGACGAGGTCTGCGATGCCGCTTTGGGTATTGGTAAATAAAATCTTTTTCCATGTCTCGCCTCCATCTGTGGTTTTGAAAAGACCCCGCGACTCGGTCTCGCCCCAGGCAGGGCCCTGCGCGCCGACATAGACGATGTCGGGATCATTGGGGTCAATGATGAGCCGGTGGATGTTGCGGCTTTCGCCCAGTCCCATATACTTCCAGGTCTTGCCTGCATCGAGGCTGCGGTATACCCCAAAGCCACTGCTTTGGCTGTTGCGGGGGTTGCCCTCGCCGGTGCCTACCCAGACGATGTCCGGGTTGTTTTGGCAAATGGCTACTGCTCCGATGGAGAGGGTTTTTTGATCATCAAAAATAGGCTTCCACTCGACGCCGCCGCTCTCTGATTTCCAGAGGCCGCCTGAGGCTGTGCCTACATAGATAATCTCCGGATTGCTGTTGACAGCATCTATAGAAGTGACACGCCCGCTCATGCCGGCCGGGCCGATGCTGCGGGCCTGCATTTCCTTGAGTTTGGAAAGGTCGATTTGCTGGGCAAAAAAGACTGCCGGGATCAGTGCAGCCAGGGTAGCGAATAAAAAATGGTGTTTAAAATTTCCCATAGGTTAGTGAAAATGATGGTTCAGGTAAAATGAATAAAGCTTTTGGGGATGGCGAATTGGCAAAGATTCGAAATATAAGGATTATGTATAACTACCTATGGAGGTAGTTTTTGTTGGGGAGTAGGGGTTTTCTTATGGCGCGGATTACCCACAAGCCCTCCCGCAGGCCACTGAATCAAGTTCAGCACAAGCTCCATCCACGCCAGCTTTTCATTGAAAAGCATGATAAAAGCTAATGAAAGTAGCTTGAAAACGGATCGCTTGAGCGGATTTCGGGTCTTGGGGTTGGCTTTGTGCGTAATCCGCTCCAAATAATCAAGCCTTGATTCGCATCACCTGATAATTTCTATTTTTTGAGAAAAGTGGTTTTCTCCATTTGTAATGAATAGCAAATAGATAGCTGCGGGTAAATGCCTAAGATCCAATTGAAAATCCTGGCTGTCTGAGGATTGATCTATCAATACTTTTCCAGTCATATCATAGAACTGGAGTCGGCTGTTTGGGGGAATGTTTTCGATATAAAGGAATCCTGAGGTAGGATTTGGGAAAACCGAAGGAGAATCGGGCGATTGAAGCGGGAGTTCTACCACATTGCTGTGGCGGATGCTGCCATCCGGCCCCAAGGCCGTGACACGGTAGAAGATGGCCCCTCCCTGAGAAGGGAGGTCGTAATGGCGGAAAATATCCGCTACGGTTTCGCCCAGCTTTTGCCAGCCTGTGGCTCGCTGTATCCACTCTATCTGGTAGCGAAAAGGGCCTTCAGCCCCATCCTCCCACTGCAAAAAGGCATCATAGCGTCCTGCCGACTGCTGGCTTCCCACTGTCAACTGCAAACCGCCCACTATCAGCGGAATAAAATTCTCCGGCTGCTGAAAACCCTGCGTAAGCAGCGGTAGGCCTCCTGTGAGGGTGTTTACCACGGGCTCACCCATGCTCCAACTGACGTAGTAAGTGCCGTTGATCGGCACGGAATTGGAGCCGCCAGAGCCGAAGAGCTGGCGTGAGACGCTTTGGGAAAATGCAGAGGTGCAGATGAGCAGATGGGCGAATAGGATGATGAGAAGAGGGGGTTTCATGGTCAAATTCTTTTGAGTTCTTCCAGGTTGAGTTCGAAGCCTTTCAGGACATTCTCACCGGATAATTTCCCCGTAAAACCTTTGTGGAAATCACGCTCGCCATTGGCCCGGTAGATAGAAATGATTTCATTATCAGGATCAATGAGCCATCCTAATTGCACGTCATTTTGCATATAAGCTTCCATTTTGTTCTGCAAACTGATCAGGCTGTCACTGGGGGATTTGATTTCAATTACAAATTCAGGTGAAAGGTGGGGAAAGCGTTTCAACTCCTCTTCTGCTACCTGCTTCAGGCGTTCGTAAGATACCCAGGCTGCGTCAGGAGCTTTCATGGAACCATCTGGTAAAAAATAGCCTCCGTTTGAGTCTGTCACTTTTCCCTGTCTTTCTTTTTTGTTCCAATCTTGTAATTGGTAATTCACCTCCCCATTGAATGTACTTGTATCAAATCCACTTGGTTCATCCATAATTGTAATAGTTCCGTTAGTTTCTCTTTCAATATGAAGATGACGGTTGCTTTCGCAGAAAAAGAAAAACTCTTCATCTGTCATGCGAAAGTAATCTGTATTGATGGTTGTCTTCATTGTATCAGTCCTTTTTAGAAATTTACGAAAAAAGCCAGAATTCTTTACTTTTTCAGCTTTTTCAATTCTGCTTTCAGCAGCTCAATCTCCTGCTGCTGCGCATCAATCTGCGCCTGCTGCTCCTGCACAGCCTTCACCAGGACAGGGATCAGCTGGTCGTAATTGACGCCCATAGGCTCCTTCGCCTCCGGCGAACCTTCCACTGCCTCCGGCACGACTTGCTGCAATTCCTGGGCGATCACGCCCAGATGCTGCCCTTCCTCAGGAAGGCCGATCCAATTGTAGCGCACAGGCCGCATGGCCATGACTGTACTCAGGCCATAATCGAGCGTCTCGATATGCTCTTTCAGACGCATGTCTGAGGTGGAAATGGTGCCGATCGCGGCGTAGACGCGCGACCAGCGGTTGGTGGCTGTGCCACAGGAGTAAGCGTTGTCATTGTCGGGGTATAGATTTGCATCTACCCGCGTCTCTCCGACCACATACAAACCCGCCGCAGGCGGCGTGGCATTGGCACCAATAGATACCCCCCCATTCGCATGGACCCGCAGGCGGGTAGTCCCATTTACCTGCACCCGCAGGGCATTTTCGCCTGCATCGGCACTGACATGCAGCCTGTCGGAAGGACTGAGATTGCCGATTCCGACCTGCTTGGTGCCTTCTATGGTAAGTGCGGCATTGCTGCTGGTACTCGTTGGGCTAATTAAAAAACGGTCTCCTCCCGAAGCCCAGCTCGTCTGGCTGGCGCCTACATACCAATCGCCTCCTCCGGTTCCGGTATTGTTGAGGCGAAACTGCCAGCCTGTATCATCCACATCCAATTTAGCGCCGGGAGCGGAATTGCCAATTCCAACGCTTCCTCCTCCATTGACCAGGTAGACATTTTCGGGAGAATTGAAATTGAGGTGCAAACCTGTGCCAATGATCTCCATCTGGTTGGCATCGAATGCGATGCCTGAGGTGGTCGTACCGATCAGAAAAGCTGCATTTGTAGGATCCAGACCACTATTGTTGAGGTTGCCCATGGCTGTGCTCACATTGAGCATGCCTACCGGGCTATTGTAACCAATGGCCGTCTGCCCGTTTTTTTGAATCAAAAAAGAATTGGAACGGGCGGTATTACTCGTACCATCACCGATGATGAATACAGGATCCGAACTGACCCAGGCAGCGCTATCGCCGGTGATCACATTGTATCTGCCTAAAGCCATGCTGGCGTAAGGGTAGGAGTTGGTGCGATAGCCAAAGGTGGAGGAGTAATTGCCACGGGCTTCGGTGACCCAGCCGGTAGAAAAGGAATTGTAGCCATAGGCGTCACTGGGCCCCAATGCGATGGAGGCCTGCCCCCGCGCATCGCTATTCCAGCCAATGGCCACGGCATAATCTTCCCTGGAAGAGGAAGCTCCCAGGCCCGTGGTGCCGCCCCCTATGGAGACGCCATAGCGTCCTCCGGTGTAGCCATACATGGCGATGCCGCCCTCTTCATCGGCTGTGCCTTCAAAGGTGATGCTGCCCCGCCCCTTGGAGGAACCTCCAAAAGTGAAGCTGCCATTGCCTTTGGCATTGCCAAAGAAGGCGACAGAGCCCGAGCCATCGGCCCAGCCGAAGCTGCCGAAGGCAAAGGAGCCAAAACCTTTGGCGCGGGAGTTTTGCCCGGCGGCAAAGGAGTAATAGCCTACGCTATCGTAATCCCAAAATTTGTCATAATTATATCCACCAAAAGGATTGGTCAGAAAGCCTGCGCGAAATGCCCCTTTTGCTCCATAATAAATCAGCTTAAAGCCGCTACCCGAGAGGCTGTCGCCGATGAGCACATTGGAGGTGTCTGCCATGTGCAGGGTCGTCCCCAGTGAACTGGCTACGCCTATGCCTACACGGCCTCCGAGGTAAGTGATGCCTTCATTGGTTGGCGTTTTTTGCCAAAGGCTGTCAGAGGCATTACCGGCATAAAGGGCATAAGGCACACTCTGGAAGGGGGTATTGCCGAGGGCAACATAGCCAGAACCGCTGTCAATCTCCAGGTCTACACTGTGCTGACCGGAACCCCATGAGATCGCCGCAAAGCTGCCTGAACTGACTGTTCCTGAGCCGATTACGGCTTCAAACAAGCCGAAGATGTCGGTGGTGACGCTATGCGTTTCCTGGTAGACGACGGCATTGCCGGCCTCACGGATGGTGAAGCGTACAGACAGGACTGTACTGGGAAGAGGGGTGCCAAAGCCGTCCCTGGCAATCGCCTGGTATTGAATACCCTGGGGAACCTGGGAGAAAAGGATACAGGGCAATAACATGAAGGGGATAAGTACTGAAAGCCTTTTCATAGCAATAATTGTTTCAATGTTCATGGAATTTTTACAAGATAAATAATATGGAGGAAAAAAGCATATTGTGAATCTGGGAATCAAAAGGGTTTGGATAAAAAAATAGTGTAATTTTGTGCTGAACTTTTTTTTAATAATTCAATTATCATGAAACTGAAAAACCTATTCATTTTATTGTTTGCTGCTATTTTGATGACTTTTGTTGCTTGCAATAAAACATCTCAAGCTGCTCAGGATACCGATCAGACAGAGGCGAATGCTGAAGAAGGAGAGGGTACAGAAGAAAATGAAAGCGAAGGAGATGGCGCTGATACCCGCCTGAGTCCATTGCGCGAAGCCAATGCTTTGATTGGGGAAACCAAATTAAAAATCACCTATGGTTCTCCTGGCGTCAAAGGTCGCCAGGTATGGGGCAATCTGGTTCCTTATGGGGAGGTATGGCGCACAGGCGCCAATGAGGCTACCACTTTTGAAGTGGACAAGGCGGTTACCATCAATGGCAAGGATCTGCCAGCCGGTAAATATGGCTTTTTCTCTGTTCCTAAAGAAGGTGGTAACTGGACGCTGGTCTTCAACAGCATCTGGGACCAGTGGGGAGCTTATGATTATGATGAAGGAAAAGATGTATTGCGTGTAGAAGTTAGTCCGCAGACTGTAGAGGCTTTACAGGAGCGTCTGGAGTTTCAGGTTAATGCCGGAGGCAATGTCGTGGTTGCATGGGAGTATGCGCGTGTGCCATTTGTAGTGGCGGAAGCAGGAAGTTAAAATTATACTTGCAGGACAAGATAAAGGGGCAGGCTGGAAACAGTTTACCCCTTTTGATTTTATGAAAAGCAGATCATGAACGAAAAACGATTTTTCCCTAACTTCGCTCCATGAAAATTGAGGAAATCGTCAAAGCCTACCAGGACCACGCAGAAATCTTCGACTTCGCCGAGGAAGTTCGCAAGGCGAAGCAGCAAAAATTCCATATTCAGGGCATGGTAGGCAGCCAGCCCGCTTTTATGATCGCAGCGCTTTGGCGCATCATCCAGCGCAATATAGTGCTGGTCCTCAATGACAAAGAGGAAGCTTTGTATTTTCAAAATGACCTCCAACAATTGCTGCCCAAAAAGGAAATCTTCCTTTTCCCCGCCTCCTACAAACGCCCTTACCAGGTCGAGGAAGTAGACAACGCCAATGTGCTGCTGCGCGCAGAGGTCCTCAATGAGTTGAACCATACCAAAACGGGACGCCAAATCATCATCACTTTTGCGGAAGCCCTCAACGAGCGCGTGATCAACAAGCGGGAGTTGAAAGCACATACCTTTGACCTGAAAAAGGGAGAAAATATAGAGCTGGAAGATGTGGTCGAAATGCTGGAGGAATACCACTTTGATCGGGAAGATTTTGTGATTGAACCCGGCCAATATGCAGTCAGAGGGGGGATTTTGGATGTTTTTTCATTTGCCCATGACCTGCCCTACCGCCTGGAGTTTTTTGGCGATGAGATCGACAGCATCAAAACGTTTGACCCTGTGGATCAGATGACCGATGAGAGCCTGCACCACATTTCCATCATGCCCAATGTGCAGCAAAACCTGATAGAAGTGGACAAGGTCCCTTTTCTGGAATTTGTCTCTTCTACCAGCCTCGTTTTTATCAAAAACATTTCCTTTGTCCAGGCCGATCTCAACCGCTTGTATGAAAAAGCGGAGGCCTATTACCTGAATCTTCAGGAGAAGTCTGGCGGCGGAGCCAGCAGCAAGTCACCCGAGGAACTCTATGTTTCAGGCGATGCCTTTTTGCACCAAATACTGAATCTGACAACGGTTGAATACAACCACCAGCCCTACTTCACAGCGCACAGCAAAACGCTGGCCTGGAAAGGCAGCCCTCAGCCTACTTTCAAGAAGGAATTTTCCTTGCTGGCAGATCATTTTAAGCAAAATGAAAATCTCGCCATCAGCAATACCGTGCTTTCCAGTAACGAAAAGCAATTGCTGCGGCTGAAGGAGATATTTGAAGAAATCGACCCGGATGTGCATTTTGAAGGAGTGCAGAGCGATCTGCATGAGGGCTTTCTCGATCCGCAATTGCGGATAGCATGTTATACCGATCACCAGATTTTTGAGCGATACCATCGCTACAAGGTACGCGCTCAAAAAGAGCGCAGCCAGGCCATCACCCTCCGTCAGCTCAAAGAGCTGAATCCCGGTGACTTCGTCACCCATATCACCCATGGCATCGGCAAATTTGCCGGTTTGCATACCCTCGAGATGGGCAACACCTTGCAGGAGGCTGTCAAAATCATTTACAAAGGCGGAGACGCTATCTTTGTGAATGTCAATGCATTGCATAAAGTAGCCAAGTATACAGGCAAGGAGGGCTACCAGCCGAAACTCAACAAACTGGGAACGACCAATTGGGCGAAAGCAAAAGCCACGACCAAGAAGCGCATCAAAGAACTGGCCTTTGACCTGGTGGATTTGTATGCGAAGCGAAAGGCCCGTACAGGCCATGGATTTGCGCCCGATGGCTACCTCCAGCGGGAGTTGGAGGCTTCATTTATGTATGAAGATACACCCGACCAGCTCAAGACGACCGAGGAGGTCAAGGCGGATTTGGAAAAACCCTATCCCATGGATCGCCTCGTTTGCGGCGATGTGGGGTTTGGCAAGACCGAAATCGCCATCCGGGCCGCTTTCAAAGCGGCTGTCAACGGCAAGCAAACCGCCGTTTTGGTACCTACCACCATCCTTGCCCTCCAACATTACAAAACCTTTAAGGAGCGCTTGAGTGATTTTCCTGTCAGGGTAGATTATGTCAATCGCTTTAAGTCATCCAAAGAGATCAAAGAAACCCTGGAAAAACTGGCGAAAGGGGAAATAGATATTCTCATTGGAACCCACAGACTGGTATCTAAAGATGTGAAATTCAAGGATTTGGGCCTCATGATTGTCGATGAGGAGCAAAAGTTTGGAGTGAATGTAAAGGATAAGCTGAAAGTGTTGAAAACAGAAGTAGACACCCTGACGCTGACAGCGACCCCCATTCCAAGGACTTTGCAGTTTTCTCTGCTGAACATCCGTGATCTCTCGGTGATCCAGACGCCTCCACCCAATCGCCAACCCATCGAAACGATCCGGTTGAATGGCTTCAGCCAGGAGCGCGTGCGCGATGCCATCACATACGAACTGAAAAGGGGCGGGCAGGTGTATTTCATTCACCCCCGGGTGGGGGATATCCCGGAGGTCGCCAGCACCATCAAGACCCTCGTGCCCAATGCACGGGTGGCCGTGGCTCACGGTCAGATGACCGGTGTCAAGCTCGAAAAAGTCATGTCTGACTTCATCGAAAACACCTACGACGTGCTTGTAGCCACGAAAATCGTCGAGTCAGGTCTCGACATCCCCAATGCTAACACCATACTCATCAACCAGGCCAATGTATATGGCCTCTCAGAGTTGCATCAGATGCGGGGTAGGGTAGGGCGCACCAACCGAAAAGCTTTCTGCTACCTGATTGCTCCGCCAGCGATCGCACTTTCAGATGATGCGCGCAAGCGCCTCACAGCCATGGAAGAGTTCACGGATCTGGGCAGTGGCTTCCATATCGCCCTGCGCGACCTGGATATACGCGGTGCGGGAGACCTGCTCGGTCCCGATCAGAGCGGATTTATAGGCGAGATCGGCTATGATGTATACAACAAAATTCTGGATGAGGCTATCCGGGAGCTGAAGGAGGAACATTTTGGGGAGTTGTTTGCAGAGGAAATCCGCCAGCAGGAGGCGATCATCGTGGAGGACTGTCAGATAGACCTCGATCTGGATGCGCGCATCCCGCAGAGCTATATCCCGAGTACCTCGGAGCGCCTCAACTTCTACCGGCGTATCGCCGGAGCAGAGAAGGAAGACGAACGTCTTCAGATAGAGCGGGAGATGGTAGATCGCTTTGGCGAGATTCCCGAGCCGCTTTTCAATCTCATGGATGTCTCGCGCATCCGTCAAAAGGCGGTACGCATGGGGCTGGAAAAAATAGCGCTGAAAAACCAAAAACTGCGTTTTTACTTTGTTTCTGACAAACAATCCATCTTCTACGAATCGCCCCAATTCCAGCGATTGATTGAGTTTGTGCAACATTTTCCGGCCAAAGTGGCCGTCAAGCAGTCGGAGAAATACTTGTCTCTTGTATTTTCTGAAGAAGTGGAAACGATGCAGAGAGTCCTGCAATTGGTGGACCAATTGCATGGATTTATGGTAGAAAAAATCGCAAAGGATATATCAGTCGAAAATTAGATTTTTCTTAAAAAAGAAGTTTTTTTGCCGAACTCTGGTTATCTTTTTGCGGGGTTATATCTTGTCTTTGTCCGAACCTATATAGGCAAGAGGAAAAGCCTGAATGGGATTTTTATGAGTATGAGATGGAATGGATTTTTATTTGGGATATTAGGGATTTTCCTTTGGGGAATCCCCCTGAATGTATCTGCTCAGGATGCTCGTGTTGATAGCCTACTCGATCTGATCAAAATTGCAAAAGAGGATTCTATCCGAATCAGGCACTACCTCGAAATCAGCTCCCACTTGCAGTATGAGAAGCCTGCCACTGCCCGGGAATTCCTTCAAATAGCTAAAAAATTATCCGAAAAAAGCCGGTACACTCCTCAGGAAGTTCAACTTTTTCTAAGGCTGGGGCAGCTTGAAGGCCAATTTGGTCAGCATGAGGGAGCTTTGACTTATTTGAAAAAAGCAATACACCTCGCCCAGGAATTCAGAGATACCCTGTCTATGGGCATAGGCCATTACAGGCTGGCCCAGGTGTATATTATGCGGGATCAACTCGCAAAGGCGATGGAAACCCTCATAGAATCGGAGAAGTGCTTCCGGGAGTTGGATAGTTTGAGCTGGTTGGCTGATGTGCGCAGCAGCATGGGGCAAATCTATTATAAACAGTCGTATTTTCATGCTGCAAAACAACACCTGGAAGCAGCGATTCTTTTGCATCAGCAAAATAACAATGCACATGGAATCGCGCGAAGCCAGCAGAATTTGGGCGTCATTTGTAAAAATGAAAAGGAATACGAGGAAGCCGTCTCATATTATAAAAAAGCACTTATTTATTTTGAAGAAAAGAAATTACTAAAAGAGCAGGTTTACATTCTCAATAATTTGGGAAGCCTGGAGTTGCAGAGAGAAAGGCCTCAGGCCGCCTTATCCTTTTTAGAAGATGCCTTGGTATTGGGCAAAGGCCTGGAAGCAAACTCCATCAAAAGCATGGTTTTGGTAAATATGGGGGAGGCTTTTCACAAGTTGGGAAAATTCTCCCAGGCCATTCCCTTTTTTGAACAGGCTTTTGCCATGGCTGATTCCCTCAAACTGGATCAACTTAAGCTGATCATTTCGCAGGGAATGGCTACCACATTTGATAGCCTTGACAAAGACGCTTCTGCCTTAATTTGGTTGAAAAAGGCATTTGTGCTACAGGATTCCATTACCCAGAGAAAACAAATAGATGAATTGGGGAGGCTTCAGCAGAATTATGAAATGCAGCAGCAGGCTGAGGAAAATATACGATTGAAGAAGGAAAAGGAATTACAACAATTCCGAAATATCACCATCACACTGGGGCTTGTCTTTGTATCGCTGATCGCGCTGGTCTTATTTTTCGAATACCGAAAAAAGAACAGATTGAACGGATTGCTGGCAAGCCATCAAGCCTCTATTCATCAGCAAAACGAGCAATTGCAAATCCAAAACGATCGCCTGGAAGCGCTCGATAAGGAAAAAAATATGATGATGGGCATGTTGGCCCATGATATACGGGATCCATTGGCCCAAATTGAAGGACTGAGCGGTATTTTGCTGGATCAAAATCAATTGAGCAAGCAACAAAATAACTTTGTCAGACTCATCAAAAATACCGCCCGTACCCTTACGCAGATGAGCCAGAGATTGCTCGATCTGGAAGCTCTCAATGAGGGAAAACTATCTCTTCATCTTGAAGCGCTCAATTTTGGAGAAATCGTTGACGAAAGCATAGCTGCTTATGCCAGCAAGAGCCAACAAAAGAATATCCTCCTGAAGAGGTGTAAATATGAACCCGAATGCTGGGTAAAGGCAGATGCGCAGGCGGTTCGCCAGGTACTCGACAACCTGATTTCCAATGCATTGAAATTTTCCCCTTCACATACCGAAGTGAATATCTGCCTGGAAGTAAAGGAGAAAGCTATCCGCCTGATAGTTTCGGATCAGGGGCCGGGAATTCCCGAAGAGGAAATGCCGCTATTATTTCAAAAATTCCACGTGCTCAGTAACCAGCCCACCGCAGGTGAAAAATCCACAGGCCTGGGCCTGGCCCTCGTCAAAAAGTACGTAGAGGCCATGGATGGCCAAATTCGCTGCGAGAGCCAGCCCGGAAAAGGAAGCACCTTTTTGGTTAGCTTGCCTAAAGCTTCAACAATTTTCGTCTGAAAATGGAGCCCTTCGTGTGAATCTCTATGAGGTAGAAGCCTGATGGCAATTCAGATACATCCAACTGCGCATCTCCTGAAATATTTTCTTTCCGGACCAAACTTCCTTTTTGATCCAAAATCAATAACCTGGCTGCTGTTGGGCTGGCGATATGAAGCCATTTGTCGGCTGGATTGGGACTGATACGGATTTTGGAAAAAACCTCTAAGTCCCCTGCGGCTAAACTCAGGTCGCTAAAAAGCCACTTATAGGCATCGCCAAACTCTCTCGCCCAAAACCATTCCGCATGCTGGCCGTCAGCCTTCACGACCAGTTTGAGGTCATTTGCCGCAAAACCCAGATTTCCCAGATCGTTGTAAACGTGCTGCATATTGGTGACCATATTGCTGCCTTCATTGGCACCGCCGATGAAGTAAAAACGGCCATTTTCTTTCTTGCCGGTATTGTTGGTAAATGCATAGACCTGATTGGAAAACCAGAATGAAGGCGAAAAAACGCCCACTTTTCCAAAAACATCCTGATAGGCGATGCCCGCATAGTAGGAAATCAGGCCTCCCATGGAGCTGCCCGCGATACCCGTGGTCTCACGGCCCGGCAAAGTGCGAAAAGAGGAATCAATATGAGGTTTGAGGCTTTCTGTGATAAAGCGAACATATTTGTCACCATCACCTCCGCCATAAGTTGGATTCACCCAGGGGGAATATTCATCCAGACGGCTACCGCCGCCATTGTCGATTCCGACCACGATCACGCCATAATCTCCGGCCTGCTCCAACTGGCGCAGGGTCTCGTCTACCTTCCATTCACCCGAAAAACTGGTCTGCAGATCAAAAAGATTTTGACCGTCATGCATATACAGAACCGGATAGTTTTTGGTGGAGGTATCGTAATCTGCCGGCAGGTAAATCCATATCCTGCGATTTGTATTCAATTGCGGCATCGAAAAGGAAGCATCCATGATCTGCACACCCGGATCGAGTGTATTGCCGCCGCTACCTCCCAAATCTTCCCAGCTCAGGATCTGGATATACACAGTATCTGATCCGCCACTGGGGGTAAAAGACCGATTGGGGCGAAAGCTCCCATTGGCATCGCCTTCTACACTCGCCCAGGCACCTCTTGTGAATTTGTATTCAAAGGTCTGGCTGAGGTTTCCCAAATTCAAAACGTACCTATTGTTGCCTTGTGGCAGCAGGATGTGAGAAGAACTCCCGGGATCCCAGCTATTGAAATCGCCAGCGACATAGATATCGTCGCCAGCAGGCGTATTGGAAGGAATCGCATCAACGATCAGGGTGACCTGAGCGGAGCTATACAGGAAAGTGAAAAGTAGGACAAATAATTGGCTGAAACGTTTGAGCATTTTCTGTTTATTTTGGCCGCAAAGGTAAAATAAGAAAAATGAATCTTCAGGAATATTGCAAAAAGTTTAGAGACGTGTTGGAGCAGCATGGAAATGCAGAGAACGCTCAGGCCCAAAAGGCCTATATGCGCGATAAATTTGACTATTTCGGCATGAAAGCGCCTGTCAGAAAGGAATTGACCCGAGACTTTCTCAAAGCGCATGGGCTGCCTGCCCAAAAGGATTTAGCCGCCTTTGCCCATCAGATGTGGGCCTGGCCTGAGCGGGAGTTGCAGTATGCCTGCATAGATATTTTGGTCAAATTCAAAAATAAGGTGGGGCTCGAAATGCTGCCGGTTTATCGCTTTTTAATAGAAAATAAATCCTGGTGGGATACCGTAGACCTGATTGCCAGTCATTTGATGGGGGCTTTGGTGAAAAAGTATCCCGAGCTACAGGCGCGTATGGATGCCTGGAGCGAAGAAGAAAACTTCTGGATCCGCCGTACCGCCATCCTGCACCAGTTGAAGTACAAAGAGGCGACGGACGCTCAAAGACTTTTTACCTATTGTGAAAAAAACCTGCACGATGAGGAGTTTTTCATTCGAAAAGCGATCGGCTGGGCTTTGCGTGAATACGCAAAGCAAAATGAAACTGCCGTCAGGCAGTTTGTGGCAGATCATCCTGATTTATCAGGATTGAGCAAGCGCGAAGCGCTTAAGGGGCTCGAATAAAAGGAAAGTAATCGAAAATTTGTTTATTTCGAACCCACACAAATAATCAAATATGTTAACTGCAAAAATTTCGACGAGTAAAGGAGATATCCTTTGTGAATTATTCCACCAGGAGGCACCCATCACAGTGGCCAACTTTGTTGGCCTGGCTCTGGGCAAAATCTCCAATAACGACAAGCCATTGGGAGAACCCTTCTACGATGGCATCATCTTTCACCGCGTTATTCCCAACTTCATGGTGCAGGGCGGTGACCCCACAGGTACAGGAAGAGGAGGCCCCGGATATCGCTTTCAGGATGAGTTTCATCCGGCGAGAAAACACGATCGCCCCGGCATACTTTCCATGGCCAATGCCGGCCCGGGCACCAATGGCAGCCAGTTTTTCATCACCCATGTACATACTCCCTGGCTTGATGGCAAACACACCGTCTTTGGCCGCGTGACTGAAGGGCAGGATGTAGTAGACGCTATCGTGGGCGGGGATGTCATCAACAGCATCACGGTTATCGGTCTGGAAGAGTTGACCGATTATGATTTGGATAAACAAATCAGCAAGGGAAATCTGGGCTTCTAAAGCACAGGGAATTCAATTTTTTGATGTATTTTTCGAACTGATTTACCCTCTTAATTCATTAAAATTTCGGTATTCATGAAGATTTTCAAATTTACTGTTCTGCTTTTTCTCCTCAGCGGGCTTCTCTTTTCCTGCAATGAGACAGCCGATAATTCTGAAGACCTCAAAGGACTTCGTGATGGCTTATATGCCAAAATTGTTACCAACAAAGGCGATATGCTGCTCATACTTGAGCATGAAAAGACGCCCCTTACCGTTGCGAATTTCGTGGGCCTGGCAGAAGGCAAAATCGAAAACAGCGCCAAAGGAAAAGGAAAGCCTTATTATGACGGCCTCACCTTTCACAGAGTCGTTGACAATTTTATGATTCAGGGCGGTGACCCTCAAGGCAATGGCACAGGCGATCCGGGCTACAAATTCAAAGATGAAATTGACCCCACGCTCAAGCATAGCACACCGGGCATTCTCTCCATGGCCAATTCCGGCCCCAATACCAATGGCAGCCAATTTTTCATAACGCATGTTCCTACCCCTCATCTCGATGGGCGTCATGCTGTTTTTGGCCACATTATTCGGGGCATGAATGTCGTAAACGCCATCACGGTAGGCGATGTGATGGAGAAGGTAGTTATCCTTCGCAAAGGAAAATCTGCCCGGGATTTTGACGCTGCCGCTACCTTTGAAAAGCTGAAGTAAGCTCAGCTATATGCCAAATCCAGAAAACAAACAGATTGAAGTCCGCCAGGTAGAGTCCGATGTGGACTTCAATCATATTTTTGACATCCGTACAGAGGTTTTTGTAAAAGAACAATCCATCTCACAAGAGGATGAGTATGATGGTTTTGACCATTTGGCAAATCATTATCTGGCTCTCTGCAATGGAGAGCCGGCAGGTGCTTCGCGTTGGCGAATCACTCAGAATGGGCGTATCAGATTGGAACGCTTTGCTGTAAGAGATGCCTTTCGGGGAAAAGGCATAGGCAAGGCACTTTTGGAAAAAATGCTGGCAGATGCGCCAGCTGGATTGGAGGTTTACCTGCATGCCCAGGCGTTTATGACGCCCTATTACGAGAAACTGGGTTTTGTGGCAGAAGGCGATGCCTTTGAAGAAGCCGGGCTTGAACATCGTTCTATGGTTTTAAAAAATTGACCTATGAAAAGCCATTTGTTATTGTTACTGATTTGTTTGGGAAGCCTTTCTCTTTCCGCGCAGAAATTGCAGGTAGGAGCGGCCTTTGCCCCCGATTTGGATTATTTTCAGGGCCAGAGACTGGGCTATGGGTTTGACTATAATTTTCGCCTGGGCTTCTTTGTGGAAGCCAATCCGATCGACCGTGTCGGTCTGCGTGGAGGACTGCTGCCCAATCTTTATGGAGCCTCCTATCAGGGAGGAAACAATCCTTTTGGTCCCAGCATCGAGCAATTCAGTCGCCTGGACCTGGATATCACTGCGGAATTGCGGTACTATTTCATAGAGGTCAACCAGGTAACCATTATTGGGATTGCAGGGATGCTTTTTCCCGCCAATGTATATGAGCGGGTCTTCTATTACAACCAGTCTTTTGAGCAAAACGGACTCAACTTTCGGACACCCGAGATCCTCTTAGGCCCAGGCGTCAGCTGGAATTCAGGCCGCAATTTTAACACTTTTGTAGAGTTGCTTTACCGCCGGGCTTTCAACGCATTTCAACCCTTCAGTGTGGCTACCATTGAGCTGAGGTTGGGCTTGAGTTGGGATATTCTTGGAAAAGACTAGGTCTACCCTCCTTTTTTTCGCTTTCAGTCACCTCTTTTTGGCTCTCAACAGACATATATATAAATAGCCGTCGATATATACGTTAGTAAGAAAGCATGAAAAGGTTTTTGCCAATCACATTTTGTCTGTTTATGATGCTGTCATTTTTCCATAAAATGGCAGCTCAGGATGTCGATTGGAAAAAAGTAGACATCACTAAACTCAGCTCCAAAGACAGGCACCTGCTCTCCGACATGTATGACATGTCCCTCGATCAACTGGATTCTCTCAAGGCCACCGGCCATGTCCCCTCGGAGCTCGAAAAGCTCCTCAATAGCATGATCGCTGTAGCCAGCAAGCGCACGATGACCTATCGCCATGCTCCCAACATCATCACCCTCATCAGTAAGGATGAAATCCGCAAAATGGGCGCACGCGACCTCATAGACGTGCTTCGGTTGGTGCCGGGCTTTCACCTGGTCCTGGACCAGGAAGGAAAAGTGGGCCTGGGTGTCCGGGGAAATGTAGCCAGTGATGGCAAAGTCCTCTTGCTGATAGATGGTCAAATGATGAATGAAGTCTATGGCGCAACCTTTGCCCTGGGCAATCACTATCCGGTGGATTTGATCGAGAAAATCGAAATCATACGGGGTCCTGGCTCAGCCATTTATGGTGGCTTCGCCGAATATGGCGTCATCAATATCGTCACCCGGGAGCAAAACGGGCTGATTCTGGGCGGTACCATTGGCCATTGGGCTGATACGGGCAGGCGGGGTCGGGAGAATTATTATGGCTCGCTGGGCTTTAAGTGGGATGGTGGGAAATTGAATATTTCTCACTTTCGCGGTACAGGACAGCGAAGCGAGGGCGAGCAGTTTGCCTACTTCAACTACAATGGCTTGTCCATGGGCCGTGATGGCCTCGGCAGGATCGCCTCCCTGAAAGGGAATTCGGCGATCAACCCGGAATTTTACAATGTCCACTTACAAACGGGCAATTTTCATATCAGGAATATCACAGACCTGTACAAGGTACAGGATGTCTCCATCGTAACACCAGCGGGCGATCGCCCGCTGACTCAGTGGTTGCGCAGCAACAATACCGAGCTGAGGTATGACCTCAGCATGTTTCGCAAACGCCTCGTGATCACGCCCAAAGTACAATTGGGCATACAGGCTCCCGAGCTAAATGTGCCTCAGGACAGCAGTTTCCTGCTTCCACGACTCAACCAGCTTTCTTTCCGCGCCTTAGCCAATGCTACCATGAGCTGGGATATTACCCATCGTCTCAACCTGACTGCGGGCGCAGAAACATGGATGGATGCAGCCGACCTGGAAGGTCGGCACGATCAGGTCAATATCAGCGACAGCCTCGCTGTGGTCAATGCTGCCCTTTTTGGGCAGGTCGTGATTCTGACAGATTTTGTCAATATCACCGCGGGGGTACGCTATGACAACTATATTCTGCCGGATATTTTTTCCACTTCCAGCTTTGAATCATCCTATGAGGCCTATGCCCCACGCATTGCCTTGACCAGGCGTTTTGGTAAAAATCGCTCCTGGCATCTCAAATTGCTGGGAAGTGGCGCTTTTAGAGCGCCTTCCATTGGGAATGTTATCCAGGCATTTGACGGCACTTATAGCGTAAATACCGATTCCATGAGCCTGGAGAATGTCGGGCGGGAGCTGGAGCCAGAGCAGTCATTGGTGCTGGAGGCAGAAATCGGCAAGCAAATTACCCAGGATATGATCCTGACAGCCAATGTATTTCGGGTGCATACCCGCAACCCGATTGTCTATCATTTCTATCAGGATGATCAGATTGTTTCGGCTTTTGGCGAAAACAGAGGGCTATTTGTTTACCAAAATTTTCCCTCATCGGGTTCATTCGGCCTGGAGCTGGATTATCAATACAAGCGTAAATGGGGCCATTTTAACGCGAATTATTCTTTCTACTCCGTGCAGGACAATGCCATTCCAGCGCCTTATGCTGTATCCACTTTTTCCTATAATCCCGAAGACCGCCAGCGGCTTTACGACAATGTAACCCTTGGTTTTCCCAAGCACAAAGTGAATGTGAACCTGGGACTCAACCTGAGCCGGAATATGAGCATCAATTTAACAGGAACTTACCTGTCCGAACGATATGCCTACGCCATGGTGCCTGCCAGCCAGGAACCCCATGATTTTACGGGAGAACTGACAACTTTTCCCCAGCAATTCTTATTCAATGGCTACCTGAATCATGATAATTTCATTTTCAGAGGCTTGAATGTGGGCATTGGGGTATATGATGTTTTTAACCAAAAAACGCCCTTCCTGCAACCTTTCTTTGGGTTAAACCCTCCTCTACCAGGACCTTCGAGAGAAGTCGTCCTAAAAGCCTCCCTGGACCTCAATTTTGACAAACGCAAAAAGCAGGAAAAACAGCTTCAGAAAGAAAAAGAAGCGCCTGGCTTTTTCGGAAGAGGAAAGGGGTTTTAATTGAGCTAATTGTTACTTTCGTCTTAGAACTCAAAACCCAGAACAAGGATTTATGACATGACTTTTACCCCCCAAAGACTTCTTATTGTATGGATATTTTTTGGGATGAGCAGTGTTTCATTGGCTCAGGTGGATACTGCTAAGGTAAAAGCATATTACGAGCAGGCTGCTGACTCTCTTCAGGCGACAGACATTGCGCCGGAGTTAAAGGTCCTGACCCAGCCGACCAGGGTATCCACCGGCACCGAGCTCAACCTGCTCAATACCCCCAACGTCATCACGGTTGTCACGCGGGAAGAGATCTCCGCATCAGGAGCGCGGGACCTGCTGGATGTGCTGCGGCTGATGCCTGGAGTGACCTTTGCCCAGGATCAGGATGGCAGCATCGGTATCGGCATGCGCGGCAATTGGGCGAATGAGGGCAAGGTATTGCTGCTGATGGATGGGCAGGAGCTCAATGATATTTACGGGGCCAATCTGCATTTTGGCAATCACTATCCCGCCGATATGATCGAGCGGGTAGAGTTGATTCGGGGCCCAGGCTCGGCCCTCTACGGCGGCTTCGCCGAGTTTGGCGTGATCAACCTGATCACCCGTGGCCCGGAGCATTTCCAGGGTCTTACTTTCGGTTACAATTTTGGCCAGATGGCTGGGACAAAGGGCATTCGCCAAAGAAACTGGTACTTCGGTCAGAAGTGGGGAAATAGCTCTTTTAGCTTTTCTTCCTATGCCGGCAGCGGCATGCGCAGCGATCAGGATCATTTTGGATTTTATCAAAATCAGCAGCTTGACAGCCTCGGGCGGCCCGGCCGCCTCAGCTCTCTTGCGGGAAATTCCCGCATCAACCCCCGCATCAACCAATTGCAGATGCAATGGGGCAATTGGAGCTTCCGCTCCATCGTGGACCTGTATGCCTATGATGACATCCGCGAGATGGACCTTGATGGCCATCGCAACAGCCTCGTCAAGCTACGCCGCAACTATACAGAATTGAAGTATGTGAAAGAGGTGAATGACAAATTGCAGATTGTCCCTCGCTTCAATTGGGTGGTGCAATTTCCTGTGGAAGGAGAAGATGCTTCCGGCCTGGGAGAAGATGATGCGCGCATCTCGCGCTTTC
The DNA here is from genome assembly GCA_030430205.1 of Bacteroidia bacterium. Classification (GTDB taxonomy): domain Bacteria; phylum Bacteroidota; class Bacteroidia; order J057; family J057; genus JAUIGE01. The sequence continues at coordinate 97,886 of JAUIGE010000019.1, read as the reverse complement.
GGGCCAATGTATCTGCCCTGTACCAAGCCGACCACCGCACCGACCTCAGCGGAGGCGTGGAGTGGTTTCGGGACAAAGCCGAAAACAGCGACCTGGATGTACGCGATCCGCTCTTCATACAGGAAGAGCAGGTCTTTTACCACAACTTCGCTGCCTTTGGGCAGGCGGTATTGAAACGGCCCTGGGCCAATGTGACCCTGGGCGCACGCCTGGACGCCAATACGCGCTATGGCGCCGCCTTCAGTCCGAGGCTTGCCGCTACCCGCCGCCTGCGCGCTTTTCACTTCAAACTGATGCTCAGCCGCGCCTTTCGCGCACCCTCTGTCGGCAACATCGCCCGTGCCTTTGACGGCACCTACAGCTTCAATGAAGATTCGAGCCGAATCGTGGGCGTGATGGGCGATATACAGGCCGAAAGGACCTGGGTACAGGAGGCCGAAGTCGGCCTGCAATTGGGGACACACGGGCTGATTACAGCCAATTTTTTCAATATCACCTCCTACGATCCCATCGTTTTTTCCTTTTATTCCGACGAGCAAATCATCCAGCAATTTGGAGAAGGTGCCGGTTTATTTGTCTACCAGAATGCAGCGCGTTCGGGTACCCAGGGTTTTGAGCTGGAGGCCCGCTATAAGCACGAAAAAGGCTTTATCAATGCTAATTATTCCTATTATTTTGTAGGAAATAAAGACCGCATCCCTGCATATCAGGTGGCCACTTTTGACTTTAATCCTGCCTTGCGGCAGGAAGTAGTAAGCAGCCAGTTATTAAGTTTTCCTTCACACCGTTTTAACATCAATGCTACCTACTATCCCGTAGATGATATTTCTTTCAATATTTCTGCTTCCTATTTGGGCAAAAGATATGGATATGACCTTGCCCTTCCCAATGATTTAGAAGAGTTTTGGCTTCTTCAGGAAGTAAACCCCAGCTGGTTGGTCCAGACTTTTGTGCGCTATGACCACCTCTGGAATGGGCACCTAAAGTTGGGCGTGGGGATGTATGATATACTTAACCAACGGATTCGCTATTATCAGGCTTATCAGGGCCTGAATACTTCTTTACCGGGACCTTCCAGAGAAGTTGTTATCAAAGCTTCCTGGGATCTGATGAGGTTCGGAACGAAACCATGAAACACTGCTACGCTACATATCGTCCCTTTCTGTTATGCATGATATTTCTGCTGCTGGGCTTGCAACAATTGATGGGGCAAGGTATCAGCTACCGCGCCCAGTCTTTGTATATCTACAAATTTACCCGATATGTCAGTTGGCCCTCTGAGAGTCAGGGAGATACCCTGGTCATCGGTGTTTTTGGCAGCTCTCCTATCGAAGATGAGCTGAAGCTGATGGCCTCATTGAAGCGCGCAGCCGGCAACCGGCCTATCTCCATCAAACCCATCGAAGGCCTGGGAGGCCTTAGCTACCACCTGCAGGCCCCTGCCCAACCTTTGCACATCCTTTATGTGCCTTCCTCCAAAAGCCGTCAGTTGACGGCTATCCTCCAATTTTTGGACCAGCGACCGGTTCTGGTCGTTGCAGAGCGTGGCGGCCTTGCCCGCCGAGGGGCATGTGTCAATTTTATGGTGACGGAAGATGACATCCTTCGCTTTGAGTACAATCAAAGCAAGTTGGGAGAACTCCAACTAAGAGTTGGAGAAGAGTTGTTGCGCCTGGGATTTAAAGTGAGATAGGGGAGACCTTGGGTCCTCAAAGCATTGTCCAGCTCAAACATGATTATAAGGGGGATAAAAATGGCCGCAATCACATTTTTGATCCTGCCTCCGCCGATGATTCAGAATGGAGATATGCTGATTATTTTCGGACTGTAAAGTGATATGATCCATTCTGAATCGTGTAAACCAGGTAGTTTTTTTCCCTGCCCTGGTATGTTAGCTCCTTCACCTCAGCTATCGGCTTGCCATTTTCTTCGATTAACTCAGCATGTGAAGCAGGCAGATAAATGGTAGCAGAAGTGTTGGGAGGAATGCTAATTTGCCATTCAAATTGCCTCGCATCATCATGCCATTCGCTGCTAATCTCCCCCCGCAGGGAGTGATAGGATGCTTTCACAAAAGCCAGGTTGCCAGGGACCTGAGGCTTCATGATGATGTGTTTAAAACCAGGCTGATCTGCATCAGGCATGATGCCTGCCAGGTAGCCATACAGCCAGGGGACAAAATCTCCCAGGAGCATGACATGATTGCCTGAGTTCATGGAGGGATCGGCGGTATCGCCATTCCACAGCTCCCAAATGGTCGTCGCTCCCTGAGAGATCATGTATCCATATCCCGGATAATCGCTTTGGGTGGCGATGGTGTAAGCCAGGTCGGCCCGGCCATTGTCAGAAAGCACCCGATAGAGGTATTGTCCACCGATAAGGCCCAGACCCACGTGGCTGTTGGATTTCTCCACGATATTTTTCGCCAGATTTTCAAATACCCTGGCGCGCTCAGATGCCGGAACCATCCCAAATGCCAGTGGCAGGATATAGGATGTCTGTGTTCCATTGTCATATTGGGCAAGGCTAGGATCATAGTATTTTCTGTTAAAAGCGCTTTTGAGTGAATCTGCCAGGGCAGCATAGTGCATGGAATCTGCTGAAAAACCCAGCATGCCAGCATATTTTTCCATCAACCTGGCGTCATGGTAGAAAAAGGAGGTAGCGAGAACACCTTTGCTGGTAATGCGGCTGGGATCATGTGTATGGATGAGGGTTAAATCCTCCGGCGGCACACACCAGTCGCCGTATTTGTCACTTTCCGTGATGCCGTCGATCACATATTTGCTCATGCGAGTCATCCATTTTTTAGAGCTCTGGTAGTTATCCGCAATGACTTGTTTGTCAGCATATTGCTCCCAAAGCGTTTGAGGAATGATTACGCTGGCGCTCGGCCAGGTGACATTGTCGCCTTTGCCCGACCAATAATTGGGCGCGATGCTGGGAATGCTTCCCTGCTCATCCTGCACATCGCGGATGTCCTGCAGCCATTTTGTATACAAAGGAGCCACATCAAACATATAGGCCTCTCCGCGCATTTCTTCTATCCGATCCCCCAACCAGCCCTGCCGCTCGTCGCGCTGGGGGCAATCCATTGGGATGCTTTTGTAATTGCCGCGCACGCCCCAGTTCGCATTTTGATAGATCTGATTCAGCAGTGGATTAGCAGAGCTAAAGCTGCCTGTGACAGGCAGATCATCATGAACCATCCTTCCTTCAATGGCGTCTAAATCGGGTTTTCCCGGATAACCCCGCACTTCTACATAGCGAAAACCGTGTGTCGTAAATCGGGGTTCCCAAAGTTCTTCTCCTTTCCCTTTCAAGGTGTACACATCCGTCACCATGGCTGCGCGCATATTCACCAGCGAAAGTTTTCCATTGGGGAGCAAAGTCTCTGCGTGTCTCAAAGTGACCACTGTTCCTGCATCCCCTGTCACTTTTAGGCGACACCATCCGACAATATTTTGACCCAGGTCAAAGATAAATCTGCCGGGTTCCGGCTCTGTGACGGCAATGGGTTTAAGGCTTTCTGTAATGCGAATGGGCGCTATCATCTGCGCCTGAAGCTTCCCTTCCGGTACAATCGCCGCTTCGGCTTGCTGCCAGGCAGCGTCATCGTAGCCCGCACTCGCCCAGTTGCCCAGCTCTTTCCGGGCGTCATATTCTTCTCCATCGTAATCGTTATTGGAAATAATCGGGCCCTTGTCTGTCAGTTTCCAACTTTCATCACTTAGGATTTCCGCAACGCTGCCATCATCGTAGGCTATGCGCAGGTGTAGCCTCAATTTTGGAAAGCCCAGGCTAGGCATGGAAGCATAGGTTTCGCTTCGTGGAGCAAAGAAACGGCCGTTTCCAAGGATGATGCCTATGGCGTTTTTTCCGCTGCGCAGCTGCTTAGTCACATCCGCAGTCACATAAAAAATCCGTTTCGGATATTCTGAAAGGCCGGGAGAGAGCACTTCATCTCCGATTTTTTCACCATTTATATACAGTTCAGACCAGCCCAAACCAGCATAGAAAACGGTGGCCCGTCGGATATTCCGTTTGGTTTCAAATTCTTTTCGCAGGTAGCGGGCAGGCAGGCGACGATCTTCGGCGATGAGCACCTCCCCCCAGGGCTCCGCCCCTACGGGCCCAAGATTGAGCGCAGATAGCCACGCGGCATCATCAAAACCAGGCTGATCCCAGCCTGCTACCGCCACATCTGAAACTTTCCACTTTTCGTCGGTCGGAATCCTGATTTTGTCACCATCCATAAAGGTGATTTCCACAGCGGCTACCACGCCGCCGGAAGCAACCGTCTTGCCCGGCGTCGTGCCGGTCAGGGTAATCACATTTTCCCCTTCCCGTAAACGGAAGGCGATAGACGGATTTTTAATCCGATGGTGGTTATTTCGCGTACCAAATAGCGCTCCATTCATCCCCCCATTACAGGCATAATCGCCTGTATACAGAAGCTCCGCTTGTTTCACTTCTTTGCCGACGGGGATGGTCACGATCCGCCTGTAATAGCGCTCCACAGCTTCCTGAGGTGGAGATTTTCGATCAGCGGGAAAACAAATCCAGTTGGCATCCCGAAGGTATGCGGGCGCTATTTTCCCTTCCAGACCAATCCATTTTCCGCCCCATACTTTCTCCTTCAGCAATCCCATCGTCCAGCTCGCCGGCTTGCTCCATGCAGAAATATTTCCATGCTGATTCCACACCCGCAGCTTCCAGAATACCTGCTGGGCAGAAGTTAACTCGCTGCCCGCATAGGCTATATGGGCCGTTTCGTCAGATAACACTTTCTGGCTGTCCCATAAATCCCCTTTGTCAGCGTCGAGGAGGTCAGATGTGGATGCTACCAATATTTGATATGCCGACTGATAGAGATTTCGGGCGCTTCCTTCGAGTTCCCAGGAAAGGCGGGGCCTGGTTCTTTCTATTCCCTGGGGATGGCTGAGGTATTCGCAGCGAAGTCTGACAGGGCTGAGGCTTTCTTGAGAGGATTGATTTGAAAACTCTCTCACCACCTCTTTCCCCTCCAACCAGGCGACCATATTGAGCACCAGGTAATTCCAGTTCTGGAAGCCTTTGTTGAGCATCGGCTCACCGCTTTCAGGCTCATAGTATTCATGTAGCGCACCATTTTTTTCAAAATCCTTTCCAAACAGCAAAAGCGTTTTTGTTGCCAGTTCTTTTGCTTCCCGGCTAAAGCCGTAATCTGCCATTCCCCTGAAAACCATATAATTGCTGATGCCCCAGATAGGGCCTCTCCAGTTGGAGGGATTGGCGCTGGTGCGCAGGCTGTACATCTTTTCCATTTTGGAAAGGCTGCGAACGCCAGAGGGCGAATTGAAGGTTTTGGGGTTGGCATAATGCTCTTTTACCATCCGCTCCGCCTGTTCAGGCGTAGCTATGCCTGCCCATAAGGGCAAAAAACATGACCATACTTCAATTCTTTGAATCAGGCAATCATAGTCCCGAGGGTATCCGCTGTGAATCAGGAAGGTCCTTCCCAGGGTGCTGTCCTTCCTATTGGTTACCGGCCGCAAATTGAGGTCTACGCTATAAAAAAAGCCATCCCGCTCATCCCAGCAATGCTCCTGAACGGCCGCTTTCAAAGCGGCTGCATCTGCGGCAAATTCTTTGCCTATTTCAGCAAGCTTGAGCCGATCTGCCAGGTACACCATCGCCAGCAATTCCTTGTACATCAGGCAATTCAGGTAAATCGAGCCTGAACTTTTATAGGGTCTGAAAAAGGTCGCAGGATCATTATCGACTCCGATGGCCACATCCGTCTGCCAATAATACAGGCCCGTAGCCTGGTGCCTGTGATGCGATTTGTAATTATTGACAAAAGCCTGTAAGTGGTAAAAATGCTCCCGAATCCAATCGGCATTGCCGCCGGTCTGTTGTGTGATAAATGCTGCATGCTGGGCCAAAACGGGTTTATGCATATTGACATCATAGATGTTTTCAGGGCGGTTTTTCTTAGGGTCAGAATTCTCATAAATAGAGATGGGCAGGTAGCCTGTATAATTGCCATAGTGCAAAAAATTGAGCACGCAGCCTTGTTCATAGCGTATCGCTTCTTCTTTATCTTCCGCTGAGCCGATATCTGAGAGGATTTGCCGCAAAGCAACATTGGACAGCCAGGAATCCCAATCCCATAAGACATTTGCGTATTGATTGCTGCCCGGCGTAAGAAAAGGGTATACCAAAGCCCCGCCGCCCTGGCGGTACATTTTCTTATAATCTTTGTAAATATGCGATTTCACAATAGCGGAATAGTGTGAAACGGAATCCTTTTTCTGCCCCTGAACTTTACAAGTCAGGGAAAACAGGATCAGCAGGAAGGTCAATTTGGCTGACATATTATAGGGTGTTAAAATGTAAGCTCTCCTTGAGACAATGCTGAATTAGCGGAGGCTTGTGACAAAAGTATTGTACTGGGATTCAATCTCTTCAAAGGATGGATTCATGCCATTGATGATCAGCACCTGGTGCTTGAATTTTATGGATTTCCCTTTTTTGAGGGTAAAATTGAATTGTTCTTTTCCTTCTGAATAGATGTTGCTGCCAAAAGGATTGAGGCCATATAAGCCATAGTCACGCGCCATCCAATGAGGCGGGTGGTTGAGGTTTTCAGGGTGATCGAATATGCAAATGGAGATACTATCTTCATTGACAAAGCCTGATAATTGCATCCATTTAGCCCTTTTTCCCCAAACTTCAGGATAGCCTTCCAGCCCATTGCTATTTCGGTAGTGACCCGTAATATCCGTGTTAAGTTCCCGCCTCACCCGCATGGCAAACATGCCTTCCTTGGAATCTTCGAAGAAGACATCCACTTCAGGAGCAGAGAGAGTGGTGATATGCGTGATCAGCCGCTTGTTCGTATCTCCACTAAAAATATAGCTTGTCTGTTCGAGGAGAATTAACTCATCCGTATCACTACGCCATTCCTTTTCCACTTCCAGGCTGCCGCTTTCACCGTATTCCATCCTGAGAAATTTCACATGCTTGATTTTCCCATAGCGCACATCCTGTTTTTTGGGAATAACAGCACTGTTCCAAAAGTCAATGTCATTCACTACTCCATGGTTAAACCACAGGCCAAAATGATGGGGATGATCCATCCGCTCTCCGGGATTTGTGGCAAGCGGAAATCCTCGCGTAATCCTTTCTTCACTGGCGGTAAACAGAGGGAAAAGCACAGGTTTTCGCAGGATGCTGTCTCTGTACAAATAGGAAGTGAAGTATTTCCCATCTACAAAAATATCCAGCTTCCCCAGTGAGTCATTTTCGACAAAGGAAACGTAATCTGACTGATGGTCCTCAAGTTGCCCGGATGGCTGACATGATGATAGCATTGTCAAAGTTATTATACCGGAAATGGTCCATTGGACGAAAGCAGGAGATAAGGGTTTTAAAAACATGCCTTATCTGCTTATGGAGTAATCGTAACAATCACCCGCTTGTAGCGGGTAAGCGCAGGCGTTCCCTGGTCTGTGACCTCCAGGATGAGATGCATGGTACCCAGCCTTTTGGCTTTTTCGGGCACGATAAACCAGGCATTCGCCTTGTCGGCATCTTCTATGGTAAGCGGATCGCCGCTTCTCGCGGTAGAGATGGTAAAAGTACCGGGCTCGGCATAATAAAACCATCTGTAAGACAGCTTGTCTCCATCCGGATCGGAGGAACCCGCTGCGCTTAAATCAACGCGTTCTCCAACTTTTGCCATAAGTTTCTGCTCATGACCGAGTTTGGGAACGGGGGGGTGATTTGCTTCTTTGTAGGACTTGATGGTCCAGTCCATGCGTGCAGAAAAGTCATTCTGATAAGCTTCCCGCCAACGCCAAATGGTGGCTTTGTTACTGGTATGCCAGCTGCTATCTGTGCCGAAGACTTCATCCTGGGCATTGTTCCAAAGTGGGCGGGTTTCGGCTTGCAGGAACCATTTTTCGGTTCGCGGCTGGTAAAACTCATAGCGCCCGCCCCAGCTGCCCCAATCGGGATGGTCTGGATCCCCCAGACCATTATTAATGAGGTACATGAAACTGGGAGAATCCCCTTCCATCAGAAATTTAGCCCATGGATACTCCGCTCCCAGAGGCCCTTTGCTGCGAATGTGCTGATCGAGCCAGAGATTGTCGACAATCTCAAAATTACCGCCCGCAAAGCGGCCATGAAATTTATCTCCGCTGATCCCTGTCCAGGTAGCATGATGGTAGCCGCCAAAGGGATGATAACCAGGACTGGCGATATAAAAAAGCTCAGGAAACGCTGCTCTGATCCAGGGACCACTGTCATCCTGATCGGAGATGGTGTACACCCTGATTTTAGAAACAAACTGCCGCAATTCCTGCTCCGTGCGTGTCGCACGTACTTTCCAAAGTGCCTGGGCAAGGCAATTGGGTCCGCCCCACACAAGCACCCAAACTGGGCGCGTATCCTCCCGGTCAGCAGCTTGTATGATTAATTCAGAACCCTCTGAATCCATTCCTTTTCCAACCGCCTGCATCCCATAATCTTTTCGCCCTTCTCTGACCAGAGATAATAAATGATCCGCTGTCGGATATCCTTTTTCATGTTTTTCGAGATTGTCCCTTACTTTTCCATAGGCTTCAAGAATCTCTCGTATACGCCAGCTGGCTATTTCGTTTTGTTGATGAATGGAGGTCGTAGCGACCAGACCTTCCACATCCCATTGATTGGCATAGGTTAAAAACCGAACCAGAGACATGGCATCATCGGGCTCATTTTCAATGTCTGTCAGGACAATGATTCTGGGTTTTGAATCCGCTTTTGGCGCGATGGATGGGGTAGCTTCCTCCTTGGGCCATTCGCTTTTTAAGCGATAGTGATAAGTGCTGTTACGCGCATTGATTTTGTTAGCCTGAACTTCGATTTTATCGTTTTGTAGCAGGCGAATCATTTCAGCGCCGGCATAAAGTACCGGACCATAGCCGTGGGTCGCGTAAATGCTTTTTCCTCGGTAGTAATAATAGGTATTGTCATGAGCGAATGTGGTGCCTTCGCAGGTGCCGTCCACGGCACCATTTTTCAGCACCCGGCTTTGGGTGGCGTTCCAGCCAGTGAGCGCGACAGGGCCATAAATATGGCTTATCCAGCCTTCATTGATGCCTTTTGCTACAGCAAAAGTAAACATAGCGGTGCAGGAGGTTTCCAGGTAGGTATCTGATTTATCCAGCATATTGTGCCAAAAACCCGTGCCGTCCTGTATACCCGCAAGGCTGCGAATCATGGAGCGATATAGATGCAGGATTTTATCCCTACCCGGATATTCTTCCGGCAATATACTGAGCAATTCTGCCATCGTCATCAGCGTCCAACCGTTTGCACGGCCCCAGTAAAAACGGGGATCATACTCCCCCGCTGTCACGTTCCAACCGTGATCAAATAGCTCTTTACCGGGAATATAAAGCCGATCAGCCATTTGCAAAACTTGCCTTACTGCATCATCATAATATGCATTGTCTCCCGTAAGTTTGCCCATATTTGCCAGGAAGGGCACGCTCATGTATAAATCATCTGCCCATACGGATTGGTACTGTGGGCGATGGCGCGCCAGGGTGCCATCTTCAAGGCGGAATTGTTTGTTGCTAATAAAATCGGCCGTGATATTGATCAGTTCGAGGTAGTCCTCGTTTTTGTCTTTTAAATAGGTTTTGATCATCGCTGCACCGATGGAACCGCAATCATCGAGGGCGTGCATATCGGTGAGTGAATGCCATCCACCTGCATTTGTACCATATTTCTCCGCATTCTTGCGAAAATAGGGTAAGTGCTCAATTACAAAATCATAAAAGCGGGTGTTGTTGGCAAAAAAGCTGGAATCGCCCGTCACATCTTCGATGTAATCGAAGGCCGAAAGCACCACACCATGCGTGTAACTCCACTCGCTTGAGAAGCCTTCTGAAACCTGCGCATGCGGGTTCAGTTTTGAAAAATTTGTGATCTCTTTGCCTGTTTCTGCATGGACAATTTTTTGGGGGCTGCTAGATTCATAATAGCGACGCACGCGATGTAGCACATCTTTGATACCGTCAACTGTAGGGTATTCATAGGGAATAGGATACTTGGGAATTCGTTCTGGTGCATCCTCCTGGGCCGTTAGGCTTGTGCTAAATGGAAAAACAAGAAGGACCAGCAGGAGGGATCTGTGCTGATTCATTAATCCTGATAGCAGTCCCGCAAAGTAATGAGTGGAAGTTTTCATATGATTTTTTAGGTAAGTAGCGTTTGCCATGCCTCCCAATCGGCGATGAAAACAAAGGTAGTTATTTTCGTTTATTTTCCTTTTATGTCGTTTGCTTTCTTTTTTTATACCTTTGTAAATGTAAGCACTTCTGGAACTTTGCCTTCAAATACAATTAAGCATGAAAGAATTAAGGCCATTGCTAAACCTAATGTGGATCATATTCCTCCTGATCTCTCTTACCAATTATACATTTGCCCAAAGCCCGAGTGTTTCGAAGAAAACACGCGTTCTCGTCACCAGCGATGGGGAGGTCGATGATGAATGCTCGCTGGTTCGCTTCTTGCTTTATGCCAATGAATGGGATATCGAAGGGATTGTAACTTCGAGTTCACAATATCACTGGCATGGGCACAAATGGGCCGGAGATGACTGGGCGCAGCCCTACCTGGAGGCTTACGCCAACGTATATCCTAAGCTGCTCCAACACGACAGCGGCTATCCCAGCCCTGCCTACCTACAGGCACACACTTTTCTCGGAAATGTGGAAACAGAGGGCGAAATGGATGAAATCACCCCAGGCTCACAACACATCGCCGATGTCCTGCTGGACGAATCAGACAGCCGCCCGATCTGGATACAGGCATGGGGAGGAACAAATACCATCGCCCGGGCGCTGAAAACCATAGAAGAAACACATCCTGAAAAGATGGCTTACGTGGCGAATAAGATTCGCTTTTACTTTATCTGGGAGCAGGATACCTGCTATCAGAGCTATATCCGACCCCATTGGGGCAAGTACAATATCCCGACGATTATCTCGGATCAATTTATAGCCATCTTTTACCATTGGAAAAAATATCTGCCAGCCGAGCAACAGGCCTACCTGGTCGGAGACTGGATGAAACAACATATATTGGAGAATCACGGCCCGCTCTGTTCGCTTTATAAATCCCATGAGAATGGGGATTTTCGTTCAGAGGGGGATTCCCCCGCTTTCCTGCATTCCATTCCCACAGGCTTACGGAGCCTGGAATCGCCTGACTGGGGTGGCTGGGGAGGTCGCTATATTCGGGTTAGAGAAAATACCTGGCTCGATCCTGTGCTCGATTCAACCTACCAGTATCCTGAAGGGAGATGGTATGGAAATTCAGCCTGGGGACGCGAGCGGCTTCGCGCAGCAATCCCCAATGATAAAGAGCTTACAGCTTATCTCAAGCCGATGTGGCGCTGGACGGAGGCGATGCAAAACGATTTTGCCTCCCGGGCTGACTGGTGTGTAAAATCCTATGAGGAGGCAAATCATCCGCCAGTGGTGGTGCTGGCTCATGAAGCAAATCTACAGGCAAAGCCCGGGGAAATCGTGAAACTAAGTGCTCAGGGGACGAGCGATCCCGACGGAGATGAGCTGAGTTATCGCTGGTGGCAATATCAGGAGGCCGGATCCTATCCGGGAAGCGTTGAAATTCAGGATTCCGGGAAACAAAATGCCTCGATTAAGGTGCCCGAAGATGCACTCAAAGGCAAAAGCATCCACCTCATCTGCGAGGTGACAGATAAGGGTAGCCCGCAATTGACGAGGTATCAGCGGGTAGTGGTTGAGGTAGCAGAGGGTTTTAGCCAAAATCAGCTCGCATTCCCTGGAGCCGAAGGCTACGGGAAATATACAGTGGGTGGCCGCGGTGGAGCGGTATACGAAGTGACAAACCTGAATGACGCAGGCGAAGGCAGCCTTCGTGCTGCGGTAGAAGCATCCGGGCCCCGGACGGTGGTGTTCCGGGTTTCGGGTACCATCGTGTTAGCAAGTGATTTGAGAATTAAACATGATTCTATCACCATTGCCGGGCAAACAGCGCCAGGCGGTGGGATTGCGCTGAGAAAATACCCCTTGCTCATTGATGCGAGTGAAGTAATCATCCGCTACATCAGGGTGAGACTTGGCGATGAATCGGGTGATGACCCGGATGCGATAACAAGCAGGTATCACAAGAACATAATCATCGACCATGTCTCTGCAAGTTGGAGCGTTGATGAGACGATGTCTATTTATCATGGTGAAAATATAACCGTTCAATGGTGTCTGATTTCGGAAAGCCTGTACCTATCTAACCACAAAAAAGGGGGTAACCATGGCTTTGGCGGTATTTGGGGATCAAATTATGGCAGCTATCATCATAACCTCCTGGCGCATCATTCCAGCCGTAACCCTCGTTTCGCGTCGGGTTGTGGTAATACCGACTACAGAAATAATGTAGTCTACAATTGGGGGTATAAGGGTACCTATGGAGGGGAAGTGAAACAAGTAGGAAATTCGAAATTCAATTTTAGCAACATCAATATGGTTGCAAATTATTACAAGCCGGGACCGGCAACCGAATTGGGCGAAGCATCCTACCAACTAGCTAATCCCTGGTCGCGCAACAAAGCCGATGATTATGGCAAATGGTATATTGCTGAAAACGTCATGGAAGGCAATGCGGCTGTTACAGCCGATAACTGGAATGGAGGCGTACAGGCCCAGGACGGGCCTTCCTATTTAGCAGGCTTAAAACTGGAACAAGCCTGGCCTGCCATGGCTATCAGGCAGCAAACGGCCGAAGAAGCCTATGCTTCTGTCCTTCAACATGCGGGTGCCTCCCTGCCCCAACGCGATGCGGTAGATACGCGCATCGTGGATGAGGTTCGCAAGGGATATGCAACTTATGAAGGGCAATCCTATGAAAAAGACCATACCGTGGCGGATTCCACCCAAAAATGCGGAATCATTGATTCCCAGGAAGAGGTCGGAGGATGGCCCGAGCTGAAAAATAGCCGGGCTCCCCGGGACAAAGACCATGACGGAATGCCCGACAAATGGGAAAAGCAACATGGGCTGAATCCCAGAAATGCAGCGGACAGAAATGAATTAACATCTGATGGTTACACCATGTTGGAGAAATACCTGAATGAGATAGAATAGCCTGCCTATTCTTCAACGGTAATAATCACTCGCACATAGCGGGTAATCGCTGGCGTGCCCTGATCTGTGACAGCACAGATGATATGCAATGTGCCTGGAACAGCATGCTTTGGAACTACAAAGGATGCCCGGGCCTTGTTTGCATTTTTTATCCTAAGAGGAAGGCCGATTCCCGAAGAAGATGTTTTGAAGGTGCCGGGTTCTTTATGGTAAAACCAGTTGTAGGAAAGTGTGTCTCCGTCAGGATCGGAGGAAGCTTTTGCGCTTACCTTAACGCGTTTCCCCATTTTTGCAGAGAGTTGTTCATCATGATCAAGTTTTGGAATCGGTGGATGGTTGGATTCCTCAAAGGAATTTACACACCAGTCCGCCCGTGCGGCAAAATCATTTTGCATCGCATCGGTCCAACGCCAAATCGGCTTAAAATATTCCTTGCGCTGCTCTTCGGTTGTGGTGGTGCCTTCGCGTAAGCTATTTCGTCCCCAACCCGTGTTTCCATACCATCTTCCCTCTGGGTACACATAATCTGCCACAGGCACAGAGTCAAGCCATGTATTCTCCCGCACCCGCACATAGCGTCCGCCCCAACCGCCCCAATCGGGCGATTCCAAGCTCCGCAAGCCTGTGGGGATGGTATGCAGAAATGCCGGAGAATCGCCTTCCGAGCGAAAATTCCCATTTTCAAGGGCTTGGTAGAGCGAGCATAGCGCGCCATGGTTTTCCAGGATATTTTTCTTCATCCAGGCTCCTTCGAAGTAGGGCTGCATTTCCACGGGCTGAACCCGCTGCCACCTATAGGCGATCGCCTCAAACTGATCCGAAATGATGGTCGGAATCTGGTATTTCCCCCAATGTGGCCGGATGTAATCCTGGAAGCTTATGTCCTGTTCCCAGATAAAGAAGAAACGTAGTTTTTTTGCCACTTCTGCCATTTTTTCGGGATGTTCCTCCTCGATCGTTTTGAGCGCCCGGGCGATCGTGTTTGTGCCGCCCCAGGCTTGTACCCATATCGGACGATCATCCGATTCGTCCAGGAGTACCCTGACTATGTGCTGGGAGCCGGGCGTGATCTCGTCCATCTCACCTTCTGCCTTCACATTGCCCAGCAGGCTACGCTCACGTAGGAAAGCTGGCGTTGGGTAGCTCGGATCATGTTTCACCAGATTGGGATAAACCTGTGCATAAGCATCCAGGTATGGCTCAATCCAGTCATCCCCAGGCCAATGATGCCCTTGCCAGTGGTATTGGGAACTGGAAGTAATGATTCCCTCAATATCCCATTCATTGGCATAGAGCAGAAAGCGCACCATAGAGCACTGGTCATCAATCTCTCCGTCACTGGTGACGATGACACGCGTTTTCTGTGATGCCTTATTGTTCTGCGAAAATGTCAGATGGGGAATCTCAATAAGCAGGATGGCAAGGAGCATGAGTCGGAGTACGGTTTTCATTTTCATAATAGTCAAGTATATGGTCGAAAACAAAGGTATATATTTTTCTTTTTCTTTCTTTTTTTTCGCTTAATATCTTTTGTTAAGCATTGTAACTATGAAAGGAAGCGGGGCCTGTCTGCATATATTTTCTCAAAAATTATCCATATAAAGTAATTAGAAGCTATTTATAAAATTTTGGCATGAACAAACCAAAATAAATTCATATATAAATACTTTGTTTTTAAGGCTATATATTTTACTTTTGAGTTAATAGCGCCTTTTTTTACTTTGCTTAAAATACTTTTTCGAAAGAAATAGAAAGTAGGCAAAAACAGCCAGTTTTTACTTTTATCTCTAATTACACAACTTATGACAAAGGCAGAACTAATTTATCCTTCTTTAGGGCTAAAAAGATCTTTAGGACTAAGGAAAATTTTCTGGGTAATGGCAGTACTGATGTTTGCATCCTTGAGCACATTTGCCCAGACTAATGTAACTGGAAAGGTTACAGGAGTAGATGGAGCAGGGCTCCCGGGAACAACCATCACCATTCAAGGCACAACCCAGGGCACCCTCACAGGTGATGGCGGCAATTATTCCATTTCGGTTCCGGATGGGGCAGGCAATCTGGAGGTTAAGTCTTATGGATTCAAGACCCAGATCGTGGCTATAAACGGAAGGTCTGTTATCAATGTGACACTCGAGGATGATACCCGGACACTTTCAGAAGTGGTGGTTGTAGGCTATGGTACCGTCCTGAAATCGGATTTGACAGGATCCGTCTCATCCTTAACCTCTGACCAACTTAATTCCCAGCCAATCACTTCGCTGGAACAAGGCTTACAGGGAAAAATTGCAGGTATGCTTGTTACGAGCAATTCATCTGCACCTGGGGGTGGAATCAGTGTGAAAATCAGGGGCGCAACCTCTATCTTGAATGGAAGTGAACCTTTGTATGTGATTGATGGGTTTCCGGTGACGGGCCAATCACAATTTTCTACCAGTGCAGGAAGAGGATTTGATAGCAGTACAGGATCAGATTATACCGTAAATCAAAACCCGCTAGCATCTCTGAACCCATCAGACATTGAGTCAATAGAGGTCTTGAAAGATGCTTCTGCAGCTGCCATTTATGGTGTGAGGGGTGCCAATGGTGTCGTCCTCATTACCACAAAAAGAGGTAAGCAGGGTGCTCCCAAAGTATCCTATAATGGATACGCTGGTGTTCAGTCTGTAGCCAATAGAATAGAAATGATGAATGCTCAGGAGTATCAGGATATTTATAACACATGGGCTTTGGCTGGTAGTCAGCCTGCTGTTTTCACAGGAACCCCTGCAAATGATACCGATTGGCAGGATCAGATTTTCAGAGATGCCCTGATACAAAACCACCAGCTAAGTATAAATGGTGGATCAAATGCTGTTCAATATAACCTGTCTACAAGCTTTTTTAACCAGGATGGTGTTATCAAAGGATCTGATTATGAAAGATATTCATTGAGGTTAAACCTCGATTATAATGTGAGTAAGCGGCTTAAGTTTGGAAACTCTTTGAATGTATCACGCTCCATTAACAATGCTGCGGAAACAGAAGGTGAAACAACAAATGGGATCACTTCCATTGCGATCAGGCAATCGCCTATTTTGCCGGTTTATCTGCCTGATGGCAGCTATGCTACCCATGACGATCTCCCAACGACCGTTCCCGATGCACAGGGCTCTCTGAACCCCGTTGCTTTTATCAATGAATTTTCAGACAATAATGTGATTACCAGAATTCTGGGAAATGTTTTTGGCGAATACCTGATCACAGACGACTTAAAGTTTAAGATAAGTGTAGGAGCTGATGCTGAAAACCGCGACAGGCATGTATACAGAACCTCCCGGTTCAACAAAACAAACGCCACGAATTCGGCTAATGTAAGTTCAGTAAACAGGCTTTCTTTGTTGAATGAAAATACCCTGAATTACACCAAAGCCTTTGGCAATCATAAACTTACTGCACTTGCCGGATATACAGTACAAAAGGAAACAGAAGAATACAGACTGGTAACTGCCCAGGGTTTTGCCACCGATATTACTGGCCCATATAACCTGGGTGGAGGTTCTGTTGTTCCAGGTGTCGATTCCAGGTATGCTGAATTTAGCATCCTCTCTTTCCTGGGCAGGGTCAATTATAACTATGATGACCGCTACCTGATCACAGTTACAGGTCGCAGAGATGGTTCATCCAAATTTGCAGCGGATGGCAAATGGGCTTTCTTCCCCTCTCTTGCAGGTGCGTGGAAAATTTCCAATGAGAAATTCATGGAAAATGTAGATCTTTTCTCTAATCTGAAACTGCGGATTGGTTGGGGTAAAGTAGGAAACCAGGAACTACCTACCTACAGTTCTCTGGCGCTGTTGCAATCGAGCCCCTATAATTTTGGTGGAACTACAGTAAACGGATTTTCGCCATTTCGTGTACCTGTCCCCAACCTGACCTGGGAAATTTCTACTCAGACAAACGTCGGTCTGGATGTGTCCTTCCTGGAAGGCAGATTAAATGTAACTGCTGATTACTACAACAAAGTAACCGATGATCTCCTGCTGGAAGTTCAGCTTCCTGAAACCTCAGGGATCCTTGAACCCTCTGTACAGAACTTAGGCAGCATGCAAAATAAAGGATGGGAATTTGCATTTAATGGCGTCCTTGTCAACGCAACTGATTTTGTATGGAATCTTGGATTTAATATTTCCGCGAACAAAAACCTGGTTACCTCCCTGGGAGATCCTGCGGTAGTAGGTGAAGGTGACCAATCCTATCTCTTGCCCCGGCCTACTTTTGCCGGAGAAACCCCCTACTCATACGTAACCGTTGGAGAGCCATTAGGGGTATTCTATGGATATAAAACGGATGGATTGTACCGTAGCCAGGCAGAAGTGGATGCCGCTGAGGGCCTTCGTGGGCCTAATCTTTATCCGGGTGCCGTCAGATTTGTAGATATAGATGGCGATGGTGCCATCACCCCAGATGACCGCACGGTACTGGGAAGTCCGTTTCCAGATTTTATCTATGGATTTAATACCAGCCTGAATTACAAGGCCCTCGAGCTAAGGGTTTTCTTCCAGGGGCAAAAAGGGGGCATGGTTTATAATACCATGAGAGGATTCAATACCAGTGTAGGCAGAGGTCAGAATTTGCTGAGAGAGCGCATGGATTCCTGGACTACTGAGAATCCTGATGCCGTTTATCCTGTTTTGATTGCAAATGCGCCAGCACTTGAGGGAACGGCTAACATCGGTAATTCTGATTTCTACCTGGAGGATGCAAGCTATCTTAGAATGAGAGAAGTAACCCTAACCTGTAGTTTGCCCAAAAACTTCCTGGGGGTGGTAAATGGGGCCGTTTATGTG
This sequence comes from Bacteroidia bacterium, assembly GCA_030430205.1. Lineage (GTDB taxonomy): Bacteria > Bacteroidota > Bacteroidia > J057 > J057 > JAUIGE01. The sequence goes on along the minus strand of JAUIGE010000019.1, from coordinate 79,891 downwards.
ACTGGCCAGAATCTGATCACCCTCACCGATTATACAGGCTACAATCCTGATACCAATGGACGTGCGAATGTAAGAGGATCTTTTGGATGGGACGTCAGCCCATATCCATTGGCAAAAACTGTTCTGGTGGGTATAAAACTTAATTTTTAAGCTAAAAAATTGATAACATGAAAATTGTAAGATATATAATACTGATTTGCATAGGGCTTGTATTAAGCTCTTGTGAAGGTTTTCTTGATGAGGTTCCCAGGGACTCCATCTCTCCTGCAAACTTTTACAATAATGCAGAAGATGCCATCGTCGCGGTAAATGGCGCATACGCTGCCCTCAATGTGAATGATTACTACTCGAGGTATTGGATGACCTCCAGTACACTGGCTGGCGATGGATGTTTTTCGCGATTAGGTAGTACTTCGGATCGGGCCGCCATCATTCAGCTCAATGATGCAGGCATGCTCGTAAACGAGCGATACAATATCGCAACCTGGGGTGCCGTATGGCAGGCGATAAACCGTGCCAATGCAGTGATAGACAATGTCCCTGGAATTGAGAATATCGATGCTGATCTGAGAGATCGGGTTGTAGGAGAGGCAAAATTTTTGCGGGCATTAACCTATTTCAATATGGTAAGAAGATGGGGGGGCGTGCCACTCATTTTGCATGAAACAAGTACCTCAGTTATATCCGAGCTTCAGGTTACCAGAAGTAGCGCAGACGAAGTCTATACCCAGATAATTGCGGATTTGACTGATGCCATGCGCTCTCTGCCCAATATTACCGAATATGGTAGTGGTGATGCTGGCCGGGCTTCCCTCGAAGCAGCGCAAGGGCTATTGGCCAAAGTACAATTGTATCGGAAAGATTGGGCCAATGCGAAAATGAATGCTGAGGCGGTAATCAACTCTCCAAGCGGGCTGGATCTGATGCCTGATCCGGCTGACAATTGGTGGACTGGAAATGGTGACCGGGACAATAATATCGAAAGCATTTTCGAAGTCCAGTACACAGGCATTTCTCCACAAGGTCATCAGCTGGGCAACAATTACGAACCCAATAACAGTGGTTATGGACCTGGGCAGTGGGGAACCATCATCGGTAGTATCTGGTGGTTTAACCAATTCACCAACGATGACAAAAGAAAACCAGCTACCTGGTTGACAGAGTATCCTGCACCAAGTGGGGATTCTACCATTCAATGGCATGAAAACCGTTATCCCGCTCCGCATATCAACAAATACAGGGATCCTTTTAACAAGATCGCCGATGGTATGGCATATAACATAAAGGTGCTAAGGTTTGCGGATGTTTTATTGGTTGCAGCGGAAGCCTGCAATGAAAGTGGAGCTTCTGAGCTTGCCTACCAATATGTAAACAGAGTCCGCACAAGGGCTGGTTTGCCTGATCTGGCAGGGCTGTCAAAAGAACAACTCAGGGATTCTATCTATCTCGAGTTCAGAAAAGAACTCTGCTTTGAGGGGCAGGATTATGAAGAGTTGGTTCGCCAGGGTAAGCTTATTGCAAACAAAACTGCCTACCAGACTTATAGCATCCCGCCTATGTATAGGGATGATGGAAGTGTATTTACACCCGACCAGGCTTTATTGGATAACATTGCCCGCTATCAGCCGGGAACTCATTATAATTATGAGCTGGATCCATGGAATACCATATTCCCGATACCGCAGACAGCAATAGATAGAAACCCCAAATTGACACAAAGTTCGGGTTACTAAGACATAGTTTGAAAGTTAATAATTGGAGGGTAGGCATTTTCTGATGCCTACCTTTTTCTTTGCGACATATTCCGCAAATGCAAGATAGAAGGGCTTGTTTTTGTCCATTTTTTATATTGTCCGGCCTTGTCATGGGCCAGTTGAATGCCCGTAAAAGAAAGCAAGGTGATATCCATTTGACCATCGCCGTCTATATCATTGACGTCCATTTTGATCCATCTGCCCTGAGCCGTTCCGGGAACGGAAAAGGCTTTAAAAGTGAAGCCATTTTTTTCCGGGGAAATATTTTCCAGGTATACAAATCCATTTTCCGGCTGATTGTCTTTGGGAAAAAAGGAAATGGCGGCCATATCCAGATCTCCGTCTCCATCAAAATCCCGCAGTCGGGCATCATAGGCGCCCGGTAGGGGATAGAAAAATTCTTCAGAAAATTCATTGTTCCCATTATTTAGGTAAATATGAGCGCCGTGATACGGTTTGTCTACAATAGAATAATCGGCATTGTCGCCATTGACATACAAAATGTCCGGATGACCATCCTGATTTACATCCTCCAGATAAAAGGTGACAGAGCCATATAATGGGGAAAAACGCAACAGCTGCTGCCTGGAAAATTGCCCTTTTCCCAAATTCAGATACATATCTATGCCCTCATCCCCCTGTGACATCAGCGCCATGATGTCAGCTAAGCCATCCTGATTGAAATCGTGAATAATGGCTTTAGAGGCACCCGGCTGGTTTAACAATACATGCCGTTTGTACTGACGATTTCCTGTATTTTCATACCAGGTCAAATTGCCCGTTTGGTTACCATATTCACAAATTACCATGTCTTCCTGCTCATCCTGGTTTAAATCAGCAAATGCGGTACATACCGGCCTTTGCAGATTTTTGAGTTCACTGAAAAAACCGGAATATTCCTCAGCTCCCTGGGCTTGGAAAATTTTAAGGATACTCCCTGAAGGCGCATCATGTGGAAAAAATTGTCCCATCGCCGTGGCCACCAGGGTATCCCCCGAAAAATGAATGTCAGAAATGGGCTTTGGAACGGCCAGCGTTTGGATGAGCTTGAACTGATTATCTAAAATTTCAATGGAGGAATAATCGGATTTGGCATCGGAATAAATGATCCTATTCCTTTCAGGAAACGATTGGATCATCGTTCCCATGGGTGGGTCGAAGCGTTCTTTTATGTTGATAATTTGGAATAAATCTGTCTCTTCCCGTTTTTCAACATGTTCCAAAAGTAGTTTTTCCGGTGCATGTTCGACATAGTATTGTTTGATTTTTTCAAAATCTTCCAGGGACATAGTCTGCGTTTTTGGGAAAATCTTGGCTTTTTCTATCAATTGCCCGCCTATGCCTTTTTCTATCAAAGTCGCCCGCTCATTATTCGGATATATGCCAAAGCGATAAGCCATCTGCGGGAGTACACCTTTTTCCCAGGAATTTTTGTCCAACTGGGAGGGGGAGGGAAATGCATGACAACTGGCACAACGGACTTTCGCCAACTCTTCACCTGTCAAATCAGATGATTCTATCGTTTGCTGGGAAGCAGGGTTTTCGTTTTTACAGGTAGAGAACAAAAGGATACATGCAAAAAGCAGCGCAGCCATCCATGTGTGTATGGGATAAAATCTTTTCATATCGTGCAAATATCTTTTTTATCTGCCTCTTAGCCTCAGGCAATCACCTTTTTCCAGCCCTCATAAGATCGTTTCACTTTATCTACCTCTGCACCTGCCAGCGTACTTGTGGAATCCAGATTGAAGCTTTTGAGTTGATCCATGTTATGGTAAACACCCGCATGGAGGCCTGCAAGATAAGCAGCTCCCAGCGCAGAAACATCTGCAATGTCGATATGGGTCACTTTTCGCTCCAGCAGATCCGCCAGAAACTGCACGACAAACTGATTGGAAGTGATGCCACCATCAATTTTGAGCTCAGTGAGCGGCGTGCCTGAATCCGCTTCCATGGCCACGATCACATCTTTGATCTGATAAGGAACAGACTCAACCGCAGCGCGGATTATATGGCTTTTAGTCGAATCAAAGGATAAACCTTCAATGCTGGCTTTTCTGCTCATATCCCAATGCGGTGCCCCCAATCCGCTAAATGCCGGAACAATATACACGCCACCATTATCATCCAATGATAAGCATATTTTCTCCAGATCAGCTGTATGTTCAAATAAACCCAATTGGTTTTTGACCCACTCAATGGTAGCGCCTGCCGATACGATGATGCCTTCCAGCGCATAATCAATGCGGTCCGCGGTACTCCAGCAAATGGTCGTGACCATGCCGTTGAGCGAGCTTTTGGGCTCGCTACCGATATTCATCAGGATGGAACTACCGGTTCCCAGCGTGGCTTTGGCATTGCCGGCTTCGAAGCAGCCTTCGCCAAATGCGGCGGCATGCGAATCGCCTATCATGGCGGAGATGCTGATCGGGTGATCGAGCAGGCCTTCCAGATCGGTTTCCCCGAAGTGAAAAGAAGAAGGCTTTAGCTCGGGTAGATTCAGCTTAGACAAGCCAAAATCCGCCAGCAATTCGCGATCCCATCTCAGCTCTTTCAGGTTGAAAAACAGGGTCCGGGAAGCGTTGGTGTAGTCCGTCATATAGGACTTACCAGCTGTCATTTTATAGAGCAGCCAGGAATCGACATTGCCAAAAAAGGCTTCCCCCTGATCGATCGCTTCCTGGATGTGGGCTACATTTTCATTGAGCCAGATCACCTTGGTACCGGAGAAATAGGGGTCAATGATTAAGCCGGTCTTTTGGTTAATTTTGGCCTCCAGGCCTTCCTTTGAGAGTCTGTCACAGACTTCAATGGATCGTTTGCATTGCCAGACCACGGCATTGTACAGTGGCTTTCCGGCTTTGTCCCAAAGGATAAAAGTCTCCCGCTGATTCGAAATGCCGCAGGCTTTGATCAGCCTGAGATCTCCTCCTTTTGCCCGAAATCCATCGAGGCATTTTTTCACGGAAGCTAATACATTTTGATAAATGACCTCTGGCTCCTGCTCCACTCGGTTAGCTTCCAGGTAATGGGTTTTGAGCGCTTCGCTGGCTTTGTACAGGGCTTTGCCCTGCGCATCGAAGATGATTGTCTTGGTGCTGCTTGTCCCTTGATCTATGGCAAGGATGTAGGGAGCTGTCATGAGGCTTTATTCGCTTTTTGAATTCGATTTATCGATGATTACGGCCAGCAGAATGACGATGCCTTTAATGACCTGTTGCCAAAAGGGCGATACGTCGAGCAGGACAAGCCCATTATTCAGGACGCCGATGATCATCGCTCCCAGCACCGTTCCTAAAATGGTTCCCCGGCCTCCGGCCAGAGAAGTCCCGCCGATAACCACGGCGGCTATCGCATCCAACTCATAACTCATGCCCGCATTGGGCTGGGCCGAGTCCAGCCTTGCGGTGACCAGCAAGCCGCCGATGGCAGCGAGCATGCCTGCCAACACATAGACCCATACTTTGATTTTATTGATGGGAATACCGGACAGCCTTGCGGCATTTTCATTGCCGCCGATGGCATAGATATACCTGCCAAAACGCGTTTTGGTGGTTAGGATCACTGCCGCGATCACGACAATTCCTGAAATCCATACCGGCATCGGCATGCCGAGAAACCAGCCCGTACCGAGGAAACCGAACTCATCTCCCAGCCCGGTGATCGGATGTCCTTCTGTCCATAGCATGGTGAAACCGCGAGCCATGGTCAGCATAGCCAGGGTAGCTACAAAGGCAGGGACTTTGAATCGGGTGATGGCGTATCCGTTGATAAAGCCCATGGCGCCGCCGGCCAGTAGGCCAGCCAGCACAACCCCCAGTACGGTGAAGCCGATGTACAGATTGGCGGAAGGGATTTCGATCCCATACTTTAACAGTCCCGCTGTGACCGCTCCACAAAATGCCAGAATGGAGCCCACAGACAGGTCTATGCCTGCGGTGAGAATTACCAACGTCATCCCGACAGAGATGCAGACATTCACAGAAATCTGTCTCATGACGTTCCAGAAATTGTCTGTGGTCATGAAATTGTCCGTCATCAGCGCCAATGCCATGCACAAAAAAAACAGCGCAATCAGGGATTGAAACTGGGCAATATGTGAATATTTCTTGAGGGATATCATGTGTTCATATTTTCGGGAATACAGGCACGCATTATGTTATTTTCGGTCGCTTCCTGGCTGCTCATTTCGGCGGTGATTTGTCCTTCGGACATCACGAGTATGCGATCTGAAATGGCCAGGATTTCGGGTATTTCGGATGAAATAACCAACACAGATATGCCTGAAGCTGCCAGCTTCGCGATGAGTTCATAAATTTCATTTTTCGCATTGATGTCAATCCCGCGTGTTGGCTCATCTAGCATGAGGACTTTGGGATTGCGCTCAATCCACTTTGCCAGCACCACTTTTTGCTGGTTGCCGCCGCTTAAATTCCGGATGAGCTGTTTTTCGGAATTGACTTTTATTTTTAATGCCGCTACGTGTTTATGGTAAAGCTTTGTCGCCAATTTGTTATTCAATAGCCCCCATTTAGTGATTTTATCGAGGACTGTGAGGCTGATGTTTTCAGATACTGCCATGCCCGGGACGATGCCATCCTTTTTGCGATCTTCCGGAACCAAAGCCATGCCCGAGGCAATAGCTTCGATGGGAGATTTAAAACGGCTTTCGACGCCGTCCAGCACGATCGATCCTGTCAGGGATCGGTGATTCAGGCCAAAGAGGCTTTCGCATAATTCCGTTCGTCCGGCACCCATCAGGCCATAAATCCCCAGGACTTCTCCCTTTTTCAGCTCAAAATGGATATTTTTCAACAAGGGGCGATCTGGATTTTTGGGATCTTTCAGGCTGAGGTTTTGGACCTGCAGCATCTGCCTGCCAGCTGTTGTCTTATCAGCTTTTTTGTTCACTTTGATTTCCCGCCCTGCCATCATGCTGATAAGCTCCTCGCGTGAAGTGGACTTCATTTCACCCTTTCCGACAAGCTGTCCGTCGCGCAGGACCACAAAATCATCTGCCAGCGCAAAAAGCTCATCGAGTTTATGTGAAATGTAAACGATGGATTTTCCTTCAGCTTTTAGCTGATTGATGAGCTGGAAAAGCACTTCCACTTCACTATCCCCAATCGCCGAAGTCGGCTCATCCATGAAAAGGACTTCCGATTCTGTCAGCAGGGCTTTTGCGATTTCTACGATCTGCTGTTGTCCGACTTTCAGCGAACTCAGCAGGGCGGAAGGCTCCACCTCCAACTTGAGTTTAGCCAGCAATTCGCGGGTTTTTTGCCGCATCTTACCCTTGTCCAGCGTGCCCCATTTATTAGTTAATTCTCTCCCGAGGAATACATTCTGGGCGACGGTGAGGTAGGGAATCAGGTTCAATTCCTGGTGGATGATCGAGATGCCGAGGTCCTGTGCATCTTTCGGTCTGGAAAATTGAACGGGCTGCCCTTTGAAAGAAATGCTGCCTTCATAGTCGGTATAAATGCCCGACATGATTTTGAGCAAAGTGGATTTACCTGCCCCATTTTCCCCTATCAAAGCCGTCACTTTGCCTCTTTCCAGGCTCAGGTTGACCTGCTTGAGTGCTGTAACGCCCGAAAACTTTTTGGTGATATGCTGTGCTTCAAGTAGCGCTTCCATATTATGGGAGGATTTGAAGGGAAACCGGAATCACTTCTATCTGGCTCAGGTTCAGATGGGCTTTGTTCAACTCAAGCGCACCTTTAAAGCTCACGGTATTTTCCGTTGAAACCTTTGCCCTAAAAGCGGGAATGACCTCCTTTCTGATTTTATCATTGATCGCTTCGGAGATAGAATTGAAATCGGATGTTTCGTCATAGTCATTGATCCGGATAAGTCCGGAAGCATCGCGGACAGCATTTCCGAAAATGAATTCTGTTTCAATTTCTATGCTTTGGTCTCCCAGTTGAAGCAGCACATTGTTTTCATTTAGCTCCAGGACTTTCCCTTCTCCTTTCACTTTGAAATAGCCAATATTGCCAATCCCCAGCGCCTGAGCTTCCTGCTCAAAAGTGGATTCAGGATCGCTTTTCAGCCGTTCCAATAGCACCCTGATGTCCGTTGCTGAATCATAGACGGCCAGCAACTCATTTCCCCACATCTCTTCCACGAGGGCTGTTGCATCAAAAGCGATTTCCTGCCCTTCGGCCAGTTTTTCGTCCAAAGGACGAAAATAGAGGGAATTGTATACCGCAATGCCTGCGATAACTACTCCCACGGCGTATTTAACTCCTGTTTTCATCATGATCATTCACTTCCGTAGGCAACGTATTCATGCACATTTTCCTGGTTGACCATTTCTACCGTGACGGGAACCTTCTGGGCAAAGTCTCTTTTGCCATGAAAATATGCATGGGCGTAGTTGGCGGCGGTTTTGGCCATCAGTTTTGGAAATTGCATGCCCGTGGCGAGGATCTTTTTTTGTTGAATGGAGGTGATTACATCACCTGCCCCATCAAATCCAAAGACCATGACTTTTTCTGCTTTTCCGGCGGCGACCAGGGCCTGGTAGGCTCCCATGGCCATGCCGTCATTTCCACAAAATACGCCTTTGATATCGGGGTGAACCTGTAGGATGGACTCCATCACTTCCATGGCTTTGTTTCTGTCAAAATCCGCACTTTGCTGAGCGGCCATTTTCAGATCTGGGTAGTGATCTACTACCGAGTGAAAGCCTTTGGAGCGGCTCCAGGTATTGTTGTCGCCGACCAATCCCAGGATTTCGACGTATTTGCCCTGTTTATGGAGTTTCTCCACGAAATATTTGCCGATAGCCACACAGCCTGCGTAGCTATCTGAAAGGATTTGACTGGTAGCCGCATCGGTGGCATTCACTTCACGATCCATGCAAAAGACAGGGATGCCTGCCTTTTTGGCCATTCTGACGTTGGCGATGGAGCCATCCGCATCCGTAGGATTGAACAGGACGGCATCAAATCCCGAAGCAATGGCATTTTCAAAATGATCGGTCTCCAGGGCTGTATTATTCTGCGAATCAAAAATGGTAGCCTCATATCCCAATTCTCTGGCACGATTGGCGGCTGTCTCAGCCAACACCACAAACCAGGGATTGTTGAGGGTGGAAATAATCACCGCCACTTTTTGGGACTGATCAGGAGATTTCCCCTTTTGCTCACCACAGCCGGCTAACGTGGCAACAGCGATCAAAACATACAATAGACGGATTGTGAATAGCTGCATCGCAAAAGAATGATGGTTATAATTTCAATAGTTCAATGGATTTTTCAAGGATACCCTTTCTTGATATGCCGTAGTGGGTAAAGATTTCCAACTGGGAACCCGTAACGGTGTACTCGTCAGGTATGGCCATGATATGAAAAGGATTTCTTGCGCCTTTTTGGAAAAGGTAGGAAGCGCAAGCTTCTCCGAGGCCTCCATTTACCATGTGCTCTTCTACGGTGATAATGGGGTTGCCCTTAGTGGCGAGTTTATCCAGTAAATCTGTATCCAGGGGTTTGATGGTGTGCATGCTGATGACGGCGGCATTCACGCCATACTTTTCCTCCAGGGATTTCGCTGCCTTCCATGCAGGGTAGACTGTTTCGCCTGTGGCGATGATCGCCATGTCTTCTCCTTCACGCACGATGCGGCCTTTGCCGAGTTCAAAGCTATGATTGGATTCGCTTAGAAAAGGCATGGCCTTTTTGCCCAGTCGCATATAAAGCGGCTTATTCAAAGCCGCAGCGAGGCGTACCGCCTGCTCTGTCTCAAAATTATCTGCCGGAGCGACGATGATCAGGTTATTGATGGCCCGCATCACGGCATAGTCGTGCAGGCTGTGGTGTGTGGTGCCCAGGGTACCATAACTCACGCCGGCACTGATCCCGACCAATGTCACGGGATTGTCCGAATATGCTACGTCATTTTTGATTTGTTCAAGGGATCGGGCTGTGAGGAAACAGGCAGGAGAAACGGCAAAAGTCTTTTTGCCGGCAGAGGCTAAGCCTGCAGCTACCCCCACGAGGTTCTGCTCGGCGATCCCCACTTCTACGATCTGATTGGGGTATTTTTGTCCAAAAGGAACCAATTTCCCAGAACCACGGGAATCACTGGTTACGGCAATAATATGCCTATCTGTGGCAGCCAATTCCTCCATGGTTTTTGAAAAAACCTCCTGGTTGGCTTTGCCCATTTTCAAATCCTTTTCTTCAATTACGTCTAGCTGCATGATATCCTAAATTAGTACGCCTGCCTGATCCAGCTCTTTTTGAGCTTGTTCATATTGCTCGGGGCTAGGCACGCCATGGTGCCATTTCATTACTCCTTCCATAAAACTCACCCCTTTTCCCTTGATGGTATGTGCGATGATAAAATTCGGTTTCCCTGCTTCGAATGGGCCATTATTTAACACCTCCTCCAAGGCTGTCAGGTTGTGACCATCCACTTCTTTGACCGACCACCCAAAGGCCTCCAACTTCTCTCTAACAGAGTCTGTATTCATGACTTCATGGGTAGCGCCTGTGATCTGTTGTTTATTGTAATCGAGGATGGCGTATAAGTTGTCCAACTTATAGTGTGCTGCCGCCAAAAAGGCTTCCCAATTGGAACCCTCAGGCAATTCCCCATCACCCATAAGCGTAAAAACGCGATGGCTTTTTTTGTCCAGCTTGGCTGCGATGGCTTCTCCGACACAGATAGGCAGGCCATGGCCCAGCGCGCCGGTATTTTGCTCTATTCCGTTGATTTTTTTGGTAGGGTGGCCGATATAGTGTGACTGGTACTGGCAAAGGGTTTCCAGATCAGATTCCGGGTAGAATCCCCGATCTGCCAAAGTTACAAAAAGTGCTTCCACACTATGGCCTTTACTCTGAATATACCTGTCCCTGTCAGGATCCCTGAAATTTTCGGGGTCTATTTTTAGGACCCTGTTATATAAAACATTCAGGGTATCCACGCATGAAAGGCTTCCGCCGGTATGCCCGGCTTTGGCTTTATATATGTATTTGAGAAGGTTTTTTCTCAGGTATATCGATTTCAATTTTAGCTCTTTATCTGTCATAGGATTACAAATGATGATAAACTTCCCATCCCATATAATTTTCAAAAGCTTCTTTAAGGGCTGTAGAGGTATGTGAAGCGTTCATGACTACGTGGTGTTCAAAACCATTCTTGCACACATACTGCATCAAATCCTGTAGCCTGGGAATCTTTGCTACAGCTCTGTTACCAAAGGTTTTAAGCTCGTCATCTGTTAACTCGCCATCACCTATATAGGCTTTCATGATTCCTCTTGTATCATCGGTTGTAATGCGCCCAAAAGTCAAAAGAGAGGCAGGGGTGCGACCATCCAAAGCTCCATAAGTATTTTCAACGCCTACCGTTGTGCCCAGAATGGGTGCATTGCTGATCTCGATATCCGGCAGGAAGGATTTTGCCCAGTTTCCACAGTGGAAAAGCACGCATTTATCCTCATCGTCTGCATAGTTGTTGTTCCAATCTACCAGGGCGCTCGGAGAGCCCGATGCCAATTGCAGCGCATACATGCTGAGCGTACCTGTGACATCCACTTCACAGGCACTTGGGATCATGCCTTCACTGAACATGCTGGAGCTTGTGCAGACATTGCAGCCATAGTTTTGCTGGAGAGATGTCCAACACTGGATAGCGTTGGCGTCCAAATCATTGGCCTGCATGAAGTCATTCAATACCACATCGAGCTTGGCAATCTGAAACAGCGCGTCTGATGGGGTTTTGCCGACAGAGGCGTAGTTGTGGATTTTCTCCAAATGATCTTTTACCCGCTGATCGGAATTCTGCAATTTATTGGCGCTGCCGAGGATTTCGGACAGGTCACAGGTGACCACTGAGATGCCGTTTTTCTGGAGGATTTTTTCGCTGTAGCGCACGGTATTAAAGGCCGTAGGCCTTGCTCCGATGGCGCCGATGCGCACATTTTTCATGCCTTTCACTACGCGACATACAGCTGAAAACTGCTTCAAATCTTCGATAAACGATGGATCCGAAGGGTGCACGACGTGCTGGGAGGTGAGGCTGTATTTGATGCCGTATTGGTATAAATTATTGCAAACGGAAATTTTGCCACACCAGGAATCTCTCCTGTTCGCTACATTCAATTTGTGCAACTCGTCAGGGTATCCCTGTATCAAGACAGGGACTTTCAGCTTTGCCAGATGCAGCGCATCTGCTACGCCTCTCTCATCCCCAAAGTTGGGGAGTACGACCCATACCCCAGCAATCTCCTCTTTGTGTTTGACAAACAAATCCGCGCATTTGCGCGCGTCCTGGTAGCTTTCTACGCCTCCTAATTTGGTGTCATTTTCTCCCAGCAAGATGGCTTTGATACCCTGCTCTTCCAGCACCTTCAGGACATCTGCTCTCGCTTCTGATACCAGTTTGTCAGGAAAAAAGTCCCTATTCCCTATAATAACCCCTAAAGTGATATGCTGTTTTTTCATTATCGACTTACTATTGCTTATGCTTTTTATTTTCTTTTTCTGCAATGATCAATTCGATCTCATTGTCTTTAAATACCTGTTTATGTTTTTGCTCCACCCCTTCATCCGTGATGATATAATCTATCAGGGACAAGGCACCCAAGCTGGCGAAAGCGCTCTTTCCTATTTTGGTAGAATCTGCCACCAGATAGGTGATATCAGCTGCGTCTATCATGGCTTTTTTTACCACCAAATCGCTAATACTGGGGTAGGTAAGTCCCGATTTCAAGGAAATCCCAGCGGTAGCCAAAAAGAGCTTATGCACATTGAGTCCTTTGAAAAAATCGGCCGCTTTTTGGCCGGTCAGGGAGAGTGTAGGCGCTTTAAATTCTCCGCCTGTCATGATCACTTCTGTTTTGGGATTCGCGCCCAGCATCAGGGCTATATTCAATGCATTGGTGATCACGGTAAGCCCATGGATGTGCATGATCTTCTTGGCTATCTCGGTTGTGGTTGATCCGGAATCCAGAATAATCACATCACCCGGTTCAATAAAATCAAGGCATTTTTGGGCAATCATTTCCTTTTGCTTGAGATTCTCCTGATGGACCAGAGAAAAGTTGCGCACCTGATCCTCCACATTTTTGAGGTGGGCACCGCCATGTTCCCGAACAATCAGGCCATCTCTTTCCAGTTTCTCCAGGTCCTGGCGGATGGTGACTTCCGTTACTTTAAAAATCCTGGCCAGATCGATCACTTTCGCAGAACCGTCCTCCTTTAGCAGATCAAGTATTTTTTCTTTTCGTTGTGTGGGAAGCATTGTATCAAAGTTTTCTGATAAAAAACAAAGATAGGTATTTTCATTTCCCCTTAAGGAGAGCCCGCATTATTGTTTATGCTTTGTTACATGCCTTATTTGGCTGTTTCCAGAAAGCTAACAAAGATATAAATTTTCGATTATTTTGTTTTATTTACATATATAATCTTTTTTTTATTGAAAGACAAATATTCAAATCAAGACAAGGCGTACAGCTATATATGTCTTTATTTCGGATGATGCTGGCATTTAATGCATTTTTTAATAAATAAATGGCTTAAAAGAGAATGATTAGCGGGAGCTTAATGCTGAAATATCATTGCTTTTTAGAACTTTGCGATAAATTCTGCGCTTCCTGGTGTCTTTAAATGCTTCTGTAAAGCATTTTTTCGAAAGAAAAGGAAAATTAATGAAACTATCCTAAAAATTAAACTCATGAATAACAACATACATTCACAATTACAGCTACTATTCCTTTTGCTAATAGCCATCTTTACTTCCTGCCAAGCTCCCCAAACGCTCCCTCCCAAAGCCCGAATCATCATCAGCAGCGATATCGGCGGAACGGATCCTGACGACTTCCAATCCATGATCCACCTGCTGATGTATGCTGATCTTTTTCAGATCGAAGGCCTGATAGCATCCCCTTTTGAAAAGGGACGAAAAAAGGACCTGCTGGATATGATTGATCTTTATGCTCAGGACTTCGGCCAATTGAAAAAGCATGCACAGGGGTTTCCAGAGCCCGATTCTCTGCGAAATGTATGTAAACAAGGACTTATCTCGGCAGCACCCTATAAGGGTTTTGATGCACCGAGTGAAGGTTCGGATTGGATTATCCAATGCGCTCAAAAAGCAAGCGATCAGCCGCTTTGGGTATTGGTATGGGGTGGAATGGAAGATTTGGCCCAGGCCCTGCATGATGCTCCCGGGATTAAAGAAAAGATTCGGGTCTATTGGATCGGTGGTCCCAACAAGAAGTGGAGCATCAATGCTTATGCTTACATCGCGGAGCATCATCCTGACCTCTGGATGATTGAGGCCAATGCCACCTACAGAGGCTGGTTTATGGATCAGGAGTCATCCCCAAAACTCAAGGGTGACGCTTATTACGACAACTATATCCAGGGAGGTGGGGCGATGGGAAAAGCGTTTAAAAACTATTATGGGGGCGATATAAAAATGGGCGATACCCCTTCGCTTGCCTATCTGATGAATGGCGATCCCGATGATCCATTGACTGAAAGCTGGGGCGGGAGTTTCAGACCGATCGGCCACAGCTCCCGGCACATCTTCGAAAGAAATACAACAATTGCAGATACCGTCGCCGCATATGCGGTGCTAGAGTGGCGATTTACAGGTCCGGAATCAGCTATTCCGGAAGATTCAGCCTGTTTCAGCCTGGAAATATCGAATCAAATATGGCCCGGATATTACCTGGGTAATGGCATCTATGGCGTTCGCTATTCCTCCAAAAAACCTGAAATAGCCAGCTATGCTACTGCAAGTGCGATTCCTGAATTGAATGGCCATACGGGTCAATTTGTAAGCACAAGGCCGTGGCCGGGCAAGGCTTGCCCGGATGATTATCTCTCTGGTACCCATTGGTATGGGGATCGTCCCGAACCCGAATACTTTTTGGAAAATCAGCAAGGAGCCAAAACCGTCTCCAGGTATCGCGAAATGTTCTTGCTGGATTGGGCGAAAAGGTGGGAATGGCTTAAATAGTCTTTCCAAAACCTTATTCAACATTGAAGTAGCTGAATTCACATTTTACCTGACAATCCACTCCGGTTCGCTATTAGAGCCTTGTCCCTTGGTAATTTTCTTGATCTCCTTGCTCTCAACATGGATCACAAAGATGTCATCTTTGCCTTCATATTTCGCTCGAAATGCGATGTGATCGCTGATAGGCGACCAGGCAATTTCCGATTCAACATGAGGGGTATTTGCCAAAAGAGCCAAACCCTTGGTAGGCAGGTCAAACAGATAGATATCATTTTCGAAGGTATCCCTTTGTATCGTAGCGGCGATATACCGATCTGTAGGAGACCAGCTGGCATAGCTTTCTTCCCAATCATTGTCTGTCAGTTGTGTGGTCTTATTATCGGAAAGGGAATAAATATACAACTCCGTGCTGCCGCTTCTGTCAGAAAGGAATACGATGCGGTCTCCGCGTTTTGACCACTGAGGGCGGCCATTGTAGGCTTCCACTGGTGTGATATTTACTGTGTCTGCCTTGGTGGTGAGGTATTTGAGGATGATATAGCTAAAATCGCCATTTTTCTGGATATAAAGCCCTTTATCCCCTGTGGGTGATGGGATAATTTCCTTCAGATTCTTTAAATCAAAATCTGCTGAAGTGCCTGCTACATCCATAGCTTTGGCGGTTTTATTGCCTGCGGCATCCACACTTGAGTAGGTCAGCAACCTTCTTTCACCTATCCATTGAGGGTTGGATTCCTTCTCTGGCGTATTTGTCAGTTGGACTTCCTGATTGCCATTGATAGAGTTTTTGTAAATATCAGGACCATTGCCCCGATCGGAGATATATACAAGCTCTACAGTAGATGTATTTGTGGTAGGTGCGACCGTGGGTTTTCCCCTTTTTTCTGCTTCGGAATCAGAACTGCATGCAAACAAAAACAGGCTCAGAGATAAAATGATTATCAAACGATAGCTAAACATAAGTGGATGAATTTGTTAATTTTCAAAACGCTGTGGAAATAGCGAAAAATTACCGAAAGGAGCGCCTTATGGAAAAAATATTTTTTTGTTTAAGCCTTTGTTTTCCTCTTTTTCTATCTCCTTCTCACGCTATTTACATCAGCTACACCGATGTCAGGTATGAAGAGGCCAACGGCCTGCTCAGCGTGCAGCTACGCATGTTTAGCAATGACCTCGAAGACGCCCTGCGTCTGATCGGTGCGCCCGAAGAGCCGGGCCTGGAAGAGTCAGAAAATCCTCATCCCCAGATAGATGAGTATATCTGTGCCTACCTGGGACATGAATTTCATGTCAGGGCAAATGGGCGGCCCGTCTCCTTTTCTTTTATAGAAAAAAGGCGGGAAGCTGACGCCACCTGGATCAGCCTGGAGGCTGAAGATATATGCAACCTGAAAACATTGTTTGTTCACAATTCCGTGCTCTTCGAGCTCTTCGATGATCAGACCAATATCCTGCGCGTGCGCGCTTTTGGGAAATTGAAGAATTATAATTTGACGAGGCGGATTCCTGAGGAAGAAATTCGCTGGTAGTGCCACATTATAATATGGCACTACGAAGTCCCCCTATCGAAACAAACTCACTGCCCCACGATGCACTTCCAGCGTATCCGTGACCCGCGCATCACCCTGAAAATCCAGTTGGTAAAAATACACGCCCGAAGGGCAGGCATCCTGCTTACAGCTTCCGTCCCAGCGATCCTCCTGGCTTTCTGAAAGAAATACAACACGACCCCATCGGTCAAAGATTTGCAGGTGAAAGCTCGTGGCCTGGCAGCTATATTCGGGCGAAAAGTGATCGTTGATGTCGTCGCCATTGGGCGTGAATACATTGGGAATAAACAATTCGCAATCACAATTGGCCTCGCCGATATGGATAGAATCTGTGAGGCTGCCACAGACATTTTGAATTTTAAGAGAATAATTGCCGGGCTGAGTGACGAGGAAGTCCTCGTTGCGGCTGCCATCCTGCCATATATAGCTGGTCAGGCGTTGGGGGGTAAAAGAAAGCAAAAGAGTCGAATCAGGGCATAGCCCTGCGTCTGGCCCCAATTGAGTTGCAGGCGGCATCGCATAGGAAACGATGATGTCATCGCTCATCGCCCCACATTCATTGCTGATGCGGGCGATATACCTGCCCTCCTTCCCAATCTGGAAAGTGGGCAAAGTGCTGCCATCAGACCAGATATAACCCAGATTCGGGTCGCTTTGCGTCAGGTCAAAAAACAGGCTGTCGCCTGTGCACAGGATGGTGTCTCTGCCCAGATATACTGTCGGTTTGCCCTTGAGCTCGATGCTGCGAAAACTGCTATCTATCCGCCCTCCCTGGTAGGTTCGCACCAGCATAACCTCATACACCCCCGCATTTTTATAGCGGTGAATAGCTGTAGGAGTCGTCGCAATATTATCCCCTCCACTGCCGGGATCACCGAAATCCCATAACACACTATTTACCACAGCGGCATCATCAAATTGGAAAAAGACGGATCTATCAACACATTCTGCATTGTAGACATTGAATGGGGGCACAGGCAGATAGGAAGACAAAAATATGGGTAAACCCAATTCAGAACTCGTCTGCCTGCGCAGCGCGATGCCGTCCATCACAAAGTCACAGGCTGGCGCCTTGCGGTTGGGGCGGTGGACGACCGCCAGAAAATCTTGTCGCCAGCGGGCGATGTAGAGTTTGCCGTCAGGTCCGAGCTGGATGGCTCCCGGCCCATCACCGCCGGGCTGGCCCAGCAAGACCGCGCTGTTGCGGATATCGGAGGCAGAGCCTGCCTGCAGGTCCAATTGATAGATCCCGCCCACCGGGCGACGGACCGTGGTATACAGCTTGCTTTTGTCAGTCGAAAAAGCCAGACCATAGACTTTTGACAGAAAAGGGATCGTCAAGGGATTGCTCAGGCGACCTGTCGCTGCATCAAAATCAAACAACTCGATGATGCCATCTTCAAAAATCGCAACCGCA
Organism: Bacteroidia bacterium; assembly: GCA_030430205.1. GTDB lineage: Bacteria > Bacteroidota > Bacteroidia > J057 > J057 > JAUIGE01. The sequence goes on along the minus strand of JAUIGE010000019.1, from coordinate 62,189 downwards.
ATTTTTTTACCATCAAAAGTAGTCGCCATGGCACCCACGGCATTTTTGGGATGCATGGCATTCATGGCAGCGGGAAAGAGGCCCGTATGCCTGCTGCCGACATTGCTGAGGATGACAGCAGGCTCTATGCCATTGGCAGTCAGGAGATAAGCACGAAAAGCATCCGAATCATATTCATGGCTGATGATCCAAATGTCGATACCATTTGCATGGGGAATGGCAGCGAGTTTCTCTGCTGACGGCCCAAAGAGGCGTTGATTTTTGACGATCACATCGCCCTTGCCATTGTCCATGCTCATGTCAATAACTGAATACTGCAGGCCCGCAGCAAAATTTTCATCCATGGCTCCTGTTGTAAAGAGGTAATAGAAACCCGGATTTTGGGGCGCTGGCACGATCAGGTTGGATTCTGTGGAGGAAATATGGCCTCCCAAATCTCTGCCATTGGGCATGATCTCATGCGCAGCATTGAGCACGATGGTTCCGCCGGAATACATGAGCAGATTGCCATTTGCATCGCAGATAGCGCCGCAAGCCTCCTGGCTGTTGAGCCGGCCCTGCCAGGTACTGGCGGGAGGTCCGTCTCTGAATACCAGGCCTGCGCCTTGCCCAAAATACCAATGCACAGCTTCCTTTTGACCCAGGCTAAAGGAAAAAATCATGCAGGAAAAAAGGAAGAGAAATATGCTTTTGCTCATGTTGTAGAGTTTTTTGAAAACTGACAAAGTAACGCAAAAACCCATAACTTCGTCAGATGGTTTTGCTCCAGCTCAAAAAGCTCCACAAGAAACAAGGCGATTTTCACCTGACTGACATCTCCCTGGAGGTAGCAGAAAATGAAATTTTGGCCGTTTTGGGGGAAAGTGGTTCAGGGAAAACAAGCTTACTGCGCTTGATCGCAGGCCTGGAAAAACCCGATCAGGGAGAGATAAGATTGGGAAAGGATTTGCTGGCAAATGAAAAAAAGAGCCTCCGCCCTCAGCAAAGGCCGATTTGCCTGACCTTCCAGGATGCCTGGCTTTTCCCCAAAATGACCGTCAGCCAAAATATCCAAAGCGGATGCCAGGGGCTTTCGAAAGCCCAAAAGGCACAGCAGACAGCCGAATGGCTGGAGCTGATCGGTCTGTCCGCCTTCGGCGGTCGCTACCCCCACGAGCTGAGTGGGGGAGAGCAGCAGCGCATCGCGCTGGCGCGCGCCCTGGCCACGCGGCCCCGCCTCATGCTCTTTGACGAGCCCTTCAGCAAGCTCGACGCCCCGCGCCGAGCGCGGCTGCGGGAAGACGTAGCACGTCTGCTGAGACATACCCAAACAGCTGCCATCCTCGTGACCCACGATGTGCAGGACGTCTACGCCCTGGCAGATCGCGTAGCGATCCTCGAAGCGGGAAAACTGGTGCAGCAAGGCGCACCCGCGGAAGTCTACCAGCATCCCAGGGATGCCTATAGCGCGCGCCTTTTTGGCGCGGCCAATATCGTCAGCGGCCAGCAATTGCTGGAGATGGGGCATCCGCATGCGGATGCGGAGGCGAGCTATTGCATCCGCCCCGAGCAGATAGCGCTCACCGCTTCATCTGATTCAGATGCCTTTTTTATCCAGGAACAGCTTTTCCATGGAAATAGCTACCAGCTCAGGTTGAAAGGCAGGCATGGAGAATGGATGGTGAATTGTGGCGAGAAGCAGGAGGCGGGAGGGCGCTTTGGCTTGGAGATTTTGGGTAAAATTCAACTTTCTAAAACATAAAGAACCATAAAAACCAGCGTAAATCAGCGTCCACTTTTTACCGAGTCAAAATTAAGAAATATCTGGTCTTGGAGGATTTTAGTGATTTCACTATTTCTGTTTGATATTTTTAATATCAATGTCTATAGGGACACATTATAATGTGTCCCTATATGCCAAAATCATCGTGATGATTTTTTCCTTCATTACCAGCCGATGCGTCCCTGTCAAAAGCGAACCCCAATCCTGCTTTCCCCGCGATGTCTGGGGCCACAATTACCTTTTTTCAGACCGTACCATAGACACACATATCACCAGGCTCCGCCAAAAAATTGAACCCAATCCCAGCGCTCCCCGCTACATAATTACCCTTCACAGGGTAGGATATAAGTTTGTAATGGAATAATTTGCGTGGATGATTATTTATAGTATCACTTATTCTATCAACAATCCTCAGGCTGAGGAGTGGCTTAGCTGGCTTAAGGAGACCCATCTGCCGCGTGTGATGAGTTCTTCCTATTTTTTTCGCTTTACCTTGCAAGAACTCATTGACCCGCTTCCCGATCCTGAAAGGCGAACTTTTAACCTGCAATTTTATACCCTGGAGGTACATAATCTATATGAATATTGGGATGAGGATGCCCACATACTCGATGGAGCGATGGAAGAGCGCTTTGGCGATCAACTCAGCAGTTTTGAGACGGTGATGAAAAGGTTTCCGCAACCGGTTCAGTAGCCAAAACTCCCTTTTGGAAGTGGCATCTTCCCTGTTCAGAAAAAGGGTATTTCATTTTTTCGCGATTTCAACGTATTTGATACAGAATTAAGCACGATATAGCATGATGAAAATGAAAAAAAGCAGAGCACTCCTTTCAATAATTGCTGTTGTGGCAGTCTTAGGAGGCGCATTTGGTATCTATGAATACCAAAGAGGTCATGAAGACATGGCGGATTTGGATGCCGATTTTTCGCTTGCTACTGCCAAGATTCTGGCGGAGTTTCAGGCAGATAATGCTGCGGCCAACCAGAAGTATCTGGGTAAGGTAGTGCAGCTCTCCGGCACGGTGGCTGAGGTGAAAGCCCTGGAAAGTGGAGGCACCAATGTGGTGCTCAAAGAAGGCGCAAACTGTGCGTTTTTGGGGGCTGTGACCTTGCAGGAAGGGCAAGCCATTTCCATAAGAGGAGAATGCACGGGCTTTATGGAGGAAGAAATGATGGACTTGCTTGAGGTGAACCTGACCCGTTGTGCCTTGATTGATTGAGCTAAATTGAATGTTAGGAAATTGGAAAATGAGGAAACTGATTCTGGCCCTTGCCCTTGCAATTTTTACTTTTACGGCATGTATACATGAGCCCGTCATACCAGACGCGCCTGAGCCGGAAGGGATTTCTTTCAAGAATCACATTCAGCCATTTCTCCTCAGCACTTGCGCGCTGGCAGGATGCCACATTGGCGAAAATGCCGCCGGAGATGTGGACCTAAGCAGCTATGAGCTGGTCATCGAGACGGCGGATGTGAAAGCCGGCAATCCCGACGGCAGCAAATTATATGAAAAACTGGTCGAAGACAGTCCCAGTGAAGTCATGCCTCCGGGCAGCCCGCTGCCTCCTGCCCAGATAGAAACCGTGAGGTTGTGGATTGAGCAGGGCGCGAAGGATAATTAGCAGATGTGCGGATGAGTAGATTTGCGGATGAGTAGATTTGTCCTGAGCAAAGTCGGAGGATGTAAGATGAATCCTTTATTGAAGAACAAAGAAACGAGAATGAAAAACAGTATTTTAAGTAGCCTGCTTATCCTGATTGCCTTTTTGAGCATGGAAGGCTGTTACTATGACAATGAAGAGGATTTATATCCCATAGACCCCAACAGCATTTGCGATACCGTGGATGTGTCCTACTCGGTCACGGTGAAGGCGATCCTGGAAGCCAATTGTGTGAGTTGCCATACCGGCAACTTCCCTTCCGGCAATCAATTGCTGGACAACTACCAGTCCGTGGCCGATATCGCCAATACCGGCAAACTCTATGGCGTCATCAGCCATCAGGATCGCTTTACTGCCATGCCTCCCAGCCAGGTCAAAATCAATGCATGTGACATTGATAAGATCAAGTCCTGGATTGATGCGGGTGCCAGGGATAATTAGGAGAGGCGGGAGGCGGGAAGCGAGAGGCGGGAAGTGAGAAAAACGAAAAAATGAAAACAACTTTAAGACCATGTTAAAACAAACGACAAGTTTTTTGCTGTTGAGCTTCGCCCTGATGATGGGCTTGCAGGCTCAGAAATTTTTCACCAAAACAGGTACCATTGATTTTATCTCTAAGGCGCCTTTGGAGGACATTGAAGCCAAAAATGAACAGGTTATTTCCATGTTGGATACGGAAGATGGCAGCATTGCATTTTCTGTTTTGATGAAAGGATTTAACTTTGAGCAGGCGACCATGCAGGAGCACTTCAATGAGAAATACATTGAATCAGACAAGTTTCCCAAGTCCAAATTCAATGGTAAAATCACCAACCTGGACAAAGTGAATTTTTCCACTCCCGGTAAATACCCGGTTACGATTAAAGGAGAGATGGAAATTCATGGGGTAAAAAAAGAAATGGAAGCTAAAGGTAGCCTTACCGTTGAGGACGGTAAAATCACGGGCGTTTCTACCTTTGAGCTGGTAGTAGCTGACTTTGACATCAGCATTCCCAAAGTCGTCAGAGATAACATCGCAGAATTTGTCACGGTTGTGGTGAAAATGCAATACGAACCCTACAACAGATAAGAAAGATGAGGCATACGCTGCTGCTTTTATTCGCTTTGCTCTTAAGCATTTCTCTAAGTGCCCAGGATTTATTGGATTTGCTGGAAAGTGAAGAGGAAGAAACGATTGATTATACCATCGCCACCTTCAAGACGACGCGTCTTGTGTCAGGGCATACCATCGAGCTGCCCGCCCACGGCGTGTTCAATATGCTGATATCGCATCGTTTTGGCCGATTGAATACTGGCTTTTATGATCTTTGGGGCCTGGATCAGGCCAACATCAGAATCGGAGGCGAGTATGGGGTCACCCCCTGGTTCACGCTGGGAGCAGGGCGCAGCAATGTGCTCAAGACCTACGATGGCTACGCCAAAGTCAAATTCCTGCGCCAGAGCACAGGCAAGCGAGTGATGCCCATTTCTGTCGCTGGCCTGGCCAGCGCCGCCGTCCAGGGCACACGCCCTGATACCACCCGCCAAAACTTTTTCAGCTCACGCATGGACTACAGCTTTCAGCTGCTTTTAGCCCGCAAGTTTGGCGAGCGCCTTTCGCTCCAATTGATGCCTACCGTCGTTCACAGGAACCTCGTGCCTACGGCTGAAGAGGAAAATGACGCATTTTCCATAGGCGTAGGAGGACGTTTCAAACTCTCCAAAGGCATGTCCCTCAATGCAGAATATTACTACCTGCTGCCAGGTTTTGTAGATGACAACTATACCAATTCTCTCTCTCTCGGCTTTGACATCGAGACGGGCGGGCACGTTTTCCAACTGATGTTTTCCAATTCGAGATTCATGTCCACCAATCTCTTTGCCCGACGTACCGACGGCGATTGGCTCAAAGGAGATATCCATTTCGGATTTGCGATTTCCCGCTTTTTCACGGTGCATGATGGCAGGAGATAGCTCTGTTTGCTTATGCTTTTAAGGTTAACCGTATCGAAGATTGTCCAGGAAACGGCTGATGCCATCAGCATTCACTTTCCGCAGCCCAGGGTGCATAAAGTCTGGTATAAAGCTGGGCAGTTTATCACTTTGGCGGTGGAGATAGAGGGAAAAAGACATTTTCGATCCTACTCTATCAGTACAGCTCCGCGGCTGGATGAAACCCTGGCCATTACTGTCAAAAAAGTAGCGGGAGGCCTCGTCTCCCGTTTTTTGAATGAGCATGTCAAAGTAGGGGATTCCTTCGACGCAATGCGACCTTCGGGTCGCTTTTTTATTGAAAACTCAGTCAAATTTGAGCGAAAGATCATCCTCATCGCCGGCGGCAGCGGGATCACTCCCATCATGTCGATCCTGCGATCTGTGCTTTTCAACGAACCCAAAAGCCATGTCGTTCTCTTTTTTGCCAACAGCAGCATGGCTGATATCATCTTCCATGAAGAATTGAAGCGATTGGAGAAAATGTTCCCCCAAAGGCTTCAGCTATTTCATTTTATTTCAGATCTGAAAGAGAAAGAAGGCCATTATTTTCCCGGGCGATTGCATGAAAAACTGTTTTTGCATTTGCTGGAAAAAAGCCGTCAGGATGGCAAAAAGTGGCAGGAGGAACGTTTTTACCTCTGTGGGCCAGCGGCCTTGATGGTAGAAGCAAGGAGATGTTTGACCTTGGCTAAAATCCCTGATAACCAGCTATTTGAAGAGCATTTTTATGCCGCCGAAAAGGTGGAAATAGCTGATGCCCTGAGCCAGGAAGCGCAGCAGGTAGAAGTCGCTTTTTCAGGGGAAAAATATGCGTTCTCTGTGCCTGGCGGCACCTCTGTATTAGATGCTGCGCTGCAGCAGGATATATTTTTGCCTCACTCCTGCCGCAGAGGCATTTGCTCTACATGCATAGGCAAACAAATTTCTGGAAAAATCAGCATGGCAAAAAATGAAGCACTCACCGACTGGGAAGTGCAGCAAGGCTATATCCTTGTTTGTCAGGCATTTCCGCAGGATGACAAAGTAAAAATCGAAATCGGCCCGTCATTTTAATGCCAAAAGTGGCACTTCCGAGTGCAAGGCTATCTTGCGGGTAAGGCTTTCAGCCTCAAAGGTTTCATCGCTGCCGCGATGATGCGCCAACATCACAAGCACATGCTCCTTGTCCTGCTCTACGGCCTCGTAGATGGCCTGCTCTACATTGTTGCGCGTCTGTATCTGGAAGTTGACCTGGTCGGTCTGCTGATCGAAATAGAAGAGCTGTTCGTAATAATTGGACTGGGTCTGATCCCAGGATTGGTTGTCCGGGCGAATGTGAATGCATTCAATGGTCGCGCCCAATTTTTGGGCGAGGGAGAGCAGGTCCTTCAGGACCTTTAGGTCCTCTGCTTTGAAGTCATTGGCAAAAATCATTTTGCTGATGCCGCGAAAAGGCGTCTTTTCGGGTATGATCAGCATAGGCACCTGGCTTTGGCCCAGGAGATAGGCGGCTATGCCGCCCACTTCGCCGGAAGGCGTCTGGCGGGCGCCCTTGCTCCCCATGACAATCAGGTCCACCTCTTCCTTTTTAGCTGTTTCAAGGATTTTTCCTATCGCCAATCCTCCCTCAATAAGAGGCTCCAATTCTACCTGTATATCATAGGTATTGCGCGCATGTTGGTAGTCGTCAAAAAAGGCATTGCGGGCAATCTCCAACTCAATTTCTTTCTCCTGAGAGGAAGAAGATGGGCCGTCATACATGGCATGAAGCCACAAAAGGCGAGCTTCCAGCTTATCTGCCAATTGCAGGGCATACAAAAAAGCATTACGCGAAGCTGGCGAAAAATCGGTGGGAAATAATATCTTTTTCATCTGTCAATGTTCCTATGGCTATCCTCGTACTCCAAACTCGTACTAAAAAGGAGGGAACCCTGCGTCCTTTCTAAAAAGACCGGATTCCCGTCCTCCTCTCACATCTCAATTAAGAAACCGTTATCTGTCTTGAATTCGTTGATTCTTTTTTATCTGTCCCAAAGCAAGTCATGAATTCATATTTTTTTGATGCGTGCTATCAATCTGCGCGATGATTTATATCATTTAATACCAGAATAGGAATGGTACTGTGGTTGACAAGAGACTCCAGCGTACTTCCCAGCATGAGCCTGAAGATGCGCGAATGATCTGCGCGTTGCATGGCCAGTAAGTCCGCTCCAAAGTTTTTGGAATACCACTGAATACCGGCTTCCAGGTCCTGCCCGTCTGAGATATTTTTGTGTGTCTCAAAGTCTTTTGCCATTCGCTCAAAGTCTGTCATTCGGCGGTTTACTTCATCCATAGAATCGGCATATTCAGGGTATAGGCGAATGTATAGGAGCGATATAACGGCATCGGTGCCGGCAAGAAATTCCAGCAACTGGCGGAAAGCGGCTTCCGCATTTTTTCTAAAATCAGATGCAAAAACCACCCGCTTAAAAGGAGGGTCTTTTACGGGAGCTTTTACCACCAATACCGGATGAGAAGCCCTTCTGGCTATCTTTTGGGCATTGGAGCCAAACAAAACCTCTTTCATCCCGCTGCTGCCGGTCGAGCCCATGATGATCAGGTCTATGTCTTCTTCTTTCGCCAGGTTGTTGATGGCGTGTACGATAGAGCCCGCCGAGTAACGGCAGTGGAACTGTACTCCGGTTTCTTCATATTGACCCACAAACTCCTCAAAATGAGTCATCAAATCATACATACCGGCGAAAGACTCCGGATATTCCATCTTTTGCTGCTCATCCAATTTGTCCCAAAGCGGATGCACCGGGATATTGGAATAGAGAAAGACTTCCCCCTTTTGTTGTGCAGCCATTGTGATGGCCAAATCGGTCGCATAGCCTGCACAGTCAGAAAAATCGGTGGGAACGAGGATTTTTTTCATTGGAATAAATCTGAGTTTATAGCTGGTTTGGGCTGGGGATTATCTGGCACGATGCGGTACCGCAGGCTGCCTTTTTTCAGCCAGTTTTGTTGTTTGTCTTCCGAATAATCGCTAAAAGTGCTGTACAGGCTGATTTCTTTTGCCTGCCAATCAATGCCATATATCTGTTTATCCAATCCGCCAAGCATGACGATATCAAAGTCTGCCTGATGGCATATTTCCTCATAATCCGGCCAAAATGCCGTATAGGCATCATAATAATATACATCGCCAAAGAGGCCTTCATCGGCAAATAAAATGCGCGGATCGCGCGCTTCTCCTTCCGCATCGTACAGATTGTATTTCTCTTCTCTCAGGAGGTAAGTGAGGTGACTTTGCAATGTGCAATGCCAGGCCGCCCCCCCTTCTTTGATCTTTGAAAGGCTATCCACAGGCAGAGGATTTGCCTCTTGCTGCTGCCCTGCCGCATGCCCATTGGCATGCTGAGGCCTCATCCAGATGGCGGTTGCCAGCAGAAGCAGCAAAAATCCAATGGGATATAGCAGCTTTTTCATCAAATTGATTTCCTTGCAAAGTCGTTACTTATAACAAAAGGCTCAATGAAGCTGGTTGTCTGTCTGAATGACTTTTGTCATGAGCACAAATCGAGCAGAGAGGCCTGAAAAAAGATTTCCATGCAAAGCTATTTACCCCAGATTCACTTTGGCCTGATAGGCTTAATCCTCCTGGTCTGCCTGGCTCTGATCCTGCCCATACGCGCTTACGCAGTCAGGGTAGGGGAGAAGCCCTCTTTTTGGCTTTCGCCGCTCGTGCTGAGTTGGGGGTTTTTGTGGGTGATACTCTCCCGGGTCAATTGGAAGTGGTTTACGGATGGGTACACCTTTTGGTGGAAATGGGGTGCTTTTCTCCTTTTTAGCCTGCTCATTTACCTTATTTTCTGGTGGAGGTTGCGGAAAAAAGCCAGAAAGCATGTAGAAAGGAAGATTGAAGAAATCGGGAGGTAGTTTATTTGAAAAAAGAAAAGATAAAAGCCAATTTTGCACCCGCTTTTATCCCCCCGAAACCCGAAACCCGAAACCCGAAACTCGAAACTCGAAACTCAAAACTCGAAACTCAAAACTCAAAACCCGAAACAATTCCCATGTTGGTAATGAAATTTGGTGGTGCATCGGTAAAAGATGCCGATAGTATCCGGAATGTAGCGGAGATCATCTCCCAGTTTGCCCAGGACCCGCTTTTGATAGTCGTTTCTGCCAGTGGCAAGATCACGAATGAACTCGAACAATTGGCATTTTATGCCAAAGACGGGAAAGAAAAGGCAAGCTTGCAGAAGCTGGAGGAAATTCAACATTTTCATAAACAGATCGTCGAAGATCTTTTTGAGACAGGAGGAGAGGCTGTTTTGGCTAAAATAGAACCCTTTTTCCGAAAAATAGACCGCATCGTCAATGGTATATTGATGCTGGAGGAATTTCCTCCGAGGACTTATGACCGGATCGTCTCCTGCGGAGAGTTGCTTTCCACGACCATCGTGGCGGCTTATCTGCAGAGCATTGGCAAAGATTGCCATTGGATAGATGCGCGCAAGCTCATCAAGACAGACGCCTCCTACAAGCGCGCCAACGTGATCTGGAGCCTCACCGAATTGAATATTCGGGAGCAGGTATCGCCGCTTTTGAAAGCCGGCACCATCGCCGTGACACAAGGCTTCATCGGTTCGACGACCGAAGATCACACCACGACCCTGGGTCGTGAAGGCTCTGACTATACGGCCGCCATTTTTGCCAACTGCCTGGATGCCAGGGAGATGATGGTCTGGAAAGATGTGCGTGGCATCCTCAATGCCGATCCCCGCGTCGTGCCCGACGCCATCAAAATTGACAAAATGTCTTATGAAGAAGCGGTAGAAATGACCTTTTATGGTGCCCAGGTGATTCACCCCAAAACCATCAAACCCATTTTTCAAAAGCAGATTCCCCTGCTGGTAAAATGCTTCTTGGATGTAAATGAGGTCGGCACACGCATTTCCGACAAAACGAATGATGACCCCATTCCTTCTTATATCACCAAGCATGGCCAGGCTTTGCTGCACATCAAGCACAAGGATTTTTCATTTATGGATGAAAAGCTGATGCAGGGCATTTTCAATCACCTATACAAGGCAGGCGTCAAATTGAATTTGATACAAAACTCCGCCGTATCTCTCATGCTCTGCGTAGATGAAGGACCTGTAACACAGGATTTTATCTCCCGATTGCTGGATAGTTTTGAGGTGGAAAAAAAGGAGAATGTAAAGCTGTTCACGGTCTTGAATTATGAATTTTCCAATTTGGAAAAAGCAAGGGGAGCGCTGATGGTTCAGCAGGAGGGAAATAAACTATTTTATGTAAAATAGGGTTTCTCTCAAAAACATTTCATGGAAAGGTCGAAAACAGCCGTCCGACTGGGGATTGCGGTACTTATCATTTTTCATATTATTGGCTTAATAGGCTTTTCCCTGGAAAGCACACGCTCCCTTTTTCAGCAACTCGTTCCATTCAATTTGTTACTGGCTATAGGTCTGCTGGGCTATTTCCACCGTATTTGGACGCGCTCTTTTGGCATTTTTTGCCTGCTGATTGCCCTGGCGGGATTTGGCGTAGAAGTGGCCGGTATCCAGAGCGGGATAATATTTGGCGCATACGCCTACGATACGGCTCTCGGCCCCAAAATATGGGGCACACCGCCCATGATCGGCATCAACTGGTTGATGCTGGTATATGCCGCAGGCATCAGCCTGCAAGGCTTGAGGCTGCCCAAATGGGCGCTCGCGGCTGCCGGAGCCAGCCTGCTGGTGCTGCTGGATTTCATCATGGAGCCTGTGGCGATTGCCTTTGACTTTTGGCATTGGATGGAAGCGGATATTCCGCTTCAGAACTATATCGCCTGGTGGGCGATTGCCTGGCTGATGCTGATGTATTTTTTGTATCTCCCGATAAAAAAGCAAAACCCCCTTGCAGGGGTTTTATTGGTGATTCAGTTTGTGTTTTTTGGTTTTTTGCGGATGGGCTTGCTGGCTTTCAGCCAGTAACTCAGAGCTTCATATCGGCCTCATTGGCCCTGTTTCTCCGCTGAGAAACGAAATCGCGGAATACCGACCACAAAATGAGGACGAGTAAAAATCCGGCTCCACAGCCTATAATAGCAAATGCGTTTAGCGTAATCATGGTTTGATTAATGGGACTGACTCTTACGAATTGTTGGGGAGGAAGTTGGGCTATTTGTGTGCAAAATTAGGGCTTTACGAGGGCGAGCCTCAGGGAAAGCTGTAGGTATTTATGCCAGGGGCCACCCTGGGGGAAGCGGGTGGATGTTCCTTTGGCAAAAGGAATGAGCGAGTTGCCAAAACGCAGGCTGACCGCCAGCCTGTAGTTCATTTCGAATACCGCACCCACGGTGCCGCGTATATCCAGACTTTTGAAGCTCTCTGAGATGTCGTCAAAGGGAGGCGTCCGCAATTTGTCTTTTGCATTGATGAGGACGCTGGGCACAGGCCCTGCCTGCAATTTCAGCATACGGGGCTCATCACCTATCGTGATGGGGATTTGAAAATTGAGGAGAACGGGAAAGGAGAAATAATTGAAGCGATTGGAAAAGAAGCCTTCTTTGGAGACACTGCCCAGCTGGTCCCAGCTTACTTCGGGCTGAAGCTGTAGTTTGTCGTTGATCTGAAAAACCACATAGCCTCCCATGGCCATGCCCAACTTGCGGAATCCGCCTTCATGGTCGCCATCTATCTGGCTGAAATTCATCCCCAAAGCCAATCCTCCGCCCAGATTCTGGGCTTGAACCAGGCCCGGAGCCCAAAAAGCCCAAGCCCACAAAAAGCTTTGTATAAAGCAAAATTTCTTCATCCTCGAATTATCAAATCCTCTCATCCTCTAATTATCGCATCCTCTAATTAATCCAGTTTCAGCACCGCATGAAATGCACTCTGAGGTACCTCCACAGAACCTACCTGGCGCATCCGCTTTTTACCTTCCTTCTGCTTTTCAAGCAGCTTGCGCTTACGGGAGATGTCACCGCCATAGCATTTGGCTGTTACGTCTTTACGTACCGCTTTCACGGTTTCCCGAGCGATCACTTTTGCGCCGACAGATGCCTGGATGGCTACTTCGTATTGTTGGCGGGGAATGAGTTCCTTCAGCTTCCGGCAGATTCTTTTTCCCCAGTCAAAAGCCTTGTCCTGGTGAATCAGCGTACTGAGTGCGTCCACGGGATCGCCATTGAGTCGAATATCCATTCGAACCAGTTTTGAAGCTTCAAAACCGATCAGGTCATAGTCAAAAGAGGCATAGCCTCTTGAGATGGTTTTGAGCCTGTCAAAAAAGTCGAAGACGACTTCTGCCAGGGGCAGCTTGAATGTCAGCTCGACGCGATCCGGAGTCAGGTAATTCTGGTTGCGGAAGGTTCCACGTTTCTCTGTAAGACAGAGTTCCATGATTTTACCGATATAATCCGCCTTGGTGATGATCTGGGCAGAAATAAAAGGTTCCTGCAACTCCCTGAGCCGACCCGGGTCGGGCATCTCTGAAGGACTGTTGATGTCTATGACTTCTCCCGAGCTCATCACCGCTTTGTAGCTTACGTTGGGGACTGTGGTGATCACAGTCATGTTGAATTCGCGCTCCAGGCGCTCCTGGACAATCTCCATGTGAAGCATGCCCAAAAATCCCGCACGGAATCCATAGCCCAAAGCAGCAGAAGTCTCTGGCTGGAAGATAAGCGAGGCGTCGTTCAGGCGAAGCTTGTCGAGGGAGTCTCTCAGTTCCTCAAACTCGCTGGTGTCAACGGGGTAAATACCCGCAAAAACCATGGGTTTTACTTCCTGAAAGCCCTGTATCGCCTTGGCTGCAGGCCTTGCCTTGAGGGTGATGGTATCACCTACATTGACGTCCTGCACCGTTTTTATCCCCGCTACCATATAGCCTACACTTCCTGTTGGAATAAATTGGGCAGGTTGTTGCTTGAGCTGAAGGATTCCGACTTCATCCACTTCAAATTCCTGCCCTGTGGCCATGAAAAGGATATTATCCTTTTTGTTGATCTGGCCATCTATGACCCGAAAATAGACAATCGTACCGCGGTAGGGATTGAATACAGAGTCAAAGATCAGTGCTTTGAGCGGAGCATTTGGATCTCCTTTGGGAGCGGGAATCCGATCTACGATCGCATTGAGTATGTCTATGATCCCTAAGCCCTCTTTGGCGCTTGCATGCAGGATGTCTTCGCGCTCACAGCCTACGAGGCCTATGATTTCATCGCCTACCACTTCGGGTTCTGCGCTGGGCAGGTCAATTTTATTGAGGACCGGGATGATCTCCAGGTCATGTTCCAATGCAAGGTAAAGGTTGGAAATGGTCTGGGCTTCTATGCCCTGGGCTGCGTCTACGACCAGCAAAGCGCCTTCGCAGGATGCGATGGCTCGTGAAACTTCATAGGAGAAGTCCACATGGCCCGGGGTATCAATCAGATTGAGAACGAAAGTCTCGCCATCCTTCACATAATTCATTTGAATGGCGTGGCTTTTTATAGTGATTCCCTTTTCCCTTTCCAAATCCATGCTATCGAGCACCTGCGCCATCATTTCTCTTTTTCCTACTGTCGCAGTCGTCTCCAGCAGCCTGTCAGCAAGCGTACTCTTTCCATGGTCTATATGCGCAATGATGCAAAAATTTCGAATATTTTTCATTCCAAGCTATATTTCTTATCTGCCCTTCTTCTGCAGGCAATTTAGCCCGCAAATATACCTACTTTAAGGCAGTAATTACTTTTTATCAGTCCTTTTTTCGTACCAGCAGGGCTACATTCTCCACATGGGCGGTATGGGGGAACATGTCTACAGGCTGAATCTCAGCCAGACGGTAATCTTCTTTCATCAGATCTATGTCCCTTGCCTGGGTTGCAGGCTTGCAACTCACATAAATGATGTGCCTGGGAGCTGCTTTGAGCAGTTGTTCCACTACGGGAGGGTCCATGCCCGCCCGGGGAGGGTCGCAGATTACGACATCCGCTTTTCCTTCCTTTTGCATCAGTTCCTCACTCAATATTTTTTTCATGTCCCCGGCATAAAAGGAAAAATTTTCCAGGCCATTCAATTTGACATTTTTCCAGGCATCAGCGATGGAGGATTCTACATATTCGATACCTACAATTTTTTCTGCAAGATCAGACACGAAAATGCCGATGCTGCCTGTGCCTGCATAGAGGTCATAGACGCGGCGGTGTTTTTCTTTTCCTTCCGGCAATACCTCTTTCAGCATTCTTTTCACCACGCCATACAGCTTATCCGCCTGCTTGGGGTTGGTTTGGAAAAAAGAAGTAGGGCTGATGCGGAAGTCAAAGCCGCCCAGATTTTCGACGATAAAGGCTGGGCCTTTCCACACCTGATAGGGGAGGTCTGAATAGCTGTTGTTCAGCTTGGGGTTGTGCATCCATATCCAGGAAGTAACTTCCGGAAACTGCACGGAAAGCGGCTTGAAAAGCCTTTCGACCATCTGAAGGTCAGCCTTGGCCACGATCAGCATGACCATCATCTCGCCGGTGGACTCGGATGTGCGAAACATCAGTTCACGGAGGAAGCCTTCGTGGCTTTTGATGTCATAGAAGGGAATCTCTTCTGAGATGGCCAGATCCCGCAAGGCATTGCGGATATCGTTGACAAGGGGTTTTTGCAGCAGGCAGCTGTTGATGTCCACGACTTTGTCAAAAACGCCCGGTACATGAAAACCCAGGGCTGGCTTGTCAAAAACACCCTCCGAGGCGATTTGCTCGGTGGTAAGCCAGGGACGGGCGCTAAAGGAGAATTCGAGTTTGTTGCGGTAAAAATAGGGGCTTTCGGCACCTAAGATCGGAGAAGACTTCTCCACCTCAACTTTGGCGATGCGCTCCATGGCATCTGTGACTTGTTTTTGTTTGAATTGCAATTGCGCCTCATAGCTCATCATCTGCCATTTGCATCCGCCACAGATTCCAAAATGCTCACAGCCTGGCTCGATCCTATGAGGAGAAGGCGTGATGAGTCTGGTGATCCGCCCGATCAGGGCTTTTTTGCGCTTGCGGTAAACAAAGACATCCAGGATGTCTCCCGGAATGGCTTGTTCCACAAAAATAACCCGCTCATTGTGGCGGATAACGGCTCGTCCATCAGAGGCTGCATCGACTACTTCGACCCCTTCAATATCGTATGGTTTGATTCTTCTTGACATATTGGGACAAAGTTAGCAGAATGATGAAATTTTTTTGAGAAAATGTTTGCACAGAAAAATAGAATTTCCTTCCTTTGTCATCCCTTAAGCGAGAGTAGCTCAGTTGGTAGAGCACAACCTTGCCAAGGTTGGGGTCGCGAGTTCGAATCTCGTCTCTCGCTCAGAGCAAAAAAGGTTTATTAAACGTCACAGTTTGGTAAACCTTTTTCTTTTTTAAAGCCCTTGTATCCAGCTGATTAGCTTTTTTCTAACTGCATTTTCCCGGAATAACCAATCTCCGGCAACGCTCATGTGGGAGCCATCTTCTACAATATGCAAATCGACGGAGGCTGTGCTGGTTTTTTCCAACTTTTGGGCAAAGTTGAGGGCAGAAGGGAGGGGCACCAGGCCATCGCGGGTTCCATGTACAATCAGTACGGGAACTTTTTCATCTTCCTGCAAATAATTGCTGGGGTTGGAGTGCTGAAAAATGTCGCCTTTTCTGGGGCCATTGTAGCTGCGCATATAAAAATTGTCGGGCATGCCTTCCATGTCCAGTACACCAACCATGGAGATAAAGCCTGCAAATTGATCCTGAGAAAGGCCGATCTGCTTCAAAATATCCCGATTATACAGCAGCAAAGCTGCCAGGTTGCCACCGGCAGACTCGCCCATGAGCAAAATCCGCTTTCCCTTTGCCTCCGGCAGCTTCATGCAAGCCTCCAGGCCCAGCTGCGCGTCTTCCAGCAAATCATAAAATTTATAGCGCGGAATCACCCGATAGGTGGGCATGACAACCCGATATCCCATACCGGAGAACAATTCTGCCAGCAGGCGTCGCCGCTCAGGGCGACCCACACGCCATCCTCCTCCATGGATGAAGTAGATCAGCAGCTCTTTCTCTTCCGTTCCTTCCTGCGGCTCATAGGCCAGCATATACTGCCGTGCATGCTCTCCAAAAGAGATTTTTTTCTCTTTTAGCGGAGCCACATCAGCTGTTACCATTTTGTATACCAAAGGAGGCAGTTGGCTGAGTTCTCGAAATATGGGGAGCCAGTTCATGGAGGGGGGCGGGTTTTGGGTTTCGGGTTCTGCGTTTCGGGTTCTGCGTTTCGGGTTTCGGGCTTTGGGTTTCGCGTTTCGGGTGGTCACTCGAAACCCGAAACCCGAAACCCCAAACTCTTCTAAGCTATTCGCTTAATTTTCTCCTCCTTCGACGAAGTCGAAGGAGGCAGCAAATTCAAAGGTTTTGCAACCTTTTCGCCTTCCAGCGCAAATTTTAGCACTTCGTCGGCATGCTCGACATAGTGAAAGGTGATGCCTTCGAGGTAGCTTGCTTTGATCTCGCTGACGTCTTTCTCGTTTTCACGAGACATGATGAGCGTTTTGATGCCTGCCCTCACAGCGGCCAGGACTTTTTCCTTGATGCCGCCCACGGGCAGCACCTTGCCTCGCAGCGTCATTTCGCCGGTCATGGCGAGATCGGCAGCGACAAGCCGCTGGGTATAGAGAGAGGCCAGGGTCGTAAGCATGGTGATACCAGCGGAGGGGCCATCTTTGGGGATGGCACCAGCCGGGATGTGCAGGTGTACATTCCAGTGCTGGAATACCTCATGCGGGATACCGTATTTCTCGCAATTGGCGCGCAGGTAAGTATAGGCCAGCGTAGCTGACTCTTTCATGACATCGCCGAGTTGGCCGGTCAGGCGCAGGTCGCCTTTTCCATGCGTCAATGTCGCTTCTATGAAGAGGATATCGCCGCCTACCGGCGTCCAGGCAAGGCCTACGGCTACGCCAGGCGCATCCACTTTTTTGTAGCGCTCATTTTCAAAACGAGGCACGCCGAGAAACTTTTTCAGGTTTTGGGTATTGATCCGAATTTGATCCTTATCGTGCATGACGATTTCCTTGGCAGCGCCTCTGCACAAGGCAGAGATTTTCTGATGCAAGCGCCTGACACCCGCTTCGCGGGTATATTTTTCTATGATGTCACGCAATGCCGCAGGCGAAATCGTCAGATTTTTACCGCTCAGACCGTGGTCTGATTTTGCCTGAGGAATCAAATGCCGTTTGGCGATTTCCATTTTTTCTTCCAGCGAATAGCTGTTCAGTTCGATCACCTCCATCCTGTCCAGCAAAGCTGGATGTATGGTGCTCAGCGTATTGGCTGTCGCGATAAACATGATGCGGGAGAGGTCATACTCCACTTCAAGGAAGTTGTCGCGGAAGCTGTTGTTTTGCTCGGGGTCGAGCACTTCAAGCAGGGCAGAGGCGGGGTCTCCCCGGTGATCGTTGCCTACTTTGTCGATCTCATCGAGCATAAAGACCGGGTTGCTGGTATCGCAGCGCTTCAGCCCCTGGATAATGCGGCCCGGCATAGCGCCGATATAGGTTTTGCGGTGGCCGCGGATTTCGGCTTCATCATGTACGCCACCCAGTGAGATGCGCACAAAATCCTTTTCCAGCGCCCGGGCGATGGATTTGCCCAAAGAGGTTTTGCCTACGCCCGGAGGGCCATAGAAGCAAAGGATGGGCGCTTTGCGATCTGCTTTCAGTTTGAGGACAGCCAGCTGTTCCAGGATGCGGTCTTTGACCTTTTCAAGACCATAATGGTCTTCGTCGAGGACTTCAAGCACATGCTTGAACTTGAAGTTTTCTTCGGCGTAATTTTCCCACGGCAGTTCGAGCATGCGCTCGAGGTAATTGGCGACGATGGCGTATTCCGGCATGGCCGGATTGAGTCGGGAGAGGCGCGTCAGCTCTTTGTCAAAGATGTTTTGCACTTCTTCTGACCAGGTTTTCCCTTCTGCCTTTGTCCGAAACTCCTCCATCTCAGTCTGAAAGCCGTCTTCGCCCAACTCATCCTGTATGGCTTTTATTTGCTGGCGGAGGATGTATTCCCGCTGCTGATCGTCCAGGTCCTGCCTGACACGGGTCTGGATCTCTTCGCTTACCTCCAGGACCTGGAGCTCATTGTTGAGGTGGCGCAGCACCAGGTCGCTTTTTTCTTCCAAAGAAACTACCTCCAGGATTGCCTGCTTTTCTTCTACTTCCAGGTTGAGGTTTGAAGAAATGAAATTGATCAGAAAACTCAGGTTGTCAATGTTGTCAAGAGCTATTTTGGCTTCGGAGGGCAGGTTGGGAGAAAGATCAATGATCTGATATGCCTTTTCCTTCAGATGAAACATATGCGCTTTCACCTTTTCATCCTCTAAAGTGGTGTCCTGAATCTTGTGAATCTGGGCCTTGAAATAAGGCTCCTGGGTGAGGTATTTTTCCACCTGAAATTTACTCCTTCCCTGGATCACGATGGTCACGGTGCCATCGGGCATGCGGATCATTTTGAGAATTTTTGCAATGGTTCCTGTTTCATACAGGTCCTCAGGAGCGGGATTCTCGACCTCTGTATTTTTTTGCGTGACCACGCCTATGCGCCGGTGTTCGGTATAATAAGCATCCTTGACCAGGTGAATGGATTTGTCTCTCCCTACGGTAATCGGAATAACCACACCGGGAAAAAGGACAGTGTTTTTGAGGGCCAGGATAGAAATTGCTTCCGGTAAATCTTCATCTGGAAGCTGTTGGTTCATATCATCCTCAAAATCGGGCAGGTCCCCTTCTATCAAAAAATCGTTTTCTAGTGAATTGAATGTCATAATGTCAGCAATATGTGCTTTGAACAACTGTCAAGTTGCCACGGTTAGTCTAAAAAGGTGGCCCAAACAGGCCAATTTACCCTATGTGCAAAGCGTATGCCCATTCTAATGGGAGGGACATACTGTCTTTTTCCCCTACTTATTAAGCAAAAAAGCTTGCGCGATGCAAAAAAAGAGTATTACCTTTAACGAATGTTTTCGTTGACCGAAAACGAATAACGATAAATCAAACTTTATGCGTATTAATATAAAAGATGTGGTTTCTCTGACCGGTATTTCTGGTCTTTTTCAAATTGTAAAATCTGATGATCGCGCCATCATTGTAGAGTCTATAGATGAGAAGAAAAAGCGGCAGATGATTCGTGGCAATATGATGGTCTCCAAACTGATGGACATCAGCATTTATACAAATGATGAGAGTGAGCCGCTCCTGACAATTTTGCAAAATATCCACGAAAAATATGGCTCAGAGCTTCCTGTGACCAAAAAAAGCAGCAAGGATGAGTTGATGGATTTTCTCGGAGAAGTCCTTCCTGATTATGACAAGGAGCGTGTGTATCCTTCCAATGTCAAAAAGATTTTGGGCTGGTATGAAGTCATAGCTACCTATGATATTGACCTGACAGTAGAGGAAGAAAAAGAGGAAACAGAAGAGGGCGCAGAAGCCACCGAAAAGGACTCAACAGAAAAAGAAACACCGGCTGAAGACTAAGCTTGTTTCGCATGCTTCACCACATGACGGTACATTTTCCTATCGCCCTCCTGTTTGTCGCAGGAGGCTTATACATTTTTGCCGTTTTTCGACCGAAGCATCCTTACAGCCAATCGGCTTTTTTGCTCCATATACTCGGAACGCTTGGGATGGGGATTTCTATCCTCACTGGCAGACAACAGAAATCAGCAGTTGCGACCGGCAGCCCGGAAGCGCTTTTGCTCCAAACCCATGAAATATGGGCTTATGTATTGATCTGGCTGTTTTCCATGTTGCTCCTGTGGCGCTACCTGCGGCTAAATAAGATTCAGCATAAAGAACAATGGGCATTCTGCCTGCTATTTGTGATAGCACTTGGCATGATGAGTTATTCAGCTTATTTGGGCGGACTTATCTGAGAGAAAGTTATTTCACCCGGATGTTCATCCCAGGTTTCAGGTCTTTCGCCTGAACGCCAGGATTCAGGGCAAGGATGGTATTGGGAGTCGTACCGTTGTATTTTTTAGAAATGTCCCAAAGGGTGTCGCCCCGGCGAATCTGATAATAAGTGCCTGGTCCTGTGGGGCGTGGAGCCGCCTGGGCTGTGGTAGAAGTCTCAGCGGTAGTCTTGACTCGCTGCGGACTGGAAGTGGCGTATATGCGCAGCTTCTGACCTACTTTGATGCGGTAGCGGTAGAGGTTGTTCCAGCCTGCAATGCTGCGGGCAGATACGCCATAGGCCTCAGCTATCGCACCTACGACTTCACCCTCTTTCACCACATGATAATACAGTTTTGCATTTGCCGGATGGGAGGGATAGGTAGGCTGGTACGAAGAGGAGGAAGTGCCGCCTGAAGAGGTGAAAGAAGCGGTGGAAGTATGTCTTTTTTCGTAGGTATCGCGCTTTTCTCCATACTTTTCACGGATGCTGATGGGGAAAGTAGCAAAGTATTCCGTCACCCGATAAGGTGCCCGCAATACATAGGTTTGGGAAGAATAAGGAATCTGCCCGCGCTGAAGTTCAGGATTCAGCCTTTGCAGGACATCCAGTTTTGTATGGGTCATTTCTGCGATTTCTTCCAGCGAAATGTCCATTTTTCGAATATGGATGGTATCTGAGCGGTAGTCAAAATTGACATAGATCGGGTAAAGATTATGCTCACTGGCATAATGGAAAGCATAGGTAGCCGCGATGAAAGCGGGCACATAGCCACGGGTCTCCCGTGGGAGATAGGGCATGATGGCCCAGAAATCCTTCTTTCCTCCTGAGCGCGCGATGGCTTTGCGCACATTGCCGGGCCCACAATTGTAGGAAGCAATGGCCAATAGCCAATCACCGTATTCTTCATAAGAATTTTTCAGATACCGCAACGCCGCTTCAGTAGATTTGTAAGGATTTTTCCTTTCGTCTACATAGGAATTGACAGTCAGCCCATACATGCGGGCTGTGGGTAGCATGAATTGCCAGAGTCCTGTCGCACCTACACGCGAACGCGCATGAGGATTGAGGGCACTTTCCACGACTGCCAGGTACTTCAACTCTATAGGCATACGCTCGCGGTCAAGGGCTTCTTCAAATATAGGAAAGTAGACTTCAGACAGGCCGAGCATGCGCGATACCTGCTCGCGTCTGTCTCTTGTGTATAACTCAATAAAGCGCTTTACATGGGGATTGAAATCCATGGGCACCACTGCGGGTATATCCTTTAATCGACTTTCGAGGACTTCATCCCGATACATCGGCACCTCGTCTGATCGAAAATTGTATTTATTAAAAATAAGGGTGTCATACAGGCTTGAGGTAGGATTATCAAAGGTATAATGAATGGAAAGAGAGTCCAGTCCATCGTTAACACCCTGATCCTCAGATTCTTCTTCTACATCTGTTTTGATGTATCCTGATTGGGCCAGTAGGGAAGGGGAAAAACAAAAGCAAACAAAGATGGTCAATAAGAGCTTCTTCATGGTATAAAATAACAAAGGTTAAAATAACAAAGCGGAAGATAATTTTTAGTTTACATTAGTCCAAAATTGACAGGAAAATTTACTTGCTTTTCCAGTCCATGAGCAAAAGCCAGCAGCACATCCTCCTCAAAGTACCGGCCCATAAATTGTATCCCAAATGGCAAGCCATTCTCTGTCTGCCCCAGGGGCAGAGAAATCGCCGGATTTCCGGCCAGATTGGCGTGTACTGTAAAAATGTCACCCAAAAACATGGCGATGGGATCATCGATGACTTCTCCCAACTTCATCGCCGGACTGGGCGCTGTAGGCGTCAGCAGCAAGTCATAGCTTTCAAAAAGCATTGCAGTGGCTTCCCGGATCATGCGGCGGACCTTCATCGCCTGCTCATAATAAGCCTGGCTGTAACCCGCAGAAAGCACAAAGGTGCCCAGCAAAATTCTTCTTTTTACTTCTGCCCCAAAAGCTTCGGTCCGCGATTTTTTGTACAATTCGTCCAGCTCAGCTGCTGAGTCAGTCCGATGTCCATATCGGATTCCATCAAATCGAGATAGATTGGAGGAGGCCTCCCCGGTGGTCAGGATATAATAGCAGGGAACGAGGTAGTCCAATAGCGGAAATTGAACGGCTTCAACCTCATGGCCTGCGGCCTTCAACTCTTCTATCAGGCCCAGCATGCGCCTTTTTACCTCCGGATCAAGGCCCGGACTTTCTATTGCCTCTTTGAGGTAACCGATTTTTCGGGGCTTATTTTCTGTTTGCTGAAGCTGCGCCAGATAAGGCTTCACAGGCTGTGAGGAAGAGGTATTGTCGCGATCATCGCGACCAGCCATGATTTCCAGCAGCAGGGCTGCGTCTTCAGTAGATCGGGTGATCGGCCCGATCTGGTCAAAGGAAGAAGCGTAAGCGATCAGTCCCCAGCGCGATACGCGCCCATAAGTGGGCTTGAGCCCAAAGACACCACAAAAGGAAGCTGGTTGGCGGACGGAGCCGCCCGTATCAGAGCCCAGCGAAGCATGGCAAAGCCCTGCTGCCACTGCGGCGGCAGAGCCGCCGGAGGAACCTCCCGGAACCCGTTCCGGGTCGATGGGGTTACGGACAGGGCCGTAACAGGAGTTTTCGGAGGTGGAGCCCATGGCAAACTCATCGCAGGCCTGCCTGCCGATGATGATCGCATCTTCATCCAGCAGGCGCTGCAAAGCGCTGGCCGTAAAGAGAGACTCAAATCCTGAAAGGATACGGGAAGAGGCCGTAAGGCCGTGGCCTTCATAACAGATCACATCTTTGATGCCTAAAACAAGGCCCGCAAGCCTCCCATGTGTGTTGGCCTGTATCTTGGCATCAACCAGCATGGCATGCTCGCGGGCTTCATCTGCAAAAACCTCTACAAATGCATTGAGTGATGCAGAGGCTTCTATTTTTGTCAGATAATGATCTACTAATTCCGCACAACTAAGCCGACCCTTCAGCATATCTCCCTGTATTTCACGGAGAGAAATATAATTTTTCACTTAAAATAGAAGTCGTTTTTCGTTTTGAAGAAGGCAGAACGAAAATGTGATCAATCAATTTTTTTCACTTCATTCGCTTCCTTATCAATTTCATTCTTGATATCGCGTGAAGCGTCTTTGAACTCGCGTATTCCTCTACCCAGGCCGCGTGCCAGTTCTGGAATTTTCTTTGCTCCAAAAAGCAAAATAACCACCAGGATAATCAATATCCATTCTGGTCCGCCCGGTAGTGAAAACAATAATTGTGGATTGAAAATGCTCATAACTCAATTTTATTATTCTTGGCAAAGGTAAGACTTTTGAATCATTTAAAGGTTTATTTTGCAAGATATTGTAGAGAAATTTGTCTTGTGTTTTTTTCTGTAAAGCTTCTTACACACTCAAATAGTTCCAAAAATGAAGTTTTTTAGTTTTATCCTGGCGTTTTGTTGCTTTCTGCTCCCAGAGATAAGTTGGGCTCAGGTACCTGCGACGGATATTTACCTTTTTGACATCAGCCTGATAAACGGTCGGGTGAATTTTTACAACCCCATACAGGTCACAGACCGTGAGGGTTATGATAACCAACCGGCTTTTACGCCTGACAGCAAAAGCTTGCTTTTTAGCTCGGACAGAGACGGGGGTGATCAGACAGATATTTACCAGTATCAAATAGCCAAAGGCAGCATCCTCCGCCTTACCGAGACAGCCGAAAGCGAATATTCCCCTCAGCCTATTCCTGGAAAACGCTATTTTTCCGTGGTGCGGGTGGAGGCCGATGGCGAAACCCAGCGGATATGGAAATTTCCCATGCGGGCAGGAGGAAGGCCTGTGCTTTTGTTGCCGGAGGCAAAAGGAGTGGGCTATTTTAGCTGGATAGATCACCTCTCCCTGGCTGCCTTTTTACTACCGGAGCCTTTTGTTCTGCAAACCTACTATATAGACGGTCGTGACGGCTCTTTGATCCAGCAAAACGTTGGGCGATCCATACACATGATTCCCAATGAATATTCCCTGACTTATGTAGATAAGCGGGATAGCACAAATTGGCAGATTCAGAAGCTGGGCTTTATTACAGGAGAAACCACTCCACTGGTAAGCTGTCTGAAAGGCAAGGAAGACTTTTGCTGGTCACCGGAAGGCTATATGCTGATGGGCTCAGAAGGGCGTTTGTATATGTTTATTCCGGGAAAAGATACCGATTGGCGCTTTGTGGGCGAGCTTGAAATCGGTGATTTTTACCGCCTGGCGATCAGCCCGGATGGGAGCAAGATGGCGGTGGTGGCTTATAGGAAGTAGAACAGAGAACAGAGAACAGAGAACAGAGAACAGAGAACAGAGAACAGAGAACAGAGAAAATCAGAAACATGGATTTAGAACTCTCTCAACTCGTCATTATCATTATCGCTGGCGTGGCTACGGGTGCTATCAATACCCTGGCGGGCAGTGGCTCGCTGATTACTTTGCCTATTTTCATTTTTCTATGTGGACTTGATCCGCAGATGGCAAATGGTACCAATAGGGTAGGGGTATTGGTGCAAACTGTTGTAGCCATTTTTACCTTTCGCAAACATGGGAATTTACCCCTGAAAGGAGTGGGCTGGTTGATCGCGGCCACTATACCCGGAGCCATATTGGGCGCCTGGCTAAGCACACAACTCCCCAATGATGCGCTCTACCAGGCAATAGGCTTTTTGATGGTTTTCATGCTGTTTGTTATTTTTTTAAAGCCTCAAAAATGGCTCAAAACGGCTAAGACCGATTCGCTGAATAACCGCAAACCCCTGACCCTGCTTGTGTTTTTTGCCATTGGTTTATATGGCGGATTTATTCAGGCGGGTGTAGGAATATTTCTGATCGCGGCTTTGGTGCTGATGTCCAATTACGATTTGGTGAAGGGAAATGGCATCAAGCTATTGCTTGTGGGGATTTTCAATATTCCTGCCCTGATCTACTTTCAGTCTAAAGGCCTGGTCCATTGGGAGTATGGACTGCTAATGGCTGCTGCTCAGGCTGTTGGGGCTTTTGTTGGAGCCGTTTTTGCCAACCGTTTTCCCAAAGCCAATGCCTATATCCGCTACCTCCTTATCGTCATTGTCATCGCATCTGCTTCCAAATTTTTTGGGATTTATGACTGGTTTATCGCCATGCTATGGTCATAATTAGATAACAATAACTTTATAGGCTGGCGGCTAACACTTGTTTATAATATGAAAGCTTCCTACATTGTCCTACACATTTAGGTAGTCGAGTTAGAAATTGAGATAGTATTTACGCCATAAAGCAACAACAAATATCGGATTAGAAGACCAAGGGGCTGATTTACATGAACCACTGATCCCAATCCCGCCATTTTTTATTTAGAAAGCCGAATTTTTCCCCCTTTTCTATTCCCTTTCCTATAGGCAACATTCCTTCTTCAAAGAGGGATGTCAGCATACTATTATGTCGTTTTTTTAAACGGCCGGATCGTTCTTTCCCTTTTGTTTGAACAGTTTTTTATTAACCAAAAGCTTATTTTACATGAAAAGAATTGTATTACTGTTAGCCGTATTTTTACTGTCTGCCAGCGCAATTTTCGCGCAAAAGACAGTAAAAGGAACGGTAACCGATGCAAGGACCGGTGAAGCCATTGAAGGTGTAGCTGTAATTGCATACGGTACTACCGTCGGAACTTACACAGACGACAATGGTGATTTCACTATTGACGTTCCTGCCTCCACGGAAAAATTGATTTTCCGTTTTGTAGGTAAAAAAACCATTGAGCAGGCCATTTCAGGCAGCAGCATGAGCATCAGTCTGGCTGATGATGATCTGCAACTTGACGAGGTAGTGGTAACTGCTTTGGGTATCAAGCGTGACGAAAAATCGCTGGGATACTCTGTGCAGCAGATAGATGGAGCTGATGTCAGCTCTGTGCGTGACCAAAACCTGGCCTCTGCTCTTAGCGGCAAAATTGCCGGTGTACAGGCTGTGAGTTCTTCAGGCGCGAGCCTGGGTGGATCAGCCCGTATTCGTATTCGCGGTGCGAATACCCTGGACGGTGGCGGTGCGCCACTATGGGTAGTAGATGGAACGCCTATTTCAGATGGAAACTTCTCTGACTCTTACCAAGGAAGTGACTTCGGCAACCTGGCTCAGGACATCAACCCAGATGACATCGAGTCTGTAACCGTATTGAAAGGCCCTTCAGCGACTGCTCTTTATGGAAACCGTGCTGCTTATGGTGTTATCCTGGTTACAACCAAAAAAGGCAACAAGCGCAAAGGTATTGGCGTATCCGTCAATTCTTCTCTCGCATTTGATAATGTTTATCTGCTTCCTGAGTACCAAAACGAATATGGCGGTGGCTACACCGAGGATTACATTGATTGGGTTGACCCCAAAGATGGCAAGACCTATAAGACCCTGAACTACGGAGCTGACGAAAGTTGGGGCCCTAAAATGGATGGTACACAATACCGCCCATGGTGGAGCTTTTTTGACGATGAGTTTTATGGAACTACCATCGGCATGTCTCCTCAGCCAGACAACGTGAAGAATTTCTTCGACCAGGGAAAAAACATCAACAACAGTGTTTCTCTTTCTGGTGGAAATGATGCTACTAACTTCCGCCTCTCTTTTAACAACACCCAGCAGACTGGCGTTATTCCTAACTCCAGCCTGAACCGTACGAACGTATCGCTTAATGCCGATACCAAACTTTCCAGCAAATTGACCGTGAGCACAAGCATCACAGTTTCTTCCAATGCAGGAAAAGGCCGTCCAAAATTTGGCTATGAGTCTAATGGCAACAACCAACTCCAGTCATTTAACCAGTGGTTCCAGCGTCAGTTGGACATGGACAAATTGCGTGACTACAAAAATCCAGACGGTAGCAACCGTTCATGGAATATCCGTAGCCCGGAGAATACTCGTCCACTATATTGGGATAGCCCATTCTTCAGCGCTTATGAGAACTACTCAACTGATAGCCGTGACCGTTACTTTGGTAATATGGGCCTTACCTATGAGGTCAATGAGAACCTTTCTGTGAAAGGTACTGTTCGTCGTGACTGGTATAACCAGCGTATTGAGAAGCGTATCGCTACTGGCGGATTGCAGCAGGACTCTTACAGTGAGCAAATTGCCCAAAACCAGGAAGATAACTTTGAGTTAATCGCATTGTATAACAATGAGTTTGGGGATATCACCCTCGACGCTAACCTGGGAGGTAACATTCGTACGAATGACTACCACAGTAATTATATGGAGACACAGAGTGGTCTGAGTGCACCTAACTTATTCAATATTTCTGCCTCTAATGACCGTCCTATTACAACAAGCTTTATCCAGGAGCAGGTAGTACGTTCTGTCTTTGGTAGTGCTTCTTTAGGATTTAGAGATGTGTTGTATCTGGGAGCTACCTTCCGTAATGACTGGTCATCTGCTTTGCCAGTAGCGAACAACTCTTATTTCTATCCTTCTGTAAACGCCACATTCATTTTTTCAGAGCTTTGGGATAATGACTTAAGCCTTTTCTCTTATGGTAAGTTCCGCGTAAGTTATGCTCAGGTAGGTTCTGACCTGACTCCTTATCAGACTTCTTTTGCTTATGGCGCAGGAACACCTTATAGCACATTGGCTAGCTTTAACCTGCCAACTACATATCCTAATCCTAACCTGGAGCCTACCCGTTCCAACTCTTTCGAGGCAGGTCTTGACTTGCGTTTCTTCGAAGGTCGCGTAGGCCTGGACGTTACCTATTACCAAAATACCAACCTCAATCAGATCCTTGCTCTTGACGTACCCGGCTCTAGCGGCTATGCTTCTACATGGGTAAATGCTGGTCGTATTGAGTCTGAAGGTATTGAGATCGCTTTGACTGCAACACCTATTCGTACCAAAACTTTTGACTGGGATATCGCTTTCAACATCGCTAAAAACACTTCTACTGTAATAGAGTTGGCTGAAGGTGTTGAAAACAAAGTTCTCGATGGCTGGGGATGGGGAGCATTTACCATCAACGCCAAAGTAGGCGAGGAGTATGGTATGATGATCGGTCGTGACTTCACTTACTTCCAGGCGGAAGACGGAGAAGGAAACCCCATTGATCACCCAAGTAATGGTAAGACTGTGATCAGTGAAGATGGTTCTTATACTGTAAACCTAAACCAGAACCTTGGTTCATTCCTTCCTGATTGGACAGGAGGTATCCGTAACAGTTTCAGCTACAAAAACATTGAGCTGAGCGCATTCATCGACTTCCAGGTAGGTGGTCAGTTCCATTCTGTAACCAAAATGTTCAACGCTTACTCTGGCCTTGGCATAGAGACTGTTGGAAACAATGCCAAAGGCAATCCATTGCGCGATGCACCGGATGCAGGTGGTGGTATATTGGTTGATGGTGTTTTGGCTGACGGAACTCCTCATGAGGTTTATGTCGAAGCTCAGGAGTATTTCGGTGGATTGTTTGCCTTGCATGAGCGCTGGATCTATGACGCCAGTTATGTGAAACTTCGCGAATTGAGCCTGGGATATAGCCTTCCAAAGAGAATCCTGGAGAATACGCCTATCAACAACCTGTCTATCGGTGTTATGGCACGTAACGTTTGGTTGATTTCTTCAACCGTTTCAGGTATTGATCCTTCTGAGATTTCTCCCGGATCTAACCCTTATGTATTCCAGGAAAATGGTATCCTTCCCGGTGTGAGAACGATTGGTGTAAATGTGAAACTTGGCTTCTAATCATTTGAAAACAATTATGAAAAATATTTGGAATAAAGTTGCCTTCGCCCTCGCAGGTTTGATGCTGCTGAGCATCTCTTGTAGCGATTTTGGCGACATCAATGTCGATCCTAACAGATCTACATCAGTAGGAACCTCTACCTTGCTCACGGGCGCAATGCGCACCATGGGGGATGTAGTAGGCCGCGAAAACGAAGTGCTATATGTTCAGCACATGTCTGAAACCCAGTACACAGAGGACTCTCGTTATCAGACTACCAGCTATAACTTTAATGGATGGTACACCGGTCCTCTGGCAAAATTGCAGCACATTATTGATCTGAACACAGATGAGGCGACCAAACTGGATGCCCTCTCAGGTGGCTCTAATGCCAATCAGATCGCAGTTGCGCGCATTTTGAAAGCCTATTTCTTCCATTTTTTGACTGACCGTTGGGGACCTATCCCTTATTCTCAGGCACTGACTGGTGGAAAAGAAACGGGTACTTTTACCCCTGCTTATGACTCACAAAAGGATATTTATTATTCTTTGTTTGATGAGTTGGATGCTGCTGTCAAGCAAATGGACGGTGGTGCTGGTGTAAATGGAGACTTCATCTTTGATGGTGATATGGATGCATGGAAAAGCTTTGCCAATTCACTCCGCATGGTCATGGCCCTTCGTATTGCTGATGTGGATGAGGCAAAAGCGAAAGCAGAATATGCTGCAGCTAAGGCTGGTGGTGTGATTTCTGAGTCAGTAATGTATCCTTACCTGCCGGCTGCTGCCAACCAAAATATCTGGTTTGCAGACTTCATTACCCGTACAGACTATGCCATCTCTTCTACTTTGGTAGATTATATGCAGCCTTTGGGTGATCCTCGTTTGGATAGCTATGCCGACCCGGCACCTAACTTTGGTGATGTCCGCGGTATGCCTTATGGTGTTTCCAATGCGATTGCAGGTTCTATCCCGAATCCTGACATCTCTTTCCCTAACTCTACTTATGTAAGAGCTCAGGATGCACCTATCGGCATCATTACTTTGGCTCAGATTCTATTCTGCGAGGCTGAAGCAGCTCAGCGCGGTTGGACCAGTGAAAATGCCGGTGACCTCTATACCGCAGCTATCCGTGCTTCTATGGCTCAGTGGGGTGTTACTGACGAAACAGCCATTAACGATTTCCTCGCTCAGGGAGATGTTGCCTGGAGTGCTTCTAAAGGAGCAGAGTTGATAGGTACACAGAAGTGGGTTGCACTTTACCTACAGGGTGTTGAAGCCTGGAGTGAGTGGCGTCGTACAGGATATCCTGCTTTGACACCGGCTCCTGATGCTCTCAACAACAGCGGTGAGATTCCTCGCCGTCATGGTTACCCAACAACTGAGCGTGACCTCAACGAAACCAATTATGATGCTGCTATAGCAAACCTCCTCGGTGGACCAGATGATCTGGATACCAAACTGTGGTGGGATGTGAATTAAGATTTATCATCAGTCTTTTGGTTTAATTACTTAGGGAAGCGGCTTTTGTCGCTTCCCTTTTTCTTTGTACCAGCAAAAGACTAAAAAAATATCAGGTCGAAAAAGAAGTCCCACAGCCGCAGGTACTTGTGGCATTGGGGTTATTAAAAATAAATCCCCGGTCGTTGAGACCAGATTCGAAATCAACCTCTATACCCATCAGGTAGATAGCCTGGCGGGGGTCTACGATAAATTCTACGCCATTTTCCACGTGGACCTCGTCGAGTTTTCCCTTGGCCTCAAAGTCCAGAATATAGCTCAGACCAGAGCATCCGCCTCCTTTTACGCCTATACGCAGGTAATGACCTGCAGGAATGTTTTCCGTTTCCAGCAGACGCTTAACCTCTGCTGCAGCACGCTCGGTCAGCGTCACGATTTTTGTATCTACTGTTGACATGGTTCTGAATAATTTTGCATACACAACGCAAATCTCGCCTTTTAGTTATTTTCGAACAAGTTTCCCTGAAAATGCAAGATTCTGTACCTTGCGAGCTTAATATCCTGCATCGATGAAAAAAGAGAACAAACGCAAACTGTTTGCTGAGTTTAAAGGTACGACAAAAAGTGATTGGGAGGAAAGGGTGGAACTGGACCTGAAAGGAAAACCCCTCGAAAAGCTATATTGGAAAAGCTACGAAGGGTTTGATGTCCCGGCATTTTTTACCCGAAAAGACCTTGACAACAAAGCTGCAGGAGTGAAGAGCCTCCCCGGCGAACTTCCCTTCCGTCGGGGAAATGCCCTCAACAGCCTGGAAGCAGGCTGGCAAATGGTGCAGGAAATTTCTGTAGATGACAAACTGGAGGCCCAGGATCGCATCATCGAAGCACGGGAAGGCGGCATACAGGCGTTTAAGTTGTATTCCTGGCAGGGAAGTGCCAAAGGCCTGGATTTTCTGCCGGTAATCAGCCATTTGGATTTTCAGCAGGAAGCTCTGCATCTATATGCTTCTTATCAGCCGCTTGTCCTCATAGATGGCATCAACCAATTGTTGGACAAAAAAGGCCTCGACCGCTCCCTGCTTACAGGTACCATGACCAGTTTGGGTATAGATACGGGCAAGATTTCCCGTGACTCTGTCCTGAAACTCATGGACCGATCGCCTCATTTTCGATGTCTGGGGATAGACTTGAGTGTGGTTGATGAAAATGGCGGAACCCAGGTACACCAGCTTGCTTTTGCCTTATCAAGGGCTGTAGACTGGGTCACCCAGACACCTGTAGATCCCCGAAGGACGCTGCGCGCCCTCAATTTCACCTTCCCCATAGGAAGTGATTTCATGATGGAGATAGCGAAACTCCGGGCCTTTCGCATGTTGTTTGCCTTCGTCGCCGAGAAACTCGGCGGAAAAGG
Source organism: Bacteroidia bacterium (assembly GCA_030430205.1). GTDB lineage: Bacteria > Bacteroidota > Bacteroidia > J057 > J057 > JAUIGE01. The sequence goes on along the minus strand of JAUIGE010000019.1, from coordinate 30,288 downwards.
CGCAGAGCTTTCGCCTTTTATCCTGGCGCAATCTGCGCGCTGGAACAAAAGCCGCTACGACTCTCATACAAATTTGCTTCGCACCACCACCGAAGCCATGTCTGCCATCATGGGCGGCGCTCATGCCGTTTCTATTTCTGCTTATGACAAATTGCTGGGGCCAGAAACGGCCTTTTCAGCCCGCATGGCCAGGAATGTGCAACATATTCTCAAACATGAATCCTACCTCGATCAGGTAGCGGACCCTGCGGGTGGCTCCTATTATGTGGAGCATTTGACTGATACTTTGTGCGCAGAAGCCTGGAAATGTTTTCAGGAAGTGGAGGCAGAAGGAGGCTATGAAGCCAGTCTTCAATCAGGCAAAATAGACCAGCTTTTGATTGAAAGCCAGCTAAGGAAACAAGAGGATATTTCTACCCGAAAACGTGTTTTTGTTGGAATAAACAATTATCCCAATGCAGAGGAGGAGCTGAGTGAAAGGCTTCAGCTGGATGATATGGGTGACGAAGGTCCTGCTTTATTTGAGCGCTTGCGCCTCAGGACTGACATCTGGGCCCTGGCCCAGGAAAAACGGCCATCGGCCTATCTTTTCACCTTCGGTGACCCTGCCATGCGCCATGCGCGCATGCAGTTTGCCAGTCAGTTGCTGGGAAGCGTAGGCTTCCGGATTCGCACCAATGAGGTCGGCGGGAACATAAACCATGCGCTCGAAGAGCTGAAAACAGAGGCCGCAGATGTCATCGTGCTTTGTGCAGCAGATGGCGATTATGATGCAGAAAGGGTGAAAAACTTTCGAAAAGCAGCGCCTGAGGCGCAAATCCTCATCGCCGGCAAGCCGGCAAAAGAGGTGCATGCGGATGCCCGCATCTTTGCCGGCATGGATGCCGTGAGCTTTTTGTCCGAACTTTTAGAAAAAGTTTTGCTTCCCGATGAATAAAGGAAAGATCAGGAATAAGTTTTCTGTCTGATGTTGAAGAGTTTGATGCAGATTAAACGGATTTTTATGATTAAAAATGTTTTGCGTGGTGTAGATCATTTAAGCTTTACTGCATTTTTTATCTTAAAAATCTGCTTTGTCAGTGTCCTTGTATTTCCTCTCCCTTCTTTTTCCCAATTGCCTGATGGCTTTGTGGATGAAATGAGCCCATCCTCATGGGATCATATCGCCGGATTTGTATTTGATGAAGAAAACCGAATGTATGCCTGGGAGCGTGCCGGTAGGTTGTATAAGGTTGAAAATGACAAAAAAACAGAACCACCCATCCTCGACATCAGCGAAGAAGTTGCCTTCTTTCTGGACCACGGTATGCTGGCGGTCGCCCTTCACCCCAATTTCACCAACAATGGCTACGTCTATCTCAACTATGCCGTAGACCGGCACCACCTGCTACGCTTTGGCACCACTGCCTACGACCCCAACAGAAACGCCACCCATGAGGCCAGTATTGGCCGATTGACGCGCTATACGCTCGACAAAAACAAAAACTTCAGCGAAGTAGTTCCTGGCAGCCGCAAAGTGCTGATAGGCACCGAAAAGACAAATGGCGTTCCTTTGCTTCACGGCTCTCATGGCATCGGAGATCTGCTTTTTGGGGTAGATGGCAGCCTGCTCGTCGCCTACGGCGATGGAAGCTCCTTCGAAGCCGATGATGCCGGTAGTCATCCGACCTCCTATTACCTACAGGCGCTCGCCGATGGGATCATCAGCGAAAAGGAAAATGTGGGCGCTTACCGCTCCCAACTCGTCGATTGCCACAACGGCAAGATCCTCCGGATCGATCCGGAGACGGGCGAAGGCTTGCCGAGCAATCCTTTTTATGATCCGGAGGCGCCTTCTGCGCCGCGCTCGCGGGTTTGGGCCCTGGGATTGCGAAATCCCTTTCGCATGAGCCTGGTGCCGGGCACCGGCGAGCATGATCCGGAGCTGGGGCAGCCCGGCGAGCTGATGGTCAGTGATGTCGGCGCTATCCGCTGGGAAGAACTCAATCACATCACCCGTGCTGGGCAGAACTTTGGCTGGCCGCTTTGGGAAGGTTTTGAGAAAAATGCAGGTTTTAGAAATCAAGCCCGCTACAACCTGGACGCTCCCAATCCTTTAGCATGCGAAAGCCACTTTTACTTTCATGATCTGGTGGTTGACAGCTTGCAAAATCAATTGCCACATTGGCTGAATCCCTGCGATTCAAGCAGGGAGATAAAGGGAAATATCCCCTTATTTACCCACAGGTGGCCTGTTTTTGCCTACAACAATGTCAACGGAAATCCTCCCGCCAGGACAGAAGTTGCAGCTTTTGACAATGAAGGAAAAATGTACGGAGCCTCCATCTCGCAGGCAATTCCTGATTTTGAGGGCGAAATATTGGAAGGCATTTGCATCATTGATGGAGCTTTTGGAACGCAAAGCCAGTTTTCTCAGCCTTATCAGGATGCCTACTTTTTCGCTGATTATGGCGGATGGATAAAAGCGCTTTGGCGCGATAGCCTCGGCAATCCTGCCAAAATAGAGCCCTTTCATGAAGGGCCGGGCAAGGTGACCCATCTCGACTTTCACCCTGGAAATGGCTGCCTGTATTACATTGATTACAAAGAAAAACAACTGCACAAAGTGTGTTTTGATGTAGATCCGGCTCCTTTGCTGAACCTGTTTTACGACAGGGATTATGGCCCCAGCCCGCTGACGGTCTTCTTTGATGCGAGCAGCTCGCGCGATCCGGAAGGGCAGCCCATCAGCTTCCTGTGGAAGCTGGGAGATGGTACGAGCCGTAGCGAGAGCAGCTTTTCGCATACTTTCCTCGCAGAGGATGGCGCTCCGAAAGCCTTTCGGGTGAGCCTGACCCTTACGGACAGCGCCGGCAAAAGCCGCAGCAAAGAAGTGACGATTTCCGTCAATAATACGCCTCCTCAGCTGGCGTTTTCCAGCTTTCAGGATGGCGATTATTATGCCATGGATGGCATCAGCCTGCTTCCGCTGGAAGCGGAGGTCTTTGATCTGGAGCACGCAGGCAGCGAGCTGAGCTATAGCTGGCAGCTATTTCTCCATCACAACAGCCATTTTCACCCTGAACTGGCAGATACCAACCGCAGCTCTTTTGCATACATCAGCCCGGCAGGCTGTACAACGGGCGAAACATTCTATTACCGCATCTCGCTGAGTGTGGCAGATGCTGCCGGGCTTTCGAGTCAGATTGACGGCATTCTTTTGCCCAACTGTGACAGCCTTTTTTCAGGAATTGAACTGAGCGTCGCTTTTGTGCAACCCCAAATGGAACTTCATTGGGAGGTAGAAAAGGAAAAACATGCGAAAATCAGCCGCATAGAGGTACAACGTGCGCCAGACAGGCTGCATTTTCAGACTTTGGGAGAAGTCGTTTTGCTGGGAGAAAATCAACAGATTTACCCTTACGGCTTTTCCGATTTTGCCCCTTTGCCCGGCAAAAATGTATACCGCCTCAAGCTTTTTACCACAGATGGCAAGTATAATTTTTCCCAAATGGTCGAAAGCACAGCTTATGATGGCTCGGGCATCCAGGTTTTTCCCAACCCGGCAACGGCTGTTTTGGCTTTTCGTTTTGAGGAAATGAAGGGGAATGCTGTTTTTGAACTCTTCGATTTGCAGGGCAAAATAGTGATGCAAACAAGCTGGCAGGGCCAGGGAAAAAGCTTTCGACAACTTTCGGTGGCAGAAATTCAGTCAGGGATGTATTATTACCGCATTCAAAATGGCGGGAGCAAAACAGCTGGAAAAGTAATTATCAAATAAACAGATCAGATAAACAGATCAGATAAACAGATCAGATAAACAGATATATATGAATCGTATTCTTAGCATAATAATCCTTTTTAGTTTTTTATTTCCCCTGCAAATGTCCGCTCAGCTACCCGAGGGCTTTGTAGATGAGGAGGTAGAGGGCCCATGGGATTATATCGTGGGTTTTGTCTTTGATGAAGCAGGCGGCATGTACGCATGGGAAAGAGGCGGCAAGATTTTCAGGGTAGAAAATGATCAAAAAGCGACTGCGCCCATCCTGGATATATCTGAAGAAGTAGGCTTCTTTGGTGACCATGGCATGTTGGGTATGGCTCTGCACCCCAACTTCCTCAACAACGGCTATATCTATCTGCTCTATGCCGTAGACCGGCATCACCTGATCCACTTTGGCACCGCCAATTATGACCCGGCTGCCTCCCTCACCAATGAGGCCTCCATCGGGCGCGTCACGCGCTATACCCTGAACAAAGCTGACAGCTTTCAGACCGTGCTCCCCAACAGCAGAAAAGTGCTGCTGGGAGCTCGTATTGATGATGGCCTGCCGCTTTTGCATGTGTCGCATGGCGTAGGAGATTTGCTTTTTGGCTATGATGGCAGCTTGCTTTTGAGCTGTGGAGATGGCTCTACTTTTAAAACTGAATTTGTCGGTGGAGGCGAGGAGGGAACCTATGCCGCGCAGGGGCTGACCGATGGCATCATCAGACCCAAAGAGGATATCGGATCCTACCGCTCGCAGCTTGTGGACAGCCACAACGGCAAAGTATTGCGCATAGACCCCGAAACGGGTGAAGGCTTGCCCAGTAATCCGTTTTTTGATGAAGCAGCTCCTGCCAGCCCACGCTCCCGCGTCTGGGCCATGGGATTCAGAAATCCCTTTCGCATGAGTTTACTGGCCTCAGGCGGGAGCCACAATATGGCTGATGGAAAGCCCGGCATTATCTATGTCGGAGATGTCGGTAGCGGTGGCTGGGAAGAACTCAATATCATCACAGAGGGAGGGCAAAACTTTGGCTGGCCCCTTTGGGAAGGCTTTGAAGGGCATTGGGGATTTTGGTCAAAACCGACCTACAACCAGGATGCGCCCAATCCACTTGATGGAATCAGGGGATGTGAACATCCCTTTTTTCGCTTCAATGACCTGATTATGGACGATACGGAGAATCCTCAGCCTTTTTGGGACAATCCCTGTGATGACAAAGAGGCTGTGCCTGCTGAGATTCCGCATTTTCTGCACCGGCGACCGGCGGTTGCTTACAGCAATTTTTTGTGGAACCAACCTACAAGAACCTTTGTAGGAGCTTTTGACAGCGAAGGAAAAGCGACGGGAATCAGCATTGAAGATGCGCCCTGGGACTATGATGGGGGTGTTTTTGATGGGACATGTATCATCAATGGAACTTATTATCAAGCGGATAACTTTCCAGAAAAATATAAAAACCGCCTGTTTTTTGCCGATTACAACGGCTGGATGAAAATCATGGATTTTGATAGCCTGGGCCATCCCGTGAAAATCGAAGATTTTCATGAAGGCATCGGCAATATCGTCCATCTGGACGTGAATCCTAAAAACGGCTGTTTGTATTATACCAAATACAAGGAAAAAGAGCTTCACAAGATCTGCTATGGCACAGATCCGGCTCCTGTCATCCACCTGCAAGTGGACAGAGATCACGGCCCCAGCCCATTGAGCGTCCAATTTGATGCCAGCAAAACCAAAGATCCCGAAGGCCAGCCGATCCGTTTTTTCTGGGATTTTGGAGATGGCAATACAAGCACCGATGCCGATCCACTGCATGTTTTCATAAGTGAGGATCAGTCGCCGACGCCTTTTAGCGTTCAATTGACAGTCACCGATAGTGCCGGGAAAAGCAGCAGCAGAGAGCTCGTTATTTCTCTAAACAATACGCCTCCTCAGGTATTTATCACAAGCATAGCTGAGGGGGATTATTATTCGGTTGAAGGCATCAACCGCCTGTTTCTGGAGGCAGAAGTCACCGACAAGGAGCATGCAGAAAGCGAGCTTCGCTACGAATGGCAGACCTTTCTTTTGCACAACAACCATCTGCATCCCGAACCCATCGATACCAACAGAATCAGTGAAACCCTGCTCGAAGCAGCAGGCTGTGATGGGGAGTATTACGCCTACCGCGTAGCCCTGACCGTCTACGATGCAGGAGGCCTCTCCACCAACCATGAGATCAATCTATGGCCCAACTGTGACAGTTTCCCCATGGACATAGCGAGCCTGACAGGCTTATTTGACCAGGGCAAAGTGCGCCTGGACTGGGAAACGAATTGGGAAAAAGAGGTTACCTCTTTTGAGGTGGAAAGGGCCGCAGACAAATTGCACTTTCAGTCTGTCGGAAAGCTGGACGCAAATGGAGGGGCTCAGCAAAAAGCATCCTATCAGTTGATTGATACACAGCCATTTGTAGGGAGAAATGTGTATCGGCTTAAAATCTTTACAGCAAATGGCAGGTACCATTATTCAGCTCCCATAGAGATAGAAACCTCTCTGGGTATTGACATAGAGGTATATCCCAATCCCACGGTCAATGTCCTGGCATTTCGCTTCAGGGATATGAAAGAAAACGCCAGTTTTGAGTTATTTACCATGAATGGCAAAAAGGTCGCTCAATTTGACTGGGCAGGCAAAGGCTCAAGCTTCCGTCAGGAGTCTGTGGGCCACCTCCAGGGAGGCATGTACTTCTACCGCCTCCAAAATGGTTCCGATCTGATGAGTGGAAAATTGGTGATCAGGCGCTAGGTATCTGACTTCCTTGCGTCAATTTTCATTATTTATTGAAAAAAATTAGCCTACCTCTTTTTATGCTATCGAAAAAACCGTTTCCCTATTCACTGGCAAGTATCGTCATACTGATGTATGTGCTGGTGCGGGCTGCTTTTTTTCTGGCAAACTGGGAGAAGAGTTTCATCCTCACCTGGGATGTTTTTGGCTATTATCTCTACCTGCCAGCCTTATTTATCTATAACGATTTGGGCGATCTGACCTTTGTGCCGGAAATTCTGGAGAGCTACTACCACAGTTCGTCTTTTTACTATGCGGCACAACTCCCGGAGGGAGGCCTGATATTGAAATATCCGGCGGGTCTGGCGCTTATGTATTCGCCCTTTTTTCTGCTGGGGCATCTGGGAGCGCACCTGTTCGGTTATCCCGCAGATGGTTTTTCGCTGCCCTATCAATTTGCCATTTCCATGGGCAGCATTGCCTTTGTGGTGCTGGGTTTGCTGGTTTTGCGCAAAGTACTGATCAAATACTTTGATGACCTCACCGTGGCGATTTGCCTGCTTATCCTGGTGCTGGGCACCAACTTATTCAACTATTCCGCCTATGACGGCGCGATGCCGCATGCCTATTTATTCACGCTCTATGCCATTATTTTATGGCTGACGGAGCGCTGGCATGCCCGGCCCCGGATGAAAACGGCAATCGCCCTGGGGCTACTCATCGGGCTTGCAGCCCTCACCCGACCGATCAATGTATTGATCTTTTTGTTGCCCTTGTTCTGGGGCATCAGCAGCAAAGAAAAACTCAGGGAGAAGTATCAACTGCTTCTCCATAAATGGCCGCAAGTGCTCATCCTCGGCCTTTGTATCGGCCTGGTGGGCAGCATACAGCTGATCTACTGGAAAATATACTCAGGCAGTTTCATTTTCTACAGCTATGAAGACCAGGGTTTCAGCTTTTTGAGTCCACATATTACCGATGGTTTATTCAGTTATCGCAAAGGCTGGCTGGTATATACGCCAGTGATGATACTGGCTTTGTTGGGCTTTATTCCTTTTTTCAGGCGAAATAAAGGCATTTTTATGCCGGTTTTGATTGTGGCCTGTATCCATACCTACATCGTTTTCAGTTGGGATGTGTGGTGGTATGGAGGCGCTTTTGGGCAGCGCCCCATGATTGATATCTATGCCTTGCTGGCTTTTCCCCTTGCATCCCTTATCAGCTATGTCCGCCCTAAAAGATACCTCCTCATCGCAACTTTGGTCTTCGCTTTTTTATGCATTGACCTCAACCTGATGATGACCTGGCAGGCTCATGCACCCGGAGGCGGATTTTATACTGAAGAAACCACCAAAGGGTATTTTTGGAAAATATTCGGGAGTACGCATGTGAAAAAAGCAGACCATATTTTTCTGGATGTAAAACATGAATGCAAAAAGCTGGATGGCTTTGAAATGACTCAGCTATATTTCAATAATATGGAGCAGGACTCCTTTCCGGGAGCCTCCCAGGAAGTGCATCATGAAGGACAGCAAAGCTGCTTGATAGACGGGAAAGTCGAATTTTCTCCCACCTACAGGGCCCCGCTGGCAGATATAGGCGCAAAGGAAGGGGATTGGATTCGCGTAAGTGCGTGGATATTTTTCAGGGAAATGAATTGGAATAACTGGAGCCAGCCGCGTCTGGTTGCGAGCATTCAGCTTCCTGAAAAAGAAATTTACCGCGAGATGCCGCGCCTGCACTGGCTCACAGATCCCTGGAAGTGGCATCTGGTAGAATATGAATTTCCGCTCAGGGAAAAACACCTTGTGCCTGGGGCTCAACTGGTGGTTTATGGCTGGTCAGGGGGTGCTGAAAAGCCGATTTGGATAGATGATTTGAAAGTAGAGATCATGAGGAAGCTTCGATAAGAGGGGGATGAGATACATTGTTCAGCAGATTTTAATGATGAAAAAATTATTGGTTACAGTTCTGTTTTTGTTTGTAGGAAAATGTTTTTTCGCTCAAAGCCTACCGGATGGCTTTACCGATGTGGACTATATGAGCGGCTGGAGCACCGTTTTGGGCATTGATTTCGATGAAAAAGGGCGGATGTATGCCTGGGAGAAATCGGGCAAAGTCACAGTGGTGGAAAATGGCGTAAAATCCCTTTTGCTGGACATCTCAGAGGAAGTAACCAACTTCCGGGATCACGGAATGCTGGGTTTTGTGTTGGACCCTGATTTTTATAAAAATGGCTATTTCTATGTGTATTATGCATTGGATATGCACTATTACAGGCACTTTGGAACCGCAGCCTACCATCCCGATTCGACAACGATCAACCAGGCAAGCCTGGGGCGCGTAGCCCGCTTCACAGCGGACCCCAATAGCGATTTTAAAAGCACTTTGCCAGAAAGTAAAAAAATCCTGATCGGAGAAGATCTCGGTTCGGGAGTACCCATTCTTTTCCATTCACATGATGGCGGCACCCTGCTATTTGGAGACGATGGCTCCCTTTTGTTGTCTACCGGGGATGGTGCCACCCATCAGCATCTGGATAGGGGAGGGGATGTCTCCTACGCGCCACAGGCGCTGGCCGATGGCCTCATCCACCCGGCGGAAGATGTAGGCGCTTATCGCTCCCAACAGCTCCACAGCCTCAACGGCAAAGTACTGCGGATCGATCCGCAGACAGGTGACGGCCTGCCCGGCAATCCTTTTTTCGACCCGGCGGCTCCGCGCGCCAATATCTCACGCGTTTACGCCCTGGGGCTACGCAATCCCTTCCGCATGCAATTGCATGCGGGCACGGGCAGCCACTATATCGCCGATGGCGATCCGGGGCATATCTACATCGCAGATGTAGGGAATTGGGAGTGGGAAGAATTCAATTTATTGAAGGAGGGAGGTGCCAACTTTGGCTGGCCTTTTTTCGAAGGCATCGATACCCTCAGGACTTTCTTTGCTGATACACGCGAAAACCTTTTTGCCCCCAATCCTCACTACAATCCTGCAAGCTGCAATCGCGAATATTTTACCTTCCAGGAGTTGCTGCATGAAGCCCAAATGGATTCTTCACATGCTTTTATCAATCCCTGTAACCCCTTTATCAGCATAAAGGAGGACCATCCTGTCTTTTTCCACAAGCCACCCCTCATTACATATCGCAATGAGCGAAAACCGCCCACACGTACCGTAGCACCCGGATTTGATGCAAATGGAGATTTGATACCCATAGATTTACATCTGCCGGAAGCTCCTTTTGTCAGTGATACCTTCAGTGGCGCCTGCGCCAGCGCAGTAGTTATCTATGATGGAAATAATTTTCCGGAGGAATACAGAGGAAAGCTTTTTATGGGGGATTGTGTGGGTAATTGGATTCGTACAGGAGAGATCGATCCAGAGACAGGGGAACTAAAGGAAGTGAAATTATTTCATCCCCAAACCAAAAATATTGTTTGCATGGCGGTTAATCCTCAGGATGGTTGCCTGTATTATGTGTCCTATTCGCAAAGGGTGAGGCAGATATGCTATGGCGGCAATGTGGCGCCGGACGTGGTGCTGAGTGCTGATACTTTCTATGGACCGGGTCCGCTGAGCGTACAGTTTAGCAGTGAAGGCAGCAGGGATCAGAATGGAGATTCTGTGAGTTATTTCTGGGATTTTGGCGATGGCAAAAGCAGCTCAGAGGAGCATCCCCAACATACTTTTTCCACCGAAAATGATGATCCTCAGGCTTTTGAAGTGATATTGACGCTCACAGATAGTGCGGGCTTAAGTAAAAGTGAAAGCCTGATTATTTCGCTGAATAATTCACCTCCCGATGTTCAGATCACCAGTTTTCAGGATGGAGATCTGTATTCCACTACAGAGACTTCCTGGCTGCCTTTGCAGGCTCATGTAGAAGATGCCGAGCATTCTGATGAAATGCTTACCTATAGTTGGGAAACCTTTGTTCATCACAATACCCACTTTCATCCCGAAGCGGCTGACCCCAGGCCTAGCAGCACCGCATTGATCTCCCCTGTGGGATGTGGAGACGAAGATTTTTACTACCGGATACGACTGACTGTCAGCGATCCTGCCGGCCTGAGCAGGCAGGTAGAGCACAGTATTTATCCTTATTGTGGGCCTGAAATAGTAGAATTTGGAGAATTGCTTTTGCAAAATGAAGATGATTTGATCCAGCTTGACTGGAGCAGCCTCCATGAATACAAAACGACCCAAATGGTCGTGGAGCGATATGGAGAGACAACAGGCTTCCAGCCTGTAGGCGAGTTGGAGGCCGCAGGCGACAATATGGGTACACTGAGCTATCGCTTTCAGGACCTTTCTCCCATCAATGGAGAAAACCGTTATAGAATCCGAACGGTGAGTGAACAAGGCGTTTACGCCTATTCAGAGCAGGCTGTGGCTATTTGGCCACCCCCTCAGGGCATGGACATTTTCCCCAACCCTGTGAAGGATGTATTGCGGGTTCATTTCAGAAAAATTGAGGAAGAAGCTTCTGTCATTTTGACGGACTTGACAGGGAAAATCCTTTTTCAACGAAAATGGGATGACACAGCCGTGGGAATTCACACAATATATCTTCAAAATTTGCAGCCCGGTGTCTATTTTTACAACTTGAACAACGGAGAGGAAGAGCTTGCCGGGAAGTTGGTGAAGCGGTAGGCAGAATGCAAAACGAAAAACGATTTTCAATGAAGCGGCCAAATTTTGAGTCGATGGCTTTCAAACCGAAAAAGAAAGCCTTTAAGGAAAAACCAGAAATCGGCAGTCAGCAGACTGCTGAGCAGATTCCGATCAAATCGGTATATACAGCGGAGGACCTCAAGGGGCTGGAGCACCTTGATTTCGTGGCGGGATTTCCGCCTTTTTTGCGCGGACCCTATAGCAGCATGTACGCCAGCCGGGCGTGGACGATCCGCCAATATGCGGGTTTTTCTACTGCGGAAGCCTCCAATGCTTTTTACCGCCGCAACCTTGCCGCTGGCCAAAAAGGCCTTTCAGTAGCTTTTGACCTGGCCACACACCGTGGATATGACTCAGACCACCCCCGGGTGGCAGGAGATGTCGGCAAAGCCGGTGTAGCCATTGACTCTGTGGAGGATATGAAAATCCTCTTTGACCAGATACCCCTCGACCGCATGTCGGTCTCTATGACCATGAATGGAGCCGTATTGCCCATTATGGCCTTTTATATCGTGGCTGCGGAGGAGCAGGGCGTCAAGCCTGAGCAGTTGAGCGGCACCATTCAGAATGACATCCTGAAAGAATTTATGGTGCGCAACACCTATATCTATCCTCCTGCGGAATCTATGCGCATCATCGGAGATATATTTGAATACGCTTCGCAGCGGATGCCCAAATTTAACTCCATCTCTATAAGCGGATACCACATGCAGGAGGCCGGTGCCACGGCCGAGCTGGAGCTCGCCTATACCCTGGCCGATGGCCTGGAATACCTGCGAACGGGTATCGCCGCAGGACTCGACATAGACAGCTTCGCACCGCGACTTTCCTTTTTCTGGGCTATCGGTATGAATTTTTTCATGGAGATAGCCAAAATGCGGGCAGCACGCATGCTCTGGGCCAAACTGGTCAAGCAGTTTAAGCCCCAAAACCCCAAATCCATGTCCTTGCGGACACATTGCCAGACTTCAGGCTGGAGCCTGACAGAGCAGGATCCATTCAACAATGTCGCGCGTACTTGCGTGGAGGCCCTGGCAGCAGCTTTTGGGCATACCCAATCATTGCATACCAATTCCTTCGATGAGGCCATCGCTTTGCCGACGGACTTCTCTGCGCGCATCGCGCGCAATACACAGCTTTATCTCCAGGAGGAGACAAATATCACCCGTGCCGTGGACCCCTGGGCGGGTTCCTATTATATGGAGCGACTCACTCATGAGATTGCCCACAAAGCCTGGGAACTGATAGAGGAAGTGGAATCCTATGGCGGCATGGCGAAAGCTATTGAGGCGGGGATCCCCAAGATGCGGATCGAAGAGGCCGCTACGCGCAAGCAGGCGCGCATTGACAGTGGCAAGGACGTAATTGTCGGTGTGAATCGTTTTAAAGCTGAAGATGACAGCCAATTTGAAATCAGGGAAGTCGACAACCAGGCCGTTTTGCTATCGCAAAAGGAGCGGATTGCAGCCCTGCGGGCCAGCCGCAACCCTGAGGCTGTCAAGGCCAGCCTGGAAGCCATCACGGCTTGCGCCACAGGCGGCGAAGGCAATTTGCTGGAACTCGCCGTAATCGCAGCGCGCCATCGCGCTAGTCTGGGCGAAATATCCGATGCCATGGAGGCATCCTTCGGCCGTTATCAACCCGAAATTCATACCATATCAGGCGTGTATGCGCAGGAAATGATGCAGGAACAAAAAGATACCTTTCAGCGGGTAACGCAGCTGGCAGATCGATTTGCTGAAATGGAGGGCAGGCGCCCCCGGATTATGATCGCAAAAATGGGCCAGGATGGCCACGACAGAGGAGCAAAGGTGATCTCCACCAGTTTTGCGGATTTGGGCTTCGATGTAGATATCGGGCCCCTCTTCCAGATGCCGGAAGAAGTCGCCCGCCAGGCCATAGAAAACGATGTGCACATCGTGGGGGTATCTTCCCTTGCCGCAGGCCACAAGACCCTGGTGCCGCAACTTATTCAGGCACTCAAGGATATGGGACGCGACGATATGCTCGTTGTTGTAGGAGGAGTTATTCCTCAGCAGGATTATGCATTTCTGTATGATGCGGGTGTTACGGCTATATTTGGACCGGGAACGGTTATACCTGTGGCTGCGGAAGAGATTCTTAAAGAGATGATTGGGTAGGAGAGTAGAGAGCCGAGAGTAGAGAAACGAGAAACGAAAAACGAATTTTGTATAAACTATTTTACCACATTGGCCGCTATGTTCTCCTGGTGAGGGGGATATTCAAAACGCCGGAGAAATTCAGCATTTATTACCAGTTGGCAATACGTGAGGCGGTTTCCATGACGAATGGAAGTCTGTTTATCGTTGTGATCATCTCTACCTTTATAGGAGGGGTACAAACCATCCAAATCGCTTATCAGTTGGAGACGGGCTTGCTGCCGGATTCGATTATTGGGAGCGTGGTGGCGGCTACCTCTATCCTGGAGCTGGCACCTACGGTGCTGTCTTTTATCCTGGCGGGCCGTATCGGCTCGAATATCGCTTCCCAGATTGGGACCATGCGCGTCACCGAGCAGATAGATGCGCTGGAGGTGATGGGCATCAATTCTAAAGGTTATTTGCTGATTCCCCGCATCGTTGCGGGCATGATCTCCTTTCCGGTTTTGATTACCATTTCAGCTTTTCTGATGGTAGTGGGAGGGATGTTTGCAGGCCAGGCTGGTGGAGAAGTGACCGTCACTGAGTTTTCCCAGGGAATGACCGAATATTATGATGGCTTTCAGATCGTGGTGATGTATATCAAAGCAGTGATTTATGGCTTTTTGATTTCATCCATTTCTGCATACCAGGGCTTCTATACCTCCGGTGGTGCGCTGGAAGTGGGAGAGGCCTCCACCCGTGCTGTGGTTTTCAGTTGCCTGGCAATGGTCGTCGCAGACTACCTCGTCGCAGAACTACTCCTATAAAACCCAAAACCCAAAACCCAAAACCCGAAACCCAAAACCCGAAACCCAAAACCCAAAACTCCCTCCCCATGGCAATCGAAGTCCAAAATCTTCACAAATCTTTCGGAGACAAGCATGTCCTTCAGGGCATAGATTTCACCTTTCACAAAGGGAAAATCAACATGATTATTGGCGCGAGCGGAAGCGGAAAGAGCGTGATGTTGAAGTCAATTGTAGGCTTGATGGAGCCTGATGAAGGCAAAGTGATTTTTGATGGGGTAGATTTTCACCATTGTGACATGACCACCAAGCGCGAATTGCGCAAAAATATAGGTATGCTTTTTCAGGGCAGCGCCCTCTTTGACTCCATGACCGTGGAGCAAAATGTCACTTTCCCTTTGCAAATGTTTACCAAAAACTCTGTTGCCGAAAACAGAGATCGGGTTGCTTTTGTATTGGAGCGGGTCAAGCTGCCCGGATCTGAAAAACTATACCCCTCCGAGCTTTCCGGAGGTATGATGAAGCGGGTAGGCATCGCCCGTGCGATCGCCATGAATCCCAATTACCTTTTCGTAGACGAACCCAACTCCGGCCTGGACCCCCTGACCGCCAAGGTCATAGATGAATTGATACAGGAGCTTACCTATGAGTATGAAATGACCACCGTTGTGGTGTCTCATGATATGAACTCTGTCGTCAATATTGGCGATAATATCATGTTTTTGTATAAAGGAAAAAAGGAATGGGAAGGGGATAATAAGGCGATTTTGGCTATAACCTCCGGGCCTCTGGAGGAATTTGTTTTTGTTTCGGATTTGATCCGAAGAAATTGATTCGGGAAGCAATTATTTTTTAATTAAAAATATCCAATCTTAAAAATTAGGCATAGATTTAGCCAAGCTTTTCCTGTAGGTAGGTAAACCAAATTCCGATCACATTTTTCCAAAAGACCTTTCAGCAGGATGAAAGGTTGATTTGCTTTTGCTAAATTCAAACAACACACAAATTGCAGACTTTTTATGAAGCCAAATGTTACTTTTTTGAAAACCGCCCCTTTCCTCTCAGTCTTCCTTTTTCTTTGCTTATTAGCCCCCCGGCCTTCATCGGCCCAGTACACCGATTATCGGGCCTTTATGGAAGTCGGCACAGGTTGCAATATTGACAATGACACCTACGATGCCTATTCCTTTAACATCACCAACTACTCGACCAGTCCATTTTACAATATTGTACAGCTCAAAATAAACCTGAGTACTGCTATCATGAAGGATATTTTTTTCGATCCTTTTGGTACTGCCGGCGATCAGGTGTACAAAAGCCTTACAGTAGATGCCGGTGGCAGTGCTACGGGATTCACAGCAGCCAGCTATGCCTTTTATGATGGCAATACCGGCGGGTACCGTGAGCTGATCCTCAATTTTGCCTCCTCTGGAAGCAGTACTTTTGGGCAGTTTAATACCCTTTCATTTAGCGCGGACATAGATCACAGCAGCCTGAAAAACTACAGTGGCCCTGAAAATACCGGCCGCATCAGCGGCTTGGATCTGGTAGGGGCAAATGTGAGCATTGAGTTTTCGGATGGAACCATCCTGAGTTCTCAGTTGACTCCCGTGAAAGATTGCCATGGCAAGGCGGAAGTGATACTTTCTGATAAATGTGCGGCCTCGGGGCTGCCCACTCTGGTGCCTACCACTGTTCCTTTTTCCCCTACTTACACCTACGATACCCAGCATCAGATACGCCTGCTAGGCCCACCCAATAAGAATGTCATCCTGTATCAGGTGGAAGGGGCACTCGATTTGAAGACGGAACGGCATATTCCTTCTCCTTTTGATATCGATGAGCATGAAGAAAACACCCTTCTCAGTCTGCTTGTAGACACTTTCACGCTGGGAAGTTTTGGGCTGATAGATGTGCCTGTCACCCTGGACAATACCGCTGCCAATGGCGGCAGGAATCACTTTTTTGCCATCACCATCGGTGATAGCTCGGGCATTGTTCAGGCTGGTCAACATCGCTTTTGCAAAAGCCCAGTCTCGAATGTACCCGTCCTTCATTATTATGAAGGGCTTTGTGTGAATTGTCTCGGTGGTGAAAAAGTGGCGAGCAATGGTGACATTTTCCAGGTGGATCAATATGAAGCCGGGGGAGGTTATCCCAATGAGGATTATACCTTATACGAGGGCATTGCCAATACCCAGGATGATGCCATTTTCAAAACGCAGCTGTCAGGGCAGCTAAACTATGATATTCCTGTCCCCAATAACGATTATGAGGTCTATTGCCTCTTTTCAGAGAATGAATACGGGGTGCCATTTGCGCCGGCTGCCAAGGCCATGGGCGGTTCGGGCTCCCGCAAGTTCAATGTGGTTTTGGAGGGAAGTGTGGTAGACAACAGCCTGGATATTTTTAACCTGGCAGGCGGCCATTCCTCTGCTTTATACAGGCGATATGTGGTCACAGTCTCGGATCAGCAGCTCGATCTCAACCTGCAGGATCTGTTTTTGACCGGCGTTGATGGGCCTTGTCTGAGCGGTTTTTGTGCAAAACCCCTGGTGCTTTCCGTATTTCCGGTGGAGTTTAGCTCCTTTACGGCCCGGCAACAAAATGACCATATCCTGCTGAATTGGGCTACTGCCAGTGAAATCAATAATGACCGTTTTTTGGTAGAGCGTTCTGTGGATGGGCAAAGTTTTGTGGTGCTTTCGACCGTGAAAGGCAAGGGTTTTAGCGATACTGCCTTGCAGTATGAATCCATTGACCAGCGGCCCAAAGTGGGGCTGAATTACTACCGGATTCGTCAGATTGATATAGATGGAGGCATGTCTTATACCCAGACAGTGGCGGTTTATGTAAAGCCCTATTCTCTTTTGACCATTTTTCCCAATCCCTCCACAGACAAAAGGGTAGAGCTAAGGATGGAAGGTTATCCCGCTGGTGAAGAAGTTCATATTCAGCTTTTTAACATGATGGGTCAGCAGCTTTATGCAAAAAAGATCCAGACTGACTTCCAGGGTAAATGGGATCAGGCACTTGATCTCCAGCAGCTTCCTGCCGGTATGTATAACATATTTGTACAGTCAAAAGAAGGAAAAAGCAATGCGGGCATGCTTATGTTGAAGTAATTGTGGCTTAATCCTAATTTTTTTATCAAAAAACTTTCTCTTCTTGGAAGAATCGCTTAATTTCCGTCTTTAGTTACCATTTGTTTTTCCACTTGCTAAAATTTTCTGCCCGTGAACGTAATTTTACGACTCACCCTGCTTCCCGCATTGTTTCTGTGTTTTTCATCCTGCCAAAAAAAGATCGCTGATGCTCCCCCTTCAGCCGCATCTTCTCTTGCTGAATTGCCTGCCCCTGAGCTTAAGCGCATGGCAGATGATAAATACGGTATTGCGATTGACCAATATGTGGTCATAGAGGAAAAAATAAAGAGAAATCAATTTCTTTCCGACATACTTTCTGCTCATGATGTAGCCTATCCCAAGGTGGACGCCATGGCCCGTAAATCAAAAGAGGTTTTTGATGTGCGAAAAATGAAAGCAGGCAATCCCTACATTTTGCTTAAAAATGATCAGGCACAGGTCGATTATTTTATCTATGAGATCAATAAGGCAGATTATGTAGTATATGATTTGAGAAATGAGGTGGAAGTTAATATGGGCCGCAAGCCTACCTTCACCATGGAGCAGGAAGCTTCAGGCGTCATTTACTCCTCTTTGTATGAGACCATTCAGCAAAATGAACTGGATGTCAATCTGGCAAGCCTCCTGGAAAATATTTATGGCTGGAGCCTGGACTTTTTTCATACACAGAAAGGCGATTGGTTTAAGGTGATTTATGATGAAGAATTCGTAGAAGGGCAGTCAATGGGAATCAAAACGATCAAGTCGGCTGTTTTTCACCATGCAGAAAAAGATTTTTACGCCTTTTACTTTGACGAAAACGGGCAAACAGGATTTTATGATGAAAATGGGCAAAGTCTCCGCAAGGCTTTTTTGCGCGCCCCGCTTCAGTATTCGCGCATCAGCAGCGGATTTAGCTATAAGCGCTTTCACCCCATCCTGAAAAGATACCGCCCCCATTTGGGTGTTGATTATGCAGCGCCCAAAGGCACGCCTATCCGCTCCGTAGGAGATGGGGTTGTTGTCGCAGCAGCCTATACCCGCGGCAATGGCCGGTATGTCAAGGTGCGCCACAACAGCGTCTATGCTACCCAGTACCTGCACATGTCAGGCTTCGCCAAAGGAGTCAAATCAGGCACTGCCGTCAAGCAGGGCGATATCATCGGCTATGTCGGCAGTACAGGCCTGGCGACAGGTCCGCATCTTTGTTTCCGTTTTTGGAAAAACGGCAGACAGGTAAATCCCCGCGTCATTGACGCGCCGCCAGTCGAGCCCATTCTCCATGAAAATGAAAACCTCTACGCCGCTCTCCGCGACGAGATGAAATCCAGACTCGAAGCCATTCCTTTAGAGAAAGAAGAAAACACCTACGCAGCCAAATAATAGCTCCCGGCATTTTGTTTTCTTGCCTGTTTCCCTCCCAGGGGAAGCAGCGAAAAGAGCCTTGTTTTTTTCTTATTAGGGAAATAGTTCTATTTTTGCCGAGCTTTTAAATCTATTGTATCACCTTTAATTGGAGAAAGCTTGGATATTTTCAATAAAATAGATCGCTTAATGGCCACCGACCTTGGACAATGGGCGAATATAGGACATGGGTACTTTACCTTTCCCAAACTGGAAGGGGAAGTTGGCCCAAGGATGAAGTTCAGAGGAAAAGAGGTTCTTACCTGGTCTATCAACAATTACCTGGGACTCGCCAATCATCCAGATATCCGCAAAGTGGATGCCGAGGCTGCCGCAGATTGGGGACTCGCTTATCCTATGGGATCACGGATGCTTACAGGTAATTCTGATTACCATGAGGATTTTGAGCGTCAGGCAGCTGAGTTTATGGGAAAGGAAGATGCTTTCCTCATGAACTTTGGCTACCAGGGCTGTGTTTCTATCATTCAATCCCTTACCGACCGCAGAGATGTCATTGTCTATGATCAGTTGTCACACGCCTGTATCATGGACGGCATGAGCATGAGCCTTGCCAAGCGTTTTGTATTTGCGCATAATAATATGGCGCAACTGGAAGACCGCCTGGAAAAAGCGCAGCGCATCGTTGAAAATACGGGAGGAGGCATCCTGGTTATCACCGAAGGTGTCTTCGGCATGAGCGGCACCATGGGCAAATTGGATGAGATTTGCGCATTGAAAGAAAAATATAACTTCCGAATTTTTGTAGATGATGCCCATGGCTTCGGTGTAATGGGTAAAACAGGGCAGGGAGCACCCGAGCATTTGGGTGTGATGGACCAAATTGACGTGCTGTTTTGCACCTTTGCCAAGTCTATGGCTGGTTTTGGTGCTTTTGTTACAGGCGATGCCAAAGTCATCAGGTTTCTTCGCTATAATATGCGGAGCCAAATCTATGCTAAATCTCTTTGCATGCCGATGACTATCGGGGCCATCAAGCGTCTGGAGATGCTTCGTACCATGCCAGAATTGCGCGAAAAACTGTGGTCTGTTGTAAAAAATCTGCAAAAGGGCCTCAAAGAGCGCGGTTTTGATATTGGAAATCCCGAGTCTCCTGTGACTCCTGTATTTATGCAAGGTAATGCTGCCCTCGCTGGCGCGATCACCTACGATTTACGGGAAAATCATGGAATTTTCGTCTCTGTGGTCACTTATCCGGTGGTTGAAAAGGGCGTAATCATGCTGAGAATGATTCCGACTGCTGCACATACAGAGAAGGATGTAAAGGATACACTGGATGCTTTTGAGAAAATCAGAGACAATATTGCCAGTGGAGCCTATGAGAATGCCTCTCTTTCTTCAATTCAAGTCTAATTTTTTTTGCATTATTATACTTTAGTATTAAATTGCTCTCACCATTAAAAAATAAATCTTATGGAAAAATACAACAAATTAAAAGAGCTTATTGTGTCCGTCGAGGATGATTTCTCAAAGTTTTACGAAAAAAACAACAAGGCTGCGGGTACACGTGTCCGTGGAGCTATGCAAGAATTGAAAAATCTTGCTCAAGATATTCGCAAAGAAGTTCAGGATAAGAAGAATGCTGACGCCTAATTGCTAAATATTTTGCCTTAAAAACTTCATGGCTCTCCTGTTATAGGAGAGCCATTTCTTTTTGTATTTCGGCTACAAGTTTTTCACTTGCTTTTACCAGAGGAAGGCGCACATCCTTCCTGCATAAGCCCTGCAAAGCCATGGCTGTTTTTACTCCCGCCGGATTCCCCTCCACAAAATTGAGGGCCATCAGTTTTCGCAGCTTGTAGCTCGCCTTGCGGGCAGCCTCCATATTGCCTGCGAGTGCATCCCGCACCAACTGGCTGAAAATAGCCGGAAATGCATTTCCTACCACCGAAATGACCCCTTCGAAGCCCAGAGCGAGCTGTGCCAGCCCCAATTGGTCATCTCCCGAGAGGACAAGAAAGCCCTCGGGGCGGTCAGCGATGATGGCCATCCCTTGCAATAGGTCGCCTGAAGCTTCTTTTACTGCAACGATGTTTTTGAAGTCTTTTGCCAGGCGAACCACTGTCTCTGCCTGTATATTGGAAGAAGTGCGGGGAGGTACATTATACAGAATAATGGGAATATCTGTGCTTTCTGCCAAAGCCTTGAAATGCTGGTAAATCCCTTCCTGGGTCGGTTTATTGTAATAGGGACTGACAGAGAGAAGGGCAGCTGCAGGGTATCGGGCTTCTACCTCCCGGGCGTGTGCGCAAACTTCGCGGGTATCGTTTCCGCCGACTCCAACCACTATAGGCAGGCGGTTGTCATTCACCTTGAAAAAGGTATCAAGAACCGCAAAAGTTTCTTCTTTATTGAGGGTGACAGACTCACCTGTTGTACCCAATGCAACCAGGTACTCTACTTTCCCGGCTATTAAATGCTCAATCACCCGGGCAAGCGCCTCGTGATCCACAGCTTTATTTTCATCAAAAGGAGTAACTACGGCGACTCCGGTGCCAATTAGATTTTTCATGGCACCAAATTTAGTTACTTTTCAATCATTTTCAGGAAGTAATCAAATTGATTAATCATTGCCTGCAAATGTTTTCCATTTGTATTAGGGGGGAGGTTGACCATAAGCTCATAACAGTACTCAAAACCCTCTACATGCGGCCCTGTACGGGTTTTTGCATTGGCAAAATTGAGGACATATTTGGAGGTCATTTTTTCTGATGCGTCAAAATTCATCAGGATATCAAGGGTTTGGTTCCGGATTTTTTCTTCAACCGAAGGCACCGGATAATCCAGCCAATTCATTTTGGAGGGATTGATAAAGATTCCATCACCTGAAAGGGTTAATTCAGAGACAGATTTTTTGATAAAATTGAGCTCAATAATAAAAATATGCTTTTTCTCGCGCTTAAGCTTCGAAATATAGCCAGTCAATTGCTTGATGTCTTCGGTGCTGCATTCGTTGATATTGACGATTATTCCAATGTTTTTGGCTTTGTCAAGGTCAATGAATTCGCGTTGGGGCGGCTTGCGGTTGTCAAGCTGCCGCATTTTACGTTTCGTAAAATTATCTTTTAGTTGGTTTACCAGATTCATACAATCAATGCTCTAAATTCGTCCTCAGACAAAACGGTTATACCCAATTTTTCAGCTTTTCCGAGCTTGGAAGGCCCGGCATTTTCCCCTGCCAGCAAATAAGTGGTTTTACTCGATAGCGAACTTTTTATCTCTCCCCCTAAAGATTCTATCAGGTCCTTAAGCTCTGTTCTTCCAAAACCGGCAAAAACGCCCGATACGACAAAACTTTTTCCACTCAATGCATTAGAAGAATTTTCTTTCACCTCCACTTCCATTTGCAGGCCAGCCTCTTTCAGCCTGCCAATCATGACTTTGTTTTCCTCAATCCCAAAAAATGAAACAATACTTTGGGCAATGCTACCTCCGATATCCGGCAAGGCCTGCAGGCTTTCAAGTTCTGACTCTATGATGGCATCTATACTTTTCAGGTGCCTGGCCAGCTTTTTGGCTACTGTCGCTCCCACGTACCTGATCCCCAGCGCAAATAAAACCTTTTCAAATGGTTTTTCCTTACTTGCTGCTATACTGTCAATCAGATTTTGAGCCGATTGTTCAGCAAAGCGCTCCAATTTTACCACTGCTTCATAGCTCAGATCATATAAATCCGCATAGGTCCGAATCAATCCTTCATCTACCAATTGGTTCACGATTTCCGTGCCAAGTCCGTCTATGTCCAGTGCTTTTCTGCTCGCAAAATGTTCTATTTTTCCTTTAATCTGCGGAGGGCAGCCATTTTCGTTGGGACAATAGTGGTTGACCTCCCCCTCTGGGCGTATCAAAGCAGTCTGACAATCAGGGCAGTGGGTAATAAATACGATGGGAGAAGCCCCGGGCTCACGCTTTTCTGTAACTACAGAAGTTATTTTGGGAATTATTTCACCTCCTTTTTCCACCTTCACATAATCATGGGCATACAAACCCAAACGCTCAATCTCATCCGCATTGTGGATCGAGGCGCGTTTGACCGTAGTCCCGGCAAGTAAAATGGGTTCCAGGTTTGCTACAGGCGTGATTTTGCCTGTTCGGCCCACCTGATAGGTGACCGATTCCAGCCGTGTAACGACCTCCGCAGCTTTGTATTTGTAGGCGATCGCCCACCTGGGGGCTTTGGCAGTGGCACCCATTTCCTCCCGCAAATCCAGCTCATTTACCTTGATGACAATGCCATCAATCTCATAATCCAGGTCGTGCCGCTTGTTTTCCCAGGCATCGAGGTAGGCGAATAAATCATCCAGGTTTTCGACCACAGCATCGGCCTTACTTTGCAGAAAACCCCATTCTTTGAGCAGGGCCATGTGATCGCTATCCTTGCTGACAAGGGGTTGGTCTGAAAGAACCTGGTAGCCAAAAAAACTCAATCGCCGGGTGGCGACAATGGCCGAATCCTGGTTCTTAAGGGCACCAGCGGCCGTATTTCGAGGATTCTTGTATAATGCTTCACCATTTTCAGCCCGCTTCTGATTCATCTCTTCAAAATCAGATTTGAAGATGACAACCTCGCCGCGGATCTCCAATGAAGCGGGATAATTATCTCCTTTGAGCCGAAGGGGAATGGTGCGAATGGTTTTTGCGTTGGCGGTGATCTCATCACCCTGTACCCCATCTCCCCGGGTCACTGCCCGTACCAAAAGGCCGTTTTCATAATGCAGGCTCAAAGAAGCCCCATCAAATTTTTGCTCCAGCAAGTAGCTGTATGCTCTTCCACCCGTCAGTTTCGCTACCTGCTTATCAAATTCTTCGATATCTTCCTTCGAATAGCTATTCGAAAGACTCATCATAGGCCTGATGTGCTGGAAGGAGGGAAAATCTTTTGTGATCTCGCCGCCCACTCTTAAAGTGGGAGAATCCGGATGACGTAGCTCAGGATGAGCCAGCTCAAGAGCTTCCAGCTCCTTGAGTAATTGATCAAATTCAAAATCCGAAATCGTCGGCTCAGCAAGGATATAATAGGAGTAATTATGCTGTTTCAGCTCAGCAGTTAGCTGGTTTATGCGCGCTTTTGCATCCATGGGCGTATAATTCTTGATGCTGCAAGATACGATAATTTGAGGATAAGAAGATGCGCAGAATTTGCAGATTCTCCCGGAGGGCTAAATTTTAGTTACGAATAAATTCGTAGATATATTTGCATATACGAACTCTTTCGTATATCATTGTATTACGAAAGCTTTCGTATACAACTTTTCGTTTGCAATCTTGTCTTTAAGTCAAATTGAAATTTTATGCATTTTTGGGAATCCTCCGGAAACATGATCTTGCAGGCCCTGGGCTGGACAGTTATTCATGCCTTGTGGCAGGGAGCTGTGATCGCAACGCTATTAGCGATTGTATTTGCTTTGCTGCCGCGTAAATCAGCGGTGATCAGGTATAAGCTGGCTTATGCGGGCATGTTGGGGATGGTGATTTGGTCTGTCTGGACCTTTGGCTCAGAATTGGATCAACCGGATCAGTTTAAGCTGATTTATGAAAATCACCTGCTCCATGAAACCACCACGATTACCTTTGAGGGAATCAACCCGCTGAACAGTGGGTGGATTGCCTCGCTGAAGGCTCAGGTGACGGATTATATCCCCTGGGTAGCATGTATTTGGGTATTAGGCGCACTCTTTTTCAGCCTTCGCTGGTTTGGAAGCTTTTTGTATTTGCGTCAGCTGCGCAATACGGCCTACACCCTCCATCATCCTCTTTGGCAAAAAAAGACAGACAGGCTTGCTGCTTATTTTGGGTTCGGCCGCAAGGTGTACCTGATGGTTTCGGAGCGCATCCAATCGCCTATGGTTATCGGGCATCTTAAGCCCGTGATATTATTGCCTATAGGCTTTCTGACAGCTCTGGCTCCCTCTCAGGTAGAAAGCATTTTGGTGCATGAACTGGCGCATATCAGGCGCAACGACTTTCTGCTGAATATGCTTCAGCAGTTGTTGGAAATTTTGTTCTTCTATCATCCCGCTTATTGGTGGCTCAGTCAGGTCCTGCAGGACGAGCGCGAGCATTGCTGCGATGACATTGCCATCAGCTATAGCGGAGACCCTCTGGCCTATGCCCGGGCACTTACTGAACTGGAACAACACCGCTTAGACCATGGCAAACTTGCCATCGGCATACAGGGACGTAACAACCACATGCTGGGCCGCATCAAACGTATTATGGGAGTTAAACAACAAAACGTAAACATGAATACCCGTCTTGTCACCTTTTTGATTATGAGCATAAGCCTCTGTGGCCTTGCCTGGATGGCACCTGCTCATCTACCTGAAACCGGTCCTTTGGACATCAGCGCAAATACGGCTTTAGCCCCTCTGGCATATATTGCTGGGGTTGACAGCCCACCCCCACCACCCCCTCCTCCGCCTTCTCTTCCGCCCCTTCCACCACCGCCCCCCCCTCCCTCTGGAAGTTTCGAAAGCATGCCCACCCCACCAGCTCCACCGGCTCCTCCGGCCATGAGAAAAGGGGGAAGCGTTCCCGATTACTTAAATCCTGATGAAGTAGAAGGCTATGTTTGGGATGAAGATGAAATGCGTCAGTACAAGGAAAGCATGGCTCAATTTGAACTACAAATGGAGAAATGGGGAGAGGAATTTGGTGAAAAGTATGGAAAACAGATGGAAGCCTACGGCAAAGAGATGGAAAAATGGCAGGCTGAGTATGAGGCTTCCATGGGGGAAGATTTTCAGAAGGATATGGAAAAATTTGCCAAAGACATGGAAAAATGGGGAGAGGAGTTTGGGAAGGACTATGGCGAACAATTTGAGCGCATAGCAAGAGATATCGAGAGAGCCCAACATGAGCAAGAGCGGGTAAGAGATCGCGATCGTCTACGTGAGGATCGTGCACATCTGGATGAGCAAATAGCCAGAGAGTTGGCCGAAAAGCTGCGTGCTTTAGAAAAAATGGAGCATGAAGACCTGCGGGCGCATGAGGAAAAAATGCGTGCAGCTAGGGAAGAATTGCGAAGGGTGGAAGAAAGCCAGCGGAGAAAAGCGGAATCTCTTCACAGAGCCCAGGAAGCAGAATTTCGTGAGGCTGAGCGTCAGCGCAGGGAAGTAGAGATGAAATTGAGAGAACAGGAGGTCAAGATGCGGGAACAGGAAGCCCGGTTGAGGGCGGAAGAAAGTCGCCTTCGCGATAGCGAAAGGGCTTTGCGATTGGAGGAGCAGCGCATGAGCGAGCGCTATGAAGTTCTCAAAAAAGAACTATACAGAGATGGGATGATTTCATCAACGAATAGCAGAACCAAAATTCAAATTGATGAGGATGGCATGACTATCAATGGAAAAAAGGTCAGTAAGAGCCTGGAAGATAAATATCTTCGCATGATAGGCGTAGAAGGAAGGCCTGAAAAAGATTCAAGAATCAACATTCAGTTCGATTAAGGAATGATAAAAAATTAACCTTTCGAGTTAAGCATGGAAATACGGCAAAAGAGCCCCAAAGGGGCGATATATATCAACATAGGGCAAAGCCCTATGGTAGTCAGCCCCCCGATAAACCGTGAGAGCCCTGCAAGGGCGAAGTATCAGGTATATCGCCCTTACAGGGCTTCTATGAGGTATTTTCTTGTCACAGGGCACAGGGCCTTGCCCTGTGTTGATGTCTGGCGCCCCTTCGGGGCTTTGGGTTTTGTTAAAAAAAGCGGTTCTCATTCTTGCCGATGGAGCGTGCAGAAAATCGAAACCTTATTTTTAAAGCATTACTAAGCGAAAGCCTTAAAGTACATTTGGCTTGTCGTGGGGCGGCAGGGAAATATGCAGATGATCTGCCGTGCCGCCATGTCTCAGGGTTTTGAAACCCATCAGGCGAAAATATTTTTCGACCACCCAATTGCGGAAAGCCGAGCGCCCCAGGGTGCGCAGATCCATGGCATGCACATAGCCGTCTTTTTGCTTGTAATGCAAAGAGTTTTTGAGGCGCTTGAGGCCCATGGCATCATAATCGCTCGCTTTGCGCGAGAAATCAGTCACGATCGCTGAGCGATCGAGCACCATCATACTGCCGACTCCGAGTCGGAGGATCGGATGAAGAGAACGGAATTCTTTCCGTACTTCATCCGATTTTGTGTTTTTGAGCTTGATATTGGCCATGGTTAAAAAAGAATAGGCTGCGAGCATCAGCACCACCAAAAAAGCCTTGATTTTCAGGCTTTTGCTGCTGATATGTTTTGCCCCAAACAAAACAGAAAAAAGCACAATCATATAAATAAGCAGCAAAACGAAAGTCATGCCCGCGGCGCTGCTAAAAGCCAGCCAGGTAGACATTTCCCTGGATGTATACAGCCAGACCGAAGAGCGGATAAGGACAAAAAAAGGCAGACCTATTACCAGAGCAATCCGTAGAAGCACCCATAAGAAGCGTAAAAATCCCTTCATAACAGAACGAAAGTTAAATTGCCAAAACAGAAAAGTGGTACATTTGTTATGCTTTCATACGCCCTGTTTATCAGCGGAGTTGATCTGTTTGTCCAGGCAATTATACAGTTTGCAGAAAAATGAGTGAAGAAAAAAACAAAGAACAGGAATTCGTCAATCCCATTGACATAGATAAGGTGGCTGAAAACCCTGGCTTGTTGCCCTATGCCCATCATTCGAGCAGTGCCGTCATCAAACCGGAGGATAAGGGCAAGATAAAAGGCCGCGCTCTGATGGCCATGGCAGAGCAGACCAATATGCAGATGGACCAGATCAAGGCCCAGATTGAATTGCTTGCCCAGCAAGCCAAAAAGCTGCAAGTCCGCCGCGAAATATCCGAAAAAATATATTTAGCCGAATTTAACTTCGATCCCATTATCCACCAGGTTTACCATTTTTACCTTCGCAAAAACGGCATGGGTGTGCTTTCTTTGGTTGCTCCGGAGGAGTGGGGCGCTAAGGTCCCCTACGAAAGGCATATTGCTACAGCCCGCTTGCTGGCAGATCATACCTGGGAGGTATTGGAAGATTTTCTGGATGATGATGAGGAGTTGTAGAAACCTGGCAGGTTTAAAATAAGACAGCCGCCCAGGGGCGGCTGAATGCAAGCAGTTAAGAAGTTAAACATATTTGGACTACTAATGTAGTTTCTTTTTGCCAATCACGCAAGCGAAAAAAGCTGCTGCATCACCCCTTCCAAATCTTTCAGATAAAGCATATTAGGCCCGTCGCTCAGACCCTTCTCAGGGTCAGGATGTACTTCCATGAAGTAGCCATCCGCGCCAAAGGCTTTGGCAGCATAGGCCATGGCAGGCACAAACTCCCGGTTGCCACCCGTCTTGCCGCCTGCGGCGCCGGGTCGCTGCACGCTATGCGTGCAATCCATCACCACCGGAAAGCCATGGGCTTTCATGTCAGGGATATTGCGAAAGTCTACAACCAGGTTGTTGTAGCCGTAGATATTGCCGCGCTCCGTCAGCAGGATCTGCTGGTTGCCGGTGGATAGGACCTTTTCCGCAGGAAAAAGCATGTCCTCGCCCGAGAGAAATTGTGCTTTCTTGATATTGACAATTCTACCCGTCTCGCCCGCAGCGACCAGCAAATCTGTCTGCCGACAGAGAAAGGCAGGTATCTGCAGGATGTCTACGACTTCTGCCACAGGCGCAGCCTGATGCGCTTCATGGATGTCCGTGAGCAGCGGCAAGCCAAATTCGCTTTTGACTTTCGCCAGCATCTTCAGGCCTTCTTCCAGACCCGGCCCGCGAAAAGACTTCACCGAAGTGCGGTTCGCTTTGTCAAAAGAAGCTTTGAAGATCATTTCAACCTGAAATGTGTCGCGCAGCCGGACCAGCTCGGCAGCTACGGTCATCAGGAGTTCCTGATTTTCGATCACGCAGGGCCCTGCGATGAGGAAGGGGGCTTTCGCCAGTTTTGGGTACCATTCACTTTTCATGGGGCAAAAATAGGGGAAAAATTTATCCTACCCGGCAAAATTAGCATACCTCATTTTTTGACAGGATTACAGGATTTTCAGGATGAACAGGATTTTTTCATAACGCGATAATGGCTGCATATTTGAACCATATAAGGGCATTAAGTTCATATAAGCTTTCTCATCAAGTGACCTTATATGAACTTCTATGCCCTATATGGTTTTATCGGAAAGCCCTGATTGTCCTGTAAATCTTGTAAACCCTGTTATCCTGTCTATTCTTTTCAGGGAATCAGGAAAAAGTACAGATATGTTTATTCCTGATCATCCACCCGAAAGGGCAATCCCACCGTCCTCAAAGGCGTCCCGCCTTCCGTCTCAAAAGCTTCAAAAGTCTTCCTTTGTCGGTGATAATCAGAGCCTTCCAGCTCTTCCAATTCCAGGATAGGCGCGACACATACATCCTTTCCCTTCAATTGTACCACCCATTCATCCCTTGTCTGGGTTTTGAATAAGGCCTCCACTTCTGCTTTTGGAAAAGCGATGTTCATCAGCGCGAGCTGGTTGTCTCTTTTCCATTCGGGCTTTTCGAGCGCTTCGCAGAGCGTGTTCCAGAATTTCAGTTCCAAAGCAGCGACCGAAAGCCATTTGCCATCGCTGCACTGATAGGCAGCGTAATTGGCGGCAATCTTGCCGTTGATGACATTAAAATGGCGATAGTCCCAGCCAGCGGCCTGGAAGGAATAAGGCACCGCGATAAAAGGCAAAACAGCATCGCAAAGCGATACATCCACATGGCTGCCTTCGCCCGAAAGGCCCTTCCGCAGCAAAGCTGCCTGCAAGGCCATCACCGCCATATAGGCTCCGCCTATGTCCGCAAATTGGGTGTCAGGCACGCAGGGCTTGCCCTTTTCGTCCTTGAGCAGGCTCATGACGCCTGCATAGGCGAGGTAGTTGAAGTCGTGGCCGGCTTCGCTGGCATAATCCCCCTGCTGACCGTAGCCGGTCAGAGAGACATAGACGATGTCAGGCCTGATCTTTTTGATCGCCTCATAGTCCAGGCCCCAGGCCGCCATCGCGCCCGGACGAAATTGCTCAATGAGCGCATCCGCGCCCCGGATCAGTTCGATCACCTCCGCTTTCCCCGCCTCAGAGGCGTAATCCATGCTTTTCAGCACTTTGTTGTGGTTGAGCTGATGGAAGAGCAGGCTTGCTCCATCGACTTGTTTGCCGCTGGTCCGCGCATAATCTATGCGGTGAGGATTTTCGATTTTGATGACTTCCGCGCCCATCTGGGCGAGCAGGTGGGTCGCCACCGGCCCGGGGAGCAGACGGGTGAAATCTATGATTTTGATGCCTTCGAGTAGTTTCATGGGTAGATGTTGAGTTGGGGATTAAGTTAGCAAAAGCGCAAAATATGTGGGGGATGATGGGGAAGAGTTTGACGCTGGTTACGCGGGTTTTTAGGATGAAGGAAGGATAAAAAAGTAACCATTCGAGCTAAGAATGGAAATACAACAAACAAGCCCCGAAGGGCTAGGGTGTAATAAGCCAAAAGCAAAAGCTTTTGGTTCATCGAGGATTTTAGTGGAGTTCAAAAAGCGAAGCTTTTGAGATGTAACACCCCTTGCGCAAAATCGCCCTGCCGGATCAAGTCCGGCACAGGCTCTCAAGGGGGCTAGCGCTGCCCAGAAGGCGTTTTAACGCCTTTCAATCAACGTCAGCCCCC
>JAUIGE010000063.1 GCA_030430205.1 Bacteroidia bacterium | reverse complement strand
GAATGCAGCATTCACCGTTTTCCGTTGAAAGTATCTGGAAGCTTGATTTTTCATAATTTCAAAGAACTGAAGTATCTGTAAAGAACTTTATGTCACTATATTGTTTAAAACTCTATGTCATCCGACAAGGAGTAGGCGAAAAAACTGCCAATTGGCTCCTGACAGTTACCAATGGTCTGACTCATTTTGAGGATAATAAACAATTAATCAAGTTTATCGGTCTGGCTCCCAAGAGCCATCACTCAGGCAGTTCGGTCAGGTTTCGAGGCGGCATCACCAAATACGGATCTGCTCAAACAAGGGCTTGCCTATATATGGGAGCCATTAGTGCCATCAAGCATAACCATGCCTGTAAAGAACTTTATGAAAGGCTCAGAGCGAAGGGAAAACCACATTATAAAGCGATGGTGGCTGTTATGGCCAAGCTTTTAAAACAGATTTTTGCTGTTGTCAAATCAGGGATTGCTTTTGACAATGAGTATTACCTGAAATATAAAAATTGCTAAAAATATTGCCTTTTTTCTTGCTTTTTAACACGGTTCATTTCGACGAGTCTTCGAGGAGAAATCTCCTGAGGCATTGATAGTCACTTTTTTAATGAGTTCAGGAGATTTCTCCTCGCAAAGCCTCGTCGAAATGACAACCTCCTTGAAACAAACGGGCCGTATTTTCCACCACCACAAAAAAAACAATCATGTATAAAACCATATATTTTTTCCTCCTCCTCGCCAGCCTCCAGCTGGCAACAGCCCAGGAAATCCCCCTTCACATAAGTCCCAATGGAATCTTCATCCAGCTACCAGAGGCAGCGATGGCCTACCAAACTTTTGAACTGAAAAGGAGCCAAAAGGCCCGCATGAAAACCATTGCGACATTGAGTCCGCCAGCCACAGAAGCCGCTTTTTTGAAGCGCTACCAGGAGGCGCGGGATTTATTTCCCCTCCAACTGAGAAATGAATCCCAAAGCCTAAGCACAGTCTGGGAATATATTGCCAAAAAGAGACCGCTCGAAAGCCTGGCCGTTTTCAGAAATCCCGCCATTCAAATAGCCATGGGCCTTGCCTGGCTGGACCAGGAGGTAGAGAGCGGCAAGCTGTATGAATACCAATTGTCAGGAGAAAAAATTTCTCCGCCGATGAGCGGAACGCTCTTATTTGAGACGCAGCAGTTGATCCATGAGCCCTTTTGGGCGGTGAGCAGCAGCCGCGATGCGGATTTTCCGCTGGCAGAATGGCAGACGAGCTATGCGGGAGAAATGATAGACTACCATGTCTTCAGGCGTGGATTGGGCGAAAAAGCTTTTCAGCAAATATTTCCCCTTCGCCAAAAAGCACAGCAGCAGGACAGCATTCGCCTGATGATGACGGACACCACACTCAGAGTGGAAAGCATTTACGAATACTATATCGTGCCTTTTGACATCCTGGGCAATCAGGGCAGGCCTTCCCAGCGCGTACAGGCAGGAAATTTCGGCACCCGCAGCATGCCCATTATTTCTAATTTTCGGGCGAAAAGCGAAGAGGGAAGCCATTCCCTTCGCCTCTCCTGGTCTTTGACCCAGGCAGATCGCGTCCGCAGCCTGCGGCTGTATCGAAGCCGGCAAAGCCGTGAAGGCTTTGAACTCATCCGCGAACTCGCGCCCATGGACAGCAGCTTTACCGATCAGGTCGATGAACCCGGCGAAGGCTATTTCTATTTTTTACAAATCAATGATATCACCGGAAAAGACCTGCGCAGTGTGACCATTTTTGGCTTGTATAATGGAAGCGATCCGGCGGATGCGCCCGTGCGCCTGCTGGCAACGCCAGAAAAAGAAGGTATTCAGCTTCATTGGCAGGGAAAAGGTGCCAATACCCGTGGCTATTATGTCTTTCGGGCAGAAGGGTATCGGGGCGAGTTGCGCCAAATATCAGCTTTTATTCCTGCGGAAGAAGCCAGCGCTTACCTCGATACCGCTCAATTGAGCGGAAGCCAAACCTACAGCTACGCTGTCAAAGCGGAAAACAAGAGCTATGAGCTGAGCGAGTTTTCTGCTCGCGTTTCTGCCCGGCCTGTGGCCGGGACATCCCTGAGTCCGCCGCTGTCGATTGACAGCAAATGGCTGGAAGGCCGCGTGCGGATTAGTTGGGACAATCTCTATGAGAGGGAAGCCTATCTGGAAGGGTATTTTCTCTATCGAAAAGAAGCAGGAGCAGAAAGCTTTAGCCTGATCAGCCAGGAGAAGATTCCTTTTCAGCAAAATTATGTTTATGATAAAGAGATAGAAGCCGGTAAAAGCTACCAATATGCCGTTCAGGCAGTAGATGGTTTCGGAGCGAAAAGCAGCCTGAGCAAAAGCACCGAAATTCAAATCCCCTTGCCCAACTTCCCGGAAAGACTGGGCCTGACTCGCCAGCCTGATGGCATTCGGTTGAGTTGGAATATTCCTTCAACAGATTTTCTGTACAAAGTTCAACTCCTTCGCTCCGAAGGGGAAGGGCGCGCGCGCCTGATCTCCGATCATTTTCTCCAACAAAATCAGACCCTCGATCAGGAGGTGAAGAAAGGAGAAATCTATACCTACCACCTCCGGTGTGTGGATGCCCATGGCAAGACCTTAAGTAGTACTGATGCTGTTTCCATTCGATTTTAACACCCTATCCTCATGAAAAAGCTCATCATTTTCTCCATAGCTATCTTCTCAGCCCTTTTCGCCCAGGCTCAAATTCAACTCATCAAAGACATCAATCCCGGCACCGCCTATGGCGTGGGCCTTCAAAGCCCTTATCAACGGGCACAGATCGGTGACGAAATATTTTTCGTCGGTGACGACGGCCAGCACGGCAAGGAACTTTGGGTCACGGACGGCACAGCCGTGGGAACCTATATGATCGCGGACATCTGGCCAGGTTCCGGAAGCGGATTGAGCGGCTTTACCCGCATGATGGTAATGGGCGATGCGCTCTATTTTTCGGCCAATGACAGCCTGCATGGGCAGGAATTGTGGAAATACGAGATCGGATCAGGCGGCCCGCAGCTGCTTGCAGATATGATTCCGGGTGTCGAAGGCAGCTTCCCCGACCTGACGGAAAATATCAGTGCGATCGTGTATAAAGACCGCCTGTACTTCGAGGGCAGCGATAAAGCAAAAGCTGAAGACCGCGAAATCTGGTACACAGCAGGCGATAGCGTAGTTCTCCTCAAAGATATTTACCCTGGAAAAACGGGCAATTACTGGCAAAATAGTTTCCCTGGAAACTACCTTGTCTACAAAGACCATCTGTATTTCAGCGCCCGATCAGCCAACAGAGGCAGAGAAATCTGGCGCACAGATGGCAATCCCGACAGCACTCTTTTATTCGCTGATATATGGCCCGGCAAAAATGACGGCGGATGGAACAGTCCGACCATTTTTCAGGGAGAAATGTACTTCGTCAGCCGTTGGGGCCTTCCTGGATCTACCCAGCTGCCAGGCTATGAAATCTGGAAATCAGATGGCACAGAAGCGGGCACCCAGCTTCTCAAAAACATTTACCCCACAGGAAATGCTGTACATAAAGATGGCCGTATGGTGGCCTTTAATCAGCACCTCTATTTTGTTGCCAATGACAGCCTGCACGGCTTTGAGCTGTGGAAAACAGACGGTACCGAAGCGGGTACCCAGCTCCTCAAAGACATCCACCCCTGGGGAGAATCCTCCAATGCAGGCTGGGGAAGCAGTTCTGCTGCCAACCAATTGGAAGCCCGCGTACTCAACGGGAAGTTATACTTTATGGCTTTTGACCCGATGGATCCCTCCATCAAAAAGCTGTGGGAAACAGACGGAACCGAAGCGGGTACACAGTCCAGCCAGGTTTCCTGGTTTCGCCCCATGGACTTGTTGGAGATGACGGAATTTGACGGAAAATTTTTCGGTTCTGGCAATGATCGGGTCTTGGGTCAGGAGCTTTGGTGGTCCAATGGGACCGACCCCGCACAGCTCGTGCAGGATTTGTATCCGGGCTCGACGGGCTCTGTGCCCAGCAGCTTATTTGCCCTCCATGGGCGATTGGTTTTCACCGCCTTTCATCCCCTTTATGGGAATGAGTTGATGTCGATTGATCCCGCAACGGTGTCCGTTGAAGAAGAGCTGGCATTTTCTTTCCAGCTTTATCCGAATCCTGCTACCGATAGATTTTATATAAAATCTGAAAAACGGCTCGCAGGCGCAGCCTTATACAGCCTTTCAGGCGTGAAAATCCAGGATTTTGAGGTAGAGGGCTTTTCGGCTGTTTTGGAAGTGCCAAAAGGGATTTCCGGAGGCTTGTATTTGCTTCGGCTTGCTTTTGTGGATGGGGAATTGGGGTATTGGAGGCTTGGGCTTGTGGATTGATTGGGCTATAATCTATAATCCTGTCATCCCTTCGGCAGGCTCAGGGCAGGCTCCTTCGGGATTCTGGGGTTTTCGATTTGTTTGGGCTATTATCCTGGTATTCCTTGGTTTTGTGAAAACCAGTTTTCTTGAATCCCGAAGGGATGATAGGATTATAGCCATTATCCATCAACATTCCCAAAACCCCGAAGGGGTGACATATTATAAAAATATCAATATTAAAATCGGAATCGATTTAAGTAATTGAAAGTGAGGCGCTTTAGCCTACCGAATTACCAGCTTCGCTGAAGCAATCAAGGCTCCATCCTGATGGAGATGAAGCAGATACAAGCCAGGAGCCAGCGCCTGAGCTGGAATTCGGAAATGTTTTCCCTCTAAGTCCGAAGCCTGATATACCCGTCTGCCATGCAGGTCAAACAGCTGAACCCTGGCTTGTGAAAGGCTGAAAGGACTTTCAATATTGACCCAATCGCCTGCGGGTTGGGGCCATATTTTCAGCTTTGTTGAGGTCGTTTCAGCATCTATGCTGAGGACAGGCTCCGCCAGGGTATTCACTGTGCGGTTGGTAATGATGGGACTGTTGAAGTCGAAGTAGATTGCCGCCTCGTTTTCGATGCGGGTGCCGAGAGGGAGATTCTCCCTGAGGTCGATGCGGTATTTGACGAAGCCGTGCGAGGCGGGCTCGTTGGTGTTGCTGTCGGGCAGGAGGATGTTGTCAAAGGTCCAGTTGATGCGTTGGCCCTCTTCGACGACGAAGCGGTAGTTGTGGCTGGAGGCGATGGTCTGGAGGGTACTCAGATCGAGGGTGGAGTCGATTTCATCGCGGAGGATGACGGTGAATGCGGTGTCGTTGCCGGTGTTTTGGAAGCGGATGGTGTAGGTGAGGGTCTTGGTTTGAGGGGGAATGTTGCCATTGGGTCCCTGACCGGCGGGGGATACTTGCTTGTCGTTGGGGTCGAAGGAGGCTACGACTATAGCAGGTAAGAGAAATATATTATCTCGGGGGAAAGAATCAGTTTGAATGGGATAAACTTCGCCTTGAATGGCTAACTCTGTCCCTGCCAATACGTGAGTAGGCAGGGTGACCTCTATTTTTAAATGGGCTGATTGTGAGGGGACTAAAGAGGGCCATTGCCAGCTAAGGTGTTGACCTGATTGGTTAGCCAACGGATAAGTGCAATTGCCTGTAAAATTCAGAAGTGAATCCAGAATAAGGTTGATTTGAGGACTTCGTACGACCGTACCATCATTAGTAATATTCAAATGAATATATGCATTACCCCCAGGTCTCATGGGGGTGGCAGTAACTATAATTTTCAGATCATGAATATTAGGTATGGGAAATATCCCCAATTCTCTTTCCTGGACTCCAAAGCTATCTATTTGTATGATATATCCATTTTGAGGGCAGGAATTGCTGTAATAGGGCTTTAATCTATGAATACTTACATGATACATTCCGGTATCCAGTACAGTGAAAAAATATCCTGAATCATCCGTTTGTACCAATACATTCACAGGATCAATTTGCACCCATTGTTGACTGATATAGTTTTCCAAAGGGTCCTTAATACAGTTTCGATTATCATCCTGAAATACTCTGCCTCCAAAAGACTGACATTCAGTTCCTTCGCAAAGCCTCACAATATCATCAACAGGATACCCGCAGGAAGAGTAAAAATACCCTGCTACCCATAATCTTTTATTAAATACATGTAACTCATTTGTCATTCCCAGGGAAGACATAGGGTGTAAATCTTTACCATCCCATCTGACTACTCCATCAAACTGTATATTATTAGGCAAGCGATTTCCGGTTCCTGACATATAAAGATCGCCTTTAAATGATTGGAAATCGATAGGGAAAAGGTAGGAGCCCGGAGGGTTTATACTCTTCCAAGAGGCCCCGTCCCATTTAATCACCTGTCCGCTGGGCTGATTTCCCATGCTATCGATATATTGACCATAAATGATCAGGTCATCATGAAAGGTGGTTATCAGAGAGATTCCGGCATTCGGATAGGATTGAAAGTCTGCAAAATTGCTGCCGTCCCATGTCACAAGGTATTTTGATCCTGGTGTTTTAAAGTTTCCGCCAAGTACCAATTTCTCATTCCAAACGGTCATAGACCAGACAGAGGGCCATCCACTACCCGAGCCTGCAAACTGAAGATAGCTTGTTGAGCTTAAGGTGTCCCAATAAACACCGTTCCATCTTACTATAGCAGGTGCATACATACTGCCTAAGTTGAAGAAAGCACCGCAAGCATACAATTCTCCCTTATAAACCTCCATATCAATAACGGAGCTGATGGTCCCACCACCAATTCCTGTACCAACACCTACCCACTGATTGTTGGTGCTGTCCCATCGGATAATGCTTTCAGTTCCCGGAATTTGGGTAGCCCCAGATTTGAAACTTCCACAAACATAAATTTGGTTTTTGTAGGTAATGATATCATTCAAAAAACAGCAACCCCAGTTGAGCGGAAGAGGAAGCTGGGAGATGGCATTCCAGGAGTTTCCATCATATTGATACAGGAAAAAGCCCGGATGGCCATTTCTATTTACCGTGTAAAGTTTCCCGTTCAATTCTGTAAATCCTATGACGCTGTAGCTCGGATAGCCTGTGCTCACCCACAATTCTGTTTGATTACAAATCTGGGATTTAATGGTCAATGGTAACAGGCAAAAAAGGATTATCAATCCTTTAGCATATAGGTAAAATACATTTCTCATAATATTTCATATTAGGCCCCCGGCAATAAGTTCATCAGGGTGGTAGTACAAAAAAACGCTCACATCAATTTGCAAAATTTCCCCTCAAAAAAAAAGTCCCGCAGCAAGCAAAAGCCTCCTGCGGAACCCAAAACCCAAAATCCAAAACCCGAAACCCGAAACCCGAAACCCAAAACCCGAAACCCAAAACCCAAAACCCTCTTCCTCTTACTCCTCCTCTCGCGAGTTCTCCTTCACCAGCACATCCTGGACATCACCAGGCACCTGCTTATACTCCGCGAATTCGCGGGAGTAGAGGGCGCGCCCCTGGGCGATGGAGGCGAGAGAGGTGGTGTATTTGTATAGCTCAGCCAAAGGCACTTTGGCGGTGACTTTCTGAAGGTTGCCTTCGGCACTCATGCCTTCTACGATGGCGCGACGGCCTTGCAGGTCAGTCATGATGTCACCCATATACTCCGAAGGAGTGAGGACTTCTACGGTGTAGATCGGCTCCATGAGGTAGGGTTTTGCATCCAGAAATCCTGCCTTGAAGGCATTTTTGCCAGCGGATTTGAAGGCGGCTTCATTGGAGTCCACCGGGTGCATTTTGCCGTCATATACCAGCACCACCACGTCGCGGATATAACTTTTGGTCAGCGGTCCTTCCTCCATGACTTCCATGATCCCTTTCATGATGGCGGGCATGAAGCGGTTTTCAATGCTACCACCCACGATACAGTTGCAGAAAAGCAACTTGCCGCCCCACTCCAACTCATGTACATCTACTTCACGGACCTTGATGTCATTGCGGCTGCCGACAATGGTATCTTCGAGTCCTTCCGTATAGGGATGCACGATCATGTGCACCTCGCCAAACTGCCCGGCACCGCCGGTCTGTTTTTTGTGGCGATAATCCGCCTTGACTTCCCTGCGGATGGTCTCGCGATAAGAAATCCGGGGCTTTCCATACTCCACTGTTACGCCATGCTCTTTCTCCAATATCCATTTGGCGACATTGAGGTGGAGGTCTCCCTGAGCGTGCAGCAAGGTCTGCCTAAGCTCCTTGGAAAGCTCCATGATAAGGCTGGGATCACTTTCGTGCATTTTGCGCAGCGCGGCACCCATTTTCTCCTCATCGCCTGTTTTGGTCGGCGAGATAGCTACGCGGATACGCGGCGTAGGGAATACAATAGGATCTATCTCAACGCCATCATCGCCTGTGCGAAGGGTATGGTTGACATGGGTATTTTTGAATTTTACGGTAGCGCCAATATCGCCTGCGGCCAGCTTGTCTACTGCTGTCCGGTTTTTGCCATCTATGGCATAGAGCTGGTTGAGCTTGCCTTTGGAATTGGAAGAGGTATTGAGCATTTCCATGCCTGCATGGACCTCTCCTGAGCAGACTTTGAAATAGCTCATTTGGCCGGCATGCTTTTCATTGGCTGCCTTGAAAACAAACAGGGTGGTTTCTTTATCTGTAATGGAAATGTCATTTCCGTCTTTATCATGTTCGGGGGCAATCTCGCCAGCTGTAGGCGCTACATTGCCGATGAAGCCCATCAGGCGGCCACTGCCCATGTTTTTCTTTGCCGCAAGGCAAAATAAGGGAAGCAGATCGCGGTTGAGCATGCCCTGGCGTATGCCTTTGCGCATTTGGTCTTCATTGAGCTCGCCTTCTTCGAAATACAACTCCATGAGGGTCTCGTCATTTTCGGCGGCGGCCTCTACCAGGGTATTGTGAAGCTCATTGGCTTTTTCTTTTTCTTCATCAGGGATGGCTACTTTTTCAGGTTTTCCCCCTTCAGGAGGAAACTTATACATGACCATTTTGAGCAGGTCAATGATACAATTGAATCCGTCGCCGGAATTATAGGGATACTGCATGATGACGACATTCTCGTCAAATTGCTCCCGAATCTGTGAGAGGGTTAAGTCAAAATCTGCCTTAGGGCCGTCCATCTGGTTGACTACCATGATGGTAGGTTTGTTATATTTACGCAGGTAGCGCATCACGATTTCTGTGCCTACTTCAACTCCCGATTGGGCATTGATCAATAAAAGAGCAGTATCAGCAACGCGCAGGCTGGGAATCACCTCACCGATGAAGTCATCCATACCAGGGGTGTCTATGATGTTGATCTTGCTTCCCCGCCACTCTGTGTGCAGGATCGAAGAGAATACAGAGTTGCCTCTTTCATGCTCCACTTCGTGATAGTCAGAGACGGTGTTCTTGTCTTCCACACTTCCCATTCTGTCGATAACACCGCCCTCAAACATCATACATTCGGCCAGGGTGGTCTTCCCGGCCTTCGCTCCTCCTACAAGTGTGATGTTTTTAATGTTTTCTGTTGCGTAAAATTTCATATCGCGAATAAGTTATTTAGGTTCTAGAGGAGTCAAATTAGGTAAAAAGATTTTTATATAAAAGTGCAGATACCTTAAGGATATTTTCCCTTTTGCTTCTTCGTTCCGAGCCCCAAATTATGTAGTCTTGTGGACAGACCATTTTTTCCTTTTTCATAAAAAAGCTAAACTCGAAACCCAAAACCCAAAACCCAAAACCCGAAACCCGAAACCCGAAACTCAAAACCCGAAACAACCCCCCACCATGTCAAAACGAATCCTGATCCTCGCAAGCAAATTTCCCTATCCCGAAAATGATGGCGGTGCCATCGCTACGATGAGCATGGTGCGAGGCTTTCATGAGGCAGGCCATGAGGTGACCCTGATGGCCATGAATACCTATAAGCATTATGTGGAATTGGATGAATTGCCCAGGGATATCAAGCGCCTGGCGCGCTTTTTCGCTACCGATGTAGACATCAGGCTTTCTCCCCTGAAAGCGCTGAAGAACCTCTTTTTCTCAGAAAAAGCCTACCATGTGGAGCGATTTACCTCCCAGGCTTTCGAGGATCAACTTCGGCGGATACTCAAGATGCCTGGCAAGGCATTTGACCTGATCCAGTTGGAAGGCTTGTATATGTGTCCTTATTTGGACATCATTCAGGCGATATTGCCTCAAACGCCCATCGTCCTGAGAGCCCATAATATAGAGCACGAAATCTGGCAGCGTCAGTGGGAGCAAGCTCCTAAGGGCCTGCGAAAGTACTACCTGCAGATCACTGCTGAGCGAATCAAGGCTTATGAAGAAGCCCAATTTGGCAATCCAGCCTTCAAAGCCATTGTCCCTATTTCTGAAAAGGACGCCCTGGTACTGAAAAAATTGCGGGTAAAAGTCCCCATTCATGTGAGTACAGCGGCTTTTGATATAGAAAAACTGGATAAAGCGCCCAAAGGCAAGCCTGAGCCTAAGTCGCTCTTTTATATAGGAGCACTCGATTGGATGCCCAATCAGGCAGGCATGAAATGGTTCCTTAAAAAAGTCTGGCCAAGTATCTTTAGCATGTACCCCGATGTACACCTGTACATAGCAGGGCGGTCTATGTCGCCTTTTTTCAGTTCACTCTCTCAGGCAGGAGTTACGGTGTTGGGAGAAGTAAAGGATGCGTATGAGTATATGAACTCCAAGTCCATCATGATTGTCCCGCTCTTTGCGGGCAGTGGCATGCGTGTCAAGATCATCGAGGGCATGGCCCTCGGGAAAGCGATTGTTGCCACTACAGTGGCCGCTGAGGGTATCCCCGTCAGGCATGGCTATAATATCATGATAGCCGATGAGCCTGAGACTTTTATCAATCAATTGGCCACGCTGATCGAAAATCCGCCCATGGTCAAGGCCATAGGAGAGCATGCCGCGAAGTTGATCCACGAGCAATTCAATAATGAGAAGATTATAGGAGAGTTGATGGGCTTTTACGACAAAAAGGTTTGGTAAGTATTAGGGGTACTAAACTGTGAAAGCTTAGTACCCCTAAAAAGTAAAATATCAGTTGATTATTTAATCACTACTTTCTTGGAAAAACGCTGATTCTGCGTTGAAACCTGAACTACATACACACCTGCAGGCAGGTGGCTGAGGTCAAGGTTCTCCTTGAATTGGCCAACAGAAGGCATATTGCGCAGATACACTTTGCTGCCCTGGAGGTTGTAGATCGCAAGCTGAACGTCTGCATTACGCACCAATTCTACGTCGATATTCAAATCTCCTGATGTTGGGTTAGGAAACAGATCAAAACGGCTAAGTCCAGCCAATTCTTCTTCTACTCCTACACCATGAGTAACTCCGCTCACGTCCAGGTTGACACGCATCCAGGAATCCTGGTTGCTGGTAGAGCGGTGAGACGCCCATGTGCCACCGAGAATCTCATATGTACGGCGAGAAATAGGAGCTGCTGACTCATTACCCAGGCTCAGGCTGTCATTCAGGTGATACCAGGCAACATAGAAGCCACCTTCCTGAATCTCAATAGGCTGTGGCAAGGTAATCTTGTTCCATGCGCCCAAAAATCCTGTGGCATTGTCAAAAATATCAACATCTGCTTTCTGCACGGTATCCAAAAAGAGAGGAGCACCGGGTACCAATCCAAAAGTGGGATCATCGTCATAAATGCCCACCCAGAAAGCACCGTCCGCAAGGGTATCAGTGTTGTCGCTAGGGAAAACCCATACGTCAATAGACGTAATTTTTGCAGGATATCCTGTTGGCTCATAGTAAACACCGATACCGCTGTTGCCACCGCCACTTTGCCACTGCGAAAGGCCATCTACATTGAATCTGTTCTGGCTGCAATAGCTCAAAGTAGCCACGCCGCCGGTAGTATCCGTAGCCACAGCTTCGATCACTTTCACGTTATTGGTAGGGTTACCAAAAATACCCTCAGATAGCGTATCGGTAGTAACAGTCAGCGAGTAAGGGCCTGACAAAGGAGGATTGAAAGCAGGGGTCAGTTGTACGGTTTGAATCTGACCTGCATTCAATGGACCTACCATGGTAGAGGTCTGGTAGAATTTCTGACCCAGGGTATCAAAAGCGCTTGCGCGTACAGTAATCGGGCTTGTGAAGTTAGCATTACCCAGGTTGCCGATATCGGCACTGAAAGAGTAAGGCGCTCCAGGCCATGGGATAAAAAAACCACCTGACTCATCATTGGCAACAGATACAGGCGTACCGTCCAGAATTTGAAGCGGCGTGCTCGCAGGCGCATCAAAAACAACCCCGGTCATATTGGTAGGGTAAATATTGTTGGCTACTGCCAGACCGATGTTTCCGGTCTGGTTCTCAATACCAACCATCATTGGATTGGTGGTTTGGTCATAGCTGCTGTTCCATACACCTGACTGGCTGAGGTACTGGAATTTGATGCTGGAGTCAGCTTTTGCCAGGATAACCTGGAAAGAGTTGGATCCGGCAAAACCGGCAGCATTATTGGTCCAGAATGGCACATTGATAAAAGACACAACCAGGCTGTCATTCGCTTCATTTTTGTAGTAATAACAGCGGCCTGTATTGCCGGAGCCGGCAAAACTCAGGTCACACATAAATGGGGCCAACAGGTTGTTGTTTTCGTCAGCAGTAGGGGTCGTAGGAAAACCGATAGCTGTAGAAGCAATATTGAATCCTTTTTCGAAGGAAATAAAACCATTGGAACCGATGTGAAATTTATTCACTGTGTACCAGTAAAACTGGAAGTCAAAACCGATGTCAAAAGGACCGGTGGAGTTATCATCCTGCAGACCAAATACTTCTATACCTTTGGTAGTGATGTCAACCCAATTGTAGCGGGCGTCCATAGAATTGAAAGTCTGGAAACGATAACCATAGGTATCAGGACCGCCATTTGCAGGCCACTGAGCCATAGAGGCTGTGGTTAACAACAGACAGAAAGAAAATAAGAGTACAATCTTTTTCATGTCAAGTAGATTAGTTGTTTTGATAAAAATCGTTTAATGATGTTGATTAATCTATTTATCTAGATCGCGTAAATCAGTCCAAATGTACGCTTCAACTAGAAATAGCTTTTGGTTAAGCGCGAAATTTACAGATTTTTTGTGGAATCATATATCTGTATGCACTATCTTAATTTTTTTTCTCGTCTATATCATTACAATTTAACCAAATACATTCTTATGAGATCATTATTGAAAATCGCCTTATGCGGCATATTTGTCCTTTTCCTCTCATCCCTGATAGCTCAGGAGGGAGAAATGAAAATCGAAAGCACCGGTGGTGTCAGTTTTTTTGACGGAAGCTGGGAGGAGGCTGTAGCGAAAGCCAAAAAAGAAAATAAATACCTCATGATCGACGCTTATACCGATTGGTGCTATTGGTGTAAGGTGATGGATAAAAACACTTTCGCAGAAAAAAGCGTCGGAGAGTTTTTTGACAACCATATCGTCGCCTTTAAGATGGACATGGAAAAAGGCCGTGGCATCCTGATGGCCATGAAATACCGCGTCAACAGCTTTCCAACCTTCCTGTTTTTCTCCTCAGAGGGGCCGCTGGTTTACCGCGTCAACGGCTACCTTGAACCC
The DNA here is from genome assembly GCA_030430205.1 of Bacteroidia bacterium. Lineage (GTDB taxonomy): Bacteria > Bacteroidota > Bacteroidia > J057 > J057 > JAUIGE01. The sequence continues at coordinate 9,416 of JAUIGE010000063.1, read as the reverse complement.
GCCCCTTTTATCAAAAAGCTGGAGACAGAGGTGATGAATCCCGAAAAGCAGTTTAAGCATCCAGGCGATCCTGCCATCCTGGAAGTGGATTTTCCCGAATTTTACAAACTCAGTTTCAACAGAGGAAAGGACCGTCAGATGCCTTCAGAGGATGATGTGCTTATGTTTCTGGATCAGCAGGAAGACCTTTACAGCGAGGTGAGCTGGGGGGTTATGACCCGTTTTTCCTTTCCCGGCAAGTATCGCCAGCATTTCCTGGACAACCTGCCAGCCTATGAGGAATATTTTGGCGATGAAGCCACAGGCCAAATTGAGCGCATGGTATACAGCATGGTCATGAAAGCTGCCAAAGAGAAAAACCCTGAAATGCTCAATGAAGCCCTGGAAATGGCTGCCGAATATGCCGGAGATGAAAATCCCGAAATGATGCGTCTTGCCTATCAGATGGCTTATGACCAGCGGGCAGAAGACTGGACAGCCTACGGCTCTCATGCTGAAGAAATGATGGCGATGGATGTAGACAAAAGCAATGGGCAAATCAACTCCTATGCCTGGAATATTTACCTGCATGTAGAGGATAAAAAACTTGCCAAAAAGGCTGCCAGCTGGATGGAAAAGGTGATTGAAGAGGAGCCTTCCTACGCATATCTCGATACCTATGCGGCTTTGCTGTATAAATCAGGAGAACTGAAAAAAGCAGCAAAATTCGCTCAGAAAGCCATAGATGTAGGCAAAAAGGATGGCGAAAAAGTAGAGGAGACAGAGGCGCTTTTGAAGAAGATAAAGGGGAACTAAGAAAGTTTGGGGTTTTGAGTTTCGGGTTTCGGGTTCCATTGGGTTCCCGAAACCCGAAACCCGAAACCCGAAACCCGAAACCCGAAACCTACTCTACGCAGATTTTCTTTCGAAAATATTCGCCATCTCCGCCTATCTCAAGGATATACATACCTGCTTGTAATCCATTGATTTTCACCTTGATTTTATTACCCGAAAGCTCGGAAGCATTTTGGGAAAGCTCCCTTCCATCCAGATGTATGAGTCGGATTTTGGGATCTGTTATCGGGCGAGGTGTCTCCACCCACAGTATTTCCCGGGCAGGTTGAGGGTAGATTTTCCAGCTTGCAGAAGGCATTTCTGCTGAAATAGGGGTTGTCCCACAGCCCAATTCATTGATTTTTTTCCACAATTCATTGTCAAAAGTAGATACTGCCAAAAGCGAAATGCCGCTGCTGTTTCCCTGGCGGATCACCACCATATCCTCACTGGGGATCACGTAAATCTTTTGGTCATTTTTGCCCAGAGCGGCAAACATATCCGCTGGCGCGTTCGGGATCAGGGGTCCGTTGAACTGGAATTGCAAACCAGGAAGCATATAGGAGGGCTGTCCGTTCAGCCACCAGAGGAGTCCATAGGACTCATTGAGGGATTGGGAGGGCGTATGCATCGCCCGCAGATAGGCGGTATCGCCGAGCAGGCTATTGCCATTCCAGCTACCATTGCTCAGGATCAGGTGGCCAAAACGAGCCATATCACGGGCTTTTCCATAAAAGACATAATCAAACCAAAAGCCCTGCATACCAACGGGCTGTAAAAGCCGCCTCAGGGTATATTGGTTTTTTGTCATACCGGAAGCATTCTCCAGCACATCCTGCAGGAGGCGATAGGGCGCATTGTGGTAGGCCCAACGGCTACCCGCATCTGCAAGGTATTGCAGGCAGCTATCGTCCAGGCAGTCAAGCGGATTGGGAATCTGGGGGGTAGGGGGGATGCCATCATCCAGCCCGCTGCTCATGCTGAGCTGGTGCCAGACTGTGATCAGGTCTTCTTTGGGACGCGGGCAGACGGTCCATCCCGTATCTAAATAGGTACTCACAGGCATGTGAATATCCAGCAGTCCTTCTTCCTGAGCCATGCCTGTCAGGAAGGCCATCACGCTTTTTCCCGCAGAAGCATAGTACCAAAAGGAATCCTGCGTAAAGCTGTCAAAATACTGCTCCAGCACGATTTTACCCCCCTTCAATACAATGAAGGATTTCGAGTTATTGGCATCCAAAAAGCGATAAAGGCTGTCTATCCTGTCAGGGCACCAGCCCAATGAGTCAGGGGAGAGTGTCTCCCAGGCGGTTCCGCTGTTGGGCGGGTAGTAATAGTTTTGCTGGGCAAAAGCGGGGAGAATGAGCAGATGTGCTGCTATGTAGATGAGCAGATGGAAGAATAATTGGCGCATGAAAATTGTTTATGGTTGGACTCTTTTGTAAGGATAAAGTTTAACTCAAAATGCAAAAACTTCCACAATCAGTCCTAATGATCCCATTGCTACCTTTCAAAATACAAATGAAGGGATAACAACTACAGATTGGGCAGATTTTGGGGGGATAAAAATGCCCCCGGGCACTTACATTGAATTCATAGATGATAATAGCCTTGAATACCGACTTCCTGAAGGATGGGCTATGGTCAATCCGGGAGATGTGAGTTCACCCCTTCATACAGGTAACAGTGGGTCCGCAGAGTGTGATTGTCAAGATAATGTAGTTCCACCTGAGCCTAGTATGGACAATTGTGATGTCTCCTTTGATACGAGTACAGGAAAGGCTTCTTGTACAGCAGATTGGTGTCAACGTTGCAAACTAACAGTAACAAAGTCAAGGCTAGGCGGATCTGATTCCACTTTTCAAAATTTCCCTATCCATTTGACTGAAAATATCCATTTCACAATAGGATCAGTCAAGCAGCAATCTCTCATATCTCCACCAAATAGTTTTTATGATTTGCCAGAAGTCAAGTCAGCTATCAATGAATTGAATGAGCAAGTTTATGGAGACAAAAACCCTATAAAACCAATAGATGATAAGGGAAATATTCTTCCGGCTTATACGGTAGTTCCTGTATCTTTATTAGGCTATGAATTGGCCTATATTGTTCCCCTTAGTTATGATATGGCAAGATCCGGAGATTCATATGATGTCTCTTGCGACTGTACAGGAAATCATCCAGGATGTGATTCTGGCACTTGTACTAAAAATGTTGATGGCACTGTTGTCACATGTAGGTCTGATAGATGTTGTTCTAAATGTAAAATTACCTGGACCAAAAAATAAAATGATTGATTGACAAAAAAAGGAGCGCCATTTGGTGCTCTTTTTTATATAACGTAAATACAAATAGCCCGTAAAAACGGGCTATGTCAATTTTTACCAAAATTTTTTCCTCCAGCACCAAGAGAGCCCCCGAAGGCCGTGACAAGCCCCTCAGTTTCAAAGAAAATCTCAAAGCACTCAGGAGTCTTCCCCAGTTTTTAAAATTGGTGTGGGAGACACATCGCGGCTATACGCTGCTGAATATGCTGCTACGCGTTTTGCAGGCAGGTATTCCGGTGACCGTCCTGTATATAGGCAAGTTGATCATAGACGAAGTAGTCCTGCTGGCCGGTAAAAGCGGCGAAGGTGATATAGATACCCTATGGATGTACGTCCTGGCCGAGCTGGCCATGGCACTTATCACCGCCCTGCTGACGCGGGCTGTCGGCCTGATAGACGCCCTGCTGGGCGACCTTTTTTCCAATGAGACCTCCGTCCGACTGATCGGACATGCCGCCAAACTGGACCTGCCTCAGTTTGAGGATTCTACCTTCTACGATAAATTGGAGCGCGCCCGTCGCCAGACCATAGGACGTGTGGTACTGATGTCCCAGATCTTCAGCCAGGGACAGGACCTGGTGACGATATTCTTCCTGGCCGCAGGCCTGGTGGTCTTCAACCCCTGGTTGATCCTCCTGCTGGTACTGGCGGTGATACCCGCCTTCCTCTCAGAGACCTACTTCAACCAGCGAAGCTATTCGCTGGCCCGCAACTGGACGCCGGAACGGCGGGAGCTCGACTACCTGCGCTTTATAGGCGCAAGTGACCAGACCGCCAAAGAGGTCAAGATATTTGGCCTGTCAGGCTTCCTGCAGGAGAAATTCGCCACCCTGGCGCATAAATTTTACCTCGTCAACCGCGCCCTCGCTGTCAAACGGGCCATCTGGGGTTTTCTCTTCAACAGCCTCGGAGACATAGGCTACTATATAGCTTATGCGGTCATCTTGTTGCAGACCATCGGCCAGCCGCTAAGTGTGGCCGGACTGAGCATCCTTACAGGCGCAGATCAATTGACGATTGGTGACCTGACTTTCCTGGCGGGGTCTTTTTCCCGCCTGAGAGGCTTGTTGCGGGGCGTACTCTCACGCTTTTCAAGTATCGCGCAGTCTGCGCTCTATCTACAAGATCTCTTTGACTTCTTTGCGATGCAACCCGCGATCAGTTCACCGGCAAAGCCACAGGCTTTTCCCAAACCCATACAGCGCGGTTTTACCTTCGAAAATGTCACCTTCAAATATCCCAATACAGAAATATACGCGGTCAAAAACCTGTCTTTTGATTTGAAAGCAGGTGAAAAACTGGCGTTGGTAGGCGAAAATGGCGCAGGAAAGACCACTTTGGTCAAATTGCTGGCCCGGCTTTATGATCCGGATGAAGGCCGGATCCTGCTGGATGGCATAGACATCCGTGACTTTGACCTGCATGAATACCGCGCAGCGGTGGGGGTGATCTTCCAGGATTATGTGCGCTTTCAGCTTTCTGCCGGCGAAAACATCGCCATCGGTCGTATTGAGGCCCGGGAGGAGCAGCCTCGCATTCAAAGTGCGGCTAAGCAAAGTCTGGCCGATACCGTCATCGACCAATTGCCAGAGGGCTACGACCAGCGCCTCGGGCGCCGCTTTGAAGGAGGGGTAGACCTGTCCGGTGGACAGTGGCAGAAGATCGCGCTGGGGCGCGCATATATGCGCGAGGCGCAGTTGCTCATCCTCGATGAGCCCACAGCCGCGCTCGATGCGCGGGCTGAGTATGAAGTCTTTCAGCGATTCGCTGAGCTGACCGAGGGCAAATCAGCGGTGCTGATTTCGCACCGCTTCTCGACTGTCCGCATGGCGGACAGGATACTTGTCCTGCAAAAAGGCGAGCGCATCGAGCTCGGGACACATGAAGAGTTGCTGGCGCAACGCGGTATGTATGCGGAGCTATTCGAATTGCAAGCCGAAGGCTATCGCTAAGAAAGAAAAAACCACGGAAAGTGAAGACGCTGTGCAATAAAGCAAGGTCTTATTCGTCTTGTGTGCGGGAAAAAAATATGCTTTCCCATACTATAAACACGCCTCTTAAACGACTCTTTTTCAATTATTTACGCCTAAAACCAAATGACAATTATGAAAAACGTTAAAAACCTGCTTATCCTCATTGCTGTTGCCTTTACTTTTGCTGCCTGTACAAACCTGGAAAAAATCCTGATTTTTCAGGATGGCATCTGGAATGTGGACCAAAGGACGAACGAGGTCTATGTCTCAGGCATTCTCAATGTTTCCCAAACAGACACCCTCAAAGATGATGGGACCATCATCTTTAACAAAAACCTGACGGGATCTTATACAGAGGGTGACGGTGATACCGGTACTTTCACATGGGCCTATGACAAAGAGGCCGAAGTGCTGACAGTGGTGGAAGATGGCGACTCTCTGTTTTATGATGTGATAGATACAGAGTTCAAAGCACAAAAACTTCGCTCTGAGACAGTCACCAAAGTCCTGGGGATAGAATACAGGGATGTTAGAACCCTTGAAATCACCCGATAGGAAATAATGAATACCAGGGTACTTTTCTTTATGGAAAAGTGTACCTTTGCGCTCTTAATAGAAAACGTTACGCATAACGTTGTCGTTCTTTCGCATAAAAATCATTTTTTACCCTAAACCAATTTACTGATGAAAATCTTTAAAACTATTTTTTTGGTAGTTCTCGCTGCTTCTATTTTTGCTGCCTGTACACCTGACCTCGACAAAATCCTCATTAAGCAGGATGGTGTTTGGAATGTAGACAAATGGACTACTGAAACTTACACTGATGGTGTACTTATTGATTCCTTGACTACTGTTGAAACAGGAGGAAGCTACACTTTTAATGAAGACATGACTGGATCTTTCATTGATGCAGATGGTGAGACAGGTACTTTCTCATGGAGCTACAATGCTGACCTGGAGGCGCTTACCATGGTTGATGACTCGTTTCCTTTCCCTATTATTTTTGATGTAGTGGAATACACCAAAAATTCACAAACTCTGCGTTGGGAGTTTGAGTTAGGAACAGATAAGGACGTTACGACTGTAGAACTCAGCCGCTAAAAGGATTTGCTGATGTGCAAATTCGCAGATTAGCAGATTTTTAGAACACCATATTCGCCGGAGAGCAATTGTTGCTTTTCGGCGATTTTTTTATGGAAAAAAAGTAAAAATGCTTTCTTTGAATAAACCCCAGGTTCATGAAAGACTTTGTCATTTTCCTTTCCTTCTTTGTGCTGCTGGCGGCTTGCATTGCTGTTTTTGAATGGAAAAACCAAAGGAGCTATGCTGCGCCTGCTCAGGCCCAGCCTGAGCCTGAAATAGACCTGGCTGCGCGCATAGATAGCTTAGGGATTGACTTACAAGCCATTTATCTGACCATCGACAAGTCAGATTATGAACTCAAAGTCATGGCAGATACTGTTGAACTGAAAAGCTATAGCGTGGTTTTTGGCGGAAATCCAGTGGATGACAAATTGCAGCAGGGAGACCAATGCACGCCCGAAGGCGTTTTTCACATCAAGGCCCGCTATCCCCATAACAAATGGTCAAAATTTATGTGGATAGATTATCCGACGGCAGATTCATGGAAAAAGCATCAGGCTGCAAAAGCCAAGGGCCTGATCCCCCAAAACGCCGCCATCGGCGGCGAGATCGGCATCCACGGCGTACCCAAAGGTACAGATCCCCTTGTCGGAACCCGACACAACTGGACCCTGGGCTGCATTTCCATGAGAAATGAAGATGTAAATGAGATATATCCTTTTGTAGAAGTGGGAACGGAAGTTATAATTAGCAGATGAGAGGATTTGCAGATTCGCAGATGGAAAGCCATTTGAATCAGCACATCAGCAATTCAATGTCATGAAGCTAAGGAATCTTCTGGAGCGGATTACGCACAAGAGCCAGCCCTCAGTCCGAAATCCGCTCCAACGATTCGTTTTTTTGCTGCTAAAAGCAGCTTGTATTTGCTTTTCAAAGAAAAGCTGGCGCGGATATAGCCTGCGCTGAACTCGATTCAGTGGCTCTTGCGCTGGCTTTTGGGTAATCCGCGCCGATATGCAGATGGAGATGATCTCTTCGCTTAATGACATTGATCTGCTCATCAGCTCATCAGCAAATCTGCTAATCTCCCCACCCGTTCCGGGTCGACCTCATTGGCCCAATGGCCATCCTTCTTCAGATAAGATCCCACAATCAGCCCATCAGCTACTGCTGCAAAAGCCTTGATATTCTGATCAGTTATACCTGATCCTACAAAAACAGGGATGTTGACTGTTTCCTTTACGGCTTTCACTTCTTCCAAAGAAGCGGCCTGGCCGGTGGCTGCGCCTGTGACGATGAGGCCATCGCTCAGGAAAAATTCAGCGGCATGCGCCGTTTCTTCCAGACTTACATCTGCTGTGATGGCGTGGGCGCTGTGTTTCTTTTTGATGTCGGTAAAAATCTGGATATGATCTGCCCCGATCTGTCTGCGGTAGCGCAGCAACTCTCCGGCATCGCTATCGATATAGCCTTCATCCGCCACATGCCCAAATACGAAGCCTTCGGCTCGGATATAGTCCAGGCCAGCGGCCTGGGCCACGGCAAGCGAGGCTTTGTTGGCTCCCGCCAATATCTGTATGCCCACAGGAAGCGGTGCAACCGCTTTGACAGCCAGTCCGACCCGCGTCATCATCGCGATGACCTCAGGCCCCACCTCCCGCTTGAGGTAGGGGCGATCGTGCATATTTTCGATGATCAACTCATCTACCCCTGCCTGAAGGAATATTTCGGCTTCTTTGACTGCTTGACCTATGATCTGGTCCGGAGAAAGCTGATGTCGGGGCGTACCCGGCAAAGCCTGCACATGAATGACAGCGATGAATTTCATGTTTTACAGGATCATGCCCGCGGCGACGGTCTCATTGGTAAATTCATCTACCAGAATCAGGCTGCCCGTAAAGCGGTTGCGGCGGTAGTCGTCATGCATCAGTGGGACGGTGGTGCGGATCAAAATTCGCCCAATGTCATTGAGCCCCAGCACTTTGTCATTGTCTACGCGGTGGAGCGTATTGACATTTACCTTGTAGCGGATGTCTTTGATGATGCAGCGCGCATGGCGTGTGGTGTGGATGATGCGGTATTTTCCGCGCAGCTGCAGCGGCTTTTCATTCATCCAGCACACCATCAATTCGATGTCCTGCTCTGTTCTGGGCAAATTGTTGGGTTTGACGATCATATCGCCCCGGCTGATGTCGATGTCATCGGTCAGGGTCATGGTGATCGACATGGGGGCAAAGGCCTCCTCCAGGCGCTCATTGAGCGAGTGGATCGCCTTGATGGTGCTGGTATAGCCAGAAGGGAGAATGGTCACTTCATCACCCGGTTTGAAAACGCCACCGGCGACTTTGCCTGCATAACCCCGAAAATCGTGGTGGTTGTCAGAATGTGGGCGCACCACATATTGTACCGGAAAGCGGCTATCAATATGATTGAAATCGCTGCCTACATGCACTGTCTCCAGGGTATAGAGTAGCGTTGGGCCATTGTACCAACCCATATTTTCGGAGCGGTTGACGACATTGTCGCCTTTGAGGGCGCTGATCGGGAGATAGCGGATGTCCGGTGTGTCGAGTTTCGAAGAGAATTCTTCAAAATCCTTCATGATCTTTTTGTAGGTCGCTTCCTGATAGTCCACCAGGTCCATCTTGTTGATGCAAACGACCAGATGCTTGATCTGAAGCAGAGAAGCGATAAAGGCGTGCCGCCTCGTCTGCTCCACCACGCCGTGGCGGGCATCTATCAGGATGATCGCCAGGTTGGCGGTAGAAGCGCCCGTAACCATGTTACGGGTGTATTGTATATGCCCTGGCGTATCCGCCAGGATAAACTTGCGGTTAGGCGTAGCGAAGTAGCGGTAGGCTACATCAATGGTGATGCCCTGCTCGCGCTCCGCGCGCAAGCCATCTGTCAGCAAAGACAGATCGAGGTAGTCAGAACCCCGCTGCGTGCTGCTTTTCTCAATCGCATCGAGCTGATCCTGAAAGATCGATTTTGTATCGTAAAGCAAGCGGCCGATCAATGTGCTTTTGCCATCATCTACGCTGCCTGCTGTGGTAAATCTGAGTAAATCCATAGGAGAATTTTTGGTTTCTGGTTTCTAGTTCAATTCTCAATTCTCTGCTAGTCGTGTTCATTCAAAAGTCGTATTATTAATCAAAACTGTAATTGTCGATGAAAATCTCCCAGAAAAAGCCTTTAAGCAGTGGAGGCCACAATATCG
>JAUIGE010000018.1 GCA_030430205.1 Bacteroidia bacterium | reverse complement strand
ACCGCTAACGTACTTGCTATCTATCGATCGACCGCAGGGAGATTGGATAGATAGCTGGTGTTGTGCTCTTTTAGGGCTATTTTCCCCCCAACTTATCTGCTGTCTGTCACACCCCGGGCGCCCCCAACCAAAATTAAATTTCCGTTAAATTTCCTATTTACGAAGTTTGATTTTGGTGGTTTTTTGTAACTTCTAGCCGCTGGCTAAGCAAGCTTGACAGACGCAGAAGTTACAAAAAAGGGGGCGTTTCTCAGCCGAATTTTTGGGTTTTTGCCCTATGGGGCATCAACGTCTAGCTAGCTGATCGGTCGAAGCGAAGCGGAGACTGGGCAGCTAGCGGGCTGTTCTTTGCAGTTAAGTTTTTTTCAATTTAACTCAAAAATGATTGCTGCTGAGGTCTACTCCTCTGCGCAGTCAATTTTACCGCTGAAAAAACGCACCCAACAGCGCTTCTTCTATTTTTTTAGTTTTCTAGCCCTTTTCAAGCAACTACTGTTAGCTTTTTACCGTTAGCTAGCCAGTTTGCTAAGCAATCCTGCTTATTTTTCTAGCAAACTATTGCAAAAGCAAGCTTTCTCCATAGCTTACTAGACATAAGCGAAAACGGCTTTTTCAAAGCCAGGCTAGCTCACGAGGGCTAGAAAACACCGCTAAGCGATGTGGGCTTAATTGCAAAGAACATTAATGTATGCGGAACTGTTCCGTTTATTCCTTATTATCCAAGCTCCCAACTTCCGTATATACCCAGAAATCTCCATGTAACTCACCACTAACACATGTTAGCACAATGGAATGATAAATGAATAAATCAGGCATAGGTTAAAAGCTTAGATTTTAAATATCTAAAAAATCCAACGGACTGCAAAGTTTTTCTCGGGCTTTAGAGGTAATATGTGTATAAATTTCTGTCGTCTCACTACTATTATGCCCCAGCAAGGTCTGGATGTATCTGAGGTCCATCCCCCGCTCCAGTAGGTGAGTCGCGAAGGAATGACGTAAAGTATGTACCGTTGAATAAGGGTTGATACCTGCTTTGGCGACAGCCCTTCTGAAAATTTTCTGAATACTGCTCGCGCTATATTGCCCCCCATCCTGCCCTTCAAATAGCCAGTAATCAGGCTTATACTCCTCCAAATATACTTTGAGCAACTGTACCACCTTCTCCGACAATACCGAATACCGATCCTTTTTCCCTTTCGCTGCAATGATAAATACCTGCTTCCGATCCAGATTGATATCCTCTTTTCGCAGCTTAATGCTTTCACCGATCCGCAGCCCGGCGCTATATATCAGCATCAGAATCGTGCGATGTTTCAGGTTTTCCACCGATTTGAGCAGTTTGACCACTTCTTCTTCACTAAATACGCCGGGTAACTTCCGGCTTTCACGGGGACGAAGTTCATAGTAGGACCGTTCCTGCCCGAGTACTTTTTCATAGTAATATTTGACGGCATTCACTGCCTGATTTTGGGCAGCACCTGACCAGTTGCGCTCTTTGATACCATGCAACAGAAATTGCATGAGGTCTTCTTTCTCCAGACCCTCTGGATGACGATCCGGATAAAATGCTACCAGGAGCTGAAAAAAGCTTTTGTAGGTCTTGATTGTATTGTAGGCATAGCGCTGCAAACGCATTTTTTGCTCCATCCGGATGACTTCATCCTCATAAGCCAGTTTAGCTGGGCTAGGAGCAGGCCTGGATGGACTGGCTGTATCTGGAGGGGGAAACATCTCCTGCTTTTCTGTGCGAATGATCTGACCCTCGCCAAACAGGCGCTTCAGCACAGCATACGATGCAGGCTCATAAGGAATATGCCAGCACCCCTCTTCAGGGGTCCAGCGACTGCCGGGAACCTGTTTCATCATCGAAGGAAAGCTTTTGTCATAACCTAAAGGCCGGATGCCGATCCGTTGTTGATTTTCAAACTGAAGGGGAAAGACTTGGATTTTCATGTTTAAAGAATAACGTTGATATCACTTTCCCCTATTAGACGAAAACAATCCCACCTCATCAACACTTCGCACAAATTTGCAACTCTGATGCTGACGGGATTCTGTTATTTCCCCCAAAACCCTACCTTTGCACCCATGAATAAAAACACCCTGATCGAACAGATTCACGCCAAAAAATCCTTCCTCTGTGTCGGACTCGACACCACCATCGATCGCATCCCTCGGCATCTGCTCGGCGAAGAAGACCCCGTCTTCGCCTTCAACCAGGCCATCATCGAAGCTACGCTTCCCTACGCCATCGCCTATAAGCCCAATTGGGCTTTCTATGAGGCGCTCGGCGCCTCGGGCATGGAGAGCCTCCGCAAGACCCTTGCCATCATCCCAAAGGATGTCATGCTCGTCGCGGACGCCAAACGAGGCGATATCGGCAATACCGCCAGCATGTATGCCCGCGCATTTTTTGACGAGTTGGATGTAGACGCTATCACGATTGCGCCCTATATGGGAAAAGATTCCGTCACGCCTTTTCTCGATCGCGCTGACAAATGGGCCTTTGTACTCGCCCTGACCTCCAATCCCGGCGCTGCCGACCTGCAATATCAGGATGATGGCAGGGAAAAAATTTACCAGCGCGTCCTGCGCCTCGGCCAGGAGTGGGCCGCCGATCAGCCCGGCGAACTGGGCTTTGTCATTGGCGCTACGCGCCCTGAGGCTATGGCGGAGGTGCGCGCACTGGCGCCGGATGCTTTTTTCCTCGTCCCGGGCGTAGGCGCCCAGGGAGGTGACTTGCAGGCCGTCTGCAAGTATGGCCGCAGCCGCGAGGGCGGCCTGCTCATCAATTCGAGCCGCGGCATCATCTATGCCTCCTCAGGAGAGGATTTCGCTGCATGCGCAGCAGAAGCCGCAGCAGAGCTGCAGGGGGAGATGGGGCAGTTTGTTTAGTTTTGGGTTTCGAGTTTCGAGTTTCGAGTTTCGGGTTTCTTCAAAACCGGCACCGTCTTCAGATAAGCCCAAATGGCTTTTACCTCCCTGTCCGTCAGTCCATTATAAGGATTCATCGGATAAGTATAGCTGCCTCCTTCGCGCCTTTGGCCCCATTTTACCGCATTGAAAAACTGCTCTTCGGTCCACTTGCCCAGGCCCGTTTCCTTGTCCATGGTGAGGTTGGCGGAGATCACTGTATTTCCGTCCAGGTCGAGCAGCGCATTGCCGCCGCCCAGGTAGCCTTCGGATTTTTCCGGCTCCACTTCATTGACCGTCGCAAAGTCTTTCGAATGGCAGGCATAGCAACTCATCTGACCTTGCACCACATATTTGCCTAAGGCTACCATATCGTTGGTGTCAGGAGCGGTGATGACTGCCGTGGGCATAGGCGCTGGCTTGAAAGCAAATTGTGCCAAAAATTTGGTGAAAAAGGTGTATTCATTGGGAGCTGTCTTTTTATCCACTGCCTGCACAGTGGGGTGATCAGAACGCAAAAACGCGATGATGCTGTAGAGATCTTCATCAGCCATCAGGGCGATACGGGGCATAAAGGGGGCAAATGTGCCGTCAGGCTTTACGCCCGTACGCAGGAATGAGACGATTTCCCCATCTGTCCACTTGCCGATCCCTGTTTCAGGATGTTGGGTGATATTGGAAGAATAAGAAACCCCAAACTGTGGCGGCATGTCTGCGATTTTCTGGCCGCTAAGTTTTCCATTCTCTCCCCGATGGCAGTGCATACAAAGCATGGACGCAAGTTTCAGGCCCTGCTGAACACGCTCAGGCGTTGATTCTACTTCTAGCGAAAGCTTTGTGGGCTCATACTTCGGAACCCCACGTATGCTGATAAATAAAGCTGCAAGCAGGAGCAATCCGATGATACTCCCCAGGATGATTCCAACGATTTTGAGTGCTTTTTTCATGATAGTGAAAGTTGAGGTTTGAGTTGATTTTTTCAGTTAAAAGTCATTTTCCAATAATTAATTGAAAAAGATTAAGGGCAAAGTAACGGGATGTTACCTTGCCCTGCATATCAATCTCGTTGCAAATACTTACAATCCTGTTGCATGTCGCACTCAACTCCCACTGCCCACTGCAAACTGCCCACTGCCCACTGCCCACTGCCCCCTAATTCGCCAATTCCTTCGCTTTCAGCTTCACGGCATCTACCTGCATCTCACGTACTTTCTGGTTGAAATCCTGCAAATCTTTTTGCTTGATTTGGCTCCATTGGGAGACATGTTGGTCGATTTCAGCGCTGAGTTCTTGCTGCACCTGTATCGCTTGTTTCGTAGGCTGAAAGTCGCCGATGGCCGAAAGTGCCCCCACATGCCCGAGTTTGTTGTTCAGGCGAATGGGGAAATTGAGCGGATCCTGAGAACTGCGATTTTTCGTTTGGTACAATGCTTCCTCGATTTTGGTCATGGCAGAGTCTATCTGCTGGGCCATCTTTCCGATCTCTTTCATTTTCTCATCATCGCCGATGCGCTCTTTGACAGATTTCAGTTGCTCGCGCACTTCGCGTATCTCCACGATGGTCTCGTGGGTCTCCGTCATCTTGTCACGATTTGCAATCAGAAAGTCAAATTGTGCCTGCATCTCTTCCAGCGTAGCGCTGGAGCGGGGGTCTTTGAGGATCTCAAAGCTTTGCTCCTGGCTGTAATCACCTGCGGTGAGTTTGACTTTGTAGGTTCCGGGCACAGCCCTGGGCCCGTCAGTCTCGGCAAACCAAAGGATCATGCCATCCACCGTCAGTGCATCCGCATAGCGCATATCCCATATAAAGCGGTTGCAACCGGCTTCCAGTTCCTTGAGTTGCAGTTTTTTGTCTTTACTTTTTGTGGAAAAAGTCTTAATCTCCGTGCCGTCTTCCTGCATGAATGTCAAAGAGACTTCCTGCTCTTTGCTTATTTCTTTCAGGTAAAAATGCACCATCACGCCGCCCGGATGGTTGCTGCCTTCCGTTTTGGAAGGGCGCGAACGCTGACCACCGCCCATGCGGTAGCTATCCAGCGGACGATAGAGATACGCATCGCTTTTCGCTACCTCATCAGACAACTGATGCAAGGGCGAAAGATCATCAATCATCCAGATCGACCTTCCCTGCGTAGCGGCAATCAGCGCTTTGTCTTTGATCGTCAGGTCGGTGATGGGCACTATCGGTAGCTTCATTTGAAGCGATTTCCAGGAAGCACCATCGTCAAATGAGACGTACATCCCACTCTCCGTGCCTGCATAGAGCAGGCCTGCCCGATCCGGATCTGCGCGTACCACCCGCGTAAAGTGCTCGCTGTCAATGCCCTTGACGATCTCCGTCCAGCTGGCACCATAGTCTTTCGTTTTGTATAAATAAGGACGATAATCCCCATGTTTATACATCGTGGCAGCGACATAGAGACCTCCCGCCTGATGCGGGTCCACCTCGATGGAGTTGATCATGATCCACTCGGGCATCATGGGAGGATTGACCTTTTTCCAGTTTTTGCCGCCATCCCGGGTGATATGCAGCAGCCCATCGTCTGAGCCTGCCCAGATCACGCCTTCCTCATGCTGCGACTCCACAGCCGCGAAGACCGTGCAATAATATTCCACCCCGGTATTGTCCTGGGTGATGGGACCACCAGAGGAAAGCAGTTTCTCCGGATCATTGGTCGTCAGGTCGGGGCTGATGATCTCCCAGCTTTGGCCCTCGTCATAGCTGACGTGCAGGTGCTGGGAGCAGGCGTAGAGTTTGTCGTTGTTGTGGGGGGAAAAGAAGATGGGGAAATTCCACTGAAAACGGTATTTCATGCCTTCTGCCCCATGGCCGAGGGGATTGTCGGGCCATACATTGATGGCGCGGCGCTCGTTGGTGCGGTGGTTGAGGCGGGTCAAAAAGCCGCCATAGCTGCCAGCATAGACGATGTCATTATCGTCGGGATCAGGCGCGATATGCGCGCTCTCACCTCCTGCGGAGGATTCCCAATCCCGCTCGCCGATAGAGCGGCCATCTGTGCGGTGCAGCACGCGCTGGGTGGAGTTGTCCTGCTGCGCCACGTAGATGCGGTAGGGAAAATGCTTGTCCGTGGTCACACGGTAGTACTGAGCCGTAGGCTGGTTGTGGTAGGTGGACCAGTTTTCGCCTCCGTCGAAGGTTACCTGCGCGCCTCCATCGTCTCCGATGACCATGCGCTGGTTATCCTCCGGCGCGATCCAGAGATCGTGATGGTCGCCATGCGGCGTGCGGATTTGCTCCCAGCTTTTGCCGCCATCCTGTGATTTGTGAAAACCTACATTGGCGACATAGAGCAGATTTTCGTCCTTCGTATCCGCATATATGCGGCTGTAGTACCAGGCACGCTGGCGAAGCATGCGCTCGCTATTGATTCTTTTCCAGTTTTGGCCCCCATCATCTGAGCGAAAGACACCGCCCTCTTCATTTTCAATGATCGCCCAGACACGCTCTGAATGGGCCGGAGAGATCGTCACGCCGATGATACCGATCGTGCCTTTCGGCATGCCTTTTTTCTGCATCATATTCTCCCAGGTATCCCCTCCATCTGTGCTACGCCAGAGCGCCGAGCCATCACCGCCCGAGCTCAGGCTGTAGGCATTTCTGCGGACATTCCAGGTACTCGCGTAGAGGATGCGGGGATTGTTGGGGTCCATATGGAGGTCGACAGCGCCAGCATCTGCATTCGCAAATAGAATACGCTCCCATGTCGCTCCTCCATCTTTGGAGCGATAGACGCCGCGCTCCTCGGTAGATTTGTACAAATCTCCCAGCACCGCCGCATAGACGAGATCCGGGTTTTTCGGATGAATGCGGATGCGCGGGATATGACGGGATTTCGGTAGGCCGATATGTTTCCAGCTCTTGCCTGCGTCCAGGCTTTTGTACATGCCGTAGCCGTAGGATACATTGCCCCTGACGGTCACTTCGCCTCCACCTACATAGATGACATTGTTGTCCCACTCGCTGACAGCTATGGCTCCGATGGAGCCGCCAAAATAGCCATCTGAGAGGTTCTCCCAGGTCTGACCGCCGTCCTGGGTACGCCAGACACCGCCGCCCGTGGCGCCCATATAGAAGAGGTTGGGCTTGCCTGCTACGCCGGTCACGGCGGCTGACCGACCGCCGCGATGCGGCCCGAGGTTGCGCCATTCGATGGCGTCGTAGAGAGACGCGTCGAAGTTTTGGGTAGCAATTGCGGGACTTTCCGCTTTCTGTTTTTTGTTTCGCTGCGCTTGCGTGGCTTGCGGAATACAGAGAAAGATTCCCAGCAGCAGGCTGAGGATCAGGTAGTGATTTTTCATGTCTTGTCGCTTTGGTTCAAATTAGCTATCTGTCAAAATAAAAACAGGGGGAAAATAGCGATTGTTTGGAAGATTTAGCCTTTAGCGTGAAAAAAAAGGGGAATAGTGACTATGCAATATAGGAAATTTTGAAAAAGGGCCGATCTGCCCCCCCTGTCCAAACAACTTCCTGGCCCCTCAGTTATAACACTCTTGGAAGAAAGCACTATTTTTACCCAACATTTAACATCATCACATCTTGGATCCTATCATCATTGACAGCCTGAAAGTGGGGGGCGAGTACCCCATAGACGGCGGCCCTGTATACACCGAGACTTTGCTCGGTCTGACAACTAACTGGAATGTCGCTGCCTTTGGGCAGCAGATCATCGAGCCCTGCAATATGCTTTCAGCATTCTTTTTTGTACTGATCGTGGGCTATTGGGGCTATGTTTTGTTCAAAAACAAAACGCGCTTCCAGGAGCAGCCTTTCATGATGATCGCCTTGCCGATCCTCCTGATTGGAGGTATCGGTGGCACGCTCTTTCACGGCCTGAGACTCTACCGCTTCTTTTTGGTGATGGACTGGATGCCCATCATGTTGCTCTGCCTGGGAGCCAGCGTCTACTTTTTCACCAAAGTCCTGAAGCGATGGTGGTATGGGCTGCTGATCATTGTCGCAGCATTTTTCGCCACCGGCTTTTTATTTCGCTATCTTTTTGAAGAATGGCATATCGTCTCCCGAACCGCAACGATTAGCATCAATTATAGCATGATGGGGATGCTTATTTTGCTCCCCGTTTTTCTGTGGCTGCGAAAAACACAATTTCAATATGTCCACCTCATCATCCTCGCATTGCTTTCTTTCCTCCTGGCTGTTACTTTTCGTACCGTAGACAGCATAGAACCAGCTGTCCTTTTCTTCTTTGGAACACATTGGTTGTGGCATACTTTCGGCGCTTTGGCCTGCCACCTGATGTTGGCCTATCTCTGGCGTACAGATGGGGAGCACATCGGTCAAAGACACAAATTGAAAATTGAGGAAATCGGAAATCAGAGCTTACAAAATGTTGGCTCATAATTGAAAAAAACAATTCAAAGGATTTTTGGGTATTTCTGTTTATGCGTATCTTATGGATCGTGGCATGTCAGTCTTTGGCTGTTTCGTTTTGGTAAGGATCATTAAATATTTTGCTTATGCGGTACATAGGACTCTGTTTTTTGTGGTTGATGGGAATCAGCACCTTATGGGGGCAGCCCGCGCCTCTGGCATTGCCCAAAGTATCCAGGGCCTTATTGGCAGAAAAATCCTATCCTGATTTTCCTGAGGCGGAAGCAATCATCCTTCAGGATTATGGCGAGCTGGATTATGCTGTGATGGGCGGAAAGCTAAAACTGTACTACCGTTACCTGCGGCAAATAAAGATTCTCGAAAACTCAGGCGAGCGCTGGACAGAAATTCGCATTCCCTATTCTGAGGATGAAAAAATTGTGGATATGACCGCTTTGACCTACACCCTTACCGAAGAGGAAGACAAGGTCGTAAAAGTGAAAATTGACAAAGATGGCATTTCAGATCGGGCCCTGGGAGAAGGCCAATATGAACGCATTTTGCGCATACCACAACCTTTACCCGGTTCGATCATCGAATACCGCTATATGATCCAAACGGAAGACTATGGGCGATTGCGCCCCTGGCAATTTCAACACGATATCCCTGTATTGCATAGTCAATATATGACCCGGATCCCTTCTGAATTTACCTATATGGTGATTCTTCAGGGCGAAAATCATCCTCTTTCCCGCCAAACAAAAAGCTACCCTCAGCAGCAGCGATACCGTTTTGTTGACAAAATAGATGACTATCCACGCGTTTATCCCAGGGGAAATAGCGATGGAATCAACTTCATGGACGAGGAGAGTTATATCATGACAAATGTCCCGCCCTTCAAGGCTGAACCACTCATGAGTAGCCCCAATAACTACCTCGCAAAAATCCGTTTTCAGTTGAAAGAAGTAGAGGGTTTGGGAAATGGGAAAGGAAAAATCGTGCAAACCTGGAAGGACCTGAATGACCGCATGCTGGTACATCCACAGTTTGGACGCCAACTGAGTAAATATACAAATTGGGAAAATGAAGTGGCAGCCATGCTGACCAGCAATCCCGTAGAACGCCTCCGCATGGAGGCCATCTTTGCAAAGGTGCATGAGCGAATCCGCTGGAACGGCACCTATGGCATTTTTGTAAAAAATGACTTGCCTGAAGTCTATGAACAAAAAACAGGGAACAGCGCCGAAATAAACCTGCTGTTGACAGCCATGCTTCAATCCGAAGGATTCAAGGCTTCCCCCGTGCTGGTAAGTACCCGTGAGCATGGGGAGGTAAGCGAACTGTTTCCCATGCTGGAGCAGTTCAACCACGTCATCGTGCAGGTAGATTTCAAAGGGGAACGCATTTTTATGGATGCGAGCCAGGATTTTGTGCCCATGGGCATGCTGCCTTTTAATGTGGTGGGAGGCCAGGGATTTCGGATAGGCGATAAGCGAGCGCTTTGGCTTCCGCTGCGTGCGCGTCACGCGAAGTATAGACGCACTTACGCCCGATTTATCATGGATGAAGAAGGTCGCTTGAATGGAAAAATACGGCATTTGGACAAAGGCTACAGTGCGGCTCGCACCCGCAGCCTGCTCGCCGGATATGACCAGCAAGTGGAGGGTTTTTTCAAGGATGAAATGATCGCCGAGTTCGGCGATGCTGAACTGGGAGTCTTTTCTGTCACAGACCAGTACCTGGTCGGCGAGCCCGTGGCCACCAGGGCAGAAATAAACACCTCTGATTTCGTCACCATGACCGATGAGATGGTCCTGCTTTCTCCCCTCTTGTCAGAGGGCTATGAATTGAATCCTTTTGGTCTGGGCGAAAGAAAATATCCTGTAGATTTTGGTGTGCCCATCATGGAGCAATTTTTATTGGTCCTGACGATTCCGGATGGGTTTCAGTTTGAGGTTGTACCGGAAGATATCCGCGTGGTGCTGCCACGTGATGCGGGTTCATTTAGCTATCAAACCATGGTGATACAAGGCAAGCACATCCAGATTCTGAGCAAAATAGAAATCAATAAAACGGTCTTTCAACCCGAGGAATACGATGCCATCCGCTCCTTTTTTGACCATATCGCTGCCAAGCATGCTGAGAAGCTGATTATCCGCAAGGCCGATAAGGGATGAAGAAGTTTCGGGTTTCGGGTTTCGGGTTTCGGGTTTCGGGTTTCGGGTTTCGGGTTTCGGGTTTCGGGTTTCGGGTTTCGGGTTTGGAGGATTTAGGTACCCGAAACCCAGAACTCGAAACCCGAAACATTCCAAAAGACAAAAGCCGCCAAGAGAGATTCTCTCTGGCGACTTTTGCACTTATTACCCTCAACCTAAACTATATTTTAAGAATTGTTCCGGGTTTTGAGTTCCGGGTTTCGTGTTATCCGATTGCGATTTGGCGGGGCGGAAGCTCCTTCGCTTCTTCTTTCTTGGGCAGCGCAAGGCGCAGGATACCGTTGGTGTAGGTGGCGTCGATGCCATCGACTTCGATGGTCCTGGGGAGGATGAAGCTGCGCTCAAATGAACGACTGAAGAATTCTCTTCTGCGAACCTGCCCATCTTCCTTGCTTTCCTTTTCGACTTTGCCTGAGACAGTCAGGCGGTTATTGTCGAGCTTGACAGAGAAAGCGTCTTTCTCATAGCCGGGAGCGGAAAGCTCCAGCTCAAAGCGGTCGCTGTATTCATGCACATTTACCTTAGGTACGGTATTTGTATTATCAGCTCCCATGGTATAATTCAAGTCGGAATTGAAGAAATTTTCCATCCACTTGTTGAGACTTTGATTTGCGCGATGTGTGGGATACATACTTTTCATGGTTATTGTTTTTTGAGTTTTGATTGTTAGTTCGTTTGTACCCACACCATTTCAAGCCTTGTGCCAGTTGAATTTTTGTGTCATTGTGGCAGATTTTGCTGATTTTTTTCAAAAAACAGTGACACAATGGCATTTTTGCTCTGACAAAACACCAACACAGTTAGAAACCCCTTGTAACATGCGAAACAGTTTGCTACTCCTCAGCTTTCTCCTCCTTACTACCGGTCTTACTTTTGGCCAAAAAGGATTCTCTTTTTCCGTAGGCGGCGGAGCCAGTTATTATTATGGAGACCTCTCAGGTTATTACCATAATCTGAATGTCAATGAGGCTGTTTATTTTTCCTATGGCCAATACTTTACCCCTTCTCTAAGCCTGCGCATAGGATTGACCCACGCCATGCTGAGTGCGGCAGATTCACTGGCGAGCCGCCCGGGGATTGGCCGACGCGACCTCCACTTCAGAACCCGCATCACCGAGTTGAGTGGAATGCTTTATTATGAATTAAATCCGGATAAACATTTTGGACTTTCCTGGCGAAATAAAGCCCATTTCACCCCTTATGTATTTGGAGGCGTTTCGGTTTTCGCCTTCAATCCACAGGCATACCACCAGGGAGAATGGGTGTACCTACAACCCCTGGGTACAGAAGGACAATACCTGCAAGGCGATTACCCAGAGCCCTATTCCTTGCTTCAACTGGCCTTCCCAGCGGGTTTTGGCGTCAGCCATCGCTTTACCAATAACCTGGCTATCAGCCTGGATTTTGGCTACAGGCTTAGCCTTACAGATTATCTGGATGATGTCAGCACGGTTTATCCCGACTTCACTCAGTTTGCCGAAGCACAAAATGACATCGCAGCCCAGCTTTCCAACCCTACCGGACGCTTCAATCCCGGAGACCAAAGGGGTTCCCCCGGCTTCAAAGACAGTTACTTATTTGTGATTGGTGCCTTGACCTTTTTCCTGGATAGGCATGGGAATATGTAATTTCCTCACAGGCTGATCAAAATAGCTTTCTCCTCAGCTCCGCTGAGGTAGATATACAGCAGTTGCTGCCCATCAGGAGACCACCTCAGTCCCCGCCCCAGTATGGGCGTTGGCATCTCTTTCCCACCGCTAAGCTGCATCAGCTTTGAGGTTTTACGGTCCAGTACCCAGACTTCTGGCTGGCCTGAGCGATCGCTGAAAAAGGCGATTTGCTCGCCTGAGGGAGAGTAAGCAGGCTTGCGGTCATTCCACGGAGAATCGTGCAGGATGCTATGCCCACCGCCATAGGCGGAGACCTCATAGAGGCTATATACATAGCCATCGCCCAGCGGCTTTTGCCGCTCGAAAGCGAGCGTATCTGCCTGCGGCGAAAACACCAGCTGGCTGGGGGAGCGATGCGATTTATTCACCAACTCACTCAAATCTCCCTGATCCTCAGTCAGATTTTGCTTGCCCGAAGCATCGGCTTTGATCTTCCAGATATGGTATTCATTTCCCGCTTTTTCGTCAGAAAGGTAGGCTATCCATTCGCCATCAGGCGACCATACAGGCTGGTGATCGTAATAGGGCTCAAAATCTGTGAGTTGAAGAAATTTGTTTTCCGAAGGAGAATAAAGGCCCAATTGGCCCCTTTTATCCCCGCTGCTATTCTTCTTTCCGATGGCATACATCAATTTATCATGATAGGGCGACCAGCTAAGAGAGGTCGTTCCCAGGCCATTCAGGCTATCCAGCAAGGCCGTGTTGACAGAAGGAAAAGATGTAAAAGGGCCATTACTGATCCACCCCAGGAAGGAGCCATAAAAATTGGCATCCAGGCTGACCGTGGCTTCTTTTGTCAAAGAATCTGAAACCACCAACCCCTGCTGCTGCGGCAGCGGGCGAGGAATCAGCATGATGACATTGGAGCGTATGCTCTTCCCTTCGCCCTCGGCTCGTATGGCAAAATAATAGGCCTGTCCATTGGTCAGTTCTTCTACCAGATAAAAGACCGTGGAAGGGCTTAGTGTCTGAAAGTCCGTGAGGCTTTCCGGGCTATTTTCACTCATTTCTAGCACATAGCGCTCTACTGCGATTTGCCTCCGGTTTCTTCCTCCCTCCATTAATTCCTCCGATACGATGCTCCAATCCAGGCTCACAGCCCCGGCTTCATAGGTGCCCAGAACATAGGGTTTCGACAAATATGTTTCTACCAAAGAAGGATTTTCCCTCTCACAGGCAGAAAGCAGGAACAACAATATGAGTATGAAAAAATAAGGACGCATATAAGCAAATAGACATTTGCTCTCATGACGTAAAACAGATGCAGCATGCTGCAAAGCGGGAAGAATTTAGGCATTCTCCACCCAACGACCGTCCTGCTTGATGAGCTCGATCAACTCATCCACAGCCCTGGCTGCGGGTACGGAGCGCTTGACGACTTCCTGCCCTTTGTATAGGGTGATCTTTCCGGGACCGGAACCTACATAGCCAAAATCAGCGTCGGCCATCTCGCCGGGGCCATTGACGATGCAGCCCATGATGCCGATTTTGACACCTTTGAGGTGCTCGGTACGGGCGCGAATCTTCGCGGTGGTTTCCTGCAGGTCAAACAAAGTCCGTCCACAGGAAGGGCAGGAAATGTACTCCGTCTTGGTGATACGGAGACGCGAAAGCTGCAGCATGCCGAAGGCAGTGCGAAGTTGCACTTCATCTGATTGCTCAAGCCACAGCCCATCTACCAAGCCATCTACCAGCAGGCTGGAAGCCGCTGAGGCTAGGTACAATTGTGCTTTGGCTTCCTCCGTCATGCGCACATGCGCAGGCATATCGCTATCATCATAATAGCTAAAATCCGCCGGAAGGCGCATCTTCAATATCATCGGCTGGCAAAAGCCAGCCTGGCTGAGGCGATATATCATATCGCGCCATTCATAGGCGGGTGTCGCGCCATGCGCTTTCAGCACAAATGCACAGGCCGGCAATGCCGCTTTCTGAGCTATCAGCTGATCCATATCAGCTGTTTCTACCTGAACGAAATTGAGCTTTTCGCTGAATCGGGCCGCCTCTTTCAATTTTTTCAAAGAATCATAAAAAGGGAAAAAACGACCATCATCTTTGAGAAGGTTCCATTTTTCATAGGTGAAAACGGCATTCAATCCGCCGGGAAGCTCATAGCTCGGCAGTTTTTCACCCAGAAAAACATAGTCCGCAGCGATATCCGAAAAATTGTATTTATCCAATACCTGAGAATAATCATAGCCAACGGCTTTGAGAGAAGCGGGTGTATCCTCCGCCTGCGACAAGTCGCAGAAAACACGCGGCACCTGCTCCCCGCCCAGGTTCAGCACAGCCTCACTCTCTCTCCTTTTAAAGGAAAAAGGATTAAAAGGCAATTTCCTCCCCATCCCGCCTCTCGCCCCTTTGCTCTCTGCTCTCTGCTCTCTGCTCTCGCCTCTCTGCTCTCGCCTCCCGCCTCCCGCCTCCCTCTCCACATTCCTAATCAAAAAACGCGCAACAGGCAGCTCATGCTCTGACTCTTCGGTGAGGGAAACCCGCACGGTATCGCCTATGCCATCCATCAGCAAAGTGCTGATACCAAGGGCGGACTTGATACGTCCGTCTTCTCCTTCGCCGGCCTCGGTGACACCGAGGTGAAGCGGATAAACGCGCTCGCGCTTTTTCATCTCCTGCATCAGCAGGCGATAGGCCTGCACCATGACTTGCGGATTGGAGGCTTTCATCGAGATGACAAGCTGGTGGAAGTTGTGTGCTTCACAGATCCGCACAAACTCCAGGGCAGATTCTACCATGCCCTCCGGCGTGTCGCCATAGCGACTCATGATACGGTCTGAAAGCGAGCCATGGTTGGTGCCGATCCGCATGGCGGTGCCGTATTCTTTGCAGATTTTCACCAAAGGAGAAAATCGCTCATGGATGCGCTCAATCTCTTCCTGGTAGCTGGAATCGGTATATTCTATATTCTGAAAGCGTTTTTTGTCGGCATAGTTGCCGGGATTGACGCGGACTTTTTCTACAATACGCGCCGCGATTTCTGCGGCATTGGGGGTGTAGTGAATGTCCGCTACCAGCGGTACATGACAGCCTCTTTTGCGCAGCTCTTTTTTAATTGCGGCGAGGTTCTCGGCTTCTTTTTTGCTTGGAGCGGTGATGCGCACATACTCACAACCAGCAGCTACCAACCGCAGCGACTCCTCCACAGTACCCAGGGTATCCATGGTGTCGGTGGTCGTCATAGACTGGATTCGGATGGGATTGTGGCCGCCCAGAGGCGTATCTCCAATGGCGACTTCCTGCGTGAGGATGCGCTTGTAGGAAAAGTGATCGTCGCAAAAAGTCAGAGAATGTGGGGAAACGGCTTCCATATTATCAGATGCTTTAAAAATATGTAGGTAACGGCCTAGATTAACAACGGACAGGATTAAAAGTTACAAATATTGCCTTTTTAACGATTTTTTAACTTTTCATTTCCCAAAAAGCAAAATTAGACTTCCTGCTTTGTAGCCAAAATTTCATTTTTAGATTAATTATTTATTCGTTATTTTGGATAATCGAATAAAATTCAGGGAAAGACAAATACTATAAAAATGGTTCCATCTCAATTCACCCCATGGAATAATGTTCTTGTGAAACTAGACCTTACCCAGCTAAATATCCTATCAACAGACGATCCTGATTTCAAATATCAGGTATTGCAAATGCTGCATACACAAACTGTAGAAGTTGCAAAATCGCTTAAAAAGGGGCTTGAGGAAATTAATTGGGAGACAGTGGCTGATGCGGCCCATAAATTCAAATCCTCTGTAAACCTGATCAATCAAGAGGCATATCTCTATTTCAAGGAATTGGAAAGGGAAGCCCGCGATAGCAATGACAGCCACTCTTTGGCCGCCCTTACCCAACAGGGGATTTCCCTTTGTGAAAATTTGGGAAAAAGTATTCAGGTAGAATTGGCGGATTAATCCTTTTTTTCACCTCCCCAAAATCAGACTTCCCTTAAAGCGGAATATTTCCATGTTTTTTGCGTGGTAGTTTGGCAGCCTTATTTTCCAACATTTCAAATGCAGAGATCAGCTTTTTGCGCGTATTTTCGGGGATGATGACTTCATCAATAAAACCTCTGGCCGCAGCGCGATAGGGATGAGCAAACATCTCTGTGTATTCGTCCACTTTTTCCTGCAATTTGGCTTCCGGATCATCTGATTTTTTGATCTCAGATCGGAAAATGATTTCCGCTGCTCCTTTTGGTCCCATCACAGCAATCTCTGCTGTGGGCCATGCATAATTCATGTCAGCACCTATGTGCTTGGAATTCATCACATCATAGGCACCGCCATAGGCTTTGCGGGTGATGACTGTCACCCGGGGCACGGTAGCTTCGCTAAAGGCGTAGAGGAGCTTCGCTCCATTGGTGATGATGGCGTTCCATTCCTGATCGGTTCCGGGCAAAAAGCCGGGCACGTCTTCAAATACCAGCAATGGGATGTTGAAAGCATCACAAAAACGCACAAAGCGCGCAGCTTTGGTGGAAGCCTTGATGTCAAGGACCCCCGCCAGAATGGCGGGCTGGTTGGCTACGATCCCGATGGATCGCCCATCGAGGCGGGCAAAACCCACCACGATATTATCAGCAAATGCTTTGTGAATTTCGTAAAAGGAAGCCTTGTCACAAACCAGCTCAATGACATCTTTGATGTCATAAGGTTGGTTGGGGTTTTCGGGCACGATCGTATTGAGCTCCTTAACCACGCTCTTTCCCTGAGTGGAGGGAATACGCGCTGCGTTATCTTCACAATTTTGGGGGAGGTATGAAAGCAGGCGCTTGATGCCTTCCAGGCATGCCACTTCATTGGCATAGGTCAAATGCGTGACGCCACTTTTGCTGGCGTGGGTCATGGCTCCGCCCAGTTCCTCGGAAGTCACTTCCTCGTGCGTTACCGTCTTGACGACGTTGGGGCCTGTGACAAACATATAGGAAGACCCTTCCACCATGGCGATGAAATCGGTCATCGCGGGGCTGTATACTGCGCCTCCGGCGCAGGGGCCCATGATCGCAGAGATCTGCGGGATCACGCCCGATGCCATCACATTCCGATAAAATATATCGGCATAACCTCCCAAAGACACGACCCCTTCCTGGATCCGGGCACCGCCCGAATCATTGAGGCCGATAAATGGCGCGCCATTTTGCATGGCCAGGTCCATCACTTTGCAGATTTTTTCTGCATGGGTTTCAGAAAGTGAGCCGCCAAAAACCGTGAAATCCTGGCTAAATACATAGACCAGTCGCCCCTGGATTTTGCCATAGCCTGTGACGACGCCGTCGCCCAAAAACTTTTGCTTATCCAGCCCAAACTCCGCAGAGCGGTGAGTGACCAATTTGCCGATTTCTTCAAAACTGCCTTCGTCCAGCAACAAATCCAGGCGCTCCCTTGCGGTCAGTTTGCCTTTTTTATGTTGTTTGGCTATACGGGCTTCACCGCCACCGAGCAGGGCTTCCTGGTTCTTTTTTGCCAGGATGTCAAAAGCTTTTTGGGACATAAGATATTTTGTTTCGGGTTTTGAGTTCCGGCTTTCAGGTTTTGGATTACCCGGAACCCGGAACCCGAAACCCGAAACTGATGTTACTCTTCCGCCAAAGCTGCGGCGATTTCATCAGTCATTTCCATATTATGGAATACGTTTTGGACATCGTCATCGTCTTCGAGCTTGTCCAACATTTTGAGTACCGACCTTGCCTGAGCCAGTTCGAGCGCTTTGGTTGTGGTGGGAATCATCTCAATATTTGAACTTTCGGCTTCTACCTCCAACTCCTCAAGCTTGCTGTTCAGCAGGCCAAAATCCTCAAATGCACAAGTCGCGATGAAAAAGCCCTCTTCTCTTTCGTACTCTTCCAGCCCGCCATCCATCAGCTCCAGGGCAAACTCCTCCAGATCCATGCTGATGTTTTCTTCAGCAATCCTAAAGATTCCTTTTCGCTCAAACATAAAAGAAACAGAGCCATTTTTGCCCATGCTTCCATTAAACTTGCTAAAGTACATGCGCACATTGGCTACCGTACGGTTGGTATTGTCTGTCAGGCATTCAACAAAGACAGCCACACCATGTGGCGCATAGCCTTCGTAGGTGACTTCATCAAATGAAGTTCCATCCTCTCCCGAGCCTTTGCTGATAGCATTGGTTACTTTGTCTTTGGGAACAGATGCTTTGGAAGCATTTTTAATGGCCATCCGCAGGCGTGGATTGGCGTCAGGATCGGCTCCGCCTTCCTTCACGGCGACCATCACCTCTTTTACCAAACGGGAAAACAGTTTCCCTCTCTTTGCATCCTGAGCCCCTTTTCTATGCTTTATATTGGCCCATTTACTATGTCCTGCCATAAAATATTACGATTAACTCAACTCCAAAATAGGGCTGCAAAGTTAAATAAATATATTTTTTGATTTAGCTTATCATCTGGAAATCTTAAGCATCCGGGCTAATCAGGGTGGTTTGATCCTGGCCCAGCCGCTTCATCACATTTTCGCGGATTAGGCGGTAAAAATGCTTCCTTCCTGTCGTTTTATCCTGCTTGATCAAGCCTATCTCCCCCATGATCTTGATGTATTTCTTGGCTGTAGTGCCTTTGATGTTGAGTTCTTTTTCCAGATCGGAGGAATAAAAACCAGACTTGGCATGTCTGACCAAAAATTTGGGCATGTCGAAGACAACTTCGAAAATGGTTCCATCTTTATAGAGATCAAAAAACATGAGGCGGATACCCTGCTCCAACTGTTTGTTGTTGGTTTGGGTAATATCGAGGAAAAAACCGAGACGATTGACTTCCTTGAAAGTGATGTAGGAGCGCAGATTGCGGTAGGAAAAGTCCAAATGCTCTGCTGCCAGCGGAAGGTCTCCTTTGGAAATATTGATGCATTTATTCAGCGTCTTGTTTCTGACAGCATTGGGTACATCTTTAAATTCATCCCACTCCCCTGTAATGAAGCTCAAGGGGCTATTTTCGCTGGTAATATTATTCAGTAGACGATTGACCAACTGCTCCGAAATTTTGTCTTTTGAAAGCAGCGCGCCAATTTTCAACATCTTGATTTGGGCCAGCTGATAGCTGAAATAGGTGAAAATATTGAATTGAGAAATGGGTTCAAAGAGGGTGAAAGTCTTGCGAAATTGCTCGATGGCATCTTCGCCAAAATCCTCCAAATGATCCGGGATAAGGTCTATCGCTTCTTTGATATGCTCAAAATAAGCCTTCAGTTCCTGCACGATCCAGGAGACCCCGGCCTTGCGGGATTCACGCCCCAGGATGTCGTTGCCGACTTCCAGTCCTCCCAGCAACAGGGCAAAGCCGCCCTGCTCCAACCTGCGGTGACCTTGTTTGAAGATGTCTGCAAAAAGGTCCATCGCCTTGGGGCCATTACCGTTGATATCGAGGATAATCATAAACACGCGGCTCGCCTCCAGGAAGCTGGGATAATGCAACCCTCTCCGATAGTGGAGCAGAATTTCTTTCAACTCCTTCTCTGTCAGGGAGATACCCGACTGCCCGGCAGTCTTGGCCCGTATGAGGCGGTAACGCATCATCTGATCTGGCCATTTTTCTTCATCCAAATCCGCCACTATAGCATCCATCAGGCTCATCGCCTGCTTCCCTATAGCAATTTTCACCTTTTCCTCTTCTATCGGATCAGCCAGATCGCCATAATGCTGGGCGACAATAGCTGCCAATTCATGCCTTACAAAAGGTGGCAGGTTATTTACTTCTGAAAATTTCTCATACCTGACCCGTAATTTGTCAATTTGCTCTACGGCATACTCTTCAGGGGTGAGGCCATTATCCATCCCTGTCGTTTGTAACTCGAAGCCCTGCGCATCCAACTGAAAAGCTGCTGCACGAAAAAAGGCCTTCACTTCAGGATTGACTTCTTCCTGGCGCAGTTTTTCCACCAAATCAGCGATTTGGTTGGCTGTCTGCTCATCGCGCTTGCGCAGAAAATACTGCCCCAGAAACAGGTAAAGCACCAGCTTTGCCTCGGGCTTGCTCTCGTAGAGCGCTTTTTGCAACCATAAGCGGGACTTGGCAGCCTGCTCATCATCGTCTTCATGCAGATAGACATAGCCGATCAGACTGGAAAGCTGCGCAACAAATCCTTCTTTGTATATCTCCCAATTCAGGCCATCCAGCATATCCTCAAAACGCTCCAGAGGAACATGCCTCATCACCCGGAGGAAAGCCACTTCAAAGAAATTGATATAGCCTTCCCAGGCCTTGGCATTGATCTCTACGTGGGTATTGCGCAGGGCAAGCATGCGGTGTCTGATCATCTCCAGCACTTGCTGGAAGGAATCAAAATCAAGCTTCTGAAGATGAAAGGCTAAACTATTATGAACCAGGAATTGGAAATATTCCACTTCACTTTGAGAGATGAGCGAGGCATCTTTCAAATTGCTGTAAAAAAAACTTTCCAGCTCTCGTTGGTTGTCATACACAGGCAGCTCTGCCAGATCACGCATATAGCGAGGAAGCAAAAGCTGATCAGCTTCCATCTTTAGGTTGATGCAAAATTGGTACGGGAAATAATTCTTCATGATTATACAAGAATAACTAAGCAAAAGCCTGATGGCTTTGTCATTCCTAAAAGATTAATGTTTTATTTTCCCTTACGGGCACATATTAGGAAATATTGTGCGTCAAACGGTAAGGGAGATGCAAAAGAAAATAATGTAAATATTCTATAATAAATGACTTCTGTGAGCGCAATAAAGCAAATTATTTGGATAAAATGCAAAGACATTTTTTTGTAATTCTACAATAATTAGCATGAAACGCGATCTGGCATAAGTGGATGAAATCGAGTTAATGAAAAGTGCCAGAGGTGATCTGCTCCCAAAGATTGAGGCTGAGGCCAGCTAAGGCCAGTTGGGACCCGAGCAGCCGGATAACCCTGCATAATGGCAGTATTTCCCTGATAGACAAAGAGTTCATCAAACAATTCCTCTGCGAGACACTGCTCGTGAATTTCCTGTCCCCCTTCTACGAGAATACTGCAAACGCCCAACTCCTGATAGAGCTTTTGAAATAAAAGAGTCAGAGAGTCCGGCCAGGGAGAAAAAATCTTCACTTCCACATGAGGCGGCAGCGCCTGCCGGGAATTTTCTGTAAGAAGCCAGACTGGGTCTGGGGGAGAATGAAACAGCCGCAGGCTCTCTGACAATTTTCCATGCCTGTCAAGGACAAGCCTCAAGGGTTGCCCGCCATAATAATGGCGGTTGTTGAGCAGGGGATCGTCTATGGCCGCAGTATTGCGGCCTACGAGGATGGCCTGATGCTCCGCCCGCAGGCGGTGGGTGAGACAGCGGGCTTCATAGCCCGTGATGGTGACTGCTTTCAACTGGCCATCTGTATGATGGCTGGCTATCTGCCCATTGGCAGACTGTGCCCACTTTAGCGAAATATAGGGTCGCTTCAGCAACTGATTCACAAAAAAACGTTTATTCAGATCAATAAAAGGCTGGGGATCTTCTGCCAATACCACCTCAACTCCTGCTTCTCTTAATTTTTTTATACCCCTTCCAGCCACCTGGGGATTGGGATCCATGCAGCCTATTACCACCCGGGGAATGCCCGACTCCAAAATTAAATCTGCACAGGGCGGTGTACGGCCATGTGTGCTGCAAGGCTCCAGGTTGACATAAAGCGTAGCTTGAGAAAGGAGTGTACGCTCTTTCACAGAGTGGACAGCATTCACTTCAGCATGTGGCCCACCGACTTGCTGGTGCCAGCCTTCACCGATGATGTGACCATCATGTACAATTACAGAACCTACGCATGGATTGGGAAAAACATGCCGACCGCCTAGACGGGCGAGTTGGTTGCATCTTGCAAGGAAAAGCGCATCTTGTGCGGCTTGAATCGTCATGTAAAATGAAATAAAAAAAAGCGGGTAAGAACCATATCGCACCGCTCGACTTCATACCGTTGCTTCGTTCCCGACCTGGCGGAGTTCAGAAGGAGCTGGTCGTACAGCCTTACCCGGGCGCAAATGTACACCAAGGGTTAAGGATTGCAAAATTTTACTGAAAAAATTTAATTTAAATACAAAATCACCCCCTGCCAACTGCTAACTACCAACTGCCAACTACCAACTGCCAACTCTCTACTCTCTACTCCCCACCGTTTCTTCAGGTGGCTTTACCTCATAGATTTCATCTTTGGCCAGTTCCAGGAGGATCATTTCGCATTTGCCAAAAACCTCTTTGAGGCATTCGATATAGCTGTCCATATTCAGTCTTTCACTGACCGCAGCCAACCACTCCAAAATCCGCTCTACCTTTTCATCATAAAAAAAGTAAAAGCGAATCCGGTCATGATCTATTATATCTTTGATTTGAAGGGTAATCATATTTAGGGGAGCATGAAATTGTGCTTCAAGACAGCTTGTCCCATGGACAATTGTCTGCTTCCCTTCGGGACACTGATTTTCGCCGGCCAAAATCCTCTTCTCCGTCTCATCAGAGTCATGCCATCCATGGGCTTCCAGGATGAGATTGAACAAATTTAAGTCCCGTACCTGAGTTTCGTTTAAGTCAAAAAAATGCATACGCTACTTTCTCATTTTCCTTAGTAATTAGCTAAAAGTATGCCGATGATTGTCTTTGAATGAAAAATGTTTCGGCTATTGGTAGGAATATATGAGCGTGTAAATTTCCTTTTTTGGAAGGAAAAAATAGCTATTTTTGTACTTAACTTCCTTTTGTGAAGTTGATATCTCCAACAAAACAGCGTAAAATTGGCTAATGGTGCCTCTATTTGCCGTTTGTAAGATTGTCCGTTTTTGAGCTACCTATTAACAAAAAAACATATGCCTTCTCGCTTTTCCGATTCTGAAAATTTTGACATTAATGAAGTAGAAATTTCCGATCAGGAAGTTGAGGATTTGTCCTCAGCCGAGTTTTACGACCAGGAAAACGGACAGAAACAGCATACACGACAGCGCACACGGGTGCATCGGGTAGAACGAAGCCGCCATAAAGGCAAGAACAAATATGGATGGGCTTTTTTCCTTTGTTCCCTCTTTATTGGGCTGGGCATTACTGCTTCCACCGCTCATCCTTTGGGTTTATTTGCCGGGCTTGGAATTGGCTTCCTATTTTTCGTAGATCCCATCTACGAAAAAGTCATGCGCTTCATAGATCGTCTCTGAATATAGCCGATCTTTTGTATGTTTGCGCCATGCTGAAAGCCATTGATATATTTAAGTCTTATAACTCCCTGAAGGTGTTGAAGGGAGTGAGTGTCGAGTTGAACGAAGGGGAAGTTGTAGCCCTGGTGGGCTCATCGGGCGCTGGCAAGAGCACGCTCTTGCAGATCCTTGGCACCCTTGACCTGCCAGATAGCGGGCAGATTTACTTTCAGGATCGGGACATCCTGAAACTCAGTGAGGCGCAAAAGGCGCAATTCCGCAACGATTCCCTCGGATTCGTCTTCCAGTTTCACCATTTGCTGCCGGAGTTTACGGCATTGGAAAATGTCTGTATCCCTGCCTTTATACAAGGCAGGAGCAAAAGCGAGAGCACCGCCCGCGCATACGACTTGCTCGATCAGCTCGGGCTTTCAGCCCGGGCCGCACACAAACCCAGCCAGCTCTCCGGTGGAGAGCAGCAGCGCGTCTCCATCGCCCGTGCGCTGATGAACCAGCCCAAATTGATTTTGGCAGATGAACCTACCGGAAACCTCGACACCCATACCAGCCAGGAGCTGTATCGCCTGATTTTTGAGCTGGCTCAAAAGACAGGGGTAGGCTTCCTCATTGTGACCCACAATCAGGAACTGGCGGCCAAAGCTGACCGCCAGTATCATATTAAAGATGGACTTATGGTAATGTGAGCAGGCGCTCTTAGCCTCTGCCCAGGTACTGAAGCACCTCCTTACAGACATTTTCTCCAGTAAAACCAAACTTCTCATCCAGCACTTTATAACTGGCAGAGTAGCCAAAATGGTCCAGACCATAGACTTTTCCTCCGGGACCTACCAGGCCTTCCAGCGTCACGGGCAAGCCCGCGGTCATACCAAAGCAAGGCAATCCTGCCGGAATCACAGATTCCTGATAGGCCGCTGTCTGCTGACGGAAGAGGCCTTCCGATGGGACAGATACCACACGGACTTTCTGTCCGTGGCCTGTGCGCAGCAGGGCTGCGCCAGCTTCCAGGGTAGCAACCTCTGAGCCACTAGCTACCAGGACGACATCAGGCGTACCGCCATCATCGGAGACGATATAGCCGCCTTTGGCGGCCTCCAGTGCAGCCTCATATCTGCTCTTCCCTGCTACTGCGGGCAAGTCTTTGATGCCCTGGCGCGAGAAAATCAGGCCCGTCGGGCCCTTGGTATTTTCGAGAGCCAGCTTCCAGCAAACGGTTGCTTCGTTTACATCTGCGGGACGCAGAGCCAGAAAAGAGCTATTCCCACTATGGGTTTTCAACTTTTCCATCAGGCGAATTTGCGCCTCATGCTCAACCGGCTGGTGGGTTGGCCCATCCTCTCCAACGCGGAAGGCATCATGTGTCCAGACATATTTTACAGGAAGCTCCATCAGCGCTGCAAGACGGATAGCCGGTTTCATATAATCTGAAAAAACGAAGAAGGTGCCACATACAGGGATTACCCCTCCGTGCAGGGCTATGCCATTGCAGATCGCTGCCATGGTGAGCTCTGAAACACCTGCCTGCAGGAATCCGCCACTGAAGTCGCCCTTTTGGAAGGCAGTGGTTTTTTTCAAAAAGCCATCTGTACGATCACTGTTACTCAGGTCAGCAGAGCTGACGATCATATTTTCAACCTGCCCGGCAAAGATGCCGAGGACTTTGCGGGAGGCATCGCGTGTCGAGCCATTGGCTGACTGTTCGATGGCAGCGTAGTCAATATCCGGCACTTTGCCGGAGAAGAAGGTTGCCAGTTTGGCCGCGAGAGCGGGATTCCCGGAGGCCCATTGGGCCTCTACCTGCTGACGGCGCACAATCTCGGCACGCTTTGCTGCAAGGATCCGCCCATAGTGAGCTGCCACTTCAGGAAACACCTGGAAGGGATTCTCTGGATCTCCTCCCAGGTTGGCGATGGTGCCTTCCAAAGAAGCGCCAGCATCACTCAATGGTTGCCCGTGGGTTGAGACTTTTCCTTCAAAACTTTCTCCATCAGCTGTCACAGCTCCTTTTCCCATCACCGTCTTTCCAATGATCAGAAAAGGCCTGGTACTTGTTTGCGCCTGGCGCAAAGCGCCACGGATCGCATCGGCATCATTGCCGTCTATGGTCACAACTTCCCATCCCCAGGCTTCATATTTTTTCGCCGTATCTTCTGTCATCACCTCATCTACCTCAGTAGAAAGCTGGATGTCGTTGGCATCATAAAACATGATGAGATTGTGTAGGCCCAGGTGGCCTGCAATCCGCCCTGCTCCCTGCGCTATCTCTTCCTGGATTCCGCCATCCGAGATAAAAGCATAAGTTTTATGTGCCATCCACTCGCCAAAGCGAGCTACCAGAAAGCGCTCTGCGATGGCAGCGCCTACGGCATTGGTGTGCCCCTGGCCCAGGGGGCCAGAAGTGTTTTCGATGCCCCGGGCAAAATCCTTCTCGGGATGACCTGGCGTTGGGCTTCCCCAACGGCGGAAATTGCGCAATTCATCCATCTCAAACCAGCCACATAGATGCAGCTGTGAATAAAGCATGGCAGACATGTGTCCGGGGTCCAAAAAGAAACGATCCCGATGAATCCATTGAGGATTGTCGGGGTCGAAGTTCAAAAATTCGGTGTACAGGATGTTGATAAAATCAGCGCCGCCCATGGCGCCTCCGGGATGACCGGAGTTGGCAGCTTCTACCATAGCTGCCGAAAGGATGCGGATGTTGTCAGCACAACGATTTGCGATATGGGTCATGTTAAGTTGTAGGTGGATTTGCGGGTTTATAATGTTCAGGATTTATTGTAGGCCGTATTGTTCCCGCGAAGGTAGGGTGAAAAAGAAAATGATACAATGTGTAGAAATGTGGATAAGTGGAAAAGGACTATCCCGAATAAACCACCACAGCCTCATTCACCAATCGGTTAAGAGGCAGCACGACCTTTTTCTCACCCATATCCAAAGTGAAATTGATGCCGTCCATCGCGATGATGGTGCCTTTCATGCCATCCACTTCGATCACTTGTCCGGGAGCGTATTTGTTTTTAGAATAAAAACCCGAAAGGATGCTTGCCAGCACATTTTTCGCAGCCATACCATAGGCGATGGCAAATGCCAGCATGGCACCAGCGACCACTATGCGGACGATATCCGCGATAAGGGCTGTTTCAAGATTGAGCTGTTCCAGCGTTGTGATGAAAATGATGATCAAAAGCAGGGAAAATACCACGCTGCTGATCGCATTCCAGGATTTTATGCCGAAGGATTTGCAGGCACTTCCAACTACATTTTTTATCAAACTGGCTATATATATCCCTGCCAAAAGAATGGTTAGGGCTTTGAGCAATTCCGGCAAGAATGCAATGAACTGCATCACCAGGGCAGAGATCTGGTCGAGTTGCAGATAATTGGCTGCCGCCACCAACGTGACAAGCATGATCAGCCAAAAGATAAATTTTGCCAGAACCACAGAAGGCTTGATCTGAATTTTGTACTTGCTAAGGAGCTCGGTGCGATTCAGAGGCTCGGCTATGCGATCAATTTTTAGTTTTTTGAGGATGCGCCGCAGTACAGAAGTAAGGAGTTTGGCCGCTATCCAGCCAATGATGAGAATCAGGACAAAAAGGCCAAATGGAATAACTAATTCTCCAAGTTGATTCAATATCTCCAGTTCATTCATGAATAAAGTAGGTTGAGTTGAAGGTTAATGAAGCAAAAGAAACCCTTTAAAACTTATGTAGAAAGTTTTTTTTCGGGCGCTAAGGCTGTGTTTTCGTTGGTTTGGGAGGAGAGAAGTTGGGCCGTGGCTTGTCCGCTTTTTACAAAAAATAAGTCGACCACATCTGCGATCAACTTAAAAGTATCCAAACTGGAAAGCATCTCTGCTTTCACATGGTCGGGAATATTTTCATTGGATTCTATTTGTTCAAAGGCGTTCATGCGGAGAGGTAGTTTGGGGTAAATGGGATCAATTTCCTAGTCCTCCATCTGGTCTATGACCTCCTTGGCGCGCTGACGCGCACGAGCAAGGCGCATTTTGACGGCGCTTTCAGAGATATCCAGGCCATCCATGATTTCTTTGATTGGAATTTGGTCCTGGTATTTCATCAGCAGGATAGCCCGATCCTCAGGAGCTATATGCTCAAGTGCCTTTTGCAGTTTATCTGTGCGGGTCTTAAGCAGCTCTTTTTCGTCTGCCGACTCATCTATAGCATCAGGTTGATTTTCTATATCAACAAAACTGTGCTTACTGTTCCGGCGATAATATTCTACACAAAAGTTATAGGAAATGGTATACAACCAGGTTGAAAAGCGGCTTTTTCCCTGAAACTTGGGGAGTTGGAAGAATACTTTCAGGAAGATATCCTGAACCATATCCTGAGCAATATCATGATCCTTGGAAAATCCGATACACTTGCGGTAAACCTTATTGGCGTAGCGGTCATACAACTGTCCAAAAAGGTCTGATCGCCCTTCCTGAGTGATTGCATGGATCAACTCTTCGTCCGATAATTTGTTTCTGGTTTTCAGCAAGGTGCTATTAAGATTGAATTCAGATAATGGTACAAAACCCTGTTGGGTAGTGGAAGTTTCACGGCTAATACGAGTGCCAAAGCGTTGCTCTTTGGTATTCGATACTTTTGTTGTACGCGAGGGTAAAAAGGTAGACTTTGAGTTCTCGTGCTGGGGGACAAGTAGTAAAACGCTCACAAGCTTCTTCGATTATTTCTCCTACCAGATCATGAGACTTGACTGGATCATGAAGCACCTGGAATACCTTTCGGTAGACATTTGCTGCATAATCTTGCTGCATAACAGCCCGAAAAGCGCAAGGATTTTTGTGATTCTTGTTTTTTGCAGTCATAGCGCAAAAAGGTAGGTGAAGGTTAAGGTTAGTAAAGTATTCTCGACATTATCTACGTCAAAAATAGACTTCCCTCCATGCTTCAACAAATCACAAAAAAAGCGGAAACCATGAGTCCATAAAAATATATACTACTGAATATCAGAAAGTTAACCATTCTCATCACTTTCCTTTTATCCATCAGACTCCCTTAAAAAAAGTAAAATTGGCCCGAAAAAACACGAAATCGACCCCTTTGCTGACAAAAGGGTCGATCACTAACGGCAGCCAGAAAGAGAGTTATGCTTCTGACAGGCTTGCTTTGTATGCGTCGGCACTGAGCAGCCCGGCCTTCTCGTCAGGGTTGGATAGCTCAATTTTGATCATCCAGCCGTCTCCATAAGGATCTGAATTAACGAGTTCAGGCGTATCTTCCAGGCTAGAGTTAAACTCAGCCACGGTTCCCGACAAAGGCATAAACAGATCAGAGACTGTTTTTACAGCTTCCACTGTCCCAAAAACTTCGTTTTGGGCGATTTCTTCACCTTCTGTTTCGATTTCAACATAAACGATGTCTCCCAACTGGTCCTGTGCAAAGGCGGTGATGCCTACAGTGGCTATATTGCCCTCTATGCGAACCCATTCGTGTTCTGCTGTATAAAAAAGATCATTAGGAAAATTCATATTGTAGAATGTTTAGATAAATTATGTAATTAATGTTGCGCCTTACTTGGCGCAGGAAATTCGCAAAAGTCAGCTATTTCGCAAAATGTTTAGCGCACAATTCCCTTTTAAATGCGAAATAAATAAGAATCGGAAGAGATTGATGTCAAAAAAAAATTTATCTGGCAAAACAACGTTTCAGAATGAGGCAAGCATTTATTATATTGCTCAACCTTTTTTTTACTTAAAAGCTATTTATTATGAAGCTCATTAAGTTTATTTCCTTTTCCTTTCTCTTTACTTTTTTTTCTTTCTCCTTTGCTCAACAATCCAAGTCTCATGATTACAGTCTCATCCCCGAAGAAGACATTGAGAATCTCTTGAAATCGGAGGAAGAAGAATTGATCGGTATGCGGTTATTGGCATTTGATGAAGAAATGAATAACCTGACCCGTGCAGAGTTGGAACAGGAAAGCAAACAAGCACAGAACCTCATGGCTCGAGTGCAGGCAGAGATGGCCATGGTGGAAGATGAAAACCTGATTTTGGGACAAAAAATTTACCGACTCGAATTAGAGCTGGAAAAACTTGTCAAAGAAAGCAGCCGCCTCCGTCGTCAGACAGAAATGCTCCTTTCTGAAAATGCAGAGCTCTCCGATGGAGAGGCCCAAACAGAAGAAGAAGATCAGGCTTCTGTTAACCAAAACCTGAGAAAAATCAATGAACTTGAAGTCCGAATCAGCAAAATTGAGGATCAAATGACTGAAATACACAGTCAGATCCTGGATGCTGAAACTGAAATTGAGAGTAATGAAGACGAACTGGATCGTCATGAAGAATTGTTGGAAAGCTGTGAAAGTGTTATACACTCCAACATGAGAATTCTGAATGATCTGAAACTCAAGCCATAAGGCTTGTTTTATTTCTTCAATTGATTGCCCATGGCAATCAGCAAATCTCCAAGGTCAGCCCTATTGGTCTTTTCATGATCAATGCGGCTGACCTCTGCTTTTACAGCCTCCTGCTGCTGCTGCATCTGCTGCATGATATTTGCCTGCAAAGCTTCAATTTGCTTGCTGAGGGACTCATTGAGCGCTTGTATTTCTTTGCGAATCAGGTCATTATCTTTGGTAAACTTATCTTCCAATTCTCCCAACTTGAGGTCGAGATTTTGTTTTTCTTCCCCAAAAATAATCTCCTTTATTGCATCCAGTTTATTGAGCTGGGCTAGCGGGTTACTGCTTTCGGCTGGATTCGATTTCGCCATATCTCTCAGGTTTCAATTGTTAAGTTAATGAGTTTTGGTATAGGTTTTTCTATTTCAATAGTCTTTTGACTGTCAAATCGCCAATTCTTCCCGTAGGGAATAAACCCTCTTTCCTCTGAAATTCTTTCACAGCATCCAGGGTTTTTCGTTCAAAATAGCCATCTACTGGCAGATCATAGCCTTTCTTTTTGAGGAGTTGCTGTACCTTGAATACAGCTTCACCCTGATCTTCAAACACAAGTACCTTTTTATCCCCTAAAAATGTTTGTGCCTCATAGGTCGTTTTATCCCAGCCATTCTCTATCATGCGCTGAATGGTTTCTGCATCGAGTCCTTGCTGCTTGAGTGAATAGGACTGTTTCAGGCGAGCCTCTGTTTGCCTGAGGTGAACCAACTGCTTCAGGTATGAAGCCACCAGCTCCTTCTCAGGAGACTCCATCGGTTCATCTGCGCGCACATCTACTTTATACTCCTTCCAGCAGTAGCGTCCAAAGCGCTCTATTGCAGCTGCCGACTGGAAATAGTCAGCCACAACTTCGGGCCGATGATAATCCAGGTCAACACTGTCTGAAGTGGTATAGATAAAGTCCGCAGGAAAATTAGCCCGCTTATAAGCAGCCCATTCAAAAAATGCAATCAGAGGCAGGGTAAGTATGAGTATGAGGAAAAATAACCGTTTCATAATGAACAAACTATCTACGGCAATATAAGCTTTCAGCTTAGTCAGACAAAGAAAAAATTTTCGATCTTTAGTATAAATATAAAAAAACACCGAAGACAAGTACGCCTCCGGTGTTTTTTTAGAGAAATGGAACGATTAAAGTTCCAGATATTTCAAAAATTCTTCTTTCATCTTGGGGTTGGATTCAAAACGGCCACAGTAGTCTGCTGTGATAGTCCTGCTCCCCGTGTCCTGCACCCCTCTGGATGCTACACAAAGATGGTCTGCAGCAAGGATAACAGCCACATCTTCTGTTTTCAAACTCTTCTTCAACTCCTCGGCTATCTGTCGGGTCATCCTCTCCTGTACCTGCGGGCGCCGTGCATAATATTGCACGATGCGATTGAGTTTGGAGAGGCCAACGACTCTCCCACTCGAAATATAAGCCACATGGGCTTTGCCTATGATGGGCACAAAATGGTGCTCACATTGAGAGTAGAAGGTAATGTCCTTCTCCACCAACATTTCTTTGTAGTTGTAATGATTAGCGAAGGTTTTTACATCGGGTTTATTTTCAGGATTCAGCCCACTGAAGATTTCCTTTACATACATCTTCGCTACGCGACGAGGTGTGCCTTGCAGGCTATCATCTGTCAAATCCAAGCCCAAAATATGCATAATCTGCTCAAAATGATCTGCAATAAGGGATATCTTCGTTTTATCATCTAACTCAAATGCATCCGGACGAAGGGGGGTATCTACAGAAGTAGAAATATGATCATCTCCGATCTCATCATGGACATGATCACTGGCATGAGACGAAAGGTGTAGGCCATTCACTCCATTGGCGCTATTGCCGTTATTGGGGTTTAATGGCCAGGGTTTTTCGTTTGATTTCATATTTATTTAAAAGTATTGTTCATCAATAAGCCCTCTTTCAACGACGCAAGCAAGGGATTGTTTAGAAAAATATAGTGGGATTGGGGAAATCCGATTTGCTGAAAATGCGACAATTTTTTTAGGGGGAGGTAATTTTTTTTGCAAAATTGACAATAATCGGGTAATAATACCCTATATAAGCTAAAAAAGAGACCAAGCATATTGCTTAGCCTCTCTTTTATCCCTGGAAAAAAGAACGATTTTATTTGAAAGGAGGAGTGCTGTTTTGGGTTTTCAGCAGGTATATAGGAGCCAGATGGCCCTAACTGTCATAAACAATGGTATATCCACGGATGCCGTGCTCATGGCTATCCATGCCGTTTTCTTCATGTTCAGGCGTGACCCGCAGGCCTATGGTGTACTTCAGCGCATACAATGCGACAAATGAAGCGACCACAGTAGTTCCGCCAATCGTAAGTACGCTTATCAACTGGATCAGAAACTGATCCCAGCTTGCCATCGCACCAAAAATCCCTACAGCCAGCGTTCCAAAAATCCCGCATGTAAGGTGTACTGAAACCGCCCCTACACAATCGTCCAACTTGAGTTTGTCAAGCAAAACAGCCGACAAGACCACCAGTACACCTGAAATAAGGCCAATCAGGATTGCATCCATATAGCTCATCTGGTCTGCGCCGGCAGTGATGCCTACCAGGCCCGCCAGGATACCATTGAGAGCCATACCGAGGTCAAGGCGGTTAAACATCAGGCTGCCTGTCGTGACACCTGCCAAAGCGCCAGCCGCCGCTGAAAGGCATGTTGTGACCAGCACCAGCGAAGTCGCTGCCGGATCAGCCGAGAGGACAGAACCGCCATTGAACCCAAACCAACCCAACCAAAGCAGAAATACCCCTATCGTGGACAAAGGAACAGATGAGCCCGGAAAATCATTGACTTTGCCATTTTTGTATTTGCCGATTCTCGGGCCGAGGACCGCAATACCAACGAGGGCGGCCCAGCCCCCCACCGAGTGGACGAGCGTAGATCCTGCAAAATCATAAAAGGAAAGCCCGGCATCTGAAATAAACGTCCAGCTTTCAGTCATATCAAGTACCCCACCGCCCCATTTCCAGGAACCGATCAGGGGGTAAATAAAACCCACCAAAAAGACAGTAAAAATCAGATATGCACTGATTTTGATACGCTCAGCTACCGCACCCGATACGATCGTTGCAGCAGTAGCGGCAAACATAGCCTGGAAAAGAAAATCAGACCAATATGTATACCTGCCATCAGCATATTGGATACCTGTGCCTGTCTC
This sequence comes from Bacteroidia bacterium, assembly GCA_030430205.1. Classification (GTDB taxonomy): domain Bacteria; phylum Bacteroidota; class Bacteroidia; order J057; family J057; genus JAUIGE01. Next base: position 107,823 of record JAUIGE010000018.1, on the reverse strand, counting down.
ACCGGCATGCAATCCCCAGCCCCCAAATCCAAACCAGCCAGAGGCTGTCTCAGCAAATCCCGGATACATCAAAGCAAATCCAAAAAGGGCATAAGTGATCAGGCCTATGGCGGGCGTCAGGGTATTTTTAAATAAAATATTGACTGTGTTTTTGGCCTGTGTGAAGCCCGATTCTACGCAGGCAAACCCCAGGTGCATGATGAATACCAGCGCTGTACAAACCATCATCCATTCATTATTCGCTGTGAAGATGCCTTGCTCTGCCTGATTACCTGCAGAGTTTGAGAGTTCTTGTAGGTGAAGAACAGCTTCTTGAATTTCTCTTAGTGTGGAAAGACTATCTCCAACCAGCATAGGAATATCCATTTTCTGACGATTTGTTGATTTTTATAGCAAAAAAATTGCAGTTGTTATTAAAACAACTGCAATTAAGTATATAATTATTAAAATTATCAATCAAAAAGTAATAATTGATGAAATTATTTCAACCTTTATTGCGAATCACTAACAATCTGTTAGAAATTGCTCGTCATCGCCCGTTCCGATATGTATCGGGCGATGAAATCGCCCACTTCTGTGGTACTTGCCTTGCCCTGCATCAGGTCTTCTGTCATGACCTGGGCCTGGATCGCGGCATCTACAGCCTGACGTATATGCCCGGCTTCGGCAGTTAGGCCCAGGCTCTCCAGCAGCATCGCTGCTGAAAGGACCATCGCCATAGGATTGGCCCGGTTTTGACCGGCCGCCTGCGGATACGAACCGTGCACCGGTTCAAAAAGCGATGTCTCGATGCCTACAGAAGCAGAAGCCAGGGTACCCAGGGAGCCGGTTATTACCGAAGCTTCATCAGAGAGGATATCGCCAAACAAATTTCCCGTAAGTACCACATCAAAAGCCGTTGGCTGCTGAATCAGTTTCATCGCTGCATTGTCGACAAAAAGCGTTTCAAACTGTACTTCAGGATAAGAAGGTGCCATGGCTGTCACCGTCTCGCGCCACAGCCGCGATGTCGCCAGCACATTGGCCTTGTCGACAAGCGTCAGCTTGCCTCTGCGCCCTTTGGCATAGCCAAAGGCGAGATGAGCGATACGCTCGATTTCATCCCGATGATAGACACAGCTATCAAAGGCGGTATTGCCATCTTCGCTGCGGCCACGAGGCTGCCCGAAGTAAATACCGCTGATCAGCTCCCGGATGATCAATAAATCCGTACCGGAGACGATCTCTTCGCGCAGCGGAGAAGCCTGCACCAGTGCCGGGTAGCAGACCACCGGTCGGAGGTTGGCATAGAGGCCCAGGGCCTTTCGGAGGCCCAGCAGGCCCTGCTCCGGCCTGACCTTGAGGTCAGGAGCATTGTCGTATTTGGGATCGCCAATAGCGCCGAAAAGGACAGCGTCAGCTTCCAGGCATGCCTCAAGCGTAGCTGGTGGGAGCGGGTCGCCAGTGGCGTCTATGGCTGCGGCACCGATCAGGGCCTCATTAAAATGGAAGGCAATGCCGCTTTTTTCTTCAAGAGCGTGAAGCACCTTGATCGCCTCCTGCATGACTTCGGGGCCGATTCCGTCCCCGGCCAGTACGGCTATATTGAATGATTTTTTCATAAAATTAAATTTTGGTGATTTGACCGCACAAAGGCTCACATTTCAAAAGCTCCAATCTTTTCCCTCAAACTCAACAAAAAATCCAGGTCACTATACCCCTTTTGCAGACACATCTTCTTATAAGAATTAATGTCAAAAGAGGCTTTCCCTCCTTCAAAACTGATCTTCTGATTATCTAAATCAACAGTGATCTCCGTTCCCGGATTTTGCTGAATGCTGGCAAAAAGCTTTTGCAAAAAATCCTCAGAAACCTGAACCGGCAGGATGCCATTGTTCAAGGCATTATTCTTAAAAATATCTGCAAAAAAACTGGACACAACTACCCGGAAGCCATAATCGCCTATCGCCCAGGCAGCATGCTCCCGGCTGGACCCACATCCAAAATTGGCTCCTGCAACCAGAATCTCACCTGAATAAGTCAAATCATTCAGCACAAAATCAGCTTTTTCGCTTCCATCTTTGTGATAGCGCCAGTCGCAAAAGAGGTTTTCACCAAAACCTTCGCGCGTAGTCGCTTTGAGGAAACGGGCGGGAATGATTTGATCTGTATCTATATTTTCTATCGGCAACGGAATTGCGCTGCTATGGATAGTAGTAAATGCTTTCATTGTCATATTTTGTTTTACAAATATTCCCTTACATCCACAATCTTACCTGCGACAGCTGCCGCAGCAGCCGTAAGCGGACTCGCCAAAAAGGTGCGGGAACCTGGTCCTTGTCTCCCTTCGAAATTGCGATTTGAAGTGGAAACGCAATACTTCCCCGGAGGAACTTTGTCCTCATTCATGCCCAAACAGGCTGAACAGCCGGGTTCACGAAGGAAGAAGCCTGCTTCTGCGAGAATCTTATCGAGACCTTCTTTTTGGCTTTGCTCTCTCACTTGTTGAGAGCCCGGAACGATCAGCACCTGTACATGATCTGCTTTCTTCTTGCCTTTCACAAAGGCAGCTACTTCCCGCAAATCCTCTATCCGGGAATTGGTACAAGAGCCGATGAAGACATAATCTATCTGCTGACCCAACATCGGCTGGCCTGCCTGTAGGTTCATATAGGCCAATGACTTTTGCAGCTGTCTGCCATCCCGCTCAGAAGCGAGATCCTCTTTTTGAGGGATACGTTGACTAATGCCCAATCCCATGCCTGGGTTGGTACCATAGGTGATCATAGGCTCAATGTCTGCTGCATCGAAGTGGTATTCCTTGTCGAAAGTGGCACCGGGATCAGAAGGAAGTTCCTTCCATTTCATCACGGCGGTTTCCCAGTCGACGCCCTGAGGCGCAAATTCACGCCCTTTGATGTAATCAAAGGTGGTTTGATCCGGGGCAATCAGCCCCCCCCGGGCACCCATCTCGATGCTCATATTGCAGACGGTCATGCGACCTTCCATGGATAATGACCGAATAGCAGAACCTGCATATTCCACCACATGTCCTGTGCCACCAGCAGTTCCCAATTTTGAGATCACATACAGTATCAGGTCTTTGGCGGTAACGCCTTTGCCTAATTCACCATCAATGGTGATGCGCATGCTCTGCGCTTTTTGCTGCAAAATGCATTGGGTAGCAAGTACCTGCTCCACTTCACTGGTACCGATTCCAAAAGCGATACAGCCAAAGGCACCATGCGTCGATGTGTGGCTGTCGCCACAGACGATGGTCATACCCGGTTGTGTGATGCCAAGCTCTGGCCCGATGACATGCACTATCCCCTGATAAGGATGGCCCAGCCCATACAGCTCCAGACCAAATTCTTTGCAATTGCTTACCAGCGTATCCACCTGCAGGCGCGAAAGCGCTTCTTTGATGAGTTTGTCCTGATCCTCCGTAGGGACATTGTGGTCCGCGGTGGCGATCGTTTGCTTCGGTCGAAAGACCGGAAGACCGCGCTCTCGCAGGCCTGTAAAGGCCTGAGGGCTGGTCACTTCATGAATGAAGTGGCGGTCTATATAAAATACATCTGGTCCGTCCTGGACGGATTGTACGATGTGTGCATCCCAGATTTTGTCGAATATGTTTTTCATAGTTTAGATGAGAGAGCAGAGAGTAGAGAAGAGGGACCATTCGGGATTTGTCTCTATTCTCTGTTCTCTCCTCTCTATTCTTATACTTTACTCAATGCATCCAAATAAGCCTTAGCAGTAGCATGAATGGTATCCGTATCAGACCCAAAACCATAATAGTAGGCACCATCCATGGAGATCTGAATATGGGCTTTGCCCAGATCGTCGCTGCCTTCAGTGATAGCCTGAATCAGATATTCTTCCAATTTCACTTCATATTTCATTACTTCATCAATGGCTTTGATGGTGGCATCTACCGGTCCGTTGCCAGTGGTTTCAGCTTTGAAAGATTTCCCATTATGGTTGATGGAAACAGAGGCTGTGGCGGGTTTTCCTTTTCCACAAACAACCGTCAGTTCTTCTAATTCCAGCTGTCTTTCCTGATTTGATGAGTCAGCTCCTTCTCCCATGAGGGTTCTAAGATCGTCATCAAAAATTTCTTTTTGCTCATCAGCCATGACAAGAAACCTGTCATAGATTTCTAATAGCTCTTCCTGTGTAGGCATGTATCCAAGCTTTTGCAAGCGATGTTTTAGGGCATGCTTGCCCGAGCGTGCCGTGAGCAGAATCAGAGATTGTGAAATCCCAACATCATGTGGGTTGATGATTTCGTAGTTTTCGCGGTTTTTGAGAAAACCGTCCTGATGAATACCGGAGGAGTGGGCAAAAGCATTTCTGCCTACTATAGCTTTATTGGGTTGAACAGGCATTTTCATCAATCTGGTAACCATCTTGCTCATGCCATAAATCTGGTTGACTTGAATGTCTGTATGCAGATTCAGGCTCTGACGATGGCTTCTGATGGCCATGACAACTTCTTCCATAGAAGTATTCCCTGCGCGTTCACCAATACCGTTGATGGTGCATTCCAATTGTCTTGCTCCTGCGTAAAGGCCCGCCAAAGAGTTTGCGGTAGCCAGCCCCAGGTCATTGTGACAGTGCACAGATAAAATGGCCTTATCAATATTGGGCACATTGTTCATAAGGTAGCTAATGATTGCCGCATATTGCTCAGGAAGACAGTAGCCCGTTGTATCTGGAATATTGACAACAGTGGCACCGGCTGCAATAACTGTCTCAACCATGCGAGCCAGAAACGCATGATCAGCTCTTCCTGCATCTTCGCAGTAAAACTCCACATCGTCTACATAGTTTCGGGCGTACTTCGTGGCGTCCGCAGCTCTTTCGAGGATTTCCTCCCGGCTACAGCGAAACTTATGTTCGATATGCATATCAGAAGCCCCGATGCCTGTGTGGATGCGTTTTCTGCGAGCTGGCTGCAGCGCCTCCGCAGCACAATCAATGTCTTTTTTGACTGCCCGGGTCAGGCCACAAACAACTGATTCTTTTACAGCCTTGGAAACAGCCAAAACAGACTGAAAATCTCCAGGGCTGGAGATCGGAAAACCAGCTTCAATGATGTCAACACCGAGCCTTTCGAGTGCTAAAGCCAACTCGATTTTTTCATGCATGTTGAGCTGACACCCTGGCACCTGTTCTCCATCTCGGAGGGTGGTATCAAATACAAAAATTTTGTCACTCATGATGTGGGATAAAAGATTATGAGAGAATTAGAGAATTAGAAAATGAGAAGATTAGAGGATGCTTATGCTTGCAGCTTGGAACTGTTTTTTGATGGCAATTTTGAACTTCCTGTCAGGAAGGTGTCTATGGCTCTGGCGGCTTGCCGCCCTTCGTGTATAGCCCAGACAACCAGAGATTGACCTCTGCGCATATCGCCTGCGGCGAAGACTTTTTCATGACTTGTCTGGTATTGGGTGCATTTTACATGCCCTCTGCTGCTAAGTTCAAGCCCAAGCTGATCTACCGGACCGGTGTGTTCGGTATGCAAAAAGCCTACAGCCAGAAGGGCCAGTTGGCAGGGCATTTCTTTTTCTGTTCCGGGAATTTCTGTCATTTTCCCTCTCTGCCCGGCTTCATTTTGCTCCCAATTCACTTCTATTGTTTTCAGGGCCCGTAAGTGGCCTTTTTCATCCGCCAAAAATGCCTTGGTGAGGATGCCCCATTGCCTTTCGCAGCCTTCTTCATGGGAAGAAGTCGTTTGCAGGACCATGGGCCATTCCGGCCAGGGATTGTCCTCGGAGCGCTCCAGCGGAGGCTGGTCCCGGTAGGCCAATTGACTGACCGACAGGGCTCCCTGTCGGTTGGCGGTGCCGACACAGTCGGCGCCCGTATCGCCGCCGCCGATCACGATCACATCTTTGCCATAGGCATGGATATTCAGATTCTCTACCAAACCGGCAATCTGCCGGTTTTGATCTGTCAAAAAATCCATGGCGTACTCCACGCCATCCAACTCCCTGCCGGGTATCGGCAGGTCCCGGGGCGCAAGCGCGCCGCAGCACAGCAGGACTGCATCAAATTGATTTTCCAACTCCGCCATGCTTAGGTCAAAACCGACGTTGACGCCCGTTTTGAAGCGAATGCCTTCCTGCTCCATCAGGGAAATACGGCGATCAATGATCCGTTTTTCGAGTTTAAAATCAGGGATACCCAATCGCAGGAGGCCTCCAATTTGCTCATCACGCTCAAAGACAGTCACCCAGTGACCTGCCTGGTTGAGCTGTGCGGCGGCGGCCATGCCGGCCGGGCCGGAACCCACCACGGCAATCTTTTTGCCGCTGCGCCTTTTGGGAGGATGAGGCCTGACAAGGCCTCTTTGAAAGGCTTCTTCGATGATCTTTTTTTCAATCAACTCTATCGAAACCGGGTCCTGATTGATGTTCAATACACAGGAAGCCTCACAGGGTGCTGGGCAAATGCGACCTGTGAATTCAGGAAAATTGTTCGTCGAAGCCAATACCTTGTAGGCATAGGCCCAATCTCCGCGATAGATCGCGTCATTGAAGTCGGGAATGTCGTTGCCCAAGGGGCAAGCCTGGTGGCAAAAGGGGATGCCGCAATCCATGCAACGGGCGGCCTGCTGCCGCGTTTTCAGTTTGCCAAATTTCAGGTAGATTTCCCTGAAATCCTGGATTCGCTCCGCTGGCGGGCGCACTGGCGGTGTTTCCCGTTGGTATTCTTTAAATCCCGTTGGCTTTCCCATGAAAATTCGTTTTGTGTTTTGCGTTTTGCGGATCTCGTTTCAGGAGTGCTGCTTTGTATTCGCGGGGCATCACTTTTACAAAAGACAAGACCGCCTCATCCCAATGCGTGAGCATCTGGATAGCGGTTTGGCTTTGGGTAAAATGATGGTGTTTTTTGATCAGGCTCCTGATTTTTTCACGATCCTCCTCAGTGATGGCTTCGAGATCAACCAATTCACGGTTCAGTTTTTGAGAAAACTGCTGCTCAGGGTCGTAGACATAAGCTACGCCTCCACTCATCCCCGCCGCAAAATTGCGGCCTGTGGGGCCCAGGACCAGGACCAGCCCCCCGGTCATATACTCACAGGCGTGATCGCCTACGCCTTCAACCACTGCCGTGACCCCCGAATTGCGCACGCAAAAGCGTTCGCCCGCCCGACCGTACAAAAAGGCTTCGCCTGAGGTAGCGCCATAAAAGGCGACATTTCCCAAAATCACATGCTGATGCGGCACAAAGCCAGGAGTAGGTGCCGGATATATGATCAACTGGCTCCCGGAAAGACCTTTGCCAACATAGTCATTGGCCTCTCCTTCCAGCTCCAGACGGATGCCCGGCGCACCAAATGCACCAAAGCTTTGACCGGCAGAGCCTTGAAATTTGAAATGAAGACTTCCTGCTTGTAGCCCCGTTTGCTGAAATCTTTTGGAGATTTCATAGGAAAGCATGGCCCCCGTGCTCCGGTCCGTATTTTTTATCCGAAAAAATGCCTCCAGATGGCCTTCCCCCTTTTCCAATACCTCCGCTGCCGCTTGTATCAATTGATGATCCAGCACATGCTCCAGACCATGATCCTGTTCTATTTGCTTAAAAAGGCCTGTAGATTCCTGATCTGGCGCTTTGTACAAAATCGGATCGAGTTTGAGCTGCTCTATTTTCCAGTGGGAAAATTCAGGCTGGAGTGCCAAAAACTGTGTTTGTCCAACCATCTCATCGACCGTACGAAAGCCCAATTGGGCCATGATCCCCCGCAGCTCCTCTGCGAGGAAGGTGAAGAAATTGACGAGGTGCTCGGCTTTTCCTTCAAATCGCTTTCGCAGCTCCTGGTCCTGGGTTGCGATGCCCACGGGGCAGGTGTTGAGGTGGCATTTGCGCATGAGGATACAACCCTCCACGATCAGTGCAGCGGTGGCAATGCCAAACTCCTCAGCGCCCAGCAGGGCTGCTATTGCCAGGTCTCTACCTGTGCGAAGCTGCCCATCGGTTTGGAGCCTGACACGACTCCTGAGTTTGTTTTTTACCAGGGTCTGGTGTGCCTCCGCGAGGCCCAACTCCCAGGGCAGACCCGCATGGCGGATCGAGCTGATGGGCGAAGCGCCCGTGCCTCCGGCTCCTCCTGATATCAATATCAGGTCAGCATGCGCTTTGGCGACGCCTGCGGCGATGGTGCCGACGCCTGCTTTGGCGACGAGTTTGACGCTGATGCGAGCATGGGGATTGGCATTTTTGAGATCGAAGATCAATTGGGAAAGGTCTTCAATGGAGTAAATATCGTGATGAGGAGGTGGAGAGATCAACCCTACACCGGGCGTCGCATGACGCACTTTGCCGATCCACTCGTCCACTTTGTGGCCGGGAAGCTGGCCGCCTTCGCCGGGTTTTGCGCCCTGCGCCATTTTGATTTGCAGCTCATCAGCCTGGCTGAGGTAGTAGCTGGTGACGCCAAAGCGGCCGGAGGCCACTTGCTTGATCGCAGATCGCTCCGAGTCGCCATTGGGCAAAGGCGTATAACGCCTTTCGTCTTCGCCGCCTTCGCCGCTATTGCTCTTGCCGCCGATGCGGTTCATGGCTACAGCCAGCGCGGCATGCGCCTCGTAGGAGATGGACCCAAAAGACATGGCGCCTGTGGCGAACCGTTTGAAAATATTTTCCCTGCTTTCTACTTCCGCAAGCGGAATAGAAGGCTGCAATTGCTGGAATTGCATGAGTCCGCGCAGGGTGAAGGCTTTTTTGCTGGCGTCATTAATTTTGGCTGCATATTTTTTATAAAGCTTCGCATCATTGCGTCGGGCAGCATATTGCAGCAAATGGATGGTTTCGGGATTAAAAGCATGTGCTTCTCCTTTTTGTTTCCATTGAAAAAAACCACCTTCCGGCAATTCTTCCATCCAGTCATTTTCCTCAAAAGCCAGCTCATGACGGGTTCGCAGTTCCCGCTCAAGGCCTGCAAAATCCAGCCCTCCGATCCGGGAAATGCTGCCTTTGAAACAACGTTCCACGACCTCATCATTCAGGCCCAGTATTTCAAAAGCCTGCCCGGCCCGGTAGGATTGCAAAGTGGAGATTCCCAGTTTGGAGAATATTTTCAGCAGACCATAATTGATGGCTTTTACATAGGTTTTTTCCAAATCCTCTACCTGCATCTCCCCGCTAACCAGCTGACGATCAACAAGGTCCTTCATGCTTCCAAAAGCCAGACGGGGATAAATGCCTTCCGCACCATAGCCAAGAAGGCAGGCAAAATGATGGGTCTCCAATATATCACCTCCATCTACAATGAGGCTCGTTTCAGCCCGAAGACCGCACTGGATCAGGTGGTGATGCACGGCTCCCGTTGCAAGTAAGGTAGGGATGGGAAGCTGACCCTCAGCTATGCCCCGATCCGATAGGATCAGGATGTTGACACCGCTCAGGATGAGTTCTTCTGCTTTGGTAAGCAGGCGGTGGATCGCTTCCTGCAAGGTTCCCTGCGTTGAAAAGCAGAGGGAGAGGACGCCAGGCTTGAAATAGGAATCTTGTAGGTGGCGGATTTTGTGAAAAGCCGCTTTATCCAGCACAGGATGAGGCAGGCAGATATGCCGACAATGCTCGGGTGTTTCCTGAAGGATGTTCAGGCAGGGACCCAACAGGTTTTCCAAAGCCATCACCATCTTTTCCCGCAAAGGATCGATAGGCGGATTGCTTACCTGGGCAAACAGCTGCTTGAAATAGCTGGAGACATGCTGGCTGTTAAATGAAAGCACTGCCAGAGGTGTATCCGCTCCCATAGAACCCAGCGGTTCTTTGCCTGTAGTCGCCATGGGGGCAAGGATCAGCTTGAGATCTTCTCTTGTATATCCAAAAGCTTTTTGATGCAAAAGGAGGTCACTCTTTGCAGAAATAACCTCCTTGTCAACCTCATGTAGTTTGTCTAATTGGACTTTATGTTGGGCTATCCATTGGCCGTAGGGCTGTTGCTGGCAAATCTGCTGCTTGACTTCATCATCGCTGATGATGCGTCCCTGCTGCAAATCCACGACAAACATTCGGCCCGGCTCCAGCCGACCACGCTCGCGTATCATCGCGGGGTCCAGGTCCAGCGTATCGACTTCTGAGGAAAGGATAACGCGATCATCCTGGGTGATGAAATAGCGCGAGGGGCGCAGGCCGTTTCTATCGAGGGTTGCACCCACGATTTTTCCATCTGTAAAACAGATGGCAGCCGGGCCATCCCATGGCTCCATCAATGCCGAATGGTATTCGTAAAATGCCCGTTTTTCTTTGGGCATCAGCGGATTGCCCTGCCATGCTTCCGGGATGAGCATCATCATCACTTGCGGCAGCGGCCTGCCGGCGAGGTATAAAAACTCCGCGATGCGGTTAAGGTTGGCAGAATCCGATCCGCTGGGATCGGCGATCGGTTTTATCCATTCGAGCTCTTCCGGACTAAAAATATCCGATGCGAGCTGATTCTCTTTGGACTTCAACTTATAGACATTCCCCTGGATGGTATTGATCTCGCCATTGTGAGCGAGAAAGCTGAAGGGCTGTGCCAGTGGCCAGCGTGGGAAGGTATTGGTTGAAAAGCGCGAATGTACCAATGCCAGGGCTGAGCGCATCCGGGTATCCTGAAGATCAGGAAAAAAAGCGCCCAATTGCTCCGTTGTCAGCATCCCCTTATACACAAGGGTCTGTGCCGAAAGCGAGGAAAAGGAAAAGTCATCCGAAGAAATCTCTTCGGCATACATGCTTTTTTCGCAGGCTTTGCGGAAAAGGTACAGTTTGCGCTCCAGCGCAAGGTCGAAGGCAGGATTTTCCGGCTGCAAAAATATTTGCATGATCCGGGGCAGCGAAGCTGCTGCCGTCTGGCCGATATGCAGGGGAAGGCATGGCACTTCCCTGAATCCCAGCAACTTGAGTTGCTGCTGGCGGGCCAGAGACCTGAGGATGCGCAAGCATCTTTCTGCGGTTTGCTCTTCCTGGGAAAGGAAGAGCATACCGACCCCATAAGCTCCCGCCTCGGGAAGCAAAAAAGGGCAAACTGAGCGGAAAAAGTCGTCAGGGATTTGCATCAAAATTCCAGCGCCATCACCCGTATGGGCATCAGCGCCGCAAGCCCCCCGATGTTCCAATCGGCTGAGCATCTGCAAAGCATCCTGAATAAGCTGGTGTGACTTTAGCCCTTTTATCTGAGCGATAAAGCCAATCCCACATGCATCGCGTTCCAGCCTTTCGACATATAAAGACTCAGAACTCATGGGAAAAAATGTTAAGTGAAAATGATCTGTACTATCTGTTGCTTTGTGAAAAGCAGCTTCCAAATGAAAGCTTTATGACATAAAAATCAAAATATTTCTAAACAATTGTTAATTATTTTATGATAAATCTAATGATATGTAATAAAAAGTAGGATTTATAGAAAATAATTCAGAAAATGCATGCAGAATTACAATTCAAACATGAATCCTTTTAACATAAACATTCTTGGTCTGCTGCTTGCTGTCGTGATTATTAGCGTCACGAAGCGGGAAAGGCCCTTTTTCTAGTAAAAATCTACTTAAAAATACAGCGGCCTTTCTCTCAGAGAAAGGCTTTTTTTTTAGCCACTTTTTAACAAAACCATGTATTACAATCAGAACACGATTTGCTTGCTTGATGGTAAATACCTCAAGGCCGCTGATGCGGGTGCCAATTTTTACTCTCAGAGTTTGCATTATGGCAATGGCGTATTTGAAGGCATTCGCGCCTATGAAACGCATAAAGGCGTTTCTATTTTTAAGGCTGAAGCCCACTTTGAACGGCTTTTACATTCTGCCGAAGTGATGCAGCTTCCCGTTTCCTATTCTGTGCAGGAGTTGGTTGAGATGAGTTATGAATTGTTGAAAAGGAATGAGTTAACAGACGCTTATATCCGCCCGCTGATCTATACAGAGGCCAATATGAGCCTCAACAGCTCTCAGCGAACGCATCTGTTTATGGCAGCCTGGCGCTGGGAGAAATTGTTCAAAGACAAGATTCCCCGACTGATGACCTCTTCTTACCAAAGGCCCAATCCTCAGGCTTTTCATGTAGAAGCCAAAGTATGTGGACATTATGTCAACTCTATTCTGGCAACCAATGAAGCCCGCCGCAAGGGCTTTGATGATGGTGTCATGCTGGACATGGACGGCTATGTGGCAGAAGCTTCCGGTGCCAATATTTTTTATGAAAAAAACGAGGTCCTGTATACCCCGGCTCCGGGGCATATCCTTCCGGGTATTACCCGGGCTACGGTATTGGAGCTTTGTAAGGAGCTGAGAATCAAGATCGTGGAAAAGAAAATCACGCTAGAGGAATTGAAAGCCGCCGATGGCGTTTTTCTGGCCGGCACAGCCGCCGAGATCACCCAGGTCCACTCGATAGACGACCAGACACCGGTGATGCGCTGGGAGGATACTTTCGGTTTTATGCTTCAGAAAAAGTATGAAGATCTGGTGAAGCAGCGGGAGCGGAGATGGACGTTGATATGATGACTTAAGAGATGAGCAGATGAGTAGATTAGCAGATGAGCAGATGGTTGGATTGGAGCAAGGAAAGGGGATATTGCCCCTGGAGCAGGTGTTGGAAGCGGATCAGCGCCTGCGGTGCATCCTGCAACCCACGCCCCTTCAGGAAAACCTGAATCTGTCGCAGCTATTTGGCTGTGAGCTGATGCTCAAGCGGGAAGACCTGCAGATCGTGCGATCTTATAAGATTCGCGGCGCATACAACAAGATGAAAAGCCAGGCCGATGCCGCCAGGCGGCAAGGGGTGATCTGCGCCAGCGCAGGCAATCATGCCCAGGGCGTAGCTTATTCCTGCCATAAAATGCAGGTATACGGCAAAATTTTTATGCCTGCCACTACGCCCCGACAGAAGGTCGACAAGGTCATTTTGTTTGGGAAGCAATTCGTTGAAATCGAATTGGTAGGCGACACCTTTGATGACGCGCATGCGGCAGCGGTCAGGGAAGCGGCACAAAGCGGTGCTTTGTTTATTCATCCTTTTGATGATCCCGCGATCATCGCGGGCCAGGCGACGGTCGGCAAGGAGATTTTGGAACAAAGCTCCAGACCCATTGACTATGTCTTTGTGCCTATCGGTGGAGGCGGTCTGGCCTCTGGCCTGGGGAGCTATTTTAAACACCTCTCCCCCCACACCCGGATCATCGGGGTAGAACCCGCAGGCGCGGCTGCCATGCAGCAATCTTTACAGGCTGGTAAGCGCGTGACTCTCAGGGAGATGGACAAATTTGTGGATGGGGCAGCGGTACGGGAAGTAGGCGAATGGACATTCGAAATCTGTAAAGAAGTCCTGGACGATGTGATTACCGTTCCTGAAGGCTTGGTTTGCAGCACGATTTTGCAATTGTACAATGAAGAGGCCATCGTCGTAGAGCCGGCTGGCGCTTTGTCAGTAGCGGCCTTGCATTTGTTTAAAGAAGAGATTCAGGGAAAGCATGTAGTCTGCGTCCTCAGCGGCAGCAACAATGACATCACACGGACAGAAGAAATCAAAGAGCGATCGCTCTTGTATGAGGGCTTGAAGCACTATTTTATCGTGCGATTTCCCCAGCGCGCGGGCGCGCTGCGTGAGTTCCTGACGGAAGTGCTCGGGCCGCGTGATGATATCACGCGCTTTGAATATACCAAGCGCACCAACCGCGATACGGGTCCGGCTTTGGTGGGAATTGAGGTGGAGAGAAAGGAAGACTTGGAAGGTCTGGTGAAGAGGCTGGAACAAAAAGGATTTCCCTTTCAACTGGTGAATGATGATCCGGATTTGTTTCAGTTGTTGGTTTAAAAAAATCGATTTCAAAAAAGGTTTACTAAACTTTAAAAGTTTAGTAAACCTTTTTTAAAACCAGGATCATTGATCCTATTCAAATATCACCTTCTGCACAACTGAGCCTTTGTCAAAGTGAACCTTGACCATATAGAGCCCTGAAGTCCAGCCTTCTCTTGTGATGGTGAGCTGATTTGTATGCAAAGCATCCTGGCGGTACACCAGTCTTCCCATAGCATCAAACACCTCCACGCCGCGCATAGGCGTAGCGTCTCCTGCCTGTAGTTTCAGGATACTGGAAGCAGGATTGGGATAAGCCTTCAACTGGGTAAGGTCTTTCAGGTCTTCGATACCAACATTGTTGGGAAGACCGAGTGCAATGACAATACGTGGGGTGAGGAATCCGACGATGGTATCAATGTAGGTTTTGGAACGGGCTGGGTCATTGGGGTTGCTCATATTATATGAGCAGATGAGTTCTGCGGCTGTGAATACAGCGGATTGAGGGATAAAGGGGTAAATGCCCGCAGTAAAAATCGCCTCATTGTACCATTGCCAGGGCGCGCCATCATATTCACAGGTATCCATAGGAGCGTTCGGAATAGAGGTTGTACACTGACGGGCACAAGGGGTAAAGGGAGGGTCCAGTGGGAAAAGCCCATCAATTCCATCGTTTTTGGTGGCCGCAGCCTGGTTGTAAGGATCAGACCATTGAATCCCTGCCCAAATACTGTTATTACCACGTAGGTTGCTGTTTCCAACGGTGGTATAAGCGCCGGAAGCAGTTTGAATAACCACATCATTGTTGATAGGCTCAGTAACGTCATCCACTTTATAGGGAGCAAGACGATCCCCTATTGTCTGTAAAGCTGCAAATGGAGGATCACCTGCCTCTACCCAACTGGAGTCTCCGCATGCACCACCTAAGGCAAAGCCCATCTGAATATCAGAACTAACCCCTACATGGTTAGAAAGGTTAAGCGGACGCATAAGAAGCCCATAAGGATCGCCCATCAAAGCAGTATCTACATAAGGAACGGGATTCATAGGATCTGTGAAGTCCTGAAATTTAAGGAGGTTCACCTGCTCAAAACGCTTGAGATAAGCCACACCATAGGTGATATATCCACCTGTTCCGTCGCCGCCCATCACGATTTTATCGGGATCGATGCGGTAAGGATTGCCCGCACCAGCAGCGGTGATACGAAAAAAGCGTACAGCTGTTCGCGCATCCTGAATAGCGCGGTAGGTAGCTTGCAGAACCGTTTTACGTTTGACCTCTGCGTCCGCAGAAGTCGGATTCCAACCTTTGCGGTTGTTTATGCTGGCAACCACATAGCCCATCCTGGCCCAACGTTTTGCCATCTC
The DNA here is from genome assembly GCA_030430205.1 of Bacteroidia bacterium. Taxonomy (GTDB): domain Bacteria; phylum Bacteroidota; class Bacteroidia; order J057; family J057; genus JAUIGE01. The sequence goes on along the minus strand of JAUIGE010000018.1, from coordinate 92,688 downwards.
TACCAATACGCTGTCATCATAGGTGCCTGATGCGCCTCCATTCAATCCCGGATCAAAATATGTCCCTGTATGTAACAGGATGATCAGCGGCCTTTTGGAAACCGTATCTCCCGTAGGTTCATACACACGCATGGTCAAAGGTACAGGAAGCGGAGTCGCAGACTGCCCCAAAACGATGGGATAAATACTGATATTGACGCCAAAGGTGTCTTTCGTGACCGTCACACCGCTAAATACCTGCTCGGAATAGCGCATCTGAGCTGTGCTGCTCAGCGCAAATCCCACTAATAGAAAGAGGAGAACTAAAAAGTTAAGCTTCTTCATAATTGCAATTGATTAAGTAAATGTTGATTAAGTAAATGTTGAATTAGTAAAAATTGAGTTCGGGGTTATTTTTTGTCGAATTCAAATAACCAGGAGAAATAAGCCATCCGGCCAATGCGCGGGCCACCATAAACCTGAAAAACCTTGTTGTTCAGTACATTGGATGCGCCTAGCTTGAAAGTAGATTTTATACTTGAAAAATAGCGATTTACCTGCACATCCAGCAAGTCGTATGTATTGATAAAGCCTGTAAATTGAGGGGAACCCTCAAACAGAAATCCCTCAATCCATTTGTAATTTACACTAAATCCGACATGTTTGAGATCTCCAATGGAAACATCCCGGCCACTTAATCCTACATTAAATTTATGCTCAGGCGTGTTAAAAGCCGGAATAATGGGATCGTCAGATTGGGTATTCAATACATTCCAGGAATAATTGCCATTGAACGTAATGCCTTTTTTGAAAAAATAATTTACGCCTATAGAAAAGCCCTGTGTCGTCACCACATCTTTTGCATTGGAAGCTACACGGTAGCCCAGCACGGAAGTAGGAATGCCTCCACTTACACCGGCAAATTTCACATCCAGTCCCAATTGGTACCCAATAAAGTCAGTATAGCGGCTATAATAATAGCTGGCGTCCACATATATATGCTGCCCCCAATTACCACGATAGCCTATTTCAAAAGTGCGCACTTTCTCGGGCTGAATAGGCGCCACATCAAAAAATTCAAGTGTATCGAAGTTAAAAGTATTGCTGTAATCAACGTATGAATCCAGGGTAATGAGGTCATTTACGCCTTCTATATTTCCAAGCAAAATGGCCCTTCCCACATTGTAATACAGAAACTGATCCGCCAAAGTCGGATTTCTCACCGCAAATGAAGTGGATGCCCGCAGGATGTGGGTTTCATTTACATTCCAGACAGCAGAAGCCGCAGGAGAAAAAAGACGGTTAAAATTCTGGTTTTTGTCCGTTCGGATTGTGCCGTTGAGCCTCAGAGTATTGTTGATCAACCTTTTCTCTATGCCCACATAGAGACCATATTCAAAATTGGTGATTTTGCGATCTGCCGTATCCAGGAAGATCGTGCCTTCCGAGACAGGCGTGTAGCGGCGGATATTTCCACCGGTAGTTATCTCAGCCCAGGAGGGCTTGAATTTGTACTCCCCATGGACATGGAAAAGGGCGGAGCGATCGACAAACCTTGTCCCATTGTCATTGACAGGGCGGGAGATGATATCATTGAAAACCGTATCAAAAGCTGCCGTGCCTGGCACGAGGTAGCGGTTGTCAGCCAGGGTTCTTACCCGGTCATGCCATCGCGACAGATGGTAATTATTTGCGGCGATCACGCTGTCAGCTTTGTCAAAATCAAAGCGGAAAGGAGGGGCCGTAGGAAGTGCAGGATAGCCTTCAAGCCTGCGCACACTGTCCTGGATCCGGAGTGTACTTTCATAAGCCGTACGGTAATCTCTGAACCAGTTCCCGTCACTTTTTTGCTGCTCCTGCAGGCGAAAAGCTGTGAAAACAGCATCATAGGAATTGCCTGCATTCTCATGTGTCACATAAGCTCTCAGGAAAAATTTGTTGGGTTTTTGAATCTCTACCCTATGTTGAAAAAAGCGGATGTCTTTCAAACTATATCTGTTATCTCCCTGATACACAGTAGTTCCCGTACTAAAACTGGAAGAACCGATTATTTCCACATCATCTCTCACTTTGTAATGCATCGCTACAGATGATTTGAAATTGCGGGTGTCATAGTTGACCAGGTCTTTTTCTTCATAGCCTGTTCTATAAATGGTCCCCAGGCCCGCCTTGGTAATAATTTCAGATCCTTTCGCTTTATTGAAGCGCTCATCCCCATAGCGATTGACGGCGTCATAGCCGCCGGGATTATCGGTTCCGACATAGTCAGAACCCGTTCCTGCCGCGGTATCCCGATAAGCTTCATCGAAGCTGGTCGCCTCCCAATCATCTGCACGCAGATAGAAGACATTCAGCTTGAAGGCAAAACGGTCTTTGCCGTTTTTATTGGAAAATACTTTCGCGTAGCGAATGGCGCCTTCCGCCAGGTTTCTTTCCCCCACTTTTACCATAGCCGATAAGCCTCTATGGATAAAAGGGTTTTTCGTGTTCATGCTAATGACGCCATTAAAAGCATTCGGCCCATAAAATGCGGAACTCGCACCCACGATCAGGTCCACGGACTCTACATCCAGCTCAGAAGCTCCCAGGAAGTTACCCAGCGAAAAGTTGAGGCCTGGCGACTGGTTGTCTACGCCATCTATGATCTGCAGGGAGCGCACAGGAGAAGTGCTGTTGAAGCCCCTGGTATTGATCACCTTGAAGCCCAGGCTTGCCGAGGTCAGATCAACACCCTTGAGGTGTCCCAGACCTTCGTAAAAGTTGGAAGCAGGCGTTTCCTTGATCGCATGCAAGCTCATGGATTCTATAGTTAAAACGGCCTGTTTTTGGCGCTCCACAGCGGCACTGGCAGATATTTCCACTTCCCCTACAGAAAATTCTGCATTGCTTAGCTCGATCCGCAAGCGCCTGCTGGCGTCTGTCACCGGTATATCGAGGGTATCATAACCAAAATAGGTTACCCTCAATTCAAAAGGAGGGTTTTGAGGAACCTTCAGGCTAAAATCGCCTTGCTCATCGCTTTGGGTCCCTATCTGAAGGGACGAAATGATAATCCTGGCCCCAACCAAAGGGCTGGAAGTGTTCACATCTGTCACTTTTCCGTTGATTGTGACCTGGGCTGTGAGGTGGGAGGGGAAAAAGAAAAAGATAAAAAAAGAAGCAAAAAAAAGTAGGCTGGATACTGTTCTCCCATGGGGGAGTTGAATATTCTCCATAAGAATAATTTTGGGGAGTTAATGGTCTCTGGTGGCTGATGTTAATTTTCCGTGGCTGATGCGAGTTACCCTCAAGTAAAGAAATTTTTAGGAAAAAAATGAGAAAAGTGTTGATGAGATGAAAAGGTCTGCGTCTAATACGATCGAAATCAAATCACTTTAAATTTTTCCAAGCTATGATTTTTATCAACAAACATTTCATTCTGGGAGCCCTGCTGGGGATCCTTTGTTTGGGGAGCTATGGGCAGGAAGAAGGGAGCGTAACGCCCCTGCTGCCGGATGTAATCCCTCCCTCGCCTACGGCAGCATCTATCGCCCGATACGGCGAGCTGCCCGTCAATTATTACACCGGCGGGCTCAGCCTGAGCCTGCCCCTGCACACAGCCCAGGGCAAAAGCCTTGCTGTCCCCATCTCTTTGAGTTATGCCTCTTCAGGCTGCAAAGTAGACGCCTTTGCGTCATGGGTGGGTGATGGCTGGTCGGCCAATGCCGGAGGCGTGATCTCGCGCACCATGCGCGGCAAGGAGGACGAACGTCCGGGTGTAGGCTACTGGGCCATGGATGATTCCATCCCTGACGCCTTCCCCGATCTCAATCCTTTTCTCCAATGGAATCCTTCAGACGCGCGCAAGCGCGACCTTGCCGAAGCCGCCTTCGATGCCCAGCCTGACATTTTCAGCTATAACTTCCTGAATTTTTCCGGCAAATTCTTCATCGCACCCGATGGTAGCGTACATGGCATGCCGGCTCATCGCCTGAAAATTGAGTTTGATCCCCTCCCCAGCCCTTCGCTGGCATGGTTCAAAGTCACCACACCCGATGGGAATGTCTTCTTCTTTGAAGATGCAGAATCAACCCAGGCTGAGTCGGTCTGTGGAGGAAACAGCAGCTTTAGCATCTACAACAGCAGTTGGTACCTCTCCCGGATCGTCTCCGCCGATAGGCAGGATACGGTTACCTTTGACTATGGCACAGCCCAGATAACTCATCCTATCAGCCGCTCGGAAACAGACTATCAACTGGCTACACAGACAAGTGGCGCAGGAAATTGTGCAGTGAAAAGCCCCGTTATCTGCCATAGTATTGTCAATACCGAGATCAGGTATCTCACAGACATACATACCTTGCGGGAGCATATCAGCTTTTTTTCCAATGGCAATCGCCTCGACATCGCTAACGCACGCATCCTGGATTCTATCGTGGTGGAACGAAATGGGCAGAAGCTGAAAAGCTTTCATTTTTCCCATGATTACTTCCAAAGCCATTCGGGTTTGTCCACTTTTTTGTGGGCCAATGGAGTGATGCCCAATCCTCACAAACGCCTGAGGCTGGACTCTTTTTATGAAGCATCAGCTTCAGGGGAGGGTATGCCTTCTTTTGAATTTCGCTACAACAGCCAGCCCATCCCACCCTATGGCTCTTTTGCCATGGACCATTGGGGCTATTATAATGGTGTGAATAACACCACTTTGTTACCCACCCAAACGCTCAATGGCAGCACCTGGGCAGGGGCAAACAGAGAGCCCAACCCTCAATATGCCGTAGCAGGTATGCTGGAAGAAATCACCTATCCGACAGGAGGCTTTGTCGCCTTTGAATATGAAGGCCATGACTATGGCTCTCCGGGTATATACCCTTTAGGCGGCATGCGCCTCAAAAAACAGATAGCAGGCGATGGCCTCAACGCGGCAAATGACATGGTCAAAAACTATGTCTATACCGATCCCGCCAATCCCCAAAATTCTTCCGGGAAAATCCTTGCCCTGCCTCATTACATGCATCAGGTATGGGAACTGGAAGTTGAAAACTTCCAATCTCAAAGCGGCCTAAGCATGCCTTATGTCGCCCGGGAGTGTTTGCACTGGGCGCGCAGCAGCAGTACCCAAACCAACCTCAATTACACCAAAGGAAGTCCGGTGGGCTATGCCTATGTGACAGAGATTCTGGGAAATAATGGAGAAGGCGGAAAAACCGTCATGCACTTCCGTACCGGATCAGATCCGGCAGTCATGATCCCCCCTTTTACCCCTTCGGGCAGCAATGACCACAAGCGTGGCCAGCTGCTGAGCAAGGCAATCTATGATGCTGACGGAAATTTGGTACAAAAAGAGGAAAATAGCTTCGGTGAAAGCCTCGCTTACAAAATAGGCGGTGCAGTATGCACCTACCGAAAAAAGCATATCATCCTGGATCCGGGTTATCAGGAATTTTTCTTCGAAAAATTTTACATGAACTCCGAATGGGTTTTTCCCACCTCAACCCAAGTCACCCAGTACGATCCCATCTCAGGAGCTGCTTTCGCACAAACCACCAGCTTTAGCTATGACAATCCTTCTCACTTTTTGCCTACCCGCATTGTCAAAGAGAAAAGTACAGGCAGGCTAAGTGTGTTAAAGAAAAAATATGTGGCTGATTATGAACCTTTTGTGGTCGTTGAAAGCGGCAGCTCACTGACCATCGCAGATATGCTCGCCAAAAATATGGTGGAGACCGTCATGGAGGAGCAAAGCTGGGAAGGGCCGAATGTGAATAGCCTTTCGCTTATAGCAGGCAGAGTGACTGTTTTTGCCAATTGGTCAGCCAGTCCTGATCCGGACAAATCCATCATCAAACCCTATGCGGTTTGGATGTTGGAGACCGATGCACCCATTGCAGAAAGCAGCTTTGTGCCGCGAGAGCATTACAATAACACAGCTGAAACTTACTGGCAACTTATTCCAGATTATACCCAGGATGGCCTGGTGAATGACTATGTGGAAAGGGCCCGCTTTCGCTTTGGAGAGCAGGGAAATCTGCTGGAGCAGCAATTGGTCGGCGGCAATCCGACCGCTTATATCTGGAATAAAGGCGGCTACCTGCCTCTCGCAAAAGTAGGGAATGCCCAGGCGGATGAGATCGCTTTTAGCAGCTTCGAAGAAGAAGGCGAGGATGAGGAGGGCGGCTTCCGCATCGTTCATACCAACGGCAGCAGCAATGGCTGGATGAATACCCCTTTTACCGGAGAAAACAGCTTCAACCTTTCAGGAAAAAAACTGACATGGACTGCTCCTGCGGGTGTAAGTGGCGATTTTGTCCTGAGCTTTTGGGGAAAGAATGGCACATTCACCATCAGCCAAACGGCCAGTTCTGTCAGCCCTCAAAATGGCCCTAACGGATGGCAATATCGTGAATTTCGCTTCTCTCTCCAGGCGAACCAAAGCCTGGAGATATATGGCACAGGCCTCATAGACGAAGTACGTCTCATGCCAGCAGATGCGCTTTTTGAAAGTACCTACAGCTTTGACACAAAAGAGCGGGTCACCCATATCGGAAGCCCCGAAGGCCAGGCCCAGCGCTTTGACTATGACAGCTTCAATCGCCTGAAATACATCATTGATGTGGAAGGAAACTTCCGTCAGGGCTTATATTATAACTATAAGAAATAGAAAGTTTCGGGTTCCGGGTTCCGGGTTCCGTGTTCCGAGTTACAACCCAAAACCCGAAACAATTTTGTTCCAACCCTAATTTTTAACCAAAATGAAAACAGTCTTTATCAACAAGATAAAAGGCCTGGCAGCGCTTGCGCTATTGCTGGGCAGCCAGGGAGCCTTTGGACAGGCGATACCCACCAAGACAGAAAATCACATGATCAAAAGAGAAGCTCGCATAGCGACCCAAACGGCCACTGCCTTCGAAGCGATTTACAATCGCTCAGAAGTGGCAGAAACCATCGAATATTTCGATGGCCTGGGGAGACCGGCGCAGTCGGTCCAGTGGGAAGCTTCACCTGATGGCAAAGATGTGATCACAGCACAGACCTATAACCATTTAGGACAGATTGAAAAGCAATTTCTGCCCTATACGAGCGGCCAGAATCTGGGTCAATGCCAGAATGCCAGCCAGGTCGCGCAGCAGAGAAATGCTTTTTTCTCCGGCAATAATTTTGACATGGCTCATTTGCCTATTGGCGATCTGGCAGTTCCCTTTGGGGAAACCGTTTTTGAGGCATCGCCCCTTGGGCGAGTCGTTGAGCAGGGCGCGCCAGGCGCAGCCTGGCAGATACAGAAAGATGCCACCGGCAAAAGCACCCGCCAGGGCCATAGCCTGCGTACTTCCTGGCGACCCAATGCCGCCACAGACAGCGTGATCTTTTTCCCCAATGGCGCAGGCGCAGGCTTCCAACTGACCCAGTATTGGGGGCCAGGAGAGCTGTGGGTGACCAGTTCTCAGGATGAGAACGGAAGCCTGAAGCAGCGATTCTCCGACAAACAAGGGCGCCTGATTTTGGAGAAAGCTCAAATCGACATGCAGACTTTCGCCTATACCTACTATCTCTACGCCGCCAACAGCCAGGACCTCACTTTTGTCATCCAGCCCCAGGGCGCACGCGAATTGGTCGTCGCCCCCAACAACGGGCTTCTTAGCCAAAACCTGCTGGATCAGCAGGCCTTTCAATACCGCTACGATGCACGGCATCGGGTAGTCGAAAAGCGCGTGCCCGGCAGCGACTGGAATTATATTGTATACAACAAAATTGACCAGCCTATCCTCACGCAGGACGGTAAACAACGCGCTGATAATGAATGGTTTTTCACCAAATACGACGCGCTGGGCCGCCCTGTGATTAACGGTACCTGGACCGATGGCCTGGGCCGTTCGAGGAGCGCTCTTCAATCGCTGATGCAGCTTGAAACAACGCTTTGGGAGAAGGAAAGCAATATTAATGTGGCAAACCTGCAAGGTTATACCAACCAGGCTTTCCCGGATATCAGCCAAAACTGCGAACTGCTTTCTGTCAGCTATTTTGATTCTTATGACATCAATAGAAATGGCCAATCAGATGTCAATGAAACTTTTGTCAATGACCCGCTCATTGGAGGGATCAGTAAGCTCTCCCTTTTGGTAAAAGGCAAAACTACTGCCGTCAGGCAGCGCGTGCTGGGAACAAATGACTGGTTACTGACGGTAACTTTTTATGACGCCCTGGGGCGGGAGTTGCAGACCGCTTCGGAGAATAGCCTGAATGGCGAAGACCGCATTACCTATAGCTACAACTTTAGCGGCACGGTGGCGCGCTCCAGCCATCGTCATAGCACTTCTTCCGAGACCATTCAGGTCTATAAGGAATTTACCTATGACCACAGAGACAGGCTCGTTGAGATTGCTCAGGATTTGCATAAAGGCAGCGGAAGCTGGACACCCTGGCCGGTGATTTTGTCCAAAAGTGAATACAATGAGCTGGGAGAACTTATTTCCAAGGGATTACATTCCCAGAATCAAGGCATGAGCTTCCTTCAAAATGTAGACTTTGAATACAACATCAGAGGCTGGCTCAGCAAAATCAATGAAATAGAGACCTGCGGCAATGTGGGAAGCGGTATTTCCAATCCTAAAAATATCATTGGTTCTGTTAACATGAAAAAGTTGGAGGCCAACATATCCTCAACCGGGACCGGCGAATTCAGGCTTTCTCTAACGAATGAGAAGACAGTTGACATAACTTCGGCCCAAAATGGAACTTCCTTCACAGAACCAGCGAATCTTTCAAAGGAAAGTTTTATTTCAGCAAATTCTACCCCAACTCAGCAAATCCAACTGGACATTTCGATGAACAATCTCAAAGTATATAAAGGCAATTACCAGGTAGCAGAGACGAAAGTCCGCCAGGAAGCGGCTTTGCAATTGCGTCGATCAGGCTTGGGGCAGGCAGATATGGATGCCATAATCAATCGACTGGCTGCTGAGTTGAATGGAGAATTAGACGATATTTTTGAGCCCAACAAAGACCTCTTTGCCATGGAGTTGCGGTACCAACAACCACTCAGTCTTAACGCAGCCGCGCTTGCGCAATACAATGGCAATATCTCCGCCATGAAATGGCAAACGCCTGGTGCTTGTGAAGCAAAAGCCTATGCTTTCGAATACGATCAACTCAACCGCCTGCAAAATGCCTGGTTTGCCATGGAAAACACCAATGGCTGGACAAATCAGGACCGCTACAGCAGCAGCTATCGCTACGATCGCAACGGCAATTTGCAGGAGTTGACCCGCGAAGGGATGACAAGTGCGACGCAGTTTGGCCGCCTGGACGAATTGACCTACAGCTACGCTGGCAATCAGCTCACCCGCGTCGCAGACGCGGGGCCGGATAACCTGCCCGCAGGCATCGCTCACTTCATCGACAACGCTGTGGATCAACCCATTGAATATAGCTATGATGCGAACGGCAATATGGTGGCCGATGCCAATAAGGGCTTGACAGCCATTTACAATATCCTCAACAAACCTACCGAAGTAGACATGGGCAACGGCCGCAAGATCCGTTTCTTCTACCTCGCTGACGGCAGCAAAATCCGCAAAGAGGCAGATGATAATGGTACTGTAACCACCACCCACTATATCGGAGGATTCCAGTACGAAGATGCCGGCAATGGCCCGGAGCTATTGCACTTCTCGCATGAAGAAGGTCGCGTGGTCTTCAACGCAGCAGGCCCCCAGCATTTTGATCTGCAATACCGTCTCGCCGACCACCTCGGCAATACACGCATCCTCTTCCGTAAAGACCCAGGGACCCCTGGTGAAACCGAAGTCCTGCAAGAGCAGGCATACTATCCCTTCGGGATGACAATGGCCGAAGGCGGCCTGCCCGTCAGCAGTCCCGCGGACCGCTACACCTACAATGGCAAAGAGATCCAAACGGAGTTTGGCTTGGGATGGATGGATTATGGCGCGCGGATGTATGATCCGACGCTGGGGAGATGGAATGGGGTGGATGCTTTTGCAGGAATTTATAGACAAAATACTCCATATGGTTTTGTTCAAAACAGCCCTATCCTAAGGGTTGATCCTGATGGAAACTGGGATGTTACCATTCATGCATATAAGGATCGGGAAAAATATGGTTATGCTATCGCAGTAGTTAGGGACCGAAATGGAAAAGAAATATATAGAACAAAAGTCCTTGTTTTAGGAACTGCTGGTAGAGATCAATCGATTACTCATGGAGATACTCCTAAAGGTACTTATAGAATTGAAGGATGGTCTGATTTTTCTGGCACAATAGGTAATAGAAAATCTTATGGGCCAAATCATGCCTTAAACTTAGATGTTCATTCAGGATTTGTTTATACATCAACATCGAGGTTTGGATTTCTTGGACACGGTGGCAGGCAAGAAAATTATAGCAATAGTCAGTGGACGCCTAAACAGAACCCAGAATTGGTAGCAACAAATGGTTGCATCAGGTTTAAGGATTCTGACATAGCCAAAATGAAGGAATTGACTGATCAGCTTGAAGAAAGTGATTCCGAAGAAAGTCCTGGTTTTTTAACAGTCAAGGAAGATTTAATTCAATATATGGGTAGCTATTTTACTCCCGATGATTTTAAAGAAATTAAAAATATTGAAGGCCAAATTCAGTCTTTAAAATTTAAGCAAAAATCTATCGGTGGGGGGAGTTATTTAGATAGTTTATTCTACCAGGAAGAAGTACAATACCTATTTGAAAAACTTCTCAAGAAGATCAATTCAGGACAACAATAATTTAAAACCGAGAAACTGGGCTCTTAAATAAGATTTAGGGTGCCCAGTTTTATAACCCCACAAACCATGTTAAAACAAATCATTTATTCAACAATCGTAGCTTCTTTTTGCATTTACTTTTCATGCAACTCTAATCAGAAGAACTATTCTGCCTTGAGTGAGAAAAACTGTCTCCCTAATGATGAAATAAACATCAACATCAAACAGGCAGCCAATTTGAGTGAATTATATGAAAAAATATCACTTGAATGCTTTTTGACCTATTGTGATGATTTAAGTAAAAAATCTATTGAGAATTCGAATGGTGAAAATCCAGTAATAATGGCAGCTAATTTATGCAAAGTTTCAGATGGCAGCGTATCTGAGGCACTTTTTGAAGTGTTACTTACCTGGTGGGAGGACCAACCCTCTGCCTATTCAGATAAGCTTTTCCAACTTAACGAAAAAGGGGACACTTGTTTAACAAAGTTTTTTTTGCAGAACCTATCTTCGGTTTCCCTTTATAACAAAGACTCTTATGAAAAAGTTAAAACACTAGAACTATCCTATAAAACAAAACATTTCCTCTTAAAAAATTCACCTGATTGCATGGGATTTTTCCCTCCTTTTCAAATTGTCTTAAATGATCCAGATACCGTTCTCAATTATGTAAAAGATTTAGAGGTTGAATGTCTAGAATCCCTTTTAAATAAAACCAGGGAAGAAATCCTTCATAACGAAAACGTTAAAGCATATCAGTTTTTAGAAGCCTGCAGTAATGTCTTTGATGCTAGTCTTTCAACAACTCTTTCTAATTCCCTCGGAACTTTATGGCTTACCCAAAATCCCTTCTTCTTGAAACAAGTGGCTAAAACAAAACAATTTGAATCTGGATCTATACCCTCACTTATAGTTTATGATTTAGTTGCAAATCTTCATGTAATGGGTGGTTTTGACCAAACACTCCACGGCCTGGACCTTAGACTAGAACAGTTAGATTTGACTCAACAAGAGAAGACCTTTGCAAAAGAAATCCATGCTAAGGCTTTTGAAGAATTTGAAAAAGAGTTTGATTAACCCTCTCCTAATATCATTATTCTCCCTAAAAAACTTTACAATATTCTCTTATACGAAGATCCCACCGTTCCAAATTTTTCAATTATGAAAACACTCATAATGATACTATCTATTTTGCTTTTCGTATTTCTTTCTTGCGGAAGCATAAACGAGGAAGCAAAAATTAAGGCAACTTTTGCTGAGTTTCTTGAAATACACTTAGAAATGCAGGAAGTTTTTAAAAAATACTATAAAGAAAGAGAAACTATCACTGGAATCCCCGAATATGAAAAAGTGAGCAAAAAGGATAGTGACTTTATGGAAAACCAGCTAATCCCTATTTTTCCATTGGTCCAAGAACAAATATGTGACCATAAAAATGATGAAATCTTTGATGGATTGATGGAAATAATGATTCGTACTTCTGGGTCTGCAGAAGAAGAACTTTCTAACATCCTTGGCAAAATATATGCATGTAGACCTGATTTTATGTTGGCATATATTACTAAGCATACAGAATATTCTTTTTTGATAAGAAGTGTAGATTTTGGTTTTTCAAACGTCAAACATCAAAATCTAGATAGTTCAGACTTCTCTACCTTAAAAGCAAAATTAGACTCCCTCAACACTGTAAGACCCTTTAGAAATTAGTAACCCCCCAAGCCCTAATATCATGAAATCCCCCAAAAAACTCCTGAGCATTTTCATGCTCCTCCTTCTCCAATGCGCCCTTCTCAGCGCAGAAGTATCCGAACTCTGTGCCTGTAGCTTCGCCTCCGGTGGTTACTGCTACAGTTCCTGGTACGATTGCAAATCGGGCGCAGGCAACATCCAGTTGGTGAACTGTGCCACAGGCACCATCATCAGAAGCTATGCTTCCTCCCTGGCTGGTTTCCAGTGTGAATCGGAGAAATTTGACACCGACAATCCACCGATCTGAACCCCCAACCCCTAATTATCATGAAAAATCTACCCCACCGTATTCTCCTCCTTTTGATGGGCTTTTCGCTTCTTGCATCTTGTTCAGAAGAAGCCATCATCCAAAATGAACCGCAACCAGCGCGCCTCGCCAAGGCCTATCAGCAGGGCCAAATGCCCCAACTCGAAGGCGCGGGTATGATGAATATCCAGCCTCCCAGTGACAGCCTGCGCTACGCTTTCGAAAATGACCTGGAATTAAAGAGCCGGGAAGTAGGCCTTGCTCAGGATGTTTTAGCTTCCGAAGGGGACTGGCCAGCCCTCAACCGCACCTACCGAAATTTTCTCCGGGAGGGAAAAGGCAGCCCTCACGCCTGGTACGAACAGCCAATGGCCGCCAATCAGGCGCTCTACCAACTCTTCGTGCACTTCCCCACAGAAGTACGCTATCCGGAAGATGTCATCTTCTATACAGAAATTCTCCTCCATTGGCAGAGTGCCAATGCCTGGCGGATGGCGCAGTCACTGCGCTATCTGCAAGATTTCTGGCCGGAGGCCAGGATCAGGGCAGCGGCAGCTCACTGCCTGAAGTCTCCGGCCTTGCCGGAGGAGGAGGCTCTTCGAGCGGAGGCTAACGATGAAAAGGCTTTGCCTTTTTTGCGGGATATGATGCGTAAGCATCTGGAGGGAGTGGGAATACTGAAAGTGTTGGCGCTAGCCAAAAATTAGCATCAAAAGTATCTAGAAGCGACGCTTACTCATGGTTTGTTAGCAGATAAAAAAGATGATAGCCTCATTCGTTTGGATGAGGCTATTTTAGCACCAGAATCAATCAATATAACTCCTCTAACAAATTTCAATATCCTTAATCATGAAAAACATCCTAAACTTCACCGCACTTCTTATTCTCTTATTCAACCTTGGAAGCGCAGATAACCCTAATAAAAATAAGTCTGCATCTTCTTGCCAAAAGGGAGTCAATATGCCACTTGATTCACAGCCCGCCTCTCTCCATAACAAATCTGTTCCAGCCTTTGGTCAGTATTATCTTTATTGCAAAAATGAGTTACCCCCATTTGACTTGATCCTTGAAAACCCGGATACCATATTGCAAGATTTGGACAAAATCGACCTGGATTGCCTCCCTAAATTGTTAAAGAAGGTTGAAATCTGTATTCTCCACCAGAAAGACATCCGGGCATATCAATTTCTGGAAGCCTGCGTGACGAAAGTTGATGGAAAAGCTGCTACAGATTTAGCCATTTCTCTGGAAAGATTATGGCTTACTCAAAATCAATTCTTCATCAGATTGGCAACAAAAAACAGAAATCTCATACAAAAATCCATCCCCTCACTGATTATCGAGGAACTGGTATTTGATCTTCAAATGGAAGAAGGTTTTGACCAGAAGTTACAAGAAATGAACCTTCAAGTAGAACAATTGAATCTAAGCGAAGAAGAAAAAAAATTTGTAAAAGACCTTCATTCCAACGCATTTGAGCGCTATGAAATCAAACGCATCTTCCGAGAATTCCACAAAATTGACCAAGATTATAGAGATGTTGTAATTTTCAATGCTGGGAATTATCAAGCCAATGAAGTAATCTCTTTAAGAAAAAAAAGAAGCTCCTTTGTGGAAAACGAACTCTTCCCTCTTTTTCCAATAATCAAGCAGCAAATATGCAATCATGAAAACAGAGAAGTATTTTCTGGATTGCTGAAAGTCATCTTGGTTTCCTTTGGGTCAGCAGCAGAAGACTTTTCAGATATCATGGGAGAGGTTTTCATCTGCAAACCCCAATTCATGATAAATTATGTTACAAGCCATACCGATTATCGCTTTTTAATAAGACACATAGACTTTGGTTTTTTAAACTTTCAATATAGTAACCCTGAAACTCCTGGTTTAGATGAAATAAAAGCCAAGCTGGATTCTCTAAATGAAGCAAGACCCTTTAGGAACTACTGATTAGTCCCAAGCCCTAATATCATGAAATTTCCCAAAAAACTCCTGAGCATTTTCATGCTCCTCCTTCTCCAATGCGCCCTTCTCAGCGCAGAAGTATCCGAACTCTGTGCCTACAGCTACGCCTCCTCCCTGGCTGGCTTCCAGTGTGAATCGGAAAAATTTGACACCGACAATCCACCCATCTGAACCACCAAACCCTAAGCAACAAAAAAAGGGCTTGCCAAAGCTTCAAAAGCCTGACAAGCCCTTTATTTATCAACTTATTTTTTATTCTACTACAAGCTTCAGGGTCCCGACTCTTGCGCCATCGCTCAGGCGCAGGAAGTACAGGCCCGCAGCCAAATGGCTGAAGTCAAAAGCTTTAACAAAGCTCTGGCCTTGCGGCTGGAGGACCTCTTCAAAAAGCTTTTTGCCTTGCAAATCCAACAAGTGAAGCTGGTAGCTTTTCGCTACTTCGCCTGAGAGACTCAGGCTGAATTTGCCCTTGTTGGGATTGGGTGTGAGCCCTAGTTGCAAGCCTTTGAAGGCTTCTGAGATAGCTGTATTCCATGCCTAGCTCCGTCTGGGTGAAGGTGAAATCTCCGCAAGTGGAGGATCGTTAGACTAAAAGTCTAGTCTTTTAGGAAAGGGTAGCTATGTATGGTTATAAAACGAAGGTGGTGATCTTTTTTGAAAAAGGTTAATTTTTGAAATGTATGTAATTGGCTGATTGTCAGTTGTTTGTTCTTATGTTGGGAAATTTTCTGTTTTTTTATCTAGACAACTGTTGATCGTTGAATGTTTGCTGCGTCTAATACAGGTGAAATCAAATATTACTTATTTGTTTTTACTTGTTCTTTTTTACAAAATTTTGATAATCCTAACATTAGGAGGAAAATTTGACAGAGGTTCACTTACTTAAAATTGTAAAAGGATATTTTGATAAATAGGTTTTAAATTTTAATCAATATTATTATGAATGAGGTAAATTATTTTCTGAAATCTGGACTTTTGTTGATTTTGATTTGTTTTATATCCTGGGGATATTTAGCGGCTCAAGATAATGACATAATTTATTCGGATGCAGATTTACAGGTTATTCAAGACGTTGATCCAGATCCTTTAGATGAAATCAGGGGCTGCCCATGGTTCATTTATGGGCATAATCTTGCATATTTTAATAATTGCCACATTTATTACAAGACTCCTATTTCAGGGTTTCGATTTTTTGCGTCAATTTCTGTTCAAGATTTGAATGGTAATGTTTTACAATTATATGTTCAGAATTTAGGTATTTACACAACGGCCCAGACCTCATTTTTTTCCAATTACTCTAGTGGCATACAATTTTCATATTTAAGTATTTCATTTGTTCATAAAAATTTGGGATACTGTAGAATATTTGTAGATATAGTTGATATTAATACGAGGAGTGTTGTTAAATCTGCCAAAATATATGATGGTCGTATTTGTTCGGAGGGATCTAATTACCCAAGAATTGGAACTCCATCCTTACAGGACGAAGAAAATAGTGAGTTTAAAATCATTAGTCCTATAGAAAACGGAGTTGAAATTATATATAAAGTGCCAGATAGTTGTATTGGGACCGTTTTATTACTTGACGTTCATGGAAGAGTAATTTGGCAGAACAAAATATTTTTCGACAGAGATAAGAATCGCGAACGGATTCCTTTGGAGAATGAGTTATCTCCTGGAATATATTATATTAATGTGTTAAATATAGGAGAACCCATCTCCATAAAAGCGGTAAAACATTAAAATGTGAATTAGCGGCTGTACACATTTTCAAAATAATGATGACAAAATACTTTATCCTATTAAGTTTAATTTTATTATTTAAATTAAATCTTGTTGCGCAAGAAGCTGGTTCAGATTCAATCCTGGTAAATAAGGCAATAAAGGCTTATCAGCGAGGGTTGAATTTTTATTTTGAAAATGGATTTGATTCAGCAGAATATTATTTAATCTCCGCTCAGGAATTCTTTTTTAAAGACCAAAACTGGGAAAATATGGTCAGGGCTAATTTGGGCCTTATGCTTTTGTATAACAAAAGCGGAGAATATGAAAAGTATAGGAAAATTTCCCATGAGAACTATGCAATTGCCAACCAGTATTTAGGTGAGGCAACCCAGCTTTATACCCTTTCTTTGAATAATCTTGCTTCCTATTATTTTATTGTAGCTGATTACGAAAAGGCGATACAAATATACCTGGATGTTCAGCTTCGCTTTTCTATTGATAAAGCAAAGAATTGTGAAAATATGTATAAAGTATTACGAAGTATTGGAACAAGTTATCAGAAAGTGGGGGATTTTCATAATTCATTAAAAAGCAATTATTCTTCAATGAATACTTTGGAAGCTTGTGATCTTCTTCCAGAAGAAAAAAAACAAGCAGAAAGAGCTATAGTTTTAATTAATATAGGAGCTATTCAATCTGAATTAAAAGATTTTAGCAATGCTAAAGAGAACCTTTCTGAAGCAATCGAAATATTGAAGAACACTTATCCTAATATACATCAAAGGACTGATTATCTTAGAAATGCTTATTATGAATTAGCTGATGTCTTTTTAAACCTAAATAAATTTGAAGAATTAAATCACTTACTTCCCATATTGGATAGCTTAGAGAAAGTTTCAAGCAAAAAAAAGTATCAACTTAAGTATCAGATACTTTCAGATTTAAATATTAATCAAGGAAATTATGCTGAGGCAGAAATTTTATTAAAAGAAACACATCAATTGAGGTGTAAATACTTTGAGAATAGACCTGATCATCCAAGATTAGCTGAATCAATGTATGACCTTCTAAAGGTCCAATTGATTCTTCACAAATATGATACATGCCTTCTAAATGCAAAAGAAGCCCTAGAATATTGTTATTTTCAAAATTCTCCTTACCCTCTTATAGCTGTTCCAATTCTAGATGCTAAAGCCCAGGCCCTTATAGGTCGTTATCATCAAAACATTGATCAATCTGACCTCGATTCAGCATTCTGGTGTTACCTTGCAGCTGACTCTCTGATTGATTCAGCCCGTGACCGCCTACAAAACAAAGACTCCAAACTCTTTTTTTCCCAAAAGTCTAGGCCTATTTACGAACGAGCTATCCACTTCTGCCTAATGATGTATAAAAAAAGAGGTGATCCAGTATTTTTGGAAAAAGCTTTCTACTTTAGCGAGCAAAGCAAAGCCACTCTTCTATTCCAGTCTCTTCAGGACACAGGAGCCAAACTGGCTGCAGGTTTACCCGATAGTCTGCTTAAAAAAGAGCACGACCTTAAAGTCGATATTGCCTTCTATCAAAACAAAATTTTCGAAGCAGAACGAAAACCTTCAAAAGTAACCAGTACCCAATTGATCGAATGGCGGCAGATTCTCTTTGATAGTGAGGAGGCATTTCGAAGGCTTACGAAAGCACTAGAAGAACAGTATACAGATTATTACCAATTGAAGTACGAGCACAAGATCATAACTGCCATGGAAGTACAGCGTAAGCTTAAACGAGGCCAGTTGTTGATAGAGTTTTTTGAAGGGGACAGTACGATCTTTCTTTTTGCTATAGGCAAAAAAGGTATGCAGGTACATGAAATCAGACATGACACTGTCTTCGACCAACAACTTGATGGGCTGCTACGCAGCCTTCAGCAGCCTCAAAAGGGGCTGGAGGGATTACAGAACTTTACGTTGCCTGCCCATACGATTTACAAACAGTTGTTAGCCCCTGTGTTGTCAGGTCAGGATGTCGAGCACTTGATCATTGTACCTGATGGGCAGTTGAGCTATTTGCCATTTGAATTGCTGCTACAGGTTCCCGTAGATATTATCGATCTTGATGATCGGTATGCCGAGCGGCAATTTCGAAATTTACCCTACCTCTTTCGGGATGCAGAAACGCGTTATGCCTACTCGGCAACTTTACTCCTGGCTAATCCTTATCAGCCTAAAGCTTACAAACATGAGATGGCGGCTTTTGCACCTGCCTATACAGGTAATTTGTTTTTAGCATATAATCAGCCGCAGGCAGAGGCTGTTGCCAGGTTAATGGGTGGAAGAGTTTTCAAGGGCCCACAAGCTGATAAGCAAATATTTCTGCAAAACGCACCCGATTATCGAGTCTTGCACCTCGCGATGCATGGAGAACCAAATCTATATTCACCCTTGAGGTCGAGATTCCTTTTTGCCGGAGAAGACACAGCAAAAGCAAGTTCGCTTTTTGCCTACGAGCTATACAACCTCAAGTTGAATGCGCAGCTAACGGTGTTAGCCGCATGCGAAAGTGGCTATGGTAAGTTGGAGCAGGGAGAAGGAATCTATAGCCTTGCAAGGGCATTTCGGTTTGCTGGTTGCCCTAGTATCGTAAGCAGCCTTTGGAAGGCCGATGGACAAGCAACTCAAGCGTTAATGGAGGCTTTCTATGAAGAGTTAGACAATGGCTCTTCTAAAGCAGCAGCTCTTCAAACAGCAAGAGTCACTTACCTTGTTGGGGCACCAAACGGGCAGTTACATCCTTATTATTGGGCGAATTTTGTGATGATCGGGGACAATACTCCAATTGACGGGCAGTGGTCGTGGTGGTGGTTTGTTTTAGGATTTATCCTGATTGGTGGATTTTTGGGAAGAAGCTTCATTAAATTTAGTGAAACTCTTCCCCAAAATCCAAAAGATTAACCTCCTACCGGACAACAATTTTCATATTGGCAGCACGCTCTCCATCGCTGATTCGAAGGAAATAAATGCCTTTGGCTTCTTTTCGCAAATCAAATTGCTGTTGGAAAGAACCGCCAGATGCCTGGATTTGTTTTTGGCGAATGATACGTCCCTGCATGTCGAATACATCAACAGAGAGGTTGGAGGCTGGGGCCTTTTTGGCTTTCAGCACAAATCTGCCATTGTTGGGATTAGGCAAAAGCTGCAAGCCCCACTCTGTCAGCAGATCATCTACGGCTGTGCCAAACACGCTGAGGGTCTTGCTGGCATTTACCTGCCCGCAAGGGTTGGTGACGGTCAGAGTGACGGTATAGGTACCGCTATTGGCGTATCTATGGGCGGGATTCTGGAGGCTACTTGTATTGCCATCCCCAAAGTTCCAGTCATAGAAAAATGCGCCAACAGATTTGTCGATAAAAATGTAGTCCAGGCCGCCGCGGGCAAAGTCAAAGTCTGCTATGGGCGAATCAAATTGCACATCCACAGTTTTGATCAGGGTATCACTTCCGGCGAAGTTGGAGGTGATGAGGGTGATGGTATAGGTGCCTAAAGCGGTAAACCTCACGTCTGGGCTGGAAGAGGTGCTATTTGTGGCATTTACAAAATTGTGTGTAGCCGGTGTGATGATCCACTGCCAATTGGAAGGGGCATTTTGAGACTGGTCACTCAGGGTGACGGTCGTGCCTGCACAAGGTGTAGGCGGCACAGTATTGAAACTGCTGACAGGCTGCTGGGCAGCACAGCCCAACAATCCTGTATTAGATTTGATTGCTATGGCGCGACGGCCTACGGTCATGCCCGAAGGCACTGTCGCTCTGACTGAGAACCAATGCTCCTGCATAAAATTGGTGCCCATAATCTGAAAAGAAGTCAAAGCAGTACTGCCTTGCAGGTCCATATATTTGTTCCCCAGCAAAAACACATCATAGCTGGTCGCGCCTGTCACAGGGTCCCACTCTATGGTTGTCGAAGACTGACAAACCTGGATGACGCGCAGATTGGTAGGGACTTCAATAATGGAAAAATTGGCATCGCTGATATCAGCCTGGGTGCCCCGGGTCACCCGGATACGACATGCACCGCTCACATTGTTAGGGACGATCCAGTCACGGTAGCGCTGGGCCGCCGGGGCCGTGCCTATATTGGTCCAGTTCATGCCATTGTCAAGGGTATATGAAACTGTAAAGCTGCCGGTATTGCCCAGGGCATCCCAGCGTGTGCGGACATTATCTCCGGGAGCGAGGCTCTCGCCACCCACCGGATAAGTCACTTCAATTACATCACGGATGTATTCGATGACTACATAATATTTTTGAGGTCCCATAGGCACATTCGTGCCTGCGACGGTCAGGGTATAGGCTCCATTGAGGGGATTATCCAGCTCTACCTGCTCCATATTGTTGAGGGTATCGGTGCCGACACCGGCAGGTACCTGAACGGAAGCTACCGTAGGATTGGGGCCCGGGTCCAGCAGCCAGGGCTGCAATATGTTAAAGCTGGGATCTACCAGGCCGATGTCCAGGTTGTTGACCAGGGCAGGAGAAGCCATCAGGCTGCCAGGAACATCCGTCCAGTAGACCATGATCTTGGCTTTGGCGATGCCGCTGGGAATATTGATGGTGTGGGTATTGGCACCTCCCTGAGAGATGGTACTATCCAGAAAGCGGCCATCTTCCAGCACGCGCACAGCGCGCAGGCCATTGGCTTTGCCCCAGCCATAGGTATAGTCGGGACCTTGCTCGCCGAAGTCATCGGCGGTATTGAGCAGAATGGCCTTCATGAGGCCTCCATCGGGATCGGCGCCGCCATTGAGGCTGCGGTAGGCATGGTAGAGTTGGGCCAGGAGGCCAGTAATAGCTGGAGCAGCCATCGATGTGCCTGAAAACGTGTCATAATCATTCGGGTCGATGGTAGAGGTAACATCCGTTCCGACAGCACAAATATCTGGCTTGATGCGCCCATCCGTGGCCGGCCCCCGGCTGGAAGAGGAAGAAATATCGTCATGGATGGTCATATTTCCGGCTGCTATAGGGCCCTTACCTGACTTATTACCACCGGTAATTGTGCGCCAGCCTGTACCCAAACTGCCACAAGTAGATTGCCCGGAATTGCCAGCCGAAAAAATATGATTTAAGCCCGCATGCGTACTTATTTGCTGATCCATCATCTGAGCAGCTGAGGTATATCCATCGTTGCATCCATTTCCCAGAGAGGTCTGGGTAAGGCGTACAAGTTTATTGGTATAGGCTTGCGGGAAGTCATTAAATGCACCACTCGCTCCGCTATATACATGGTAATCGACTCCAGGTGCTGCTCCTTTAAACAAAGGATCTAAATTCCCGGCACCGCCTACTATACCTGCAACATGGTCACCGTGGTTTCCATTATCAGAAGTTGTATTTACCGTAGCTATCCTTCCTTCATAATCTATATGAGGCCCGATAATGCCCGAATCATTGATAGAAACGCCGACACTTTGTCCGTCATACGCTCTGCCTGCTCCATTGGAAGTAAGCAAAACATTAGATCGGGTGCTTGTGCGGCTTCTGTTATTTTCAGGCTCGGCAGGTGGCGGCACCAACTCTACATAAGCCACAAAAGGCAGAGAAGCCACATCACGAACCATGGCAGGATCCACCACGATCCCTTTCAATTGATTGGGTTCATAGGTAAAAAAAGAGGTGCTATTCCATGGAGCGAATAACTCTGCTGCCAATGTCGGCGAAATATTTTGGCGGTATTTCACAATGATTTTTACCTCCCCGCCTTGCATGGCCCAGGCAGGATAAGGCCCAGTTATGGCGCTTGCATGTATTTTGTCAGTGGCTTGCATCCTGCTGATGCTCCGGATGCCCTGAAACTTCAGACGATTTAAATCCAGGTTTGATGGGATAGATGCGACAAAAGCATTTTGTGGTACATACTCCAACAATTCGATGCCCATCAATGCCAGAGACGCTTTTTTGGCATCCGAAGGCATCTCATAAAACTGAATAAAACGGTAAAACTTACCATCGACCACTTCGTCAGGTTGAACATCCGGCTGGCTTATAAAAGCTTCCAGATTCGCTGTAGGAACGCGATTTCCTGACTTGAGCAGCAGAGTAAAAGATTGCCCTGAGGCAGATAGGAAAGTGGCAGAAAGTAATAAAACGAAAAAGAATTTAAGTAGAGTTTTCATCTAAGCAGTGTGGATTTTGGGTTCAATAAATTTTGTTTTACAACGCGTGCCTGTTGGCATCAGTTGGCATGAGAGGAAATTGCAAGTTAACATTATGAATCCATTCTCCGTACAAGGGCACGTCAAACCGCTTATTTTATGGTTTGATTGGCATTTCTCTCCAAAATCCAGCTTCCCTACACCCCCATTAATTAAGCTGCATATTCTATTCATCAAAAGAATTGGAAAGCTTTTTTCCTTCTTTCATTCTATTTAGCTTTGCGAATTGAAAAAGGAGGTTCGAGCCTTCGAATTCTCAACCTATCGAACATTCGTAAATAATGAGTATCCATATTTCACTTCCAGACGGCTCTGTAAGAAGTTTTGATGAAGGGGTAAATGCCCTTCAGGTAGCTGAATCCATCAGCTCCGGCCTTGCCCGCAATGCCCTTGCGGCCAAAGTCAATGGCGAGATTCGCGAGCTGGCTCGTCCCCTCGCCGATGGCGACAAAGTCGCCATCCTCACATGGCGGGAAGACGACGGCAAAAATGCCTTCTGGCATTCCTCCGCGCACATCCTCGCTGAAGCCGTCCTTCAGCATTACCCCAACGCTAAGCTGGGCTTTGGCCCACCCATTGAAAATGGCTTCTACTATGATGTAGACTTTGGCGAAGACAGCTTCGGAACCAATGATTTTGAAAAAATCGAAAATACTTTCCTGGAGCTTGCCCGCTCAGGAGAGACCTTTGAACGCAAAGAAATAAGCAAAGCAGAAGCTATCGCTTTTTACAAAGCACAGGGCAACGACTACAAAGTAGAGCTGATCGAGGGTCTGGAAGATGGTACCATCTCCTTTTACTACTCAGGCAACTTCGTTGACCTCTGCAAAGGCGGGCATATCGCCAATTCGAAAGTCATCAAGGCTGTCAAGATTTTGAAAGTTGCAGGTGCCTACTGGCGCGGGGATGAAAAAAACAAAATGCTGACCCGCCTCTACGCCATTTCTTTCCCCAAAGCAAAAGAACTCAAAGAATATCTCGAACTACTCGAAGAAGCCAAAAAACGCGATCATCGCAAGATTGGCAAGGAAATGGGGCTTTTCGCCTTTTCCGAGCGCGTAGGCATGGGCTTGCCGCTTTGGTTGCCCAAAGGTGCGCGCATGCGCGAGACTTTGGTGGATTTCCTGAAGCGCGTTCAGGAGAATGCAGGCTACAGCCAGGTGGTAACACCTCATATCGGCAAAAAGGAATTGTACCAGACTTCTGGTCACTGGGACAAATATGGGGAAGATTCTTTTCAGCCGATCAAGACGCCTCATGCCGGGGAGGAGTTTATGCTCAAACCGATGAACTGTCCGCATCACTGCGAGATATATGCGACTTCTCCGCGATCTTATCGCGACTTGCCGCTCCGCCTTGCGGAGTTTGGGACGGTCTACCGCTATGAGCAAAGCGGAGAGCTGCACGGCCTGACGCGCGTGCGCGGCTTTACCCAGGATGATGCACACATCTTCTGTCGCCCAGACCAGGTAAAAGAGGAGTTCAAAAGTGTCATAGAGATTGTCCTGTACATCTTCCGGGTGTTGGATTTTAAAAATTACAAAGCACAGGTCTCCCTGAGAGATCCTGAAAACAAAAGCAAATACTTCGGCTCAGATGAGCAGTGGGAGCAGGCAGAAAGAGGCATCATAGAAGCCGCTGATGAGATGGGTCTGGAGACCGTCCACGTTGCAGGAGAAGCGGCCTTTTACGGCCCCAAACTGGACTTCATGGTCCGTGACGCGCTGGGGCGCGAGTGGCAGTTGGGAACCATCCAGCTGGATTATCAGCTACCTGATAGGTTTGAGCTGGAGTATGTCGGTGCCGACAACCAGCCTCACCGTCCGGTGATGATTCACCGTGCGCCATTTGGCTCGCTGGAGCGCTTCACAGCGGTCCTTATCGAGCATACTGCGGGAGATTTCCCGCTTTGGCTCGCTCCCGAGCAGGGCATCGTCATTCCGATCAGTGAAAAATACAATGACTACGCAGAAAGTGTTCAGAAACAATTACGCACCGCTGGATTTCGTTTTGAAGTAGACAAAGGCAATGATACAGTCGGTAAAAAAATCCGGAATGCAGAGGTCGGGAAGTACCCTTATATGTTGATTGTAGGGGAAAAAGAAGAAGAGCTGGGAGCCGTAGCTGTACGCAAGCGCCACGAAGGCGACCAGGGCGTTTTATCCCTGGATACATTTGAAAAACTCATCAAAGATGAGATCAGCAAGATGCTGGAGTGATGCGCGAATTTGCTAATTTGCTGATATGCTGATATTTTAGGATTTATATTTGCAGGGTCAGCATATTGCTGCATCATGAAATCTTTCATAATCATTTACCTAAATCAATAAACAAATTTGGCAAAAAGAAGAAAAAACACAAGAAGACCTGTCAGGCAGGTAGCCCGACGAGAGCACAGAATCAACAATGAAATCCGTGTTTCAGACGTCCGTCTGGTTGGAATGGAAGACGAATCCCTCAATGGGGTTTTGCCTACCAAGCAGGCATTGCAACTGGCCGATGACATGGATTTGGATCTGGTTGAAATTGCCGGACAGGCAAGCCCTCCGGTTGTGCGAATCATTGAATATTCAAAATTTGCCTACGAACTCAAGAAAAAGAAAAAAGCGAATAAAGTGAACCAGAGCAAAGTTGTTCTGAAAGAAATTCGTTTTGGTCCTAATACCGATGAGCATGACTTCAATTTTAAATTGCGCCACGCACAAAAGTTTTTGAGTGATGGCAATAAATTGAAGGCCTATGTTCAATTTCGTGGTAGAAATATTATTTATAAAGACCGCGGCCGCGATATGCTTGAGCGTTTTGCTGAAGCACTCGAAGATGTTGGAAAATTGGAGATGCATCCCAAAATGGAAGGGCGCCGCATGATTATGATCATGGCTCCTACCCAGCAGGCACCGGTGAAGAAAAAAGACAGAGACGAAGACGAGGATGACGATTAGGATGTGTTTAGCTTTCAATCACTCCTTCCATACAGATATGTAATACCCCTTTTATACGAGCCACCTGATCGGTGGCTCTTTTTTTTACAAAATGGAGTAGTCGGCATTCATATAATCCATAAGTATGTAAAGGTGTATATTTCAGTAGCGATGATTTTTTCAGGCAAAAAACTAATTGTATATTTAACAAGCCGCCTATACAAACTTTTAGCCTGTACCTATGAAAAACGTCTACACAACACTCAACCTCCTGCTTCTTTTTTGGGGCACAACTATCTCCCTATCTAGTCAGACCCCAACTGCAAATTTCACTTACCAGCCGCTCCAGCCCTGTGTAGGACAGCCTGTAATCTTTGAAGACTCAAGTGCTAACATGAGTCCCAACGGCTACCCGGTTTACAGTTTTGGGGATGGAGACTTCGCCTATGGTTACAATCCGGGCACGCCTCCTGTCAGCTCCCGTTTTGTCACACACACTTATACATCAGCGGGTATTTACACCGTCACTTATTGTATATACAACCAGAATAGCAGCGGTTTGGATACCAATTGTGTTTCCAAAAACATTTTTGTTTTGCCCGGTCCATGTGTTCAACCCGTGGATACCATCTCGGGCAGGGTTTATTTTGATGGCAATGCGAATGGGATGTATGAAGCAGGAACAGACATCCCTTTACGGTACAAATGGGTACAAATGGGGCAATATTATTTCATGACTGATGATCAGGGATGGTATCAACTTCTTCTATATCCCGGAAACTATACGGTTTCGCTCGTAGACACAACGCCATTTACACTGGGTGTGCCTGCCACAGGGACATATACTTTTAATTTGACGGGAAGTGGGACGAAATACACAGGCGATTTTGCGCTGGTGACAGGAACTGTGATCCAGGATCTGGAGGTAACCCTTGGCAGATGGTGGCGGTATCGCCCGGGTTCCAATGCCGTCATAGGCATGTGGGTAAAAAATACAGGCACTATCCCCATGTCAGGCACGGCTTGCCTCAATTATGACGCCCATCTCCAATACCTGGATAACCCCTACAGTGGAGTCCATGACGGCAGCAATCGAAAAGTTACATTTTCCTTTACCAACCTCCTGCCCACCCAAAGCCTCTACCTGACGAGTCGTTTTTTTCTGCCAGGAACCGTTTCGATAGGCACTACGATTACCCAAAGCGCACAGGTGAATCCTGTTGCGGGGGATACTACGCCCCAGAATAATTATTCGATCACAACTGATATAGTTCGAGCCAGCTACGACCCCAACGACAAGGCAGCCTCACCGGGCATTGGCACCGAAGGCTTTATCACTCCTGAACAGCAAATGCACTACCGCATTCGCTTCCAAAATACGGGAACAGATACCGCATTCAATGTCTATGTCATAGACACCCTTGATGCCAGGCTCGACATCCATAGCATCGAAATGCTTTCAGCGAGCCATGATTATAGCCTGAGCATAGATGACAAGCGCGCCATGAGATGGCAATTTGACAATATCTTGCTGCCTGACTCAGGCACCAACCCCACTTTAAGCAATGGCTTCATTGAGTTTATGATCAAGCCCGTTGCTGGCCTGGCCGACCAAACCGAAATCCCCAATTTCGCAGATATATATTTTGACTTCAATGTGCCCGTGCGCACCAATACGGTGCTGCGTACCATCCTGGACAAAGATTCAGCTCTTTTTGATCTGCCTACACCCTATGTGCAAGGCCTGGAAGGGACGCTGGATTTTGAAAGCCTCTATCCTGCTGTTGATGTATTTACCGTAAATGCAGGAATAGGGGAAAATCTACAGGATATTCAGTTTTTTATCCAACTGGACACCTACAGTCCACAACTGATCGGAAGTACTTCTGAGCTGGTAGCAGCAGGTGGAATCGCTGTGCAGCAGCTCAGCAATTTTTGCATCCGCAATTACTATCCCACCCTCCCCATGGATAGCAGTTTCCGCAACAGCCTGCACAGCCTGCGCTTTTTTGCCCGGGAAATCGGTAAAACCAACAGCCTGGACAGTGCTTTTTTTGAAGTTACAGTGGCCAACCCCCTGCCGGCAGCTTTGCTGGATTTTGCAGGATATGTGGATCAGCAGCAGATTCAGCTGAATTGGACAAGCGTTTTTGAGGAAAATACGCAAGGCTTTATCGTGCAAAAATACTTGCCGACACGCTCGGCTTATGTAGAAGTGGGTCGGCTGTCAGCCTTCGGATCAGCAAATACTGTCACCTCCTATGAGCTGAAAGATCCCAGGCCTTTGGCAGGTATCAACAGCTACCGCCTGTTGCATGTAGATGTGAATGGGCTTGCCCAGCTATTGAGTGAAAGGCTAGAGGTGAAATTCGGCCTTGCAGCCGATGATTTTCAGCTGCTTCAGGTATTTCCTCATCCTTTTGAGGAAAGTACCCGCTTGCGTGTATTGCTGCCGGCTTCCGGCAAGCTGCAATTGGAGGTCTTTGACCTGCCCGGAAAAAGGGTTTATTTTTCTGAAAGCGAAATGCAGGCTGGACTCGCAGAGCTTCGCATCAACCTGAGAGACTACCCTCAGGGAACCTACCTCTACTACCTGACATTCGATGGGCAGTTGCTCAGTGGAAAAATGCTAAAAATACGTAAGGAATAAGGCCTCAGGCCAATAAGACCTGCCAGGCCCGCGCGACTTCGCCCCTGTCAATCAAGGCTGCTGCATACTGATGTAGCAGCTTTGTTTTTTGAGATTCAGTAGCAAGCATCGCTTGCTGCACCTGCTTATCCTGAAAGATGCTGCCATCGGCAGCAGGTATCTCCTCCATCGCAGCCAGCTCTGCGAGCTGGTTACCCCTGAGTACGGGACTGTGCCGGACACCTTCCGGCAGCAGGTCAAAGCCCATCCCGATCTGGGTGACGGGCTGAAATATTTTGGAGACCGCATCGCCCGATGCGCGGCAGTAAAAGGCGCGGCCCATGCGCCCCATAAGGTCCATCTTGTGAGGGTCGATCCGCCCTTTTTCATCCAAAACCTCCTCACTGATGTGGATGCGCAGTATCTCGCATATCACCAGATTGCCTGCTCCGCCCCGATCTCCCAGAGGGATGATCTCCTTCACCCGGCACTCCATCTGCGATGGCGATTCCTTCACCCGAAAGGGTTTCACCAGGTCTGACGCTATCGGCGTCAGCCCCACTTTCTCAAACTCACTCACCTCCGGTGGGTAGTTGACGCTGGCAAGCGCAGTTTGGCGCACGATATCGTGGGTCACCACATTGATGACGACTTCGCCGGTAGCCTCAGCATTGGCGAGGGTATCCTTGGTGGTATTGTTTGCTACCGTGCGGTTGGCGGAAAAAACGGCAATCGGCGGATTGGAGCTAAATACATTGAAAAAGCTGAAAGGCGCCAAATTGGCCACGCCATCGGGCGAGAGCGTGCTCACAAAGGCGATGGGTCGCGGCGAAACTGAGCCCAGCAGGTATTGGTGGAGCTGTGGTGTTGGGGTGGATTGGGGATCTATGGATAGCATGTTTGGCTGGTAATTAAGCTTCAACAGAAAGGTAACGGCGCAACCAGGTATCAGCCAAAGGCATTTCCCACTTGCTCAGGTCGTCGGTTTGGCTGAGGGTGTGGTCGAAGACCAGGGTATCGGCTTTGAGTTTGCCGGCGGCGGCGAGGGCCGGAAGGTCGCGGAAGTTGAGGGCGAGGATTTCGTCTTCTTCATCGGCGATGAAGACGTGGGAGTTGTCGAGCCAGGAGAGGCCATGGGCCGTGAGTATCTGCTCGACAGCATGCCTCATGCTGTCTATGGAGCAGCCCGAAGGGCGGCCTTCGCGGGGATCAGCCTGGATGATCACAAAACGCGCATAGCGTATCTGAATCATGCCCTGCACCGGCGTACCATGGGTTTTCCATTGACTTAAAAAAGCCTCAAAATCAGCTTCCAAAGCAATGATTTGATCCACACTGAGGGCTTGGGCGAAGGAATAAAACCAGGTGTATTTTGTCATGTTTTTTCTATTTTGAGATGTTGCAAATATAACACATAGGGGATTCTCATCCGATTTGCTTTCAACTGAAACTTCTTTAGTTTTGTTTTAGAGCAAACAGGCAATTGAGTCTTTCCTTTCAACACTTAATTGCTTTTTCAATGAAAAGATATATCCTCCTCCTTTTTCTTTTTCCCCTTTTCCTTTTTTCTCAAGAAATGCATCCCTCCTCCTGCGGGACGAGTGGCTTTGCGCCTCATTTGTTGCCGCACCATCATTTGCATGCAAATGGCCCTGAAAGCCATGGCGGCGACAAAATATTCCTGCTGAAATTTCACATTGTCCGTGATGACAACGGAGTCGGTGGGCTGCAATCCGATGCCCGGATTCGCCGGGCCATAGCAGAAACCAATACCTTCTTTGCCGGTTCAGGCATTCAATTCGCGCTTTGCGGCAGCCCTGTATACTATGACAGCAGCACTGTCCGCTATGGGTACAATGCATTTGTGCCCTGGGCCTACCAGGTGGCAGATCCCCGCTACATCAATGTTTTTGAAACCCTCGCCAATCCTGGCTTTCCTATTCCTGTCTCTGCCTATGCCTCCTTTCCGGGCGGCTCGAACCGCATCGTCACCTTCGGAGGGATTTCGGGCCGTGTGCTGGCCCATGAGCTAGGCCATAACCTCGGCCTGTACCACACCTTTGGCAATGGCGTCGGACTCAATGGCATTTCCGCCGAATGGGTAAATGGCGGCAATTGCACCACCACCGGAGATGAAGTCTGCGACACCCCTGCCGATCCCTATACCTATGGCAACTACAATAGCTGCGCATATGATGACACCCTCCTGCGAGACGCCAATGGCGACCTCTATATGCCCGACCTGACCAACATCATGTCTTATTATCCCTGCCAAACGGACCACTTTTCCCCGGGCCAGCACCAGCGCATGCTGGATACCTATGCGCAAGAACGCTTTTATATGATGAATGTGGACAGCAGCCAATTTGCGCGCCTGGAAGGCGTGCCTCAGCTCCTGTGCGTCGGCGAAAGCCTAGGCGTCAAACTGAGCGCCTATCCCGCAGGCGGGACATTTTCGGGTGCTGGAGTCGTAGGCGATAGCTTGATCGCCAGCAATCTGCTCGCAGGCGAGTACGAAATCACCTACCATCTCCCCCCTGCTACGCAGGTGGCTCCCTACAGCAAAACAGATGCTGTGCAGTCGGTCTACTATGGCACACCCTATCAGGGAGATAGCCTTTGGCTGGGCTTTCGCGCGGGCGAAAGCGCGCCCCTGGATGCCATCCGCATCCGCGCTCAGGCAGACAGCCAGCGACTGATCCACTGGCGCCTGCTAAGCGGTATTGGCCTGGGAGGCAGCGTTTTGCATAGCCAAACGGACACTTTGCCCGCAGACAGCCTGATGCGTTGGTACCGCTTTGCGCTCAGCAATCCTGTCATGCAACAGGCAGGGCAGCGCTACACCCTGGCCTTTGCCGCAGCCGATTCTTTTCGCTGGGAAACAGCCAGTACGGGCTATACGCATCCTCAGGAGAGGAGCAGCCTTTTTGATTCTCTCAACAGTTTTCGGGACAGGTCACCCTGTTTCGCTACCGAAATCACCTCTACGCAGATGCTCTGCCATGGCGACAGCATCAGCTACCGCTTTGTGGTGGTAGAGCCATTGGCTTCTTACTGGGAGCCGGAGGATCGCTTTTGTTTGGAGGAAAGGCCGATTTCCATGGGGTCTTTTTTCAGCTTCAATGCGGACGCCTATTTTCAGGAAAAAAGATTTGAGGTGAACGGGCAAAGCGATACCCTTATTCGCCCCGGGCAACTGGGTCCGGGTATGCATGACATCGCCCTTCATTACAAGGATTATAATGGCTGTAATGCTTCCCATGAAGCAATGGTGACCATTTATGACACAGCTCATATTGTGCTCCAGGAGACCTTCTGCGAAAGCGATTCCGCTTACAGCCTTCAAAAGCTGTGGCCACAGGCCACATTTTCCATCCAGGGCACAGCCCTGGACAGCCTCTTTCCCGCCGCGCTGGGCGCGGGGCGGCATCAGCTGCAGATGCATCTGCCCAATGTCTACGACAGCCTGCGGCTGGTCAACCTGAAAATTCCCCTGCCCGGCGGGCAGGTGCGTGGCATTCGGGCGCTGAAAGGCAGCGAATACTGGCAGGCCTTTTGGCCTGATACGACTGCTCACCTGGGGGAAGTCTACTTCCAGATAGTATTAGGGGATTCCGCGCATTTTGCGCGGGAGGTCTACCGGGGCTTGCCCGGTGCGGGGCAATTGCTGTGGTCGGACAGCAGCTGGCTGTATCTTGGCAGTTGGCGACAGCCGGTCGCGCAACCGGCTTTATTTTCTGTTCCGGTAGAAAAGGATAGCCTGTATTCAGTTAGAATCATTCGCCTGGACAGCGTAGGGCCCTTTTCAACTACAGGCTATGCAAACGTCATCTACGATTCTGTGACGACCTTTCCGCGAGGCACTTCGCATCTCTCTGCCCCCTGGGGCAAGGAAACCAATTTTTACTTTGAGGTGGAGCTGGATTTCCAGCTGGGCTGTGGCGAAGACAAAAGCAGGACGATTGAGATTTTCGCTCAGCCAACAGAGCCAGTCAATTTTCTCCCGACCCCTGACAGCGTTTTCCAGGAAGAAATAAGCAAACTCTTGTGGGATAAAAGCTGGGCTGATAGCCTGGAAATAGCCATTCAGGGAGGCACTTGCCTCAACTGTGGGAGCCTAAGTGACAGCCTGCACATTCGCTGGGATTCATTGGGCTGGGTGAAAATCGTTGTTTTGGCACAAAACAAGGGCGGCTGCCTGGCAGATTCGGTGATCAGATGGGTTTGGGTAAAAGCCAAAAACAGTGTATCCATAGATGAATTTGCCGGAATGGGCTTGCAGGTATTTCCCAATCCTTTCTCCGAAAAAATCAGGGCAAAATTGCGGATTCCTCATGCAGATGAAATTCAGTTTATACTTTGGGATATGTATGGAAAAGTCATTTGGCAGGGTGAAAAAATGCGTTTATTTGCAGGAGAGCATGACTTTTTGCTGGCGATCCCGTCTATTAGCAGCGGAATATATGCGCTGGAAATCCGGCTGGGCAAAAGCAAAAAAGTTCTTTTTCTGAACAGGCAATAAAAGAATATGCAGCGCCTGCGGGATCAGCTCCGTCTACACAACAAATGCTTTATTTATTTCTAATTGTGTGTCTATCATGAAAAATTTTACGCTTCTACTTACCGGTCTGTTTGTGCTGCTGCTAGGCGGCTGCATCCAGGACAAATGTGAGCAATCCGTCACATACATCACCCTCCTTCCTGAGTACATTTCCTTCGACGAGCTTCGCAACACCCGTGCAAAATCTGAGGCTGCACGCGAGTTGGAGAACCCAGGAAAAATGTATTTCTACAATGATTTTATCTTTATCAGCGAGCTGAATGAAGGGATTCATATCATTGACAACAGCAATCCCAGCGCGCCACAGCGCGTCTCTTTCATCAGCGTACCGGGTAACCGCGACATCGCGGTCAAAGGCAATATGCTGTACGCAGATTCCTATGTTGATCTCTGGGTAATAGACATCAGCGACCCCACCTCTGTATCACAGGTCGGCCGTGAAAAAGACGTTTTTCCTTATGACAACTGGCACAATGGCTTTGTCGGTGATCCGGCATTGGGCATCGTGCGCAATTGGCATGAAGAAGAAGTCACCGAAGTGGTGGCCTGTAATGTGAGCTTCCCTAACCGTGGCGGTGTTTTCTTTGCTACTGTGGACCTGGCTGCCAATGCTGTCAATGACTTTGGCGCACCTTCATCTGAGGGCAATTTCACCAATGCCACCAGCCCCGGATTGGGCGGTTCTTTGGCGCGCTTCACCATCATAGGTGAAAATCTCTATGCCGTCACCGACGAGGAACTCATCCACTTTGGATTGAACAACCCCTCAAATCCCTCCCAGAATGGCCGCTTTGATGTGGGTTTTGGCATAGAAACGATTTTCCCTTACAAGGACCACCTTTTCATCGGTTCTCAGCAAGGCATGTTTATCTACAACATCAGCGATCCTGCAAGTCCTACTTTCGTGTCTGAGTTTGTACATGCCCGCAACTGTGACCCCGTGGCTGTCGAAGGCGATCGCGCCTATGTAACCTTGCGCACCGGCAACGGTTGCCCCGGCTCCCAAAACCTGCTGCATGTCATCAACATCAGCAATATGGCCAATCCCAGCCTGATCACTTCGTACAACTTCGAGAATCCACATGGCCTCGGCATTCGCAACAAAACGCTCTTCATCTGCGACGGCGATGCCGGACTCAAGATATTTGACGCTACCAGCGACTGGGGTCTCCTCGACAACCAGCTTGAGCATTACCAAAATATCCAGGCTACGGATGTGATTCCGCTGCCCAATGATATTTTGCTCATGATCGGAGCCGATGGATTTTATCAGTATGATTATTCAGATTTGAATAATATCAGCTTGCTCAGCAAGATTGAGGTGAAAAGATAGGATGATTAGCAGATGAGAGGATTTGCAGATTAGCAGATGAGGACAATCTCTATTCTCTGCTCTCTACTCTCTCCTCTCTTCGAGAATTTTAGCTATCCGCCTTTGAATACTTACCACGCGATCGCTGCTATTTGAAAGCAGAACGATCGCGTGTTTTTTTTGTGTGTACAAAACCACGGTGCTGTGAAAGCCTCTCCAGGCACCATCGTGGAAAACCACTGCGGGAGAATCTATCCGCACCCAGCCCATCGCATAATATGTCGTCATGCCATTGGCCAGGCTTCCAGCTTCCAGGTAGCTGGCCTCGCCAGCTTCTGACAGGAAGCGATGATTTTGCAGCGCATTGACCCACTTGTGCATGTCTTCTATGGAGACATAAATCCCTTTGTCACCGACGATCCCGTCGAGGTAAGTACTGGGGAAATCCTTTTCTTCTTCTCTGCTTCCAAAGACAAAGGCGTCCTGCATCTCCAGCGGGTCGAAAATTTCTGTTTGGAGAAATGTCGAGAAGGGCTGTTTGCTCACCCGCTCAACGATGAGGGCAAGAAGGGCATAATTTATGTTACTGAATTCGAAATTCATGCCGCGCGGGAATTTTAGGCGCGGCTCGTGGATGCGTAGCAGGTCGAGCAGATCGTGGTTGTTGACAGGCCGCTGGCGGTCCCAGTATTTTTCGCAGAGCAAAAAATAGTCGGGCAGGCCTGATGTGTGCCAAAGGAGGTCGCGGATGCGGATGTTTTGGTAGGGTAATTCCGGCAGGAAGCGGGCGATGCGATCGTCCCAATCGAGCAAGGCCCGATCCTGTAGAATGGCTATAGCCATGGAAGTGAAGCCTGCGGAGGCTTCAGCAAGGTTGAAAGGCGTATGGATAGTCAGGCTTTCTTTTTTGCCATACTCCTGCACACCAAATGCCTTTTTAAACACGCACTTTCCCTGCTCAATGACAAGTATAGCGCCATTGAATTGATTCTTGGCATGTAGCTTGTCTAGCATCTTCTGTATCTCAGCATCATGATTTTGAGAAAATACCAGACAAAAACCAAAAGCGACAAAAAGCAGATATGAAAAACAGGATTTCCACGCCATAAGATCAACTTACGAAATACACAACAATTCTCCATTCTCTTTCTCTAATCTCTTTTCTCTCTTCTCTCTTCTCTAATCTCTCTTCTCCCTTTTCCCATTAACCATCATCAATTTTTATACTTTTGCAGCATGAGTCAGGAATCGACCCTTTTTAAAGACCATTTTAACGAAACCAGTGTCCTGAACCTGGGTGAGCAGGTGAAAGCCGCGCATCCTTCCTTTGCGCTTCAGCGCTTTTTGGAAGAAGTGAATGGCGAATTGCCAGAGCTGGAGCTGAAAGGCCGTGTGCAGCTGATCGCCCGTGCGCTGCGCAACAACCTGCCCGATCCTTATCCCGAAGCGCAGCAGGTGCTGCTCAAAACGCTGGGCGCGCCCTTGCAGACAGATCGCAGCATCTCCGAAAATGGCTTCGGCTATTGGCCTATCGCCCAGTTTATCGAAGATCATGGCGTAGAGGAGCTGGAAGCATCGCTGAAAGGCATGTATGAAATCACCCAGCGCTTCAGCGCAGAATTTGCCATCAGGCCTTTTCTCAAAAAATACCCTGAGCAGATGTTTGCAGTGCTTAAAACCTGGGCACAGGATGAAAACCTGCATGTGCGCAGATTGGTGAGTGAAGGCACACGTACGCGCCTGCCCTGGGGCATGCGGCTACATTTTTTGATCGAAGATCCGAGCCCCATCATTCCCCTTTTGGAAATGCTCAAGGACGATCCTGAGCTATATGTCAGGCGATCCGTCGCC
Source organism: Bacteroidia bacterium (assembly GCA_030430205.1). Lineage (GTDB taxonomy): Bacteria > Bacteroidota > Bacteroidia > J057 > J057 > JAUIGE01. The sequence continues at coordinate 56,848 of JAUIGE010000018.1, read as the reverse complement.
AACAACCTCAATGACCTCAGCAAAGATCATCCTGAGATGGTCATGGAACTGTTGGAGAAATGGAGCGAAGATGCTTCTGAGGAGGTACAATGGATCACTGGGCATGCCCTGCGGGGCCTTGTGAAAGCGGGCGATGCCCGCGCATTGGCCATCCTGGGCTATGGCAAAGTTGCCATCGAGATTCACGATTTTGAGGTAAATCCGGAAGAAATCAAGCTGGGCGAAAAAATTTCCATCAACTTTATGCTGAGAAGCAAAAGCAAACGCCCACAAAACCTGATGATAGATTATATCATCCATCATGTTAAAGCCAATGGCGGTACTTCTCCAAAAGTTTTTAAACTTGCGAAAAAACAGCTGGGCCCGGGCAAAGACCAGTTGATACAAAAAAATCACGCTATCAAACCCGTCACAACGCGGGTATATTATCCCGGTACGCACACCATTGAGATTCAGGTCAATGGAGAAATCATCGCGGCCCGGGAATTTGAATTACATGTATAAAACATGAGTAACATCATATTTGGTCATCATCCCGTAGCGGAAGCCATAGAGTCTGGAGCTTCCATCGAAAAAATCCTGCTACGGCAGGGCAGCAAACCCGATCGCATCTTTGGCGCAGCCCGTGAGGCGAATCTGCCCATACAGTTTGTGCCGGAGATCAAGCTGGACAAGCTGACACGCGGCGCTAACCACCAGGGCGTGGTCGCCCTGGTCGCTCAAATCCGCTACCAAAACCTCGAGGAAATCATCCTCGCGGTACAGGCAACCAACAAGATGCCTTTGTTTGTCATGCTGGATGGCGTGACAGATGTCCGCAATTTTGGGGCGATTGCCCGCACAGCGGAGTGTATGGGCGCAGATGCGATCATCATTCCCACCCAGGGCGCTGCCGCCGCCAATGCGGATGCCATCAAAGCCTCAGCAGGCGCATTGCTGCATATTCCGGTTTGTCGCACAGATGTGCTGGTAGACAGCCTCCTGCTGTTGCAGGCCTATGGCATCTTTTCCTATGCCGTCACAGAGAAGGCTTCCCAAAACCTTTTTGAGACCAACCTGAAAGGCTCCTGCTGCCTGATCCTCGGTGCTGAGGACAAAGGTATTTCGGCGCCTCTGCTCAAACGGGCAGATTACCTCATCAAAATTCCCATGAAGGGCCAGGTCTCTTCGCTGAATGTGTCTGTAGCTGCGGCGATCGCTATCGCTGAAGCGGGGCGTCAGCGGGGGTAGGCGCGCAGTGCGGCCAGGACTTCTTCCATCACTGCGGCATCGGCCTGCGGCCCCATGTGCGAGATTCGCAGGATTTTGCCTTTGAGCGGGCCTTGCCCGCCGGAGAGCCAAAAGCCCTGGGCTTTGAGTGCTGCCAGCAATGCCTGGCTGTCACAGCCCGGCAGGGAGAAGGCCGTCAGCGATTCTGCTGCCACATCGGGCAGCATCTTGCCGCCCATCTCGCGGATACCCGCGCGGAAGACGCGCGCAGCGCGTTGGGTGCTATTCCAAATCACGGGCAGGCTGCTAGCCTGTATGTAGCGCAAAGCGGCCTGCAGGCCGTAGAGCAGGTTCACCGCTGGGGTGAAGGGGTAGCTGTTACGTGCAGCCCACTGCACATAGTTGTAGAGGTTGTGGAAGTCGCCGGCAAATGTGGGCTGGAGCCTGTCACAGGCGACTTCACTCAATGCGTAGGCTGCCAGGCCTGCGGGATTCATGAGTCCTTTTTGGCCGGCGACAAGGGCGGCATCTATATGCCAGTCGTCGAAATAGAAGGCCTGGGCAGCGATGCTGGTGACACCATCGACGACGATCAGGAGATCGGGGAATTGGGATTTGAGGGCGAAGGCGATCTCTTCGAGATCGAGCAGGGCTCCGGTGGAGGTCTCGCAGTGCGTGAGCACGATGCCGCGAGGCGCAGCCATCTGATGGAGTTGCGCAAGGATTTCTTCCTTGTCCGCTATTTTCCCCCATTCTTTCTCCAATATTTTCCCTTCCCAATTTTCCATTTTTCCATAATCCGCCCAGCGCTGGCTGAATTTTCCATTGCTCACGATCAGGACTTCTTCCGTGGGGCGAAAGAGGCTGTGCATCAATATTTCCATGCCGCCTGTGCCACTGGCGATGAGCGTGCCGACTTTTCCTTTTTCTGTTTGAAAAAGGTATTTCAGGCCTGAAAGGATTTCAGCATACATTTCCTCAAATTCTGCCGAACGATGCGGTATGACTGCCTGAGAGATGGCTTCCCGCACGAAGTCGGGGATGGGGACGGGTCCGGGAGTTAGGATTTTCATGTGAAAAAGTGTGGATTTTAACAGCCTTTCAACAATATTAGCAAAACCAAGTTTAAGGTATATTCACGAATAGTAGAGAAATATTGGGGTTTTCCTTTAAGAAATAAACTGACAGTGTCATTTTAGCCAGAGGATGTTATTTCGACGAGTCTTCGAGGAGAAATCTCCTGAAATACTGAAGATTACGCTTGTATTGAATTCAGGAGATTTCTCCCAAAGCGTCGAAATGACAAACTCCTTGAAACAAACGGTTCGTTTATTTTTTCATAATCCATTATACTCCTCATAAGATATTAAAGGAAAGCCCCGTAAAGAAACAAAAACATGAATGTTTTGATTACAGGCGGCAGCGGATTTATTGGTACCAGGCTGACAGCATCGCTGACAGCGGATGGCCACCAGGTGAGCATTTTGTCGCGGAAAGCTCAGAAATCGGACAACCGGCTCGTCAATTACCTGGAGTGGGACGGAAAGCGTTTTCCCCTCGCCACCGGCATCTACGATGCCGTGATCAATCTGGCAGGGGCCAGTTTAGCCAAGGGAAGATGGACAGAAAGCTATAAAAAGACAATCTTGGATAGCCGGCTGAATGCGACCAGGGCCTGCGTTGAATTTATCAATCGCACTAACCGCCCCCCCCGGGTCTTCATTTCTGCCTCTGCCATTGGCTACTATGGCGGCTTCCCGCAGGAAGTCAAGAGCGAGGCCGACGGCCCCGGCGAGGATTTTCTCGCAGAAATCTGCAAGCAGTGGGAAGCAGCCTCTCAGGCAGCAAACTGCCGGGTGGTGAATCCACGCATAGGCGTGGTGCTGGGAAAAGATGGCGGTGCCTATCCTCAGATGGTAACCCCTTATAAATTTTGGCTGGGAGGTCGTTTTGCCAGCGGAAAACAAGGGTTTTCCTGGATTCACATCGATGATATCGTAAAATCCATTCGCTTCGCGATAGATAATGAATCGGTCGAAGGACCGATTAACCTCGTTGCCCCCAACTGGGTAGACCAGGCGACATTTTCGGAAAAACTGGCCCACAGCCTGGGCGTGATGGATTTGATGGTTGTGCCCAAATTTGCCCTGAAACTGATTTTTGGTGAAAAATCTGTGATCCTCTGGGGCGGCCAAAAGGTGCTGCCCGCGAAGCTGGAGGAAGCGGGCTATGTGTTTGCATATCCTGAGCTTGAGCCGGCACTCCGGATGTTGAGGAAGTAGGCAGTGGGCAGTTGGCAGTGGGCAGTGGGCAGTTGGCAGTATGACTTTTGCCATTTTGCTTTTTCGGAACTATCTCTATCTTACCGGAAAAAGCAGATGGTCACAATCATACAATTCCTCCTGATGCTGGGCATCCCTGCCCTGCTGATGTACGCAGAGAAGCGCGTAAAACTGGTAGAATGGGTGGGCCCGGTTATATTGTGCTACCTGACGGGTATGCTGGCAGCTACGCTGCCGATCTGGACACCAGACGCGGGTCTGGCAAACCTTATGTCCGGAATCAGCGCCATTCTGGCGATTCCTTTGGTGCTTTTTTCCACCAACCTTCAAGCCTGGAAACGCCTTGCAGGGAAAACCCTGCTTTCTTTTGGATTGTGCCTTGTGGCAGCTTTGCTTGCCACTTATGCGGCCTATCAGCTGATAGGCTTTCAGATGGAAGAAGGCAAGGAACTTGCCGGGATGACCGTCGGAGTGTATACCGGTGGCACCGTCAACCTGAATATCATCGCCAAGATCCTTGGCACTTCTCCCGAGCTGATCGGCAAAGCCAATCTGGCGGATCTGCTTGTCTCTTCGGTCTACCTGCTTTTGCTGTTTACGGTGATGCAGCGCATCGCTTTGCTGTTTTTGCCAGCCTTTCAGAAACTGAAAGGGGAGGACGGAGGCACTGAGCAGCAGGAACTTCCCTTGCCAAAGGGCTTGTTGGGGTGGGCAAAAGCTTTGCTTTTGGGGGCAGTGGTAGGAGGCGGCAGCCTGGGGCTGGGCGAATTGGCAGGCATGTTTATCTCCTTTGGAGATCCCAAAGATCAGCAAATGATGACCTATACGATAGCCCTGCTGGCGGTGACGCTGGTAGCCCTTGGCCTTTCCAATAAGGTGAAAATCAGGAATTTGCCGGGCACTTTTCAGCTGGGCGAATACTTCTTGCTGGTGTTTTGTGTGGCCATCGGCCTCATGATAGATGTGCGCGAGCTGGCAGATTTGGATAAAATCGCAGATTTACTGGCTTTTATGGCTATCGCCATTTATGGCGCTATCGTGCTGCACTTTGTGCTGGCGCGTTTTTTCAAAATAGATGCCGATACGGTCATCATCACCTCGGTGGCGGCTGTATTCAGTCCGGTATTTGTCCCGCCCATAGCGCGGGTCATGAAGAATAAGGAGATCATTGCTTCCGGCATGACTACGGGTGTGATCGGCTTTGTGCTGGGCAGTTTTCTGGGGTTGGGGCTGTGGGGTTTACTTTAAAAGCTGAGGCAAATCGCCCCCTTTTTCCGAAGACCCTGTTACTTTGAAAAGGGAAGCTCGTCTCAGCTTAAATCGCAATTTCCGATGGAAAACCCCTTCAAAGAAATATTTAACCTGCAGGCACCTCCTGACCCCCAAGGGGAAAAAGAGGTATTGGAAAACATCCAATTCAAAGGTTTCCTGCTCAGTATTTTAGAATTATTCTCTTCGCTCTTTGGCTGGGTGGCTATGGCTTCCGGCCCGGCCAGCGACAATCCGCAGGACCCCGTCAGCAACTAACTCTCCAACTCACAGATCATGAATGAACTCAAACACTGGACAGAAATCATGCTTGCTTCTTACAGCAAGTTGATTGAAGGCTTGATAGAAGCCGTACCGAAATTTATTTCGGGCATCATACTGCTGCTCATCGGCTGGGTTTTCGCCCGCCTGATTGCCTTTCTGATAGGTAAATCGCTGCGGCTGCTCAAGTTTGATTCGTTGATGAAAAGACTTCAGGTAAATCTTTTTTTGGAAAAAGCACAGATTCAGAAGAAGCCAAGCGAGTTATTTTCGAAGATGATCTTCTGGGTGATTATGTTGCTGGTATTTGCGGGTTTTGCAGAAGCCACGGAATTAACAGTTATTTCCCAAAAAATAGGTGCCTTAATCGCCTATGTTCCCAATATCCTGATGGCGATTTTGATTTTGACACTGGGCTTGTACCTGGCAAATTCTATCAGGGAAGTGGTCAAAGTCACTTTTGAGTCTTATGGCGTAAGGGCCGGCAGGATGGCGGGAAGCATCATTTTTTATTTTCTTGCACTCATTGTGATTCTGACTGCTTTGGATCAGCTTCAGCTCAATGTGGAGCTTCTGACCTCCAATGTGCTGATACTGATAGGCGGGGTAGTGGTGGCTTTTGCCATTGGCTATGGGCTGTCAGCCCGGGCAGTATTGCCTCATCTTATTTCGTCCTACTACAGCAAACATCAGTTTAAGGTGGGGCAAAAAATCAGGATTGGCAAGCAGGAAGGCACCATCAGGGAGATAACGAGTATCTATATCGTCCTGGAAACAGGAGAAGGCCGCAGGCATATACCTGCCAAAAAATTTATCAATAGCGAGCTCACCGTACTGGCTAAGTGAGAGTTGTCTATTATTCACGATTTTAATCATAGCAGACTGTAATATGGCACAGCAAAGCGATGAGGCGCTGGTACTTGCCTACCTAAAGTCTGGAAATGAAGTACTTTTCGGCTTACTCTATAAGCGGTACCACCAAAAGGTGTATCACCATTGTTTGAGCTATACCAAAAACGAAGAATTGGCTCGTGATCTTTCTCAGGATATTTTTTTGAAAATACATGACAAGATTTCCCGCTTTCAGCATAAATCCAGTTTTTCGACCTGGTTGTTTCAAATCACGAGAAATCACTGTCTGGATTTCTTGAAGTCAGCAGGCTACCGCCTGCAAAGCAATGAAGAGCCGCCACCTGAAAGAGATGAAATCCCTGATTCGGAGCTTTTTCAGATAAAAGCAGAGAGGTTGAAGATTATCCTGGATGAAGTTTCGCCAGAAATCCGGGAGTTGCTGATGATGAAATATGCCTTTGACTGGCAAATAGATGAAATCGCCGAAAAACTGGATAGCACAGAAGGCGCGATAAAAATGAAACTCAAGCGGGCAAAAGAAAAAGTGCTCGATATATACGAGAAAAAATATTTGTCCTTCCCTTCCTATATACTGTAAACCTTTTTCAGATAGGTTTATGCAAAAGCCAGTCCGCTTGGACTGGCTTTTATATTGAAGACATCATTTTTGGGGGATCTCCAGATCTCAGAGTGCGTGATCTTTGATGACGCTTTTTCCGAGTTTGATGAAATCATCAGGCCCTCTTCCTCCCATCACCTGATGGGCTACAGTACCGTCTGGATTGAGGAAATAAAGGGTTGGATAAGCTCTTACGCCATATTTACGCGCCAAACCAGGGCCTTCGCCTTTTTCCATATCCATTTTCAGGTTGATGAAATTTTTGTTGTAATAAGCAGCCACTTCGGAATCCGTGAAGGTATTGGCAGCCATCCACTTACAGGGGCCGCACCATACGGTATAGGCATCCATGAAGATGAGCTTTTTTTCTGCCTTGGCCTTAGCCTGTGCCTGCGCCAGGGTACCCTGAAAAAACTGAATACCCGTATCCTGAGCTTTGAGGCCGGAAGTAGCCAATCCCAGCATCATAATCAGGGCAAAAATTCCTGTGATTTTGAAAAGTTTCATAGTCAATTTGTGATTTGAAATGCGAATTTATGGAAAATGACAAAAACTGTTGCCGATTTTTTGTCTATCCTAATAGACTGTCGAAGGTTGTGGAATATTGCATGCTGCTTTTGTTTTTTTTGCTGATCATATTGTTTTTTTCAATTCAGGCATCAAAAAAGTTTCGAAGTTTTCTCTGTGAATGAGTTCAAAACTGTGGTTCTTATAAGCCTGACTAAATGATTTGGAGATACTCGTCCTTGCTTTGGGATTCCATTTGAACTCGAAGGCATAAAGGTGTCCATCCCTCTCTTCAATGTAATGCATCCCCTCTTCCACATCAAACAGAGCTACTTTTTCCTGATCTTTCACTTAACTTCGCAACATGAAAATCACAGACGAACTACTGCATAAAATGGCCCATCTGGCTAAACTGGAAATTCCTGAGAACGAGCGAGAAGCACTAAAAAAGGATTTTCAAAAAATGCTCAATTTCGTGGACAAGCTTCAGGAAGTTGATACCAGGGGCGTGGAGCCGCTTATCCATATTACCCAGGAAAAAAACCGCTTGCGTAAAGACGAAGCAATTCTGAAACTTGAGCGTGAGCAGGTGCTGAAAAATGCACCCGATCAGGACGGGCAGTATTTTCGGGTGCCGAAAGTGGTGAAAAAATAGCCCTTTTTACCTGGAGATAATGACGGTTTCAAAAATCCGTCTCTCCCCCAGGTCAGCCAGAATAAGGTACTTGCCTGGCGGCAAATCCGAGTCATATTTGATCAAATGCTGGCTATTTTCCTTCAATTCATCATAAAATAGCAAATCCAGTTCACGGAACTGCTCATCCATGATTTTGATCCTCACACGGCGTTGCTGCCGCGTGGAGAAGCGCACATTCAGGCTGCCGCCCGGACTGGACTGAAAAACCTCCAATGAAAAATCATTGGGGAGGTCATCGGTCTGCACTTCCACCAGGTTGGAGTAAAGGGAAAAGCCAAATTTGTCTTCATTTTTAAGGCGGTAAAAATACCGCTTATTGGGTGCGACATCGTCATCATAAAAACGGTAACCCGTTTTTTCAGTGGAGTTGCCAGCCGTGGGAAAGCGGTAAATCCGCTCAAAATTTCTGCCATCTTCCGAGCGCTCCAATTGGTGCGGGAGGCAGTCTCTCTCAAAGAGGCTTTGGCCGTTGATGGTGACAATTCCCTGGACATATTTGGCCTCTAAAGGGCCATAGGCGGTGGCTGGCAAGGTATTGCGCTTGCGGGAGCTGACCTCCCAGCGTCCGTTGATACGGACGAAAGCCAGCGCCGGGTCCGGCGCGATTTGCAGATATCTCCAGGCCGGATCGGCCTCATCCGGCAGCTCAAAGGGGATCTGCTCATTACGGAAAGTAATCAACTCTCCCTGATCGGGCAGAAAATTCACAGCAGGCCGCGGCCCAAAGTAAAATGCATCTACGATTTTTCCCCTGGGATCAAACAGGACCAGGTAATCCCCCGGAGCCTGGATTTTGGGTATGCGAATGATAAAATCCTGTATCTGGCTGAATGGCAGCTCCAGCGCCTGGCTGTTATGCTTGCCCAGGCTGAGCTTTTCATAGGCATTGATTCGGGTGCCGGGCGGCAGTTTTGCCACAAACTGCCTGCTCACAAGCATATAGCCATCCAGCACCTTCGGCTGATCCGAAGGGTTAAAGATATCTACCTGAAAGACAGGGTCATTGAGGTAGTTTAGCCCGATGTATCGGGAGAAATAGACCGATTGGGAATATGCGCATGTGCACATGAGCAAAAGAGCAACTAACAGAGAAATATGTACTGATTTGCTCATGTGCTGATTTGCTGCGGATCAGGGGATCGTGAATTTATTCCACTGAAACAATATACTTATTCTTTTTCCCTTTCTGCACAAGCATATAGCTGCCGTGGAAAGTATCCGCAGCCTTGAGCATCATTTCGATGTCTTGGCACCTCTCGCCATTGATAGCGACGGATTTGTCCTGGGTAATCGCACGGCGCGCTTCTCCTTTAGAAGAGACAATCCCGAGATCTATCAGAAAATCCATGATGTTCACTTCCTCAGCCAACTTTTCTTTGCTGAAAATCAGGGTATCTCCGGAGTTTTCGCCCACCTGCTTCCATGACTTCAGGCTCAGGCCACTCAAAATCTGCTTGTCTATTTTTCGGGCAAAGAAAAAATTGGTCAAAGAAATCACCTCGTCCAGCGCTTCCTGCCCATGCACCCTGCGGGTCACATCTTCGGCCAGCGCTTTTTGCAGCGCTCTTAGGTGAGGCGCCTCTTTATGCGCTTTCACCAGGCTTTCTATTTCTTCCTGGTCTTTGAGGGTGAAAACGTAGATGTATTTTTCAGCATCCTGATCTGAAGCATTGATCCAGTATTGGTAGAAGTTGTAGGGCGTTGTCATTTCACCATCGAGCCAGACGCTCTGCCCATCGGCGGTCTTGCCAAACTTGGTCCCATCTTCCCGCGTGATCAGCGGGCAGGTGACAGCAAATGCTTTGGATTCATGGCCGAGTTTGCGGCGAATCAGCTCGGTGCCGGTAGTGATATTTCCCCACTGGTCGGCACCGCCCATCTGCAGCTGTACGCCATGATGCTCATGCAGATGCAGAAAATCGTAGCCTTGTAGCAGCTGGTAAGCGAATTCGGTATAGGAAATGCCTGTTTCCAGGCGTTTTTTGACGGATTCTTTGGCCATCATATAATTGATGGGGATGTATTTGCCGACATCGCGCAGGAAGTCCAGGAAGCTGATGTCCTTGAACCAATCGTAATTGTTGACCATCTCGGCGGCATTGTCTGCCGCCTCAAAATCGAGGAAATGCTCCAGTTGCTTGCGGATGCACCCGGCATTGTGGCGGATTTTTTCGATGGAAAGCAATTGGCGCTCGGCATCCTTGCCGGAAGGGTCGCCGACCATGCCAGTGGCACCGCCCACCAGGGCGATAGGCTTGTGACCTGCCCGCTGCAAATGCACCAGCAGCATGATGGTGGCCAGGTTACCGATATGCAGAGAGCTACCCGTAGGGTCAAAGCCGATATATCCTTTCACTTGCCCTTGAGCAAAAACCTCTTCTGTTCCAGGCATAAGGGCTTCCTCATTGTGTATCATCCCCCTCCAACGCAGTTCTTCTAAAAAATTCATTGTGTTAATTTTGGTCTAAATCGAAAAAATCGGCTAAAAATTCATTTATTTTTTTAAACTATCCTTATTATTGGAAATCGGATAAGCGATTTCAAATTTATTTAATTTATTTCCAACCCAAAATGTCAAAGGCTTTGATTTAGGTTCTTTTCCTTTAAAACTATAGCTGGCGATACTTAATGCCACAGGCTAGCGTTCTAGTTCAAGGCATGTGCTTTTTAAAATATCGGGAAATTTTAGTTAACTTCGGATATGAAGAACCAGCAAATCCTTCCAACTGCAACAAACCGCTTATTGCTACCGATTTTGCCAATCACCAAGGGAACTCACATGGAAAATAAACTCTATCTACTTCTCCTTTTCTTAACGATACTTATCCTCACTCCGATGCAGAGCGTGGCTCAAAATACGCCTGGTCGCGCTGCATTTATTCAGGGTGAAAACATGCGGAAACAAAACCGCTGTCAGGATGCCATCGATAAATATATGGAGGCGATTTCAGCCGAGCCGCAAAACTACAAGTATTTTTTTGCTAAAGGCAAATGCGAATATAAGCTCCAAAATATGGAGGCTGCCAAAGAATCTTTTCGCCGTACAGTAGAGTATCGCGAAAATTATTCTCCCGCCTATTCTCTACTTGCCAAAATCTTTCGGGATGAGGGTAAGGTAGATGATGCCATCTACTACTACGAGCAAGCCGCTAAATACGAAAGAAGCGACTCACGGAAGCTCCAGTATAAATTACTGGTAATCAATCTTTTGCTAAAAGAAGATCGTACCTACGACGCCCGCAGGCATATAGATGAAGCGCGCGAGCTAGATCCGACAAATCCCAAGATTCTGTACTATACAGCCGAGCTTGCAGCGCAGGATGAAGACTGGCGCAGAGCCAAGGATGACTATGAGCTTGCGTTGAATTCAGATGAATTGAAGTCTGCTTCTCCTGCTGTCAAAGCCAAGTATTATTATGGGCTGGGACTTGCTTACAGCAACCTGGGAGATAATGAAAATGCGCGCAAGGCATGGGCAAAGGCCAATTTTGGTCCTTATAAAAACATGATCCAGCAGCAAATGCAGCAGACGAGCCACGTCTACTTTTACAAGATTGCCATCAGCTATTATATGAATGGCGAATATGAAGAAAGTGAAAAGTACATAGAGAAGGCGCTTGAGTTGCAGCGGGATTTTTCCAGTGCATTTATCCTGAGAGGGAAAATAGAAAAGAAAAGAGGAAATATTTCCCGGGCTATTCAGAACTATGAAGATGCCATACAGCTGGAAAAAGATCCTGCCAGACGTGCCAAAATGTATTCTTTGGTAGCTTCTCTTCAGTTGAGCAATAATGACAGCTATGGAGCGCTTGCTTCCATTGACCGTGCGCTTGATGCGAATCCCAACAATTCCAATTTGTTGTATATGCGTGCCAAAGCAGAATACGGCTCAGGCAGGTTTTCTGATGCAATCAATACACTTGACAAGCTGTTGAGTGCAGGGGTAGATACCCGCAGCAAGGCAAGGTATAACTTCATGAAAGGCATGGCTGCCCGAAAAGCCGGCGATATGGATATCGCCAAAAAAGCTTTTGAAGAAGCCCGTTATGGGCCTTATAAGCCCGCCGCAAGCATCGAGCTTGACAAACTCAACGGCAAACAATAAAACAAAAAGATAATCCCAATACATTATAACCCTCCCCTCCGGTGGAGGGTTTTTTTATGCCTTTTGCTTCATGAGCAGAAATAATTTCTGCTACACTATACTCATATATGTTAGAGTAAAATGAGGGTGGCCAGACCAAATAATAGGATATAACCGATAATATCGGTGAAAGCCGTGATCAAAATAGAAGAAGCAACCGCAGGGTCAACACCCAGCCGTTCCAGGGTGATGGGGATGAAAGATCCCGCGAAACCAGAGATGGTGAGGTTGCAAAGCATGGCCATAAATACGACCAGTCCAATCATAGGATTGGTATTGGAGGCGATAGCCAGGATAGACGCCAGCGCGCCGATGATCAGGCCGTTGATGACGCCTGTAATGATCTCTTTGAGGATAACGGAGGTGGCTTTGTTTCGGGGAATGCCATCGGTAGAGATACGGCGGATGGTGACCGCCAGGGTTTGGGTGGCGCCATTGCCGGCCAGGCCGGCGATGATAGGCATAAAGAAAGTAATGGTCGTAATCGCGCTGATTGTCTCTTCAAACTGCGATATGGTAAATGCCGCAATCGAAGCGGTGACCAGGTTGACCAGCAGCCAGGGAATCCGGCTACGGACCGTCTCTGCCCAGCCTCCGCGCAGGTTGGCGGCATCAGATACACCCGCAAAATTCAAGAGGTCTTCTGTGTTTTCATCCTCCATGACATCCATGATGTCATCAAAGGTGACGCGGCCAAGAAGCCGGAGTTCACTATCGACCACAGGGAGTGTGGGCAAGTTATATTGCGCCATCATTTTACCGACTTCCTCCTGATCCGTTTCTGCTGTTACAGATACAATATCTGTATCCATGGCATCCTTCACCAGCGTATTTCTTTTGTTGCGAAAAAGAGATTTAAAGGTAAGGTACCCCGTCAGTTTCCCTTCTTCATTGACCACATATATACTGTAAAAGTCTTCTATCTCCTCGGATTGGCGGGCTACATCCTGGATCGCCTGAAAGGTGGTGATGTTTTCTTTAACAAAAACAACCTCAGGATTCATCAGGCCCCCGGCAGACTCTTCGTCATATTCGAGCAGTTTATTCAATACCGCTTCCTCATCATCGGGGACGTGGTATAGAATGCGCTCTTTGTAAGGTTCTTCTATCTGTGCGAGGATGTCTGCCGCATCATCCGGGTCAAGCTCCATGACCAAATCCGCCGCTGCGCGGGGATGCAATCGCTGCAGCAATTGCCCGGGACGCATATCCTCATCCATCTCTGCCAGGGCATCTGAGATAAAGTTAGTAGGCAACTGCCGGATAATCCGCTGTTGGGTCTCTTCATCACAATCTTCGAGGACACTGGCAACTTCTGTGGCATGTAAATTCAGGAAAAGCCTCCGAATACGTGCATTCGGGTACTTCATCAAGCGCTTTACGCGCTCAACTTTGTCCAGGCGATCTTTCGTGTGTTCTTTGCCCACGATGGAGGTTTCATTTGTTATGAAAATGCTTTTCCTGAATAACCGGATTTCGATTATACTCAAACAAATTTAGATAAATAACGGGATTTCCCGCATTCCTAAGCTTTCTTTCCCTGATTTTTCCTTAGTTTAAAGAATTACTTGATTTTATTATGCACGCATACCAAATTGCGGCTTTGGAAGAACTGAGAACGAAAAACGAACCTTATGTTAAGCAAAATCCTTTTCTTTCTGGTATTGGTAGCTGGCGCAGGCCTATTTGCTTTCCAAATCTGGCGCATTCGAAAAAATGTGCTGCTGGGAAGACCAGACGATCGCTCCGATCGCCCGATAGAACGCTTGCGGCAGATGGCCCTTGTGGCCTTTGGGCAGCAGAAAATGTTTAAGAGATGGCTTCCCGCCAGCCTGCATGCCATCATTTATGTCAGCTTTCTGATCATCAATATTGAGGTATTGGAAATCGTCATAGACGGTCTGACCGGCTCGCATCGGGTATTGGGCTTTTTGGGGCCCATATATGATGGCCTGATGTGGCTGAATGAAATCCTGGCTGTGCTGGTGATTGTTGCCTGTATGCTGCTTTTGGCTCGCCGCCAGATCATGAAAGTGAAGCGATTTCAGGGAATCGAGATGAGCGAATCCAAAGGATTGATACGCCGCCGCAACTATTCCCACATAGATGCCGCGATCATTCTGTATACAGAAATCATCCTGATGCTGGCGCTGCTGCTGTTCAATACAGCTGATGTGAGCCTGCATAATATGCAGGGTCTGGAGATGGCGGGCGCTTTTCCGATCAGCGGCTGGCTGGCAGGCATGCACATCTTGGGAACCAACGAAGCCAGTCTTCACTTCATGGAAGGCACCGGCTGGTGGGTACACATCGTCGGGATTTTGGCATTTTTGAATTACCTGCCTATTTCCAAGCATTTTCACATCATGGCGGCATTTCCCAATGTCTATTATTCCAATACCGGCCTCCAGCCTAAAGGAAAACTCAATAACCTGAGCAGTGTCACCGAAGAGATGAAAGCCGTGCTCGATCCTGAGTATCAGCCAGTTGAAGATCCGAATGCGCCCAAGCGCTTTGGGGCGAGAGATGTGACGGACCTGTCATGGAAAAGCCTGCTCGATGCTTATAGCTGCACGGAGTGTGGGCGTTGTACCTCGGTTTGCCCGGCCAACCAGACTGGCAAAAAGCTTTCGCCCAGAAAGGTGGTGATGGACGTGCGTGACCGCCTGGAGGAGATACAGAAGTTTAAACTTTCCGTGGATGAAGAAGGCACAGTGGTGGCTGGCGAAAGCAAAGTCGCCGGGGCAGAAGAAGCCGCAGCACATACCCTGCTGAGTGATTACTATGTATCCACCGAAGAACTCAACGCCTGTACCACCTGCAATGCCTGCGTCGAAGCCTGTCCGGTCAATATTGACCAGCTATCCATCATTGTGGATCTGCGCCGCCATCTGGTGATGGAAGACAGCAATATGCCTGAGGCATGGATGAGTATGAGCAACAACATTGAAAATAGCGGCAATCCCTGGGGGATGCCGACAGCTTCCCGTTTTGATTGGGCCAATGACTAAAAGAACAAAAAAATGAGTTTGAATATTCCTTTGATGTCGGACCTCGCCGCAGAAGAAAAGACCCCCGAATATCTTTTCTGGGTGGGATGCGCGGGTTCTTATGATAGCCGTTACCAGCGCGTGACGCGTGCTTTTGTGCAAATATTGCAGAGCCTCAACATTGATTTTGCGGTCCTTGGACCGGAGGAGAGCTGCACGGGCGATCCCGCCAAGCGTGCCGGAAATGAATTCCTCTTTCAGATGATGGCGATGCAAAATATCGAAGTGATGAATATGTACCAGGTCAAAAAAATCATCACGGCCTGTCCGCATTGCTTCAATACCCTCAAAAATGAATATCCCAGTCTGGGAGGCAAGTATGATGTGGTTCATCATTCCACTTTTTTGCAGAGCCTGATCAATGCAGGCAAAATCAAAATGAAGGAAGGTGGCTCTTTTAAGGGTAAAAAAATCACCTACCACGATTCCTGCTACCTGGGCCGCGCCAACAATATCTATGAAGCCCCCCGGTCTGTACTGGAAGCGCTGGATGCCGATCTGGCAGAGATGAAGCGCTGTCGTACCAAAGGGCTTTGCTGTGGTGCCGGAGGCGCTCAGATGTTTAAGGATGCTGAAAAAGGCGACAAAGAAGTCAATGTAGAACGAAGCGAGGAGGCGATCGCCACAGGCGCGTCAACCATCGCTGTGGCATGTCCCTTTTGCATGACCATGATGAGCGATGGGGTCAAGCATTTTGAGAAAGAAAATGAAATAAAAGTGCTGGATTTGGCGGAAATTGTGGCAGAGGAAATGGAAAATTGAGTATATTGTATTGAATATCTACATGAACTTGTAGTAACCTTAATCAATAAGGGACACCCTTTCGAACCCAAAGCTGTTTGCTGAGAAAGCCATTCCTAAAGAGGAATGGCTTTATTTTTATATAGAAACCGGATGTAAGATTTGCGAGAATTACGGCTTTTATTCGTTGTTGATTTGAAAGAAAAATCGCAATTCAATTGCCAGATAAGAGCCAGTTGAAAAAATACTGGGGTAGGATTCGACAGGCTCGGGCATGACTTCCAGGAAAGGGATGTTTCGGGGAAAATCTTCAGGCGGTATGATATCCCAGTAAAACAGGGAGCCTTCCCAGATATTCACCAGACCAAAACTATAGATCAGGCTGCTTTCCAGCGTAAAGCGGCTTTTCTTGCCGAGTCGCCATACCTGCCCGATGCCCACACGGGCCGAAAGGCTGTAGTCAGACACTGTCTGAAACCTCATCCACTCGGTGCTTCCTTCTTCGGTCCCCCCATTAAAGTCGCGCCTGACAGAAGTAGAGGCGCTATTGCGCGATTCAACCAATCCATAGGATAGGCCTGCTGTAAGCAGAAAACCTTTTTTCAAACTTTCCCCCTCAAACAAGCGATAGGTGACATTCAGGGGAATCTCCATCTGGGTGAGGTACTGAAATATCCAGGATGATCCTGTAATATTTCTCCCAACCATGCTGTATTCCTGTGAGAGAACTCCCAAACCCGTGGAAATGCGCCAGTGAGGCGTTAGCAGCCAGCCTATCTCCAGGCCGGCAGGTACGGCAAGACCGGCTCTCCCTTCCATATTTTGGGAGCTTGCCTCGGCATAATCAAATTGGGTATAGGTTCGCCCCATTGCATAACGCACGCCCACTTGCAGGCCTTGCTGTGCAAAGGCGGAGCCCATAGCCAGGCAGGCGATACATCCCCAAATCCAAATATATTTCAACATCTTTTTTCTTATTGACAATTCAATTAAACTTTTCCCCTATAGAGGTACAGGAAGAGCGGGTTTTCTCCAACTGTGTTGCTTAATTATATTCGTACTCTTGCCGCAGGGATGGATTTCTTCTCTTGAAGGTATACATCAATTTAAATCCAACGGTAAAATAAGAAGCACTGGAGGTGAGTAAATCGTAAAATTCGATAGGCTCAGGCATGACATCGGGATAGGTCGTAGGCCATCGCACATCATCAGGAAAGCTTTCGTCCCACATGTAAAAATCGGCCTCCCATATATTGCCTACACCCTGGTTGTATAAAGCAAATATTTGCAATGCCCAACGGTCTTGTTTCCCTATTTTCGTTTCCTGACCGAGACCCCATCGAAGCGAAAAATTAAGACCAGGCCTGACACGATAGGGCATCCAATAGCTGCTTCCTTCCTCTACACCCATATTGACATTGCGACTGGATCCTCCTGTTGCCCCAGAATAGGCTTCTGTCAAATTATAGGATGCCCCCATGATAAAAAGTATGTTCTTCCGGCTAGATCGCTGATCAAAAAGGCGATAACTTAGATCCAGCGGAATCTGGAATAAAGTGAAGTTGTCATCGACGGAAGATCGCCAGGGATTTAGGGGGTGTTGAACTGCAACAACATAAGGCGTAATAGAAACTCCACTTGAGATTTGAAGGTGGGGAGTGGCAATCCATGCGAATTCCAGGCCCAAAGGAACAGCCAGTCCTCCCTTTTTTCCAAGATTCTCTGAGGTAGCCTGGCTATAGTCGATCTGTGTAAAGGTCCGCCCCATACTGTAGTGAAGCCCCAGCTGGAAACTGCTTTGAGAAATGCCATTTTCTACTCCCAGACATCCGATGAATACCAACAACCAATAGTATGTGCGCATGATTTAATAAATTTTGAACTTTTGACAACCTCAAAATGAAACACCCTTATGAATCTTTTCGAATTTATCTGGTGAATTGCAATTGGCTTTGTAATTTTATTTCATGCAAAGCAGAGAAATTCGTTCATACTGGAAAGTTAGTCTATTCTTTACCGGGATTGTATTATTTGCTTTTGCTACTATCAGATGCGCGCGCCAACCCCAGGCCTTCGCCAGCCTTTCTCCTGATGTGCAATACACAGGTGACGCCTCCTGCCAATCCTGCCACGAAAAAATCTACACCTCCTATAAAGAGACAGGCATGGGCCGTGCCCTGTACAGGCCCGATACCAGCGAGATCATCGAGCGATTTGGGCCCGGGGAAGTCGTTTATGACCGCCATAGCTCTTTTTATTATATCCCTTATTATCGGGATAATGAGCTGTTTATCACCGAATTTCAGCTGGAAGCTGGCGATACCACCTATCAGCGGACAGAAAAAATTGACTACATCGTAGGCAGCGGCCACCAGACCCGATCCTATTTGCTTCAGCGCAATGGCTACCTCTACGAAGTCCCCATCACATGGTATGTGAGCAAGCAGCTCTGGGACCTCAGTCCCGGCTATGAAGCGGGCAATAATTCCCGCTTCAGCCGCGAGATCGGCGAGGACTGCCTCGCCTGCCATACCGGTGCCTTCGACTATGTCGAAGGGAGCAAAAACCGCTACCGCGAGATCACGCTGGGGATCGACTGCGAGCGCTGTCATGGCCCCGGAGAAGCCCATGTCAAAGCCATGAAAGCAGGCAATGAAATTGACGTCGGAGAACTCACCGACTATACCATCGTCAATCCTGCCAAACTGTCGCTCACCAAAAGTTTTGATGTCTGCCAACAGTGCCATTTGCAGGGATTGAATGTATTGGCTGAAGGGAAAAGCGTGAGGGACTTTCGTCCCGGCATGGACCTGAAAGACATATTTCATGTCTTTTTGGAAGAGAGATCCGACAGCAATGCCTTTGGCATTGCCTCCCATGCAGAGCGTCTGCAGCAGTCGAGATGCTTTATCCAAAGCGAGGGAAAACTCACTTGCACGACCTGCCACGATCCTCACAAAAGCATTTCTGTGACCGAGGAGCGGGTGTATATCCGCCAGTGTGAAAACTGCCACCAGCCCAATCGGCAGATTGAGTGCAAACTTGATGAGCAGGCGCAAATGCTGGAGCAAGGCAACTGCATCTCTTGCCACATGCCGCAGGGCGGTACCAGCGACATTCCGCATGTGAGCTTTCATGACCACAAAATACGGGTGCTTGTTGACAAGGCAAGTGAAAAGCGCAATATCGCTGCTGAAAAAGCCTTTCTCCAACAACTGATTTGTGCCAATGATTCATTTATTGCGGATTCGGTGCTTGGAAAGGCCTATCTGCTACATTTTGAAAAAACTGCCGCGGAAGCGAACTATCTGGCAGAGGCAGCAAAATATTTGACGAAAGGCAGTACGTTCGAAAGGGCGCGCATCGCCTTTTATGAAGGCAATCTTGCCAGGGCCAAAAGCCTGATTCAGCAAGCCATCAGCGAAAAGGGAGAAAACACGGCCATGCTGTTTCAGCTGGGCGAAATCCATGAAGGCCTGGGCGAATATGAGGCGGCTTTTCAGGCTTTTTCCAAAGCCTATGCGCTCAATGGGGAAGCATTTGAAGCGGGCTTCAAGGCAGGAACCAGCTTGCTCCAGGCAAGGGCAGGTCAGGCGCAGGCCTTGGCAGAAGCGCGCAGCATGTTTGATGCGCTCTATGATCAAAAACCTTTTGATCCACGTCTGCTGACAAATCTGGGCTTTGTAGCCATGAATCAGGGACGACTGGAGGAAGCCGAAGGCTTTTTGATGAAGGCGCTCCGTCTGGAGCCGCAGGATGTGCAGGCTTTGGAAAATATGATTTACCTGGAAATAACAAAAAACAACAAGGCAAGGGCGCGTATTTTCTTCGAACGCCTGAGCCAGGCGCATCCTGATTATGTCAATCAAGAGCGATTAAGGCAATTGATTCTTTAGTAGCATTCTTCTCCACCATGATTTCTAAATCTACTCTCGCGCTCTTTTTTTGTCTTTGCCTGATGGCTAATCTTTTGCAGGCACAGCAGGATACAAGCTGGTTTAAGCGCAGCCTGAGCACGATCTTCAGCGAATCCGGCTCCCCGGAAAAAGCGCGGCTGTTGATGTATCCGACGCTGGCATACGCCCCGGAGACCAGCCTGGAAATAGGTATTTCTTCCGTTGCTTTTTTTTATGCGAAAAATGATGTGGAAAAAAGCCGCTTAAGCGAGGTTCAGCTTTTTAGCTTTTTCACCTTGCGAAAACAGTATGGACTGTGGTTGGATCATGCCATATATGGCTATGAGGACAAGTGGTTCTTTCTGGGCAAAACGCGCTTGCAGCGCTTTCCCCTCCTCTACTATGGGATCGGGCCCGAATCTCCCAAAGAAAATCCTAGCGTGGTTCAGGCAGACTATCAGCTTGCCCGCGAGCGGATATTAAAAAAAGTATCTCCTGACTTTTTCGTTGGCTTAGAGCTGGATTATCAGCGTCTCTATCGTGCTGAATTTGAAAATCCGCCTGCCGATTTGCCGATCGGCCATGAAGGCTCCCGCAATGTGGGGCTCGGTCTGGGCCTTGTCTACGACAACCGCCACAACGTGCTCAATGAGCGCGACGGTTTTTTCGCAGAACTTGCCTGGCTCAATTACCATCCGGGCTGGGGCAGTGATTACCGTTTTCAGGGCTTGTTTTTTGAATCCCGCATTTTTGTGCCGGTTGATGCGAAAAAACAGCAGGTTTTTGCTGCACATGCTGTAGGCATTTTTTTGCAGGGGGATGAAATCCCCTTTAACCAGCTCGCCCTTTTGGGAGGGGACCAAATCATGCGCGGCTATTATACGGGTCGCTTTCGCGATCGTCAATATATGGCTGTGCAAGCGGAATACCGCTTTTTGCCCTTTCCTTTTCATAAAAGGCTGGGGGGGACGGTCTTCATGGCCGGAGGCCTGGTGGGGCCGGGTTGGGATCAGCTTCAGCTGAGTCAGTTGCGGCCCGCGGGCGGGCTGGGGTTGCGGTATTTAATTTTCCCCAAGAAGGATATTTTTATTCGGGTCGATCTGGGGATTACCCCCGAGGGAACAGGCCTCTATATATACACAGGCGAAGCCTTTTGAGCAGGGCGCAGTGCCTATCCTCAATCTCTCATCGACTGAATAGCTAATCCATAGCCTTTTACCCCCAATCCACAGATCATCCCATCACAGGCAGGAGCCAGGACAGATGTCTGCCGAAAGAGCTCACGGCTGAAGATATGAGAGATATGTACTTCTATTTTGGGGAGGTCGAGCGCCCGAAGTGCATCTGCTATGGCGTGGCTATAATGCGTAAATGCACCTGCATTGATGATTAAGCCATCCAGCTCTTCCTCCATCGCCTGCTGAATACGGTCTATGATTTCACCTTCGTGATTGGATTGAAAATGAAGAATCTGTACTTCCGAAAAGCGCTGCCTGAGCTCCGTCAAAATATCCTCCAGGCTTTGCTTGCCATATATTTCGGGTTCCCGGCTTCCGAGCAGATTCAGGTTGGGGCCGTTGATGATCAGTATTTTCATGAATTTCTTTTCTTCTGCCAAAAATATGCAATTGTTGAGTTACCTCTGGAAATAAGTTGCATCTAAAGGATTGTTTAAATTATCACCTTAGGATAAAATCCATTATTTTGGGATATTCTTTTCAGAAAAACACATTTTTCCCTCCTTTAACTTAACTCCGATTAATTATGATGAAAGAATTCAAATCCTTTATTATGCGAGGCAACATACTGGACCTCGCAGTGGCTGTGATCATAGGCGCTGCCTTTGGTAAGATCGTCTCGTCTTTTGTAAAAGACATTTTGATGCCGCCCATCGGCATGCTGATGGGAGATGTCAATTTTACAGACATCGTCATTACACTCAAAGAAGCGGTTGGCGAAACAGCTGCCGTCACCATGAATCTGGGTATTTTTATTCAAAATATCGTTGACTTTGTGATTGTAGCTTTTGCCATTTTCATGGTGATCAAAGCTTACAACCGCACCCAGAAAAAAGAGGAAGAGGCCCCTGCGGCCCCTGCAGCTCCACCCGAGCCCTCCAATGAAGAAAAACTGTTGAGCGAAATCCGTGATTTATTGAAGAATCAGTAAATTCAAGGACTTAGCATGAAAAGGAGAAGGCAGCAATGGCTTCTCCTTTTTTGTTTGTGTCTCCTGCCCAATTCCTATCTTTGGAGCATGCTAGATGCCATGTACCAAACAGTCTACCACGACAAATCTATTCACAAACTGCATTTTCTGGTGACGGGAGGAGCCGGCTTTATCGGCTCCAACCTGGTTGCTTATTTGCTGAGGCATGGCGCAGCTCGTGTCAGGGTGCTCGACAATTTATTGACAGGAGATCGTCAGCGCCTTCAGGCCTATGAAGGCCTTCCCAATTTTGAGTTTATCGAAGGGGATATTCGCTCGCAAGCGACTTGCAGGCAGGCCTGCGAAGGCATGGACATCGTCTCCCACCAGGCGGCGCTGGGCGCCATTCCCCGATCGGTACACGATCCCGTTACGACCCATGACATCAATGCCGGAGGCTTTGTGAATATGCTGATGGCAGCGCGGGATGCCGCGGTTTCACGTTTTGTTTTTGCCTCCTCTTCCTCCGTCTATGGAGACGACCTTACTTTGCCCAAAAGGGAAAACCAGATCGGAAGGCAGCTTTCGCCCTACGCTGTTTCCAAATACACCAACGAGCTCTACGCCCACGTATTCGCAGAGCTCTACCAGCTCAAATTGATCGGCTTACGCTATTTCAATGTTTTTGGGCCGTATCAGGACCCCCAGGGCCCCTATGCCGCAGTGGTGCCTTTGTTTATCCAACAGATGCTCGAAGGGAAGCAACCCGCCATACATGGGGATGGCAGCCAGACAAGGGACTTTACCTATGTGGAAAATGTGGTGCAGGCGAATGTAAAAGCGATGTTAACGGAGCGGGAGGAAGCTTTCGGAGAAATCTTCAATGTCGCCTATGGACAGCAATACAGCGTATTGGCTCTCTTTGATGCCATCCAAAAACGGCTCGGATCACAGCTGGAACCCTTGTTTAAGCCGCAAAGGCCTGCTGATATTCCGCATTCGTGGGCAGATATCTCAAAAGCAAAAAGGCTCATGGGATATGAGCCTTTGTATTCTTTCGAAGATGGTTTGGGTCTGACAGTGGCGTATTTTCAACAACTTTTTACTTCACCCGAAAATCCGTAATTATTTCATTCTCTATGGTGAATTCAAATGTTTTGCCCTCCTCAAAATCACTGTAGCCGATTTTTTCGCCTACGGCAAAATCACATTTGTAAATTTTGTCATCCCCAGAGAAGTATATGAAATAGTCCTGTATATCAACGGCATCGGTTCCCAAAAACAAAAAATGCTCCTTGTCAAGCCAGCGGGCTGGAAGCAGGTTGTCTACGCCGAGGGCCTGAGGTGTGACCTCCTTGCCACCACGCCAGCTGGGGCTGACGATCATCAGTGAATTGGCGGGCGCTTCTCCTCCTCCCAGCGCCTTGGGGATCAATTGGGAGCCTTTCTCTATTTTTTGCACGCTATAACTCCCGTCAGCATTGGTGTTTTTATTTTCCTTTTTCTCACTTCCGGGTTGCCCGATGGCAATTTGGCAGGCGAAGAGAAGAAAGACGAAACAACATATTGTAAGAAATGGCTTTTTATTCATGATTTTTTAAGGATTGATAGCTGGATGAAAAGCTTATACGGGTATACAGCAAAAACTGTCCCGAATTTACAACGATCCTTTTTGAAGAAAATTTAGGAAGGCTTTTCCAGGCCATGAACTATACAGCTTTTTTCCTAAATTTGCCCCTCTTTCAATATATCCTTATGAAGATTTCATACAACTGGCTGAAAAACTACGTCGATTTTGATATGTCTGCAGATGATCTGGCAGATGTGCTGACCATGCTGGGCCTGGAGACAGAGGGCAAAGCGGAAAAAATGGGCGGAGTGGAAGGCAACTTTGAAGGCGTAGTAGTAGGCCATGTACTTTCTGTGAGACAGCACCCCAATGCCGACCGCCTGCGCGTCTGCGAAGTACATATCGGAGAGGCTGAGCCTCTCAGCATCGTTTGCGGAGCGCCCAATGTGGCCGAAGGCCAGAAAGTAGCCGTCGCCACCGTCGGCACAAGCCTGTACCCTGTCGATACGACAGAGCCTCTCAAAATCAAAAAAGGCAAAATCCGGGGAGAAGTCTCCCTCGGCATGATCTGCGCAGAAGATGAACTCGGCATCGGTCACAACCATGAAGGCATCATGGTTCTGGATGCCGCCATCCAGGCAGGCACGCCTTTTAACCAAATATACCAGGTTGAAGAAGATTATATCATCGAAGTTGACCTGACTCCCAACCGCATAGATGCAGCCTCGCACTATGGCGTGGCGCGGGACCTGGCTGCTTTTTGGGGTAAAAAAGCCCATTTGCCAGAGATCAAGCTGAAGAAAGAAAATCTTTCCGGCAAAAACCCTATCCCTGTCACCATCGCTGACAAGGAGAAATGCAAGCGCTATACTTCCATGTATATCGCCAAAGTGAAGGTCACGGAAAGCCCCGAATGGCTGAAGCAGCGGCTCGAAAGCCTCGGCCTTCGCCCACGCAACAACATCGTAGATATTACCAATTATGTCCTCCATGAACTGGGGCAGCCCATGCACGCCTTCGATGCCGATCAGCTGATCGGGCAGCAGATCATCGTGCGTACGCTCGAAGCGGACATGAAATATACTACACTTGACGGCGAAGAGCGCGAACTCAAAGCACATTCTGATTTGCTGATATGTGACGCCGAGCAGCCGCGCTGTATCGCCGGTACCATGGGCGGCCTCAAGTCCAGCGTGACCATGGAGACCCAAAATGTATTCCTCGAGTCCGCCTATTTTGATGCGGGCACGGTGCGCAAGCAAGCCAAAAGGCTGGGTATCCACAGCGATTCTTCTTTTCGCTTTGAGCGGGGTGCAGACCCGCACATGACTGAAACGGCGCTTTTGCGCGCAGCAGGCATGATCTTGGAGATTGCAGGCGGCACGCCTTCGGAGGTTTCAGATCAGATCGTGGGGGAGTTTCCCCACCATGAGGTTGAGCTTTCGGTGAAGCGTACCCATAGCATCATCGGAGTAGAGATCGGCCAAGCGCGTATCCTTGAGATCCTGCATTTACTTGAAATAGAGGTGAAAGAAGATGCTGATGGGGATACTCTGCATTTGCGCATTCCACCTTATCGGGTGGATGTGACACGCGCCCAGGATGTGCAGGAAGAAATCCTGCGTATCTACGGCTACGACAACATAGCGCCCTCGCCTTCCATCAGCCAAACGCTGAGCTATAAGCCTTATCAGGACGAGCATATCGTGCGTCAGCGTTATGCTGACTACCTCAGCGCCAACGGCTTTTTTGAGATCATGAACAACTCTCTGATCAACAAAAATCTGGGAGATGATCAGGCGATCGCATTGGTCAATCCGCTCAGCGAGGAGCTGGGTATCCTGCGCCAAAGCCTGCTTCCAGGCTTCCTGGATAGCATCCGCCACAACCAAAACCGCCAAAATGAAGATTTGGCTTTCTATGAGTTTGGCAAAACGTATTGGAAAGCGGGAGATGGCTATGACGAAAAAGCATGGCTCGCCATGGCTGTCACGGGCAAAAAAGCGCCCATGCACTGGACCGGCCCAGCCAAAAATGTCAGCCTCTATAGCCTGACCAAAGAGGTCGAGCGCCTCCAGCAATGGTTTGGCTTCAGCGGCGAACTCGAAGAGAGCGATCATCCCGAATTTGATTTCGGGCTGAAGCTGGTGGTCGACAAGACGGAAACCGTCTTGCAGTATGGCCGCGTAAACGCGGATTGGACAGAGCAGTACGGCCTCAAAAATGAGGTTTACTACCTATTTGCTGATTTTCAGGCTTTGCTGAAGCTTTACTTCCGCTCACAACCCCAATTTCAGCCGATCCCGCAGTTCCCCGGCACACGCCGCGATATCAGCATGATCATGGATGAGGATGTGAGCTTCTCATCTATCCATCGCCTGATCCAGCAGGCCAACCCCAAAATGATCCGCAGCATCGACCTGCACGATGTCTTCAAAGGCAAGAATATTCCCGAAGGGAAGAAGTCTTACCTCGTCTCCATCGAGCTGCGCGATGATAAGAAGACCATTGAGGATAAGGCTGCGGAGAAGATCACCCAGCGGGTGTATATGCTGTTGGAAGGGGAATTGGGGGTTGAGATTCGGCGGTAGGGGTGTAATTTATCGTGCAATCATTTTATCAAGGATATCTCTATAGCTTTCTAAGATTTCATATCCTCCTGTTTTTTTACTCCCTTCATATTTGATAAAAGGAGTCTTAGTACAGGACAAAAAATGAAAGTCATGAATAATAAACATCCTCAAAGTCCTGAAAGGACGCTATATACTACGATCGGGCAAAGCCCGATCATTCGATTCACACCAGGTCTTAAAGCCCTGAAAGGGCGATATATTAGCTATGGCTTCCTAAGATATGCCGTCCTTTCAGGACTTCTATTGGGGGCGTTTACCTTCATGGGGCTTCGCCCCATGCTGAATATGGCGTCCCTTCGGGACTTTGGGGGACTTTCCTGAAAAATTGTCCTGTATTGATAAAAGGAGTATCATTTTCAAAATGAATGTTTGCGAATCCTCCCCCAGACTTGATAGATTTGTATCAAATTGAACATCTCCATCAAGTGCCACCTATTTTCTCTCACTCATGAAGCAATACATTCGAAGATTTCTCCTCATTGTAAATCTGCAAACCTTAATCATTTCCAGCCTGGCGGTGGCTTCTACGGCCATTTGCATCCATTATCAGTTTACAGCGGAGTTTCCGCTGACGCTGGTGGCGACCGCCATTATATTTCCGATTGTTTTTTCGATTGGTGGTGCGTATAAGCGCAGGGAAGCTGCCCTGAGGGAGTATGCTGCTATCAAAGGCTATTTACGCTCGATTTATTTTGTCGCCAGGGACTGGCTGGACAATCCCAAGCCTGAGAACATTGACAAAGTCGTCCTGATCATCCATGATTTTTTCGACAACCTGCGGGTGATGTTTACCGACCCTAAGACTGATTTGATCAAAAACGAAGAGAGGATTTATGATAATTTTTCGGATTTCTCTCTTTATATCAAAGAAGAATTGAGAGAGGAAGGCTTATCTGCTGGCGAATGCTCCCGTACAAATCAGTATTTGCAAAAGATGATGATCTCCTTTGAATCTATCAAACACATTTACCAATACCGCACACCGCGTACGCTCAGGGCTTTTAGCGCACTTTTTATCAAGATTCTTCCGATTGTCTACGGACCCTATTTTGCCTATATCGCTGCGGAAATGTCCTGGGGCTTGCAGTATGTCATCCCGATCCTGCTCACAATGATCCTGGTAAGCCTGGAAAATATCCAGGAGCATTTGGAAAATCCTTTTGACCAGGTGGGCGAAGATGACATCAAATTTAATGTGGAGAAATTTATTGAGCGATTGAAGCATCAATCTTCCGATAATCTCTGACCCACCCGAAACACAGCAATCATGAACCGATTCATTCTTTTTTCTGCCTGTATCTTTCTATTTTCCTGCATGTCTGCCCAAACGCTGGAATCTCCGGATAGCCTGCTCCGAAAGGCGCGTAAGGAACTCGCCGTGCTGACTTCTCAGGAGTTTGCGGGGCGGGGTTATCTGAATGGCGGCCACAAAAAGGCCGCTGACTACCTGGCCAAACGCTTCAATCAAATGGGGCTGCAGGCAGCAGCCTACGACGGGCTGGGCAGGCGCAGCTACCTGCAGCCTTTTGAGATGCAGATCAACCTGGTGCGCGAAGCAAGCGTGGAGCTAAGTGGAAAAAAGCTGGAAGCCGGGCGCGATTTCATCATCAGCCGCTTCAGCGGTGGTGGCCAGCTCACGGATGTCAAGGTGGTGGATTGCAAATATGGTCTGGAAGCCAGGCCTTCTATCGAAGGCAAGGTGGTCATGTTTCGGGAAGGCCTTCCCGAGAAAATCAGCAAAGATGCTGAAAAGAAAAAAGCCTACGCAGAGCGTAGCAGCGACCTGAGTAAGATCCAGGCGATGATGGGCTATCGCCCGGCGGGCATCATCATCTTGCGCAGCAAGCTCACCGCCGCCTTTGGCGGCGAGGCCGCCCCCATCCCGATCATCGAGCTACAGGAAGACAATATGCCTTCCAAAATCAAAAAAATCACCCTCAAAATAGAGGCGGGCGTCACGACCATCGGGACCCAAAATGTCGCAGCTATGCTGCGGGGAAGCGAAAAGCCTGACAGCTTTATCATCGTCAGTGCGCATTATGACCACCTCGGCACCTACAGTGGCGCCTACTTTACCGGCGCAAATGACAACGCCTCCGGCACCGTGATGCTGCTGTCGATGGCGGAATATTTCAGCAAACATAAACCTAAGTTTTCCATGCTGTTCATAGGCTTTGGCGCGGAGGAATGCGGCCTGAAAGGATCGCAATACTATGTAGAAAAAGACCCTTTGGTAGAGCTTCGCAAAACAAAGTTTGTGCTGAACCTGGACCTGATGGGCAATGGGGTCGACGGCATCATGGCGGTTTGTGGCAAAGATTACCCTGTTTTGTACGAGCGACTCGTCGCCCTGAATGAAGAACTGAAGGCCGTGCCTTCCGTCAAAGCGCGCCCCAACGCGCCCAATAGCGACCACTATTTCTTTGTACTCAAAGGCGTGCCTGCCTTTTTTATCTTCACCATGGGCGGCCCCAAACACTACCACGATATTTATGACAATGCCGAGAATCTGCAATTCTCTAAATACGTAGAAGTGAGAGAACTTCTGATTCGCTTTTTGGAGGCGTTTTAGGGGAGGCGAGACAAAACCCAAAACCCAAAACCCGAAACGCGAAACCCGAAACGCAAAACCCGAAACCCAAAACCCGAAACCCAAAACCCAAAACATCCCCATGACTCCTCGAATCATGGTCGCGCCCCTCGACTGGGGTCTTGGACATGCGACACGCTGCATACCGCTGATTGACGCCCTACTCGCCCGGGGAGCGGAGGTGGTATTGGCGAGTTCAGGGCAGGCTTTGGAACTGCTGAGTGGTCATTATCCTGCATTGGAAGCGTTGGAGCTTCCTGCTTATAACTTGCGCTACAGCGCAAAAAACAGCCAATCGGGAGCCATGCTGCGGCAGTTGCTGCCGATATACAGAAGCATCCGCAGCGAGCATCGCTGGCTGCGGGCCTATCTGCAAAGGCATCCCCTGGATGCCCTGATTGCTGATCACAGGCTGGGCCTGTGGCATCCGGAGCTGCATTCCATCCTCATGGCGCATCAGCTCGCCATTCAGCCACCGCCAGGCATGGCCTGGCTGCGGCCCTTGCTATTTCAGGGACAGTGGCACTTTGTCCGTAGATTTGATGAAATCTGGGTGCCCGATGCACCTGGAAAAAATGAGTTGGTGGGAGGGTTGGTTCCCGAAAAAATCAGAAAGCTGACCAAGCTCCGCTTCATGGGGCCACTTTCGCATTTGAAGGGTCAGGCAGCTAATTTAGCTGAAAAAATCCCCCTTTTGGTTATCCTTTCCGGGCTGGAACCGCAGCGTACACTTTTGGAGGAAAAAATCCGAAAGCAGCTAAGAAGGCTGTCGCAGGAAGCTATACTGGTGCAGGGCCTGCCGGGGAAAATACGCCGACAACAAAAGGGGACACTTACTACGATAAGTTTTTTGGGGTCGGCTGAGCTGGCCAGCCTCTGCCGACAGGCGGAAGTGATTGTATCGCGCTCCGGCTACTCCAGCCTGATGGATTATGCCGCATTGGGTAAGCAAAAATTGATTTTGATCCCGACACCAGGGCAGACAGAGCAAGTATATCTTGCCCAAAGGCTGGCAGCGCGCAAAATCGCGCTGGTTCAGCAGCAGGAACAGCTGGATCTACAGGCTGCCTTAGAACAAATAGATTCCTTTAGCGGTTTTCCCCTGAAAGAGGACCTCTCTTTTCTGTTAAACGAAGGGCTTAATGCACTTTTTGATAGGATTATCTCAGATAATTCTTAATTTCAATCAGGCATTTCGCTCCTACGTCCACATAATCCATAGGCAAGGGAGAAACATCATGCAGCATCAAGATTCTACTTCTCACAATCGAGACGATTTACATTTTGAGAACGAGTTTAAGAAACTTAAACTTCGTGCAGAGTTTGGTATCAAACTGCTGGAAAATCCAAGCGATAGCCCCGAGCAGGAAAATGAATGGCTCAACAACCTGACAGAATTTGAGCATTGCTATGCCGACTATAACCAGGTTCCGGTTTTTGTATATATCGGCGAACCTTCTCATATTTCTTCAGTCGAAAAGCTTTCCCGACATAAACTTCCCGAGGAAATTCGAAAAGTAAAAGCTCTCCTGGAAGCCAATCAAATCAGAGTTGAAAGCCTCTGTGAAGTCTCAGACCGCGAAATGTATCGCTTTATCACAGAAGAGGTCTTTTGGCAGGAAATTCCCAGACAAAGAGAGCACAATCATATCAAAACTTTTCTCTACGAAGAATTTTACCCCAATCAGGCTTACGAAATCAAAATCACGGTTGAAGAGTTTTTCCAGCGCTGTTTTCACCAGCTTTGGACGCTTGTAGAGGGACAGCTCTGCGACAAAGTGCAGGCCACACCGCGCTCATCCATGAAAAGGGAAAAAGTGTTGCAGAGCCTGCAAAATTGGGTCAGCCTGTATGAAAATATTCAATTGACGGACATTCGTTTTTCGAAAATCAATACAGAAAAAAAGCAGGCAACAGCTGCTGCCTGCATATACTTTGAGGGCCTAATGCCTCATTCTTATGAGTTGTATAATGGACAGATTTCTGTCAATTTTCAGCTTGGAACCGAAGACCATACGATATGGCGTATGTGCGGCCTTTTTATCCCCGAAATTGGCCTCTAAGCTATCGTAGTTGCATTTTTTGGACAAATCTCCTTCCTCCTTTTTGCCATAGCAAAAAATACATTCCTGTGCTGATGGCCGGGTCGCGCTGCCATAGGTAGCTAAAAGGACCTTTTCCCACTTTTCCCTCATATATATTCGCTACTTCCTTCCCATTCAAATCATACAAACGCAATTGCAGGCTTCCTGAAAGATGGAATTCTGCGGAGAAAAGCACCTCGCTTTCTCCGGGATGGGGATATGGCAAATGAATATGCCCCACTTCCCGCTCAAAGCTATGGATTGTATTAGGCGGGCCGCCTTCCACAGTCACGCTCAGCGAATCATTCGCCTGGCAGCCATCCGTATCTGTCGCCAACAGATGATAAGTCGTACTCGTGTCAGGAAGAATCAGCGGATTCGAAAGGCTGTCATCCCCTGCATTCAGAAAGCCCAAAAAGGGCGTCCAGCGCCAGTGAGCAGCAGTTTTGCTAAAAGTAGGATTCAGCCTGACTGAGTCTCCATAAGCAATGCTCACATCAGCACCTGCATCCAAAATGGGTTTGGGAACCACCGTGATGACAAGCGTATCTTTTGCTACACAGCCCACGGTATCTGTGGCCGTGATCCAAAAAGTACGGGTAAGCTGCGCATAATAGCGAGGGTTGGCTACATTGGGATTGGAAAGCGCCTGTATAGGCTGCCATACCACAGATGCTGTGCTATCCCGAAGCTGTACCCCCAGGGAGATGGAATCTCCCCGACAGGCCAGGAGGTCCGGCCCTGCATGGATATTGGCCGAGGAACTGACGTTCACGCTGATCTGCCTGTCGAGGACATGCGTGCCAAAGGAATTGTTGGTGACCAACCTGACCGTATAAATGCCGGAAGCCGCATAGGTATGCGTAGGGTTGCGGAGGGTGGAAGTGCCGCCATCCCCAAATATCCAAAACCAGGCCGTAGGCAAGTTTTGGGAAGAATCTGTAAAAGAAACCACTCCGTCGCAATTGTTTTGATTGCGCAGGCTGAAAGCCGAAACAGGGGTGGTCGTAGGCTGCTGGCATACCGTAGATTGCATCAGCGAAGCCCTCCGGGGCGCATTGAGCAGCACGGTGCGCATGCGGGTTTTTTGGCAGTTGGTGAAAATGTTTTTGCAGGTTCCAAGGGAATAATCCATATAGTTGCGCACCATATCCAGCGAACCACATGAAATGTGGTTGAGCTTACAACTGTAATTTGCCGAATCCGATTCGGGGGTGTCATTGCAATAATCGTCTGCGCCGCAAGGCCCGTCGCCCCATACGTGGCGCAATCCCAGCCAGTGGCCTGTTTCATGTGTCAGGGTTCTACCCTGATTGGAGTTGCCCTGAGCGCGGCCCAGGCGACCACAATTGGTGTGCAATATCACCACGCCATCGGTATGGGCGGGGCCACTGAAGGGAATTCCCGTCACGGCATTGCCACTGGGAAACTGGGCGTAGCCCAGCAGGGTATAGCCCGGCTCGTTGAAGCCAATATCTGTCACCCAAACATTGTAATATTTGTTGGGGTCCCAAATGCTCTGGGGCTTGACTGTATCCTCCATGGTGGTGCGGGTAAACTCCTTCAAAGGCCAGTTTCGGCTGCTTTTTTCAATCCTGTTAATGCCTGGCTCAGCCATCGCCATGTCGTTGGGATCCCAGAAGGCCATGCAGAATTCGATTTCCGTATCCGCCCCGGCAGGGTCGTTGTTAAAGCCAGGCGTGCCACTCATCCGCCTGAAGTCTTCATTCAGGATATCCAGTTGGGACTGGATTTGGGCGGCGGACAGGTTTTGT
Organism: Bacteroidia bacterium; assembly: GCA_030430205.1. Lineage (GTDB taxonomy): Bacteria > Bacteroidota > Bacteroidia > J057 > J057 > JAUIGE01. The sequence goes on along the minus strand of JAUIGE010000018.1, from coordinate 24,521 downwards.
CCGGTCCCTTTCGCCTCTCCATAATGAATGATGTGAAAAACAACAGGGATCGTCAATACCATGCGGCTATGGGCCCGTCCGCTGCGTTCCTCTTCCCGCATTTTTTGATCCAGCCAGCTTTCAAATGCCGCATCATTTTGCAAATCTGGATACTGGCTTCGCAGGTGCTGCATATTTTCCACCGTAGCGCAATGCACCACCCCACCGGGTCCGGCACCAAATGGCAGGGCAGTTTGCTGAGCGGAAAGAAGCCAGGGAAAAAGGAGCAGGAAAAAGAGTAATCGCTTTTGCATGGGAATAAAAATAAAAACGGCAGGAGAATCCCCCCTGCCGCCTTGTTAAATCCATTTTTTATCGAAATTGTACTTTCTGGACAATGCGCCTGCCGGCCATTTGCCACTCCACAAAATACAATCCATTGCTTAAGTTGTTGGCGCGCTTCCAGGAGTGGACAAAGTTGCCTTGTCCTACATTTCCCTGGAAAATCGTCTCTATTTTGCGACCCTGAAGGTCATAGAGGCTCAACTGTAAATTTCCTGCGGAAATAAAATCCGCGGAAAACATCACTTGCTGCTGCGCAGGATTGGGATAAGGATTGTTGATCAATCCGATTTCATCAAAGCTTTTATCCACCGAAAGCGGCGGGGTGCCTTCAACTGTTACTGTAACTTTATCATCCACTACACAGCCATCCACATCTGTGGCGGTCATGGTGTAGGTGACTGTCTGTGCAGGCATCACCAGAGGCTTGGGCAAAGTATCGTCACCCACATTGGTGAAGCCATATACAGGCGTCCAGCGCCAGCGTGAAGCGCCTTTGCTCATGCTTGCATTGAGGTTGATGCTGTTGCCTGGTTGAATGGTGACATTGCTTCCTGCGTTGAGGATGGGCTTCACCACGACAGTGATATTCAATGTGTCGGTAGCCGTACAACCGGTAGAATCCGTAGCGGTGACATAATAGGTATTGCCATTGATAGCCTGGAATACAGGGTTACGGCTCGTGGGGTTGAGCAGGCCAAAAGAAGGACTCCAGCGCACAGTAGCTGTAGGATCCGAAACGCTAACGTTCAGTGTATAGCTTTCTCCCGCACAGGCGACAAGGTCAGGACCTGCATTTATGGATGCCGCAGGGCTAACAAATACGCTGATTGTTTTGGTAAAACGAGAGTTTCCAAAAGCGTTAACGACATTCAATGTCACAAAGTAATTGCCGGAAGTCGCATAGGCATGCGTTGGATTTTTGCGGGTAGAGGTCCCGCCGTCTCCAAATGTCCAGAACCACTGGGTGGGCATATTTTCGGATGAATCTTCAAAGACAACTATCCCATCACAATTGCCTGCATCGGCAAGGCGAAAGCCGGAAGTAGGCGCAGTCGTGGGCTCTACGCAGACAGTAGAGGTTGTAAGAGAAGCCCGGCGAGGAGAATTCATCAGGACAGTCTGCATGCGTGTCTTCTGGCAATTGGTGAAAGTATTCTGGCAGGTTCCATCTGAATAGTCCATATAATTGCGGACCATATCTACCGTCCCGCAGGACAAGGCTCCCACGGGGCAGCCGTTATTGGCTTCGTCAGATGCTGGCGTGTCGGAACAATAGTCATCCACGCCACAGCCACCATCGCCCCAGATATGGCGAAGGCCCAGGTAGTGACCTGTTTCGTGCGTAAGTGTACGACCGGCATTGCTGTTATTGGCAGCAGAGCCGGTTCTTCCACAATAATCCGGACGCAGGATAACGCCATCTGTGCCTGCTGATGTGGCTCCGCCATTCAAGCCAGACAAGCCGCTACTTGTGGGAAATTGGGCGTAGCCCAGCAAGAGATTGTTTCCCTGATTTTGAATTTCAATACTTGCTACCCAAACATTGAAGTATTTATTGGGGTCCCAGATACTTTCTGGTTTAAGGGTTGTTTCGATATAGCTGCTTCCCATCAGTGGGCGGATATAAGGCGGAGCTGTCCAGCCCCTATCGTTGCGGTTGATGCGCTCAATCCCACGCTCTGCCAAAGGCATGCCTTCGGGATCCCAGAAGGCCAGACAAAATTCAATTTCGGCATCAGCTCCGGCAGGATCTGTGTTGAAACCGGGCGTGCCCGCCTTTCTCCGAAAATCCTCATTCAACACATCCAATTGGGATTGAATCTGGGCCGCAGAAATATTTCGTCCCGTGCCTACGCTTTCGCCATTATGGATAATGTGAAAAATAACAGGAATAGTCAGCACCGCGCGGCTGTTGGCTGTGCCATTGCGCTCTGCGTCCTCCATTTTCTCCTGAATCCAGGCTTCAAATTCGGCATCAGAAAGCATGTCAGGGTACAGGCTCCGCTGGTAAGCCATATTCTCTACTGTAGCACATTTTATAATGCCTTGAGGCCCTGTACCAAAAGGCCGCGCCTGCTCTTGCCCCCACATGAAGATTGGGAGAAGACAAGTCATTAAGAGTATAATATAGTTTTTCATTTTTCTAAAAATGGTTACACGGAATTAGTTTAATTGGATTTTTTGAACCAGCTGCTTGCCTTCGATCCGCCAAATCACAAAGTAGAGTCCGTCACTTACCTGGGTATCACGCTGCCACTTCTGGGTAAAGCCTCCCTGTCCTACCTTCCCCTGGAAGATGGTGGTTATCCGGCGACCGCTGAGGTCGTAAAGCTCCAGATGCAAGTCCGCCGATTGGGTGAAATCAGCCATAAAAACCACTTCGCGTTGAGCGGGATTGGGGTAAGGCAGGCTGATCAGGCCAAAGTCACTTTCAAAGGATTGACCAATAGAAAGAGGGTTTGTGCCTTCAACTGTCACTTTGATATTGTCAGTGACGACACAGCCGTCTAAATCGGTAGCTGTCACCGTATAGGTCACCGTCTGTGCTGGCTGCACGACAGGATTGCGGAGGGTATCATGACCAGTGGTCATAAAGCCGTAGATCGGTGTCCAGCGCCAGCTACGCGGCGTTTTGCTCAGGCTTGCACTCAGGTTGGCCGTATTTCCCGGCTGGATGGTGATGTCGTTTCCTGCATTGAGCAGAGGTTTGGGGACAACACTGATCATCAGTGTATCTGTCGCCTGACAGCCGGTAGAGTCAGTCGCTGTCACAAAAAAAGTATTGCCATTGATGGCCTGGAAGATAGGATTGCGACTCGTAGGGTTGAGCAGGCCAAAAGAAGGACTCCAACGCACGGTCGCGGTGGGATCAGACACATTTACGTTCAACGTATAGCTTCCTCCGGCACAGGCGACCAGGTCAGGGCCTGCGTCTACACTGGCTGCAGGGCTTACATTGATGGTTATTTGCCGACTTGTATTGGTTGTTCCAAATGAATTGGTGGTGGCAAGAGTCACCGTATAGGTGCCTGAGGTGGTATAAACATGCGTAGGATTAGCGACTGTGGATGTATTGCCATCCCCAAATACCCAATACCACTGATTGGGAAATTCAGAAGAAGAATCCTGAAAACTTACCAATCCTGTGCAGGCATTGTTATCAATAACACCAAAGTTGGCTACAGGCGCAGCTGTAGGCTGCCCACAGACCATAGAGGTAATCAAACCCGCACGGCGGGGCGCATTCATCAAAACCGTACGCATACGCGTTTTCTGGCACTGGGTGAAGATATTCATACAAGCATCATCAGAATAATCCATGTAGTTGCGGACCATGTCCGGCGTACCGCAGGAGACATGGGTTGTCGCGCAGCCATAGTTGGCGTCGTCAGAGTTAGGGGTATCAGCACAGAAATCATCTGTACTACAGCTACCAGATCCATTAGAAGGTGCCCATAGATGATGGAGTCCCAGCCAATGACCAGCTTCATGGGTTAGGGTTCTGCCTCTGTTATAGGGCGCAGCTACGTTTCCAACTCGCCCAAAATAGCGGTATCCGATGACCACACCATCTGTGCTCGCACCTCCTACATTATTGCCCCAACCACTTACAAAACCTCCATTTGGTCCCTGGGCATAGCCCAAAACAGACCCGCTGATGTTTGTAACCCAAACGTTAAAGTACTTTTCAGGATCCCAGAAAGTAGCAGGCTTGATGGTTCCTGACATCGTTGTCATATTGTAGGGCTGAGAAGGCCAGCTGCGGGAGTTTCTATCTATTCGTTCAATACCTGCCTCCGCCAATACCTGACCCATAGGGTCACGGTAAGCAAGACAGAATTCAATCTCCGTATCTGCTCCTACCGAATCTGTATTGTATCCGGCTGTACCCAGCATGCGGCGGTAGTCTTCATTCAAAACTTCAATCTGAGAATTGATCTGGGCCTGGGAAATATTGGTGCCGACACCCACATTTTCACCATTGTGAATCACATGCACGATCACAGGGATCGTCAGCACCATGCGGCTATGGGCAGTTCCATTTCGTTCGGCTTCCACTATCTTCTCCTGTATCCAGTTTTCAAATTCTTCTTCCGTTTGCATCTGGGGATACTGAGCGCGAAGCTGCGCCATATTCTCTACTGTAGCGCAGCGAATAATACCATTGGGGCCTGTACCAAAGGGCACTGCCTGCTCCTGAGCTATCGCCAGCATAGGAAGTAGCATTATCAGGGCAAACCAAATTCTTTTCATCATGTGTTGTAATCTGTTAAGCGTGTAAATCTTTGCAATTAATTCAGCATTTAGTAAATAATACATTTCCGACTCCAGCTATTTCCTTCAATTGAGCATTCAAGGAGATATATTCCTTTTGGAGGTGGCTGGTTGAATGAAATAAAAAATCCGGCGTTTTCGGTAAAAAAATTGTATTGGCTGTTATTCAATTTTTTTCCTTCCATGTTATACAAACTAACGTTTATTGTCCCCCTAAAGAATTGTTCCATTTGTATATAAAAGCAATTTTCTTCAGAAATCCAATGTACATGGAGAGGGTTGTATTTCTTTTGGTCAGAGGGAAAAAGACTCATTCTGGGGTCTACAAATACCGTCACGCTATCGCTGCTGCTGCATCCTGCAGCATTTGTAGCCCAAACCCAATAGCGTGTCGTGCTATCTGGCGCGACCCTGGGATTCGCAATTTGAGCAGAAGGCCACAGGCCTTCCGTCGGTTGCCAGGCAAAACTGCTGGCAGGAGCTGTAGCCATCAACTGGGCCGTGTCACCCCGGCTGATGTAAATGGATGCGCCCGCATCCAGCAGGGGAGCAGCGGCCACAAAAATATATTTTTGCATGTGAAAGCTGTCTCGCCCCCAGGCGTTTGTCACCACCAATGAAAAGTCATACAAGCCGCTGCTATCCAGCCTGATAATCGGATGTGCGCTGCTGTCCACAGCTGCATTGCCCCATCGCCACAGCCAGCTTTCAGGGCAGGCAGAAAGCGAATCCGGCCTATAGCTCAGGCTCAACAAGCCATCGCAAGCGATGCTATCTTTCACGACAAAGCGTGCCGATGGCCTTGCCAGCGTCTCCAGCAAAGTCAGGGAAGCGAAAGCGTCTATCCTGCCGGCCCCCAGCTTTCCGGCCCAGGCCGGCGACTTGCCGTCGATATTCACACAGCCTGCTTTCAGCAGGCTTTCGGCCTCATCAGGGCTGAGGCAGGGGTTGTGCGCCAGCATCAGGCCGAGCAGGCCGGAGACGATGGCGCAAGACATGGAGCTTCCGCTCAGCGCGCTATAACTGGAACCCAGCGAGACGCTGGGTATGGTACTTCGGATTTGCAATCCGGGCGCACACACATCCACCTGGCTGTTGACTGTAGCGATGGCTGCGCGCTTGTCCAGCGCGTCGGTCGTGCTCACGCTGATGACATGTGCGAAGCAAGCGGGATACTCCCAGGTGGTATCGCCTGTGGCGGGGTTGGTGTCGCCGGGGCCATTGCCTGCGGCAGCGACGAAGATCAGGCCCCGCTCATGGCCGACCTCCATGAGGATCTGGCCTGTCAGGCTGTAGCCTGTGCCGCCAAAGGACATATTGATGATGTCTGCGCCATTGTGGATGGCGTAGTCTACGCCTTTGAGCGCCTGGTCAAATGAATATACATTGGAAGGGCCTTTGTCAGAGGCTACTTTGACAGCCATGAGGCTGCATCCGTAGCCAATGGAGGCGATGCCCAGCCCATTATCTGTGACTGCGGAGGCACAGCCTGCGACATGGCTGCCATGCTTAAAGGCGGTGTGGGGAATAGATGGGTCGCCGTCGCCATCGGCGACATCATAGCCATAGATGTCATCTATGAAGCCGTTGGCGTCATTGTCCAGGCTATCGCCTGGGATTTCGAGTGGGTTGATCCAGAGATTTGCCTGCAAATCCTTGTGGTCTGTCATCACCCCATTGTCCACAATGGCGATCACGACCTTTTTATCCCCTTTTTCCAAATCCCATGCTTCCACTGCCCGAATGATGTTCAGATGTGAAAGTGCCGTAGAATCATAATCATCTGGCACATAGTGCGAATAGACATAAGGTACAGGCTCGGCATAGGCCACCCAATCGAGGCTTTCGGCCCATTCACAAAATGCCATCTCCTGCCCCTGTGCTACAGAAAGGCTGTAGATACCATCCAGGCGCGGGTCCTGGGTGACAAAGGTTTTCTCAATTGCATTTATATGAAAAGAGGAGGCGGCAGATGGAAAGGAAGAAGGGGTTAAATGGGCTGGAGCATGGATATCTTTGCTATTGATTTGGAGGAATACTTTTCCCGGCACAAAGGTATTTTGAGCAAATAATTGAGTAAAAATGCCTAAAGCCAATATGATTCCCCTTACCAAAGCACGTTTTTTTAAGAATAATCGTAAGCATGCAAGCAAGACAACGACTAATGCCGTGTTTTAGCTGCTTCATCCCTTGATTTACCATCCCAGGGATAAAAGGCACAAATTTCTCATTCATCCTAACCAAAAACAAACATTCATGCCGGAGCCGATCATCAAACTCAAAGATATCAGAAGAACCTACTACATGGGTTCGGAGGTAATCAATGCCCTCAATAGTGTTTCTTTGGAGATTTTTCCCAATCAGTATATCGCTATCATGGGGCCATCGGGTTCCGGAAAATCTACCCTGATGAATGTTTTGGGCTGTCTGGATTCGCCCAGTTCCGGGCATTATTACCTAAATGGAGTGGATGTCAGTGGGATGGGAGATGCCGATCTGGCTTTTACCCGAAATAAAGAAATCGGCTTTGTCTTTCAGACCTTTAACCTCTTGCCCCGTGCTTCGGCACTGGACAATGTGGCCCTGCCACTGGTATATGCAGGCATGAGCAAGGCAGCCCGCCAGAAGCGGGCTTCTGAAGTCCTCGCCTCTGTCGGTCTGGGCGACCGCCTCGACCACAAGCCCAACGAACTCTCGGGCGGACAACGCCAGCGCGTCGCGGTAGCCCGCGCCCTCGTCAACAGCCCCTCTATCATCCTGGCGGATGAGCCTACCGGTAACCTCGATACCAAGACCTCCTATGAGATCATGGGATTGTTTGAAAGGCTGCATGAAGCAGGCAATACCATTATTCTTGTGACTCATGAAGAGGATATTGCCCTCTATGCCGAGACCGTCGTGAGGCTCCGCGATGGAGATGTGGAAACGATTCAGCAAAATGAAAACAGGCGAAAGGCTTAAGGTTGATGGACAGATTTGTATATTGGGCCGTATCATTCATTTATGATACAGCTTTTGCATGACAAACTTTGACGAAATACGTCCCTACAGAGATAATGAAATAGGGGAAGTTCTGAACAGAATCCTGAATACGCCCCAATTCGAAGCGATTATCGCATTTATTTTTCCGAATGAAAATCCGGAGGATATCAAGGCTCGCGCCAGAGCGCTCAAGTCCATACATGAGCTTCAGGTGCTGTTTTCTTTCAATGCGGTAGCCCGCATGATACACGATAGCACCGATGGCCTGAGCCTCTCAGGCCTGGACGAATTGCCTGCCAACGAGGCCTATCTTTTTATCTCCAACCACCGTGACATCATTCTGGATTCGGCCTTTTTGAGCTACAAATTGGTAGAAGCCGGACGGGAGACCGTGGAGATCGGAACGGGTGACAACCTCTTCTTTTCGCCCATCGTGGCGGATATGATGCGCCTCAACAGGAGCTTCAAGATTCACCGCAACCTGACGCCACGCGAGCTTCACAGCTATTCTGTTCGCCTTTCAGAGTACATCCGCCAACGCGTATCTCAGGACCATGCCTCCGTATGGATCGCCCAGCGCAATGGCCGCACCAAAGATGGCGATGACCAGACAGAAACGGGTTTGCTAAAAATGCTGGGCCTTTCAGGCGAAGATTTCCTGACAGGTTTTCGGGAATTGAATATCGTCCCCATGGCGATTTCCTATGAGCTGGACCCCTGTGATCGCTTCAAAGCCCGGGAACTCTATCATCGTCATACAGGGATGCCCTTTCAGAAATCCGAAGCAGAGGATTTTCTGAATATGCAGGCAGGCATATTTGACCCCAAAGGCAGGGTACATATCGCCCTGGGAGAGGTATTGGACCAGGAGTTGGAAAGCCTGGCGGAGATGGTCAATAAAAATGACCGCTTTAGGGCATTCACGGATCTGCTGGATTCCAAAATCCAGGGATTGTTTCGTCTTTTCCCCAATAATTATATAGCGGCCGATATGCTACATGGCGACCAGCGATTTCGGCAGCATTATACAGATTTGGAGCAACAAGCCTTCGAAAATCATATAGACGAAATGTGCCGGAAAGTCAAAAATGATAAAACAGCGCTTTTACCGTTTTTATTAAATATATATGCTAAGCCTGTGGAAAACCGTATAATGGCAGGCTTGCCAGAAGCAGGAATGTAGGATTGGCAAAAAGCTATTTTTACAGCTTAATAATTGTTCATGCGCATCAGTAAACCCTGGAAGAAGGTATGGAAGGTGACAGGAATTGTCCTGGGGGTGCTACTCATATTGCAACTGATAGCGACTTTCTTTTTAGGGCCTGTCCTGGCCAGCCGCTTGAGTGAGCGGATAGAAGAAGCCAGCTATGGCGTCTACAAAATCAGCAACCGCAGCGCCAACCTCAACCTGATGAATGGCTCGCTGACGATCAAGGACTTCGAAATAAAAGTAGATACAGCCCGCCAGGCTGCCATCGGCAGCAAAAACACAGCCAGCTACCAGCTGAAAGCACCTCGGATCCGCATGAAAGGCATGGAAGTCTACTCCGCCTTTCGCAGCAAAAAACTCGATATCAGTACCATCGAAATAGATCAGCCCGAAGTAGAATTTACCGCAGGAAAACCAGACCCCAGCAAGGCTATCGATAGCCTGAATCCAAGCACCCTGTACGATCTCACCAAGGGCAATCTCACCCAATTGAACATCGGAAAGTTGCAGATAAAGGAAGGTTCCTTTACCTATCTGCCCATGCCGGGCAAGGGGCAGGACGTTTTTGAGGCAAAAGACATTTTCCTGCTTATCAGGAATTTTCGGCTGGATTCTGCCTCCCGCATATTCTCCGACAGGTCTTTTTTCGCAGAAGAAATTGAATTGGGGGCAGATGTGCGGGATTATAGCCTGATATCGGCAGATAGTCTGTACAAAATAAAAATAGGAAAAATAGGCGTGGCTACGCATCGCTCCGAGCTGATGGCGGGGGCCATCAGCATACAGCCGCTTTTGCAAAAAGTAGCCCGACCCGGCGATACCCTGGCGCACGCCATGGCGGCCATCACCCTGCCGCGCCTGCGGCTCGAAGGCATCAACCTGCACGATCTTTACTTCGGCAGAAAAGTGAAACTGGACGCCCTACGCCTCTTCAATCCCGAGTTGACACTGGTCCGGTCTGAGAATCCGCAGGATCTCTTCGAAAGCAGAAACCCATTGGGTTTGGATGTGTTGGAGCGACAGATAAAACCCTGGTTTCAGGACTTTCAGATAGCAGAAATCGAAATCACCCATGCCAGGGTCAATCAAAAAGAAAAATGGGAAGACACAGCCTCCTTTGCCTCTATCAAAGGCATGAGTGTGAGCCTGCGAAACTTCAGGCTGGACTCCCTGAGCCGCAACAAACTGTTGCGGGCAGATGACATCATCCTGGAGATCGAGAAGTACGATCTCGAGCTTATCCAGGAGACCTACCGCATCAGCGGTCGCAACCTCTGGCTCTCTACACAGAGCCGTTTTTTGCTGACCGACAGCCTGCGGCTGATACCGGGTCCGCGCGCCTATGAGGCGGCGCGCAGAGGGAAAGCCGGCGGCCCGCCGCCGGATGTCTTTGAGCTGTCGCTCCCTTCGCTGGCTATCGAAGGCGTAGACGCCAACCAGGCCTATTTTGAGCGAAGACTGGATGTAAATAAAATTTACCTGGGAGGGCCCCAACTGCGGCTGACCAACTACCCACAGGTAGAAAGGGAGCAGGTAAGCGCCCTTGCCAAGTCCGACTTCTATGACCTGATCTCAGCCCAACTGAAATCGCTCGTCATCAACGATCTCGAAGTAGATGAAGGCCGCTTTTTATTCAATACTGACAATGACGCCAACCAGCATGCCTTTTCTGTAAAAGATATTTCCGTTCAGGTAAGCAATTTTCGCCTCGACTCCACCACCCGCCAAAAGGCCAATCTGCCTTTTTATGCCGATGACATCAACGTCAATATCAATGTGGAAGGCTATTCTTTTACCCTGCCTGACAGCATTCACCAGGTGACCATCGGAGATATAGGCGTTTCTACGAAAGACTCCATCATTTTTGCTTCTTCCATTCGCTTTAGCCCAACGACCAAAGCCTATTTGAAGCCCGATTCTGTCAGGAGAAACCTCTATGATCTTTTTATCCCCCGCTTTGAGCTACAGGGGCTGAATGTATTGGAACTGTATCTCGACAAGGCCCTGCATGTCGATGGGGTGCAATTGCAGGAGCCGCTCTTGCGGATGCATTCTTATGCAGGAAATAAAGAGGCTGCCGATTTTGATATACAACATGCGTATGAGCTGATAGCGCCAAGCCTGAATGCGCTGAGTGTGGGCAGGCTGACCATTGAAGGCGGTACTTTTCACCATACCCGCCATAAGGGTAAGCAGCTATCTGACTTTTCCATTCCAGATGTCTGGATGATGCTGGAGTCCTTTTCGCTGGACTCTACGAGCCGCATGGGAAGCGATAATTTCCTTTTTGCAAAAGCCATAGAGGCACGCATACGCGGCTTTCACAAACTGCTCGGTGACAGCGTGCACAGCCTGAGTGTGAGGGAGTTGGGGCTTTCGTCAGCAAGTAAGGAAGTATACCTGGATGGCATTCAATTGCTGCCGACAGAAGACAGCAGCCTGTGGCAGAAAGTACCCAGCCTTTTTCAGGCATTTGTACCCCATATCAGGGTGCAGGGCCTGGACCCCTATCAATTGTACATTGATCGGGATTTGCATGTGGACAGCATCATGCTGAATACACCAAGTCTGGAGCTGGTCAATTATCCTGTTGTTAACAAGGAAAAACTGGATTCTCTGGCCCAATCGGATTTGTATGGCCTGATCTCTGGCTATCTGCGTTCGTTGGAGGTCGGTAATTTGCGGGTGGAAAAAGGCAGCTTGCGTGTGAAGGATGAGCGTATCACTTCGGGCGACGATTTTGTGGCGAAAGAGGTAGCCATTCAGATTAAAAAATTTCGACTGGATTCGCTGGCGCGAAAGCAGGACAACAACCCTTTTTATGCCGAAGACATCGCCATCAACCTCAACATAGATCAGTACAAACTGATGTTGCCGGATAGCAGCTACCAGCTTCAGGCCGGAAAAATCGGCTTTTCGTCAGGTGGCTCCACCATATTCATTGACAGTTTGAGCCTGATTCCGGAAAAGGTTCAAGGGCAGGCTGCCCGGATTTTTATCCCCCAATTGCAATTGGAAGGGATCAATCTGCGGCAATTGTACCTGCACCGCCAGGTAGAGTTGGCGGCCTTGCGCATGCTGCGGCCTCAGATGAGCCTGCGCGAACGGCTGCCTGAGTTTCATCATATCAAAAAGGGCCAGCGAATGGTTAACTTCCTTAACCCTGATATTTTCGCCCATTTCAAACCTTATCTGTCTTTTGTCAACATCGCTTCAGTCGAAATTTACAACGGCTGGGCGGGCTGCCGTTTGCACTCCGGCAAAAGCTTTACCCTTCCTGATATCAACCTTCATTTGGAAGATTTCCTGCTGGATGAATGGTCCCACCAGCGACTGTGGCGCTATTTATTTGCCAAGGATATCAGCCTTCAGCTCAATAATTTCCGGCACCAGATCAATGATATGTATGATTTCCGTGTCAGGAAGTTCAATATTTCAAGCTGCTATGACAGCCTGTCGATCGATTCACTGAAATTGATTCCCCGCTATGGGATGTATGAATATGGCGAAAAGCTGGGCTATTCGACTGACAGGGTAGATTTGTCCATGGCAAAAATTGTATTTAAAGGTATGGACCTCTGGCACTTGCTGGTGGATCAAAGGATAGAGGCGCAGCAACTCAGCGTGAAAGGCATTAGCTGTGATGTATTTCGGGACAGGCGCTATCCCGATACGGTGATCGTCAAAAAAATAATGCCGCAGGCATGGCTGCGGAAGTTTCCGGCTTACATCAGGATAGATACAGCCCTGGTCGAAAATGGGGATGTCACCTACGGAGAGCATATAGAGGGGGCGGATAAGGCAGGCTTTTTTCATGTGCAAAACATTCGTTCCAAAATTTTTCCGATCACCAATGACTCGGTTTTATTGGCCCAAAATATTGTCTCAGAGCTGATCTCACAGGCTACGCTGATGAAAAGCGGCCACCTCAAAGCGAACTTTCGCGTGCCGCTGGCAGATACATTGGACAAGTTTTCACTTGCCGGGGTGCTGGGAGCCTGGGACCTCAAAGAGCTGAATGTCATCACAGAGCCGGCGGCTTTCCTGTCCATCAAAAGCGGACAGGTCCAAAAAGTGACTTTCAACATGACAGCAGATAAAAATGAGGCAAAAGGCCGCATGCGCTGTTATTACACCGACTTGCGTATCTCTGTCCTCAACCGCAAAAGCGGCAACCTCAAGAACGTACAGTCCTTCTTCGCCAACTCCTTTCTTGTCCGCGACAATAACCCTCCCCTCAATAAAAGCTTTCTGCGCGCCGGGCGCATCGCCGCCGAAAACGATCCCAATCGTTCGATCTTCAATTATTGGTACCGCAGCATGCGGTCGGGTATCAGCTCCAGCATCAGCATCAAAGGGGAAAGAGATCGCATCAAAGATTTCCTGAAAAATTTTGAGGTGGATTAGGCTTTTGGATTTAACTTTAGAAAAGCTCAAATCATCCTACTAGACATTTTGCCTGGTTAGCCAGGCTGAAGAGAAGATTTAGACAGGATAAACATGGTTTTCAGGATTTACAAGAAAAACAAATGGCATCCTGTTAAGCCTGAAAATCCTACAATCCTGTCAAAAACGGAGGTATGACAATTTTGTCTGGTAGTATGAAAAATATCTATTCCTATTTCCCAATTTCTCCAATCATGCCTTCAGTATCCGGGTCTACAGACACATGCCTCCCCGGTCTCCGAATCAACAACAAGCCCAGGAAAGTAATGGCTCCATTAACGATCAGCAATTCGAAACCGAATTTATAGCCCCAAAGCAGAGTCTCGGAATAGGCATTGAGGATATAGGTCAAAATGGGGGAAACAATACATATCCAGGGCGCGGCTGCGTCGATAACCTTCCTGTTTGTAAACAGCCCAAAGGCGAACAGCCCCAGCAAAGGGCCATAGGTATAGCCCGCTACGCGGAAGAGTGAATTGATGACGCTCTCGTCATTGAGCTGCCAAAAGACCAAAATCACAATAAACAGAACCAGCGAAAAGCCAAAGTGAACCCCGATACGGGTGCTGTTTTGGCGGGATGACGCTTCTTTTTTCTCAAAATTGAGAAAGTCTATGCAGAAAGAAGTCGTCAGCGACGTAAGAGCTGAGTCGGCGCTGGAGTAGGCAGCGGCTATGAGGCCGATGACAAATACCAGCCCGATGGCTGGGGAGAGGTGCTCCAGAGCGATGGTGGGAAAAAGCTGGTCGGCACGAGCAGGTATTTGGAGGTCTATATGCCCTGCATATAGGTATAGGGAAGCGCCTAATGCGAGAAAAAGCAGGTTGACAAAAAAGAGCGTTCCGCTAAACCAGTACATATTTTTGCGGGCTTCACCCAGGTTGCGGCAAGTGAGGTTTTTTTGCATCATATCCTGATCCAGGCCCGTCATCACAATGGTAAGGAACATGCCTGAGAAGAACTGTTTGAAGAAATTGTTGGGATCGCTCCAGCCATTTTCAAAGTAAAACATCTTTGTAAAATCGCTTTGAGATATTTCCCCTACCAGGCCTCCCAGCCCCATGTCCATCTCCCTTCCGATAAAAATAAATGTCAAAATAACTGCGATCAGCATACTTGCTGTCTGAAATGTATCGGTCCACACGACCGTTTTGATACCACCACGCAGGGTATACACCCAAATCAGCAAAATCGTGGCTGCCACGGTGAAGGCAAAAGGCACGCCCAAAGGGCCCAGCACAAACTTATCCAGCACGATGGAAACCAGGTAAAGGCGGAAAGATGCACCGATAATGCGGGACAAAAGGAAAAAAGCTGCGCCTGTTTTATAAGAAGAGATACCAAAACGTTGTTCTAAATAGGAATAAATAGAAGTAAGTTTGAGCTTGTAATATACCGGGAGTAAAACTTGAGCAATCACGACATATCCCAGGAGGTAGCCCAGTACGACCTGCATATAGGCAAAATTTTCATTTGCTCCCTCTGCGCCTACGGCACCGGGCACGGAGATGAAGGTCACCCCCGACAGAGATGCGCCTATCATGCCAAAGGCCACGACAGGCCAGGGAGAGTTGCGGTTGCCCGTAAAAAAAGTGCGGCTGTCTGCAGTACGTCCAGTGCGCCAGGAGATCACCAATAACAATAAAAAGTATAAAGCAACGACGAGTAAGATCAATGTGGGACTCATGTAAAAAAAATTTCTTATTTGGGATTCATTTGCAAAATAATCAAAGCTTGAAGCTAATTCACATCTTTGGGATTTTGGTGGCAATGATCTTCGGATCATACTTGCTGGTCAATTTTATATTGCCTGAGCCTCATCCCGAAAAAGCGGAAGATAAAGTAGTTTTTGCAAAAAAATACAACTTGCCCAAATTAGCTGCCACCGGCTACAGCCAGTTGATCGAGCAAGAGCCCGAAAATCCAGACCATTATTTTGGCCTCATATCTCAGGCAAAGTCATCAGCGGTGGAGCTAAACCGGCTGTCGGTCAGCTTTGTTCGCCAGGCTAAACAGGCTCCCAATGAACGCATTTCCAATGTGGCACATCTGGCCGCAGGCCTTTGTGAAGCGGCTTTGGGCGACCATTTTCAGGCGATTTTCAATTTCAATAAAGTATCTCAGGTAGAGCTTAAGTACCTAAACTATGCCCTGGGGACTTCCTATAAATCCCTCCGGCAATACAGCCGCGCCAGGGTTTATCTCGAACACGAGTGCAAACTCCCTCAGGGCTTCCACGAAGGCGCGGTACGCGAGCTTTTTCAGTTGTTTTCCCTGACAAACAATGATTCCGCTCGCATGGGCCTGGTGCTGGCACCCGAGACACGCAGCCTGCTCCATCCGGACGATGTCCGGAAGGCGGCTTTTGCCAAAGGCAAAATGGGGATTTATCTCGGAGCCATCCTACGGATGCTCTGGCTACATTTCAATGTCACAGGATTTCTCGCAGCACTGGGGGTGATGCTCATCTGGCTGGTTTACCTGATGAAACTCGACATCTTTAATCCCGAAAAAATACAGCAATTGCTGGTCGTTTTAGGCCTGGGAATGCTCATGAGCGTTGGCGTGTTCATCATGGCTGATAGCCGGCAACTCTTGCTCAATCTTGGTGATGTGGCCCATGGCGATAACTTTTTTTATTGGGTGCTGGATGTGGGCATCGTGGAAGAATTGGTGAAAATCATACCGCTTTTGGGCCTGATGGCTTTTACCAAATGGCTGGACGAGCCTTTTGATTTTATCCTATATGCCTCCGTTTCTGCGCTGGGTTTTGCCTTTGTCGAAAACGGCCTCTACTATGACGGCATCCGCCTCAATATCATCCACGCCCGCGCCATGACCGCCGTGGTCGGTCACATGTTTCACAGTTCGATCATTGCCTACGGCATCATTTTGTGCAAGTATCGCTACCGCCATTTCCCTGTCTGGCTAGGCGGCATCCTGGCCTTTTTGCTGGCTTCACTTTCCCATGGCTTGTATGATTTTTTGCTGGGAAAAGGCATTTATGTTGAAGTGCTCAACAAAGAAGTGTACCCGGCATTTGTACTCTTCTTTTTGCTTCTCATCCTGCTTTGGGCGAATATCATCAACAATTCCCTCAACCAATCACCCTTTTTTGATTACAAACACCGCCTTCGCCCTTATAAACTGATGTCCTACCTTGTCATCGCACTGACCGCAGTGCTGGTATTTGAATACCTCACGGTAGGCTTGCACTATGGTTCGCTGGTTGCCAATCGTTCCCTGCTCAATGCCAGTGCCAATGGCAGTTTTATGATTTTGGTATTGGCCGTAGGGCTGAGCAGAATTGAATTGGTTAAGGGCGCCTGGCGCGGCATTCACTGGAGGGGCATACTGATTTATAGTCGCACAGATGAAGGGCGCATCCGACGTATCGCAGATCAAAAACGGATTATTGGCAGCAATTTGCTTTTGTCAGCCTATGCCTACAATCCTTCGCTGAAAGCTTATTTTACACCAGATATCTGTGCACAAGTCGAAAAGCAACTTTCCCTTTCCCTGCCGGAGGAGTTGGCAGTAGAGTCCGATTGGTATGAGGTTGCACTCAGCACACCGGCAACATGGGATTTTGCCCTTTGTGATCGTGTGCTGCTCAAATTTAAGTCACGCGATGAATTGAAGCGCAAAGGCGAAAGCCTTGCCCTGGTGCTGGCTATACCTCAGGCAAGCCTGCTTGCCGAAGCGCTTCCCGCCAGGGAAGATTTTCAGTTTTTGGGATGGATAAAGGTTATTCAGCCTTAAAGCTGCGGATCAATTTGTAAAAAGGAGGCAAAGCATCCTTGAATTCAAACTCGTCGACGGCATTCATCACAAAACCGACGATATAATCTTCATTATACTCCAGGTAGCCCAATGCAACATATTTGGGCGTAAATTGCTCACTGCGAACGGAATAGTATTCTTCGACATAGGCATGCTGGCCAGAAGCAGTTTGTATCTTCTGCCGCTCCCTGATTACTTTGGATTTTTCGGCATCAAGCAGGAAATAAGAGCGCGCAGAATAAAAGGAAGAATCTACACTGGAATAACCTTTCACTGTTTTTTTGAAATAATCAACGCGGTAGTTGACAGCTGCCAGCATGATCTTGCGGCCTTTCACCACATAGGAAAGGAAGGTACCCATGGTTTCTGTAGAGTTATCTGCATTTATCCAGGTAAGGCGATCATTGGTAACCGGAGCCAGCGGATAGCTGTGGGTTAGCTGCATTTTGACAGTGAAGGCATGCATCAGGGTGGTGGAATCGTTAAGAGGTTCCAGGTAAGGAAAGCGGTCAGGGTCAAAAACAATACCTGTAGGAATGTTTTCCTGTTGATCACTTTTATCTACCTCAATCTTTATTTGGGGCTGCTCTACACTATCTGTGGTCACGGTTTGCCCATCCGAATCTGTTCCCTTCGAATCTGTTTTACAGGCTGTCAGGCTGATTAGGGCAAGGAGTATAATTATGTTCAATAACTTCATAGCATGATAATTTGGCTCAAGTTAGCATTTTCCTTTTTCTCCTTTTCCCTCCGCTGTCCAACGGTCTGAAAGCTAGGATTGATGGTTGAAAATACATGCTTTATGGTTGGGAGTGCAAGTTGAAATAATTCTGTATTTTTAGGGAAACAGATATATATCCCCATGAACAGAAGAGACCTCTTTCGTACGCTGGGCCTCGGAGGCATAGGCCTCCTGATCCCCTGGCAGCTTTCAGCTGCCGACTTCCTGCCTGGGCAGGCCTCCTCAGGCGCTTTGCGCCTGGGCTCCAATGAAAACCCCTATGGGCCTTCGCCCGCCGCGCTCGAAGCCATGGCGCGCTATATGCGCGACGGCAACCGCTATCCATTTGAACTGGTTCAGGAACTCGTCAAGGCTTTGGCGAGCCGCAACGGCCTCACTCCCAACCAGGTCATCCTCGGAGCAGGCTCCAACGAACTGCTGCTCAATGCAGCCTCCTGGTGCCTCGAAACCAAGCTACCGGTGGTAGCTGCCAACCCTGTCTTCCCGGTTTTGGGCATGTATATCGAGCGCTTTGGCGGTCAGGTGACACATATCCCGCTCAATGCGCAAAAAGCGCATGATCTGCCCGCCATGCTCCGGGCGGCTGACAAGACGCCAGGCATGGTTTATATCGTCAACCCCAGCAACCCTACAGGGACTTTGGTAGACCATCAGGCTCTTTTGGATTTTATCAAAGAAGCTTCCCAAAAATCCTATGTGCTCGTAGACGAGGCCTATATCGAGTTTGTAGATCCGGCATACAGCCGCTCTGTGGCCAGTGAAGTGAGCAACAACCCGAAGCTGATCGTCCTGCGTACTTTTTCCAAAGTTTTTGGCCTTGCCGGTATGCGCATAGGCTATGCGCTGGCACATGCGGACACCCTCCGCAAGATCGGCTCTTACCAGATTTTCCCCGGGATCAGTACCAATGCTGCCGGCATAGGAGCAGCCCTGGCTTCCCTCAACGACAAAGCCTTTGTCAGCCACACCATCGAGCAAAATACCGTTGCGAAGCAGCATGTGTACGATAGCCTGGATCAGCTGAACATCCGCTACATCCCTTCCCACACCAACTTCATGATGTTTGACCTGAAAAAATACAGCGGTGATTTCAAGGCAGATATGGCAAAAGAAAATATTTTGCTCCAGCAATTTGAAGATGAAGAAGGGCGATGGGCGCGCCTGAGTATCGGCAAATTGGAGGAAATGGGGACATTTACAGAGGCTTTGGAGCGCATTTGGAAAAAATAAAACTGCAAACTGCCCACTGCCCACTGCAAACTGCCCACTGCCAACTACCTACCGCCACTTCAGCGATCGGTCCGACCGATAGGTTTCCGCCTGTCCGGCAATCTGCCGGAATCCATAGAGCGTCACGCGCCCCAGGCGCATGAGCGGCATCGGCTCATCGAAAAAATATTTTTTTCGCTCGCCTGTCAATCCGAGTTCCAGGCCTTCGGCCTGGGCGATCTCCGCAACTTGCGGAGAGCATTCCCCATTGGGGTAGGCGATGACCCGCGGCCTTGTGCCTGTTAGGTCAGCAAGGTATTGCTGGGATTGTCGGATTTGGAGGCGGATTTCCGCCTCGCTATGATGCAGTAAAATCGCATGATTGTGGCTGTGATTGCCGAGCTGAACAAGCGGATGCTGAGCGAAAGCTTTGAGCTCCTGAGCTGTGAAAGGACGATCCTGATCGCCCAGGGGCTCAAATGCCGCTTTGCCAAACTGTTTTTCCAAAACAGCCTCTACTTCACCAAAAGGCAGTTTTTTGAGCTGGTTTTGCCCGGCAAGGATCGCTTTCATCGACATGCCCTGTTTGACATTTTCCCGAAAATGCACATCCCACCAAAATGAGCGATGCTGCTCTATATAGCTCGTAGCGATATGAAAAACCGCCGGCACCTGATAGGCTTCCAGCACGGGCAGCGCCCATTTGTTGTTGTAGTAGCCATCATCAAATGTCAGCATTTGGTAAAAACCACCTGCCGGAAGTCCGGCAAGGACCTGCTCAGGCGTCACAAAGGCATGGCCTTTTTGCTGAAAGTGGGAGATGAAGCGGGCGAGTTGCCCGACGGTCAGTTGTTCGAAGGGAAAAAGGCTTTTTTCCTGAAGGGCTTTTTCATCCTGAAAAAGGGAGTGAAAAACCCAAATCATCAGCGAAGGTCGCTGCTTTTGTATACCCAGATAAATACGCGCGAAGCATTGGTCCAGCTTGTCGAGCTGGTGTAGCATGGCTTGCATCATGGCTGCAAATGCGGCAGGAGGTTGGCCTGGCGGAGATGTTTTTCGACCAGAGAACCGTTTTGTTCTCCCGCAGGCAGCGTCATCAGTATGGCATTTTCAGCACCTCCGGGCACATCAAAAGCGAACAGATAAAGCATCACCACATAGCCATCATCGAGGCTCAATTGAGCGATTTTCTCCGGCAATTTTTCGCCTTCCACCTGCTGCCAGGGCTTGGGGTCGAGTCGCCCCAGTCCCAGGAGGGGATTTTCTGCGATGCTCCTGGGCATCACCACAAAGGCAAAGGTGCGGTAGTAGCCCTGCTCGGCAAAAACGAGCGACATCATATATTCCCGCAGGGAAAATTGCGCCTGATGGCGCACCGATTGGCCCCAACGCTCCAGCGTGGGGAGGGGTTTTCCATCGGGATATACCCGCTCCAGCTGGGTGACCAGGGCAAAGCCTTCGGGCAAGGCAAAATAGCGTTTTCCATAATAGCCTTCGGCATTCAGGGCCTGGCTGAGTTGCTGGTTGATTTCGCCCAGGCTACGCGCCTGCAAAAAAAGGCGGCCATCAAAGCGGTAGCTATCTGATGCGGATTTGACGGGATAGGGGAAAGAAGCGAAATCAGGGATATTCGATGAGGAAGAGGTCAGGGGTGGCGATTCCTGCCCGCCTCTGTTGCCGCCGACATCCTTGCGGCGAAGGCCTTCTTCGTCTAGCTGCCGATTTCGGCTTTCGTCAAGGTAAGGCTTGTCGCCCACTGCCTCAGCCCTGCTGAGGAGGCTTTTCAGCTGATCTGCGCGCAGATCAAGGGTCCCGACGAAGTCGGGATCGGTGGATATCAGGCTGCCGCTTTGGGCAGCGGACTCCTGAAATTTTTTATGGTAAAAATAAAAAAGCTCGCTCGGCCTGGCGACATAGTTGTCGTGGACTTCGAGCAGCGAAGCTGCTTTCAGGTAATAATAAGAGATGCTGCTTCGCAGGTCCACAGAGTCACAGCTATAATAGAGGTCCTCCAGGTATTTCAGGTTGAGGTAGCCTTCCTCATTATATTCCATGAAATAATAGCGAAGCTGGTTTTGGGCAAGCTGACAATCTTCCTCAGGGCTTTGAGCTAATGAGAAATTCGTTCCTATTCCTCCCAAAAATATCCAGATGCAAATGATATAAAGCCGTTTGTGCATGTTACGATATAGATTAGTAGCCACAAAAATGACAAAAAATGCAAGAATCTTTAAATTCTGTAAAAATCCTTACAATTCAAATCTATCAGCTTGTCTGAAGAAAAAAGGAAAATCGGGTCCCTTTCCTGGGAGCAGTATCTATATGCAGAGAAGTGCCCAGCATTTGGGCGAACTCCAGGCAGAGCAGCAGGCCCAGGCCTGTGCCTTTTTCCTCTGCCGTGCCGGCAGAAGAGATCAAGGCCTCCGGATCAAATAGCTTTGATTGAACCTCCTCGGGAATTCCCGTTCCCGCATCTTCCACTTCCACCAAAACCATATCCTCCGCTACGCGACGGGCCCGCAATGTGACCTTTTTCCCTCTGGAAGTATACTTGAGGGCGTTTATTGCCAGGTTTCTAAGGATAAAAGAAAGCAAATCCAGATCCGTTGAAACCCATAGGTCTTCAGGGCAATCCATCCTGAAATCTATCCCTTTTGTCTGGGCGGAAAGCTGATTCAGCTCATAAACCTCCTTCAGAAGTTCATACAGATTTTCGTCCTGAAGGCGGGCCTCTATCTCCCAACTTTGCTTTTTGGCCCATTGAAGCAGGTTTTCCATCAAAAGAGAAAAGCTTGCGCTGCTTTTTCTCAGCAGGTCGAGATAAGCCTGCGAAGGACTTGAATTCACTCCCTGATTTTCTAAAGACAAGATATGGATCAGGCCATTGATCCCGCCCCATTGCCCTTTCAAATCATGGCTGATGGTGGAGAGAATTTTGTCTTTGGCCATGCTGGCTTGTTTCCAATGATCCCTTTCTTTTTTGATTTTTTCAACTTCAAATCGTAGTGCTCGGGTCCCCTTTTTTTGTGTCTGATCCAGATAATCAATGCTAGGCATAGGCGTGTGATTAATTCATAAATTGAAATTTACAGTCCAAATATAAGTAGTTATACGTAAGGAAAATCACCGATTTCATTCCATTTCAAACAGCCGTAAGAGAAGGTACTTTGTCAATTTATTCTTCGTTTTATTTCCAGGTTTCTTCATTTTGATGACCTTTGACAAAAAAGTAACAGATTACTTACACACATGATCCCTCAAGCAATATTTCTTTCCATCATGCTTTTGATGGCTTCTCTCACACCAGGTTTTTCTCAAAAACTTAAGCCTAAAGACCTGAATATCAAGTCTAAAAAAGCCCTTTCCTATTACCTGGAAGGTCGTGAACAGGAAAGCTACCGCGCCCGGCAGGAGGCCATAGCAGCATTTGGGAAAGCGCTGGAGATTGAGCCCTATTTTTCCAATGCGCATTTCTTCAAAGGTGTCAACCACCTGATACTGTTCGAATTTGAAGATGCGCGCAAGCATTTGCAGATGGCAGATTCTCTGGAGCCAGGCGCATTTGGCGGCATGGATTTCCACCTGGGGCAGGCGCTTTTTTTTACCAGAGCCTATGCCGAGGCTGTTCCCCGATATGAAGCCTATCTGGCCGAAGGAAGAGGCGGGCCGACTTATGTAAAAACGGCTACCATCCAGCTGCGAAAAGCATATTTCGCAAGAGAAGCGATCAAAAATCCGGTGGATTTCAAACCCGTCAACCTGGGAAGTGACATCAATTCGAAAGAGGATGATACAATGCCTTATCTGACGGCAGATGACCAAACCCTGCTTTTTGTCTCGCGGCGCAGCAGCAGCACCGGCGGCTACAGCCGCATGCTCAAAGGCTATCCCGAAGATTTTTACATCAGTAAAAAAGTCAATGGCGTCTGGCAGCCCGCCGAAAACCTCGGCGAGCCCATCAACACTTTCCGAAATGAAGGAGGCCCATGCCTCACCCAGGATGGACGTACCCTCTATTTTACCGTCTGCAACAAAGAAGACGGCCTGGGAAATTGTGATTTGTATCGCTCCGTTTGGGTGGAAAAAAACTGGTCTGAACCCGAAAATCTGGGCCCCAACGTAAATTCGGAGGCCTGGGATTCGCAGCCCTGCCTCTCCCCTGACGGCCGGATCTTGTATTTTGCCTCAAACAGAAAAGGCGGAAAAGGCGGCTCAGATATTTGGTACTGCGAACTGAAGAATGGAAAATGGACGAAAGCCCAAAACCTGGACGGTCCTATCAATACCGAAGGCGACGAAGACGCGCCTTTCCTGCATGCCGATGGCGCAAGTCTCTACTTCGCCTCCGACTTCCACAACGGCTTTGGAAATGGCGACCTATTTGTAAGCTACGCGTATGATTTTGGCAAGTGGTCCGAGCCCAAAAATTTGGGTTTTCCCATCAATACTGAGGCAGAGGAAGGCTATATTTTTGTGAATGCAAAAGGAACCCTGGGCTACATCAATTCGAGCAGGAAGGATGGTTTTGGGAAAAACGATTTGCTCGAATTTATGCTGGATGAGGATATCC
Source organism: Bacteroidia bacterium (assembly GCA_030430205.1). Classification (GTDB taxonomy): domain Bacteria; phylum Bacteroidota; class Bacteroidia; order J057; family J057; genus JAUIGE01. Next base: position 980 of record JAUIGE010000018.1, on the reverse strand, counting down.
AGCCCAAGCGCGCAACCTTTTTGCGCGGTCTGACACGCGATAGCGTGACGCGCGCCCCCGTCCAGGCACGCATCCACCTGGTGGATGTGGAGCGAAATGATACCATCCGTACCCTTTACTCAGGTAAAGGAGATGGAAAATTTCTCATGAGCCTGCCGCTCGAAAGAGAATATGCCGCCTTCGTAGAAGCGCCTCGCTACCTTTTTGCCAGCAAAAACTTCTACCTCAAGTCGCTTACAGAAGAGACCTATTTTGACCTGACCATAGACCTGACGCCCGTCCGTCCGGGCAAAACCGTCCGCCTGGACAATATATTTTTTGCCTTTGACAGCTATAAGCTGAAGCCAGAGTCCGAACCTGAACTGCGTTTCCTCACGACTTTCCTCCAGCGCAACCCGCGCCTGAGCATCGAAATTCAGGGACATACCGACAATGTCGGTTCTGATGAAGTCAACAGCACCCTGAGCCAGCAACGGGCTGAATCTGTCCGGACTTACCTGCTCAATCAGGGGATAGACGCTGAGCGCGTGACGGCAAAGGGCTATGGCGAATCTATGCCCATCGCACCCAATGACAGCCCGGAAAACCGGAAGCTGAACCGACGGACGGAGTTTAAGATTTTGGAAGTACGGTAGGCAGGATTAGCTGATTAGCGGATGAGAGGATTAGCAGATGGGGGGATTGCATCAAATGGTCGTAATACTTTGGGTTCTCTTTTTCAGTAGAAACTGGTTCCGCTCCTTTGAATGGAGAATGGATAATGGAGAATGGATAATGGAGAATGGATAATGGACAATGGATAATGGACAATGGATAATGGACAATGGAGAATGGATAATGGACAATGGATAATGGACAATTAGTCGTGTTCATTCAAAAGTCGAAGTATCTTACTTGATAATATCCTCTTTTAATCGTTCTTTGAAAAACTGTAATCCGACATCATCTTCTAGCAAAGCAAGCAAACAAATTTTTTCAAG
>JAUIGE010000062.1 GCA_030430205.1 Bacteroidia bacterium | reverse complement strand
CTGCGGGAGTCTGAGAGACTCCATAGAGGTGGATTACCTCTCCCCGCCACAGGCGGTCAATCTCGGAGCAGATACCCTGCTCTGCGATGGCGATATGCTCAGCCTGGACGCAAGCCAGGCTCAGGTTGCCTACCAATGGCAGGACAACAGCTCTGCCGCGACCTTCTCCGCAAATGCCCCTGGCATCTATTCCGTCAATGTGGCGCGCAAACGGACAGCATCATCATATCGGCCCTGGCCGATCCGCTGCCTTTCAGTCTCGGGGCGGATACGACCCTCTGTCTTGGGAGCTCGCTGTGGCTGAGCCACAGCCAGACCCAGCTCAACAACCTTTGGGTGGATAACAGCACAAGCGACAGCTTGTTGGTGCAGGCAGCGGGCACTTATTGGCTGGAAATCAGCAATGCCTGCGGGAGTCTGAGAGACTCCATAGAGGTGGATTATTTGTCTCCTCCAGCTGCTTTTTCTTTGGGAAATGACAGTTTATTATGTGAGGGAGCAAGTTTATTGCTGCAGCCCACGGGCCCCAGTCTAGATTTCCTCTGGCAGGATGGCAGCACCAACTCTAGCTATCTGGTACATTCAGCTGCTTTGTATTGGGTCGAAGGACGCAATGTCTGTGGAGCAAAAAGGGATTCCATAGTAATTGATTATTTGATGCCTCCTGCTCCTCTTTTTCTGGGAAATGATTCCATTTTGTGTGCAGGCGATTCCTTATGGTTATTTTTTCCACTACAAAATCAGGTCAACTACCAATGGAGCGATGGGCAAACCGATCCCTGGCGATGGGTAGATGAAAAGGGAGACTTTCGCCTGACAGCAAGCAACAGCTGTGGCGTGGAAGAAGGCAGTATCAGCCTTGATTTTATCGAAGCACCCGTCATTTCTCTGCCTTCTGACACGATCCTTTGTGAAGGAGAAATCCTGACGCTGGATCTTTATGATCCTGAAATTTCCTTTTACCAATGGCAGGATGGCAGCAAACGTCCTGGTTTTATCATTGATATGCCGGGCATATATGAAGCTCAGCTGGGAAACAGCTGTGATACCAGTTCGGCGACTTTTGTCGTGGGCTATGAGCCCTGCGAATGCAAAGTCTTTTTGGGCAATGCCTTTAGCCCCAATAATGATGGGCATAATGATGCATTCATGCCTGTCTACAATTGCAATGCTGACTTCGTCACTTTCAGCATTTTCAATAAATGGGGGCAGCAGGTATTCAAAGCAAATGCTTTAGATGCTGCCTGGGATGGCAGCTTTAAAGGGTCAAGTTGCCCGGAGGGCGTGTATGTGTGGTTTTTGGAATATGAATGGACGGATGAGGGCATAGGAAAAAAACTTGTGAAAAGAGGCTCCGTGACCCTCATCAGGTAGCAAAAGCATTTTTTACCTGAATCACTTCTGCCATGATGCTAAGGGCGATTTCCTTCGGCGTCTTCGCGCCTATCCCCACGCCTATCGGCGCATGTATGCGGGCGATCTCCTCCTGGCCGAAGCCAGCCTCCTCCAGGCGTGCCACACGCTTTGCATGTGTCTTCCGGCTGCCCAAAGCGCCGATATAGGCGACATCCGAGCGCAGCAAGATGCGCAGCGCATCATCATCGATCTTGGGATCGTGAGACAGCACCACCGCATAGCTATATGCGTCCAGCGAAAAGTCCGAAAAGATTTCGGAAGGATATGCCTGCAGCAATTGGTCGGGCGGCATAGGGAAGTCCGTTTTTTGTGCAAAAACGCCTCTTGGGTCTATGATTATAGCCTCAAAGTCATAGAGCTTTGCCAGGCTGATGAGATTCGCGCTGATATGCGCAGCGCCAATGATGAACATGCGGCTTCTGGGGGGAAAGATTTGGATAAAATATTCCTTTTCATCGCATATCAGAAGCTGATTGCGACGCTCTGCGTAGCAGCTTAAAGTGTCTTCTTTCAGCTGAGGGGAAAGCGGATTTCCAAAAACTTCCCCACCAGGCAGGATCAGGCTACTTTGACTGCCTTCCTCTGCCAGGGCAGTCACCAAAACCGATCCCCGGTTTTTCGCTTGCTGCTGTTTGAGCTTTTCCCAAAGTGCCCGCTCTGCCTCATCGCCAAAAACCCAAAACCTTTCTGCAAATACCTCCATCTTCCCTCCACAACTCAGGCCTACGGCCCAGGCGTCTTCATTGGTGACACCATAAGCGATGCGCTTCGTGCCGCCATCGCGGATCAAAGGCAAAATTTGCCGGATGACATCGGTCTCCACGCAGCCGCCGCTCACCGAGCCGGCCATCTGCATGTCTTCCGTGACGATCAGGGCTGCGCCCTGCTGGCGGGGCGAAGAGCCCCAGCTCCTGATGACGCGCGCGATAGCGAAGGGCTTTTGGGCGGAAGCCCAGGAGAGAATGGTTGGAAATATGTCTTGCATAAGATTGTCTTCAATCTGCAAATCTACTCATTTCCTCATCTGCTAATCACCTACTGCCAACTCCATACCACCAATTTCCGCACCTCCGGCACCCCATCTACCCACACCCGCAGCAGGTATTGCCCTTCGGGCAGGCCCGAGGTCGAAAACACAAAAATGTGTTCTCCTTTGACGGGCACAGCCCCCTGACGGTCAAGGACCTGACCGAGCATATTGAGCAACTCGGCCCGAGCGATGCTCGCTTCTGAAGTGCGCACGCGCAGATATACCGTGCCTTCATAGGCAGGGTTGGGGTAGATCCTGACTTCACGCTCGGGCGTGGGAGGCAGGATCTCCACGATATTCGAATAGCGGGATCGGCCGTCCTCCTGGACGCGCACCCTATAGAGGTTGCTGAGCTCGTAGAGCACCTGTCCGTCGCTATGCGTATAGCTGCCCTGGCCGCTGTTGCTGAAATGGCGCAGCTCGATCCAGTGACCGTTGAGGTATTTTTCCAGAAATGCCGATTCAAACTCGCCTTTTACCTCCCAACTCAGCTCAATGCTTTCATCGCCGCTGTATTCGCCATACAGATAATGGGACAGGAGCGGCAATACCTGACATGAGTCTGCTGTGACCTGCTGGCTAAAGGTCGTGGGGCAGGCACAGTTGCCATTGGCAGTGAGGGTCACGGTATAGGTGCCGGGATTGGCATATACGTGTGTCAGGCTGCTGCCGCTAGCAATAGCTGAGCCGTCGCCAAAGTTCCAGCTGACATTGCCACTGGGGGTGGAGAGGTTGGCATATACCTGAAATTCGGTGATATGAGGGACATTGGCGGAGATGGCATCCATTTCGAGCTTCCAGCGGCGGGCGTATTTATTGGTGCTTTCGCAAAACAAACCCGAATCAAAATTGCTGATCGCCAAATCATCCTTATTCCAGACTTTTACCAAAACCCATGGACCTCCGGTGGAGAAATACAAACGGGCCTCCTGTGGCCGGGAAGTCTGGTTGTTGTAAAAATTGCTGAAAGTGATGCGGTCCACAGAGCGGGGCGTAAAGTACTGCCATTGAATCCATTGGGTGGAGGCTGTAGCATTGCCTGAGCGCCAGGCGTCCTGTGCGAGATTGCCGTCTGTCAGGCGGGCAAAATTGCTGTAGGAGGCCGTGGAGAAAGTTATTTCCCGTATGCCGGGGGTGAAGCCCGTTTGTCCCAAAGCGATGATTTCGGTTCCTATGGTTGGCATGGAAGGGCCGGGAACCTGGCTTTGGCTGGCGAAATAACTGGTTTGCTGAGCGCAGTTGACTGCGGAGGTGAAGCTGACAGCCAGGCTGTCGATCACATGCGCCACGGCCGCTACGCGGCCGGGATTGTCGCAGACATTTTCTGCGTAGACCACCCGCGTCTGGTTGAGATTGGGAATCTCAAAGATGGCTGTGCCAGCAGCCAGGAGGTTGCCCCCCGTCGGCTGGTCGTACCAGTCTGTCGCGGCGCTCGCTATCAGGCGGGCGGTATCTCCCACACATACCGTGACGCCATCTACACGGATACGACCGCTGTTATCCACATCAAATCCGTCATAAGGACCGCCGGCAAAGAAGTTTATTTCCTGACAATAAGAACTGTCGTCATAATCAAAGCCATCATAAGGGCCACCGGCAAAGAAATTGATCTCCTGACAATAGCTGCTATCAGCATAATCAAAGCCATCATAAGGGCCACCGGCAAAGAAGTTGATCTCCTGACAATAGCTGCTATCAGCATAATCAAAGCCATCATAAGGGCCACCTGTGAAGAAGTTGGGAATCTGACAATCAACTTCGCGCAGCGCTTCGGCAGCGCCATCAAAAGGGCCACCGGCCCAGATACTGGCATCCTGGCAGTTGAGCAATATATCTTCCGGATCTGCGCCGTCATAAGGGCCGCCACTGTAGATAGATACCATGGTATCCTGACAGCTATTGGGATCATCTTGATAATCAAAACCATCATAAGGGCCACCGGCAAAAAAGTTGATTTCCTGACAATAGCTGCTGTCAGCGTAGTCGAATCCATCGAATGGGCCACCCGTGAAGAAATTTATGGACTGGCAAAAAGAGCTGTCGTCAAAATCAAAACCGTCATAAGGTCCACCTGCGAAGAAATTGATTTCCTGACAATAGCTGCTATCGTTGAAATGAAAGCCATCATAAGGGCCACCTGAAAAGAAATTCAGGAATTCTATGACGACGCTGTCGCAATAGGTCTGCTCACAATTGCCGTTCACCACAGTCAAACAGACCTGGTAGGTTCCAGGCACATTGTAGGTGATGGGAGGCGGGGAATGCCCCGCAAAATTGCGGGTATCGGCGCTGCAAAAACCGCCACTGGCGCAAAAATCCCAATAATAGGTCGCGCCACTCAGCGTATTGGTGGTTTGGTTTGTAATCAAAACCGGCACCCCCGCTGTCGCGCTTGCAGGCGCGCTAAAGTTGACCTGTGGTACAGGGAAGATGAATATCAGGCGTTCGGATGTATCCGAAAAGCTGCTGTCGCTGACGATCAGCCGAACCAGGAAGGTATCTTCTGTAAAATAGGTGTGGCTGGGTTCGCGAAAGCTGGAGGTGAAGCCATCGCCAAAGTCCCAGGCGTAGGTTAACCCTGTCCCAATCGTAGATTGGTTGGTGAATTGTACGACCTGGCCCACGCAGGCGGGCATGAAGTCAAAACTCGCCGAAGGCGCAAAAGGATTGAGCGGGTCACAGCTTTGGTCAGTAGAGCGCGTAGCGCTTACGTTGACGGTCACATCGCCTGTCGCTTGCTCAGGCACAACCACCTGTATCCACAGGCCACTATCCTGGCGGCATTTCAGGTTGAGGGTGATAAACGCGCCATCGTCGACACAGTTTTCAAAAGTCATGCTGGTGCAGCGCCCATTCGCTACGCGATATAGAACCTGCAAGGCATTTGCAGAAGTATTTTCGGTCAGGCTGATGTCCAGGTCCATTTTGCCTGTATCTGAAATCGTGATGTGAAACCAGCCGGATTTCTTGCCTTGGGGGTCTCCCAGACAGCCCATATCACTTACGCTATTTTCACCCGGCGCTTCTCCTATCGTCCAGCAATCTATCGTGCCCACAGCCTGAAAGGTACCCACGGAGTCTACCGTTATCTGAAGAGAATCGGTGCAGTAGTCTCCCGGGAAATTTTCCAACCATATACGTGGATACAAGATCGCATTGGCTGTTGCGCAGCCGGTAAACATGACGTAATAGGTGCCAGATGTATAACAGCTCTGCCCCCAATAATAGCTGGCTGCGCCCAGATCCGGATTGTTTGCATATATCCTGCTGAGGGTGAGTTTTTGCAAGCCCGCCGCGCTGGAGTCTCCGGGAACTACTTCCCTGAAAAGCATCATCTCATTGGCGAGATAGTCAGCATTAAATGCCATTTGGTCAGTACGCGTAAAGTTGACGCGCATGCGACCTGAGCCAGCCACCTCAAATTTGTACCAAATTGTCTGGTTGCCGCAAGCATTTTGATCCGTAGGATCGAGGGTCGCGCAGGTCAGGTTGCCTTCGCAACCAGTATAGGTCCCATGGCTAAAAGGCAGGACAGAATATGGCGCAGAACAAGCGGTACTGGGATTACCGGATATCACATTTGCGGTAGAGTAATGGTCATACTGAACGGCAGTCCCGGGGATATTGGCAAAGCGAATGCCGACCTGTATCTGCGAGTTGGCTTGCTCATAGCGTGCCTGATCGATGATCACCACATAGCGGTCGGTGCTGATGCCCGAGCAGGGATCGCGGAAAATATTAACAGATTGAGCCAAATAGCAATAGGAGCCAATATTGGTCCCTATGAGCGTCAGATCAGCAGTCGTTGAATCCGTGAGCGGATAGACATTGTTGTTTACCCGATACACGGCAAAGGGAAGCCTGGTGCTATTGGCAGGCGTCAGGCCGTAAACGGAGACAGTGGCATTGCCGGGGCCGGTGAGTTCAAATGTGTACCAAAGGTTGGTGCGTGGATTCAGAGGATGCGGGCTGCTGTAAGGCAGGGTTTCGGAGCCATAAATGCATCCGCTGTAGTTGGGGTCAGAAGGCTGAGCCGATGTGGGGCAAAAAATAAAATCATTGCTGGCAGGTCTGCCCCATGTGTCTGTAGGCGCTCCCACCGCTGCGCGGTATTCAGCGCTGTCGCGAGGCACATTGCCAAAGTTGTAGGCATGCTTTGCATGATCGTAGCGGGAAGTACCCAGTGAATCGAGGTAAATCGTTGGTATAATGCTTCTTCCCGCATCGCTATTTCCTCCAAAAATCACCAGGGTAAAAGTCCCCGGCTGCAGGCAAAGTCTGGCGTTTCTGCTAAAACAATCGTGCTCCAGTGTAAAAGGAGGCGTCTGTGCGGTTATATCTCCCTGATACAATTTCCCTGTAAAATAATAGCCAATATCCAGGTATACATGCGAAGCCCTGCTCAGCGTAAATACACGATAGCTCGTGCGGTTGTGGGAAGCATGGCATCCCGTTACCCCTGCGGGAAAAGGCAAATCATTTTCGCAGTTGAAATAATCCGTGCCCAAAATGTAGGTCGTATCCTGATACGGGATGGTATCTGTATGTCCGATCCGCTTGACCCAGGAAATAGCATTTCCGCCATTTACCTGCTCTGCACTGGCAAAAGTATTGTAAATGGGGTCCGGATAAGGCGGATTTATGGAAATGGCAAAATTGTTCAAATCGCCGATACCGGCGCCTGTACCGCTGCAATAGGCAGGGTTGGCGTAGGTGCCTCCGCTGTGATAGCTCACGACCGTATACCAGCCCGGCGGCCAAAAATCACAACTGCTCATGTCATAACTGCTGAAGCAGTCTCTGGCCAATGCTGTGAGCGAGCTGTTGCTTATTCTCCCCGCAAAAATGCGATGATTCACACCATAGCCCCAATAATGGGGTCCCTGCAAATCATCAAAATCCAGCGAGGCGCTATCTGCCAGGTAAAATTCCCGGTACACCTGCTTGGTGGCATTGTTACAGGGCGCATAGCCCAGGATGGTCATGGGATTGTCCAGGTCGCAGGTGAAATAGGTAGGCGTAGCCTGTATCGAAGGATTGGCAAGGCTCAGCGTATCCATCAATTCTGCGCTGGCTGGTGAGATATATGCAGTCGGTGGAAAGGTATCAAAACGCACCCAGGGGTGGTCAATATCCCCTATATCGGTGCTGTCGGCAAAAGTCACCAGGGTATATCTTCCCGGAGAGACACAGTTTTTGAATGAGTAATAGGTGCTTTGGCAGCAACTCAAATCCTGCAATCCTTGCAGGACGCCATTGGATACGGATGCCGTGCTGGCATCTCCGGCAAATAGCTTATACCGCCTGCGGTTCCAGTGTCCACCTCCGACCGTCAGTATCCCCTCCTGCCCGATCTGAATGATGCGGTACATCGCCCTATCATGAATTTTGCTATAGATATGGCAGGAATCTCCCGGCGGCATCACCGTCTGGTTACAATCCACTGTATTGTCCGTGCTGTTGTACAGATTGCCGGGCAGCAGGGCCATGAGGCCATGTATCGAGTCATAGGCGATAGCTGTTTGCAGGCCAAACTGGTTATAGGTCTGACTCGTCAATTCGATGGTGGCACGGGCGCTGTTGCCCAGGTTACTGGTGTAAGTGGGATAAGCTGGCGCTTTGATTTGCCCCAGTATCTGGAGGCTATATGTGCCTGCATCCAGGCAGGGGATGAGTTGCGTGATGAAGTTGCTGGCCACCAGCTGCAGGTTGCAGCTATCGGCGGCGGAGCCGCGAAACAGCCTGAAGCGGGGCGATGGCTGGGAAAAGTAATTGTCCAGGGTAAAACGCACATCCGTTTGCGCACTCAAATCAAATGTTATCCACCAGTTCAGGTCATAAGGTGTGCTGCTATTATTAAAATAAATGGAATCCTCTATGATATTTCCACAACTATAAAGAGAGGTCCTTCCATTACAGGCGAAATAATCGGTCAACTGATAGGTGTTCCCCAGATTCAAAGTCCCCAGTCTGTGTGTGATGGGTAATGTAGTAGGATCAGGGCCTGCTGTGGCATTTCCCCCTATTTCATTCAAATTCACATCTATAGCCCCAAAATACTCTGTGGGAAAAAGCAATTGAATGCTATAGGTGGTATTTGCATGGAGCAAACAGGGGTAGAATACAGCTTCAAAATTGTTTTGACTCAGTTGAACCAACTGGCTGCAACTGTCTATCACCGGCAAGCCGGTAGAGTCCAGCCTCACATCGCCCTCATAGAGGGCCACAGCAAAATGGCGGTTTCCCAAAACCGAGGTATTAAAAGGGTTTTCTCTTACTTCCAGCCGCATGGCATCCACATGGTTATCGGTGGTGAATACATGCCAGCTTGTCTTGGTATAGCTGCTGTCGGGGCATAGTTTTTCTCCCTGAAAATACGACTGACATCCTACTTCATAATTCGTATTTCGGGTACTGATGCCACTGACAACCTGAAAGTCATAGGCATGTGCTGCATGGTCGTACATGATTTCGGGGGCACTGGGCGGCCCCACGATCAAGCTGAGAAAAATATCGCCATTGGCGCTATTGCCAGCGCCGACCTGGATGAGGTATTCACCTGCTCTGAGGCAGGCATGGGTAAAACCTTCTATATTGAATATAGGCGGATCAATGCCTTCAGTTTGGGCTGGCAGGCAGCTCGTATTTCGATATACACGCCATCCGGCGCTGTTGGTGGGCATATTGGAGGTCTGATCCAGCAGGATGCGGACCTCGCGGGTGGTGGGTATCTCAAAGCGGTACCAAACCGATTTGGAATTGGGGACACCTGCTGCGAAGGTTTCTCCCAACTCAGTCGTAGCGCCCACCAGGCTGATCGTATCCGTGGTGAAGGTGCCATAATCAAAGCCATTGTTGGGAATAGTGATGACTGTCGCATTGCTGCAATTGTCATTCACAGGCTGCGCCCACAGCCCTCCCAAAAGCCCCAATAAGCAATATAATAGCAGGTTTTTTTTCATGGCGAAATCATTTTAAGGAAGTACAATCATCTGCACATCTGCTCATTTGCACATCTGCACATCATCTTACCCCTCTTCCGCCATAAACATTGGTTCTGCTATTCGTTGATATTCCCTGGAAATAAGGGCGATCTGCTACCCTCAAGGCATTGGCTGAGCTGGTAAAACCGCCTCCTCTGGCTGTGCGGTGATAACCGGCTGTGCCTATTGTGACATTGGCATAAGGCCAATTGGGTACATCTGCATTGGCATTTGCATCCAGATAGCCATTTCCCCACTGCCCATCATAATTCAGGAAAACCGGGTCGGAGCTGACGCCCACGCACTGATCCCAGACATTGCCGCTCATCTCCATGATACCGTAGTAGGTAGCTCCTGTAGCTACGCGGCTTGTGGTGCTGCTCGTAGCAAAAATCCCTACCCGTATGGGACCAGTGCCACCATCTCCTCCCAGCAGGTTGTTGCTGATATAATGGGCGTTGGCGCCTGGCGTAAGGTTGACTTCGGTGCCATCTTCGGGAGCGCCCAGCGTGAGCGTCTCCACTATATCGGTGGTTCCCCAGGCGTAGCCGCCTACATAGGGGCCATCGCCTCTACAGGCTTTCTCATACTCCAATTCCGTCATTGGCCGCAGGCAGGCCCAATCCATATAGGAGAGCAGATCTGTCCAGGCCAGATAATTGGTCGCCCGATCCGGGCGATCGCTGAAGTACATATTGGGCGGCGTGCCGCCTGAATTGATGTTGTGGCGGTAGCTATTGTAATTGTTGGGAAATAAAGCGGCCTGGCCGGTGGCATCCAGGGTGTTGAGAAAGTCTGCGTACTGCCCCTGTGAAATTTCATATTTCATGCAGTAGAAAGCATCATAGCCCTTGGGGTAGGAAGCGCCCAATGTGACATTGTAGCTACTGGTGTAAAAATTGATGTTAAGCGGTGCTTCTGAGGTGACCACTACGGGTCCCGAGTTGCGGTTCAGGGCATAGCTTTCGCTGGTCCCTCCCAGCACATAAGGCCCCTGAGGCACATAGACCATTTCAATTCCAAACACCCGGATGTCATAATCTCCGGCAGCAGGAAAGTTGGTCAGGGCAAGGGTCACGGTGGTAAAGCCAGCGGCGGGGAAAAGACCTGTTGCATTGCGGCGCAGCATGGCGCCGGTATTGTTGGGGGCCGGATCTATGCCGACGGCGGAGCCGTCGGAGAGCGTCGGCTCCAGGCTGCTGAAGCTGTGACTTCCCAAAGTCGTATTGAGCAAGCCATGGGTCCAGCCTGTCGTGACAGGCGCGCCACATTCGCGCCATTTGACAAATACCCAGCCTGCATCCCAGTGATTGGGCGCTCCCAGACCATCAATGCGCCAGCTATTGTTCCAGGCAATATCAAAAGTGACGGTGCCGGCCGCCTGGTTGTAAGAGACATTTGCTACGCGCATGTAGTTGGCAAAAAGTGACTGTGCGCTGCCAAGTAGCAGGCATGAAGCGATAAGAATGTTAATGAAGTAGGATTTCATATGAAGTTAGATTTTTTGGGGTTTCGGGTTTCGAGTTTTGGGTTTCGGGTTTTGGGTTCATCTGCACATCCGCTAATCTGCTAATCATCTCCCCCCTCTTCCGCCGCTTTCGCGGGCTCTGTTGCCATTCCAGTTGAGGTAGGAACGATCAGCGATGCGCAGTGGATTGGCGCTATCATCCCATGCGCCACCGCGCTGTATGATGCCACCCGTGGCTTGGCTGGGCCATCCGGCTGTATTGGCGTTGCTGCTCGCATCGAGTGTGCCATCGCCCCAACTTCCGGTGAAGTTGAGGGTGCCGGTTATGCTCGTTTCATCCGAAACGGCCACACAAGGCTCTGCCACATTTCCACTCAGCTCCATGATGCCGTAGTATCCAGCACCGGATTGCTCGCGGGTGGCATTGGTAGGCAGGGCAAAAATCCCTGCCCGGACAGGTCCGCGGCTTCCATCTCCAGAGTTGAAACTGTTGTTGATATAATTGGCGTTGGCGGGCAGTACGCCTGGTATTTCCGTGCCGTTTTCGGGTGCCGTGAGCGCCGTCAATTCGAAAATATTGGTGGTTCCCCAGGCGTATTCGTCCAATACGGCACTGCTCAGGCCTCTGCAGGCTTTCTCGTATTCCAACTCGCTGATAGGCCGCAAAGCGGCCCAATCGAGATAGGCTGCGACATCGTCCCAGCCGAGGTAGTTTTGGGCGCGATCCTGTCGCGGGGAGCCAAAAAGCGCAATCGGGCTGCTGCCCGTGATCGCCAGCTCGTTGCGGTCGCTTCCAAGATTGCCGGGATAGCGGCTATATTGGTTGATCACTGGCAAGCTATTGAGAAAGGTGGCGTATTGCCCTCCGGTGATCTCGTATTTCATGATGTGAAAAGGGTCATAGCCTTTGGGAAAAGCAGCCGCGAGGTTGACATTGGCGTTGGCGCCACTGGCGTGTGAGAGGATGCCCTGGGCCAGCTCTGAGCTGATGGAGGTGGGCGTGGGGTCGGAGCTGGTATTGTTGACCGAAAAAGCATTGGAGGAGGTGACACCTCCTATCTCAAAAGCGCCTTGCGGCACATAGACCATTTCGATCCCGACTACGCGGGCGTGATAGGCAACATTGGTTGCCATATTGTTGATTTTGAGGGTGATGCGGCTGGTGCCGGCATTGCCAAAGAGGCCGGTGGTAGTCCGGCGCAGCATGACGCCCAGGGCGTCTGTGTCTATCCCGATGGCTGAGCCATCGCTCAGGACGGGCTCCAGCAGTGCGCCGAAAGTATGGTCCGTCAGGACGGGGCTCAGCTCGCCATGGGTCCAGGCAGTAGTAGCTGATGAGTTACATGGCAGGAATTTGACAAAAACCCATGCAGCATCCCAATTCTGGGGGGCAGTCAGTCCGTCCAGCCGCCAGCTATTTTGCCATGCTATATCGAAGCTCAGCGTTTGGGCCAACGAATCCCTACTTAGGTTACTGATTGTCAGGCCATTGGCAAAACCAGAGCTCATTCCCAACAAAAAAACGAGGAAAAACATCCGCAAAACTTTCATGGCATTCAGCATTTCATTTATCTGATTTATTCCTTTTTCAAAATAATTTCACTCCCTAATTTAATCAATTTGATTAATTAGTTGGGACATGAATCTGAAAGATCACTATCTGTTAATGTAAAATTTGGAAAAAGGTAAACAGGAGGAAGGTTTTGGGTTTCGGGTTTCGGGTTTTGGGTTTTGGGTTTTGGGACACGATGCGGAACCAGAAACTCAAAACCCGAAACTTCCACTTACTCCTTCAATTCTTTGAGGGCAATCAGAATAACGCGGTGTTGCTCTGTTTTTTTGGCGATGAGCTTGTAATTTCCTACGATTATGCTTTCGCCCTCTTCGGGTATATCTTCATTGTGGTAGGTAAAAAGGCCGCCAAGGCTGGTGTAATATTCTTCTTCGGGCAGATTGAGGGAAAATTCTTCATTGATGTCATCAATCTCAAGCCCTGCTCCCAGGAGGAAGCTTCCGTCTTTATTTTTGACTTTCATCAAATCCTCTTCATCCTCCTCCAACTCATCGTATTCGTCTTCTATTTCGCCAAAGACTTCTTCCACCAAATCCTCCATGGTGATAAGCCCGGCAGTACCGCCAAATTCATCCACGATGAGGGCAACGGATTTTTTGTTTTCGCTAAACTCCACCAGCATCATCACCGCTGACATGGTCTCAGGCACGATCATGACATCCTGTACGGAGTCTTTGATCTTTTCGGGATTGGAAAAAAGGCTGCGTGAATGCACAAAACCCTTCACATCATCCAGGCTATCGCCATAGACAAGCAGCTTGGAAAGCTGGGTTTCGACAAACTTCAGGCGAAGTTCTTCTATGCTTGTATCTACCGAAACAGCTTCTATTTTGGTGCGTGGGATCATAAAATCCCGGGCTTTGGTTTTGCGCAATTCCAACGCATTGGAAAGCATAATGGTGTCCACTTCGTTGAGTTCGTCTTCATCGCTGATGGTAGCCACCGCCTTGCGGATATATAGATCCAGGTCCTGCTTGCTCAGCACTTTTTCCTCAGATAAATGCTTGACACCCAGTATGTACTTCAGGATAAAGCGGGAAAAAACATTGATCAGCCAGACGATGGGTGATAAGATTTTGTAGGCAAAAGAAAGGAAATAGGCAGAAGGAAAAATGATCCTGTCTGCAAGCCCTTTGAAAATGGCTTTGGGGATATACTCTGCAAAAACGAGGATGACCAGGGTGCCAAACAAGGACAGTATGATGGTGAAAATCAGGTAATTTTCATTTTGACTTAGGCCAAGTATCCCTTCAAGCCAGGGTCCCAGCAAATAATCTATTTGCTGAGTGAAAATCACCAGGGCAATGGTATTGCCAATCAGGATGGCCGGATGGACCTTGGAGATTTTCTTTTTCAGGTCTGAAAGGATGATAGCGGAACGCTTCCCTTGCTTCTTCTTTACCTCAATTTTGAGGTTACTGGAAGACAGAAAGGCTATTTCAATGCCTGAAAAAAAGAAAGAGAGAGCCAACATTACCCCAGCTACCAATAAGGCGGGGCCAATAGAAGAACTTGCTTCAAGTAAGATCATGAGGGTGTGTGTCATGCTTTAGGAGAGGCTTCTTCTTTTTGCCTCATTATGCGCATATTTCTTTGGTAAGCAAACAAAAATCCTGAGATCATGATACCTGCGGTCAGCAAAAGTATATTGATGATGCGAAGATAACGAAAATCCAGGGCCATTAAAACCATCAGCAACAAGCTTGCTCCCAGCCAAATATATTCTTTGTATAATTTCATGGGAGCTTATTTTTCTCTTCTATCGGCAAGATGCCGCTAACGCCTTTCACCTCATAATCGGTGAAGGAAGTGTTAGAAACCAGCCCACTATCACCTTTGATGATCTTGCCGGCAGACTCTACACGGACAAATTCATGTGTATAAATTTTTTCTTTTTTTTCGTCCCAGAAAAGCAACTCTGTATTGAGTTTTTCGCCCTTGCGGTTGGAGAGACGCACATCTCCCCGAAGCTCGGCCAGGCCTTTTTCTTCATAATAGATGCCGTGGTTGGCATGTATCTCACTGTGCGGACGCATAGCGGGGTCGTAGAAATAGATGTCAACCTGACCGTCCAGGTATAAGACTTTTTCTTTTTCGGAATCTTCCTTTTCAGGATCTTTCTTCTCCATTTTCTCCGTCAACTGAGCAGATTTCATCCGGGATTTCACCTGCAAAGAGTCCGAAAAAAGAAAGTCCACTCCATACATCACAGCCTGTATACCGTCGTCTTCGCCGGGAGTCAGGGGATTGACTTCTCCCTCTTCCATGCTACAAGACATAAAAATTAAAATCAGGCCTATCCATGCCAATTGTTTCATATCGCAAAAGTAGAAAATTCTTACCTTTATCATTCATTTTTTGTAACGCAACCCTTTCCATGGCTATCAACTTAAAAAGTTCAGAGTATTACATAAACAGAGAGTTAAGTTGGTTAAAGTTTAACGACAGGGTACTGGAAGAGGCGGCGGATAGCAGCCACCCATTGCTCGAAAGGTTAAAGTTTATCGCCATATTCAGTTCCAACCTCGATGAGTTTTACATGATACGCGTCGCCGGGGTAAAGGAGCAAATCCATGCAGAGATCAAAGACCCCAAAGCGGATGGTCTTGAGCCGAAAGAGGTCGACAGGCTCATCAGCCTGCATACGCATGAGGCTGTAAGCCGGCAGGCAGGCATCCTCAAGGATGACATCCTTCCCAAACTGAAGCAGAAAGGCATTCGCCTTCGACAGTTTCCGGGCATCCGGAATGGGCAGCGGATCTTCCTTGAAAAATATTTCAAGGAGAAAATCTTCCCCATCCTCACGCCTTTGGCGATAGACCCTACCCATCCTTTCCCCAACCTCAATAGCCTGGGAATCAATCTATTGGTAGAGCTGGAGAACCCCAAGGAAAAAGAAGAAGGGAAAAAAACCGCCACTGCGGTGGTCCCTATTCCGCCTTCTCTCCCGCGATTTATTGAAATGCCTACCCAAAATGGCAAATCTGACTTCATCGCTATTGAAGAAGTAGTCAGGCGATATATTGGGCAGCTTTTTCTCAATATGTCCATCCTGGGGACCTCTGCTTTTCGCATTACCCGCAACGCGGACCTCGACCTATCTGAAGCAGAAGCAGATGACCTGCTCAAGCTTATCGAGCGCGAACTGCGCAAAAGGCGCCTGGGCACCATCGTGCGCCTGGAAGTCGCCAGCGACATGAATCTGGAGTTGAGGGAATACCTCAAAGAGATGACCGATCTGCAGGAGCGGGATGTCTATGACATGCCTTGCTGTCTCGATTATTCGGCCTTCTTCTACTTCCTGGGTCTTGACAGACCCGATCTGAAAGACGAAGTCTTTAGTCCTGCGCTCAGCAGCGAGATACTGCAGGAAGAGAGCATCTTTGATGCCCTCAAAAAAAGCGACATCATCCTCCACCATCCCTACGAAAGCTTCAACCATGTGGTGGATTTCATCACTGAAGCTGCCAAAGACCCCCAGGTTTTGGCCATCAAACAAACGCTTTACCGCACCAGCGGTGACTCGCCTATCGTGAAGGCACTCAAGACTGCCGTCAACAACGGCAAGCAGGTGACAGCCCTCATCGAGCTGAAGGCTCGCTTCGATGAAGCCAACAATATCGAGTGGGCCAGAGAGCTCGACCATGCCGGTGTGAACGTTGTATATGGCGTTTTGGGACTGAAAACGCATTGCAAAATCCTGATGGTCGTGCGCCAGGAAGAGGACGGCATCAAACGTTACCTGCACCTCAGCACAGGCAATTACAATGAAAAAACAGCCAAAATATATACCGACATCAGCCTGATGACCTGCGATGAGTCCATGGGCGAAGATGCTTCGGGCCTGTTTAACCTGCTCACAGGCTACTCGCTACAAAAGAAATGGAACAAATTTGTGTTGGCGCCCACGGGCATGCGCAAGGAGATCGCCCGGCAGATCAACAATTGCATCAAGCACCACTCGCCTGAGGAGAAGTCTTATATCAAAATTGTGGTCAATTCTCTGGTAGATCCGGAGATGGTGCAGCTGCTGTACAAAGCCTCTATGGCGGGCGTAAAGATTGATTTGGTGGTGCGCGGCATCTGCTGTTTGAAACCGGGCATCCCGGGCCTAAGCGAAAAAATACGCGTAAAAAGCATCGTAGGGCGCTTTTTGGAGCATTGCCGCATCTACTATTTCAAATACCAGGGCGAGTCCCGCATCTTCATGGGCAGCGCCGACCTCATGCAGCGCAACCTCAACCGGCGCGTAGAGCTGGCATTTCCGGTACAGAAAAAAGAAATCAAGCAGCGCCTGCGCTTCATCATCCAGATCCTTCTGGATGACAACACCAAATCGCGCCGCATGGATGCCGAAGGCAACTACCACCGCGTCAAACCCGCCAAAGGCGAGGTGCGGGTAGATGCGCAGAAGTATTTTCTGCGGCTGGCCGAGGATGTCCAGCTGGAGCTGGATACGATTGCGGGGGTGTGAGAAATATGAACCCTCACAATTACTTATCCCCTCATATCAACCCTCAATCCCAATAAGCCTTGATTTCACACGAAATAGCTTCCTTGTGAAAAACTAAGTATTTTTCCCCTCAAAATCCTCACATCTTCCCATTCACAAATCTTCTAATCCTCCCATTTCTCTCATGGAAATCAAAATCGGCAGTTTCAACTTATTCAATCTGGTAGCAGCAGGCAAAAAATACTATGGCCATCGCGTCTATTCGAAGTCAGATTACAACAAAAAAATATCCTGGATAGGAAGTCAACTCCAGCGGATGGAAGCTGATATCGTTGGTTTTCAGGAAGTGTTTCATGAAGAAGCGCTGCGGGATGCGGTCTCCAAATGCCATGCCTACCGCCATGCGGAGCTTATCGTGGCTAATGCCACGGGAGATCGGCCGGTGGTCGCTTTGGTGTCCCAACACAAAGTATTGAAATACGACATCATAGAAGAATTCAAAGAGACGCTGGATATAGACGGCATGCAGGTGCCGATCACTTCGTTTTCGCGGCCCGTGCTGCGGGCGCTGATCCAACTGCCCAATGGGCTGGAGGTGACCGTCTATGTGGTGCATCTGAAGTCTAAAAGGCCGATGATACCCGAAGAGGTGGATCGCTTCGATCCGGTAGAAAAGGCCAAGGGCCAGGCCCGCTCCCTGATCCGCCGTGCGGCGGAGGCGACCGCGCTGCGCGACCTCCTGCTCGAAGAGCTCAAGGACCGGGACCATCCCGTGATCATGCTCGGAGACGTAAATGACAACGGCCTGGCGGTGACAACCCGCATCATATCGGGCGATCCGCCCTTTAGAAATATGCCCGAGAAAGTGCGCAGAGAGCTTTGGGACGTGCTTTTATACCACGTAAAAGACATACAGGCGCGGATGTCCTTTCAGGACTTTTACTATTCGCATATTCATAATGGGCATTATGAAGCCCTGGACCACATCATGGTCAGCCAGGAGCTGGTGGCCCAAAACCCTGCCCATGTGGGCAAGGTCGGCTTTGTCACGGTACTGAACGATCACCTGATCGATGAGACGCTCAGCGATGAGCGTGTGGAGCTCTGGCAGTCGGACCATGCGCAGGTGGTGGCTTCTATTGAGATGCGGTGAGGATTTTTCAACAGAAAAGAGGAGAAATTCGTATCTTCAGTTTATTAAAGAAGTGAATATGAGTCAGCAACAAGTCATACATCTATTCCAATCTCTTGTTCCCAAATTTCAGGAAGAAGCAATCACATTCATGGAATTTCTGATGAACAAGCAGAAGGCAAGCAAGCTGCCCGATGCAAAAGGGAAAATCCGAAAAGCAGGAACCTTAAAAGGCCTTATTAATTATATGGCTCCTGATTTTGATGCTCCTTTGGATGATATGAAGGACTATATGTAAAATTGTTTGAGACATGCCCTATTTATTAGATGAAAAAATGGCACTTTATACTGTTGATTGTGTTTGGTGATCAATCCCATTTCACATATTTCCGCATGATACTCCTCTCATCCATTTGCAACCGGACGAGATATGTGCTTGTGGGCATTTTGCTCAGGTCTACTTCTTCACGAAAGTGAGCCGTTCGCTGATGTTTAGATCGATACAATTCACGACCATATAAGTCGTAGACCACTACGCCGATCTGATGTATCCCACTGGTCTTTGCCTCAACCGTAAACCGTCCATTTCCTGGGTTAGGGTAAATATGGAAACTGCTTCCGACCAGATCTGTAATACCATCTGTTAGCACAGGAATATAAACCGTATCTGAATAGTTTGCTTCGCAAAAACCATTGCTCACAGTAAGCGTGACAACGAAATAGCCCGTATCAGCAAAATTATGCATAGGAGATGCTAAGGTAGAAGTATCTCCATCGCCAAAATCCCAATGCCAGGAGGCCTGCTGAGGAGCAGATAAGTTGCTAAAAGCAATGCTGCTGTCGATCTGAGCATAGGAGAACAAGGACTTGATTTCAGGCAGAACGGTTATTTCGTAAATAACGCTATCGTCCTTGCAGGGGATCTCCTGGATTTCCCAGTCATAGAAATAGTAGTAGAAACTCCTGCCATTGCTTGAGCCTGTGATAGAAAGCCAGCCCGGCAGGCTATATGGAAAGGCAATTGATCCAAGATTGTGGAACAGGTTCATATTACTGCCACCGATGGAATAATTCCCTGCTTCCAATTCCATAGCAAGCGTCACAACGCTTTTTCCTCTGGGAATAAACCTTTGCCGCATATACAAAGTATCACCATTTCCATCTTTCAACAGGATGTTTCTGGTTCCCGCAATGCCCGAATTTACCCAAACAGAATTGAGCCTTAAGGGGGCATCTACCGTGAATTCGAGAAATGTACCTCCTGAAGATTGGTGAAAGGAGCCAATACCCACTGAATCAGGGTCTACTGGTCCCAAATTTTGGGTCAAGGCAGGGGTTTCCCGGAGGAAAGTATAAGGACTGGTGCTGGTTAAAATGGGGGTAGTTATTTCAGAACCCAGTTCTACGAAATTGCCTTGTGGATCAAACCAGGTACCCTCAGCAGGACTGCTATCCAATATTGTTTGCTCTGCATAACAAAGTGTGTCATCTCCTGAAATGCGGGTTGACGGCTTAAATGGGTCAAACTGAATAAAAACGGGCACCGCTGCACTTTGGCAGGCAGGGTCACCGACTTCCCAATCATAGAAATAATTGTAATACCTTTTAGGCTGGCTGGAAGTACTCTTTTGGATGGTTACATAAGAATATACAGGGTAGGGATAGTTGACATTTGTAGTATCTCTGTATAAATCAACTGTGCCCCTAGCTGTCAGCTCTTGTGCTTTTCCTGGTTGAAGGAGAAAATTCAGGTAAACCCGACTTGCTCCCTGCGGAACCAGGACAGTAAGAGAATCAAGCATCTTGCCGAGGGAATCTGCATATAAGAAAGTGCGATTGCCGGCGGTGCGGGCATAAACCTTGACCGATCGCAGGAGGACTTCTTCATGCACATCAAATATCATCCCGCCTGGAGAAAGGCTATAACTCCCAGAAGTTGTTGCACTATCAGGAATTCCTCCTTTGTAGAAACGTTCATCCGTTTCATTTACTGCGTAGTAGGTCGTGCTATCATTGAGCACTGGGATAATCAAGGTATCTCCTATGCCTACCAATATTCCTTGATTATCATACCAGCGGGTATGCTCCAGACTGGTAGCTGTCAGGGTATCTTGTGAATTACAAGCAAGATCAACCGTATCTCTTCCAACCACAGGTCGCGGGACGGGCATAAAATCCACAGAAACAGTCGTATAGTCACTAATACAACGCTTTTTAAGCTCCCAATCAAAAAAGAAATACCAGGCTGTAGAATCTATATTATTGCCTGAAATTGTAATCAAACCTGCAACATCTGAAGGATATGCTACATCCTCATTTTGAAAGGCCAGGCCTAAATGAGCACCCCCAATCTGGTACACCCCAGGAGTCAATTCGATACGAAGTGGAATTCGCTGAGGGCCTGGCTGAACATTTACCTCAAAGGTATCGATAGGAATTCCGCTACTATCATTAAGAAAAATCTCTCTTATCCCTGCCGAATCAGAAACGACTAAAACAGAAAGTAACTCAACATCTTCCAATACTTCAAACATCATATAGATATGGTTGCTGGTATCCCGGATGCCGCCTCTCTTTGTTGGTGTATATCGAAACCCTCCGAATAAAGAAGGGCTTTCATTTATTGTCTGACAAAAATAGATTGTACTATCAGCTATCCGATCTTGTGTAAGCGTATCTAAATTCGAAATAACATGCCCACCTTGGTCGAACCAGATGATCGAGTCTCCTGAACTGCTAAAGCTCACGCTATCAGGGCAATATAAGCTTACACGGGCAGGGTTTACCCATGGCTTACTCCCTATGGGGTCAACCTGTAGGAAGACAGAATCCACTTCACTTGTACATCCGGTTTCAACTTCCCAATCGAAAAAATAGTAATAGACTGCATCTCGTGTATAGGATGTATCCACTTCCGAAGCATCAATCGAAATCACCCCTATTACTGAAAAAGGAAAAGGTAAAGTATGATTGCTTGTGGTATCTCCAGCCAGGTCCAGCATCCGACCTCCTATGAAGTATTTTCCTGGAAAAAAGGGAACATCCAACTGAATCCGGCTTTTACCAGAAGCTAACAAAACATCAAAAGATTGGTACAAACTTCCATCCGCATTTCGTATGACGATTTCCCTTTTTCCGCTGCTTTTTGCGTCTACCAAAACAGATTTTAACATCAAATCTGAATGAACTGTAAAAGAGAGGCCTCTTTCTTCAGGTGTATTGAAATAGGCTTTCGAACCCAAAGAATCTGAATCTTGAGGACCAAGGTGCATATTATGATTGGGAGCCTGATCCTTGGCATAATATGTTTGGGATGCAGTAGCAAAAGGTAATACAAGTGTATCTCCAGTTCCAATTTCATAGCCATTGGGGTTATACCATCGGGTTTTTCCTTGTGAAGTCGCAATCAATTCTACTGCCTCACCGCAAACTGCTTGGATGGTATCTGATAAAATAGTCACCTTATTTCGGGGGATGACATCCACATTGATCTGAGAAAAAGGACTATAACAGACGAATTCGACTTCCCAATCATAGAAATAGAAATAGCTGCAAACATTACAAACACGCCTGGAATATCCCACTATTTCAATTAATCCATCAATAAAATAAGGGTACTGGCCATACTGACTAAAGAGCATATTTAAATTAGCCTTATCCCCTGTAATGGTGTATCCTCCTGGTGGCAGCCTGAAATCTAGGTTAATACGATCCATGCCTTTTTTTAAAAATACATGATAGGATTTAATAAGATTACCTTGATCATCTTTGATGTCTATAACCCTAATTCCATCACTTCTAGGATAAACAGCTACAGATTTAATAATTACCGTTTCGATTACATTGAAAGATAATCCTTCTGGGTCTTGGATATAACTAAAAAGGTGGCTTGTTGAATCGTGATAATGAGGGTAGCCATTATACAATAAAGAATCAGGACTGGGAGGTCCAAGATTAAACTGCCTTTTGGATTCCTCTCTTACTAAATAACTTGTTTTTGCAGCAACATTGGGTAAATGTAATCTGTCCCCAACATGAACAAGGGTTCCACTGGTATCATACCAGTGGAGGGTATCTGCCGAAATGGAATAAAAACTTGTACTATCCCCGCAGCTGAGGGTATCTGTGAATTTGTTCAACAAAGGACTGTTAAGACTATCCATTTGCAGAAATAAGCTATCAGATTGGCTTTCACAAATAGCGGATACCTCCCAATTATAGAAGAAATTATAGGCAGTATTTCCATCACTAGAACGATTAATAGATATGAGATTATCTATTTTATAGGGATAAGAAAGTGGAGCATCGGGATTTCTATATAAACTGAGACTCCTTCCTCCCATTCTATAAACACCAGGCATTAATTTCACATTAAAATTGACCCGAGTAGCCCCATTTACAACTGGATACACCACCTTCACAACATTGCCTACTAAGTCACGCAGCTCAATTGTTTTCCTGCTAAAAATAGAATTCGATCCCTCTACTAAAACCGATTTTAACTCTAACGGATGATAAACCTCAAACTCCACATAATGGAAAAGGCTACTATTAAATATACTTTTCATCCCAACAGAATCTGGATTTTCAGGCCCAAATCGAATTATTGGTGATTCAAAAACATTCTTTGCATAATAAGTTTTTGAACTACTCGTAAATGGCCGATTTAATGAATCTCCAATTGTTAGGATTTTTCCACCTTTTTCAAACCAATAAATATCATACGGCGGATAAGAGGGGAGTGTCAGATGCGCGGTCTGGCCACAATCGACAATTACGGTATCCGTTGCAAAAACTGGCGGGGAAATTTCCTTTGCAAGGATATTAACCTGAGAAAATGGACTTTGACATAAAGTCCCAATTTCCCAATCATAGAAATAATAGTAATAAGTCGATACCCCTACTGCTTTATTAATGGATAGATGATCAGCAAGTTCATAAGGATATGCAGGAGTATTTCCTGAGCTATTTGTATTTCTGTATAAATCCAATCCATTTCCGACCAACTCATAATTGCCTGGAAATAGTTTCAGGTTGAGCGGCACGCGATGAATACCCGCTGGGATATAAACATATTTTGTTTGGAGGATGACACCAAAGGTATCCCGAACAAAAATTGTCCTCGTTTTTGCGGTTTGGGCTTTAACTAAAACTGATTTTAATACGATGGGGCGATAGACATCAAATTGAAGGCCATTGAAAGCATTGGAATAGCTGCCGTTGGGGCCAATTGCGGTGTCACTTGGTGGCCCTAGATTTTGGGAAGGCCCAACTTCTTCTGATCTCACCCGATAATTGGTAGCAGCTGTAACAAGTGGGAGATCCAACGTATCCCCTCGGGCAACCTCCCTATTTGTAAAATCATACCACACCAAGTCATTGGCTCCGCTAGCAGCAATCTTGGTTCCCCGACCACAATCTACGGTATCCCTCGTCTTATTTAAAACAGGGGCAGGCGGCGCGGGAAGCGTAATGATAAAATTCTCCTTCACGATCGTATCTGTTCCTGCTGGCCCATAAGCTATCAAACGAACTGTAAATGTATCCGAAGTGCTGTATTGATGTATAGGGCCTGGGAAAAAGCTGGTATTGCCATCGCCAAAGTCCCACAGCCAGGCAGTATCGCCCTGAGAGAGGTTTTGGAAGGTGACTTCGTAGGGGGTGTTGCAGTTTACCTTGGGGTAGGCTGTGAAGTCTGCTGTTATTTGACAAAAAGCACTCTGTGAAAAGCCGCTGAGGAAACAGCAGAGAAGAAGGAAATGCCTGGGATTCATGATGAGGGTGGGTTAGTGTGAAAGCTTCCCTGGATGAAAAGCTGCGGTGTATTTCTAAGCAGTAAATTAAAGATTAAGCGGGAGAAAGGGAAAGGTCGGAGGGGAATTTTTTTTGCTAAAAAATCCTCCTCTCCAGGCTTTCAGCCTGTTGTGATCGGTCGGCAGTAGGGAACTGCCTCCCAGCTATTGAGGTGGAGGTCGTCAAAGACGACCTGAAACTTACTATGGGCTCTACATGAGCCGAAGGCTCCCATCCAAACGATGGGAGGCATTTCCAAATGCCGACCTAACTCTCCGGCACTCCAAGTGCCGACCATCTCCAGGCCTTCAGCCTGCTGAGATCGGTCGGCAGTAGGGAACTGCCTCCCAGCTATTGAGGGGGG
>JAUIGE010000017.1 GCA_030430205.1 Bacteroidia bacterium | reverse complement strand
GAATTAAAAAAGCGATACACTCCCCCCCCTCGGAGAAAAGATAGCTGTCTTTGTAGTTGTGTTCTTCTTCACCAGTAAAGGTGAAGAAAAAGCTATAGCTTTTCCCAATGTCTTTGGAAATGATTACCTGTTTATAAATACTATCCCCCTGCAGTGCAAAGACCTCACATTTGACGGCCTGATCCTGCTGAATTAAAAAGGCGATATGCCCCTCGCCTCCAGAGAAGCAGTAGCTATCGCTATAGCTAAAGCTTTTCTCCAGGGCTTTGGAAGTGATTACCTGTTTATAAATACTATCCCCCTTTAGTGCAAAGATCTGGCATTTGACGGCCTGATCCTGCTGAATTAAGAAAGCGATATGGCCTCCCCCATCGGAAAAGCGGTAACTGTCAAGGTAGTTGTCGCGGGCGTTCTTGTGAAATTCGTAACTTTTTTCCAAGGCTTTGGAAATGAGAACACGCTTGTAACTACTATTCCTTTTCAGGATAAAGACTTGACAAAAGACAGAATCCCCTTGCTGAACTAAACGAGCCAGATGCCTGTAGTCAGGAGATATTTTATACCCTAGCACGTTTTTCATTTGAATAATCCCTAAAAAATTGAGAAAATGTGCCTGCCAGTATTTTGCATTTTCATTTTCAGGATTCCTTTCCAGCGCTTTCTGAACCAAACGAAAAGCACGCTGTGTTTGCCGATTTTGAAAAGCAACTGCCGCCTCAGCGACCTTCTGATCAGAAATGGCCAGCTGAGCTGCATGGAAAGCAGAATCTGCCTGGGTTTGTTTTCTTTCTGCCAGCTTGATCGCCTCTTTAGCATCTCCTTCTGCCAGTAACGCAAGTGCCTGCGCTTGTTTAGCCTCTTTTTCCATAGAATCCGCTCGGGCTACCGCTGATTCTGCCGTTATTGTTTTTTCTACCAACTTATTCTCAGAAGAATCCAACTTCTGTTGGACATTTTTTAAACTATCAATTACAGAATCAGCTTTTGCCCTTTCAACAACAGCTTCTTTTTGAGCAATACCCGCATCCTTTTTTGCCTCCTTCGCTTCCGAAATTAACCAACCCGAAACCGACCCCGCCACCAATATCAAAGCAAGAATACCCAACAGCCCATACAAGCGCCGCCGCCGATCTGCCTTTTCTTTCTTTTTACTGGCAGTAACATACTCCTCCTCCGCCCCACTCAACTCCATCCCCGGCAAAAACACCGCCCATCCCTCCAACTCCGCCTTCCCTAACAGCGACCCCTTCCCCGCCGCATAATCCTCCTGACGCTGCCTGATCGACGCCTGTATCATCCGCAATTGCTTATCCTGCTCGGGCAGGCGCGCCCACACCTTCTCAGCGATAATATCATGCGACAATTCAAATTTTTGCTTCTTCATGACTCATAGCGATTAAGGATGCGCATATTTTCGAAGGCTTGCAGGAGGCTGTTCATTTCGGTTTCGGTGAGGTGGTATTTGATGCGGAGCAATTCGATTTGGTCCTCTTGCAGCACTTTTTTGGTGCGTTCGTTGGAGACCATGGCTCCGAGGATTTTGAGGGGGGTGCCTTTGTGTTTCGAACCCAACTCCGCCTCCAGCGCAAGCAACTGCTCATCCAAAAAATCATCAATCACATCCTCAATGCTTCCCATCGCTTCCACGGATTCCTTGCGAATCAAAGGCACAAAACCCTCTCTATTCTCTATTCTCTGCTCTCTGCTCTCCTTCTTATAAATCCTATCCAAAAACACCTGCAAATACGTCAGCCCCGTTCCCGCTTTACTCGCCAAAAGCTTCTTCATGATCGCCTCCGAAACGGCCTCCTGGTCTTCAACCTGAAGTTTTCCCTGCTGCTCCAGGGCAGAGAAGGTGCTTTCAATGATTTCCCTCATCTGCACTTCTTCCAGCGATTTGATGCGGAAGCGGTTGTCGAAGATGCCGGGCACCAGGTACTCAAAATCCCAGAGGTGCGCGATGAATTCTTCCCGCATCACCAGGATCACTTTGCAGGCAAGCGGAGTCTCTACCAGCTCTTGCAGAAAGCGAAAAAATCGCTTTTGCTCCTCCTCATCCGGCTGAAGGATAAATATTTCTTCGAATTGGTCGAAGGTGATGAAGAGGGGCTTGGCGGTGTATTTGTGCAATTGACGTATGCCTTCAATGGGGTCGGAGAGCTGAATATCAGCCTGGTAAGCATCGAGAGATTCGCTTAGTTGTTTGAGAATGGATTCGTTGATGTTGCCATCGCGGCGGATGTAGAGCTCCTGCCAGCGGGTTTCGGAGAATTTGTTGGCGAGGCCGCATTGGATCATGCTGGTTTTGCCGGTGCCGCTGGCACCAAAAAAGACGATCAGTCGCGTATCATAGGTCAGGTCGTACAGATGTGCGACTTCCTCATCCCTGCCAAAATACAGGTCCTTGTCTTCCTTTTGGAAGGCGTTCAGGAATTTAAACGGACTTTGTACTTTTGCTTCCATCTATTTGATAATCAGGCCTCCAGGCCCAGGTCTTCTGCGAAATATTTGATTAAATCGGTGACCTCTGTCAGGTCTTTGACCCGATAGGTATTCCTCACTTCATTCGGAAATTCGAAGCCATCGTCCAGCACTTCCACGTGCTGGAAATAGGCACGGCCATCTGCCGTTTTCCCTGCCCAAAAGTGAATTTTGGGTTGTTCACGCTTTTTGATTTTGTAGGCATTTTCATCCACCAAAAAAGGCGTCAGGATAAGAGGCTGCTCTTCCGAATGGAAGTTTTTGGTGATGATGACGGCATGGTTGCAGGTGAAATTGGCGCGAGCCAGGGGATCACGATCCATGATCGTCTCTTCTACCCCGCGCAGCACCACTTTGTGGTGCACAAAGTCTGCCTGGGGCGAGCGCAGGCGCTTGATCACGGAGATGTCACTCACGCTCACCAGCTGGTAGCTGGTCAGGAATGCGCAACGGTTGAGCAGGGTTGCCAGGTGCAACTCCGCTTCCTCGCAAAGGTTTGCGACTTCAAGGCTGGCGATATTATTCGCCAAAAAACGCCTTTTCAACGCATATTCAAGAAATTGCCAGGCAGCATACAGGCTGGCATCCGCTGTCAATTTTTCACAAAATCCATTCAGTTCTGCAATGAAAAAAGTCGTTTCATTTTCCTTAAAAATGCTGCTGAGCGTTAACAGCATCCACAAAGCATCATAGCCATCGGCATCGGCCTGAGCGAGTTGCAGGTATTTAGCCAAATCCGCCCGATATGCAGGGCGCAGCTTAAAGTCCGTTTTCAGCTGAAAATTTTCGGCCTCAACCGCTTCCTGCCAGAGGTTGGCAAGGCCAATAGAGGTCAGCAATTTGCTCAGGACGAGATATACATCTGTCAATTCCTTCAACCGCAGCCGCCCCTTGCGGGTCGCATCATCCGTGAAGACGTCCTGTATATGCACGCTGAGCAGAGAGGGAAAGGCATTGTAAATGGCCTGACGAAGCTCATAGATAGTGGTCTCCGTGGAGCTTTCATCCTGATAATCTGTCCACAAAAATTGATTTTTGTTGCTGAAGGCAGCCATGCCTTCGAAGGTCAGCTCCACCAATTTTTTATTGGTTTCGGGATTGTCAAGCGGCACAGCTGCATGATAGTCTAAATCCACTGGTGCTTCATAAGGGTCGGGGATTGACCAGCTGCCATCGCTCCCTTCAGCCAGGTACAGCGCCCAGGGAAATTCCTGTTTCACCTTCTGGCCTCTCCTCCGAAAAAGCACATCCCGACTGATGCCGCTCTCCATAGCAGGAAATTTTTCCACAAACAAATCCCTGGCTGTCTGGTAGGCTTCTGCTATCGTTTTTCCTCCCTTCAACGCATCATAAAATTGCACTGCAAACAGGATCGCTTTATCATCCGCTATGGCATCTGAAGTAGCAATAATTGCTTTTACGCCACTGGCAAATAACACCTCCACCTGTTCCTGATTTCCACAACCATTCAAAAAAACGAGTTGCAGGTTTTGCTGCATACCGATGACCCGCGCCAGGTTTGTCGCCCGTGCCAGCTGGTCTCGCAGCATCAGAAATTCATGGTTGGAGTGTCCGCCATAGTGCAGGATATGCACGCGCTGGTGAAAGCGATTCAACTCTTTGAAAAGATCATCCAGCGTGGTTTTTCCCAGGCTCTGGCAATCGATTCTTCCGCTTTCTTTTAGCTGTTGAAGCCGGTCGAGGATAGCCTTTTCCTCCTTTTCCAGTTGAAGGCTTTGGTAGCCATCATTGGCAAAAGCAAAAAGGAATATAGGAGGCTTTTGGATCACAGGAAGTCTGATAGGTGGTAAAAGGGAAGATTTTTTCTTCCGATGATTGAATTTACTCAAAATTCAAAACTTACAAAATCAGAGCGACATTTGTCCATGCCTTTCCCCTGATTAGGGGAGCATCCGCCTCAATCATTTCGGGCCCTTCCGCATCAGGGGGTACTATCCCTTTTCAGGCTGTCAGGCACCATTGCTTTTTCCAAAAGACTATCACTGCCCGTCATGAGGCTGTCAGATAGCGGGCGCAGCAGTTGGGCTTCCGCAGCGGGAAGCTCGCTGGAGGCCACGCAGTCAAAGGGAGGAATGCTCCATGCAAAATCAGATAATATGGGCTTGCGCCAGAGGCTGAGATCGCCGAAGGTCCGCGCCACCATAGGCAGGGCCGTATGGGCTCCGGAGCCCAGGCTGGTGGATTTAAAATGCACACGCTTGTCAAGGTTGCCTACCCAGGCGCCGATGGTGACTTCAGGCGAGCTGGCGATAAACCAGCCATCAGAATTGTTTTGGGTGGTCCCCGTTTTCCCGATGAGCTTATAGGGGATAGGGGTGTTTTGAAGCCCCTTGCCGGTGCCTTCCGTGATGACGGCCCGCATCATCTGCTGTATCTGCTGGAAAGCTTCGGGTACTTCTTCTTTTTTGAAGACATTGTATGTGGCCTGATACAGCAGATTCCCGTTTTCATCCTCTATTTTCAGGATGGAAAAGGGTTGCACTTTTCCTCCCCCATTGGCGATATAGGCATAGGCGCCTACCATCTCCTGCAGGCTGACTTCCGCCGTACCCAGGACGAGGGACGGGACCTTCGGCAGCTCGGATTGGATGCCCATCCGGTTGGCGAGCTGCAGGGTTCTGTTGACGCCGCTGTTGAGGATCACCTCGGCTGAAACGGTATTGACAGAATGGGCCAATGCGCCCCAAAGGGAATAACTTCCCCCGTATTGACCATTTGCATTGCGGGGCGTCCAGCCCTCATATCGGGCATAGGTTTTCAGCTGATTTTCAAAAAAATCACAGGGGGAAAGACCATTCTCCAGACCTGCCAGGTAGGCAATCGGCTTGAAAGTAGAGCCCGCCTGGCGGGGCAGTTGCACATGGTCATACTGGCTGTAGTTATAATCATTTCCGCCTACATAGGCCATGATTTTTCCGTTTGAATTGTCCAGTGCCAGGATGCCTGCATGCAGCCGCGTCAACTCATGGGTGATATAGGCTCTGAAAGTCATCTCTTCAGACTGAAAGCCTCCATCCCAGTCCCAGATTCTTTTTTCGCCTAGCTTATCAAAAGATTGACGGATTTGCTGATCTGAAAGCCCCTGAGCCTGAAGCTCACGGATATATTTGTCCTGATACATGACTTTCAGTAAAAAACTGTCCCGCGAAATCTGACCCGCCGTCACATCCCAGTTTTTGTCAAATTGAGCCTGAAGCCTTTCCATGTGCCGTTGCATGGCTTTTTCGGCAGACCGCTGGATGGAGGGATGAAGACTTGTATAAATGCTCAGGCCATCCGTATCCAAATTGTACAGAGAACCATCGGGTTTGGGGTTTTTCTCAGCCCAGGCCTGAAATTCTTTTCGCAGGTATTCTTTATAATATGCCGCATAGGAAGCTTCATTTTTCGGCTGCTGGTAATTCAGCTTTGTTTTTTTCTCTTTGGCAGCCAGGTAGGTAGGCTCATCTATTTTTCCATATTTATACATCTGGCTCAGCACCACATTGCGGCGTGCCATGGCCCTTTCGGGGTTTTTGCGGGGATTGTAGGCATTGGGTGCCTTGAGCAGGCCTACCAGCAAGGCGGATTCATCCAGCGTCAATTGCTGAGGCTTTTTGTTGAAGTACCGATAGGCTACTTTTTCCAGACCATAAAGGTTTTCGCCAAAACTAACCGTATTCAGGTAGAGGAGGAGTATTTCATCTTTGGTGAATATATTTTCCAGTCGCCTGGCGATCATCATTTCTTTGGCTTTGTTGACAAACATGCCAATGACAAATGTTTTTCTGCGGCCAAAAATATTTTTGGCCAGCTGTTGAGTGAGGGTACTCCCTCCACCGCTTCCCTGATCTGACAGCAAAATGGATTTTACCAAAACCCGGCCCAGGCTCCGGTAGTCGATCCCATGATGTTCATAGAAGCGGATATCTTCCACAGCGACCAGCGCATTCCTGATATGTTCATTGACTTCTGAGGAGTCAATATTGGAGCGGTTTTGTATAAAATAATGCCCGACAACTTCTTTATTGGAGCCATAAATGGTAGAAGCTACCGGGTTTTTCATGTGTTTGAGAAAATCAGCAGATGGGAGGCGACCAAAAACGCCCAGGTAAATCATGAGGAGAAGCAGTAAAATCATGCCCAAACCCGTCCCCATCAGATACAAAAATGTCCTCATTTTATGGGTTTTTACCCATTTCCAGCTACGCTTGCTTTGGCTTTTGAATTTGCTCAGTAAGGTTTCGATTTTCATTTTTCACAAATTAAAAGCTAATCATTCCACCACCACCACCTTCACAAAACCACCCTGCCGCCCCGGATCCATCCACCCATAGCCCAGCGACAAAAATATCTCATATACGCCCGGCTCCTTCGGCAGGCCGATCGGAAGCACTGTATCAAAGCTTTCCGAAAAGCTCAACTTGCGAATATCCGGCCGAAAACCCCGCACATGGCGGATGAGTTTGCCTCTTTGGGTGATGTGAGCCACCAAATGTACCGGATAGTCCGGATTGGCTGCAAAATCCACCGGATAGGGCGTGTGGATGCGGATGGGCAAATGAGCACTATCCCCAGCCTGAAAAGTCAGCTCATCCTGCATGATCTCCAGGCGCAGCTTTTGGTAGGAACGGAAGTTGAGGATGGTGGTAAAATAATATTTGCCGGTCACACCGGTATCGAGGGAGTCGAAAGCAGCATGCTGCTTGTAGACAGGCGATTTGGAAACAAAGAGTACCTCTTTTCCCTGAATCTTTTCCTCTATATCCAGCAGCTCATACTGGTTTTTGCGGTAGTAATAGGAATTGAGGGAATAGGCTGTTTTACCGCTGTAAAACATGTATTTGGAAGGGAGCTGGTAGCTGTTGGGAAAAACGATGGGGCGCTCGCCCGCGACATCGGAAAGGCTTTCCGCCCAGACATCCCAGCCGTGAAATTCGGAACGAAACTTCTTCAGCTCGGGCATAAAGTCCCAGACCAGGTAGATGCGGAGGATCAGGAGTAAGGCGGCAGTGGGCAGTGCCAAGTAATACAGCCATTTCTGCCAATTGCTTTTTTCTTTCAAAAAGCGATAGGACAGGATGATGAGCGGCACAAAGGCGGAAGCCGCCCAATTCGCTTCGACGCGACCGTCGAAGGTCATGAGGAAGAGAAAGGCAAGGATGCCTATGAGCACAAATTTGAGGCTGCGCTCAAACGGATCGCCCGCCCGCCGCAGCAAAGCTGCGGGAAGCACCACAAAGGCCGTCAGCGGCCCGATCGCCGCCCACTCTCCCGAGATATACTCGACAGTATTGGAGAGACGATAGGCGCTCTTGGAGCGATCACCGAGGTGATACACCAGGGAGGAAAAACCATTTTCCAGCGCAAAGAGCAGATGTGGCAGATAGAGCAACGTAGCGATGGCCACGACGATCCAAAAGCTCCTTTTGAGCAGGAGTTGGGGGTGAGAGAGGATCACGAAGAAAAGCACCATGAGCGCATGGTATTTGCTCCACATCATCAGGGCCACGACCAGGGCGAGCAGCAGGATGTTTCGCCAGCTCTCTTCTTTCAAATAATTGCGGTAGGCAAGGAAAAAGAGCGGCACGCTCAGCAAAAGGGGGATATCCGGCGCAGCCAAAAAACCGCCAACATGAACCAGGGGAATCGAAAAAGCGATAGCGAAAAACAGCAGAGGTTTTTCCTTTCCTGCCAGCAGATACATGCAGTACACACTGATGGTACTCGCCGCCACCACCAACAGCCGGAGGCCCAGCTCTCCCCCCAACAATTCGTAGCCGAGACGTATCATCAGCGCGATCGCGGGCGGGTGGTCGAAGTAGCCCACCGACAGATTTTGGGCATATACCCAATAGTATGCCTCATCGTGAAACAGCTCGGTGAACGCTGCCTGTAGCAGGTTGAGCAGCGTCCATGCGATCAGCAAAATCAGCGCCCAGGGGCGTTTGGTTACAGTAGGCATTATTTATTCTCCCATGTATTTTGACACAGATAAACACAGATTTAACTGATTTTCGCTGTAGAAAACAAAGCTGTGTAAATCTTTCCCATCAGTGAAAATCTGTGTCTATTCGAAGGGCAGGATTCGCTTATTGACATCTGAGCAATTCGTCAACAGAATTGTAAGAAATCGGGTGATAATTGGGGCGGGCCTTCGCATAAATGGTGCAGGCAAGCTCGCCCTGGCCGTTTTCTTTCATGGCGCGATAGAGCGGCATGAGAAATTTTCGGCGGCCTACGGCGATCAGGAATTCTTCCATCGCCCCATAAGCTTCGCTATATCCGGCTTCCACGGCGCGCTTGTACCAGGCGCACTGGATTTCGGCATTGGTGCTTTGCGTCAGCTGAAAAGCGCCATCCAACTCTGCCAGCTGCGCGCTGCTCACTGCCTCCGGCAGCGTGCGGATAAAGTGCAACCATTGGTGGGTGCTCCACTCTTCTGTAGCCAGATCTTTCGCCTTGCTACCAGAGGTCCAACTCTCTCGGGCAGCATCTACCTGCGCGAAGCGCTCAGGATCGGCGATGGAGATATTGTCCGGCACACCGGGGCCGTAGACCCATTCGTTGATGCGGATGCTGTCTTTCCAGGCAGGATTTTCGCTGAGCAGCGATTTATCCAGTCGCTCCAGGAAGGTCTCGGTATCCATGGTTTTGAAAGCATTTTCTGCAAAATAGTTTTTCAAAAAGACATCAAACCTCTCCCGCCCGACTGTCTCTTCGATCAATCGAAGCAGGTAATAGCCTTTGTCATAAGCGATGCTTGTCATGCCATCGTCAGGATGACGATTGAGCAATTTCAGCTTGAGGTGGGTATCCTTCGCATCCAGGTCTGCGACCTCCGAGAGCAAATCCTGATAGCTCAGCTGCGCCAGCATCTCCGAATAAGCACGCCCTTTGAGGGCTTCCATGATGCGGTATTCGAAATAAACGGTGAAGCCTTCATTGAGCCAGAAGTCATCCCAGGTGGCATTGGTAACGAGGTTACCGGACCAGGAATGCGCCATTTCATGTGCGATGAGCGAGATGAGCGAGCGGTCACCCGCCAGGATGGTGGGCGTAGCAAAAGTGATGCGTGGATTTTCCATTCCCCCAAAAGGGAAGCTCGGTGGCAGCACGATCACATCATATCGCTCCCAGCGATAGGGGCCGTAGATGCCTTCGGCGAGTTCGAGCATTTGCTCCATTTCGCCAAACTCATAGGCTGCCTTATCTATGATAATGGGATCGGCATAGATGCCCGTACGGGCACCGATGGATTTGAAGGTCAAATCACCCACGGCCAGGGCCATCAGATAAGCCGGAATCGGCTGTTTCATTTCAAAAGTGTAGATGCCTTCGGCATTTTTTTCCACCGGATTGCTGGCGCTCATGACGGCCAGCAGCTCTGCCGGTATTTTGATTTTGGCTTCATAGGTGAAGCGGATGCCGGGGCTATCCTGTATAGGCACCCATGTGCGGGCGTTGATGGCCTGCGACTGCGTCAGCAGGAAGGGATGCTTCTTA
Organism: Bacteroidia bacterium; assembly: GCA_030430205.1. Lineage (GTDB taxonomy): Bacteria > Bacteroidota > Bacteroidia > J057 > J057 > JAUIGE01. The sequence goes on along the minus strand of JAUIGE010000017.1, from coordinate 140,328 downwards.
CCGGCGGTAAGATTGGGCTCCAACCACTGCAGGGCTTCTGCCCTGGGATCGGTGGCGTATTCGATTTGCACATATTGCGTAGCAGGCGTGATCAACACCGCCAAAGATGTACCCAAAATTTCATCTTTTTTTCCTTCGAAATAAGGTGTCTTTTTCAGACTTTTGCCGTCTTCAGAAATGCTTACAGCTTTGATTTCCAGCTCTTTTGTATCGAGGTACAAAGTATCAGCGTCTGAAAAATTATCGAAATAAAGCTGTATGCTTCCAATCAATTGTTCCTTTTGGAAATCAACTTCCAGGTCCAGAACCGCATGTTTTACCTGCACCTGATCCTGTCGGGCATAGGAATGCGGATCAATTTTGTGGTAGGAAAAAGACGTTTCTGAAGCCTCACTCGTTTGTTCTTGCTGTTTACAGCCAAAAAGAGCTAACAGAACACAAGTCAAAATCACAAATTTGCGCATGATAAATTGAATAGTTTGATTTGCGCCAAAGTTAAGCGAAATCTTCTTTTTTCCTCAATTCCCAGGAACTAGCACATTTTCTTACCTTTACCAGGATTTATAAACAGCTATATGAGCATATATTTTCGAGCGATTCTATTGACAGCAGCCATTTTCATATCTGTTGTAAGTTGGGCGCAGACGACCCAGCTCCCTCCGGGAGTAAAAATTGAAGACATTGAGCAACGCAAGCAGGAACTTATAGATAGAGGTATTCCTGAGGAAAAGGTTGATTCTCTGATCAATGCGCAAAGCCTTTCTGAAAACAAAGGGCAGCAGGCAGAGCAGGCTTATTCTCCTCAAATTACGACGACAGACCCTGTTTTGGAAAACGAAACCGTCTTTCCAAAAGACAGTACAAAAAACAAAAATCAGTCACCACAAGACATGCAGCCTGCGGCCTCTTCTTCGGCCATATTTGGCCATCAGATATTTCAACGTGATGACATCAGTTTCAACAGGGCTCAGAGCCTGACCCCTCCGGATAACTACATTGTAGGACCAGGTGATGTATTTGCCGTTACGGTCTGGGGAGTTTCGGCTTTTTCTCAAAAAATGCCCGTTCAACAGGATGGGTCTGTCTATTACAAAGGGCAATTTGGGAAAATATATGTGGCAGGCCTGAGTTATCGGCAGGCAAAGCAGGCGATCATCAACCGCTTTGAGCGGACAGTGATGCTATCGGGATCAAGCATAGAAGTAGAACTCGGCCAAAATCGCCGCAGCATCCATATCAATATCGTTGGAGAAATTGCACGTCCGGGGACCTACAAAATTCCGGCTTCCACTTCCGCCTTCAACTCTCTCTTTGAGGCAGGCGGCATCCTGCCGACAGGCAGCGTACGCAATATCCTTATCAAACGAAACGGCAAGACCGTGCAGACGCTGGATTTGTATGAATACCTGATTGACGGAAAAAATGAGCCCGTTTTTTTGCAGGAAGATGACCTGATCCTGGTACCTATCCAGGGCCGGATTGCATATATTCAGGGAAGTGTAAAACGGCCCCTGGGGTTTGAATTGAAGGAAAAGGAAAACCTAAAGTCCTTGCTTGGCTTTGCCGGCGGCCTGAATTATGACGCAGTGCTGAGCAATGTCCAGCTGAAAAGGGTCATAGACGAGCAGGAAGAGCTGATCGATTTCAACCTGAGTGCGCTGCTCAAAGAGCAGCAGGATTTCCCCCTCTTCGATGGGGATGTACTCACTATCAGAGACTTGCGAAAAGGCATCCACAATTTTGTGGAAGTAACCGGCTTTGTCAGGTATCCTGACACCTATGAGATCATGCAAGGCGAGCGCCTCGCCGATGTCGTGGCACGGGCCGGTGGCCCGCTGAAAGAAGCCTATCTGGAGACGGCTTATATTGTGCGGCTGCTTAGCCCTAATGAGCTAAGTTATATAGAGGTCGATTTACGCCAGGCAGCGGCCAGCATAGACTCTGCCATCAACCCTCCCCTTCAGGTATATGACAAGATTCTGGTTTTTTCAAAATCTCAATTTTTCCCCTTAGAGCTAATCTCCATCTCAGGGGAAGTAGAATTGCCAGGCACCTATGAAGTTTCGGAAGACATGAGCCTGAGGGATTTGATTTTCCTTGCAGGAGGCCTGAAAAAAACGGCCGATCACAGCTATATTGATCTGTATTATAAACTTGAAATAAGTGAAACAGCATTGAACCAGGCAAAAAGAGATTCGTCTACCATCAAGCGCATCCCCATAGACAATACCTGGCAAAATAATCCTGAGCTCGCAGCTATCAAGATGAAAGACTTTGAGCGGGTGCAGGTTTATAATAAAGCTGATTTTATTTTTCAGGGAAAAGTTGCGGTAAAAGGATATGTCAATCAACCTGACGAATACCAAATACGCCCCAATATGAGCCTGAAGGATATTCTCTTTCAGGCTGGAGGCTTCAAAATAGAAGCTGATTATGGAAGAATAGAACTCTCCCGGGTAATCAATAAAAGGGATGAGACAGGGGAATTAGTCCCTACCCCCATCCGCATAAAAACGGTCTCTACCAATTACTTATGGCAGGAAGATCCTTCTCTTGACACGATTTTTATCAATTCCTACGACCAGATCTTCGTGCGCAAAAATCCCAAATTTGAATTGCAGGAAAGCATTTTTGTTCAGGGAGAAGTTATCTCACCCGGAGAGTATAATAAGGAAGCCAAAGATGAACGTATCAGCTCATTGGTATATAAAGCCGGTGGTGTCACCCGCCTTGCAGATATCAAAGGCGCTTACCTGGACCGCCCGGAGGTAGGAAAAATTTCCATAAGGCTTGACAAAGCCATCCGCCGTCCTGGTTCCAGTTATGATATTTCCCTTCTTCCAGGCGATCTGCTGGTTATTCCTCCCCGCACCGAGATCGTCACCATAGTCGGCAATGTACTCCAGCCGGGCGTGGTAGTCCAATATGAACAAGGCCATGACCGCTACAGGTATTATGTCAACCTGGCGGGAGGCTTTGACAATAGGACCAGGCGCAGACAATGCACCATCCAGTATGCTGACGGACGCTTTCGCAGGGCAAAATCTTTTATGGGTATCGTAAAATACCCGGCCGTAGAGCAGGGAAGCACCCTGATTGTCGCCAAAAGACCTGAAAAAGAAAAGAAAAAAGAAGGCGAAAGTGAGGGACTACAATTTGAAGAGGTCGTTTCTAGCTTGACAGCTCTGCTCACTCTGGTAGTTATCATGCGCCAACTCAAACCATAATGACAATCGATCAACTACAGCATACCATCCATAAATACAAAGCCCCCTTTTTCCAATATTGGTGGTTGTTGCTGCTATCGGCCATCCTCTTTGGTGGCCTGATGTGGGCTTACAGCCACACCAAAGAGACTTTGTATACAGCCAGTACCTCCTTTTTACCCGAAAAAGGCAAAAACCAATCTGTGTCACTGGACCCTCTGGCCAACCTTCTGGGTGGTGGAGGCATACAAGGCTCAGGCGGAGAGGAGATTTCGGGCGTTTTGAGCAGTCGGTATCTAAGCGAAAAGGTGGCTGCTGACAGCCTTGTATATAGGGGAGAACAGGTACTGATGGCTGATGCCTTGCTGAACTATTATATGGTTGAAAGATTTAACTGGAAAAATCTTGTCAAGGGCAAACCTGACATTTCGGCTATTCCCTATCCTCAAAAAATCATTTCAGCAGGCAAAATGGTACGCTCAGGCCTACGTATTTCTGTGGATAAATACAGCTTCCTCCTGATGAGTTTTACCTTTGGTGAACCTGAATTGGTAGAAGAGGTAAGCAAACTGGCTATAGATGAATTAAAAAGCTATCTGGTAAAAAAGCGCACGGAAAAAGACAGCCTGGATTATCGTTTTTACCAGGAAAAATCAGACTCTGTACGCACCCTTGTTGAGGCAAATGCCAGGTTTATCGCACGTTTTGCTGATAAAGCCGTTTTTGGCGTTAGGGCTATAGACAGGCTGGAAGCCCAAAAACGGGAAATCGAGAATGGAAGCCTGATTCAGGTGCTCAAGCAATATGAATTATCAAGGGAGAAAGCCATTTCTCAAATTCAACAAAATACCCCTACCATCCAGATACTGGACAAACCGGAGCCCCCTTTTCGCAAGCTGGAAGCAAGCAAACTTACCTATCTTGTAGTTGGTATGGTATTGGGAATCCTGCTCATGTACCTGTGGGTAAGCAGGAAAATATGGCGCGCAGACTTGCGTATTTTGCTTGAAAAAGCCTTAGCGTAAGGCTGTTTCTTCTGACTCTCCCTCTTCTTCTTTGAGGGGAAGCGCTTCTTCTCCATCCGGAATATTTTCCAAATCCACATCCACTTGTTCTACCCCAGGGCTGAGGCTTTCATTGATTGGGCGGAGGAATGGCGTGGCATTCAAACCAATCCAGATCATCAGGATGACAAGTGGAGTGAGCAGCGCGATCTCGCGCATTCGCAGATCAGACAATTGCTGATTGGCGGCTTTGTCGAGTTTTCCGAAAAGGACTTTTCGGGTCATGGTGAGCAGGTATATCCCTGCGATGATCACGCCGGTAGCGGCGAATATTGTCAGCACTTTTCCTCCTGCCAGAGCAGAACCAAAAGCCCCTAACATGATCATAAATTCTCCCACAAAACCACTCAGGCCGGGCAGGCCTACTGATGCCATCACACTGATGACAAAGAGAAATGCGAAAATCGGCAATTGCTTCGCAATGCCCTGATAATCACTGATGAGGCGGCTGCCTCTGCGGTCTTCTATCATGCCTACCAGGAAGAAGAGGGCTGCAGTAGAAATACCATGTGCCACCATCTGGAGCACCGCTCCGCTGGAAGCCACTGCGCTATCAAAGGCAAAAATGCCCAGCACGATAAAGCCTATATGAGAAAGCGAAGAGTAAGCGAGCAGACGCTTCAGGTCATTTTGGGCAAAGGCGGCCATGGCGCCATAGATGATGCCGATTACCCCCAGGGTAGCGACCCAGGGCGCATAGGTAGCGAAGGCATCCGGGAAGAGCGGCATGCAAAAACGGAGCAAGCCGTAGACGCCCATTTTGGATAAAATAGCTGCCATGATCACGGTACCCGTGGTAGAAGAGGCTGAGTAGGCATCGGCCTGCCAGGAGTGAAAAGGGAAGATCGGCGCTTTGATGCCGAAGCTGATGGCGAAGGCCAGGAAGAGCCAGCCCTGCAAAGCAGGCTCGAATCCCGCTTCCTGAAGCGTGAAGTAGTTGGTGGTGAAGCCGTCGGTGACGGCGGCGGTGCCCATATAGATGATGGCAATGAGCATCAGCAGAGAACCCGCCAGGGTGTAAAGGAAAAATTTGATGGCCGCTTCGCGCCTGTTGGCATCGCCCCAGATGCCGATGAAGAAGATCGCAGGGATGAGCACGAGCTCAAAGAAGACATAAAAAAGCAGCATGTCCAATGACAGGAAAAAGCCAATAATGGCCGTTTCCATCACCATCAGCATAATATAATAGAGCCTCACCTGCTTCTCTATCCGATTCCAGCTATAGAGCAGGATCAGCGGAAAAAGCAGGGTGGTCATGACGATCATCATCAGGGAAATACCATCCATGCCCAGCGCAAAAGAAATATCAAAGTTCTCGCTGGAGAACCAACTGACAGAAGAATAATAGGCAAAGCCTTCATATTTTTCGGCGCTGCTAAAGCCTGCCCAAAGCAGGACACTTATCACAAAAGGGACCAGCGACAGCAGAAAGGCTACAGTCTTGCTCATCGGCTTTTGCAACAAAGCTATCAAAGGTATGCCCGCCAAAGGGGCCAGCAACATCAGGTAAATCAGGTTCGTTTGCTCCATGAGGATCTTAACTCAAATTTTGGGGCGAAGGTACAAAAAAGTTTTTTTGTTTCGGGTTTCGGGTTTCGGGTTTCGAGACTCAATCACCCGGAACCCGAAACTCCCAACCCGAAACTTCCCCTACTCCGTACAACTCCCCTTCTTCAAAGGGGTATTATCAATGGGTTCTTTCATTTCAATGCTTTCCTCTCCAATAAGGAAGCCTTCCTCCTGTGTCCAGAGCGTATAGGTTTGCTTGCAATTGGCAATGCCGCGGGGGTTGCTGTCTTTGGCAAAGTGGATCACCCACTTTCCGTCTTCCAGGGCGAGTTCATAGCTGCCTTTGCAGCTTTCAATATTGAAAGCACTGCTGACGATACCTTTGCGGTACTTGGTAGAGCGATAGCTGCTATCGGTCAGTATCAGGCGATAATCATCGCTGCAATAGGACCCGACGATTTTCGCACGCACATCAGCCTCAGGAGGAATAGATGGGCCACATGCTGTCAGAAAAAGGGTTCCAATTAAAAAAGAAAGAAAAGTTGTTGCCAATCGCATATCAGGATAGTTTGATTTTTTTGTTAAAAGCACTCTTGGCTACCGCTAAGTCTTCCAGGAGCGTTCCTTTGGGGTCTTTTTCTAAAGCATTTCCAATGACAATGATATCCGCACCGGCTTCCCATATGTTGACTGCTTCCTGCACAGATCGGATTCCTCCTCCGACGATCAGGGGCACCTCTATGCCCTTGCTTACAGTGCGCACCATCTCCTCAGATAAAGGTCTCTCCGCCCCGCTTCCGCCGTCCATATAGATGACTTTCAGTCCCAAAAACTCTCCGGCCATGGCTGTACACAGTGCAATATCGGCTTTATTATAAGGAATAGGATGCGTATTGGAAATATAATGAGCGGTTGTTGGCTTTCCTGAATCCACCAGCATATAGCCGGTAGAGACAACTTCTATCCCGCTGCTTCGCAGCAAAGGCGCAGCGACTACATGCTGCCCTATCAACAGATCAGGATTTCTGCCACTGATGAGTGACAAAAACAAGATCGCATCTGCCTCTGGCACTATCTGGTAGACACTACCCGGAAAAAGGATCACAGGAAGCCGGGTACAGGCTTTCAGCTCATTGACCAATTCGTGGATACCGCCATGCGTCAGCAGGCTACCACCCACAAAGAAGTAATCTACGGCAGTGGCCTCTGCACGCCTAACCAATGCTTCCACCTCATCCAAAACGACCTTATCAGGGTCGAGCAGCATCGCCAATCCTTTGGACTGATTTCTTTTCTGATGCGAGAATGATTCTGTAATGGGGTGTTTCATGCCGCGGCAAGATAATAAATCGTGTAAATATGTCTGCTATCAGAGGCATCAAATCTGAAAGGCCCCAAAAACAAAAGCCGCCCCATAAAGAGGCGGCTTGTATAATTCATGATGACAAAGTCATTATTCGACTCCGTGCATGAGTTTTTTGAGAGGACCGCTAATCAATGCGACCAATCCTGCAAAGCCCAATAACACGAGCCCAATGATCTTAAAAACGCCAACATACTTGTTCAGGCTTTTCTCCTGGACTGTACCTCTTTGTTTTTCGTATGCATCAGCCAAACTGATTGAAGCATCATCGGAGAAATCAGAGATATTTCCTCCAAAATACTGCCAGTCTTTGAGGCTTATTCCTGCATTATCACCTGCTTTTTCATCACTTCTGACAATAGCAGCATACCTTCTTCCCAGATCATCCCAAGCACTTTGATTCAACCAGGCTTCTGCTGACTTCAAGGTATCCGTGATAGATCTTGACTCAAGCCATTCTAGCAGGTTTTTACTTCCGCTTATACCTTCTCTAAATTCTACCCAATCCCTGATGTTAAACCATTTCTGGTAAGAAATATTTTTAGGGAGTGCATAATCTTTCTTCATTGTTCTCGGCAGATTTTCCAATTCTGGGGCCATGGGTTGCCATTTTTCAAAACCCTGCTTATCTGACTTCATATCAAAGGCCTCTTGAACGGTTGTACTTAGGGTAAACTCTGTTTTATCTTTTTTGTCATCAGAGCCATGTCCTGCTCCTGTGAGTGCAGCAATTTGCCCCCCCAGGAAGTTGGCGATGGCAAAACTCAAAAACCAAGCTCCCATAGCAGTTCCTGCCATTTTCTTAGGCGAAAGTTTGGTAACCATCGAAAGCCCAATAGGCGATAGAAAAAGCTCGCCAGTAGTATGTAACAGATATAAAAACACCAGTGTGAGCAAAGGAACCAGGTTATCTTCTGAAAACTGATAACCGATATAAGTAATCAAAAAACCCAAACCCAACTGAAGAATTCCATAAGCAAATTTCATGGGAATGCTGGGATTCATGCCTTTACGGGAAAGGGTCATCCACATCTGTGAGAAGATCGAACCAAACACAATGATGAAGAATGGGTTGAAAAACTGTGTCATACTCGCGGGCATCTCCCATCCAAAAATTCCTCTATCGACATTTCTATCTGCAAATAGAGTAAGCGAAGTTCCCGCCTGCTCAAAACATGCCCAGAAAACGATATTGATAACGATAAAAATAATCAAAGCTACCATGCGGTCCTTCCAGATTTTTTCACCCGTCTCCTTGTCCTCTTTTTGCCCGGCCATATATAAAGAAATAGAAACAAAGGCGAATAATACCAGGAAGAGGTAATTTAACACCTGGTTATTCAATATCAGGACATAACATAGAGGTATCAGCAATAGTGAACCCAAAGCCACAACCTGAGCCATATTAAGGGGGCCAAAGACCTTTTTCTGCCCGGCTTCCCGTATGTCCAATCCCGGTGCAGCCGCATAATTTTCTTTCCCCAACCAGAAGATCAGCAAGCCTGCAAGCATACCCAGACCAGCGAGGCCAAATCCATATTCAAAACCATAGGTTTCTCCGACAAACGCAACCACAGTAGTGGCTAAAAGCGCCCCAACGTTAATTCCAATATAAAAAATGGTAAATCCGGAGTCCCTTCGAGAATCTCCATCTGCATATAATTTTCCAACGATGGTAGAAATATTTGCTTTAAAATAGCCATTACCAATAATCAAAGCTCCCATACCTACAAGGAGCATGGTCTCATTACCTCCAAGAATTAAAAATTCTCCAATAGCCATCAGGATAGCACCTAACATCACAGCCCACCTATATCCTAAAAACTGGTCTGCCATTCTTCCACCCAAAATGGGTGCAGCATAAACCAAACCTGTATAAGCACCATAAAGGAGGGCGGCTTCTCCATCGCCTTTCATCAACGATTTCACCAAATAGAGGGTGAGCAGGGTCCGCATCCCGTAGTAGCAGAATCGCTCCCACATCTCCGAGAAAAACAGGGTCATCAAACCTCTGGGATGACCGGGTAACAATGATTTACTCATATGAAAAATAGGTTATATATAAATTGAATCATGGGCAATCGTGGCATGAACAAAGCTATGATTTTCCCGTTCTTTCACAAAAAATGTCCCGAACATATTTAGCAAGCGTGCAGAATGACCTTGCCATGATTCTTTCAATTTGTATATTTGTGCGCCTTTTTGCCACGTGAAAACTATCTTATATGAATTTTCTCTCCCACTTTTTTTTGGATCATCAGATAGATGACAGCCTTTTTGTTGTGGGTGCCAGCACCCCGGATTTACTGTCTGTTTTCGATCGGAAGATCAAATTTAAAGAGCGGGATATCTCCAGGCGCGTGCAGGATCGCGAGATTTCTGCGGAGCAGCACAGCTTTTATCAGGGCGTCATTCGCCATTTCCAGGTCGATAAGATTTTCCATTCTTCTGATTTCTTCCATGAAGAAACCCGCAAAATGTCCCAAAACCTGCGGGAGGCTTTCCCACAGTCGGACATACAGCGCAGCTTTTTTGTCGCCCATATTTTGCTTGAATTAAGCCTCGACAGGCTGCTCATTCAGGAAGATGAAATGCTCTTGCATAAATTTTACAATCATTTCGAAAACTGCAAGGCAGCTCAAATCCGCAAGCTTACAAGCTGGCTTGCCGACGATGCCTACCTCCCGTCTTATGACGCTTTCATCCACAAATTTACCCAGGACAAGCACCTCCTGCGATATAAAGATTGGGGCTATATCATCTATGTGCTCAAACGCATCCTGAGAAGGGTCGGCATTTTTGAATATGCCTACCTCGATTCCCCTCATTTTCTTGTATTTTTGCAGGCATACGAAAATGATTTGGGAACGCGTTATCAGCACATCATGGGGACTTTCACCCAGGCCTTGAGCGGAAAATAGGGTCAAAATCATTCCTTATATTTACAAAAGACCACCTCTGATAAGGGCATGTAATTTGCTCTAAATTAAAGCGTGTGGATTTCCTTTAAATTCCTTCTGTAAACCGCCTATTGCAAACTGCGAACTTTTAACAGCTCACTCATACCTTTTTTTTGGTATGTAATTAATCCAGCTAAGTTCCTAATTTTGAAAGCAAGGTCTTTCAGCCAAGAATGTTGTCTATGAAATTTTTACACATAAGTATTTTTGTTTTTGCAGCTTTACTTTCTCTCTCCCTCTCGGCACAGGAGAAAAAAAGCGAAGCGCGCAAGCATGCCAATGAGTTTCTGAACATCGGTGTCGGCGCACGCGCCGCAGCCATGGGCAACGCCCAGACGGCTATCGCCGATGATGTCACTGCCGGATATTGGAATCCGGCTGGCCTGGTAGGCGATGGCTTCAGCGGCACACCAGAGCTTTCGCTCCAGCATGCGGCCTACTTCGCCAATATTGCGAACTATAACTACCTGGGCTTTTCGCTGCCTGTAGACTCTTCCAATCAGCGGCGATTTGGCATCACCATGATCCGACTGGGGATAGACGACATCCCCAATACGCTCCAATTTCGCGATCCTGACGGCAGCTTTGATGTAGATAAAATCCAAAGTTTTTCCGTTTCAGACTTTGCCGTGATGTTTTCTTACAGTTGGCAGACGCGCGTCCCAGGCCTGAGCCTGGGGACCAATGCCAAGGTTATCTACCGGGGTGCGGGCCGATTTGCCAATGCCTGGGGCATCGGATTGGATGCCGGTTTACGTTATCGTAGAAAAGGGCTTTCCCTGGGCCTGGTTCTGAGGGATTTTACCCAGACATATACAGCCTGGACTTTCAATACCGAGACTTTCCAGCAGGAATTTATCAATACCGGGCAGGAAATCCCTGCCAATTCCGTAGAGATCCTGCGCCCTTCGGCGCGTTTGGGCGTCGCTTATGACCTGAAACTGAGCCGCCGGCTGCGGCTGACGCTCACGGCGGATGCCGATATGTTTTTTGATGGCAAACGAGTCAGCTCGCTGATTCGTTCTGAAGGTTTTAACCTCGACCCGCATGCGGGTCTGGAGTTGGGCTACAGAGATGGCAATGGACGGGAAATCGTTTTTTTGAGAGGAGGGTTTTACAACCTTCAGTATCTCGAATTGAGCGAAACCGATGCGGTAAGCGAGATTTTCCCCACCGCTGGGGTGGGCTTTGTACTGCGAAATTTCACGCTCGATTATGCCCTCGCCAATATTGGCGACTTCTCGACCAGCCTGACAAGCCACATTGTTTCGTTGAAGTTTTTTATCAAGTAAATATGAAGAACCGGGAGCTTTGGAAGTTTTGGGTTTCGGGTTTTGGGTTTCGGGTTTTGTCTCGCTTCTCGCCCCCCGCTTCTCGCCTCCCGCTTCTCAACCCATAACTTATGAAAAGATTTTACTTTTCCTTCCTGATAAGTCTCCTGGCCATGGGACAAATGGCCGGACAAAATTTTGACCTGGGCAATCAATGGTACAAAAACAACCCCAACCGCACTTTTATCAAACTGGTGGTTGAACAGGAAGGAATCTATCGGCTAAGCCGACAAGATCTGTCCAATGCAGGCTTTGATCTCACAGGAGTCGACCCGAAGTTCCTTCAGATGTACCATCGGGGGAAGGAGATTCCCATCTTCGTGACACAAAGCAACGGCCAACTCAACTATGTTGAGTTTTATGGCAATCTCAATGACGGCAGGGTAGATTCTATCATGTATCGGGATCCTACCTCGGGTGTTCATTCTCCAAAGAGTCAGCCCAATATCCATCGCTCCATTTATACGGATAAATCCGCCTATTTTCTGACCTGGAGTCAGTCCCAGCCCGGTAGGAGATATTTTGATCATTTGGATCTGGCATACTCTCAGCTTCCCGCTGAAAGTGTTTTTCCCTATCGGGCCTTCATTGATTTTAAGCCGGAATACCCGACAAATAATCCCCTGGCAGGCATCCATGTTATTGGAGGAGGAGGGCCTTATGATTCTTTTCACTCGCTGAATACAGACTTTGTGACTGGAGAAGGAATCATTTCCTATAAGTCTTTTTCATACAAACCTCAAAACAATACCCCCACCTCCTTTAGACTGAACACCCCTGCTGCCGCAAACAATGGACAACCTTTCCAGATCGAAGCACGGGTATTTGCCAGATCCAATACAGAGCACCATTTGCGGATGTATGTCAATGGAAACACCAGCACACCCCTGGTAGATAGCCTGATTGAGCATTTCAGCATTTATACGCATACCTACACCCGTGAGCACGTCACCAACCTCAGCGCAACCACTGACCTCGATTTTCATGCTTTGCGTGCGCCTACCGACAACAATCATTTGTGTTGGGCAGCGATCACCTATTTGCGAAAATTTGACATGATAAACGAAAGCACGGTAAAAATTACCGGTTGGGACAAAAGTAGCCGTTCCCATTTTCGTTTTAGCAATGCTCCGGGCACTGATAGCGTCTTCGCGTATGACCTGAGCAGTGGCGTACGAAGCCGTGGGCTTATGACCTCTTCTAATACAGCCGAAGTCATTGTTTTTAGTAGCAATAACCCCCGTCGCGATATTTTTATAGCCACCGATAAAGGTATTTTGAAGCCAGAAATTGAAGCCGCCAGCCTCAGTAAGTTACATGATCGTGCCCAAGGTGCTGAGTTTGTTATCATTTCCAATCGCCAACTGAGTGCTTCTGCCGAAGCTTACTACCAATACAGAGACACTTGCACAGCCAATCCCATGAGTATCAAGCTGGTATATGTTGAAGATATTTTTGATGAATATGGCTATGGTTCTCACACGCCATGGGCCATCAAGCGCTTTTGTAAAGATGCCCTCGACAACTGGCAGACAAAGCCACGTTTTTTCTTGTTTTTGGGAAAAGGAAGAACCTGGAACCGAGGCTTTGATGACAACCTTGTCCCAACATTCGGCTATCCGGCCAGTGACCATGAGTTTGTGGGCCACTATGACCAAAATTCAACTGACATTACCCCCGGTGCTGCAGTCGGCAGGGTGAACGTTTATGATGATGACGAAGGATTTGCTTACCTGAATAAAGTAAAAGAATACGAATATACGCCCTTCGAGCCCTGGATGAAACGGGCCGTCTTCCTGGGAGGAGGAGCTACTCCCGGAGAGCAAAGTGCCATTAAAAATGCCTTTACGTTTTTTATCAATAAATTTGAAAATGGCCCTTACGGAGGAGATCCCATTTACTTTCAAAAAAGTACCCAGGGAATAGATCAATCCAATAATGCCCCCTATCATGCCGAAATCTCCAGGGGGGTGTCCATGGTTCACTTCTTTGGTCACTCTTCGAGCAACCTGCTGGACATCAACATTTCTGAAGCATTTGAATACAACAACTATGGCCGCTACCCTATCATGTTAGCCATGGGTTGCTATGGAGGAGACTTTGCGGGCAGGGAGAGCTTTGGGGAAAGGTGGGTCAAAGAGCCCGAAAGAGGCTGCATCGCCTACCTTGCCAACTCCAGTGCAGGCTACCTCAACCCGCTCAGAGACTATGGCAGGGTCCTTTACCCTTTCCGTTTTGAAGAGATGCTGGACAAGCCCTTCGGGCTCGTGGTCCAGCGTACCACAGCCCGCTATGCCGACTCCCTGCCCGGGGTCCAATACCGCAACCATGCCAGGCAGATGAACCTGCAGGGGGATCCGGCGATACGCCTGTATTATCCCAAAAAAGCTGACCTTGCCATAGACCAATCTGGTGTTTTCTTTACGCCACCCAACTTTACGTCACAGGATGACTCCTTTCAGATCAACCTCATTGTCCGGAATGAAGGGCTCGCTGTAGCTGATTCTTTTGACATTTCTATCAGCCAATTATTGCCTGACAGGACAGAACATTTTCATGGGTATTATACTTTTCCCATGGTCAAAAATCGGGATACCCTGGCCATAACGCTATTCAATCCTGCTGAAGACCTGATGGCTGGCGAAAACCGCTTCAATATCTTTGTAGATGCCCGGGATTCTATCGCAGAGACCGATGAAAACAATAACCAGGTCTGGGTAGACCGCATCATTCCGGGGAATATTCCGGCAACTTTATACCCCACTGAATATGCCATAGTAGGCAAAAATCAGGTTCACCTGGATGCATCTGCCTTTTTTATGACACGGGATGAAAAGGTGCGCTACCTATTCGAAATAGACACGAATCACGAATTTACTTCTCCCGCCAAGCGCACATCATCGCCTGTAGAAGGCAATGCCACTTATGCCCGCTGGGATGTCCCCTTTACCCTGGCTGACAGCCAGGTATACTATTGGCGCGTGCGCCTGATGGATGTGGAGCCCAGTATCTGGGGGACTTCCTCATTCAAGTACATCGCCAACCGCGATGGATGGGCGCAATCACAGGCTCCCCAATTCATCAAGGATGAATCAGAAAGAGTAGAACTCAACCTCATCCAGCAAAGCTGGGATTTCGATCTGTTTAGCCGAAATTATACCTTTGAGATTTTTCCAAAATCCGATCCCCGTGTCAACCAGTTTACCTTTAGTTTTGACAATGCAAACGCCACGGATATCAACATGGGAGGAGGCTTTTTGTACTATACAGTCATCAGCAAGGATAGCCTGAAACCTACTTTTTCTAAAGTCCCTGTGCTTCAGCGTATGCGTCTCATAGGAGACATTGACGATGAGCTGTATCAACTGAGAAATGTCATCAGGGGCCTCAAAGATGGCGACTATGTCATCCTTGCGGGCGCTGAAATACCCAATATTTCGACCTGGCCTGAGGAGTTTTTTGACATCGTTGAAGATATTGGCGGCACATCTGCCATTCGCAACCTCCCCAATGGCGGCACTTTCCTGATTATGGGTAAAAATAATTTCCCCGCTAGTGCTATCGAAGTCCTGGCTCCCAACAGTGGCGTGAAATACAAAATTGATGAGGACCTCAAAACACCTCTAAGTGATGGCAAAATCCTCTCCACGCTGATAGGCCCTGCCTTAAATTGGGAGCAGATGTTTTGGGGATGGAAATCCCTCGATAAGCCCGTAAGGGAAGAAATCCAACTCCAGGTAGTCGGTATTCGAAATAACAACACAGACACGCTCTTTATCTCCGGCGCTGAGCCGGGAAATAGCGTTGACCTGAGTATGATAGATGCCAAGAGGTTTCCCTATCTGCGCCTTCAGGCATACCTGAAAGACAGTGTCAACCGCACTGCTCCTCAGTTGGACAACTGGCATGTACTCTTCCTACCCGCACCTGATGCAGTGGTAGATCCCCTCAACAACTTCGCTTTTGAAAGCGATACGGTACAGGAAGGACAGGATATTTATATCCGGATGGGCGCACTCAATGTGTCAGATTTGAATATGGACAGCCTGAAAGTAAAGTTTTCGGCTATCAGACCTGATCGGAATACGGTGACCCTGGACAGCATACGCATAGCACCACTGCCTGCCGGAGGCCGCCTAGAGTTTGAGTACACTTTCAATACCCTGGCAAAAAAGCTGGAAGGAGATGTGAGTCTGGTCGTGGCAATCAATCCAGACAACGATCAACCCGAACGTCATACGTTTAACAATACCTATATCCAGCCGTTTCATGTATTGGTTGACAAACTCAATCCCATCCTCGATGTGACCTTCGATGGCAAGCGCATCATAGATGGCGATATCGTCTCTCCAAGGCCGGAAATCCTCATTCAGGTGAATGATGAGAATCCCTACATCGCGATGAATGACACCTCCAATTTCGAGGTATATTTCTACGAAAGCCGCCCGGGAGAAAGCCCCAATAGCAACAACCGCGTTGCGATCAATAGCAATAATCCACTGGTGGAATGGAGGCCGGCAAATCTGCCGGAGAATAAAGCGGAAGTCCTTTTCCGCCCGGGATTTGTAGAGGCCCTCGAAGATGGCGAATACGTTCTGGCTGTTCAGGGCAGGGATCAAAAAGGCAATTCCTCCGGCAATAATTCCTACTACCAGATCAGCTTCAAAGTGATCAATGAGGCCACTATCACACATGTGGTGAATTATCCCAATCCTTTTTCCACTTCTACCCGCTTTGTCTATACCCTCACCGGGCAGGATATCCCAACCAAATTTCAGATTCACATCTTTACCGTCGCAGGCAAGCTTGTCAAAGTCATTGACCTGCTGGCAGAAGGCGATGTGGCCATCGGGCAAAATATCACCAACTACGCCTGGGATGGCACCGACCAATACGGTGATCCCCTCGGCAATGGCGTTTACCTCTACCGAGTGGTATTGGAGTCAGCCGGCGATAATCACAGCCTGCGGGATGAAGGCACTTCTCAGTACTTCAATAAGGGTTGGGGGAAGATGTATTTGATGAGATGATGTGCTGATGTGCAGATTTGCAGATTAGCAGATTTGAGGATTGAAGAAAAGACGAGGCTTTGTTAGCTTGTGGGTTTAACCACAAATTGACAAAGCCTTTTTTTATGAAAAAAATCTTAGTACAGGACAAAAAATGAAACGCATGAATGATGAACATCCCCAAAGTCCCGAAGGGACGCCATATGCCACGATCGGGCAAAGCCCGATCATTCGGACATTCACACCTGGTCTTAAAGCCCTGGAAGGGCGATATATTAGGTATGACGTCCTTTCAGGACTTCTATTGGGGGCGTTTACCTTCATGGGGCTTTGCCCCATGCTAAATTATAGCGTCCCTTCGGGACTTTGGGGGACTTTCCTGAAAAATTGTCCAGTACTGAAGAAAAAAATAATGATTCTCCTGACGTTGGCTGTTGGTATGATGGCAGGCAGTTTCGCGCAGGAACGAGAAATTACGCTTTTACATGATGGCTGGAAATTTTTCCAGGGGGCGCAGGAAGATGGTGCTTCTCCGGAATTGGATGATGCCAGTTGGGAAAGTGTCACGGTGCCGCATGACTGGGCTATCAAAGGCCCTTTTATCCTGGAAGGAAACGGCAATACAGGGAAATTACCCTGGCAGGGCGAAGGCTGGTACCGCCGCAGGCTGGTCATCCCTCTTACCGAAAATGCCAGGCATTTTTACCTGATTTTTGATGGCGTCATGGCTTTTCCCAAAGTCTACCTCAATGGTCACCTGGTAGGCGAATGGGATTATGGCTATAACTCCTTTTATGTCGATATCACCGATTTTGTCAATGTGGGTGGCCAAAACCTGCTTGCCGTGCAGGCGGATACCCGCAAGCACGACAGCCGCTGGTACCCCGGTGCCGGCATCTACCGCAAGGTGCAATTGCTCATGGTCGATCCCGTGCATGTTGATATCTGGGGCACCTATGTGACCACGCCTATCGTCAAGCCGCATTATGCGGAAGTACGGATTGCGACGAACGTCAGGAACACCTCTGAGCAAGGTGACTCCATCAGCCTTTTTCACCGTATCCTCAGCCCGGAAGGCATGATGGTAGCAGAAGGACATGTGGGCAAAGTCATTGCTGCAGGCAAAAGCGCCAGGCTGGAAAGCAGCCTTGACCTGCTCAATCCCCAAAGATGGGCTATTGAAAATCCGACCCTTTATCGCGTAGAAAGCACGATCACGGTCAATGGAGTAGTGAAAGATCGCTACAGCACGCCCTTTGGCGTCAGGACGATTCGCTTTGACGCGGATCATGGTTTTTATTTGAATGACAAAAGGGTCCAGCTCCGGGGAGTCAACCTCCACCATGATCAGGGCCCGCTGGGCGCGGCCTTCTACCCCCGCGCCATGGAGCGCCAGCTGGAGATCATGCAGCAGATGGGCGCAAATGCCATCCGCAACAGCCACAATACCGCAGCTCCGGAGCTGCTGGAACTCTGCGACCGCATGGGTCTGCTCGTCCTCAACGAAGTCTTCGACAAGTACGACGGCAAAGCCGATATCGGTCCGGAGACCGATTTTGAAGCTTTCGCGCAGCGCAATATCCACAACTTTGTTGTGAGGGACAGAAATCACCCTTCGGTGATTTTGTGGAGTGTCGGCAACGAGATCGGTGATGTGCAATGGAATAAAGACAACGGTTTTCACCGCCTGCATACCATGTTGAACTATGTCAACAAATACGACCCCAGCCGCCCCACCACCCTTGTCAATGACAGTTGGAAAAGCGCAGCCCTGCGCCATTTTGACCTCTACGATGTGCATAGCTGGAACTATACCCGCCGCTACCGCCTGGCACGGCAGATGGAACCCAACAAAGCCGTTATCATCAGCGAATCTGCTTCCACGGTGAGTACACGCGGTTTTTATGAATTCCCATTGCCCGAAAAACAAACCGATTTTACCCCATCCCTACAGGTCAGTTCCTATGATCTCAATGCGCCCGAATGGGCAGAGATCGCCGATGATGACTTCATGTGGCAACAGGATGAGCCCTATATCGCAGGCGAATTTGTCTGGACAGGTTTCGATTACCTGGGCGAACCTACGCCCTATGACAACCGAGCCGTCAGGCAAATGGGCATGACCGACCGGGACGCTTCGCGTTCTTCCTACTTCGGGATCGTAGATCTGGTGGGCATCCCCAAGGATCGTTTTTACCTGTACAAAAGCTATTGGAAACAGGATGAAACAACCATTCATATCCTTCCCCACTGGAACTGGCCGGATCGTGTGGGGCAAAAAACACCCGTTTTTGTGTATACCAATGGCGACTGTGCGGAGCTTTTCCTCAACGGAAAATCCCAGGGGACGCAGTGCAAAAAGCCTACTTCTGATGTTTCCCCTGAAAGATTTCGTCTGATGTGGCGGGAGGTAGTGTATGAAGCAGGGGAACTCAAAGTAGTTGCTTATAAGGAAGGAAAAGTATTGGGCGAAAAAGTGCTCAAAACAGCGGGACGCGCTGCGGAGCTGTACCTTTCGGCAGATCGGAAGGTGATTGAAAAAGGCGGAATGGATTTATCCTACATCCTCGTGGAGGCCCGCGATAAAGCAGGAAATCCTGCTCCCCTTGCAGCAGATCAACTCTCGATATCCATCGAAGGTGCTGGCAGCATCGCTGGCGTAGGCAATGGCAATCCGCAGTCTTTTGAGCCTTTTCAGGCGAACCTGGTGAAGCTTTTTTATGGAAAAGCGATGATCATTGTGAAGTCGGGAGCTGAAGCAGGAGAAGTGAAACTGAAGGTTGAGGCTAAAGGATGGAAAGGACAGGAAATTTTACTGGAAGTAAAATAATGCAAATAGGGACAGATCGTGATCTGTTTACAGGGCAATTGCATCCATATTTCAACATATTATTTTATTCTGATGAAGATGCCCTAAGCTTTACATCGCTTTGAACACAGGATCTTGGCAATGAAAATGAAGAAAATGGACAGTTGAAAATGGAACAAAAAACCCAAAGTATTACGACCATTTGATACAATCACTCTAAGGGCTGCTTTCCAGATTTAAACCTTCTCCCACAGCTTCCACCAGGGCGTTCCTGGCGAGTCATGATGCTCGTAGTGATAGCCAAAAAAGTAGCAGCTGAGAAAAGCCTGGAGGTGATTTTTTCGCTGTGAACGCGCGTGGTGAGGGTTTTCAGGCTTATGCTCGCCGCGATGCGGCAGATAGGTCCCAAAAAAGAAGAGTTGCAGCATGCTGAGGAAAGAAGGAATGATCCAAAACAGGATCAGATTTTCGGTGGGGATAAACAGTTTCAACAGGTTGAAAGTGATGGCTGCAGCCAGTATTTGCCAGATGGTAACGTATTCTTTGGCAAAAGAAAAAAACCAGACCCAGAAGTTTTCATTGCCTTTGTGAAAGTCAGGATCGGCATCTGTGCCCGCATGGCGGTGGTGCTCGTGATGTTTGGGAAACAGCTTGCTGTAGCTGTTATACATAAACAAAAGGGCACAAAGGCGGCCCATGAAGTGGTTTATTTTGGGGTGGGAAGGAAAAACGGTGCCATGCATGGCATCATGGGCTGTGATAAAAAGGCCGGTATACAGATGGGTTTGGAGCAAAATCAATAAGTAAGGCCATGGAGAACGATAGTCCACAGTATAAGTCAGGTTATATACCAGACAAGCCGCCCAGAGGCCAATGATCAGAAATGCAATGAAAAGTCCAGTTTTCCGCATGTAGAATCGTTTTTCTTTTCTCGCCTCTCGCCTCTCGCTTCTCGCTTCTCGCTTCTCGCTTCTCCCTAACTACACATCCTCTCCAGTTTCGCCTTAATCTCTTCCATGAGCCACTGAGGGGTACTGGTAGCGCCGCAGATACCGACTTTGTCTTCTTTGCTAAACCAGCTTTCGTCCACCTCCTCTGGCAGGGAAACGAAGTAGGTATGTTCGTTGATTTCTTTACAAATGCCGTAAAGCATGCGTCCATTGGAGGATTTTTTGCCGGCGACAAAGACAACTTTGTCATGCTCGCGCGCAAAAGCGCGCAACTCCTCCTCCCGATTGGAGACCTGACGACAGATGGTGTCGTGGGCTTTGACTTCGAGGCCGGCAGCTTTTAGCTGCTGGGTGATGTGGTAAAATTTCGCCTTGCTCTTGGTCGTCTGGCTATAGAGGGTCACATTTTTAGGCAATTTGTCTATTTCCAGCTCCGAGACGTCCATAAAGACGATGGCCTTATCGCCTGTCTGCGCGCGCAGCGCGATTACCTCGGCATGATCCTGCATGCCATAGATCAGAATCTGCTCATCGCTATCGTGCGAATTGCGGATGCGGTTTTGCAGCTTAAGGACCACCGGACAGGAAGCATCTATCAGCTCGATATTGTTTTCCATAGCGATCTGGTAAGTAGAAGGCGGCTCGCCATGGGCGCGAATCAGGACTTTGGCGTCCTTCAACTCCCTGAGCTCATCATGGCTGATGATCTCCAGACCCATTTTGCGTAAGCGATCTACCTCCACATCGTTATGGACGATGTCTCCCAGACAGTACAGTTTGCCATGCTCGCGCAGGTATTCTTCAGCCATCTCGATGGCATATACCACACCAAAGCAGAAGCCTGAGCCGCTGTCTATCTCCACATCCAGTTGGAGGGAGCCTTTAGGATGTGAGCGATGGCTTGATTTGCCCTCGCTGCCTGAATAATTCGAAGAGACTAACATTCATCAACAATAATAACATATTATAAAAAAGGTCTTCCAAAGGAATCGTGCCCAATCTTATTCCCAGATTTTCGGCATCGTTATATATCACCACAGGTAAGGACGTCAATGCCCCATTGATGATAAATAGCGGTATCAAAACGACCAGCCAGGCCTGGAAAAAATGTCCCAGGTATTTTGCTTTTCCTTTTAAGATAAGAACGATAAACCAAAGTGTCAGGAGGAAAGCCGTCACACTCGTATACATTCTCTCTGCAAACAATATCCCCACCCAAAACATGGAGACAAGCAAAACCCAACTTATTGCCCTTAAGTAAGCTTCTTTGAGCTCCCAGGAAGGGAAATAGGCCTGTAAGCAAGCGTAAATGAAGACACTGGCATAAGGCACCGTGAAAAAAAACAGCCACTCTTCCAGCGGCAAGCCTAACAGATAAACGCCCAGGACATAGTCCGGGTTGAAATGCCAGACATCCCATTCAGTAAACAAAATGTCCCAGATCAGAAAAACGGCACCCGTCAGGATGATGGCAGGAAAAAGGGCTTTCCAGGAACGGAAAAAAGCGACTTTCCTGTCAAAAGACAGAGCCAGTGGCCCCAGCAGGGTCATGACATTCAGCAACAGATATGTATAGGGGCCAAAGTTCATCAAATGGCTTTCAACTGATACTTAAAATAGCTTTGCACCATCAAGGTGAGTTTGCGGCTGTCCGGCACCCGGATACGCTCCGCCTTCACCCGTGAGGCGGGCATCCCTTTGATTTTGTCAAAGAGCTTGCGGTAGTACACATAGGCGAGATAGACGCCCATCTTGGCCCCTATGGGCAGGGCCCTGATGCCCTGAAAGGCATCATCAAAATCCTTTTGTATATCTTCTTCTATCTGGCCTTTTACCTCATTGGAAAACTGCAAAAACTCAACTCCGGGAAAATATACCCGGCCACGTTCCTCAAAATCCGCCTTCATATCCCTCAGAAAATTCACCTTTTGAAAGGCGCTTCCCAGGCTTTTGGCTGGCGCTTTCAGCCTTTGGTACATAGCATCATCTCCTTCACAAAACACCCGCAGGCACATCAGGCCCACCACCTCGGCAGATCCATAGATATATTCTTCATAGCGGCTGTCATTGTAATGCTGGAAATACAAATCCATCTCCATGCTATGCAAAAAAGCAGCGATCAGCTCATGCTCTATCTGGTAGGTGTTGACGACATCCTGAAAGGATTGCAAGACCGGATTCAGGCTGATTTTTTGCCTGATAGCTGTGTAGGTATCACGCTGGAAAGTTTCAAGCAATTCCTTTTTATCAAAATCGTGAAAAGTATCTACGATTTCATCTGCATAACGCACAAAGCCATAAATGGCATAGATAGGATTGTGAAATTTTTTCGCCAATGCCTTAATGCCCAAACTAAAGGATGTACTGTAGTTTTGGGTAATGATGCGCGAGCATTTGAGGCAGGTGTCCTTGTATAACTGCATGAAGTTTTTATTAATATTCTTAAACAAGACAGTACATACAACAAGATATACCATATATTGTTTAATAATATTTTATTTCATATAAACAAAAAGAGCCCTTCAAAGAAGCGCTCTATCCTTTCAATTGACCCAATTGACTGTATGAATTAAAGATCTATCGGTTTTGATATGCTACCAAATCCTCTTTCAGTTCTTTTCGGGCGATGTGTATGCGATTCTTTACGGTACCTATCGGAATGTTGAGGATATCAGCGATTTCGTGGTATTTATAGCCTTTAAAATGCATGAGGAAAGGCGTCTTATAGGTAGCGCTAAGCTTTTCTATGGCTTTGTTGATTTCCTCCATTGCGAGGGATGAGCCGGAAAGATTCTCAGCTTGCTGAGAGGAGGAATTGATGAAGTGCAAATTTTCTGTTGTATCAATGAAAGTTTTCCTTTTCACCAATCGGTGATAATTGGTGATGAAGGTATTCTTCATGATGGTATACAACCAGGCTTTCAGGTTGGTACCTTCTCTAAACTTATCACGATTGGAGATGGCTTTCAACAAAGTGTCCTGGATCAGATCATCTGCCTCTTCTGAATCCCGGGTCAGTTTGATGGCTATTGGCCTGAGTGACTTTTGGAGTTGGAGGACTTCTGTATCAAATTCTCGTGTGTTCATAATTTTGGGGATTAAACTGAAAGCGATGGAACAAAGGTAAAGAAGCATTCGGTGAAATGCAATATTTTGTTTAACTTTTTATCATATTTCATTAAACATTACACACAGCTTAAACGAGCACTATATATACAATTATTCAAAACCTATCCAAAATCACTCAAAAACAAACAAACTCAATGTTTAGACACCGAAATAAGTCAAAAACCTACTCAATTTTGTTTTATGAATTATTATCATAAATTAAACAAAGTATTCTTTTTGAGGAAATATAAGATAAGTTGGGGCAAGCTGAACCACAATTTGGCCTACTTACGGAATAAATGGCAGAGTGGATCTTAGAAGGCGCAATCTTTTTTTGAATAAATAAAAAAAGCCCCACAGCAAGCTGTGAGGCACATAAAATCTTATCAGATTGGGTTTATTGTATATCTGGCAGACGCAAATAGCTGTCTACATATATATGGTTGTCAATCAAAGAATTCAATCTTTTGATAGTGGAAGGCCTCACCTGAAACTCCACAGCGACCGATTCGAGCGAATCTCCTTTTTTCACATGGTAGTAAATGAATTTCCGTAAACGAATGGCATCTTCTTCCTTTTTAATTTGGGAGGCATTTTCCAATTCTATGATTCCCTCTTCTGAGATGTTCTTTTTGAGCCACTCTCTCAAATCCGGGATAATCAACTCCTTCTGAGCTGAAAGCTCCTTCCCTTCCATCTGGTTGATTTCGATGATGATCTCGGGGCTGACAAAAAAGCGGTCCTGA
This sequence comes from Bacteroidia bacterium, assembly GCA_030430205.1. Classification (GTDB taxonomy): domain Bacteria; phylum Bacteroidota; class Bacteroidia; order J057; family J057; genus JAUIGE01. The sequence goes on along the minus strand of JAUIGE010000017.1, from coordinate 116,273 downwards.
AGGCTTTCGTAGCTGTCCCCTTCCCCAGGTCTGTAGTAAAAGACCTTTCCTTCCAGCCAGGCCTCCCGCGCAAGCGCGTCCCAAAGTCCTGCCCCATTGAGCTCATTGAGCTCTTCTATGTCCATTGCCGGCCGAAGGTCGATTTTCCCTGGCGCCCTCGCCAGTTTGTTGAGGCTGCCCTGAGGCGGCTGTCTCAGATAGACAGGCAATAGCGTAATGGCATTCCGGTTGACTACCTCCGGAGGAGGCGGAGGCAGTACTTTGTCGTCATCCTGAGCTATCATAGCAGGATCTATATCATCGGGCACGAAGAAGTCCTCTTCTGGCTGAGACATATTCACATAGACCGTTACCATCAACTGATGCAGTTGGTCATTGCCTGGCCGGCGGCCCAGTTGCCCGATATTATCGAGGTAGTCTGTGGGGACATAGCGGTAGGTATATTCGGCTCCCAGCCACAGCAGGGGCGTGATCCGGGCCTGTACACCTGCCGAAAAAGGCAGCTGGGGCACGGCAGTATTGTAAAACTCGCCCTCGGGGCGGGTCAGGATAGCGTCACTCAAAAATTTGCCCTGGGCATCTTGTGGCGAAAAGATCAAAAAGCCCGCGCCAGCGCTTACAAAAGGCTGTATCTCCCGCCGCTTGAGCAGCCGGTATTTGAGGCGTAAGTCTCCATAGAAGAAGGAAGTCTCAACGAAGTTGACGGGAAAAATGCCTTTGGGCAATTCGGGCGGCTCTGAATCATATTGCTCAGAGAAGCGGCCAAAACCCGCGTTGAGCTGGGCCCTGAGGTTGCGGTAACCTTCAGATTGAAGGGAGATATTGGAGCCGGGATAAACCCGGTGAAACATGGTTTCCTTATCCGTCAGGTCACCTATATACATGGTTCCACTCATGCTAAGGCCTACTTTCAGGGGGCGGGTGCCTTTGGCGGGTGGCTGGAGTTGTGCCATAGCCAGAACAGGCAAGGTCCAAAGAATACATACAAGCAAGCAGCGTAAGTTCATGGAAATAAGGGAAATAGGGTGAAAAAATTGTTAGGGAAAGCTACAAATACCGTGCAAGTTTCCATATTCCTAAAATACGACTATTGATTTAATCTTCGCATTCAGATTTAACAAGGTGGGATCCACGACTATGGCGGCTTCTTTGCCACCCCGCGCTGCCTGCGGCAGCGCCTCTTCATCCACCAGAAAGTGGATGCCTCCGACTTCGATATCCACGCTGCGATAAGATCGCAGGTAGAGGGCTTGCCACTCTCCTCTCAGCGCTTGTAGCGCTGTCAGGCTGCTTCCCACGCGGATTTTCCGCTTATAGACCAGTTCCGGCGTCTCTATCCGCAAGCGGTTGATGCTTGCCCCTCCGGCAAAATCGCCTTCTATCCATACATGCCCCTCCTGCATTTCAACCCGAAGGACAGGCCATTCGAAGCCCGCTTCTGTGATCAGCGAATCCCGGGTCGCAAAACCTGCATAGGTGGAAGCAGGAGCGGGCATCTTTTTGCCCAGCCGGGCAATTTTGATTCCTTTGGGGGTAATCGCCTGCTTAGGTGTACAACTATAGATGGCGCAGCAGCACAACAAAATGCTGATGCATTGAGTTAGACTCAACTCACATAAGCGTGTAGCATCGTTTTGTTTATCAGGCATTTGACTTAACTTTGTTTTATGAATAAAGGTATCAAGTATTTCATCTTTGGTATGGCCTTCGTATCGCTGGGCCTCCTGCTCGGTTTTAAAATTACCGACCGCTCCCCTGTCACCCAACAAATCTCTTTGGGAGAAGGAGTAGAAAAGATCCAACAGACGCTTTCATTTGTCCAACGAAATTATGTGAAAGAAGTGGATAATGGGAAATTGGTGGATGATGCGATCAACGGCATTTTCAAAGGCCTTGACCCCCACTCTACCTATATCCCCAAAAAGCAAATGCTGGCGATGGATGAAGATATGAACGGTGGATTTGATGGTATTGGTATCGAATTCAGCATCATAGATGATACACTCTATGTCGTATCTCCGCTTGCTGGTGGCCCCAGCGAAAAGCTGGGTATAGAGGCAGGAGACCGCATTGTCCAGGTAGACGGTGAGAATATCGCCGGCATTGGCCTCACAGATAGTGACGTGATGCGCCACCTCAAGGGCCCCAAAGGCACACAGGTGAAAGTAGGGATAAAAAGGCGAGGGGTAAAAGAAATACTTGAATTTGACATCACCAGAGATGTTATACCCATCCTTTCTGTGCCTTATGCCTATATGATGGATGACAAGATCGGCTACATCAAGGTTTCCCGTTTTGCAGATAAAACCTATACCGAATTTGCCTTAAAGCTCCGCGAGCTGCTCGATCAGGGCATGGAGAACCTCGTGCTTGACCTGCGCAACAATCCCGGAGGCTACCTGACCCGTGCCTACCAGATGGCAGATGAGTTTTTGCCTTCCGGCAAGATGATTGTCTCTACAGATGGTCGCACAGCAGACAGCAAGCAGCAATATCTCTCTACTTCCGCCCTCAATCAGTTTGAAAAAGGAGGCCTGATCGTCCTGATAGACTATGGCTCTGCTTCAGCGAGTGAGATCGTCTCAGGTGCGGTACAGGATCACGACAGAGGCCTGATCGTGGGCGTGCGTTCCTTTGGAAAAGGCCTGGTGCAGATTCAGCACAAATTCCGCGATAGCTCAGCGATCCGTGTAGTTATTTCAGAATACTACACTCCCAGCGGTCGCTGCATCCAAAAGCCATACAATACTTCCTCTGAAGAATATGAAAGGGAAATAACCCATCGCTTTGAGTCTGGTGAGATTTATGATGAGTCAAAAATGGAAATTCCTGATTCGCTTATTTACTATACCACATCCGGTCGAAAAGTATTTGGCGGTGGCGGGATATATCCCGATTTCTTTGTGGCATCCGACACCACAGGTGGCAGCCGCTACCTGACCAATCTCACCATCAAAGACATTTTCCGCAGCTACGCATATAGCTATACCGACGACCATTTGGATATAATGGAAAAATATCCAGACGCAAAGAGCTTCCTGAAAAATTTCCAGGTTACCAACAGCATGTTGGAGGCATTTCAGCAGTACGCTGAGCAACACGAAGTGAAGCGCGATGCCAAAGGCTATGAACGTTCCAAAGAGCTGATAGCCAACCGAATCAAATCCTATATCGGTCGCAAAATGTACCAGGATGATGGCTTTTATCCCGTTTTCCATGAAATGGATAAGGTCTTACAGGAAGCTGTAAAACTGATGCCGAAGGCAAGGGAACTGGAACAAACTGGCAAATTGGTATTGGATAAATAAATGGGGATCATATATTGCCTTCATGTTTAGCAAAGAAGAACTCGCAAATCTCCTTTTTCTCGATATCGAGACAGCCTGCACGGTTTCAGACTACTACGAGCTGAGTCCTCGTATGCAGGCCCTTTGGGACCATAAGGCAAAGCGCTACATGCAAGCAGAGCCCGACAAAAGCACAGAAGAGCTTTTTTGGGAAAAGGCAGGTATCCATGCCGAGTTTGGCAGGGTCGTCTGCATCTCTTGCGGATATCTTCGCTTTGACGAAGCCGGCAAAGCTTCCATCAGGATGAAATCTTATTCGGGCGACGACGAAGGCAAAATCCTTCGGGATTTTGGCGGCGACATGAATACCTTCATGTCAAAAGCAGGGCGCAGACTTTGCGCCCATAATGGGAAGGAGTTTGACTTCCCTTACCTGGGAAGGCGATACATCATCAATCGGCTTCCGATCCCTTACGCCTTGCGCACGCAAGGCAAAAAGCCCTGGGAAACCTCCTTCGTGGACACGATGGAGCTCTGGAAATTTGGCGATTACAAATCCTATACAAGCCTGGATTTGCTTACCGCTATACTGGATGTCCCCACCTCTAAAGATGACATCGACGGTAGCCAGGTAAGTGAGACTTACTGGCGCAAACGCGATGTGGAGCGCATTCAGGTCTACTGCGAAAAAGACGTAAAAGTAACCGCACAAGTGCTGTTGCGCATGTGCGGTTATGAGATTATTGAGGAGTAGTTTCGGGTTTCGGGTTTCGGGTTTCGGGTTTCGGGTTTAGGGTTTCAGGATTTTGTTATATCTCTCCTTGTCATTCAGGACTTCAATAGCAGTTTTGATATCTTCGTCATAGCTGAAAGAGGACTCTATCACTCCCTGCTTATAGTAATAGCGCTGAATAATTTCTTCTCTCAGCAAACGAGTGATCTCGTCTCTGTGCTTGTCAAGATCATAGTCTTTGCTTTGCTCCAACTGCTTTCTCATTTGCGCCAAAGCGTTATTCAAATCCTTTTGATATTCTTCTTCTGCAAAGGTTTTTTCCAGGCTTTCCAGCTTTTTCTCTGCATTTGTCTTGTAGGTAAAGTTTTGTTTTTTGACAAAAGCTTTAAAATCTGAGTAGATTTTGTCACTCACCTTAAACTCACGTGGCGAAGCAATGCTTTCGTTTTGCGTCACAAACTCAGTCACAAAATCGAAGATGACGCCTTTGCGGTTAAGCTCACGAGTGAGCGTGTGCAGGGTTTCTCTTTCTACTGCTATATCTGGCTCAATACCTCCCCCATCATATACGGTACGACCGTTTCGGGTCTGAAAAGCCGTTTTGAGGCTATCAGGCAACTTGCCTACACTGCCATCGTCCTTGCGGCTGCTATAGTCAATAGCCTGAATACAGCGCCCGCTGGGCGTATAGTATTTGGCCGTGGTCACTTTCATCTGGGTATTATAACTCAAAGGTCGGATGTTTTGAACCAGCCCTTTGCCATAGCTTTTTTCTCCAATAACAACCCCTCTATCCAGGTCCTGAATAGAGCCTGACACAATCTCAGAGGCTGAGGCAGAACCGCCATTTACCAGGACAGCCAGGGGAATATCAATATCCGCAGGTACCAGCGGCGTCTTATACTGGCGGATAGAAGTAGGCTCCTTGCCTCGTGTCTCGACGATGTTTTCGTCGCGGGGGATGAATACATTGGAGATTTTAACGGCTTCGCCCAGGAGGCCACCGGGATTGCCCCGCAAGTCAAGGATGACACCTGTTATTTGATGCTCATTTTTGAGGGCGACAAATGCATTTCTTACTTCCTGGCTGGCATTTGCAGTAAAACCCGTGAGGGAAATATATCCGATATTATCGGTAGCCAGGCCATAATAAGGCACATTATCTATCTTGATGCGATCTCTTTCCAGGTTGACTTCTTCTGATTCTTCCTGGCCAATGCGCTTAACCGTAAGCCTTACCTTCGTTCCCTTTTGTCCGCGAAGCAGGTCGCGTAGCTCACGGACTGTCATTTTGGTGTCAGCCACATTCTGACCGTCAACTTTCAGGATTTCATCACCTGCCACCAGGCCAGTCTTTGCAGCAGGATAATCCTGATATGGCTCCAGAACGATGAATTTGCCATCACGCTTTCCTACAGAAGCGCCGATGCCTCCATATTGTCCGGTCTGCATAAACTTGGCATCCTCAATTTCACTTTCACCATAAAAATTGGTGTAGGGGTCCAGTTCCGCCAGCATGGCGTCTATCCCTGTTCGCATCATTTTGGTGGGATCAACCCCATCTACATAGAGGGTATTGACCTCCCGATACATCTTACCGAAGATGTCCAGGTTTTTAGATATCTCGAAGTAGTTGTCGTTGTGTTGGGTGATCGCACCCACGCTGAAGGCCATGGCCAGGGCTATGGAGCCGATGATCGCTTTTCTGAATTTCATTTTAAATGATGATTTTAATTGAGTCGAAGAAGGAGGACGCTGATATACACGGATTAGCCTGATTTGAAAAGTTAAAAAGAGAAACGGTGAAAATCTGTCTTATCAGTAAAATTTCAGTGTCTATATCTTCTCTTATTCTTATTTCCAGGTTCAAATTACAAAAATTCCCTGTAAGGGCTACTGCATAATGGGGTGGAAGGAGGAGAGGGTTGCAGTTGGAGCACGAGTTGGAGTTCAAGTTTTTAAGGCACCGGATCATGCCCATGCCCACCCCATGGGTGGCAGCGGGAGATGCGCTTGAGGCCCATCCAGAAGCCTTTGAGGGCACCATGCTTTTGCATGGCTTCTATGGTGTATTGTGAGCAGGTGGGGGTGTACCTGCAGGAGGCAGGGAAATAAGGAGAAATCGCTGCCTGGTATGCTCTAACCAGAAATATCAGAATCCGCTTCACGTTTTTCTATTTCTTGGGCCAAATGATGCAGGCCAGCCTTGAGGGCGCCTGCGATCTGGCTGTACTTTGCAACAAAGGGTCGGGTATAAGTTACAAAGATAACGAGCCTTTGGTTATTTCGTTGCAGAGCCGGAAGCAGGATTTCCTTGTTGAGGCGAAAGGCTTCGCGCATGCGTCGTTTGAGCAAATTGCGGGCAACTGCCCGCTTGTGGAGGCGCTTGGGAACGGAAAAACCTCCTGTCAGGAGCGTTTCTACCAATTCTTCGGGTATATCAAATACAAAATAAAATTTGAGCACGCCCATCCTAAAGGTTTGGCCATGCTCAAATAAATAAGTTACTGCACGTTTGCCGCGAAGTATCTCGCGCCTTTTTAACGTTTTTCTTATAATAGGGGAATGATGCAGCTCATTCACAATATATCTTAGCCCTTGTGACGAGGCTCGTCACTGACAGTCAGCTTTTTGCGACCTTTGGCACGACGATGTGCCAATACTTTGCGGCCTGTTGCTGAAGCCATACGCGCGCGGAAACCATGCTTGTTTCTGCGTTTTCTATTACTGGGTTGAAAAGTTCTCTGTGCCATCTTCTATATTTTTTACGGGGGGCAAATTTAGGAATCTATCCTCTTTATCCCAAGGATTAAAAAAGAAAAAAGCCGATGCTTAAAAAAACATCGGCTTTTTCACATTATCTTTTGCGAAACTATGACTCTTTGGCAAAAGGAATCTTCAGCTCCTGCCCAGGATGGATCATATCAGGGTTTTTCAGGATATCCGTATTTGCCTCAAAAATTTCTTTGTACTTCATGAAGTCGCCCAGGTAATGCTTAGCGATTTTGCTCAAAGACTCACCTTTCTGTACAACATGCTTGTGGTAGTAATCTGTCACTTCTACTTTGATGTCGGCAACAAGGTCAGTAGGAATATCTCCACCGATTTCTTTGATTTTGTCCCACATCTTGTCTTTCTCATACTGAGTTTTGGTGGTGCCTCCAATTTTCAGTTTGCCAGTCAGCTCATCTTCTTTAACATAGCCGTCTTTTACTTCAAATTCCTGGCCGAGGTCCAATACAGGACGATATTTTTCTTGTAAGCTCATAATTGTGTAATTTTTTATTGAGTTAGTGGTGATTTTATAAAAAGTGAAAATCGCACTTTCGCCCTTTAGATGCAAGGACTTAGTAAAAGGTCACTTGGAAATTAGTAGATTAGAAAATTAATAGATTTGCAGATTCAACAAATCCTCTCATCTGCTAATCCTCTCATCTGCTAATCATTCCCCCCGCTTCGCGCGTTCCCAAAGCACGCTTTGCGAGCCGCGCACATAGCGCAGGAAACCTGCATACATCGCATAATTCATCACGCAAAAGTAATAGGGCACAAAAAGTGCCTTGACCTTCAACTGGCGACGCTCCATCAGCCAGCCGAGCACAGCTGCGGCATAAAAACCGATCTGCATAAGCAGGATGAATTGGAAAAAAACGCTGCCTCCGGCCGCCAGAAGCACATTGCTCGCAAAAAGCAGCAGCAGCCCCAAAGGAGCCAATGTCCACCGCAATACACGATGCGAGATATACTGAAAGCTCAGCATGCCATAGCGAAAGGGGTTGAGCAGGCTGCGCAGCCGCCACATGGCCTGCATGGCACCCGCCGCGATGCGCACCTTGCGCTTAAGTTCTTCCTTCACAGAGGCCGAAGGCGCTTCGGTGGCATAAGCCTCCGGCTCATAGCGTACCCGATAGCCCTTTTGGGCGATGCGCATGGTCGTGAAAAAATCCTCGATCACAGTATCCCGCGGGATCTCCTCATGCAAGTCCGTGCGAATGGAGAACAACTCTCCTGCAGCTCCCACGACCGAATACAATTCAGAATCCCACCTTTTCAGGGTGGACTCATATTTCCAATAAATGCCTTCTCCAGCGCCCTGAGCTGCATCTTTGGCGGTGCTTCGGATGCGCTTTTCGCCTGAAACTGCGCCCACTTCCAGATCGGCATAGTGCCGCACGATCCTGCGCACAGCTTCCGGATTGAGGAAAGTATTGGCATCTGTATAGATGGTGATGGGGCTGTCTACCGTGGGCATGGCCCGGTGAACGGCGGCGATTTTGCCGGCGCGCTCAGGCGAGTGCATGAGCCTGATTTCAGGATATTGGGAAATGATTTCAGGCGTTGAATCATCTGATCCATCTGTGACAAACAAAAATTTCAATTTGTCTTTGGGATAATCCAAAGCCAGTGAATTCTCGATTTTTTGGGCGATGAAATCTTCCTCATTATAAGCTGCTACCAGCAGCGTCACCTCCGGCACAAAATCCGGATCAAAGGCTTTATCTTTTCCCCTCATCCATCTTTTCACCTTAAGCAAAGCATATAGCAGAATTCCATATCCGATATAGGCATAAAAAATAACAGCAAGACAAATCCAAAAAATAACTACCAGGGTGCTTTCCATACAGTATTCGAGCGTAAATTTTTTCCAATTTTGGAAGATCACTTTGCCTTAAACAAAAACTATACTGTTTTTTATTTTCTTAAGAAAAAGCTGATTGTTTTAGGAGGAAAAATTTCCAAAAGCACTAACTTGAAGGGGAAATGAACGAACCAAAAAAGCCATCTTACCGCATTCCACGCATCCTATTTTGGGGCGCTATCTGGCTGGGCATCGCCTGGATATTGGCCTATGGGATAGGGATTTGGCGAAGCATCCCTTCCGTTGACAGGATAGAGTCTCCGCTTAGCTACCGGTCCAGCAGAATGTATTCAGCGAATCTGGAGCTTTTGGCGCATTTGCATAAGGGCGAAAACCGCGAAAGCATCAGCCTGGAGGAGGTTTCTCCCCACTTTATCTTAGCCCTGATAGCGACGGAGGACAAGCGTTTTTACGAGCATTCGGGTGTTGACAGGCAGGCATTGCCTTCTATTAGCTGGCGCTATCTGCGCCGGGATCAGCTCAGCGGAGGCAGCACCATCAGCATGCAGCTGGCACGCAACCTCTATCCCGAAATCGGGAGAAAACGCAGCATCCGCCGCAAGTTGCGCGAAATCGCAACCGCCCTGCGGTTGGAAAAATACTATACCAAGGAAGAAATCCTTGAGCTTTACCTCAATACCGTCAACATCTACGGCAACTGCTTTGGGGTGGAGACCGCCGCAAAACGGCTTTTTGGCAAGAGTGCTGCGGACCTCAGCTGGGAAGAATCCGCATTCATGGTAGGCCTGCTCAAAGGCCAGGGCACCTATCATCCGCATAAGCGGCCTGAACTTGCGCTGAAAAGGCGCAATACCGTGCTCAATCTATTGAATGAACAACATAAGATAGAGGCAGACATCGTGGACAGCCTGAAGGCCATTCCGATCAGCCTACTGGCAGATCAGGAGGAGCAGCCGCAGCGCCTGGCGCCCTATTTTGTAGAGAGGGCTCGCTTATGGCTGGAAAAATGGGGCAGAGAAAATGGCTACGATATCTACCGCGACGGACTCGAAATCCACACCACCATCGATACCCGCATGCAGGAGCATGCAGAGGCGGCAGTCAAAGCCTATATGGGCCAACTTCAAAAAGTTTTTGACAAACATATAAAAGGACAGGAAGCCTGGCGGCAGGAGCCCGACATTCTTGACCGCCAGAAGCGGATGACCCTCCGCTATATTCTGGCTAAGCAGGCGGGCAAAAACGAAGCAGAAATCAAACTCATATTTGAGACGCCGGTGCCGATGAAGCTGTTTAGCTGGGAAGGCGAATTGGATACCCTGATGAGTCCGATGGACTCTATCAGGTACTACAGCCGCTTCCTGGAAGCGGGGATGTCAGTTATCTCTCCGACGAGCGGAGCCGTCAAAGCCTGGGTGGGAGGGCTGGATTATCAGTATTTCCGCTACGACCATGTCGAGTTGAGCAGGAGGCAGACGGGTTCTACTTTTAAGCCTTTTGTATATGCCGCTGCCATCAACTCCGGCATAGCAAAGCCCTGCGACCTCTACCTCAACCAGAGAGTTAGCTTTGAAATGGAGGATAGTGAGGACTGGTCGCCCAAAAATGTAGGCGACAACCTGGGTGGCATTGTCAGTCTGGAGCAGGCGCTCAAATATTCCTACAATGTAGTGACCGCCCGTCTGGTAAAGGAGCTTTCTCCGGAAGTGGTGGCTGCCAGCGCCCGGGAAATAGGCATTCAATCCGAAATCCCTCCCTATCCTTCTATCGGCCTGGGAACTACTGAGTTGAGTGTGCTGGAAATGACGGGTGCATATACGACTTTCGTCAACCAGGGCGATCATATCCCTCCTTATTTTATTTCTGAAATCCGCGATGCCACAGGCAACATTCTCTACAAACATATCCCTCAAAGCCATCAGGCGCTTTCCAAAGAAACGGCCTATACCATGACCGAGCTTTTGCAAAAAGCTGGCGGTACCTGTGGCTTAAAAGGTGAATTGAAAAGCATTCAAAAGGAAAAAGTCGCCATAGGCGGCAAAACGGGTACGACCCAGGATCAATCCGATGGTTGGTTTATGGGCATCACGCCCGAACTGGCCGCAGGCGTCTGGGTAGGCTGTGCAGAGCGCAGGATGCGCTTCCGAACCATGACCTATGGTCAGGGGGCCTATATGGCCAGGCCGATATTCGGTGGCTTCATAGAGCGGGCCTATGCCGATGAGCGCCTCAACCTGCTCCGCAACCATTTTACCAAACCTCCCGGCTATGATGTGCAGCTGGATTGCTGGAAGGAAAAAGTGGAGTACCACAAGCGTAAAGCTTCTCCCGATAAACTCCCGCAGGGACTGGATGGCTGGGAAGGATAAGCCTGCTTACTCGACTTCTACTGCGTAGAGGCCAGTCCGTGCTGTCATAAAGAGGGTATTGCCCGCTTTTCCGCCAAACGTACAATTTGCAGGACTTTCGGGAGGCTGTATGCGTGCCAGCAGGCTGCCGTCCTTTTCAAAAACCCATACACCTCCCGGCCCTGTGGCAAAGAGTCTGCCCTGAGCATCTACTACCATGCCGTCAGGCAGGCCTGGAGCAGTCTCAGCTGTGACATCGTGGAAGAGGCTTTTGTTTTCCAACATCCCATCAGCAGTGACATCATATCGGTACCAAACCTTATGCTGGGGGTCAGAAACGGCGACATAGAGGTGTTTTTCATCGGGTGAAAAAGCCAGGCCATTGGGGCGACTCAGGGTGGAGTCAAGCAGGGAAAGTTTCCCATTTGAAAGGCGATATACGCCATTAAATGCCAATTCTTTGGCGGGGTCCTGATCGCCCTGGGGCAATCCATAAGGTGGATCCGTGAAATACAAATCGCCATTGCTGTGGATGGCCACATCATTGGGACTATTGAAGCGCTTGCCGCGAAAGCGGTCTGCAAGCACAGTGATGCTGCTGTCTGGCTCTATGCGCACCAATCGCCTGTTGCCATGCTGGCAAATCAGCAGGCGGTTCTCATAGTCCAGCAATAGACCATTTGCGCCACAATTACCCAAATAAGTAGAGTCAATTGCATCTTTTGGGTCGAGGCCGCTGGCTTCCATATACAGGCTGAGTCCATATTGATCATCCCAACGGTAAATGCGGTTAGCAGGCACATCGGTGAAGAGCAGATAGCCTTCGGGTACCCAGACAGGACCTTCGGTGAAGAGTAACTCATCCGCCATCTGGCGGATAGGTCCTGCCAAACGAATGGCATTTTGTTTTTCCTTATCCAGTATAACCAATTCCGCAGTGATATTTTCCTGGATTTTGTCAGCTTCTGAATTTTGCTCATTTGTGCCTTCAGAGCCAGCACAGGCACTCATTACAAACAATACAGTCAGAATAAGGATAGGAAGTTTGGATGAAAGCATAGAAGTGATTTGAAAATTCGGAATTTGTATTTGGCTAATGCAAGGTAAATTATTATAGCACATCTTCCAACCAATCCGCCATCATCCATTTATCATTTTCCCAACTATAATCAGCAGGCTGATGCACCGCCTGCCATGCGTCCAGCCGCTGAAGGATTTCAGCAGGATTTTCATTTCCGGAAAGGGAAATCCCAAGTTGATATTTTTGATCAAAAGCCTCCCAACAGGCTTCAGGTGTAAATAACAAAGGCTTATCAAAAGCCATGTATTCATAAAACTTTGTCGGGATTTTGCCGATGATGTGTGGCTTGAGCTGGTAAAAGGCGGTGCCAAAGGTACAGTTTCGAATCAGATCAACAATCTGCTCATGAGGCACATATTCCGTTCCGCCGATCAGTTCGAAGCGGTCCGAAAAAGGAGTCGCAGCAATGCGCGTTCGAATCTCCTGAATGAATGCTTTGTCAAAAGAAAAACCCGCCATTTTCAACTCCAAGGGCCTGATCTGGTTGAATTTCTCCCACCAGGAGATCGTTTCCCAAATACCCCAGTCCGCCGCCAAAGTACCGGTGTAGAGCATAGTTGGCAGGTGGGAGTTTGCAGTAAGCAGTATCTCGCCTCCCGCCTCTCGCCTCTCTACTCTCTGCTCTCTGCTCTCTACTCTCTGCTCTCTGCTCTCTACTCTCTGCTCTCTGCTCTCACCTCTAAAAGTATTCCTCAAAACCACATACTTCCCCTCCGCAGCGCGGAGGACGTTTTCATAGCTCATCTCAGCATAGCTGAGTCCATCTATCCAGCGCATGCAGATGCGCTCCCACAGACGCAAGCCAGCCGCCAGCGGGCGGCGGATCAGGCGGGCATATTGCCCGCCGTGGCGGATCGTCGCACGATAATCCTCGTGCATATCGTACAGGAGCTTTGCTCCTGTGAGGCCTTTTAGCAACAGCCCCACCCAGAGAAGCTCGGGTGTGTGTATACAAAAAGCGTCAGCTTTTTCCCTGGAAGCAAGCCGAAAAATGCGGAAACCCGCAAAAATTCTTTTGAAACTCAGGCGGCTAAATTTTCCGGTGGAAATAATCTGGACACCTTCCTGCTCAAAGCGACCGACTGTCGCAGACTGTCCTATAATAGAGACACTATAGCCCAACTCCCGCTGGCTGAGCGCCAGCTTGTAAAAAATCCGCGTGTGGATCGCAGGATTTAAAACCGTAAGATGAGTTATTTTTTTCTCCAGACTCATTTATTAGTAGGCAGTGAGGAGTATGCAGTTGGCAGCTTAGACTATACTTTGATTTTCAAAGGGTTTCAATACTGCCAACGGCATACTGCCAACTGTCTTACTTAAGTAAGCCCTCGACCTCCGCCTTGGAAGGCTGGTTATTATGATGCCATTTGCCCAAAATGACCCCATCCTGCATCAGCACATAGCCCGGATTGGAGCGCACAACTGTCTTGAGCATTTTTGCATCCCAAAGCGAAATCGGATAGTTGAACCTGAATTGATTGTCTTTTTCCTCCAAAAGCGACCGATAGGCAGACGACATGCCCACAACCTGAATACCTGCAGGCTGCAATTCTCCTGCGAGTGCTATACTTTCTTTGATGGCTTCGGCATCGGCTTTTTCGATTTTTGCCATAAAAACAGCCATTACCTTGCCTACGAGTGGGTCTACTTCAGGAGGCATGACAAAATTGGTATCCTGAGCCGCCTGCTCGCTGGCGCGGAAGTCGAAATAGTAATTTTGGTACCAATCTTTACACTTGATTTCGCCTTTTTCGTCCTCCTGTGTGGTACAAACATTGAGGTCAACGCCTACTTTATAGGCTCTGTAATCCACCTGAGGCAGGTTTTCATGACAATACCAGGCGTAAACACCAGAGATGATAAAGGCGGCAGCCGTCAGGGCAAGTGCTATCTTTTTCGTAGGAAAAGCCTGAATCTCTTTGCGCAGCAAATAAACAGGCATCAGCATGACCATATAAATCAGGTCCTTGGTAAAGGACTCCCAGGGTTCCAGTTTGAGTGCATCTCCAAAGCATCCACAGTCGGTGACTTCGCCTGTGATGGCGGAAAATCCTGTCAGGATGGTGAAGAAGATCATCATCAACAGGGTCAATAGCGCTGTGATGCGCATGCGCCAGCCAACCAGGATCGCTACCGCCAAAGCAATCTCAAAAACGCTGATAAACCATGCAAGGGGCAAAGACAGCTTTTCCCAGAACTGCCAGAATCCCTCCAATGCGGGCATATAATTCGCAAAAACCTGGAAGTACTCTTCCAGCTTATAGCTGAATCCGATGTAATCGTTCGCTTTGACAAAGCCGGAAAAAATAAAGAGCACCGCTATATAAATGCGAATGCCCCACACCAGGAGATGGGTAAAAGGCAGACGCTCTCTGCCCATCCCGCTCACTTTCATCTCGGGTTCTTTATTCGCCCTTTTCATGAAAGCGATCATCAGAAAAATCCAGCTTATGGTGACCATGGTAGGCACGAAAAGGCCTGAGCCGCCTTCGGTTTCCAGCACATTCATGCCGGGCATACCGTACTCGGAGAGGGTAGCTACTATCTGAAACAGGCTTGCGCCCATCACAATCACAGAACCCAAAAAGAAAATACCGTAACGGATAAGATTTTTCCGGCTGAGTGGGCGAAAATGTTCCCTGAACATCACCACAGTTGCTGCTAATCCCAGCAGCAGGCCTAAAATTCCAATAATTTGATAGCTAGTCATGATCGCTTTTCTTTATACAAAATTGAGTAATATCAGTGAGAATACGGCATAATTGAGGATGTCAATATAGTTACCATCGACATCTTCGGAGCTGGCACTTTTGCCAGCATTGTCTTCCATTTGCTTGATGCGCTCGATTTTTACCAAAATCAGGTCGGTCATAGAACTCACCCGCATGCTGCGCCAAACCTCTCCATAATCATGGTTTTTGGCCTGAAGCGTATCAAAAGCCAATTGGACTTTCTTGTCATACATGTCCGCAAGTTGGGCTTCATCGGCAGGAAGCTCCTGATTCAGCTTGAATCTTTCAAATTGAATCAAGGCAATGATACAATAATTGATGATCGCCAGGTAGCTTTCTTCAGCACTTTCGCCCACCTTGTTGGCTTTCTTTTCTTCAAGGGTGCGTATACGATGGGCCTTGATATAAATCTGATCTGTGATGGAAGGAAGGCGGAAAATAGCCCAGGAAGTGCCATAATCCTGATTTTTCCGAAGAAAAACCTCCCTGCACTGACTGATTATTTGCTGAAATTGCTGATTCGTGTCTTTCAAGGGGATATTGTAATTTTGAGCGAATTTAGGAGGAAAATCGCAGGGGACAAAGATTAACTAAAAAAATAGTTGAACAACCTATTGGAAACGCAACAGCCATACAGCCTGAATTGCCGCGGTCGCTTGCTTGACCTGAGCCAGGCCGTCGTGATGGGCATCCTGAATCTGACGCCAGACAGTTTTTCGGATGGCGGTAGGTACAATGAATCAGACAAAGCGCTGGCCCAGGCAGAAAAAATGCTGGCCGAAGGTGCCAGTATCCTCGATATCGGAGGATATTCCTCCCGGCCCGGCGCTCAGGACATCCGTCCTGAGGAGGAGTTGGCGCGCATAGAGGCGATCACAGTCGCCATCATGAGTCGCTTCCCTGAAGCGATTATATCTATTGATACCTTCCGCGCAGCGGTGGCGCAGCGCATGCTGGAGGCAGGCGTGCACATCATCAACGACATCTCCGCCGGAGATCTTGACCCGGCCATGATGCCCACAGTAGCGCGTTTTGGCGCTCCTTACATCATGATGCACATGAAGGGAAACCCTCAGAATATGCAAAGCAAAGCCTCTTATGGGGATGTGGTGGAAGAAGTTTGGGATTATTTTATCCATAAAATCGAGCAGGCACGAGCCCATGGCATCGTCGATCTGATCGTAGATCCGGGCTTCGGTTTTGGCAAAAAATGGCAACACAACTACCAGCTATTACATCGCCTGGAGCACTTCCAGCAACTCCAACTGCCGCTTTTGGCAGGTATTTCCCGCAAATCCATGCTCTACAAATTGCTCGGCACCACACCTGATGATGTGCTTCCCTATACTACTGCTCTCCACCTCAAAGCATTGGAAAAAGGCGCAAAAATCCTCCGGGTGCATGATGTGAAAGAAGCAATGAATATGTGTAAAATATATACCTTTATGCGTGAAAGTTCCGGGTTTCGGGTTTCGGGTTCCGAGTTATAACCCGAAACTCAAAACCCGAAACCCAAAACCTCTTATGAAACTATTTGAAATAGGCTTCGTCCCCATCCGCCTGGTAGACATCATAGATGTCGCACTTGTAAGCTTTTTGCTTTACCGGCTCTATGGCATGCTGCGTGGCAGCCTGGCACTGCGGGTTTTGTGGGTGATCTTTGGGATATTCATTATCTGGCGCATCGTGGAAGTGCTTGATTTGGTTTTGTTAAAAACCATATTGGACCAGTTTCTGGGCCTGGGAGCGATCGTACTGATCATCATTTTTGCGCCGGAATTGCGCAAATTTATCACTGACGCCAGTCGCAATACCATCTTTGACCGCACAGTGCGGCATGTGACCGCCAAAGTCGTTTCCGAAAAAATTTACCTGGAGATAGAAGCTGCGCTCAAAGATATACGCGCCACAGGCAATGGTGCCCTCATCGTCCTGACAGGCAGCAATCCCATGCTGGAGGTGCAGGAAACCGGCGACAAGCTCAATGCGGAAGTCTCTTCCCGCCTGATATATACCATTTTCCAGAAGCAGAGTCCGCTTCATGATGGAGCCATGATCATCCACGACAACAAGATTGTCGCTGTTCGTTGCATACTGCCGATCAGCAAGTCTATGGAGATTCCTGCAGAGTGCGGCATGCGACACCGCGCAGCGGTGGGTATATCCGAACAAAGCGATGCTTTGGTGATCATCGTGTCTGAAGAAAGGCGGGAAATATCCACCGCCTTTCTGGGAGAATTGAACCGCGATCTGGATTATGAGAAACTGGACAAAGCTATTCAGCTACATTATCAGCGGTCAATACGCAGCGAGAAGGAAAATAAATGAGGGTAAAAATATTTTCCTATAATTAAATAATCGGTCAAATCATCCCCAAAAGCTATGAAAATTGCATTAGAAGGCATCAAAATCTACGCTTATCACGGCGTTTATCCTGAAGAAAGAAAAAAAGGCACTCATTTTGTAGTAGACGTGTATATTGAGACAAAAAGTGGGATAGAGGGGAAATCGGACGATCTTTCACATACCATAGACTACTCAAAGGTCTATGAACTGATACTTGAAGTCATGAGCAAACCAGTGAACCTGCTCGAAACTTTGGTAGAGCTTATTGGTTGGAAAATACTCGAAAACCAACCCATGGCCGCCCAGGTGGATGTCAGAGTCAGTAAAGAAAAGCCCCTTGCGATGGAGAAATGTACACGTGCCTACGTGGAGGCTTCCTTTGCCCAAAAATGAATCTCCATTAACTGGTTAAAATATCTTCTTAGAGATTTGAATTAATCAACTTTCTCTTTAGTTTTGCGGCCACGTCAAGAATAAAAGGCGACATGGCCGAGTGGCTAGGCAAAGGTCTGCAAAACCTTGTACAGCGGTTCGAATCCGCTTGTCGCCTCTTCTTTTTTGCGCAGCTCTCCTCCATGAACGAGCATTTCTGCAAGATTCCCTCATCGACTTTAGTGTGTGTTACCCCCGGATTTGTACATTCGGGAGCAAATCAAAATATTTTTACTTCTCTAAATGTTAGGGGGAGTAAATATTTCATATTTTTGGCATCATTTTTTCCATACATAATTGAAGCAGTCACAAAAAATTATTTTTTCCAACCAGTTCTCAATTCTAAAATAGCTTGAATTTACATTTGCGAAACAGTTTAATCGGAAGTATATGAAAAAGTTCAAACCCTTACTGTTATTGGTTTTACTGGCGGGGTTTATATCCACCAGCCTATTTGCCCAAACAAACGATCGTCTAGACGAAAAATGGTACAAAGCTAAAGACAAAGAAGCTTTGCAAAAGTACAAGGATGGCGAATCCTTGTTTCCTCCTCGTCCTAAGAGTGACATGTCTATTGGCATAAAAGGCGGCCTAGCCTTTATCACCGGTGACGTCTCTGATTTCCCTATTGCCCCTCCGGGAGCGATCGGCCTCTCCGTACGCAGAGCCTTTGGCCATGCGTTCTCCCTCCGACTGGAAGGCAATTACACCCGTAACTTCGGACTGGACTACCGTCCACGTGGCGGTTATGCTTTCGGCAGTTTTACTCCCCTTGACTCTACCAACAACAACCCATGGAGGCAGGAAGGGTATACAGATCCTGTATTCATGAACTATCAGACCAAAACTTTTGATGTGACGATGCAGGGGGTATTTAACCTCAACAACGTCAACTTCTATAAGGAAAGCACCAAATGGAATCTCTATGCTGCCTTTGGTTTGGGTTTGATAGGTATCAATACCAAAGTAGACGTCCTCGACTCCAATGGAGAAAATTATGACTTCTCTGGTATCTCCTATGATCCACCCAACCCTCCTACACGCGGTAATTTCAGAGACGAAAAAACCCGTGTACTCAACGATTTGCAAACGCTATACGGAAGTTTCCCCAGTGAATTGGACTTCGAGTCTGAAGCAGAGATCTATACCAAAAGCCAGGGCTTTATAGTAGGAGACGATTTTTATCGTATGCGTGTACTCCTTACAGGAGCTGCAGGTATCAGCTACTTTATTAGCCGCAGACTGGAGATTGAAGGCGAGTATCGCCTGGGTGTTTCTTTTGATGATATGTTGGACGGTCTTCGCTGGACTGAGCAAGGTGACCTGTCTCCTAACTGGGACAATATGAACCAACTCACCATTGGCCTGCACTTCCACCTCGGAAACAGCAGAGAAGGTGGTCACTGGAAAGTGAATCCTCTGAATGAAATGGCTGCTTCTTCTCAGGAAGCTCGCAAGCTTGTCAAAGAATTTGAAAAAGATGACGACAACGATGGAGTGAAAAACTTCTTCGACATCGAGCCAGATACCCCGGAAGGCATGCCTGTAGATTACAGAGGTAAGACCAGAGATACCGATGGTGATGGCGTAAATGACCGTGACGATATGGAGATGTTTACTGAGCGCGGAGCGCTTGTAGATGAGCAGGGCCGTGCCATAGACGAAGACAAAGACGGTATTCCTGACTACCGTGACAAGGAGCTTGGCTCTGATCAGGGTGTACAGGTTGACGGAAATGGTATCACCATCAATAACTTTGATGAAGAGAAGGTTCGCAAGATTGTTCGTGAAGAGATGGGTCCCAATGGCGGTTGTATCCTTCCTATCATTTATTATGATTTGAATGGAGATGACATCAAGCCTACCCAGTACCCTCAGCTGTGGGAAATCGCCCAAATCATGCGATCAAATCCAAACCTGAAAGTCAAAGCTGTTGGTCACGCGGATGTTCGCAATAGTGATAGCTACAACGATGAGTTGTCTAAGCGTCGCGTGAATAATGCCGTTCAATTCCTTGTGAATACCTACGGAATCGACAAATCTCGCTTTACCATTGAGTTCAAAGGTGAAAGAGAGAACATCATTCCTGAATTGCCTGATCGCCACGGTAACCGTGAGATCGAGCGCCTGCACCAACTCAACCGTCGCGTAGAGTTTCAGTGTGTGAAATAATAAAAGAAAACATTTTTATATGCTGCCTGCTTTCTCAAGAAGCAGGCAGTTTTTATTTTCGCCCCCATGATTCCGCATACGCTTTTCCTTACCAATCCCCTTTCAGGCAGAAAAAAACGAGCTACAGAAATACTGGAAAGGGTAAATAGTACCTATGCTGAAGAGCGCGGACAGGTTTGGGTAAAAGAAATTGACTTCAGTCAATTAGATCACATCCTCGATGAAGCCATCGAGGCAGGTGTGCAAAACATCTACGCCGCCGGAGGCGACGGCACCGTCAACGCCGTAGGCGCAAAGCTTATCCAAAAGGATGTGAACTTTGGCGTGATCCCTACAGGCTCGGGCAATGGCTATGCGAGAAACATCGGTTTCTCCATCAAAACATCCCTGGCGGTCCGCCAGACCGTAGATGCCAAAGCCATTGCGGTAGATACCGCTTCCTTCAATGAGAAAGCATTTCTCAATATTGCAGGGGTAGGACTGGGAGCCGAGGTGGCCCACGCCTATGCACATACAAAAAAAAGGGGCCTGGGGCCCTATCTCAAAAGCTCCGCAAGGAGCATACTGTCCTACAAACCCGAAACCTATCAGCTGACAATTGATGGAGAAAAGTTGCTCCTGGAAAATGTTTTGGGAGTAGAAGTAGCCATCGGAACTCAATATGGCTATGAGGCAAAAGCTGCACCTCTGGCTAGTATAACAGACGGTTTGCTGGATATAGTAGTCATTAAGCCTTTTCCCCTGATCAAAGCGCCCGACCTTATCAGCAAATTATTTCGGGGCCATGTGACAAAATCCAAGCACATTGATTTTTACCAGGGAAAAAACATCCGTATCGAAAGAGCTTTACCCGGAAAAGCACAAATGGACGGTGAGCCTTTCGACGCACCGTCCCTCATCGACATTCATATAAAAGAACATTCGTTGAATCTGCTTTTACCTAACACCCTGACGGTGAAGAAGATAGCTTCTCTTTGAGGGTTTCGGGTTTTGGGTTTCGGGTTTCGGGTTTCGATTACATAGCTTTTGCCTGGATGCTATTCGAAATCAGGATTCCTCTTTCATCCAGCCTGTATTTGACCATGTAGCTGGGGCAATTGGGGTCATCGGTCTTGATGACGAGGACTGTCCAGCCCGTGCGCTTATTGAATAAGCCATTGACGGTGACTTTCACTTTCTTTTCGAAAGTGCGGGGCGTGCTGCATCGAACGGTCGTTTCGCCTTCCCAGCCCATCTTTTCAAGATCGTCTGCCATGGCTCCCATGGCTTCATTGACTGCGCCCAGCGCCAGTTCATTGACTTTTCCTGCGAGGAAATCATCCCTGATCAGGCGTTCAAATATTTCTCCTCCGGCAAATCCCATCAGGGTGTTGAAGGCATCTTCGGAAAAGTCGCCTCCTCCAAAGAGGGAAGTGGCAAAATCTTTCAGCAAAGCAAGCCCCAAACCGCCCCCTTTGCCTAGCGGCAAGGCCTGTAAGGGCGCGAAAATAACGCCGATGCCGATGGATCCTATAATCTCTCCCGGTGTATTATTCACCTGCTTGGCGGCGCGCAGCGCGATCATCTTGCAACTGCAATCTGATCCTTCACTTGCCCAGGCAACCCGGCCTGAAAGCTCATGCAGAGCGCTCCAGGCGCGTGCTTTTAATTCTCTGCCACTCAGATCCAACGGATCAGCATAAGGCTGTGCGGGTCTGATGTTGCGGGTGGCCGCTGATTGTCGGCGCGCCTCGGCCTCTGCTTCCAGCGGCCCTTTGGCCGCGTTATCCTGCGCCAATTGGCGACGGGCTTCATCTGCGCGCTCACGCGCCAGGCGCTCCTGCTCGCGCAGGCGATCTATCTCCGACTGACGGCGGTCAATTTCCTCATCCAGTCTTTCTCTTTGGCTGTTTTCGCTTTCGGCTCGCGCTTTTGCCTGATTTTCAATCCGCTCTTTTTCCTGCACCAGCTGGCGAAAATGCAACTTCAGCATGCGCCATTCTTCTGGCTTGGGGCAGTCATCACCCAACATTTTTTCCACTTTTTCCTTCAGTAAATCTGAGCATGCACCCGGATTTTGCTCGCAAAATGTTTTCAGGGGCTTGATCAATTCTTTGATTTGCTTGCAAAGATCGTCCAGCTGGTTTTGAGCAGCCTGGCTCATATTGCCATTGGCCAGCGCCTGCTGCGCTTTTTCCAATGCTTCTTCTTCATCCTTGCAATCATCCATCGCATCAAAAGCAGCCTGAGCCGCAGCGATCTGGCGATTGAGTCTTTTGATTTCCCGGTTCAACTGGCGTCCTCTGTTGAAGCCGTCATTGTAGGCATTGTAATCAGAATGACCCGGTTGGAGGGTGTTATTTGCATCTCCGACGCCACCAAAACCCACCCTGCCGTCGTCGTGCGGATGCACACCGGCAGACCATCCATGATTTTTCATGATGTCGGTTACCTCCGTAGCTGTCTGCATGAGTTCATCATGCTTGTCAGATTTGCTCGTTTTCAAATTGTTGAGGGCCCGCTCGGCGGCATCTCTTGCATCCTGGCAAGCCTTGAGATTTGCCTGAGCAGCAGCCACTGCTGCCCGCAATGCGGCCAGATCAGGCTTGGGCGCCACACCCAAATTCTTCAGCGAATCCAGGCGCTTGATCAGTTCGTCTACTTTGGGGTAAATGGCGACAGGCACCTGGTTGAACCTTTGGTCAATTTCGTACAGTTTCTGGTACACTCTGCCATTGCGCCAGGCGCTTCCAGCGAGTTCATCGCGACGACGGCGATCTCTGATTTGCTCATCCTCCAATCGGTCTACAGCCCGGGAATAGTTGTCAGCGGCATTTTCTTCCCGCGATATCTGCCCGGGCAGGCGGTTGATGCGGTCACGCACCCGACCCAACTCTTCCCGAACTTCCTGATCCGACATGCCGCTTATATCCATTGAATAGGCAATGTTTCCGGTATTGGCGGCAGGCGAAATATTTAGGTAAAAGCTGCTGATATTAGAAGCATTATGCCCATTGGCTACCCTCGCCTGCAATTCATACATACCGGGCTCCAGGCCTGTTGTATTCCACCTAAAATCTTGAGAGGTATATGCTATTTTTTTTGCTTTGCCAGTAGCGAGAGAGCGAAAGCTAAAATCCAATACCAGGGGATCGGCAGAGGTTTCTACCTGAGCTTGTACCCAGGCACCTTGCTGCACTTCCGTGGGGGTTTCCCCCCAACTGACAGAAATACCGCTTTCTGGCTCTTCCTCATATTTTGACTCAGGCACCATGCTTTCCCCGCATTCGCCTTTTAGCAACTGGCAAGTTTCACAATCAAACAACAAGACGATGTCATTGAAGCGACAGGGCCCAAACCTCAATTGACTACTTCCCACTGCAAACTGCCCACTGCCCCCTGCCGACTGCACACTAAATCCCACGGGCTCCGCCACCAAATCCATGGCCTTAACGGTCCATACATACTTGCCGGAATCTGGCAATTCATAATCTGTTGGCCAGGGCAAAAAAGTCTGATTTTCTACCGTCAATGCCACGATCGGGCGATTGCTGCGAATGGCCTGCTGAGGATATTGCCCCGGCAATACTTCATATACCTGCACCTCATAGAGGACATCATGGTCGCTGGGCAAAGGCATCACCGGCGTCCAGCGGAGAGTAGTAGCGGCAAGGGAGGTAGTAGAAAGTTCCGTTTGATTCAAGGGAAAAAGGCAGGCGGGCGGCTGATAATCCGGGATAAAGAAAGGCTGGCACATCGGTTGGGTGATGGCTCCCAGGCTAAAAGGCTCCACCAGGCTCAGGCAAAGCTGGTATTCCCCTGCGGGAAGGCGACCTGTACGGATGGCCTGCTCGCGGACATTGCCGTAGTAAGTCACATAATTGAAAGGGACCAGGTCCTCCGGTCCCAGGATCATCACACCTGGCTCTATAGTCATCACAGGCATGGCTGCCAGATCTGAAGCTGCTACCAGCGTCCCGTTCCGAAAAAGCTGCGCTTTGATTTTCGCTTCTATCTCATTTCCACTGTGATTGATAACCAATTGAACAGTTTCCTGATGGCCCTCCCAATCTGAAAGATAGGGACTTGGCTTGCTGTTGAGGCGGAGGCTCAGGCTCTGAGCTGTGAGAGAAATGATGCCCAGTAGCATCAATACGGCGGTTAACTGTAGTTTTTTCATGGTTGATGTGTTTTCTAAAAATTATAAATAAGTGAGCTTCTTATCAAACTTTCCTGAAAGGAAGTGTTGGACTTGCGGGAGCCATAGTGGTAGTTTCTGAAGCGAAAGTCCGTTTGCAAACTGCATTTTTGAGATACTTTCACTTTTGCATACAAGCGATAGGCGAAAAGCTTGTCTGGTGTATTTTCGCCATAGGTATTGAGAGATGCTGTCAGACTGGTTCCCAGCTTCACTTTCTGCTGCCTCAGGCTGTAGCTTGCACCTATTTGTATTCTGCGAATATTCAATGCGCCTGTAGGAAGTTGGTTGTTAACCATGCTGCCCGACAGATCGAAAACAAGCGTTTTCAGGCTCAGGCGGTACATCGCGCTATAAGCGCGGCTGTCATTGTCCCGCATCTCGCCATTGACGAGATTGAGATCCCGGAACTGATCAGCCTGGAAAGCCAGGCTCAGGAAATGGCCCAGCCGCTCCCCCTGGCGCTGCCAGGAAGGATTCACAGACAGGCTGTTGGAAATAAATTCCAGCTTCAGGCTGTCCTCCACCTGGCTATTTCGGAAACCGAAATTGGCATAGCTGGCGCTGAGGTTGAGTTGCTTGCTGATAGCTGCCTGCAGCTGAAATGAGCCAATCAGCTGGCGGCTGTCTGCCGACTGGGTACCGGAGACATTATTTTGTCTCTGACCGATGGAACCATTGATATTCAGTTTGTTGTCAAACAAATTCGCATTTCCTTTCACTTGCATATCCAGGCGGTCTTTTTGCAAAAAAGGATAACCCATGGCTTCAAAGCCGCCACCGACATACAGGCTATTGAGCTCCAGGCCCCAGTTTTTTCCTTTTCTTCCGAAAGCTGCTTCTGCTGCCCCATCCATGCGGCTGCTCAGGTTCACAGTCATCAGCGGAACTTCTTCCACTTCAAATTTTCCCTTGTATAAAAGATTTCTGGTAAAAAGAGAGGCAGCGCCTTCTCCCCTGAAATACAAGCCTTTGCCAAAATTCATGCGATAGCTCAAGGAAGTCGTCAGACCTTCTGCCGGCAACAAATGCTCAGGATTTTCCAGAGAAGTGACATCATCTTTTCCACGCACGACATTCAGGCGAATGTGAGATTTTTCTTCCAGGCCGTAGCCGATCTGAATCAGGCTGTAGTTGCGGGCATAGGATGCCGCGATGCCGCGGCTGCTGTCCGCCTCAAAGGCGCGCTGTCCCAGGCCATGAAAGGCCTGAAAGACCCACTTGCCAGGCTGCCAGCGGAAGCCGGCGCCAAATAGCTGCAGATCGCCCGCCGTCAGGCGGGAGAGGCGTGGCTGCTGGCTGCCCAGCAGCGCTTCAAAGTTACCGACGCGGGGCGTCAGGCTGAGGCGGTTCAGCGGATCCCGCAGATAGTCCTTCAGGGCTTCGCCCTGAGGAAAAGTGGTCTCCAGGCTGCGACCATCGGTCGAGAGCATGAAGTCTATGGGCAGGGCCCATCTGCCATACTGCAGGCGGGAGCTATAGCGCAGGCGCATGAGTTGGGCCGGGCGGCGGGCGAGGTTCGAGCCTGCGGGCGCGTCTTCCATTTTATAAAAATCACCATGCAAGCCAAAGCTTCCATGGTAATTCAGTTTAGGAGTAGTATTTTCATTTTGCCCCAAAATCAGGGAAACAGAGCTGGCAGAGAGGAGAAGGAAAAGGATGAAAGTACGCATGGGATGATTTTTTTAATTGCTTTCATCCTTCTCTGACTTTTTGGAAAAAAGGTAAACAAAACCCGTTTCGGGTTTCGGGTTTCGGGTTTCGGGTTCCGGGTTTCGGGTTTCGGGTTTCGGGTTTCGGGTTCCGGGTTTCGGGTTTCGGGTTTCGGGTTTCGGGTGCTGAGATACTCGAAACCCCAAACTCGAAACCCGAAACTCAAAACCATCAAGGCAGTTCCTGCTGCTTATTCCTGTTGTTCCAGGTCCCGCTGCGGTCCGCAGCGTTCACTACGCCATCAAAATTGATGTCCCAGGGCAGATAACCCACCGCATTGCGGTTGTTCCAGGTGCCACTGCGGTCGGCGGCGTTGACGACGCCGTCAAAGTTGACATCACCTGCGGTGATGGCCATCTTTCCGCCGACTGGGGTACGGGAATCCGTGCCGTAGACGGGCAGGCTGGGACTTGTAAAGTCTATCTGGGTGGGATCATTGTCCAGGTAGATGGCAAAGTTTGTCATCAGCGCAAGACCATTTCGGGGGCGGATCACTACAAAGAAGTTGCCATGAGGAATGCCAAAGAAGGTCAGGGGCTGGCCATTGGCGCCTACGATCGTTCCGTCCGGCAATATCACCGCTGGCAATGCGCCCAGGATAAGCGTCGAATCATTTGCATCCCGCAACTCGATCACGATCCAATCTATCGGTTTCACCGTGAAGTAATAGCGCTCCAGGCTATCGTAACGATATGCCATCAATGACATGCCCATCGCTGTAAAAGGCTCTGTCTCAGGCAGGAAGCCCTGGTTGTCGAGCAGTGGGATCATCTCCTGCGTAGCAGGATCAAGGGTGGTTTGCAGTATCACTTTGGGAGCTATCCTGACGATGCGGTTAGGCACTAATCCTGCGTCCAGGTGGCCCTGGGGGCTACCATTGAGGGTGAATTGATCACTTACGCCCAAAATATTCACATCACTGTCTATTTCGTCATCTGCGCCTACATCTTTTGCGCTGTAGTCATAGCCTGGAGGCAAATCGGAAAAAGCTACATGGTAGTCGCCGGGAGGCAGGTCTGGGAAAAGGTAGTTTCCATCCTTATCGGTCTTCGTTTCGCCGACCTCCAGACCCGTATTGGAATCCATCAATTTAACTGTCACTCCTTCTACGCCACCTTCGCCGGGATCCTGCGTGCCGCTTCCATTGCTATCTTCAAAGGCACGGCCTTTGGTAGAGTTGTGTGTCACTGTAGAATCGTAGCATTCCACGATCACATCTTCTACAAAGCATCTGCCCAAAGCGGGATTATCCAAACCTGGAATCCATACAATCCCCTGGTTATCAACTGTCATATCTGAGATACCATGACGAAGACCTCCTTCATCGGACTGGTCGGTATCATCTTTCCAGCGGATACGCCAGTTGCCATTGTTTTGGCGAATGCCCGTCAGGGTCACGTAGTGGCCGTTGGTGTAGGTGATATTTCCCATGGCATCTACTTTCATCCACTGAAGCAGAATTTCTGTATCACAATTTTCACCCAGCCTGTCATATACCCAATCCGGAGAAATACGGCCATGAGGCGCAGGATTGGGAGGATTTACGCTTTCGTTGCGGGCTTTATGGCCGTAGCAATCATTGGGCGAATCAATGGTAGAGTCCCCTGCCTGAACCAGAAAAACGGATTGGTAAGCGACGCGCATGGGCAATTTGTATTTGTCAATAAAATCCAATTTTGCCTCAATAAAATCTCTGATGGAAACCTGGTCTTCGCCCAAACGGTCCATCATTTCGCTAAATTCAGCCAACATTTTCCGCTGAGCGGAATCTCCCTGTCCAAATGCGGCACCGAGTTTTGCGTCTATATCCGGATGGATGCTCCGCAGCCAGCTGAAACTGTTGGCGGTAGCCACCGGACCACAGGCATTCCAGTCGCCCGCATAATCATTGGGCACATAAGGGCCGCCCTCCCCACTTCTGTACGAGCTGGAGTCCAGGTCAATATTGATCATATTACAACCGATCAGCACGCCTTTGGAAGTTGTCGTTTCCCAATGCCGGGGAGGTAAGGGGGGAATAATGCCACCGGGAAAGGTGATCGGGGGAATGGGAGGCAAGGGCAAATTGGGCCCGATAAGGATATCCCTTGTGATAAAAATATACGGGCTGAAAAACACGGGACCAAAGTGTGATATATCTGTGTAGATGGTATCAGAAATCGTAATGGCAAAGTTGCAGAGGGAAGGCGCCGTAGGGGGTAATGTGGCCTGCCCGGGCAGCATATCAAATCCCATACTCAGTTCCATGGTATCATAAAAATGCTCCAGCGTGATATTTTGACCAATCCAGTAGATATTGGTATCGCCAAAGGCGATGGGTTGATACAGGATGTTCAGGTAGCTTTCTGCACTTGTCAGAGGTGTTTCGTATTTGAAGCGCAATTCGCCAGCGGTATTGATGCCCTGGCCACCGGGCAAGTGGAGGTCGATCTGGTTGACAGCACTGATCTCAAAAAACGGCTCCGGAAAAGGAGGAAGCCCCAGACAAGCCTGCACCATCATGGGTGCATTGGGAATCAGCTGATTGGGGAAAATCTGCACCCCAAACTCCTGCCCGGGCAGGATCGGAAAAGGGAAGCTAAGCACGCCGCCCGATGGGCTGAATATACTGCCCGGAACGGGCAGACCATTGCCATCCAGCAATACCGCATCCATAATGAAAAAGGGAGGTCCCATGGGCTGGAGGAAAAGCTCATTGAGCTCTATGGCAGTCGTATTCACATCATTAAACATCATCCCTTCATAGGTATTGGCTAAAACACCTTCGGGCGAAAAAGTTGTGAGATAGCTGCCGCAAGGCCCGAAATTACCATCAGCTGAGACCATAACGGCGCTGGCCGTGTTGCTGGTCGGCTGAATGCGGATATTGTAAGGAACCGTAGGATGTGAGGTGAGCGTAACCCGGATGGTCCGTGTGGTGCTGTTATTTTTGGGAATTCGTTCGCCACTCTCATAGGCTCCATGCCCATTGGTATCTGCCTCAATTCTGACAAATGAACCGGTATTGTGGGTCTCATTGTAGGTTTTGCCATCAATGGTTACGGTATCAATGCTAAAGGGCAATGGCAACCCATTCTGGCTTTCAATGACGATGGTGAAGTCATAAAAGTCTGTTTTGGACTTATTCTTAAATTCTATGGGGCCAGGAGGTGCAGCACCAACCGGAATGATTTCTTCACCGCCTTTCCATTCATGCACCGTTTGTGCATTCATTTCAGTGGGAAGGAGGCAGAAGGCCATGAGCAAAAGGGCCAGGATAAGTGGGGTTAAAAACTTATATTTTTTCATGATTGTCTTTTTGGGGGAAGGTTTTAGAAAAAAAAGGGCCTGGTTCTCGAGAGAATTACTTTTTAATCAAATTGCCTGAAGTCATGCGCGCATCTCCCATCAGCTGATAGCTGTATATGCCTGCGGGAAGTTTGCTGAGATTCAGCTGAATCTGCTGAGAAGCAGCCATCCTTTCAGCGGACTGAAAGACAAGGCGTCCACTGACATCATATAGCCTGAATTGAACATCCTGGCTTGTCATGCTGAGGGATTCCAGCCTGAGCATATCCTCTACAGGATTCGGATACATCTTCACCCATTCGCCCACTTCCATGCTCACCTCTACTACCGGGCTCAGGGTGTAGCGACCGTCAGGATCTATCTGGCGAATGCGGTAATAGTTCACAGCGGACATGCTGCTCTGGTCGAGGTAAGTGAATTTCGTATTGGCACTATTGGCAGGGCGCACATCGGCGATTTTTTCAAATCCGCTATTTCCCCGCTGCTTTTCCAGCTCAAAGTAGCCCCCATCCACCAGGCCTTCGGCCTGCCAGTCGAGACGCACGCTCTGCGGATTTTCCGCATAGGCATGAAAAGATACCCACTCCACAGGGAGTGCAGAGGTCTGAAGCGTTACCGCAGAAGAAGCAAAAGCCGGAGGGCCTATGGGATCATTCGCGAGGGTAAACACCTCCGTTTTCAAGCCTGCTCCAGCATATTTGAAGGAGAGGCTCACCGCGCCGCTTTGGTAGCCGCTGATCTTATAGCGGCCCAGGCGATGGCTATTTATCGTGCCATCAATTTTGGCTACAGCCGAATTAAAGGCGCTTTGGCCGCCCGGCGTAGGGCCATTCAGGTTGATCACCAGCAGATCACCTCCGCTGATAGAGGTAGCCGTATTGTTTGCATAAGTAATCTGCAACACCAGGGTGTTGAGGCCTCCCGCACCGGGATCGGTGGGGACCAGGGTACATGTACTGGATTCCAGACTGAGGACAGGATTGCTGAAAACTGCAGGCTGAAAATTCAGCACAAAATCAGCATTGCCCAGATACAGATCGCCACTCGTACCGGCGGTCGTATGAAGGTAGATGTCAAAAAGATAGTCCGAACCTGAAACCTGTTCGTTGGCAATCGTAAGCATAGCCGTTACTTGAGCGTGAAGCCTATTCACAGCCAGCAGAGCGATCAGAGCGAGAAGGAATGTCAACTTTTTCATAATTATTTGTGTTTTGGTATTTCACTTGCTTTGACATTCTCTGATCTTTTTGAAAAAAGGTAAACAAAACCCGTTTCGGGTTTCGGGTTTCGGGTTTCGGGTTTCGGGTTTCGGGTTTCCACCCTTTAGCATTGATTTCTATCAATGAAAGCCTGAACTTTGAACACGAAACCCAGAACTCAAAACCCGAAACCCAAAACTCGAAACATCTTATGCTACTAGATAGACTCCGTTCCCTGCTCAATGAGCGCATTCTTGTCCTCGACGGTGCCATGGGCACCATGATTCAGCGCTATAAGCTGGGAGAAGCCGAATATCGCGGCGAGCGATTCAAAGATCATGCGCATCCTGTACAGGGAAATAATGACCTGCTGGCCCTTACTCAGCCCGAAATTTTGAAGGAAATCCACCTTCAGTATCTGGAGGCAGGTTCCGATATCATCGAGACCAATACCTTTAGCGGGACCATCATCGCCCAGGGCGATTACCATCTGAATGAGAAGGATGTCTACGACATCAACTTTGAGTCGGCGCGCATCGCGCGGGAGGCGGCGGATGAGTTCACCGCCAAAGATCCCTCGAAGCCGCGATTCGTCGCGGGTGCCCTCGGCCCGACCAATGTCGCGGCATCGCTTTCGCCGGACGTCAATGACCCCGGCTACCGTAATGTGACTTTCGACCAATTGAAAGACGCTTATTATCAGCAGATTAAAGCCCTGATGGCTGGTGGAGCAGACATCATCCTGGTCGAAACCATTTTCGATACGCTCAACTCCAAAGCTGCCATTTATGCCATTTATGATTATATAGAGGAAAGCGGAAATCAGGTTCCTGTGATGATTTCCGGCACCATCACCGATGCCAGCGGGCGCACCCTTTCGGGTCAGGTGACAGAAGCATTTTACATTTCGGTATCCCATGCGCCCAACCTGCTGACAGTGGGATTGAACTGCGCCCTGGGCGCCGATCAGCTCCGCCAGTATGTCAAATCGCTATCGCGTGTAGCGCCCGTGCATGTGCACGCCTACCCCAATGCGGGCCTGCCCAATGAATTTGGGGAATACGACGAGACGGCAGAGCAAATGCGTGAGCATTTACGGGCTTTTATGGAAGAAGGCATCGTCAACCTTGTTGGCGGTTGTTGCGGCACGACACCGGATCATATCCGGGAGATCGCCCGCGTAGCGGCGGCCTTTGATCCGCGCAAAGTGCCTGTTTTGCCCAAAAGACCAACTTTCTCAGGCCTGGAGCCGCTTGTCATCACGCCCCAGACCAATTTTGTCAATGTAGGCGAACGCACCAATGTGACAGGCTCAAAGAGATTTGCCAACCTGATTTTGAAAGATGATTACGATACCGCCCTTTCTGTGGCGCGTCAGCAGGTCGAAAATGGGGCGCAGATCATTGACATCAATATGGATGAAGGCATGTTGGATTCCAAAGCGGCTATGGTTCGCTTTCTGAATCTGCTGGCCGCTGAGCCCGATATTGCGCGGGTGCCGATCATGATTGATTCCTCCAAATGGGAGGTCATCGAGGCGGGGCTGAAGTGTATTCAGGGCAAAGGCATTGTCAATTCAATCTCCATGAAGGAGGGCGAAGAAATATTTAAAGATCAGGCCCGCAAAGTGCGGAAATATGGCGCTGCGGCGGTCATCATGGCCTTTGATGAAGACGGCCAGGCTGATAGCCTGGAGCGGCGCAAAGAGATTTGCGCGAGAGCCTACCGGATTTTGGTGGATGAAATCGGCTTTCCCCCCGAAGACATCATCTTCGACCCCAACATCTTCGCCATTGCCACAGGCATTGAGGAGCATAACAACTACGCCATCGACTTCATCGAAGCGACGCGCTGGATCAAAAAAAACCTGCCCGGTGCGCAGGTGAGTGGCGGCGTCTCCAACGTCTCCTTTTCCTTCCGTGGCAACAATGCCGTGCGCGAAGCCATGCACTCTGTTTTTCTCTACCACGCCATCAAAGCAGGCATGGATATGGGCATCGTGAATGCAGGCATGGTTGAAGTCTATGACAACATCCCCAAAGAGCTGCTTGCAAAGGTTGAAGACGTTATTTTAAACAAAAAAGAAGGCGCCACCGATGAGCTGGTCACTTTCGCAGAAACCGTCAAGCAAAACGGCAAAAAAACCGTCAAAGACGAAAAATGGCGCGAAGAGGAGGTCGAAAAGCGCCTGGCCCATGCCCTCGTCAACGGCATCATTGATTATATAGAAGTAGACACAGAGGAAGCTTACCAAAAGCTAAAAAGGCCTCTTTTGGTGATTGAAGGGCCGTTGATGGACGGCATGAATATCGTGGGGGACCTCTTTGGTTCAGGCAAAATGTTCCTGCCTCAGGTCGTCAAAAGCGCCCGCGTCATGAAGCGCGCCGTCGCTTACCTCAACCCCTACCTCGAAGCAGAAAAAACTTCTGACAGCAAAAGCAATGCAGGAAAAATCCTGATGGCTACTGTCAAAGGAGATGTGCATGACATTGGCAAAAATATCGTGGGCGTGGTCCTCGCCTGCAACAATTTTGAGGTCATTGACCTCGGGGTGATGGTTCCATTGGAAAAAATCCTGGATACCGCTCAGAAAGAGCAGGTGGACATCATCGGACTCAGCGGATTGATTACGCCTTCATTGGATGAAATGGTCTATGTGGCGAGAGAAATGAAGAAAAGAGGGATGACAACGCCCCTGCTGATCGGTGGTGCTACCACCTCCCGCATACATACCGCCGTCAAGGTTGACTCTGAATACGATCATGCCGTGGTGCATGTGCTGGACGCTTCCAAAGCTGTCCCTGTCGCCCAGAAACTCATCAGCCAGGAGGAAGACACCACCACCAACTTTCTGATCGAAACCAAGGCAGAATACCTGCAAATGCGGGAAGGTCACGCCAAACGGCAGGCCGCCAAAAACCTCTTCACCCTCGCACAAGCGCGGGAAAACAAATTGAAGATCGATTGGGAGGCAGGCATCGCCTCCAAACCCCGCTTCATCGGCAACAAATCCCTGGAGGATTTTCCGCTGAGCGAATTGCTCCCCTATATCGACTGGACACCCTTTTTCCAGACCTGGCAGATGAAAGGGCGCTACCCCGATATCCTCAGCCATCCTGAGAAAGGGGTCGTAGCGACCAAACTTTTCAACGAAGCTCAGGAGATGCTCAAGCGCATAGTTGCCGAAAAATGGCTCACCGCCAAAGCCGTCTTTGGCCTCTACCCCGCCAATGCCGTTGGCGAGGATGATATCGAAGTCTATGCTGATGACAGCAGAAAGGAAGTGATCGCCCGTTTCTACAACCCGCGCCAGCAAGGCGCGCGCAAAGGCGGCATCCCCAACCTCAGCCTGACTGACTTCCTCGCCCCCAAAGGCTACGAGGACCACATCGGTGGTTTCGCCGTGACCACGGGCATCGGCATCGAAAAGTGGGTCAAACACTTTGAGGAGGCGCATGACGACTACAACGCCATCTTGCTGAAGGCACTCGCAGACCGCCTCGCGGAGGCTTTTGCCGAGAAACTGCACGAGCTCGTGCGCAAGGAATACTGGGGCTATGCCCCAGACGAGCAACTCGCCAGCAGCGATCTTATCGCTGAGAAATACGCGGGCATCCGCCCGGCAGCGGGCTACCCGGCCAACCCGGATCACACCGAAAAAATCGCCCTCTTCAAACTACTCGAAGTAGAAAAACTCACAGGCATCAGCCTGACGGAGTCGCTGGCCATGTATCCGGCCGCTTCTGTCAGCGGGCTGTATTTCTCTCACCCTGAGAGCCGCTACTTTGGCGTAGGCAAAATCTCGAAGGAGCAGGTCGAGTCCCTTGCGGAACGCAAGGGGATGGATTTGGAGGAGATGGAGAGGTGGTTGGGGCCGATATTGGGGTATTGAGAGGCGGGAGGAGAGGCGGGATGGCGAGACAGCGGGATGGCGGGAATGAAAGAGTGGACGCTGATCTTCGATGATTATTATGATTTAAGATGTTTGGGAGGGAATGTTGATTGGCGATTATCCTTCTTTTTACATAATTCTTATCATAATAATCTGCGTTCATCTGCGTCAAAAAAGAAAGCTTTGTCAATTTTTTGTAAATTGTAGAAAAGAGACAAAAATGGGCGACGTAGTAGAAAAACTACATCCTATAAGTCCTGAAGAATATTTAATTCGTGAGGACAAGGCTCAGGAAAAGAGTGAGTTTATTGATGGGTACGTTGTTTCTATGGCAGGAACGAGTGTTCCACTTGAGCGTATTTCAAGAAATCTTGTTTCAGAGCTTCATTTCTCATTGAAGAATAAAAGCTCTGAAGTATTTTCTAGTGAGGTCAAAGTCGCCATCGGTCACAAAAAAGCTTTTTATTACCCTGATGCAATGGTCGTTTGCGGAGATCTTTCTTATGCACGAGGTCGCAACGATATGATCGATAACCCTATCCTGATCATTGAAATCATCTCTCCAGAAAGCGAAATCCGAGATCGGGGCGAAAAATTCCTTTCTTATCAAACGCTGCCTTCTTTACAGGAATATGTCCTGATTTCCCAGAATCAGGTTAATGTTGAGATATTTTCTAAAGATGAAAAAGGTTGGCGATATAATAGATATAGTGACCTGGATGGGAAAATTGCTTTTCAGTCTGTAGGAGTTGAGGTGGCTTTGAGGGATTTGTATGATCGGGTGGAGATGGAAATGGGAGCGCAATAATTTCTTCGTAATTTAGCCTTATGAAGCTACCATTAGGGATACAGACATTTAGTGAAATTCGGAACGAAGGTTACGTTTATGTAGACAAAACGGAGCATATCCATCGGATTGTTACTACTGGAAAATACCTTTTTCTCTCCCGGCCCAGGCGTTTTGGAAAATCGCTTTTGCTTTCTACGATGAGGGCTTTGTTTGAAGGCCAAAAAGAGCTTTTCGAAGGACTGTGGATTGAAGATCAGTGGGATTGGAATAAATCACACCCTGTTATTCATGTAAAATTTTCCAGTTTCAAATATAAAGAACAGTCCTTACCCAAAGCCATTGAAACAGGATTGGATGAAGAGGCCACCCGCCTGGGTGTTGAGCTTCAAAAAGGTGATTATTATCATCCACTCAAGGAATTAATTGAAGAAGCATATAAAAAATATCAGCAAAGAGTTGTTCTGTTAATTGATGAATATGACAAGCCCATCATTGATTATTTAGATCATCTCAATCAGGCTGCTATCAACCGCGATCATCTCAAAACCTTTTATTCTGTCATTAAAGACAGTGACCCCTATCTGGAATTTGTATTCCTTACAGGCGTCAGCCGCTTCAGCAAAACAAGCATTTTTTCTGAGTTGAATAACCTGACAAATCTGACATTGGATTTCCAGGCAGCAGATTTATTGGGACTGACAGAAAAGGAGATTCGCCATTATTTTGATAAAAAGCTCCAGGAAATTGCTGACCATAAGCAGATTGAACTGGAAGAACTCATGGAGGAAATGCGCCGCTGGTATAACGGCTATTCCTGGAATGGCAAAACCAAAGTGTATAACCCTTTTTCGCTATTGAGCTTTTTGCGATCCGAAGAATTCGAAAACTACTGGTTCGAGACAGGCACGCCGACCTTTCTGGTCAAAAAAATGAAGGACACCCGTTTCTTCAAAATCGAACCCATGAAAGCCTCGGACTCCGTCCTTAACAGCTACGATTTAGAAAATCTCAATCCGCTGACGATCCTTTTCCAAACAGGCTATGTCACCATTCTTGAAAAATATCGTCAGGGCATTTACATCATAGATTATCCCAACCAGGAAGTAAAAGCTTCCCTGGAAGAACGCCTGCTCAACGCTTATGCCTATGACGAATATGGCGCTGGAAAAGTCAGAGCTTTGGAGCTTGTAGAGGCGCTGGAGGAGGGAAATGTGGAGCTTTTCATCCGGATCATCAATTCAGCTTTCGCATCTATTCCTGCCTCTCTTTGGCAAAAAGAAAATGAAGCCTTTTACCACGCGCTCATCCACCTGCTTTGCTCCCTCATGGGCGTTTTCATCCAATCCGAAATCAACAGCTCCAATGGCCGACTCGATGCCAAAGTCGAGACACCGGATTCCATTTATATCCTCGAATTCAAATTGGGTAAATCCGCTGAAGAAGCGGTGAATCAAATTGGAGAAAAAGGCTATTTCAAGCCCTATATGGACTCGAAGAAAAAGCGGATTGGCGTGGGGATCAATTTTTCTATTGAGAAAAAGGAGGTTGAAGAATGGGCTGAAAAAGTATTTTGAGGACGATGGATTTAGGAGGAAGAATTGACACGGAGAACACTGATTTGACTGATTTGCACTGTTGCTTTTTACATTTTGAAACAGTTAAATCAGTATAAATCTGCGTCAAAAAACCTTACTCCTCCTCCATTCTCTCCAACATCTCCCCCGCCTTCTTCTGCATATAATGCCCCGAATCGGCTATCTCTGCCAATTTCCCCCGCGCAAGCGCGGGATCCACCTTGAGCAAAGCCAAGGCCTCATACCAAAGCGCCTGCTCCTCATAGGCGCTGCCTGGCTCTATCTGCTTCAGGCTCCTCAGAGCCGCCTGTGGCTGGTCGGTCATCAGCTGGCTGATCGCGAGGCTCAACCAAAGTTGAGCGGAGGAAGCGTATGCGGAATCCTTCAGCAGCCTTTCGGCTGCCGAGATCGCCTGCGCATAGGATGCGCCCTGGTAGGCGGTGGCCAGGCTCAGCATGGCGGTGTCACTCTCGCTGCGCGAGAAGGAAAGCGGCACGGGCTGGATGTAGGCCGCGAAAAGTTCGTCGGCATTCATTTTGGGGCTATTGCCCCACAAGCGGACGGCTACTATCAGCAGGACCACCGCAGCGGCAGCGACGATCAGAAAGCTGCTTCGACGGTAAAGTGGCTGGATGCGCCTGAGCTCGTCAGTTTCCGCCACAAGGCGGGCATACTCCGCTTTTAAAGCTTGTTTTTTGACCTTTTTCGCTTTGGTGCGAATGGCATATTCAGCCTTGATCTGTCCTTTTACCTCCCCTCTGAAATAGGGATCCTCCTCTACCCGCTTTTCAAAAGCGACTCGCTCTTCTTCACTCAACTCCCCTTTCAGGTATTTATCTATTAACTCGGTCATTGCTTGTTGTTTTGAGCTCTATTTCATCATCTTTTTTAGTTTCTCCAGGCACTTGTATCGCTGGCTGGAGGCGCTTCTTGCTGTGGCAAGGTTCAATTTTTGAGCGATTTCAAGCGGGCTATAGCCCTCAGCTGACATAAGCAACATTTCTCTACACTTTTCATTCAGCAAAGCCAGTTTTTTCCTGACGCCCTTCAGCTCCTCCCGACTGATAATTGTCTGCAAAAAATTGCGCGATTCATCCCGCAAATCCGGAAACTCCTCCACCCAGTCTACTTTCATAGTCGCATTCCTGCGCGCCTTGTCAACACATTTATTCCGAAAAATACGGGAAAGGTATGTTTTGATGCTGCTCTCTCCCCGAAAGCGACCGCTTTTGATGTGGTCTATCACCGCCAGGTAGGCATCTGTATATGCGTCCAACGCATCTTCTTCCGTCAAGCCATACTTGGCCGGTCGCTTGCGCACGAAATAGGCGTACTGACGAAAAAGATTCGTTTTTGCCAATTCTCCATGGATACCGCCCAGGCGGATTTCCAGGATGATGGCTTCGTCGCTATGTATTTTTGAGATGGGTTTCACGATTTCTAAGGCGAATTACTGATTTTTTTTGAAAAAGGGTGACAGCCCCAAAAATATTTCGACTGTGACAGCAAACCATTAATAATCTGTCATGAAAAAATCACTCCTTATCCTACTCCTGGGCATCTGCTTTGGTACACAGCTTTTTGCCAACAACATCCAAATCAGCAATGTTAGCCTGACAAGTCAAAATGTATTTGCAGACTTTTACATGGTAGAATTTGATTTGTCATGGGACAACTCCTGGCGTACCAACACCTATGAAAGCAATTGGGATGCCGCCTGGGTATTTATCAAATTTACCCCTAAAAACCAGGAAAACTGGCAACATGCCACCCTCAACTATGTCAATGGAACAAGTGACGGCCATACAGCTCCGGCCGGCAGCATCATCCAAACCGCCCACAACACCTACGGCACCACCACCAATGGGATCGGCGTTTTTATCTATCGCTCTGCGGTTGGTATTGGCCATGTCAATTTTCAGGATGTGCGTTTGCGCTGGAATTATGGCGTAAATGGCATAGCAGATGATGAAGCCGTTGAAATTTCCGTGCATGCCATCGAGATGGTATATGTACCTCAGGGGGCATTTTTTGCTGGAGATGGACAGGGAGATTTTGGGCAGTTTGAAGCCGGAAACACAGGCCTGCCTTTTCAGATTACATCCGAAGCCGCCCTCACCCTCGGGGGCACCAATAGCAACAACCTCAGCAATCACGATGCGGTCAATATGCTGAATGCGGATGACTTTGATTATGGTCAAACCCAGACTTTGCCGGCAGACTTTCCCAAAGGCTTTGCAGCTTTTTACTGTATGAAGTATGAAGTAAGCCAACAGCAATATGCCGACTTCCTCGCTCACCTCAATATGACTCAAAAAACAGATCGCGATGGCCCTTTTTATGTCAATGCAGTAGATGTCTTCCCTGTTCAGGATGGCAATGGCTACGCAATTGCTGACTTTCCCTGGCGTCCCATGCATTATATAAGCTGGGCTGATATGGCTGCCTATCTCGATTGGTCGGGTCTGCGGCCGATGAGTGAGCTGGAGTACGAAAAAGCCTGCAGAGGGCCATTAGATGGCGTTCCCAATGAACTTGCCTGGGGCAATACCAGCTGGTATCTGGAAGATCATTATACCTACGAAAATGAAGGCACAGCCGAAGAGCTCATTCTTTCCGGCATCGGCCAGCATGTTGGCAACGCCAACCCCAATTCCGTTTACGTGGGTTCTGGCCGCCCAGTCCGCTGCGGCATCTTTGCCGCCAGTGCCACCCACAAAACCCGCGAAGAAACCGGCGCTACCTACTGGGGCATCATGGAGATGAGCGGAAATTGCTATGAGATGACGATTTCCGTTGGGAATTCTCAAAGCCGCGATTTCAGCGGCCTGCACGGTGACGGCAATGTCACCGGTACTGGCAATGGCAGCTTTACGCTTCTGGCCGATTGGGCTTTTGTCAGCGCCGTCGGTATAGGATACCGGAGTTCGGAGGTGAGCACGCGCTATGGCGCCAATTACAACAATTCCGACAGGGAAAACTGGCATGGGATGCGGGGCGTTCGGAGCGCGAATTGATTTGCCAAAACTTTAACCTTCATCCCATGAAATACTTGCTTTTACTCATAAGCAGTTTGTGCCTGCTGAGGGCTACAGCCCAGCACAACTACATTTTCGCCGGAGGAGTGGATGATGGTGCCGCTATAGATGTGGCCGAAATCCCTTCCCAGAACCGCATTTTTGGCGGCGGAGCAGAGGATGGCGGAAGCATTTCCTATAC
The DNA here is from genome assembly GCA_030430205.1 of Bacteroidia bacterium. Lineage (GTDB taxonomy): Bacteria > Bacteroidota > Bacteroidia > J057 > J057 > JAUIGE01. The sequence goes on along the minus strand of JAUIGE010000017.1, from coordinate 76,690 downwards.
CTCTATACAGGATAATCATGCCATTTTTGCAGGAGGAAATGAAGACGGCTATGCCCGCGTTTACTTTTCCCTGGCAGATAACAACCCGATTTTTGGCGGGGGAAATGAAGACGGTTATGCCAGCCTGCCATACAGCCAGGCAGACAACAGCCGCATTTTTGGGGGCGGTGTAGATGATGGCGGAAGCGCCCTGCGCTTCTCTTCTCCTGACAACAACGGCATCTTTGCCGGGGGCATAGATGATGGAGCTGCGCATTTTTATGCGCTAGGGCTGCCCTCACGTTTCCCGGCGCCTTTCGCCGTGGAGTTGTTGCGCTTTGAAGCGATACCGCTTCAGGGCAAGGTCCAACTGCTTTGGACTACCCTGAGCGAAGTCAATCACGATCATTTCCTCCTGGAAAGAAGTCCTGATTTGCAGCAAATCGAGCAGATAGCACAACTTCCCGGACAGGGAAGCCCCGATCTGCCAGCCAGCTATGAGAGCTGGGATTACGCTCCGCTCAGCGGCAGGTCCTATTACCGCCTGATGTCGGTAGACATCAATGGAGAGGCGACAGCCTCCCAGTGGGTGGAGGTGCATTTTGCCGCATGGGATGTGGCTGAGGTACAGGCTTTTCCCAATCCTACTACGGGCCTGCTGACCCTCCTTTTTCAACAACACATCAGGCAGGAAAACCTTGTCATCCAGCTCTACGACCTCCATGGGCGTGAGATACCTATTTCACTTAAACCGCATTCAGACAATGCCGTGCAGCTGGATATGTCTCCCCTGACAGAGGCTTTTTACCTGATTCGCATTTTTGATAAAGATACCCAGCTCCAGACTAGCCTCAGGATACAAAAGAAGTAAAGCAATTATCCTTATATTCAGGACCATGCTGAGATAGCATGGTTTTGAATGAAAAAGTATCTTTTTGTCTGTTTGCTTGGGGGGTATTGCCTGTATGCACATGCGCAGGCTATATTACCTGCCTGCGTAGAGGATAGCCTCTATGCACATGCCCGCAGCCTTCGCGATAACAAGCAAATGGAGGCGGCGCTCCTGGCTTATCAGGCTGCCGCAGTTTCCTATGCTACACAGGAAAACTGGAGTTGCTACTTCAACTCCCGAAAACATGTGGCGCGCATCCTGCGCACTTTCAAAAAGCAAAATCAGGCTTACCTTCAGTTGAAGAGTGACCTGATTTTCGCTTATGAAAAACTGGGAGAAATCCATACCGAAACAGCCGAACTCTATGACGACATCGCCAATACTGAGCAAGAACTCGGCCTGGCAAAGTTGGAGCTAAAAAACAGGCTCAAAGCCCTGGAAATACGCAAAAAAGTATTCGGAGAGCAAAGTGACCGAGTAGCAACATCCTATTTGAATCTTGCCATCACGCTCCGAAATGAAAACCGCCTCCGGGAGGCTTATCATTATGCGGAGGCAGGGGTGCGGATTTTGGAAAAAGAGGCTGATTCATTTATCCATTTTTTAGGAAATGGCTACAACATCCTGGGTTTCATCTCACGGGATCTCCGGCGGCACGAAGAATCCCTTTATTGGTATAAAAAAGCCCTGGAAGTACGAAGGAGACAAAACAATCGGGCAGAATGGACAGCTATGGCCATTCAGAACCTGGGCTTAGCCTATGAAAACCAGGGAAATACTCAAGAAGCTCTGGCTTATCTGGAAGAAGCCAAAGCCTACATCCGGCTGCATTTGTCGGGAGATCCCATACAACTGGGGAGGGCTGATTTTTATATAGGGAAAGCGTATAAAAGAGATGGCCAGCTGGAAGTCGCCCTTTCCTATTACCAAAAGATTCTTCCTGTTTATGAAGCTGCTTATGGGCCTCATAGTATGCAAATGGCTGTCATTCTCAATGCAATAGGAGAAATTCATTTTCTGCTCGATCATTTTTCAAAGGCCTATTCCACCTACCGCCAGGCACGGCAGGCACTTTTGCCGGAGATGGCAGATTTTCCCGCTCAGAAACGGGCAGAGGACATTTCGGCCATCCACAGACTGGCCTGCCAGTCCATTATGGAAAATGAAGCATGGAGCCTATTGATGCTATCGGAGCAGGCAGATTTGCCTGTCCAAAAGCTCCAGCAGTCCCTGCAATTGTTTGATTTCAGCCTTCGGCTGAGTCAATTGAGCATCCTCAATTATCAGGAAAGGGAGGATCGGGAATGGGGGAGTTTCCATTCGCATAGGTTGTATGAAGGGGCCATAGAGGCCTCCTGGGAGCTTTTTCAGCTTACAGCTGACAAGACACAGCTGGCGCGGGCTTTCGCGTATAACGAAAGCAGCAAAGCTTCTTTGCTGCGCGGTGCGCTGAAGGCTTCTGCGGCCCGCGACTTCGCGGGTATTCCCGATGAAGTCCTTCATCTGGAGCAGCAGATCCAGATCCGGCAGGATCAGTGGGAGCAGCGCGTAGCGCAGGGGCGGGATAGCGCACAAATCAATCAGAGCAAGGCGCAATTGTTTCGCATTCACCTGAAAAAGGATTCACTCCAGCGCCAGATTGAGCAGCTTTACCCTGCCTACTACCAACTCCGTTACGCTCACTCTTCCACAGATATCACTGCTTTTCAACAAAAGCTCAAAAAAGGCGAATGGCTCATCTCTTATTTCACAGGTGAAAAAAGTTTATATGGCTTTGCCCTGAGTCAACAGAAGCTCATAGCCTTCCAAAATGATTTTGGAGATGGAGCCCGTGATAGCCTGGAGCTGTTTTATCAGCAGCTGAGTGATGGCTCCCGGGTAAAGCAACAAGCCAACCTGCTTTCCGAAAAACAGCACCTTGCCCTTCAGGCACACTCTTTTTTCGCCCATATTCTACAGCCCCTTTGGGACCAAATGCCCGAAAAGCCCCAGGCTTTGCTTATCGTTCCTGATGGCATCCTGAGCCATCTTCCCTTTGAATTGATGCTGGCCGACAGCATTTCCCCTGCCTTGCCTTATGCTGAATGGCCTTTTTTGCTAAAAAAAATGCATATACGGTATCTCCCCTCTGCGGAGTGGTTGCTCACGCCTGCTCTTTCTTCCCAGGCCCAAAACAAATTTGCAGGCTTTGCGCCTATCTATTCATCCTCCGCTGCCCCGGGAGAAGCGGTAGCCACATTTGTATCCTCTCACAAAAATTTTGTTCCGCTTTCCGAAAACAGAAAGGAAGTGACGCGCATACACAGCATGATGGGCGGCCAGCAATTCCTGGCAGAATCTGCCACAGAGCAAGCATTCTGGCAGCATGCTTCAGAAAGTAGGATCCTTCACCTGGCGATGCACAGCCAACTCGATGAGGAAAATCCCCTCTTTTCGGCCCTGGTATTTTCGCAAAGCAAGCAGGACAAGCTGACTTCCCAAAACGATGGTTTTCTCTATGCCTATGAACTTTACCAAATGAAACTGGATGCTGAACTCATCGTCCTAAGCGCCTGTGAATCAGGCTATGGAAAAATCCTCCGGGGAGAAGGCGTCATGAGCCTGGCGCGTTCTTTTCAGTATGCGGGTTGCAAAAATATCCTGATGAGCCTCTGGCAGGTAGATGACCAAAGCACAGCAGATTTGATGGTAAGTTTTTATCAAAATATAGAAAAAGGGATGGCCAAAGATGAGGCCCTCAGGCAGGCAAAACTGCAGATGCTGGAAAACAGCCCTTTCAAACATCCCTATTTTTGGGCAGCTTTTATTTTGAGTGGAGATGATATGCCGATGGGGAACCACCCTACCCATCGCTATTTACTTGCCATGTTTGTGCTCGTTTTTTCCGTGGTAGGAGCTTTGGTTATATGGAAAATTTTATAGATTTAACAAAAAAACCAACATGGAAAACTTACGACTATTGGCAATTAGCTGCCTGTTTATTTCAGTTATTTTTTCTGCATGCAAAGAAGATGAACTTGCCTGTGAAGCATTTCATTGGACTTATGAGGGGGAATCGAATCCAGAAACCTGGCCAAGTTGTTATTCTGATTGCGCTGGTTCTGATCAATCTCCCATTGATATCGTCGGGGCGGTTGCGGATGCCTCCCTTTCGGGCCTGGATACTGACTATGCCAGCAGTTCCATCAACCTTGTCAACAATGGCCATAGCATTCAGCAAAATTATGACATGGGAAGTACACTGACACTCAATGGAGAAGCATTTGACCTGCTACAGGTTCACTTTCACACGGGTTCAGAGCATACCGTAAATGGTATTCGCTTTCCCATGGAAGCACATCTCGTCCACAAAAGCAGTACTTCAGGCAACCTGGCAGTGGTCGGTATATTGTTTGAAGAAGGGGCAGAAAACACCTTTCTGGCAAAGTTTATTGATGATGTGCCTGAGGAGGAAAACAAAAATTTCTTTTCTTCAACGCTGGTTGACATCTCTACTTTGCTGCCTTCCGATCCCGGATATTTCACCTATGCAGGTTCACTTACAACTCCTCCCTGCTCTGAAATCGTAACCTGGTTTGTTATGCAAACAGCCGTTGAAGCATCCAGCGCACAGATCAGCAAAATTCATGGAATCGTTCATGACAATTACAGACCGGTACAACCCTTGAATGGAAGAGACCTAAAATCATTCAACTAACAGGCTGAATTCTGTCTCTCTTTCCCACGATAAGCGTTCTAATGCCCGTATACAATGCGGGTTCAACGCTGGCAATCGCCATTGAGAGTATACTGGCTCAGGATTTTACCGACTGGGAACTTATCGCTGTCGATGATGGCTCTAGCGATAACAGCAATCAAGTCCTCCGATCCTATGCTGCAGTGGATTCCCGTATCCGCTGTTTTAGCCTTCCCCATCAGGGGATCGTCCCTGCCTTGAACCATGGCCTCAGCATGGCCCAGGGCGATTATATCGCCCGCATGGATGCGGACGACTACTCCTATCCGGCTCGCCTTCGCCTCCAATGGCAATACATGGAAGCCCATCCTCAAACAGGGCTTGTGGGTTCTCTGGTCGAATATGGAGGAGATCCTCTCAGCCAGCAGGGCTATGCCAGCCATGTCGGGTGGCTCAATGAGCTTGTCAGCCCTGCTGACATTTCCCTCAATCGCTTTGTAGATGCGCCTATGGCGCATCCTTCGGTGATGTTTCGCAAGGCGATTGCCTTGCAGCATGGCGCGTACCGCGAGCAGGATGGCCCGGAAGATTACGAGCTTTGGCTTCGCTGGCTCGAAAAAGGGGTCATCATGGACAAAGTCCCGGAGGTACTGCTGCGGTGGAATGATCCGCCCGACAGGCTCTCGCGCACAAGTGAGGCATATAGCCTCATGGCTTTTGAGCGGGTGAAGGCCCGCTACCTGGCGCGCTGGCTGCGCGATCACAATAGCCATCCCAAACTGGCAGTTTGGGGAGCGGGTCGCAAAACGAGGAGGCGCCTTGCGCCTTTGATGGAGTCAGGCGTCAAGCCTGATTTTTTCATTGATCTTTTTGATCAACAGGCACTGGATGGAATTCCTGTTTTTTCCTACAAAAAGCTCAAACAGTATCCCGGTATTTTTGTTCTTTCCTATGTAAACAACAGAGGAGCAAGAGCAGAAATCAGAGATTTTTTAAAAAAAATGCAGCTTACTGAAGGGAAAGATTTTTTATTGGCTTAATATTTTGCGAAAAAACTGAAAATCCCCTTTTTACCATCAATCAATCCCAAGTATGATAGGAGTTGATTGGGAAAATCTCTTCAAATCAGTATTTTTGTAAATCGTTTTCTTTCGAAATATTAAACATCCTTTACATTTAAATAACTCAAATATATATGTCAGACGTTGCTGAACCCCAGGAGACCGTGGAACTCAAAATAGGCGAAGAAAGCTATTCCTTACCTGTCATTACAGGCAGTTACCAGGAAAAAGGAATCGATATTTCCAAACTGTTGAAAACCACAGGTCATGTCACTTTTGATGAAGGATTTAAAAATACAGGCTCTACAACCAGCTCGATTACTTTTATTGATGGAATAAAGGGCATCCTGGAGCATAGGGGCTACCCTATTGAGCAGTTGGCCGATCATTCTTCCTTTACAGAAGTGATGTTTTTGCTGTTAAATACAGAGCTGCCTTCAGCAACGGAACTGTCCCACTTTGAGCAGAAGCTGAAAGACAATGCCACGCCCCCTGTCGGCCTGCGCGCTATTCTGGATAGCCTGCCACGTGAAGCACATCCCATGAGCATGATCGGTACGATCATTTCAGCTTTGCCCGGCTTCTATCCTGAGTCTGTTGATTCCTGGAAAAATGAAGATATCCGCTGGAACACGATTTATCGTTTGCTGGGACACATGCCAGCCATGGTGGCTTATGTATACCGCCGCCGCCAGGGCCTGGCTTATATAGACCCCGATCCTTCATTGGGCTATGTGGAGAATTTTCTACACATGATGTATGGCGAAGTCAATGCCGAAGTAGCTGAGGCTCTGGACACCTTGCTGGTGTTGCATGCAGATCATGAGCAAAACTGCTCAGCAGCGACTGTCCGCATGGCGGGCTCTTCGCATGTCAATCTCTTCGCAGCCATCGCTGCGGGCAATAGCGCCCTGTGGGGGCCGCTTCATGGCGGTGCCAACCAGAAGGTGATCGAGATGCTTGAAGCTATCCGTGAGGATGGGGGCGACACCCAAAAGTATATTGACAAAGCCAAGGATAAGGAAGATCCTTTCCGCCTGATGGGCTTTGGTCACCGCGTTTACAAAAACTTTGACCCACGTGCCAAGGTCATCAAAATGTATACAGACAAGGTATTGGACGCATTGAATATAGATGATCCGGTACTTGATATCGCCAAAGGCCTGGAAAAGGAAGCGATTGCAGACCCTTATTTTTCCAGCCGTAAGCTTTTCCCCAATGTAGACTTCTACTCAGGGATTATCTATCGCGCTTTGGGCATTCCTGTGCCTATGTTTACCGTGATGTTTGCCCTGGGCAGGCTTCCGGGTTGGATCGCTCAATGGAAAGAATTGCGCGAATCAGGCCAGGCCATAGGCCGTCCCAGACAGATTTATACTGGCTATACAAAGCGCGATTATACGCCCATGGAGGATCGCTCCTAATTGGTGATTTTCAATCCATTATACAAAAAATTCACGGTCAGTCTGCTCATCTGAATCAGGCTGGCTTCATTCTTTCACCTTTGGCACTTAGAGGCGAGATGCGTATATTAGGCATCTTCACTGAGAATCATCTCCCTGATGGGAGGGTATTTCGCCTCTCAGTTGTTTTATCAAAACTAAAATTAGGAATTGTATGAAGCCTAATAACGTTTTTGACTTTGAAAAGCCGATCATTGAGTTGGAAACCCAGCTTGAAGAGATGAAGCGCATTGCGGAGGATACCAGCACAGAGATGGGACCGGCTACCTCTGAATTGGAAAAAACCATAGAGAACCTTAAAAAGAATATCTATAGCAACCTCAATCGCTGGCAGCGGGTACAGATCTCCCGCCACCCTGATCGCCCCTATTCCCTCGATTATATCGCACACATTACTGATGATTTCATCGAACTCTTTGGAGACAGAAACTTCAAAGATGATAAAGCGATGATTGGCGGCATGGCCACGATAGACGGGCAGCCTGTCATGATCATTGGCCAGCAAAAGGGTCGCACGACCAAAGAGCGCCAATACCGCAACTTTGGCATGCCCAATCCTGAAGGCTACCGCAAAGCTTTGCGGTTGATGAAGATGGCAGAGAAATTTGGGATGCCTGTGATATGCCTCATAGACACGCCAGGAGCCTATCCTGGTTTGGAAGCTGAAGAGCGAGGGCAAGGAGAAGCAATCGCCCGGAACCTGATGGAAATGGCCGTTTTGCAAACCCCCATCATCTGCATCGTTATCGGAGAGGGAGCCTCAGGAGGCGCGCTTGGCATAGGTGTGGGAGATCGGGTATATATGCTTGAGAATACCTGGTATTCTGTTATCGCGCCAGAATCCTGCTCCAGTATCCTCTGGAGAAGTTGGGATCAAAAAGAACAGGCCGCCGAGGCCCTGAAACTTACAGCTGAAGACAACCTCCGCCTCAAAATTATTGATGGCATCATCAAGGAACCCCTCGGTGGTGCACATAAAAATCCGGAAACTGCTTTCGAAAATGTAAAAGCACAGATCCTACAGGACCTGAAAAAATTGTCTGCTTTGAAGGTGGAAAAATTGATTGAACAACGTATTCATAAGTTTACCTCTTTGGGGCAAAGCGATGAATCTGGCGCAATTAAGAGTTCCCCCAAAAAGACAATCGCACGGGTGAGCGAAGAGGTCTAATTTACTTTATTATGTAAAAGGAAAAGTGTATTTTCGCTTGCGGTCAGAAATTTTCGACTTTTCAAAGCAAGATGAGGAAACCACCACTATTTGTTTACCCCTCTTTTCTTTTTTTTATTCTGCTAAGTGGGTGCGGCGAGATCGTTCCCCTATGGACTGAACAGGTAAATCTGTCTGGTGACTATACGCTTTACCGAAATGTAGCTCGTGAGTTTGAAATTCGTTTCGACCACCCTCAACCCGAGCTCAATACCCGGCTGGAGTTTGAGGTAACCTATGATGTTAGCAGCATTGGGCAGGATGTTTTGCCACTCGCTATCTTTGTAGAAAGAAAAGACAGTGTAAGCAAATCTTATCCCACAGAGTACACCTTTTCAGTTCCTTTGAAGAAAGATGGAAATTGGCAAGGACAGGCATCTGGCAACCAGGTGGATAACAGCCTTACCTTTACTGTCATTCCAGAACTTATACTGAAAAGCAATACGCCTTATGTATTGAAAGTATATGCAAATGAATCGGATGCCATTTATGGGATAGTCAAAATAGCCGCCCGGCTATATGAAAATGCGCCGCCTGAGGAAGCGGATGAAGATTTATGAACCTACATTTTTACAAATACCAGGGTACTGGTAATGACTTTATCTTACTGGATAACAGGGGATTGGACTTAGAAAAAAAGCTCGAAACCAAGCACATCCATTTTCTATGCGATCGCCGTTTTGGTATAGGGGCCGATGGCCTGATTTTGCTATCTGATTCTTCGGAGGAGGACTTCCGAATGATTTATTATAACGCAGACGGAAGGGAAAGCAGCATGTGTGGAAATGGAGGCAGATGTATCGTCGCTTTTGCCCAAAAGCTGGGTATCATACAGAATAGCTGTTCCTTTGAAGCCATAGACGGCTTGCATGAAGCAAGCATACTCGCTTCACAGGTGAAGCTTAAAATGGGTAAACCCAAAGGATTCCAATCCCTCACCAGCCATGCTGTATGGCTGGATACAGGCTCTCCGCATTATGTACAATTTCAGACAGAAGCTGTTTCCGCTCTCAATGTTGACCAGGAGGGCAGAAGGATCAGAAATAGCGATACCTACAGACAAGAAGGGACAAATGTCAATTTTGTCAATATTTTGGAAGATGCAGTCCTTCAGGTGAGAACCTATGAGCGAGGAGTGGAGGGAGAAACCCTAAGCTGTGGCACCGGTGTCACGGCCTGTGCGTATGCCTATCACCGCTCACATCCTGCGACTGCTCCGCAGATACAAGTCCAGACAGAAGGCGGCAAGCTCGAAGTAGCTATTGAGCGCTTTCAACAGCCTGATGAGGCAATATACCTGATCGGTCCGGCAAGTTTTGTTTATGAGGGCGATATTTCGCTCTCAGGGGATTGATAGCGCTTTAGCCTGCCATTCATAACCCTAAACCACAGGGGTGGCACCAAAGCCAACAGCAAGCTGCGTTACATTTTCCCTAAAAATACAAAAGCTCCCCCGGAAAGGGGGAGCTCGGAAAAAATCTTTTTCAAAAGAAAAACTACATTAAGTAATCGGAAGGGTTTACGCGCTTACCATTTTTGATGACCTCATAGTGCAGGTGGGGATTGGTACTGGTTCCGGTATTGCCGGTAAATCCAATCGTGTCACCTCTTGCAACCTGCTCACCTTCTTTCACGACAATGCGCGACAGGTGGGCATATAGGGTAGCGTAACTTTCATCCAGAAAAACTTCTTCGTGTTCAATCACGATGTGTTTTCCGTATCCACTCTTATCAATAAGAGTACTGGCTTTCATGATTTTACCATCAGCGGTAGCTATCACAGCGGTACCCGGAGGGGCGGAGAAATCCTGGCCCTTATGCATTTTCAATACTTTGAAAACAGGGTGGTTCCGCATACCGAAAGGGCTGGTCCTTTTTACATGCTCCGTTTCGGCTAAAGGGTAAATGGCTGGCACTTGCTTGATATCTATAGGATGTAGATGATGCAAGTGTGATAACTGTGCTTTCATAAAAGCTTTCTGCGATGGTTGGATTTCTTCTCCAGATTGAACCTGATTATCTCCAGGTTGAGATGGGATGGTAAAAGATCCCAAAAAAATTGCTGTGAGAAATGAAATCCCGAGTACATAAGCTTTCATAATCGGTCTCTCTATGCATTTAGTCTTTCGTTATTGTTTGACATAAATCTATAGTATTGGCATAGAGAACAGCTACTATAGACCTCTTTTTTCAAAGCGGCTGCAAACGTACAACAAATAACCTATTGGTTCAAGTTATTATTTTCGCTTACTGCCTTAGGACGATAAAAAGAACAAAAAGTCATACTAACATTACATGGCTAAAATATCTAGGTACGTACGTAAACTCCCAGTTTAGGTTTTCCACATCTCCAAATACCTTTTTGAGGTTTTATTTAGTTTCAATTATGAATGATTTTTCAAATAATACAAGTATTCTACCTTTTTACTTTCGAATCATCAAAAATTGAATTTGTAAGAAAACTTCCTGCAATATTCTTTCTATCTATAAAAGGCAAGTTCTATACCAACATGAATTGTTATTTACGATAAACTAAAATATAATATCAACTATTTATCCACAATACGGGCTTTTTTGCGCAACCACTCCACAAAATCAGCCACCTTTTCATGAGAAAGCAGCTTCTCCTTGCTGTTATAGGTACGCCCTAATTCTTTATGAGGAATGAATTTATGGATCTGCCGATGACAATCACGGCATAAGGGAATGGTTTCGTGCAGTTGCTCTCTGGGGAAGTTTTTTTTGAACCATTTATTCTTATGAACAGTTCTGGGGATTAAATGATGTTGAGTAGTAGAAGGAACATGGCGTTCACACAACTCACATACAGGGGCATTCATATCTTTGATTCCGTAAGATTATAATGGCGAATTCGCCTTTAAGGTTTATATTTTGACTCTCGAAATATCTTTTGATAGTCCGTTTCACTACACAAATCAGCCAGGCTGATGTCTTTGTTTTTATCCACATAAGCCTGTACAATCCGCCATCCGGTGAACTGTCCTAACCTTGGGGCAGAGGCTCTCGATACTTCCTGGGTAAATGGTCTTTCAGCCAAATAGGAGCGATGATCCATAAAATTTGTGGAAAAAAACTTAGGCGTAAGGTCTTTATACACATCTCTTTCAAAGGTTTCTGCCCAATCCATTTCTTCCTGGCTATACATGATAATCATGCTGTCGGGGCTATTGGGTAATAGTTTTTCCACCAAATAGAGCTTCATACCCTCCCTGATCATCTTTGCCAGCAGCGTAGGCTGTTCCCGTGGATTAATCTGCGGCACGGTCCCTTCGGCCAGCTGATGGGCCACCACTACATCCATATAGTCTCTTTCAAACCTTCTGCGCACATATTGAGGCAGATTGGGAGAATAATAGCTAAAGTTTTCTCCCATAAAGTAGTGCAGGCCTATGCTAAAAAACTCATCTGTAATCAGGAGTTGGTCCACCGACTGCGGATGGCCTGAGGGGTCATAGCCATTGACATGGGTTCGGATATGGGGAATATCAACCTCTGGAAAATGGATATGATAGCGTTTAAAAACAGGTTCCAGTTTTTGGGAGAAAAAGACATCTTGCTCAGGAAAAATCTGATGAATGCTGTCCAGTAGCCACAGAAAAGCAGAGTCCTGAAGTAACGGCCCTAATTTAAAGGCAATCACAGAATCAAGCATGGGCCCGGGAATGGGCGGCTCTTCCCGCCGTTTCAGTTCTTCATTGATCAGGTCTACCCCTGTGTAGTGATACAGAAAAGCCCTTTCTTCTTCCAGTCCATGGGTATATGCCTCCATATATGAGGCACCACCTGCAATATTCTGAGCTGCATCAGAAAGACTTAAATCTATTCGTTTAAAGTCAAGTTCCAGTTGAATATCAGCAATATCCGCATTGGGATCATTGGGGCCGCAGCCATAAAAACTCGACAAAAACAGCAGGAGAATAAAGGGAAAAAGGACGGGTTTATTGATTTTTTGCATGTACATAAGAGTATTTAGACAATAAAACGGGAGATACACTCCTTTCTTTTAAGGATTCGCACCCGGATATAACGATTGAAAAGAGGAATTTTGTTACTTCGCCAAATAAGTGACGTCAAATTATTTTTTGTAAAAAAACCTTAAATAAAGATTATGAAAAGAGTTTTGCTCCTAACTGTTTGTATCTTTTTCTCTGGCTTCCTGTCTGCTCAGGAAGGGCTGAAAATCGGTGTCCGTTTTTCGCCCCTCATATCTTTTGCCACTGTTATCCAGGACGATGATAAATCCCGCCTGGATATCGGTCAAATGTCCCGCCTGGGCTACAGCTATGGCCTGATGGGAAGCTATGGTTTTTCAGAGAACTATGGCCTCAACTCAGGTATAATCATCGCATATCGGGGATTCAAGACTGAATTGGCAGATTTTTCTTCTGACATTAGATATACTGCCATACAAGTTCCCTTTGGATTCAAACTTCGCTCCAGCGAAATTGGCTCAGGTACACACCTTAAAGCGCTTTTCAATGCCGAGTTAGAAGCAAATGTAGGCTATAAAGGCGTAACTCAGACTACAGGCATGGACCCCGATGACATCCGAAACCCCAATAGAATGAACTTTTTCACCGCTGGTTTTGTTGTTGGCGGTGGGATTGAGCAAGAATATGACTGGGGTACCCTGGATTTTGGCCTGAGCTTTCACAGAGGCCTTACCAATATCAACAACAAAACCAACGCATACGAAGGGACCATCGTCCGCATCAATTACGTAGCCTTCGATATGGGGTATTATTTCTAGAAAAAATTACTGCTGCTTGATGAAGTATACGATCTCCACCAGGGGATCCTTTACGCCTTCACCATAAATCGCTTCCAGACATTCCTGCGAAAGGGCTATGATCTGGGGGCGATTAGCACCCAACTTATTGATCACTTCCAGTTCGACAAAGCCGCTATTATCCGGGATATTGACCAGTATTTTTGCCCCTTTGGGTAGGTCTTTGTGGTAAGCAAAATAAATGCTCCTGGCATTTTCGGGGCCCTTTACAACATAGACAGTCCCCTTTTCAGTTATTTTCACATAATTCTGGCCTGTATTACTGTCATAGACCGTCTCCTCCAATCTATTGGGATTGGTAGAAGTAGAGACAGAGGTAGAGGCCAGGCGCTGAGAGGAAGCAGCCATGACACTGGTACTGGCCATATTCCGGGAGTTGGATGACTGATTCGCTGGCAGGGGTTCATTGACCTGTTGGCTGCTGCTTTCAGCTGCGACCTGCTGATTGGCCTCCATTACCAATGATTCTATTTTGCTGACGACTACCGTCTTCATGGGAGAGTTACTGAATCCAGGCTGCTGCTGAATAGCTTCCAGCGAAGTTATTTGCCCGGTAATGTCGGGATTCTCCAGGGCGGCTTCCATCAGGGCAGCTATCGCTATATCCGTGTTTGAAACACTGATTGGCTCTACTCCACCGGATCGTTTGATCCAGCCCTTTTTTTCTTTCTTTGCCCCAACCAAAAGAATCCAATCCTCCTGAAAATCAGCCATAGCTGCTAATTCTCCCGCTTCAAATTTAGCGGTAGTAATGGTAGTCACAGCTCCGGGGCTACCATAAATCTGGGAGGTACGGGTGACAACTACCTGATTTGCATGCAGTTCAAATAAGTGGCGATGGACCCAGCCCACTTTTCCACTTTTAGATTTCACCCGCATATAAACCCTGGCTTCAGAGGGTACGTAAGCAGTATCACCCAGGAGAGTTACTTCCTGGCCGTACTTTATCGGTTCGAGGTACTGTGCGTTCTTTCCCGCCTGAAGCCGCATACCGGCAACAGGGTAAACACAGACAGCAACTTCCCCGAATCCTTCTCCACGATCTTGTGCGGAGGCTTCAGGGCAAAGAATCAAGCAGATGGTGCTGATTAGGGCGATAAAAATGATTTTTTTCATGTTGTCTAATTAATTTAGCAAAAATTGCAAAGATTTCTTGATTCTACAAAAAGCTTGACATTCTCATAACGTTTCCGTATAATTGAATTGCATGAAGATCAGAACAAATCATAAAAACCTGTTTAATTTCTGTCTATTTCATCATTATTGGATGAAACAACGCCTTTTTTAATTTGGCTGGAGTTATTAAAATAGGAAGCAGATCTAATTATTGTTGATACGCTGATAGCTCCATCCAACCGACGGTGGAGCCTTATTTTTTTTGTTCTAACCACTCATAAATCTTTAAGCCTATGGATTTTCCGGTTCAGCCTTGGATTTCTCAACTTAGTATGAGAGAGCTAGTCACAGTATGCAATGAGAAAATGGTGTGCGCCGCGCGCGATCTCGCCGAATTTACCAAAGCGGGAATTCACGCCAATGACATTGTCTCCCTGGCAATCAAATGCGAAACTTTCGAGAAACAATTAGGCCAACCTTCCCCAAAAGCTTCCTCTGAGCATCTTAGTATGGCGTCAGAAATTCGCAAATCTTTGACTGACATCTGCAAGGCTGGTGTAGCCATTTGGCAACAAAACCCTAAACGACGCCAAGACTATTTACTTCCTTCCCGCCTGGCAAGTGGACGCTTGGAGATGCCCATCCCCCATAACGATGTGGCATGAAAATTTTAACATTCGGTTGACCCATTCCCTTAGTTCACGCGATTAAAAATTTAAACCGAATTACAACACAAAGAGGCAGCTAATAGCTGTCTCTTTCTATTTAGAGGGATTTTTTTTACTTTCTACCTCAAGATGTCCAAAGGCTTCCTGCATCTCCCTCAGGTTTTTTTTCATCCAGCTCGTCACATTTTCCCTCAACTTATCTCCATCCTCATCATACATGGGGGGCCCAAATCGGATTTTGGCTTTCGTTTTCTTTTGTCCAAATGTCTTGAGAAAATGCGGCATAAATGTATCATCGCCTACCCAGGCGTCTTCTATACGCTCATACTCCAGAGCTACGGGCAAAATTGGAATTCCAGCTTCTGCTGCGATAAAAAACATGCCTGGTTTGAGCAAATTCAAATGAGGGGATGCACTTGTCGTGCCTTCCGGATATACCAGGATTGAAAGGCCATTTATGGCATTGTCCCGAATATCCTCTCTCGTCTTCCTCCTGCTCTCAGGGCTGCTCCTGTCCACAAAAATCACCTTGATAGAAGTGCAGCCAAAGCCTACAATAGGCCATTTACGGACCTCCTGTTTAGCAACAAAGGTCGCCGGCACAAAGGGAGGTACCATGACTATGTCAATATATGAGCGGTGATTGCACATCAGGAGCCCATGTTCCTGAGGCAGCTCGCTTTCCAACTCTATTTCGACCCCCATTACCCGCAAAAGAGTCTTTGTCCAATTCTGCTCGAGGCTCAGGAAGTAATAAGGATTTTTTCGATTAAATGGACGTTTGATCAACACCAGCGATGTATAGTATGCTGTAATGACGGCAAAAGAGATCAGACGAAAAATGGCTCTGATTTTGGTCATAATTAAAAAAATTCGTGCTTCGGTATTTAAGATTTAAGCTTGCTTTTGACAAAATACATGGCGATTTCGCCTTTGCTCCTTGCCTCGATTTCCCCTCGTGACACACATTCAAAATCATCTTTGATCAGGTCATAGGTCCGCTGGGATATATTTACCTTGCCGACTTCTCCGGCAGACTCAAGGCGGGAAGCAGTATTGACGGTATCTCCCCATATATCGTAGGCAAATTTTTTGCTTCCAACGACACCGGCCACCACGGGGCCGGTATGGATTCCAATGCGGGCTTCAAAAGAAGGCTTGCCTTCTTGCAGACGCTCCTGAT
The DNA here is from genome assembly GCA_030430205.1 of Bacteroidia bacterium. GTDB lineage: Bacteria > Bacteroidota > Bacteroidia > J057 > J057 > JAUIGE01. The sequence goes on along the minus strand of JAUIGE010000017.1, from coordinate 60,632 downwards.
GGAGGCTTTTGAGGAAAGTCTGCATATCCAGGGCTGCGCTCACGGTATCATAGGCGTGATGATCATGGATCAGCGGCAAGCCTGAAGCTGCCATATAAGCATCTCCTATGGTTTTGATTTTTTCGATACCATACTCCTCCATGATGTCATCAAATACTTTAAAGCAGAAATCCAGCTCCTCTACCAGGAGTTCGGGAGAAAGCTCTTCTGAAATGCGGGTAAAGCCTTTAAAATCACAAAAAAGTACACTGACTTCTTCATAGCTGCGTGGCATCGCCTTGCCTGTCTTTTTCAATTCTTCCGCTGTTTGCTCCGGGAGGATGTTCAACAAAAGCGCATCTGAGCGAAGGCGCTCCAACTCCAGTTCATCGTTTTTTTCAGCCAAATCTTTATTGACCTTATTCTTCATCCGGTAGCGGTTGTAGCTAAAAAGGGCAAAAGCCAGCAAAAGCAGCAAGACACTTGCCAGAGAGACAAATACCAGGCGTGCGCGTTCTTCACGCAGAGCCTGATCTTTCTGAAAATTGGCTTCCTGCAGCCGCAGGGTTTCGCGTTCATGTCTCACTTTCAGGCGATTTGCATGCTCTATTTTCTCAATATTGATCAGGCTGTCCCTGATTTCGTCTACTTTATGGCTATACTCAAGCGCAGATTTAAAATCACCCTGCGCCTTATAAATGCCTTCATAAACGGAATAAGCATAACGCACATCATCCAGCAAACCTGCTCTCCGGGCGATATTCATTGCTTTTTCGACATACTCCAGGGCTTCTTTATATTTTCCCAACTGTCCATAAGTCTTTGCGATGTCATTATAGCCGTCGGCAAGGCCTTCCTTGTCATTGAGGCCCTGATGTATTTTGGATGCTTCAAAGAAATAGTCCAGAGCTTTTCCAAACTGTCCTTGCCGCCGAAAAATACTTCCCATATTGTTATAATAATCGGCAAGACCGACGGGATCATGGTATTGGTCTAAGATTTTTTTTGAAAGGGCATGCGCTTCGAGCGCTTTATCATATATATCGAGTTTGCGCCAGGCCCGGCCGATATAATTGTAAAAGACTGCCACCATGCGGAGGCGATCCTTGCGCAAAGCGATAGGCAATCCCCGATCATAGTAGTCGAGGGCGCCCTGGAAGTTGCCGGTAGCTTCTTCGAGTATGCCCAAAAGAAGATAGGAGTGTGCAATGGCAATGGAGTCCTTGTAAGCCTGCCGGATACGAAGGCTCTTGAGCAAAAGGGGCAAGGATTCTGTAAAATTGCCCAGATAAAAGTGGATTTCCCCTAAATTGCTATAAGAACGAGCCATGGCCAGGCTATCACCCTGTGATTCCCGCAATGCGAGTGTTTCTTCATAATGATTCCTGGCGAGTTTGTATTCTCCCTGATAAATTTTGCAATCGCCCATATTGCTGTAAGCGTTCGCAAGTTTAGAAGGAGATGCCAGGCTCTTGGCTATGCCAGCAGCCTGCTCTGCATACAAATAGGCTACTGCGGGCTGTATGCGACTCATTTTGTATGACAGCTCCAGGAGAAGTTCCAGCTTCTCTTCCTCACTGCCTGCCATGCTCAGTTCTTTCCGCAACTGGTCCAACTCCGTTGTTTGCCCCTGAATAACTGAAAACAGCAGACAGGAGAGGCAAAGGGTTAGGAAGAAGGATTTGGAAAAATGCATGGAGATGGTGTGCTGTTGTGCAGATTTAGGATTAAAGTAGAAAATTGAAGGTATAAATATTAAAAAATAATGGATTTTCCCGCTATTCACCGCCTAAGCCAGCACATCCAGGATGTACCGAGGCACTTTCTTTCGATTACAGAAAAAGAACTTTTGTCCAAGTCACAGCCCGACAAATGGTCAAAGATGGAAATCCTTGGGCATTTGATTGATTCTGCAAGATACAATCTTATGCGATTCACGGAAATTTCCTTTTTGCCAAAACCTTTGAGGATACAACCCTATCACCAGGATGAGCTGGTAAGCATCCAGCAATACCAGCAGGCATCGCCTGACAACCTGATCCTCTATTGGCAAATGCTCAATCAGCAGATATATGTGCTGCTTAAAAGCTATCCGCCCGAGGCCGCTTCCTGGCCTATCTTGCTACCTAATGGAGAAGAAAAGGATTTTTTCTTTTTGGCTGACGACTATGTGGTGCACCTGGAGCATCACCTGAAGCAGATTTTGGGGGAAAGGGCATGAGTCGCTGGTCTTACGATAAAAACCAATTTTTCAATAAGGGCTGCATTTTTGAACCATATAAGGGAATAAAGTTCATATAAGCTTACTGATATGAAGGCCTTATATGAACTTCTATGCCTTTTATGGTTTTATAGGAAAGCCCTGCCTCCAAAAGGATAAATGGAAGGATTAATTTGCTCTTTGTGCCTGCGGAGGTGGAGCATCGCTTTGAGGAATTTTCGAAGGACTTTGGGTGTTGGGTGGTGTTTGGGGGCACAAAAAAATCCCCGACCGCCACATAGACGACCGGGAACTACAGTACGTAATGCGAGAACTCGCCAGTTCAAGCAATCTAAAAACCTAACGGAAGTGAATCGTTTTGCTAATCTACTCTGTCATGCAGGAAGCCATTATTCTCGCGTAAGCGATATGGCTCGTCCTCATCCTCGTCTATGCTGAGGCGTGAGTACTCCTGGGCACGATGTTTATTTTGTTCTTCCAGCGCAATTTTTTTGCGGATGTAGGCTGGCACAGACTCCAGGCCTTGCAGGCTCTCGGGATCATGAACATCATAATCCTTGGAGTTGAGCTTCTCCAGGCGCGCTTCGCGCTCTTCCAGGCTGCGCCTTCTGAAGTTGGCTTCGCGCCGCAGGCGCTCTACCTCAGACAGCTCCTCGCTTCCCTGTCCGAGGGAAACTACCTGGCGGCGAGGCCTGACCTCTCTGGGTGTGCTGGGCTGCGGGTTTTGAGGAATCTTTTCCTCTTTCACCTCAGCAGGAAGACTTACTTCCTCTGCTTCATGCACAAAACGGGTAGCCACCACCGTGACGCGCAGCTTGTCGCCCATGTCTTCATCATAGACAATACCATAAATGATATTGGCATCCATGCCAGCTGTATTCTGGACGTATTCTACGATCTGCGTGGTTTCATCCATGCGAAGCGAATCCTCAGAAGCCGTGATATTGATCACTATGCCCCTGGCACCCCGCAGGTTGATGTTATCGAGCAATGGAGAGCTCGTAGCAGCCTGTACGGCTTCTACAGCCCTGCCTTCCCCATCGGCCTCAGCGGTGCCCATCAGGGCTTTTCCGCCATCACGCATGATGGTGCAGACATCTGCAAAGTCAACGTTGATATAGCCCTCAGAGGTGATGATCTCGGCTATGCCGCGAGCGGCATCCAGCAATACGCGATCCGCTTCTTCAAAAGCTTTGCGCATGGTGACATTGTTGCCCAGTATCTTCTGGAGGTTGTTATTGTCAATGACAATAAGGGTATCCACTACTGATTCAAATTCTTTGATGCCTTCCAGCGCCTGGTGCATGCGCTTGGGACCTTCAAAGCGGAAGGGTACGGTAACGATACCGACCGTGAGTATACCCAGTTCTTTGGTCATGGAGGCGATCACAGGAGCAGCTCCTGTACCGGTGCCACCGCCCATACCGGCGGTGATAAACACCATCTTGGCGGTTTCCTTGAGGGAGTTTTTGAGCTCCTCCAGGCTCTCCATGGCGGCCTTGCGGCCCACATCGGGATTAGCACCTGCTCCCAAACCTTCGGTTTGGTTACCTCCCAGCTGAATGCGGGAAGGCACAGGGCTATTTTTCAGGGCCTGCATATCGGTATTGCACACGATGAAGTCTACTCCATCTATGCCCTGATCAAACATATTATTGACTGCATTTCCACCACCGCCACCTACGCCGATTACTTTGATGATGGAATCCTGGTCTTTTGGAAATTCAAATTGCATGACGATTTTATTAGAAAGATTTTTTAAAAGGTTGTTTCGGGTTTTGAGTTTTGGGTTTCGGGTTTCGGGTTTCGGGTTTTGAGTTTCGGGTTTCGGGTTTTGAGTTTCGGGTCTCTGTTCTCGCCTCCCGCTTCCCGCCTCTCGCTTCCCGCTTCCTACTCAATAAACTCACCCGTATTACTCAATGTACTTTCAAACCAACCTTTTACCTTATTGATAAAGCTGATGCGCGGTCCGCTGCTTCTTTGTGAATACTGAGGGACTTTAGCTTTGCTTTGTCCTCTCGTGGCTGTGCGGTAATCCGCAGCCAGTAATCCCATGATTACCAGACCTGTACCTGTAGCAAACATAGGGTAGTTGACTTCGTCAACCATGCCACTGGCGAGGTGCTCGCCGGGTAGCCCCACACGTGTATCAATACCCGTGACATACTCTGTCAACTGCTTGATATGCTGAAGCTGCGCGCCCCCTCCAGTCACTACGATACCTGCGACCAGCTTATCCTCGAATCCGGAATTTTTGATCTCGGCAGCAGCAAATTCCATGATCTCTTCCATGCGCGACTGAATGATCTGTGCAAGCATGGCTTTGTGGATCTCTTTTGCGGGCCGGTCTCTCGGTCCGGGAATGCTGATGACGACATCATCTTTCACAGCATCTGCCAGCGCGCTGCCATACTCAATTTTGAGCAATTCAGCGTGGCGCTTCATGACCTTGCAGCCCTGCTTGATGTCCTCCGTGACAATATTGCCTCCAAAAGGGATCACAGCTGTATGGCGGATGATGTTGTTTTCAAAAATGGCGATATCTGTGGTTCCTCCCCCGATATCAATCAGGCATACGCCTGCTTCTTTTTCCTCTTCGGTGAGCACCGCTGCGCTGGAAGCCAGCGGCTCCAGGATCAACTCTGCGACCTCCAGGCCTGCCCGGACGACACATTTGTAGATATTGTTGGCAGCGGTAGTCTGCCCGGTTACGATGTGGAAATTGCCTTCCAGGCGTACACCCGACATCCCTACCGGATCTACGATACCGGCTTGTTCGTCTACGGTGTACTCCTGAGGCAGGACGTGTATAATTTCCGTACCGGGTTGCGTAGCGATTTTAAACATATCGTCATGCAAACGCTGTACGTCTTCACGAGAAATTTCAAAATCTTCGTTGTTCAGGGTAATCAAGCCTTTGTGCTGCATGCTGCGTACATGCTCGCCGGCTATGCCGACATGCACAACTTCTATCTTGATTCCGGATTGCTTTTCAGCTTCTCCGATGGCCAGACGGATCGCTTGAACCGTCTTTTCAATGTTGACCACTACCCCACGGCTCACGCCATCGGAGTGGGACTTTCCAAGGCCCAGGATATTGATTTTACCAAATTCGTTGCGCTTACCTACGATAGCGCAGATTTTGGTGGTACCGATGTCCAGGCCTACAATGATCTTTTCGTTTTCCATCTTACTTGCGTTTAGGTTTGTACTGTAGGTCAAAAATTTAATTTTCCGTTTCCTTGTCTTTCCGTTTGTGTTATCGTTTTTTGGCCACAACCTGGCCTCTGTATTTTACACTTACACCTTTGTAGGTATTCCATCCGATTTCATTGGCAACCTGCTCAAAAAAGAGCTTCAGGTTGTCGAACTTTTCTTGCATATTATTTGCCTGCCCAAATTCCATATACATCTTCCCTACTTCAGGGTAAAACAATATATCGCCATTTTCCCTGATCCTTACTTCACTGATCTGTGCGCGCCAGAATTCATTTTGATGAATGTATTTCAATACAGGCATCGCTTCTTCGATGGCACAGCTTAGGCTGTCAGCGGGGACAAATGTTTCTATAAACTCTCCCCTAACCAGCGGTACATTGGCGATGTAGCGGTGTGTCGTGGGAAATTTGTATCCAAATTCATCGAGGTACATGCTGCTTCCATTTTCATTCACTATCCTTGCTATGGCGCTCCTGAGTTCGACATCTACATACAAAATTCCTTTGAGGCTTTTGTAGACTTCGGCCTGACGGATGAATGCATTGTCCTGGAGGATTTCCTCCATTTTCAGCAACTCGATGCTGTTCATCTTTTCGCCTATGACGGCCTCTCCATATTCTTCCAGGATCAAGCCTTTTACATCGGCAGGTTCCATAAAAGCATTGTTCTTATCCGCTGTAATCTGAATGCTTATATCGTCACAGACCAGGCCTTCCTGGTATCCATTTGCCAATCCGAGCATCCCCAAAACCACGACTGCAATCAGCACATAGAGGAATACCCCTTTCACCCTGAAAGGCACAGGCAGGTTGACCGCACGGCTTCGCTTGTTAGAGAGAACCTCTTCCAGCGGGCGGTTTCGCCGTTCTCTTGTGGTTGTCGTTCCGATCATTTTTTAAATCGTTTTTCAGTTTTCGTCTCTATTCTCTATTCTCTACTCTCTACTCTCACTTCTCTGCTCTCGCCTCCCGCCTCTCGCTTCTCGCCTCGATCCACTCCCTCACCTTTTCCACTTCTCTGTCAATATCTCCTGCTCCCAGGGTGAGAACCACGGTAGGTGGCTGAATTTTCTCTGCGATTGCTTCTATCAGATTTTCTTTGCTTGCGATCTGTTTTTCTTTTGCCTTTACCAGCTTTAACACCATTTCTGAGTCTACGCCCGGCATCGGTTTTTCTCTTGCGGGATAGATGGGCAACATGATGACCACATCGGCCTGAGAAAGTGCTTCGGCAAATCCTTTGTGAAAATCATTTGTCCTGCTGTACAAATGCGGTTGAAAAACGACCAGCACCTGTCTTTGGGGAAAAAGGCTGCGTGCAGCTTGTATGGCAGCTTCGAGCTCGCTGGGATGATGTGCATAATCATCTATGTAGCTGATTTGCTCGCTGTCATGCTGTACCTCAAAGCGGCGGTAAATTCCACTAAAACCTGCCAGGGCTTTTTTGAAATGCCGTTGATCTGCTCCTGCCAATTCCGAAAGTCCCATGGCAGCCACGGCATTGAGCACATTGTGGCGGCCTGCCAGGGGAAGGCGAATGCCCTCGATCCGATGGCTGGGGCTTTGGTAGTCAAAACAGGTGACAAGTCCCTCCACATGAAGGTTCTCCGCACGAAAATCTCCTTCATCAATCCCATAAGTCATGGGCTTCACGGACCAGTTTTCATTCAATAATGAAGCATATACCAATAAGGGTCCTGTCACCTGTGAAGCAAACCGCAGGTAGGTAGCTTTCATCTCTTCCGCCGTACCATAAATATCCAAATGGTCCGGGTCCAGGGAGGTGATGATGCTTGCCCAGGGTTTTAGCGTCAGAAAAGAACGGTCGTATTCGTCAGCCTCTGTGACCATGTATTCACTTTGGCCAAAGGCAAAATTTGAATTCAAATTGCGGGAGATTCCTCCCAAAAAAGCGGTGCAATCCACCCCCGATGACCTCAGCAATTGCGTGAGCATGATGGAGGTTGTCGTCTTGCCATGGGTGCCTGCCACTGCCAGGGTTTTGTATTGCTCACTGATTTCACCGAGTACCTGGGAGCGTTTTTTAAGGGGCAAGCCCATTTCTATCGCGGCCTGGTACTCCAGGTTGTCTTCTTTAATCGCCGGGGTGTAGACCATATAATCTGCTGTCAGCAGATGCTCCCGGCTCAACTCATGATAAACGCTGATCCCTTCTTCTTCCAACGCACGCGTCACCACCGAGCTACTGCGGTCGTAGCCCGACACCTGCTTCCCTTGCAGGGAGAAAAAGCGAGCGAGGGCACTCATGCCGATGCCGCCAATTCCCAGGAAGTAGATATGTTTTGCGTTAGCAAGATTCATTGTTTCGTTTTGTCTCTTTTCTCTATTCTCTTTTCTCTATTCTCTCCTCCCGGCTCCCGCCTCTATCAGTCCCATTATCTGGTCTACTATTTCTTTTGCGGCATCATGCTTTTCTACAGCTTGAATTGCCTGCTGGAGCTGGTTTAGCCTATTTTTATCGTTTAAAAGAGCGATAGCTTCGGGGAGCAAATTTTCTTTGGCATCCGCCTGTTGAATAAGTATCGCTGCATTTCTATCTGAGAGCGAGCGCGCGTTTTTGGTCTGATGATCTTCTGCCAATTGTGGGGCAGGGATCAAAATGGCTGGTTTTGAAAGGGCGATCAACTCTGAGATCGTACTTCCTCCAGCTCTGCTGATAATCAGATCCGCTGCTGCATAAGCCGCCGCCATATCATTGATAAATGGCATCAGCTTCACCCGTGGATGTTCCGCGACTTCCTGCCTCAGGCTTTCGTAGTAGCGCTTGCCTGCCTGCCACACCAGTTGGATGTTTTGACCTTCGGCGGTAAGTAGCCCCAATTGTGCTTTTAGCGCTTCATTGATGGGGCCTGCTCCCAGGCTACCTCCCAGACTCAGTATGGTTGGCAAAGTGGGGTCAATCCCTAGCCGGCTTGCGGCTTCTTCCCTGCTGAGGGATTCAAAAGCCCGGATGGGATTATCCGTCACGATGACATGCTCACCGGGGAAGTACTTCTTTGCGGCTTCATTGCCGAGCAGGATTTTACTTGCTCTTTTGGCCAACCACTTATTCACCAAACCCGGATAGGCGTTTTGTTCACAAATGATCAAAGGCACCTTGGCGGAAGCTACGCGTCCCATGGGGCCGCTGGCATAGCCTCCGACTCCCACCACAGCCTGTGGCCTGAAGGAGCGGAAAATGCTGCCCGCCTGTATCATACTTACAATGAGCTTCAGTGGGAAAGAGGCATTTCTGATAATATTTTTCAGATTTATCTGCCGCTGAATGCCACTGATCCAAACCCCTTTTATGGGATACCCATAGCGGGGCACTACCTCCATCTCCATCCCTCCTTTTGCTCCGACAAAGAGGATATCCGCATCAGGGAAGCGCTTTTTTATTTCGCCAGCAATAGACACTGCCGGAAAAATATGTCCGCCTGTGCCGCCTCCTGATATGATTATCCTGGGTTTCATTTATGCTATTTCAAATTTTTTGCGACCGCGACCACGGCCTTGTGTTTTCGTTTTTTTCTTGACTTCCAGTGCACTTCTGCTCACAGAAAGGATGATTCCGATACTTACCGAGGTCAACAAAATGGAGGTACCTCCATAGCTGATCAGCGGCAGGGTAAGGCCTGTAATGGGCAGGATTCCAACGGCTACGCCCATATTGACCAGTGCCTGAAGCACCAGCATAAAGGATAATCCCGCGGCCATCAAGGCCCCAAAGGTTTTACTTACCGTCACTATACTCACCGATCGGAAGAGCAGGAGCAGGTAGAGCAAGAGAACAAAAGTCCCTCCTATCAGGCCGTATTCTTCGATAATGATGGCGTAGACATAGTCGGATTGAGCGTTGGGCAAAAAGTTCCGTTGGCTGCTTTTTCCAGGTCCGGCTCCCCATAGGCCGCCTTTGGCGACTGCGATATGTGCCTGCACTGTCGTGGGGCTGCCATCAAATTCCGGATTAAACATCCGCTCTTTGTATTCCGCGATTCGGTTGTTCCAGGTAGTAGCACGACTTGCTGTATTGAACAGGATAGATCCTCCCAGCAAGGCCACAAGCACCAACATGCCGATGTATTTCAAATCAATCCCTGCGACAAACATGACCATCACACTGGCGATAAACATGAGTGAAGCTGTACTCAAATCCGAAGGAGCGATCAATCCGCAGATCATCACGACCCAAAAGAGGGCTGGCAAAAAGCCTTCGGTAAAGTCCTTGATCACTTCCTGCCGCTGGGTGAGCAGTTTGGCGAGGAAGATCATCAGGGTAATTTTTGCCAAATCCGAAGGCTGAAAGGATTGCCCAAAAACGGTGATCCATCGTGCGGCTTCATTTACCTCGCTTCCTTGTGCAATGGTAAATATCAGCAGTCCCAAAGTGATCGCCAGCATGAGGTTGACGATGCGGGCAAAAACCCGATAGTCTACCAGGTGCACCACAAAAATGATGACGAAACCCGTCCCCAGCAGCACCAAATGCCGGATGGCATAGGCTTCTGTATCACCGCCTTTTAAGCGGTAAGCCAGTGCACTCGTAGAGCTGTAAATCGCCAACAAGCTTACTGCAGCAATCAGAAAGACTGTGATCCAGATGATCTTGTCTCCTTTTAGCCTATGTAAAATCCAACTAAGCATGATGCATTTTTCGTTTATCGTTCCATTTGCTAATCTGCAAATCTGCTAATCCACTAATCCGCTAATCCTCTCTACTTCCCGCTTAAACTGTCGTCCTCTGTCTTCATAATTTTTAAAGATGTCGAAGCTTGAACAGGCGGGGGCCAGCAGGACGGTATCGCCAGGTTGGGCGAATTGAGCGGCTTGCTGAACGGCTTGCGCCATGTTTTCTGCTTCGGATATCATCATTTTTCCCTGGTAGGTCTTCAACAATTTTTCCTTGTTGGGCCCTAAAATCACGAGTGCTTTGACAGCGCTTGTGTTGAGTAGGGAATAGTCATTTCCTTTGTCCAATCCACCGGCAATCCAGACGATGGGGCCTTCCACGCTTTGCAGCGAATAGACCACAGAGTCTATATTGGTCGCTTTGGAATCATTGATGTATGTGACATCCTGAATCGTGGCGACAGGCTCCATCCTGTGTTCGATGGCCTGAAAATCTTTCAGTCCTTCGATGATGGCTTCATCGGCGACGCCCATGCGTTTGGCGGCGAGAATCGCTGCCATGGCGTTGAGGACATTGTGGGGGCCTTTGAGGCCCAGCTCAGAGATGAGCAATTCAAATTTGTAGCCTGCTACAATCTGATTTTCCTTTGCCCAAATCAGCACATCGGGCCGCTGTTCCAAAGCGAAACCGAGGCTGCTCGCCTTGATGGGATGTTTCCACAATTCACCCTGTGTGACCATGTCAGCTGCGTGATAGATAAAAGCATCCGAAGGCTGCTGATTCATCGCGATGCGAAACTTGGCCGCAGCATACTTTTCCATGCTGTAATCATAGCGGTCCAGATGGTCCGCGGTGATATTGGTCAGCACGGCGATATCGGGTCGAAAGCGATCGATATCGTCGAGTTGAAAGCTGCTGATCTCCAGCACAAACACCTCACACTCAACTTCTTCTGCCAAAAGCGCTGCAAAGCTTTTACCGATGTTGCCCCCCAGGGCTGCCTGGATTCCACCTTTTAATAAAAGGTGATGAATCCAGGCTGTAGTCGTCGTTTTGCCATTGCTACCTGTGATAGCAATGATCGGAATCTCCGTATGGAGCGCAGCAAATTCTATCTCAGATATAATCTGCTTCCCCGCCGCTTTTAACTCCTTTATGAGGGGAATTTTGGACGGTATCCCGGGACTTTTAATGATGACATCTGCGTCAAAGAACGATTCGATTGTATGTTTTCCCTCTTCAAAAGGGATTTCATTTTCACTTAAAATATTTCGGTACTTCTCCCCTATCTTTCCTCCATCTGAGACCCATACCTCAGCACCGATTTTTTTTCCCAATAAGGCTGCACCTACGCCACTTTCTCCGGCTCCCAGAACAACTATTTTTTTCATGCTTGTCAAATTCTGCTTACCTGAGTTTGAGTGTTGCAAAGGCCAATGCTGCCAGCATGATCGCCACGATCAGAAAGCGGGTAACGATTTTGGACTCATGAAAGCCTGCCTTCTCATAGTGATGGTGCAAGGGAGACATTTTGAAAATCCGCCTTCCTTCTCCATACCTCTTTTTGGTATAGCGAAACCAGGCAACCTGTATGATCACAGAGAGGGTTTCTGCAAAGAAAATCCCACAGATGATCGGCAGGAGCAATTCTTTTTTCACCATCAGCGACAATACCCCCAAGGCTCCTCCCAATGCCAGGCTACCCGTATCTCCCATAAAAACCTGGGCAGGATAGGAGTTGTACCAAAGAAATCCGAGACATCCGCCAACCAATGCCGTGCTATAGATAAATAGCTCTGCTGACATGGGTATGTAGCTGATATTCAGGTAGTCTGAAAAAATCGCATTACCTGAGACATAGGCGAAAACGCCTAAGGTCGTACCCGCTACGGCAGTGGTTCCCGCTGCCAGCCCGTCTATCCCATCGGTGAGGTTCACCGCATTGGAGACCGCCGTCACGATGAAGATCACTACCAGCAGGTAGACGATCCGTCCCAACCATTTGCTATCAATGAACGATTTGAGAAAAATGACTTTTGAGTAGTCAAAAACATAATTTTTGAAGAACGGGAAGTCCGTTTGGTAAGCAAAAGTCTTATCTCTGGGACCAAAAATTTCTCCGGCAACATCCGCTCTCAGGTTTTCAGGAATACTCAGCAATATCTCCTCTGGCTTTTTGTCATAGATGATCTGGTTTTCCTCTTCCTCTCTCCTCAAAATGGTATAACTTTCTATACCTGCATATTTCTCCGTATTGGGAAAAGTTTCGAAGAGGGTTCCATTGATTTCGAGGAGTTCATCGCCCGGCTGAAAGCCTACACTTTGCAATAAACGATTGGCTTTCAGCATATTGAGCTGAGTGATACTTGCTCTTGCACCCATAAAATCGGTATGAAAAAGCATCACCAAACCCGTAATCAATCCCAGCAAGATCTGCCCCATCAATTTGAATTTTCCGCTCAGTCCTCTTTTATCTTTTTTGAAAACTTTGATGTAGTCATCAATGAATCCAATCAGCCCCATCCACACTGTCGCGATCAAAATCAGCCAGATATATCCATTTTTCAGATCCGCCCATAAGAGGGTGGGAATCACAATGGCTGCCAGAATGATGATGCCTCCCATGGTAGGCGTTCCTTTCTTGTGGGCATGATCCGGACCGAGCTCTCCTGTTCTCACCACTTCTCCAATCTGCTTTTTTTGTAAAAAACGGATGATTCTCTTTCCAATCAGCAGGGCAATGATGAGGGAAAAAATGATAGACATGACAGCCCGAAAACTGATGTATTGAAATACACCGAATCCCGGTAAATCAAATTCCTTGTCCAGCCAGTTCAGCAAATAGTAAAGCATTTTGTAAAAAGTTGATTCGCTTTATTGTTGAAATAATTGAAAGGCTTTCCTGACTTCTTCCCGATCATCGAAAGGGTGCCTGACCCCTTTCACTTCCTGATATGTTTCATGGCCTTTGCCCGCTACCAGGATGATATCCTGGGGTTGAGCAAGTTGTATTGCTACTTTGATCGCTTCTCTTCGGTTTTCAATCCGCATTACTTTAAATTTTTGATCTAAAGAAATGCCGCCATCCATCTGGTCGAGGATCAGTTGTGGCTCTTCGTTGCGGGGATTATCAGAAGTGAGTATCACTTTATCTGAATAATCAGCGGCTATTTTGGCCATTTTGGGCCTTTTAGCTGCGTCCCGGTTGCCGCCACATCCTATAACCGTGAGGATTTTTCCCTGCATGTGATTCTGATTCACATCTTTGATGGTCTGAAGGACATTCTGCAAGGCGTCGGGCGTATGAGCATAATCGACGATGGCGGTTTTTCCTGTTTTCTCAGCCCTTACCGACTCAAATCTGCCTTCCACACCCGCCAGGGTACTGAGTTTTTGCAGGATTTCATCCTTCTCAAATCCCAGTTCCACCGCTACCGCGTAGGCGGCAAGCAGGTTGTAGGCATTGAAACTGCCAACAAGTCTAAACCAGGCTTCGCGCTGGTCAATCTGTAGCTGAAGTCCTTCGAAAGTATTTTCGAGGATTTTCGCCCGATAATCGGCCATACGCTTCACAGCAAAGCTTTTCACTTTTGCCTGTGTATTCTGGACCATCACCCTTGCATTGCGATCATCTGTATTGATCAGGGCATGTGCATCCTTATCCAAGTTGTCAAAGAGCAGCTTTTTAGCTTTTATATACTCGGCAAAAGTGCCGTGATAATCGAGGTGATCGTGGGTGATGTTGGTAAAAACCGCCACCCGAAAGGGGATCGCCGCAGTTCGCTGCTGGACCAGTGCATGGCTGCTTACTTCCATGAAGCAGTATTCGCATCCCATCTCCACCATTTGCGCAAACATGCTGTGCAATTGTCTGGGGTCTGGCGTGGTATGAGATGCGGGAAAGACTTCATTTCCCACCAGGTATTTGATGGTCGAAACCAGGCCTGACATATATCCCAGTTTATTGAATAAACTGTGAAGCAGGGTGGCTACGGAAGTTTTGCCGTTGGTGCCGGTGATGCCAATCACTGTGAGTTTTTCGGCAGGATTGCCGAAGTAGTTTGCCGCGATCTTCGCCAGGGCTTCCTGGCTATCAGCAACAATCACATAGGTGATTGCATCCTGCAGATCTTGTGGCAAATGCTCACAAATAATGGCACATGCACCCTGTGCAATGGCCTTTTCAATGAACTGGTGCCCGTCTAGCTGTGTGCCATGTATGGCTACAAAAAGACTGTTGGGACTTACTTTCCGAGAGTCGAAGAAGAAGTCATGAACTTCTAATTCTGTGCTGCCGAGCGTTTGCCTGAGCTCAATTCCTGTAAGCAATTGTTGTAGCAGCACTTTTTTTGTTTTGAGTTTCGTGTTTTGAGTTTCGAGTTTCGCGTTTCGAGTTTCGTGTATTTAGCCCAGGTAGAGGGTGATATTGGTATTTTTTCCCACCCTATATCCAGGCAAAAGCGATTGTCTTTTTACCCTCCCATGTCCGACCAATTGCACATTTACGCCTGCTTTTTCGAGCATAATCAATGCATCTCTTGAACTCATTCCTTTCACATTGGGGACTCTCCCACTGGAGGGTTCATAGAGTTTGTAGTCAACCTGGTGGTCGTTGTCCTTGGTGACGACCCATTCTCCTTCCGGCAATTCGCTGGTCGATATGTTCAATCCTCCAAAAACGGTCTGCGCATTTTGGGCATAAAGCAACTGGCGTGAAGGCCTTGCAGCCGGGCGATTATTTCGCTTGGTAGGAGGAGTAGCCATCTCCCAATCAAATTCAAATATCCGCTCGGCGATTTCCTTAAAAATAGGCGCCGCCACCTGGTTGCCATAGTACCTGCCAGTGCCTGGCTCATCCACCATTATATATAAGGTGTAGCGTGGGCGTCCGGCGGGAAAAAATCCACCAAAGGAAGCGACGTGCTTTTTGACATATTGTCCTCCCTGGGTTTTGCGGGCGGTACCGGTTTTACCGGCTATTCTAAAAGATGTCCCTTTTATGTTCCAGGCTGTACCGTGTTCGATGACTTCCATCATCATCTCAGTCAGCTTTTGTGCCGTTTCGGGGCTACAAACACGTTCTTCAACTGCTTGAGGGCCATAGGAGAGCAAAATATTTGCATCATCCCGTACCTCTTTGACAAGCCAGGGCTTCATGCGGATGCCACCGTTGGCGATGGTATTATAGGCAGTAGCCATTTGAAGAGAGGTGAGCTGCATGGAGTAGCCAATGGCCATAGAAGGCAAACTTGCCACTGTCCACATATCATCGCCCGGGCGATGGATAACAGGAGATGGCTCTCCGACCAATTGGTCGTTGGCAGTGCCTGTCAGGCCCAATCTTTCCAGGTGTTGGATAAATACCTCTGGCCGATCGCGGTAAAGGCTGTCAATGAGTTTCGCCCAAAAAACATTACTTGACTTGGCAAATCCCTGCTCTACGGTCAGTTTGCCATAGTTTGCTCCATCGGTAATTTCTTTGTCATCGAAAATGACCTTGCCCGGGTTTGTATCTATAGTATCACAGACATCTATCAGCTGATCATCCAATACAGCCATGGCTGAAGCCAGTTTGAAGGTAGAACCGGGTTCGAGCAAAGTGGCAATACCATAGTTATAGTCTTCGGGATAGTTGGCCAGGGCCTTGATTTTTCCTGTTTTGACTTCTACGAGGATGGCCGTTCCAAAACGAGCTTCTTCCGCATCTACTCCTTTTCTCAAAGCACTGTACACGATATCCTGCAAATCCATATCCAGGGTGGTGGTTACATCCATCCCGTCTTCAGATTCGTTTTCGCCATACTGATCCAGGGGAATATGGGCACCGCCTCTGATTTTCTGGGCAAGGATGTAGCCATCTCTTCCCCTGAGCTGGTTATTGTAAGATGCTTCAATGCCCCTGATACCGAGGGTGTCATTTTGCATCAATCCCAGGGTGACGCGCGCCAGTTCTTCGAAAGGATAATGGCGTTTGTTGTGTATTTTTTCTGTAATAAAACCTCCCCTATATCTGCCAAGATTGAGGATCGGCCAGGTCTTTACCTCTTCCAACTCCCTGAAGGAAAGGAGTTTGCGAGTCAGGTAAGTAAATTTATCCTGCGTATGATAAGCTGTAAGGATGCGGTTGAAGTACAAGGCTGTGTCCTTGCCTTCGTCGCTGAAGTTTTCAGCCATCAAAACAGCCAGCGCAAAAGCGGAATCCTGGAAACGGTAGTTTTCCAATTGGGTAGTATCCAGAATGGTAGCATCCCAGGCGATCCTGTAAAAAGGAACGCTGGTGGCCAAAATGGTTCCATCCTCAGAGAGGATATTGCCTCTGTCTGCTACAACTTTTTTGAAAAATACTTTTTCTTCCAGCTCCTTATTTACCCAATAAGGCCGGTTGATTTGCAGTGCCATCACCCGAATCATCACTATAAATCCGCAAAAGACAAATAGTGCGAAAAGGACGTACACGCGGGTCAATATGTTGTCTGATACCTTTTTCACGATACAAAGAGGTTACTCCTCCTGTTTGGTTGGGGTAATTAATCTATAGGGTGGCTCTGTCAGCTTCTTCAGTCCTAAAGAGTCGGTGAGTTTGACCAACTCAGAGTAGCGCACGCCTGCGTGCAGGTCGGCCTCTTTCATATAATAGCGGTCTTTAAGCCGCTTGACTTCCTGCTTGAGTGCTTCGCGCTTCTGTACCTGCTTTTCAGCATAATGTGCATTGGCGATGTAGACCAGACCGATAAGGGCCAAAAAAATGACCAAACGGAGGTAGCGGTCTACCTTTTTGGTAGAGAGTCCTTTCCCGGGGTTTTTTGCCCCTTGTTTGGAATGGCCGCGCTGGCCTTGCTCTCTGTTGACTACACGCATTTTTTTTGGGTTTCGGGTTTTGTGTTTCGAGTTTCGGGTTTTATTTTTTTATGAGCATTGCTGCTCTTAGTCGTGCACTTCGTGCGCGGGGATTTATTTCAATTTCTTCTTCTGAGGGCTGTATTGCCCTTCTGGTGATTTGCTCCCAGGGAGTGATAGGATTTCCGTAGAAATCTTTGTTGAGTTTGCCCATGAGGTTGCCGGTTTTTAAAAACCGCTTAACCATCCTGTCTTCCAGAGAGTGGTAAGCAATGACGACCAATCTTCCTTCTGGCTTCAGCAGCTGGAGGGAGGCCAGCAAAAGCCTGGTCAGAGATTCCATCTCGCTGTTGACAGCGATGCGCAGCGCCTGAAATACCTGCGCCAGGTATTTGGATCGGCGATGCTGTGGGATGCAAGACTGAATCACCGTTTCAAAATGTCCGGTGGTCTGTATCAGCCCGCTCTGCCGCTGCTCGGTGATGATGCGTACCAATTTTTTGGCATTTGGCACTTCACCATATTGCTGAAAAATGCTCAGCAGCACCTCTGCTTCAGACTCATTGATCAGTTTGGCAGCATTCAGCTCCTGGCCGGGATTCATGCGCATATCCAATGGCCCTTCAAACCGGAAGCTGAAGCCCCGATCGGCCGTGTCAAATTGATGCGAAGAGACACCCAGGTCAGCCAGGATGCCATCTACTTTTCCCACCCCATAGGCTGGAAGCATTGTTTCAATGAACTTAAAATCTTCCGGAATCAAGTTGATTCTGTCATCATCGGGAAGATTCAATCTGGCAGCCGGGTCGCGATCAAAGGCGATCAATTTCCCAGCGTCCATTCTCTTCAATATCTCTCTACTATGCCCTCCTCCTCCAAAAGTCACGTCCACATAGGTGCCATTGGGTTTTATGCCAAGCAGGTCAATGCTTTCATGCAACAAAACCGGTATGTGATAAGGCGTTTCGATAAGTCAGGAATTATGCTGATGGACCTTCTTCATCAAGTGCGCTTTTGGCGGGCAACTCTGCCTGGGGCTTGAGTGCCGGAGCGCCAAAATGGGCATCTCCCATTACTTCTTCTGCCAGCATAGCGATATCATCGTCATCATCCATCGCCATCATTTCATCATAGCGCTTCTGATCCCAGATTTCGACTTTGTTGTACTGCCCTACCAGGATGATGTCTTTGTCCATGCCTGCATACTCCATCAAACTATTGGGGAGGTTGATGCGTGCACTTCCGTCCAATTCAATCTCTGTGGCACCATTGGTGAAGCGACGGGCAAATCGTCGGTTTCTTTCAATGAACTGATTTCTAGAGAATATTTTCTCTATCTGGACTTCCCACTCTTTTTGTGGATGAAGTACCAGGCATTTCTCAATCCCACGGTTTATGACGAAGTGTGTCTGCTCCTCTTCGGGAAATTGCTTGCGCAATTTTGTGGGCAAAAGGAATCGTCCTTTTGCGTCCAACTTGCAGCGATATTCACCGATTAAAGGTTTCAAAACAGGGGATTATGAGTCTATGTATACAAACGTAGAAAAAAATTCCCACATTTTTACACATTTTCCCACAAAAGTTCCCCGATCTTTCCTTTCTATATCAATGGATTAGCAAGCTAGGCATAAAGTTAAGCATTAACAAGTTTTTTACTAACTAAAGTAGCCAATCATGGGCATAATACCAATTTTAAGGGTATCGTTTTTTTGTCAAAGCCTTTCCCATTTACTTTTTAGCTAAAAATTGGCGTGAAATTCCCACCGGAGGGAGAATGGCGGTTTTTTTCAGGGGCTTTGGAAGGGGCCTGTGGACTGGGAGGGGGAATATAGGCATAAAGTATCACTTTAATGATAAGTATATACCTAATTGATAATCAATTATGTATAAGAATAAAATATTATTCTTTATGCTGGGTCGGCATTTGGAAATGCCTCCCATCGTTGGGGCTTGTGCCTGGCGGCACGACTTTACACAAGAAATGTGTTGCTTACCTGGGGCAATCTGAGGCGATGCCTTCCAGGCTTTGAGCCCACCAGGCTGAAAACAGCCTACTGAGGAAGGAACCCATGGCGGACTCGTCCTGGTAGATGTCAATCAATGGGCCTTTGTTTTCGCTGAGCTTTGCGTCATAGCAGGTCCGGGTCTCGAAAAGACTTGCCCGCTTTTGAGGGGTAAACCAGCTTACTTTGAGGGCTGCTTTTTGAACCATGGTCCGTTCGGGGATCATGCGGTTGCTTCTGATGATCATGGATTTGACATAGCGAACCGAGAGGTCCATCTCGTTGATGACCAGGATGAAATCGGTTTTGTCAAAAAGCGGAGATTGTAAAAAATGGGAGTTGCTCTCCGCCCGATAGGCCTGCTGAAAAAGGCTGC
Source organism: Bacteroidia bacterium (assembly GCA_030430205.1). Classification (GTDB taxonomy): domain Bacteria; phylum Bacteroidota; class Bacteroidia; order J057; family J057; genus JAUIGE01. The sequence continues at coordinate 41,365 of JAUIGE010000017.1, read as the reverse complement.
CGCGCTCCAGGTCGCTATTGAGGAAGTAAACGGAATCGGCTTCCGTTTTGACCTGCAACTCCAGGCGCAGGCGCTCCCCCAACCTCACCAAAAACTCCGTTTTTACATTTTCGCCCCATGAGCGATCTTCTTCTGCCTGAAGAAACTGACTGATAGCCATATAGTATTCATCTGAGAAGCTAAATTGTTTTCCACTGATGTACAGTCCTATGGTTTTCCCCTTTAGGTTGGGCATTTGAGAAAAGAGGGATACGCTCAGAAGGAATAAGGTGCAGAAGAGAATTGCTTTTTGGATCACTGTATTTGTTTTAAAATTTGACGCTGATTTTACCTTGGGTAAGCCCGAAGACCCGGTTAGTTGATTGTTATGTTTTGTTCTGTCCCGCCTCTCGCCTGGCGCTTCCCGCTTCCCCTCACGGGACCAGCATTTCAATATGGGTGTAGCTTTTGTCCGGATTGAGAATCCGGCTGTTGGGTTGGTCGTAGACCTTGGTAAGGTCGTAATGCATGACCCGACCCATGTCGGGGCTGTAGAGTTCGTAGGCAAATCTTCGCTTGATAAGGCTGGTGGTATCTGAGGGCAGGCTGTTGAGGACAAAAACCAGGGGATCATAGGTAATTCCATTTACCTCCATGACTGTGTCTATGCTTTGGTACTTGAATTCCTGCTCGCCTTTGCCATTGTATAGATTGCCATTCCATTTGATGGCCGGGAAGACAGGAAACTTCAGCACCAGTACCCGTTGGTTATCCTGCATTCTTTCTGCAAACTCTTCGTCCTTATATACCGTCCAAACCCGCTCGGGCTGCCAATCATAGTTGGTTCCGAGGTCATACTCCGACCGAAAGGTATGAAGCTTATAGACATCCCGCCCCAACAGGTCGGTCTCCGTTTCTCCGATCACTTCTTTCCGAAAGAACCAATCTACATTTGTATCCTGAACAGAATAGGTCGTGTCAATCACCCAATAGATACGTGACTGGCCCGTTTCTAAGGGGAAAATCCGCTCCGTATATTCAGGAATGGGTGTCTTAACGCGGTTGCATTGGACCATGCCCAAACAAAATAGCGCTAACAGGCTTAATAAGAGGAAACGATGGCGGGTAGAAAGCATAATTATTAATCGTTCGTGGAGATATGGGTTAACGGCAAAAATCCGGCCTTTATCACAAAGGGAAAAACGGTATCTTTATTGTTTTCGCTGCGTATCTTTAGGCCAAAATTACAAATCATTTAAGCAATACATGATATGGATGATAAAATGATCAAAGTAACCGATACTGCCAAAGCCCATGTTGCGCAATTGCGGACGACTGAAGGCTATGACGAAAGTTACGGTTTGCGGGTAAGCGTAGAAGGAGGCGGATGCTCTGGTCTCATGTACAAATTGGACTTTGACAAAGAAGAAAAAGCCGGAGATCATGTCATTGAAGACAATGGCGTGAAAATTTTTGTGAACATGAAAAGCCTGCTTTATCTCGTAGGCACAGAGCTGGATTATACAGGCGGCCTGAAAGGGCAGGGATTTTTCTTTAATAACCCGAATGCCAGCCGCACCTGTGCATGTGGGGAGAGTTTTGCGGTGTAAAAAAATGAGAGGATGAGAGGATGAGCAGATTCGAGGATGAAAGTCAGAACTATTTTTTCATTCTCTCATCCACTAATTATCAAATCCTCTAATTTTTCTCTCATTTTTGCTCTTTTTCCCATTTAGTAGTAATATGAGCGAAGCTTTAGGATAGTCTGTATGCGCTGGTTCAAGTTTATTCTCTCCCTTATTATAACAGGTACTATATTATATGTACTAACGACACCCATGGGTACTCCCTTTGCTGTGGGTGAATTTCTCAATCCTTTTACAGGTTTTTGGCAAAATGCCAGTTCCCAGGATCCCAAACCTCCCGAAAGCCTCCGGCTTGATGGGCTGGAAGCATCTGTAGAGGTGGCTTATGACAGCCTGGGGATTGCGCATATATTTGCGCAAAATGACCATGATCTCTTCATGGCGCAGGGCTATGTCACAGCCAGAGATCGTCTCTGGCAGATGGAGTTTCAGACACATGCTGCCGCAGGCAGGTTGACCGAGCTGATCGGAAGAGGGCCGGGAGGCCGGGTGTTGGAGCTGGATAGGGAAAGCCGGCGAAAAGGCATGAGGTGGGCCGCAGAGCGCCTGGATAAAGAGCTCAATAAAAATCCCCTTTCCAAAAGTATACTCGACTCTTATACTGCGGGAGTGAATGCATATATAAATAGCCTTTCTCCCCAGGACTATCCCATAGAGTATAAAATTCTCAATTACCAGCCTGAAGCCTGGGAAACAATTAAGGTTTCCTATTTACTTAAATACCTGAGTGATAACCTGACGGGTAATTCCAGAGACATGGATTATTCCCATGCCCTGCAAAGTTGGGGCAGGGGTGTCTTTGACCTGCTTTATCCTGCGCGTCCCTATGCCGAAGATCCCATTGTTCCGATAGAAGAACGCTTTCGCTTTCAGGATGTAAAATTGATCTCCAAGCCAGAAGCTTATCATCCTGACTCTCTTATGCTGGCTCAGCTTTCAGCATCTATTGTGAGAGAGCAGACAGATGCTGTCGGTTCCAATAACTGGGCCGTACACGGCAGCAAAAGCAAAAGCGGATATCCTATGCTGGCCAATGATCCGCATCTGGGTCTGAATCTTCCCAGTATCTGGTATGCCATTCAGCTTCATTCTCCGAATGTAAATGCCATGGGCGTCAGTTTGCCCGGGGCTCCCAATATCATCATAGGCTTTAATGACTCCATCGCCTGGGGCATGACCAATGCAGCCCGCGATGTGATGGATTTTTACAAAATCACCTTCAGAAACAATGCTAAAACGCACTACCTGGACAGTGCCCGCTGGCGGCCTATTGATAGTGTGCGAATAGAAGAATATGTTATTCGGGGAGAAAAATCCTTTTTTGACACCCTGGTTATGACACGTTTTGGGCCGGTTCGTTATGACGAAAATTATGGTCCCTATGATGTGCCACTGGCATGCCGCTGGGTAGCCCATGAGCCTTCGGATGAGCTTTTGACCTTTTACAACCTTAACCGCGCCGATAATTATACGGACTATCGGGAAGCGATCCGCATGTACTCCTGTCCAGCGCAAAACTTCGTTTTTGCGAGTAAGCAGGGCGATGTCGCCATCACCCAGCAGGGCAAATTTGTCAATCGCTGGGAAGAGCAGGGGCGCTTTGTCCTGGATGCGGCCGACAGCACGCATGACTGGCAGGGATATATCCCTTTTGAGCACAATCCAAGCAGCCTGAATCCGCCCCGCGGATTTGTCAGCTCGGCCAACCAGATGCCGACATCGGCACGCTATCCTTACCATTACAATGGTGAATATGAAGAATTTCGCAACCGCCGCCTCAACAGGCTATTGACTTCAAAGGATTCTTTGACGATTACGGACATGAAAGCCTTTCAGCTGGACAACTACAGCCTTCTGGCTGCAGATATACTTCCCCAATTGCTATCCGAAATTGATTCTTCGCGTCTAAGTGCCCAGGAATACAACCTTTTCCAAAAAATGCGGCTCTGGTCTACCAACTGCATGTTTGATCCGGAGAAAACAGAACCCACCATTTTTGAACTTTGGTGGCGCCTGCTCGGCCGGGACATCTGGCAGGATGAATTTACTGAGGCAAAACAACCTTTGAGTCTCCCTGATCGTGCTACGATGCTGCAATTGCTGCGTGATAGTTCCGTTTTTCGTTTTTACGATAACATAGGAACGCCGGAAAAGGAGAATCGAAAAATGCTCATTTTCCAAAGTTTTAAAGAGACATTGGACTCTTTGTTTCGATATAATAGCGATCCGGCACATTGGGGTTGGTCAAATTACAAACAGACCAGCGTAACGCATTTGACCCGGGTCTTTCCTTCTTTTAACCGGACAAATCTTCCCATAGGCGGCAATCGCCATATCCTCAATGCCGCAAGCGAGCGCCACGGCCCCTCATGGCGGATGGTGGTACAGCTTGGCCCTCAAACGGAAGCTTACGCTATTTACCCAGGAGGTCAGAGTGGCGATCCCGCGTTGAGAGCCTATGACCGTTTTATAGATGATTGGGCTGCGGGGAAATATTACCGCCTGCTATTTATGCAAGCTGCTAGTGAGCAGCAGGGAGTCACCCACAAAATGAGATTGGAATAGGATGAAATTTTTGCTTCGCATCATACTGATCGCAGGACTTGTCTTTGCTTCGGGCTTGTATTTGCCGTGGCCTGTCTTTACGCTGGCTTCTTCAGCCTTTCTGATTGGGCTTATTTTTGGGCGAAAACCCCGCCGCAAGCGTGTCTATGGCAAAAGTATCCCTCATCGTCCGATGAGTTTTTGGAGTGGCTTTATCGCCGCCGCAGGCGTCTGGGGCTGCTTAGCCTACTGGCTGGACAAGCAAAATGAAGCTGTGCTCAGCAGCAGGATATTTGGCATCCTGCCCGTGGACTTTGTCTCGGCTGACTCAGGACCTATGTTCCTGATAATCGTAACGACACTTATCGCTGGTCTTTTGGGCGGCTTGAGCAGCCTGAGCGGGCAGCTGTTGGGAGAAGCTGTGAAATAATCTCCTACTCCATTTCCATCAATTTTTCTATCTCTTCCCGCTCCATCGTTGGGGGAAATTGCCCTTCATTCAACTTTTGAAGGATTACTTCCCCAATCCGCTGCGCACATGCTCTATCCGGGCAACGGACGATTCCCTCAAATGTGGGGAGGTTTTCCTGCCGGATGAGGCGTTTTCCCTCCTTCCATATTTCGTAGCCATAACCGCTGGCATCGGAGCCTATGATGCGTAATTCATGGCCTGTTGACATGGAGGTAGGCTGTACACAGGCTGAGAGTGTGCAGAGGAGGAGGAAGGTGATTAGTTTTATTGGGAGAAAATTTTTGTTCATGGTTATTATTAGCCGGGGCTTTTGTTGAAATTTATAGGAATTGACGCTGATTTACGCTGATCTATATGATTCTTTAAGTTTTAAGAATTATCCTGACAATCAGCCTAAATCAGCGTTTTTCCTTATCATTTCAACCACTTTTGGGCATAAAAAGTCTTACCAGCCTGCTCTAAATGCAGGATATACATAGCTTGTGGGAGATGTCCCACAGACAACTCAAAGCTACCCGGGATGCTGATTTCCTGCTTCGCAATGGTTTTCCCTGTCATATCCAAAATCCTGAGCTGAGCCCTGGCAGGTCTCATTTCACCCTCCACTTTGCCTTTGAGCAAAGCTTGGCTTACAGGATACAAGCTGACTTTTGCCTGAGCAGCGAGGCTGGCATCTATGGCCATATTGTTGTCATGACCAGGTCGAAACTCATAGATTCTGTGAGAGGAAAAATTGCCCATGGAAGTGCTTCGCTCGCCAAAGAGCAAATAGCCCGCGCTATCGAGTGCACAACTGGTACCATTGGCGATGCGATCGTCGGGCAGGCTGGCTTCAAACTCCCAGATGTCTGCGACCGGGTCGTAACGATACGTATTTTTTCCTCCTCCTCCAGTGCCGCCGGCATTGACTACATAGCCATAATTGCCAATGGAGAAAGCGGTAGACTGGTCGGATTTTGGAAAAATATCTGCTACCTGCGTCCAGCGATTTACCGTGGGGTCATAGGCCCAGAAGTCGCCATATACACCACTGAAAACGCCAGCGCCCATGCCGAGATAGCCTTTTCCCTGCAAGGCAAAAGTCACCTGTGCGCGGCGGTCATTTCCCGGAAATACAGCGGCGGTATCCCACATATCTGTATTGACATTGTAAGCCAGCATGCGGTTGGTGCCGTTTTCCGGGCCGATATAATAGATGCTATCCAGCACAAAGCCTGAACTGAAGGCAAAGCCGATGCCCGGCACATCTGCCTTCCTACTCCAGGTATTGGTAGCAGGGAAATATTCGTAGAGGTCTTTGGAAAACTGGATAAAAGGCGAACCAAAGCCCGCGAAGCCGCGACCATTGGCGGTGAAACCCGTGGCTCCTTCCCTAACCCCTCCGGGGAAATCTGCCTTTTGGGTCCAGCTATCCGTAGCCGGATCATATTCCCAAAAATCTGACAAGGGCGTAAGAGAAGAGAACATGGGACGCCCTGTACCGCCATATACCTTGCCTTCCATGGCAAAACTAAATGCCCAGAAGCGACCGGAGCCCATGGTATCTTTGGCTGTCCAGGTGCCCTGTGTACGCTGGGCGAGGGTATCATTTTCCATCAGGAGAAAAAAGGCTGCGAATAGAATGAGGTAAATGCTGTTGGAGAGGATGTTTTTTTTCATCTTTTTGTCTGTTAAGAGGTAGGATTTCATGGCCGTTGGCCTACTTAGCGATGCTGGTTTATCAACATCATCAGCCAAAGCTCCTGCATTTTGCAGCAAGTTGCATCCCCAGAAAAGGGGGGGTGGCAGTTGGCAGGTGGCAGGTGACAGTTGGCAGTTGGCAGTTGGCAGTAATTAGACTCCTACTGCATACTGCCTACTGCCTACTGCATACTGCCTACTGCATACTGCCTACTGCCTACTGCCTACTGCCAACTAAATAAGTCGCTCTTTGAGCGCCTTGGCGACGGCTTCCGTCATGGAAGCGACATGTAGCTTATCGTAAATGACTTTGAGGTGAGAGCGCACGGTCTCGTAGGTGATGCCGAGTTCTGCGGCGATCATTTTGGTGGAAAAACCTTTGGTGAGCTGGGCCAGTACTTCGATCTCACGGGGCGTGAGCTGGTAGGAAGAGGCCGCAGGCTGGCCTCCAAACTGTTGGAGCAGGCGGAGCGTTTTGCGGGCAATGGAAGGGGACATGGGTGCACCTCCTTCATGGACCTCCTGTATGGCCTGGAGGAGTTGCAGCGGAGGGGTATTTTTCAGCAAATACCCACTTGCTCCTGCGCAGAGCGCCTGAAATATGCGCTCTTCATCTTCAAATACCGTCAGCATCAGCACCTGGATTTCGGGGAAAAGCTGCTTCATTTCCTTCACGGCATCTATGCCGTTGCGCTCGGGCATGGAGATGTCCATGAGGACGACCTGTGGCTGGCTTTCGCTTATCTTGTGCGCAAGATCGGTGGGATCACCATAAACCCCACCGACGACATAGCCTGCCGTGCCATTGAGCAGGAGCTTGAGGGCCTCTCTCAGGGGAGCGTGATCATCGAAGATGCTGACTCGGATGGGGGGATTATTCATCGCGCTAATTTAGGAGAGATTTGTGAGGGGTGCATCCCTCAAAAGGGGGGGGAGGAGGATGAGTTTGAGTTTGAGTTTGAGTTCAAGTACGAGGGTTATTTCGAAATCTGCTTATAAGATAAGCTCTTTTGTACTATTAGCTTCTACTCAAACCTTTTATTCCTAATCTGACCATCAGCCCTCCCTTTTCACTGCTGACCAATTCCAGCTGAAGGCCCGACTCCTCTGCGCGCTTGCGCATATTGCGCAGGCCGTTGCCGCTATGGCTGTGGGTATCGGCAAGGCCCTTGCCATTGTCGGAGATATTCATCCACAAGCCTTGCTGGTTGTCCTCCAGGCAAATCTCCACCTCGCTGGCCTGGGCGTGGCGCACGATATTGTAGAGGCTTTCTTTGTAGATCAAAAAAACGTTTTTGCGCAGCGCCATCGAAAGCTCTTGTGCCTTCCAGCGTTCACTGCTGTCAAAACGAAAGGAGATTCCAGCTCCTGTGAGCAGCACGGCGGCAAAGTCTTTCATGTGCTTGATGAGCGCCTCGGCTTTATCGTTGTGGGAGTTGAGGGCCCAGATGGCGTCGTTCATGGATTCGCCCATGCTGCGGGCATACTCGCCCATACGAGCCACCAGCGGGGTAGCCGGATGCTCCGGGCTGATCTGCTCACTGGCCAAAGCGCCCAGCAGGGAGATGGTTCCCAGGGTGGAACCGATGTCATCGTGTAGATCGCGGGCGATCTTGTCGCGCACCTCCTGGAGGCTGGTGCCCAGCTCCTGTATTTTTTGCAGCTGACCAAAGGCACGCTCCTGTGCATGTTGCTTTTCCTGCGCCTCCTGGCGCAGCTTGTAAGCCAGCGCCAGGGCAAAGAAGATGGTTTCAGCCAGCAAACCCAGCGACATATAGTCGATTTCGATCCTCCCCTGGTCCCCTCCTTGCAGCGAAGCCATCGCTTTGCTGACAAAACCCGTCATCATACCCAAAAAGTAAAAGAGGCTGCCCCATTGGATCAGCCGGATCAGCATGGAGCGAAAGCCCAACATGCGCAACTGCAGGACCAGGGTGCCCACAGCCAGGCCACTGGCGATGATGAAGTAGGCAATCACCCGCAGCTCCTCCGCCTGCATCAGTACAAAAAAGACCGGCAGATATGCCAGCGATCCCCACTCCAGGTAGCGCGCCAGGCGCGCCAGCGCAGGCGACAATTGCCGCAAATCCAAAAAATCACGGATAAAGCGGAAGTAGAAATAATAAGCCAAAAAGGGGAAAATCGCCGCTACCCGCAGCAAGACATCCTCCGGCCCCATCCAGCCCTGATGCACCTCCCCGAAGCGCAGGTAGTTGTACAGGCACATCATCAGCAAAAAACCCGAATAGTACAGAAAAGACCGCTTACGCGTGATCGCTCCCAGCCCCAGCGTGAAGATAAGCTGGAAGAGGAGGATGGAGATGAATGCGATGAAGTAGGCGGTCCAGTATGGCATGGAGGGAAGAGGATTAGCAAATTAGCAGATGTGCAGATTGAGAGGATGGGGACTATTTTCTTTGTGCTACAAATCTGCGTGATCTGCCTGCAAAAGGCAATGCCTTTGTCATTGAAGAATCAGCTTCTTCACCACAAAGCCTTTGGTGTCTCCCACCCGCAGGAAATACAGCCCACCAGCCAGACCCCGCACATCAACATCCTCCACCAACAGCTCCCCCTGGGCTGAGAGCGATTTCTCCAACAGCTTCTTCCCCTGCAAATCAAGCAACTCGACCTGATACCTCCCGCTCAACTTCCCTTCCATCCGCAGCTGGAAAATGCCTGTATTGGGGTTGGGAATGACCTGGAGTAAAAAGGGCTCGAAAGCGGGTGCATTGGCGGTGTTGCAGGATGTGATGCGCACGGTCTGCGTGCTAGAATCTGAGCCAAACTGGCTGATGGCCTTGAGGGTGATCTGGTAGCTGCCTGTATCAACAAAGCTGATGACCGGATTCGCGCTGCTGTCAGCGGTATTTTGGATAAAGCTGACGCCTGCCGACGGAATGACGGTCCACTGCCAGCTATCAGGAGACTTCAGGCTCCGGTCCCGCAGAAATACCCACTGGCTGTCGCAGAAGACAGTATCCAGTATGAAGTTGGCAGTGGGCGCTTCGCCTGCGCAATTGACCAGCGTGCCCGCTTCTTGCTTTACCGCGATAGCCCGCCGCCCAACGATACCACTATCCCCCCGGGCCCGCACCGAAAACCAGTTTTCGTTCTGGTAGCGGATCTTCGGTTCGAAGAAGGTGTGGGTCGTCGTGCCGACGGAGTCCATGTACTTTTCGCCGAGGACGAAGATGTCGTAGGCGGTGGCGCTCTGCACTGCATCCCATGTCAGCGTGACAAAATCCTGGCAGACGCGGGCGAATTGGATGTTGGCGGGGGTTTCGATGATGGTGAAGTTGGCGCGGCTTTCGGAGACTTGCTGGCCGCGGGTGATGCGGACGCGGGCTTGCCCGGAGATTTGGGCTGGCGTTTGCCAGGTTTGGTAGCGGAGGGCGCCGCTGATGCCGGTGGCGATGGGGGTCCAGCTACGGCCGTTGTCGAGGGTGTAGTCGATGTCGAAGGTGCCGGTGTCGCTGTAGGCGTCCCAGCGGAGGATGAGGTCTTCGTTGGGGCGGAAGGCTTCGTGACCGAGGGGGAAGGTGAGTTGGAGGGAGTCTTTGAAGAAGTAGTGGGTGAGGTAGTAGCCGACTTTGCCCAATGGCATCACACTGCCGTTGACATGTATTTGGTAGGTGCCGGGGGCGGGGTTTTTGAGAACGATTTGTTCGATGTTATTGAGCGTGTCCGTGCCGGGGACGGCATTGGCTCTGAGGCGTGCGAGGACTGGCGTTGGATCCAGCACCAGGGGTTGAAAAACCGTTCCTGCCGAATCGGTCAGGGTGATATCGAGGTCATTGACGAGTGCTTTCGTTGCGCCGGGTACGGCTTCTTTATCTGGCCAGTAGAGCATGATGCGTGCTTCGGAGATGCCAGCTGGGATTTCCAGCTTGTGGCTTTGGCTGCCCAGTTGGGGCAGGCTGTCCGCGATATATTGGCGATCCCGGAGGGATTCGTAGGCCCTTCCTGCGTGAACCAGGCCGAAGCCGTGGCTGTAGTCCGGGCCGGGGTTGCCGAGGTCCTCGGCGGTGTTGCACATGACAGCTTTGATGAGGGCGGAGGGGGGGTTGGTGCCGTTGTGGAGTTCTTTGTAGGCCTGGTAGAGTTGGGCGAGGATGCCGGCGACGGCAGGGGAAGAAAGGGAGGTACCATCATTTGTTTGGTAATTGTGAGCAGGAAATGTAGATGTATAGTCTTCTCCTAAAGCTAATAAATCTGGCTTTAGCCTGCCATCAATTGTAGGGCCTTTGCTACTAAAAGGACTTAGAATCGAAAAATGCGAAACAGACCCAATAGCAAGGCCATTTTTCGCACTCATATGGCCTCCTTCAATATTCCCAAAACTTGACCCTGCACCATAGCCACAATCTCTAGTCCCTGCATTTCCAGCTACAAAAACATGGATCAGATTCGGATTCTCATACAATTGTCTATCTACCGTAGCAGCATTTATGTTATATCCTCCATTACAAATCGCCGTTTGGTCGGCAAATGATGTGTTGGTGATCATAGCCTGATACTTTTTATGAAAAACAAGGGTTGAATCAAAACGGGATCCGAAGGTATCTGGAAATGCCCAGATGATTAAATCAGAACCTGGTGCCATCCCATTTATTTCAGGATTAACATTTCCATAACCAGCGATACAACCAGCAACTAAATCGCTGTGATGCGGCCCTAAGTGGTTCTGATAAATATTTTCTAATCGACCATTGAAATCTATGTGTGGCCCTACAGAGCCATCATCCCTGACTACTACTTTTATTCCTGCGCCATCATATTTCAACCCATTTGTTAAAAAGGAGTTTATCAAATTGGATCTATGCAGTGCTACCTGGGATGAAAGGGGGGCTAGATGAAAAAAGAATAAAAGTGGGAAGAATACAGCGACTTTCATTTTGAATCTGGATGGTATGCTACATCTTTAATAGACGGATAATTACTGTTTTAAAATTATCAATTCTGCTTTTAGCATGTACCATCGAACCCTCTTACTTTTTCACAACCTTAACAACCTGCCGCTGTCTCCCATCATCAATTCTCATAAAATAAATACCAGCCACCAAATGGCTGAAATCAAAAGTTTGATCCACCCGATTTCCTGAGCTGGTCAATTGAAAGCGATGCACGCTTTTCCCTTGCAAATCAATTAATTCTATTTGGTAGGTTGCAGGGGCTTTCCCTTCTATTTTAAGTCGAAAGACCCCATTATTAGGATTGGGAAAGACGGAAATGGCAGTTTTGCCAAAATCATTTTCAATGGGTGTATTACAGCTTTTGATAAGGACAGTTTGTGTGGATGAGTCCATTCCAAATTGGCTGGCAACCTGTAAAGAAATCTGATATGTGCCCGTATCAACAAAGCTCAAAATGGGATGCCTGCTGCTATTCGATGTATTTTGAATATAGCTAACACCTTGAGCAGGAGAAACGGACCACGACCAATTATCTGGTGATTTGAGGCTATGATCTCGCAGGAAGACGAATTGGCTATCACAAATGACGGTATCCACGCTAAAAAGCGCCGTCGGAGCCACACCAGCACAATTAAGCAAAATCCCAGGATTCTGCTTTACCGCAATCGCCCTACGACCAACAATTCCACTATCCCCCCTGGCCCTGACGGAAAACCAGTTTTCATTCTGGTATCGGATTTTTGGTTCAAAAAAGGTATTGCTGGTTGAGCCCACAGAATCCATATATTTTTCGCCCAGCACAAAGACATCGTAAGAAGTGGCGCCTGTTACGGCATCCCATGTCAGGCTGACAAAGTCCTGGCACACCCTTGCGAATTGCAGATTATCCGGACTTTCGATGATCGTAAAGTTTTGCTGGCTTTCAGAGGTTTGTGTACCGCGTGTCACGCGGATGCGGGCCTGACCCGATATCTGGGCTGGCGTTTGCCACAATTGATAGCGCAGCGCACCATTGACGCCGGTGGCAATACTTGTCCAATTTCGGCCATTATTCAGGCTATAATCAACATCAAATGTCCCTGTGTCACTATATGCATCCCATCGGATGATGACATCTTCCTGCGGAGCGAAGGCTTCGCCACCATAAGGGAAGGTGACCTGAAGCTCATCCTTAAAAAAGAACCAGCTCAGGTAATAACCTGTTTTTCCCACAGGCATGCTCGTGCCATCAACATGGATTTGGTAGCTGCCGGCTTGCGGATTTTTCAGAACGATCTGTTCGATATTATTCAGGGTATCTATTCCTGGCTGCGCATTTCGGTTAAGGTTGGTGAGATTGGGCGTTGGATCGAGGACGAGCGGCAAATAGGTCTGGTTCGCTGTATCTGTCAGGCTGACATCCAAATCTGTGATGAGCGTTTTGGCAGCGCCTGGCATTCCTTCCTTATCAGGCCAATATAACATGATTCTGGCCTCTGAGATGCCTGCGGGGATTTGCAGGTTGTGGGTATGCGTAGCAGATACCTGCAGGCTATCTGAAAGATATTGTTGGTTTTTAAGGGATTCATAGGCCCTGCCTGCATGTACGAGGCCGAAGCCATGCTTGTAGTCTGGGCCGGGATTGCCCAGATCTTCTGCGGTGTTGCACATCAGGGCCTTGATAAGGGCTGAAGGCGGATTGATGCCGCTGTGGAGTTCTTTGTAGGCCTGGTAGAGTTGGGCCATGATGCCGGCCACTGCGGGAGCAGCAAAGGAAGTCCCTACAGCAACGTCATAAGTGTTTGGCGGAAAAGTTGTGTTATAGTCTTCTCCCATAGCAACTAAATCAGGCTTAAGTCTTTTATCCTTGCCAGGTCCACGGCTACTAAACCAACTCACAACCGATAAGGGAGACACACTACCTACTGCAATTGCATTTTTAGCTATCAAATGTCCGCCTGCCATATTTCCAAAGCCTCGCACATATCCACAGTCTTCATTTCCCTCATTTCCTCCTGCAAAAACATGCATTAAACTAGGGTTTTCAAAAAGTTGTTTATCTACTGTACTTGCAAATTGATTATAATCGCCATTGCAGGGGGCTGTCAAATCTCCATAAGAAGAGTTAGAAATCATCACATTTTGATATTTGTGCATACCCAATGTGGTGTCAAGCCCAGAAAAATGATCTGTATATGTGACTGCAAAAAGCAATGCATGAGGGGCCATTCCTGATATTGTTGGATCCAAATTTCCAGCTCCGGCAATACAGCCAGCAATCAAATCTTCATGGTGGTCAGGACCACCTGATCTTGAAATAAGGTTGGTAACCCTACCTTTAAAATCAATATGGGGCCCTATTGTCCCTTCATCTCTTATCATGACTTTCACCCCTTCTCCTGTAACCCTGGATGCTATATTCCCCATACCCTTGATGACATTAGAGCGATGGATGGAGTTGGATTTTTCGGAGAGCTTAAAAGCGTGATGTTCAAATAATTTAGGAAAATCAGTAGCAGATTGATGAATTGAACTCCAAAACAGACTGAAAATCACGATAAAGCGGATGGATAAAGGAACGAAAGGAAACTTCATGGGTTTATCTGATGATGGTTTTGGTCAATAAATTAGAAAGGAAAACCCCATAAAAGTACCTTACTTTTTCACAACCTTTACAACCTGCCGCTGTCTTCCATCATCAATCCTCATAAAATAAATACCAGCGCCCAAATGGTTGATATCAAAGGTTCCTGGCCAGCAACCAGGCATAGGCTGAAAGTCTGGCGGGCGATTACCGCATCCTTCACATGGCCATGCATGCTGAATCAGATCTTTATTCCTCACTTCGGGCGCGTTTGATTTTTGCTGGCGATGAGACGGCGGATACTGCTCCGCTCTATGCCTACGAGTTGTATAACCTCAAGCTCTATGAGCAGCTCATCGTTTTGGCATCAAAGATCCTTTCCCACTCCAGGATCTTGAGCTTCTCCTTTAGCATCTCGACGACCGTTTGTTCCTTCAAACACATTAACCATAAAACCCGTTTAAATAATGCTTTTGTTCCAAATCACTTGCCTGTGAATGAGGGTTCAGAATTTCTCAGGAGCCATTTTGATGGGAATACGAATGTAATTAACGTGAAGTATGAAAACGATCTATCATGTATATGACCAGGTGGCAGACCTGATCGCCTTACTCGAACCCAAAAAAATTGCAGCTCTTCGCCCTTCGGACGAAATGCAAACGCGTTTTAACTTTTTGGTTGAAAAACAAAAACATCAAGATATTGAAGCAGCCGAAAAAGACGAATTAAATCACTTTATCGTCCTTGAGCGACTATTCAGATTGGCAAAGATTAAAGCTGAAGCTCAAGGCGGTTATGAGTAAATATATTTCCGAAAAGGTTAGAATTGAAGTAGCAAAAAGGGCTGATCACAGGTGCGAATATTGTAAAATTCACGAAAGACATACCTTCCCTTTTAAAAAAAAAATTGGCTCCGGAATCAGGCTTGGAAAAACTGCTTTACATCAGCTATGGAGTTTAGTAGAACGCATTCCCCTCTCACCGCAAAATCAACTTCCGCACCACAGCCCGCCTGCCATCTCCCACCCGCAAAAAATACACCCCACCACTTAGCTGCCGCACATCAACCTCCTGCACCAGCTGCTCAGCTTGCGCCTGAAAGCTTCGCTCCAACAGCTTCTTCCCCTGCAAATCAAGCAACTCGAGCTGATACCACCCGCTCAACTGCCCTTCCATCCGCAGCTGAAAAATGCCTGCATTGGGGTTGGGAATGATCCGGAGGGAAAAGGGCTCGAAAGTGGGTGCATTGGCGGTGTTGCAGGATGTGATACGCACAGTCTGCGTGATAGAATCGGAGCCAAACTGGCTGATGGCCTTGAGGGTGATCTGGTAGCTGCCCGTATCAGCGAAGCTGATCACCGGATTCGCGCTGCTGTCAGCGGTATTCTGGATAAAGCTAACACCTACCGACGGAATGACGGTCCACTGCCAGCTGTCGGGCGATTTGCCGCTCCGGTCCTGCAAAAAGACCCACTGGCTGTCGCACAAGACAGTATCCAGTATGAAGTTGGCAGTGGGCGCTACGCCTGCGCAATTGAGCAGCATGCCTGCGTCCTGCTTCACAGCGATCGCTCGCCGACCGACTATGCCGCTATCGCCCCGGGCCCGCACCGAAAACCAGTTTTCATCCTGGTAGCGGATCTTCGGTTCGAAGAAGGTATTGGTGGTCGTGCCGACGGAGTCCATGTACTTTTCGCCGAGGAGGAAGATGTCGTAGGCGGTGGCGCCGGGGACGGCGTCCCAGGTCAGCGTGACGAAGTCCTGGCAGACGCGGGCGAATTGGATGTTGGCGGGGGGTTCGATGATGGTGAAGTTGGCGCGGCTTTCGGAGAGTTGGGGGCCGCGGGTGATGCGGACGCGGGCCTGCCCGGAGATTTGGGCTGGCGTTTGCCAGGTCTGGTAGCGGAGCGCGCCGCTGATGCCGGTGGCGATGGGGGTCCAGCTGCGGCCGTCATCGAGGGTGTAGTCGATATCGAAGGCGCCGGTGTCGCTGTAGGCGTCCCAGCGGAGGATGAGGTCTTCGCTGGGGCGGAAGGCTTCCCCGCCGAGGGGGAAGGTGAGTTGGAGGGTGTCTTTTTCAAACTGATATACCAGGAAGTAATTTTGAGGACCCATAGGAACGCTTGTCCCTTTGACTTCAATTGTATATGTTCCTGGAATGGGATTCTCTATTTCGACCTGCTCTACATTGTTTAGGGTATCAATGCCTTTTGTGGCATGTAATTGAATAGAAGAAACCGTTGGATTTGCCCCTGGATCTAATTTCCATGGGAAGAAATTGTTGGATGCTGAATCTGAAACAAGTAAATCCAGATCGTTTACCAGGTTTTTGGTTGAGTTTACCATCGCAGGATAGTCTGTCCAATAAAGCATGATCCGGGCTGCTTTGACACCTTCTGGTATCCAAAGGTCAATTTGCTGCACTTCATTATGGTCGATCAGACTATCCTGGAAATGATACTTTTGAATTGCATCAAGGAATTTTCGACCATTTGCTTTTCCCCATCCATAGGTGTAGTCTGGCCCTTTATTTCCTAAGTCATCTGCGGAATTCAATAAGAGCGCTTTTAGTAAGCCTCCATCAGGCTGATAATTATGGTAGCTCTTAAAGGCTTCAGTCATTTGGGCAAGTAAGCCTGTAATCGCTGGAGCAGCCATGGAAGTTCCGCTTAGCGTAAAATAGCCTTGGGTCACATCTGTTGAAGTAACATCTGTCCCAACTGCGCAAATATCTGGCTTGATACGATTATCTATTGCAGGCCCTCGGCTGGAAGAAGGATTTATTTCATCCGTATGAGTAAGATTCCCAACCGCGATGATGTTTTTACCCATTTGATATCCACCTGTAATACTTCTCCAGCCCACACCAACACCTTCACAAGGAGTCACATCAACCAAACCGAAATTGCCCGCAGAAAATACATGTAAAAGGCCTGAATAGTCATACATATCCCAATCTACAGCCTGAGAATTCACATCGTAAACAAATGGTAAAATGAGGTTTGGAGGATCGCAAACCAGCCCTAATGATGTCTGTGTCAAAGATATCCCTTTCGCTACACTTTGGGGGATATTTTCAAACACAATTCCATTGATAGATCTTGCCCGAAAGGCAAATAAATCACTTCCCGCAGCAAAACCAGAATAAAGAGGATTTAAATTACCAGCACCACCAACTGTTCCCGCAACATGAGAAGCATGCTGCCTAACTACAGCAGAGCCATTCTGAAGATTTCCTGGTCCCCAGAAGTTTCGGTTGGCAAAGTCAATATGGTGATAATTGAAAAAATCATCGTCATTAATCCCAATCTTAACCTCATTTCCCATAAAACAGCCTGAAAAAGATTGATCGCAAATGAGATTTGATTTAATGGAAGTCCGGCTTACTAAATTGTGATTTTCAAAAACGGGAACATCACTTATTGATATCACAAATGGTAATTGTATTATTCTTTCTAAACTTTTTTTTGAAACTCCTATAATGCCAAAATGATGGTGAGGAGAAAGGTAAATAATCTCATACTGATTCCCATCTAAATATGATTTTAGATCTGAAGTTGAAATATCCTCTCTAAAAGAAACGATTACTTCAATCAGGTTTTCTGAAGACAAAGAGTCAAGTTTCGTTTGGTCAAGAAATAGTTTTTCCTCATACGAAAATGGCTTAACCGACTGAACTTCATCAAAACGAAGGAGGTAATCCCCCGCACCTAAAGGCAATGATCCTAAGTAAGTGTTCTCTTCAAGATAATAGTGCAGCTTCAATCCATTTTGCTCTAATTCTTGCCTAAACTTAAGGGAAGGGATATAATTAAAGCTAATTCGGAAGAAATTCTTTTCAGGATAAATACCATCAATAGCGCGGGTTTCTTTTTGGTCATAAAAAAGCAAATTTTGAGAAATTATCTTATCATGAGAAATCCATGAAAGCAAAATTGTTATTATTATGTATTTGTTCATCTGCTGTTCCTAAGCCTTTTTGAAAAAATGACTTGAAAGATGACCAATTTAGGAAATAATCATTTTCCGCCTACCACTTCACCACCTTCAGCACCTGGCGCGTCACTCCATCCTCAACGCTCAAAAAATAAATCCCCGCAGGCAAATCCTGAAGCTGTAGTTCTGCCTCCAGCATATTCCCCTGGCGAGTCAGCCTGTGGCTCAGCACCCGCTTCCCCAACATATCGATCAGCTCAACCTGATAAACAGGCTTCAGTCTGCCCGTCAGCCGGAGGCGGAGCCTGTCGGAAGTGGGGTTGGGACTCACCTCAACCGTCACTTGTTTGAGCGGACGTTCGATAGCCACACTACAACCTGTAAAATGCAGGGCCTGAGTTACCGAATCAACCCCAAATTGATTGACCACTTTCAGCGTGACCTGATAGGTTCCCGTATCGGCAAAACTAAGAATCGGGTTGGAGCTGGTATCGGAGGTTTGCTGTACAAAAGAGATGCCCGCCGCCGGCGAAACCTGCCATTCCCAGCTATCAGGAGACTTCAGGCTCAGGTCCTGCAAAAACACCCACTGGCTGTCGCATAAGACCGTATCCAGGATGAAGTTGGCAGTGGGCGCTACGCCTGCACAACTCATCAGCATGCCTGCGTCTTGCTTTACCGCGATCGCCCGTCGCCCGACGATACCACTATCCCCCCGGGCGCGCACCGAAAACCAGTTTTCGTTCTGGTAGCGGATATTCGGTTCGAAGAAGGTGTTGGTGGTCGTGCCGACGGAGTCCATATACTTTTCGCCGAGGACGTAGATGTCGTAGGCGGTGGCGCCCGGGACGGCGTCCCATGTCAGGCTAATGAAATCCTGGCATACGCGGGCGAATTGGATGTTGATGGGGGTTTCGATGAGGGTGAAGTTGGCGCGGCTTTCGGAGGATTGTGGACCGCGGCGGACGCGGACGCGGGCTTGTCCGGAGATTTGGGCTGGCGTTTGCCAGGTCTGGTAGCGGAGGGCGCCGCTGACGTTGGAGGCGATGGGGGTCCAGCTGCGGCCGTCATCGAGGGTGTAGTCGATATCGAAGGCGCCGGTGTCGCTGTAGGCGTCCCAGCGGAGGATGAGGTCTTCGCTGGGGCGGAAGGCTTCCCCGCCGAGGGGGAAGGTGAGTTGGAGGGTGTCTTTGAAGAAGTAGTAGGTGAGGTAGTAGCCGACTTTGCCCAATGGCATGATGCTGCCGTTGACATGTATTTGGTAGGTGCCGGGGGCGGGGTTTTTGAGAACGATTTGTTCGATGTTGTTGAGGGTGTCCGTGCCGGGGACAGCATTGGCTCTGAGGCGTGCGAGGATTGGCGTTGGGTCCAGCACCAGGGGTTGAAAAACCGTTCCTGCCGAATCGGTCAGGGTGATATCGAGGTCATTGACGAGTGCTTTCGTCGCGCCGGGTGCGGCTTCTTTATCCGGCCAGTAGAGCATGATGCGTGCTTCGGAGATGCCTGTTGGGATTGTCAGGTTGTGGCTGTGGCTGCCCAGTTGGGGCAGGCTGTCCGCGATATATTGGCGATCCCGGAGGGATTCGTAGGCTCTGCCGGCATGTACCAGACCGAAGCCGTGGCTGTAGTCCGGGCCGGGGTTGCCGAGGTCCTCGGCGGTGTTGCACATGATGGCTTTGATGAGGGCGGAGGGGGGATTGGTGCCGTTGTGCATTTCTTTGTAGGCCTGGTAGAGTTGGGCCATTATGCCGGCTACGGCGGGAGCGGCGTAGGAGGTGCCGTTTCTTGTTTGATATGTATTTGGCGGAAAAGTTGTTTGATAATCCTCGCCCATAGCAAGCATGTCTGGTTTAAGCCTTTTGTCAGCTGTAGGTCCTCGGCTACTAAAACCACTTAAAAAGGATAAGACAGAAACTGATCCCACAGCTATCGCATTTTTTGCCGCTAAATGTCCTCCTTCAATATTTCCATAACCAGGCCCAGCACCATAACCACAATCAGAAACTCCCGCATTGCCAGCTGAAAAAACATGCATGAGGATTGGATTCTCAAATAACTGCTTATCTACCGTAGCGGACCTGTTTGTATAGCCTTCATTGCAATTTTCCCCCCAGGAACTATTTGTAATGAGGAATCCTTTATTTTTATGAAAATATAGGGTAGAATCATTAAAGTTCCGGGAATACCTTATAACATGAATAATTGCTTCAGGTGCAAGTCCAATAATCATAGGGTCCAAATTTCCTCCTCCCCCAATACAGCCTGTCACTACATCCTCATGATGATCTGGAGCACCTGAAGGCAAATTTGAGTTAGAGGTTACCCGGTTTTTGAAATCTATATGAGGTCCGATGAAACCTTCATCTCTTACCAAAACTTTCACCCCAGATCCACCAAACCGCAACCCTTCATCAAGATGGTTATTAATCAGGTTAGCTTTATGCAAAGCAATTTGCCCCCTGGCAATGGGACCCAAAATCAGGAGGAAACAGATAAGGAGGTATACGGAATTGTTCATTTGGCTTGCATGAAAATACAAGGACAAATTAGGAAAAAATCGCTCCGAATTCAGGCTTGAAAAAACTGCTTTACATCAGCTATGGAGTTTAGTAGAACGCATTCCCACTTACCGCAAAATCAACTTCCGCACCACAGCCCGCCTGCCATCTCCCACCCGCAAAAAATAGACCCCGCCACTTAGCTCCCGCACATCAATTTCCTGCACCAGCTGCTCCGCTTGCGCATGAAAGCTTCGCTCCAACAGCTTCTTCCCCTGCAAATCAAGCAACTCGAGCTGATACCACCCGCTCAACTGCCCTTCCATCCGCAGCTGGAAAATGCCTGTATTGGGGTTGGGAGTGACCTGGAGGGAAAAGGGCTCAAATGCGGGTGCATGGGCGGTGATGCAGGATGTGATACGCAGGGTCTGCGTGATAGAGTCGGCGCCAAACTGGCTGATGGCCTTGAGGGTGATCTGGTAGCGGCCCGTATCAGCAAAGCTGATCACCGGATTCGCGCTGCTGTCAGCGGTATTTTGGATAAAGCTGACGCCTGCCGACGGAATGACGGTCCACTGCCAGCTGTCGGGCGATTTGCCGCTCCGGTCCTGCAGAAAGACCCACTGGCTGTCGCACAAGACCGTATCCAGGATGAAGTTGGCAGTGGGCGCTACGCCTGCACAACTCATCAGCATGCCTGCGTCTTGCTTCACCGCGATCGCCCGTCGCCCGACGATACCACTATCCCCCCGGGCCCGCACCGAAAACCAGTTTTCGTTCTGGTAGCGGATCTTCGGTTCGAAGAAGGTGTGGGTCGTCGTGCCGACGGAGTCCATGTACTTTTCGCCGAGGACGAAGATGTCGTAGGCGGTGGCGCCGGGGACGGCGTCCCAGGTCAGCGTGACGAAGTCCTGGCAGACGCGGGCGAACTGGATGTTGGCGGGGGTTTCGATGAGGGTGAAGTTGGCCTGGCTTTCGGAGGATTGTGGGCCGCGGGTGACGCGGACGCGGGCTTGTCCGCTTATGGCCTGCGGCGTATTCCAAAAGTAATATCGTTGAGTAGCCGGGATATTGGCACCTATTTGTGTCCAATTTCGCCCATTGTCCAAGGTGTAATGAATATCAAATGTGGCATTCGAATCTGTAGGGGCATCCCATCGGATAATATGAGATTCATTAGGGAGCAAGGATTCTTTTCCGGCAGGAAACAAAATGGTTATTTCATCTTTTATCCATTCATATACAATGAAATATTTCTGCTGAGGAAAAGGGATTTTGGTTCCTTTGATTTCAATTTGGTATGTCCCAGCCTGCGGTCGGATGATCTCCACCTGTTCAACATTATTGAGCGTGTCGACTCCTTTCTGTGCTGGCTGTGCGATTTGTGCACCCGTGGCATTGGGGCCCGGATCTGGTGCCCAGGGCAAATAGCTGTTCCCAACTGTATCAAGCAGCCTCAAATCCAGGTTGTTTACCAAAGCTTTCGCAGCCATCGGGCTGCCTTCTTTATCCGTCCAGTAAAGCATGATGCGCGCTTTTTCTACTCCTGCAGGAATTTCAAGATCAATCAAATGCGTTTCGCCATGGCTGATCGTGCTGTCTCTGAAGCGGTCCGCTTCTATGGCCTGAATCGCCCTCAAGCCGTTGGCTTTTCCCCAGCCGTAGGTAAAGTCCGGCCCTTCATTGCCCAGGTCGGTAGCCGTATTCAGGAGGATCGCTTTCATCAGTCCACCATCAGGCTCTTGCCCTCCATGTGTTTCTTTGTAAGCTTGCATCATCAAGGCAGTCAAACCCGAGATTGCTGGCGCCGCCATGGAAGTACCGCTTTTGGTGGAATAGGTGTTATTCAGGTCACAGGATACGATGCCTGTTCCCATGGCGCAAATATCGGGTTTTATTCGGTTGTCGTTGGCGGGACCTTTGCTGGAAGTGGAGTTGATTTCGTCGGTGGAGGTTAGGTTTCCGACGGTGATGACGTTTTTGCCCATTTTGTCACCCCCAGTAATTGAATACCATGCTCCTGAAATGCCAGGGCATCCATTTGCAGCTTGATTTCCAGCCGAAAAAATAAACAGTAGTCCGGGAAGATTTTTAGATTCTAGGTCTACCCTGTTACTCAAAGTTGTGTATACATTGCAGCCGTCATTTTGGGATGTATTAATTATTCGAATCCCTTTTTCGGTATAGATGAATGGAAAATCCCCATATGCTGATGAATTTCCATAGGAAAACAAATCTGCTTGACTCGCAAATCCCTGATGCAGAGGATTTAAATTTCCAGCTCCACCCAAAATACCTGAAATGTGGGTAGCATGGCTATCCTCGCGGTCATTGACAAACTTTATCCTTCCCGAGAAATCAATGTGATCTCCAATCCCATCTGAATCATTAATCGCTAAATTGACACCGCCTCCGTCATATTTATTTATTAACCCGATTCCATTTGAGATACTATAACCACCAAGAGTTCCTCTGCTAACATGGTTTTCATTTGATGGGGGATGGGATTCTTCCACAAACTTGATAACAGAAAGGGCTAACAATTCTTTTATTCTACTCCGATGGATTTTGATTTTCAGAACCGAGTAATTTCGATTATGCTCCAAAATCTCAGCATTTAAGTTAATTAGCTCTTTTTCTACATCTTTAAACTCTTTAAAGTAGCTACAATTCAAAATAACATAATTTGTCCTCTCACTCTTTTCAGATATTATTTTTGAAAAAATGGATATCGGCGTAATTCTCCTTATCTGAAATTTCTCAAATAAATTATTTTCAAATTCTAGAGGCATAGTGCTGATATAAGAATATTGGGAGACATACTCATGGATACTTATTTTATTTTTTTTTAATCGCTGAACTTCACCACTTGATAGCAATGTTTTAAATTCAACAACATTGACAATATATTTTTCATTAATTCCATCATGATGAAATTTTATGTCGAATAAAAATGAAAAATATTCATCATTGTTATGTAAGTGTATTGTATCGAGGTATATAAATGTTACATCCTCATTTTGGGCAAAAAATAATTTTGGGACCAGAAGAAAAAGTAAAACAGAAAATGTTTTCATAATATGTAAAGCCTTGTTGTTCAATATCTTATTGGCTAATTCTAGTGCTATATATTCTTTTTTTGAGTATTTCTAGAGAAAGTGTTGATAGGAGCTAGGGGAATGCGTCTAATAACAATGAATTCAATTTATAGATAATAACAGCTATTGATTTTAATTAAAAAAGTCATCTATGTAAGAATTCTTTGTACATGTACTTCAAAACCTCAAACCAAAATTATATTTTTAAAATTAACTAAATAGTAATCATGAAAAAAACAAATTTACTTACCCTATTACTTCTTATTTTGTGTACTACCTTATCTATCTCTAATAGGAGTTATGCTCAAGAACAACTATTTACAGCAAATGATGAAGATTGTCCAAACTGTTTAGACTCTTTGGTTGCCCCATTTAATGTTATTAATTACAATTTTCAAACGATAAAAGTAATTTATGTTAATGGCAAAAAAACGTACAATTTTGGGACTATTGATGACTCCGTAAGCAGAAAGGATGAAAGTAACATGAAAAATTGTTTCCATGTCCATGATAGGGATTCTAGTGTTGGAATAATCGCTTTTAAATTAAAGTTCAATCCAGATAGTATTCTAAGGAAATTAAATCCATGGGAATATTTCATTAGAATATTGGCTTATGATTCTAGTAATAATCCGCTGAGCTATACTACAATTGACTTTTCTACTCTGCAAAATAAATCAAATTACCCTCTTTCTAGTGGCTGGCAAAGATTACTTCATGAAAATCCTTTTAGAAATAGATGGGAAGGCGAGTTTGATATTTATGTGGCTTTGAATGGGGCCAAGAAAATAAGTATTGATTTGGAAGTAGGTTATTCATTTATCTCAGGACAAAATTACACTCAAAACTCGGGGCAAAATACAGTGGTAAAATATAATAGAAGTCAAAAAGTTATGGAAGGTTCAAGGTGTGTAAACAATTTCCCATGGTGGCTACCATCTCCAAATCGTTTTGGCGGCACAGGGAATAGAATTGAGTCTGAATTAATAATAAGTCCCAATCCTGTAGGAAAGACACTTAATGTTAAAATTCCAATTAGAGAGGAAGTTTGGTACAAAGTTTCAATTCATAATATTCATGGAGGGTTATTAATTGAAAAAGAGATTTTAAGCACACTTGAAAACTCTGGAGGGAAAATACATATTCCCAATCTAGATTATTTGCCAGTTGGAATCTACATATTAGAACTTGAATCAAAGAACTCTCATTTTTTTAAGAAATTTGTGAAAGAATAAAAGTGAATAAAAGTGATCCCAAAGATTCTTACTTTGGGATCACTTTCATTTATTATGAAAATAAATATTATCGTATTCCTGATTATTAATATAGGATTTATCCTTCCTATTAATAGTCAAAATATTGGAGATACTGGAGTTGCTACAGATTCTATTTTTTGGAATGCCGTAAAAATCCTTTCTTCTAAACCAGACTCAGCTATTAGTATTCTAAAAGTAGCATCGAAAGAGTACTTTGACCAATGTAATTTAGCAAGATACAACCTTTGTTACCAAGGGATTGCAACCGCTTATCAAAAATTAAATAATATTGAGGAAGAAGAAAAATTCAGATTTTATGCATACTCAATGAAAACTAATTATCTAGCAGAAATACCAGGATATTGCGCATCATCTGCATTAAATCTTGGCATTTTTTACTCAAGAATGGGCAACTATCAAAAAGCTTTAGACTATACAAATGAGTCATTAAAAATAATTAAGTCAATTACTGCTCCAGAGGATACAATTGAGTATTTAAAGAGTTTTGCTAATACTTACAGTTCTTTAAGTTCTTATTATTTGAGAATTGGAAACTATGAAGATGCCAAAAATATAGGAACAAAAGCAATTACTCTTTCAATGAGTAGTTATGGTTTAAATGCACCCCAAACGCAGTTGAAAATCAATAATTTAGCTGCTGCTTTATTTTTCGCTCAAGATTATTTTCATGCGAAATCACTTTTTTTGAAAAATCTGGCTATTATTGAGTCATCCGATTTGAAGGGAAAAGGAACAAGACACGAATACGACTGCCTCCACACCCTAGCCTTCATCTACATCAAAACAGCCCAACCCGACAGCGCAAAAATCCTTATCAATGCAATAGAAAAACTCCCCAAAATCAAACCCGGTTATCGTCCCAGAGTACTTCACCAAATCAAAGGAGAATATTATCTACTTGTTGATTCCACAGAAAAAGCACTTAGAGACTTCAAAATATCAGTAGCATTGAGGGAAAAAGAGTACACAGGAAATGAAAGCATTAACTTTCTAATGGATGCATATCAGACTCTCGCCTCCACCTACCTCCTCCTCAACCATCCCGACTCCGCTCTACAAACCTACCAATCCGCCCTCAAAAAACTCACCCTCACCCCCCAATCCCCCACCACCCCCTACCCCCTCCTCGCCGTCCCCATCCTCGACGGCAAAGCCCAGGCCCACATCGGCCGCTACCACCAAACCCAACAACAACCCGACCTCGACACCGCCCTCTGGTGCTATCTTATTGCGGATTCGCTGGTTGACAAAGCCCGCGACCGCCTCCAAAACGAATCCTCCAAGCTCTTCTTCTCCCAAAAATCCCGCCCCATCTACGAGCGCGCCATCCGCTTCTGTCTGATGATGCATGCAAAAACAGGCGAGCCACAATACCTCGAAAAGGCCTTCTCCTTCAGCGAGCGAAATAAGGCGACCTTATTATTCCAATCCCTCCAAGACGCAGGCGCCAAACTCGCCGCCGGCCTCCCCGACAGCCTGCTCGAACAGGAGCGCAACCTCAAGGTAGACATCGCCTTCTACCAAAATAAAATATTCGAAGCGGAGCAAAAGCAAACCGCAGCAGACAGCGCCCGCCTGACAAGCTGGCGACAGATTCTCTTTGACAGAGAAGAGGCATATCGCAGCTTCAGCGAATCGCTGGAAAAGCGCTATCCCGCATACCATCAATTGAAGTATGACCACAGGATTGTGGAGGTGGCAGAAATTCAGCAGCAACTCTCCGGCTCGCAGATGCTGCTGGCGTTTTTTGAGGGGGATAGCGCGGTCTATGCATTTGCGATCGACCGGCAGGGGATCATGGTACATGAAGTTCCCCGGGATAGCCTGCTGGACAAGCAGATCCGGCAGCTCCTCAGCTCCCTGCAACAGCCGCAAAAGGGCCTGAAGGGACTAACGGCTTTTGCACGGCCTGCCCATCAGTTGTTTGCCCGCTTCCTGCAGCCGCTGATTGGGGAGAAAAGCCCCGACCAGCTGATCCTTATTCCCGATGGGCAGCTGAGCTATCTGCCCTTTGAGTTGCTGCTGCGCAGCAGCCCCGATTTGTCATCGCTGGATGACCGGCAGGCGGACCGCCAATACCGCCATCTCCCCTATTTTTTCCGCGAGACCAGCACGCGCTATGCCTACTCGGCGACCTTGCTGTTCAGCAATCCCTACCGCCCCAGGGCGCGCAGAAACGAAGTCGCCGCCTTCGCCCCGGCCTATAGCGGCCCCTGGTCTCTCGTCCACAACCAACCCCAGGCGAAAGCCGTCGCCGCGATGATGGGAGGCACGGCCTTTACCGGCGAGCAGGTCAACAAAGCACGTTTTTTGGAAGCCGCACCCGACTTCAGTGTCCTGCACCTCGCCATGCATGGCGAACCCGATCTGTACTCTCCCCTGCGGGCGAGGCTGCTTTTCGCCGGTGATGACACCGCCGCCGCCAACTCCCTCTACGCCTACGAGATCTATAACCTCAACCTCAACGCCAAAATGGCTGTGCTCGCCGCATGCGAAAGCGGCTATGGCAAGCTCGAACAAAGCGAGGGCATCTACAGCCTCGCCCGGGCTTTTCGCTACGCGGGCTGTCCCAGCGTGGTGAGCAGCCTCTGGAAGGCGGATGGACAGGCGACGATTGAGCTGATGCAGGGGTTTTATGCGGCGCTGGAGGAGGGTGCTTCCAAATCGGAAGCTTTGCGTGCTGCGAAGCAGCAGTACCTGGAGACGGCCTCCAATGCGGCTTTGCATCCTTATTATTGGGCGGGTTTTGTGGTGATTGGAGATGATGGGGCGATTGTGGCGGGGGGGAGTTGGTGGTGGGTCGTAGGGCTGTTGCTTGTTGGTGGGGGGATTGGGTTTGGGCTGACTTATTCTAAGAGAAAGGAAAGGATGAGGGGAGTTTAAAATGTTTTCTCCTGCATCCTATTCCCATACCTCTAAATCAAAAAGGATCAGCTTCTTGATAATTCCTGAATAACAGTCTTTAGTTTCTCAAACCGACATTGAATAGGCTGAAGTTTCTGTAATACTCCCAATGTAATTGTGCCCTGATTAGGTTTTTCCTTATCCAATATTGCGGTCGGCAACACATAAAAAGTCCATTGGTCCATATTTAAGGGATCGATGTTCGACTTGTCTTGATGGTGTAACAAGCAAAAAATGTAACAATCTGCCCATCGCTTTTTTTGCGTAGCGTATGTATTTGTCTTAGCATCCCATGCAATAGTGGGTGCTATGCCGAAGGATATTTTCGAAAGTTTTTCCTGGTGCCAACTTTGTAGGTATGCAGCTGATTTGACTTCAATCTTTAGCCCGGTCTCTGTTATTAAATCGTAGGCGTCCCATTCTATCCGGAAGGGCTGTGATATGCCCAGGGCCTTCATGACGATGAACTCAGCAATAATGCCCCTCAGGGTATTATTCGTCAGATCAGACTGGGACCAGGCCCAGAAGTCCAGGAGGGTAAATGACAGAGGTTGGGCTTGCTGGTGGAAGGGTTCTTTACCGGTTTTGGGTTTCATGGGGATTTTTCTTTCAAAAGTAGGTTGAGCTGCTCTAATCTTCTTAGACACGAATTTAACTATTTTCGATTCTGGAATGATTAGCCCAACCCCTTTATAATTCTCATTGCATTTTGAAAAAAGATTCTTACATTTAATTGATTTTCTTAATCACCTACCGTACGCGGTAACTTAATATTAATGTGATGAGAAAATCAAATTCTAACTCCAAGCTATTTAAAGACCTTCAAAAACAATTTGAAGAGTCTTCCTTTGAGGTTATTGAAACCTATCGTACAAGCCAAGCATTCAATAATGATATTGAATGGAATAACCTTGTACTACTTACCCAAAATACGACAGATCCCTTCATTCAAAAACGAATGAAAGAATTTAGGCAGTGGAGGGCGCTTCGGGATCAAGTCAAATCACAAAGGAATGAAATGACTGGAAATCTCAAGCAATATGAGCTTGTGGAATTCCTGTGCTTACTAGCCATTTATTGGGAAAAAAATAGGTTGGAAACCATTTTTCTCCGAGGGGGAGATTTTGTTCCATTTGAACAAACTTATGCAAGTGCATTTGGCCAATTAATTAAGGCATTTCTTCGAACAAAGCCTACATTCCCAAAAGAAACTGATCCTGATAGATATCAGGAAGTACTTTTTCAGGTCTTAGGGAAATGTAATAGTTCAGCATACTGGGATCCTTTTGAAGAAATAGTAGGTGCTTTCATTCAGGAACAGATCTATTTCGAACAACAAAGCCTTTACTCTTTCCGAAATTATCAAATGATATTTATGGGAGTTGAAGGTTTTCAACTTTATCCTTTAAATAGAGAAAGTGAAAATCGATGGAATAGGATTGGGCAACAATACAGAAAAATTACTGGATATTATTTGAATGCTGCCAAAGCCCTTGCTATACAACGAGAGAAGGATGCTTTACCAAAAATATCCCCTATTACCCTTGCTGAAATGCTTTACTGGAATGATTTGGGTTTTCCAGAAGAAGTGGAAGTCAAAGGAAACAAGATTAATCCCCGAAATGTGTTGCACTACCTAAGTTTAGTGGATCGACATCAAACGGATGCCTATTTGCTTCCGGCAAACTCTGCTTTTGTTAATCTCCACAAATCTCAAGTGGAAGCAAATACATTTGATTTCATTGGTTTTACAATTTCTAAAGCCTTTGTCAGTGGGAAAAATATTGGACCACTCGCCTTCCGTACTAAAAATGAATTTCTTCAACAAACCTTTGAAGCATTGTTGAAACATGAAGACTTTGAACCAGAAAATATTGAGCCCTCGTTTGATTTCCTTTCCTGGAAACTAGATACCCCTTATGCAGACAAGCAAAGGGTCAATTTACTTGAGCAACCTTTTATCCGATTCGGAGAGATGGTTTGCTGGCTCCCAGGAATTTTAGGACAAAAAAATCATGCAGTAGGGCTACAAAATAGACTTTTAAAGTATTGGATTAAAGAAAAAGACACTGATTCCGTCCAACAAAAAAATAAAGGATTAGATGATGTAATTGTAATGGCATTTGAAAATGCTGGCTTTAATATTCGAAAAGAATATGATCTCTGGACAAAAAGTGAGGGCAAAATAACAGATGTAGATCTATTTGCTTGGAAGGGTAATAGCCTTTTTGTCATTCAAGTAAAAGATACTTTTGCACGCTACACGCCTGTTTCGATCCAAGAATATCGTGAAAAGATAGAGAAAGCAGGAACTCAACTTGACAAATGCATGAAGTTTTTGGAAGAAAGGGAAAAAAAATCTCAGGTATTCAAAGATCTGGATATCACCTCACCCCCACAGGATGTGCAACTTATTCCCTTAATCGTTACCTCTACGCCTGAGGGGAATTATGAACGCTGGGGAGAGGGAAAACACCCTAAAGTTGGTGTTCAGGAATTTAAAATTATTCTTAGTAATAGCGACTTACTTCTTCGGGATATCGAAGTGGAGAAGATCGTGGGAGCGACAGGAGATCGTGATTTCGCAGAACGGTTTATGCAGCGGCTCTACCAAAACCCTAATAATAAAGCATTACAAAATGTTTTCATCAGAATCATCCTACCTAAAGAACAAGAAATAGAAGCCCATTTCAATCAATTCAAGGGCCTTTGGAAAGACCCCCAAAATTGTACTGCGGCTGACATCATGGAAGCTATCGAAGAGGATAAAGTCTGGCGGGAACTGATTCAGGTATCATATCCTGATTTACCCTCTGAAAATGATTCTCCGGAGATTCACGAGGCTTATATTCTTTATCAACAGGGGCAATACTTTTTTAATCAACAAAATTTCAAATCTGCCATAGCTTTCCTGGAAAAAGCACTTTCCTCCCATCCGGCTTATCTTGAAGCAAAGCACCTCCTGACAGATGCTTATGCGGAGGATGACCAGAAGGACCGAGCAATACATAGCTACAGTGATATCATACAGAAATATCCTGACGGTACAACAGCCTATTTAAACAGAGCAGCTACTTATTGGGAGTTGAAAAAAAGTGACCAGGCACTCCAAGATCTGGATGAAGTTTTACGGATAGAACCGGATAATCAAGTAGGACTCATCCATAAGATTGTCATTTCGCTTGAAATGGGTAAAGAGCTTGAGGTCGTGGCTGAAATTGAAAAAGCCCTAAAGCTTTTCCCAAACGACCCTAGACTTTTAACCGCTCTTGGAAAATTTGAGGAAAAAGTACTTCAACTTACGCCCGAAACTGCAGAAGATAAACTGCACTTAGCAGGTATCTGGTTTCTTAAAGGAAAGATCAGTAAAGCCCTCGATTGGGTGAATGAAGTTATTGACCTGGAACCTAAAATGGTTGCAGCTTGGCATAATCGAGGTTGGTACAAAATGCATCAAGAGCTTAAAGTGGAAGCAATCCCTGATTTGGAAAAAGCTTGTGAACTCGATCCTTCTATTCCTGACTATTGGGATATTCTGGGAAATGCCTTAGCGGATCTGGGGCAAAACAAAGATGCCCATGAAGCCTACCAAAAAGCTATAGATGCAGCCCCCCTTTTTTGGAGAGCCTGGTATAACTTAGGGGTACTGTATATGAAAACAGGCTCCCTAAAAGAGGCCTTGACTTGCTATGAGAAGGCAGCTTCAATTTGTAATACTCACGCCAGCATTTTTGTAAATGCTGCTGCTGTCGCTTATCAATTAGGCGAAAAGAATAAGGCATTGCAGTATTATCAAAAAGCGTTTGTTGCAGGTGATGATAATTGTTTAACCCTTTGGATGGCACTAAAGGATGAGTTGGCAGAGGGAGCCTAGGGAGTTTAAGCATAGTTACTGACTACCCTGCGGGGTAACCTATTAATCCATGTAATTATGCAAAACAAACCATCAATCCCCGCCGTCAATTTCCACCTCTGGGAACCCTGCAACATGCGTTGCGGCTTCTGCTTCGCCCGCTTTCAGGATGTGAAAGCCTCTGTGCTACCCAAAGGACATCTACCTAAGGAAGATGCCCTCGAGGTTGTGCGCCAACTGGCAGCCTATGGCTTCCAGAAGATCACCTTTGTTGGTGGAGAACCTACCCTCTGTCCCTGGCTAGCGGATTTGATTAAAGAAGCTAAGCGGCTTGGCCTTATTACCATGTTGGTTACCAATGGCAGCAAGCTGACGCCACAGTACATGAAGCAGTTTCAGGCTTCGCTGGATTGGCTTTGCCTCAGTATCGACAGCCTGAACCCTGAAATCAACCAAAAAACGGGCAGGTATGCTGTTGGCAAAAAACAAGTGATGGATGAAAGCCATTACCGGCAATTGATCCAACAGATCAAGGATATGCGTTTTCGGCGGGGGCTGGTTTCCAGCCCCCTATAAATCTCACACCCGCACCACCTCCGAAGCCTGCCCCACCCCCGAAATACACAATCCCTCAATGGCCCGCGAAGCTGCCACATACATCAGCGACTTTTCTGCACGTAGATACATCGCTTTGCTTTCTGCATCCATGTCATCGAAGCCGGTAAATTGCTTGGGCGCTGTCCTGTTATTCACATCTACCAAAAAAACATGCTTAAATTCCAGGCCCTTAATGCTATGCAGGGTGAAGAGATGAATCCCATTTTTCTGGCCCACTGCTTTGCCGGAATGCATCTCATAATAGGGAAGGTTTTGCTTGTGTAAGGCATCGGTGAAGTCTTTCAGGCCACTTCTTGAACGGGATGCGATCGCGATTTCAGGATAATCAATTCCAGCTTCAATCAGTTTTTCTATCCTGCTTAGGACAGCATCTACTTCGTCCGCTTTGGTTTTAAACAACTGATAACTGGGTTTCTGTCCATGGAAAAGCGATACATACCCATTTTTCTCTTCCTCTTCCCCATCAAAGTTGTCATAATGACAATCCTCAATGATAGAGACTGCCAGTTTCTTGATTTCTTCTGTGGTGCGGTAGTTGATTCGAAGTCTTAGACTGCGCTTGCCTCTGACATTGATGCCTGCCTTGGTGAAGTTGATGCGTTTGGCATAAATGGTTTGGAGCGGATCTCCAACTAAAAACAAGTCATTGGGTTTTTCTGTAACCAGTGAGCGAATAAAGCGCAGTTCCACATTTGACATGTCTTGTAACTCGTCTACCACGGCAGCTGAAAAAGGGTGTATTTCGTTCTGGGTGAAGTGGTCCGTTACCTGGTTGAATACTTCCTCTTTGTAAAAGCAATCGTATTGCTTTGCCCGTGCTTTGAATAATTCGAATACCTTCCAGAGTTCGGCGCGCTGGCGGCGGGAGATGGCTTTGCCCCGCCCTAACCGGGCGATCCGCAGATAATCAGATCGGTCCCCGATGTTATGGTATAAGATGACCTGCTCATATTCTTTTTCCAAAAAGTCCCGATCATAGGTAACCAGGGTTTCTTCCAGTATTTCCTCCCACACATCGGAGGCTTTTTTTACTCCGGCAAACCCAAATATTTTCGCCTGATCAGAAATGATTTCATATTCTTTCGCCAATTCAAAAACCAGCAGATCAATATGGACGATTCGGACCCGCTCTGTAGGAACTTTCAGGCCATTGGCTAGCGCAATCAGGTTTTTTGTCAGGGCTTTGGTAAAGGTGGTAAAGAGCACCGGCTGATCCACACTTGCCTGCCCGGCAAGTACTTTCAGGCGATGCAGGGCAGCTACGGTTTTTCCGGTACCGGCTCCGCCTGTAACTTTGGTCGGACCCTGAAAATGGCCATTAACCAATTTTCGCTGGGAGGGATGTAGATAGTACTTCCATTTGTCAAGACTGCCGGAAAGCACCTCATTGAACATATCGTCATCGGTCAACTCCACAAAACTACGTCGGTTGTTGGCACTTTCTGCCGTCTCATCCGGATTATCAGAATTGATGGTCCCTTCTTTTACTTCGTGTAGCAGCAAATCAATCTGCGCACCATCCATCAGATAGAATAAATTTTCAAATACGGCTTCAGGAAGGTAGGCCTGCATTTTTTCCAATTGGTCCAAACTGCTGACCTTTTGCACAGAGGGGAGCAGGATTTCAGGTACGCCCAGTCCCTTGAGCTGTTCCAGGGTGTATTTTCCCAAGCCCTGAGTAACTGCAGGCTTTGGCACCGGGGCCTTATCGGATGCTGAAGGAAGCACTGCTTCATCCGGGACAGTAAAAACCTGAATAGATTGCGTTGTTTCATTCCACTCAAACATCTTATCGCGCGCCCAATCCATGGCTTCATCGTGGTTATCCACCCAAAGCAGGTAGTAGGCACTTCCTGTCTCTGGCACTTTGACGATTGCACGGTATTTTTGATCAATCCGTGCTGTACGCAGGCTCTGATCCCTAAAGGTCGAGATGGGTTCCAGGTGAATAGCAGCAGATTTCGAGTTCTCCCGAAATTTCTTTTGAAAGTCCAGGACTTTCTTTTGGGTAGTTTTATTCAGGTCAATAAAAGCATCCCAGAATTTATCGTAAATGAAGAGTTTCATAAGTTTATTTCTTTAATCTGGTCCTGGGTTAAGATGGTATATCCTGCTTTTTGAAAAGCAGCGGGATCGTGGGGTTCAAAGGCGAGCTGTAAGTGAGGAATGATGAGTTCTGCTGTGGCTAATTCTCCTCCTTTTTCATCCAATAAAATACTAAGGGCATCTTCATCTTCTGAGCGAACCAGGCCTTTTTGGAAAAGCTGTCGGATCAAATCTGCATAAGCAGGTTCAAACAGATCAATAAAATCTTCCAAACCTTCCATATTAACCATATCCAACTCCATTTCCGGCAGCAGGTCAAAGGTTTCCACTTCTTCCAGCGGAAAGAATTGAATCAGGTTGTAGTAGAGCCAAAACTGATTCCAACCCGCTTTTGGGATCTCATCTATTCGCCTGAGTAACAGTCTACTGGCAACCTCGTGCTGCTGAATATTGGCAATCGTTCGCCAAACGAACAACTCACAGGCAGGCAAGGCCTGCACCCGAAGCCATCCATCCAGCGTTTTTTGCTGAAGACAAAAACTTCCCTCCTGAACGGAATAATCAAATGCTTTTTCCATTTCCTGCGGAGGGAAAGAGGGACGAAATAAGGATGGCTGATAGGTCGCCAAAAACAGATTCCAACTGGCTTTCATCTGTTTATCCCGGAAAGGGTACTGCAACAGGAGCAACAGACGCTCCAGGTTATTGGGCGCATGGCCTATGTCCATGGTTTTTCCCTTACTCATGTTGAGCAGCTGTTTTCTACTGTCTTTATAGCCTTCTTCCTCCAGCAGCAAACGCAAAAAGTCTTTTCTGTCTTTTTGTTCTTTGGCATCCAGAAAGCGCTGGTCAAATTTTTCCAGATCATCCCAGGTCAGTGTCCAGCTATGGTAGCCATCATGGGCATTGATGGCCTGCCGTTTTTGGAAGTCGTTGAAAAAACGGTTGTTTTCAGTGGAAGCATGAAACTGATAACCGTCCAGGTAGACAGCTATGCTGGGAATGGTATCCTGATAATTTTGTCCATCCAGGGTTGCTTCTGTACAGACAATCAGAAAATCGGAACGGGTATAATAGGCAATACCATCCACTCGACCCAACTCTACCTGAGGACGGATATGGTAGGAAACCTGAGTCAACGGACTTCGATAGCTTAGGGAATAACTGACCGTCCCATCCTCATTTTTTTCCTGAAATTTCCACTGCGCTTCTTTCGAGGCAAATTTAGATAAGCTCCTGATAAATCGCTCTTCCAGCTCTGATTCTTCAATTCTACCTGTGGCAGCGATCTGAGAAAGGCCTTCGCTTTGTCGTTCCCAGGTCTCTGACTTTTCAACGATGGCCCGAAAAGATTTTTCTGCCTCTGCCCGGCTAAGGTCCGCATGGTAATATTGATTGCCATAGGAATAGATGCAGCGATAGCAGCCATCCTTGCCTTCATGCTGGCAGCTACAATCCCGGATGCTCTCATAAGCCTGCTTCATCAGTTTGGTAAACTCGCTCCGATCAAATAGCTGCTCCAAATAGCCTGTCCCTCCCGGCACTTTGTCAAAAAGAACCAGGTAGCGGTCAAATCGCATGGATTTGTGATTGTATTCCTTGTATTCGGCAATTTCTATGTGCTGCGGATTTCCTTTGTAGAAATCTTTTAGTCCGCGTTCAATGCCTGCTTTAAACATCTTTACCTTGGCCTCACTGTCCAGTTCCTGTACAGGCAGCAGCACTTTGAGAGCCTCGGTAGTCATTTCCCGGAAGAAGAATACCTCCTTAAATACCGCATCGCTTTTCCCTTTATATTCCTCGTTTTTGTGTTTGCAATAGCCAAAGTGCTGCTTATACTCATATTGGTTAATGTGAGAGGAAGATTTGCCACAATGCCTGCAGGTGATAAAACCATGCACAGGCACTTCCAACTCATTGATCTGCAGTTTGCGGGCGTCCGTGACGTCTGAGCGGCCCAGGTTGCTTTCCAGAATGGTGACACTTTTCACAAATTCAATCCCAAAAGGGATTTCCACCAGGGCCCAGGCACCCCGGGATCGGCTGGGATCAAATTTGAAGTGACGCAATCTATGATATATCAATGCCTCCCGTTCATCTTTGCTGTCATTCAAGGCCGCCTTAGCCTGGTTATTGAAGGATTTGACTGTCAACAGTTTCGCAAATTCATGCACATTGGAGGAAGCGCCCCAGGATTCATGTCCACATTTGGGACAATTTCCTTTTGCTGCCAGGCTGTTGATCTCGATATGATCACACTGCGAGCAAAAGCGTTTGCTATGGAAAACACTGTTATCTGCCCAGTCATAGGTGTTGATGCCAGATGCCTGGAAGCGAAAGCCCTGTGAATAAAAATAATTATCCGGCGCAAACTCCCTCAGCGCCTGGGAAGCAGCCCGTACCATCTCAAAATCCTTTTGCATGGGATCATGCGTACTCCCCTCTGCCTGCGTTCCGAGTACCCTTGCGCTCAGGGTGACCCCTGTTTCAGGAAAGGCATAGTTGGGTAGGGCGCCGACATTGGTGAGATGCTCCAGCGTATGGCGATCGCGTATGCTTTTGATGATGCCTCCCAGGTTTTTCCTTTCTCTTTCCATCTCCAGCCGTTCGGGATCTTCCTTGCCCAGTTTGAGGGTCTTGATCATATCCACGGTCTCCTGCTGCTTTTGACGAATATTCGCGATTTCCTGCTTGATGCGCTTAAAAATCGCCTTATAGTCCTCATAAAACTGCTCGCTATCAAGCTGATATTGAAGTTCAGCAAACACCTCTTCCTTCACTTCGCCTACATATTGCCCACGGAAACGGGAAAAGAGGGCCTCCTCATTCAGCTTGATATAGTTCAGCAGGCGATTCATAAAAAATGATGCATCCTGCAGATCAAGCGTTTCCAGTTTGAGCGAACGCAACTGCACGGGGAGGTGATGCTTTTTAGGTGCCAAACTCGTCCAGGAGTCGATGCAATAGGCAAAGAAATGCCGCCGCAGAATCTCCTTCGCTTCCAGAAAGCAGCCCGGCGTAGCCACTTCCCCGGCCATCATGTCATAAGGCCCCTGGAAATAAAAGAGGTCATGGGCCTTATTTTGTGCAAAATTGATCACAAAGGCAGAACCACTCTTCCGGCCTGCCCGCCCGATCCTTTGCAAAAAATTGGATGGCAAGGGCGGCACAGAATTGTTATAAACCGCATTCAGCGTCCCGATATCAATTCCCATCTCCAGCGTACTGGTCGCAACCATGGCATTGGTGGAATTGAATTTGGGTCTGTACTTGAAGTCGTCTTCCAGTTCTTCCCGGACCTGACGGTCCAGCAGGCCCGTATGATCCTTCGCATAGATACGCGGCGCCCGCTTGCGGTTGTACACCGCCTGATAATAATTTTCTTCAGGCTGCGCCTGCAGCTCATAGGTTCCCTGGCAACGATAATTCAGGCAATGCCCACCTGCCGCCTGCTGAACAGGCGCTCCTCCGTGGACTTCATGCCCACAGCGCTTACAGCTCAGCGCATGCACTTCCTTGCCGACGAATATACTGGCGGGTCGCAAGGCATAATTGACAAGATCAAGCGTCTGCCGCTTATCGAGGAGGCCTGAGGCTTCCATGGCAGGCAGGAGCATGGCATAAAACTCATTGATAAAGTCAACCTTGTCATTGGCCATTTCAAAGCATTTCTTGAAATAACTATGAAACCAATTGGTTGTCCTGGCAAAGGTACTGTCCAGCAGGCCCCGATTTTCGACCTGGCTGGTCAGCAGTTTGGGGAGGCGGGTTCTTGGTCCAAAGCGCTTGTTCAGGAAGTGGCGGGTATCGCTAATCCAGTTGAGGTCCCAAAGCTTGAGGTCCTGGCTGCGAAATTTTTCCAGGAAAGGATGGGAAACCGCGCCACGTACCCGCACACGATGTAGCATCAGCAACAGAAAACGCTCAAAGTCAGCACGATCTACCTTCCTGGCCGGGTCATGGACCTGTAGCCAATCCTCTGCCAGTGCCCAGGTCCGGGCAAGGGCTTCCGGCTGGAAATAAGCCGCCGAGCTACCTGTCTTTTCCAGCGTACGGCCAATGAGGGAATCATAGCCAAATTCGGCAAAAATCTCCCAATCCACCCGCATATCAAATTCCTTTTGAAAGTGCGTTTCATACCTTTCTTTTTCCGCATAATCAGCCGGAGATGCCTTTCCGATATAGTCCTTGGGAAAAAAGCGGTAAAAATAGGCTGGCAGCGATTGCTGACCTGACTCATCGGCGCGCGTTTTCCAGTGGGCTTTAAATTGCTCTGCCAGTTCGGAAAGGGAGAGCGGACCTTCCTGCGCATTGATCACCTGCTGCAGGGAGGAGCGCAGGGTAAAACGATAATTTCTTGCTTCCACAAAGCCCGCCTGATGGGCGGCATCCTGCACAGAATTGGTAAAAGCCAATACCTTTCGCTCCCTTTCATCCTGCATATCCAGGTCTGTCGCCAGCGTTTGGCTCATCGCAATGGAGCTGAGGGTAGCGATGCGGGTACCGATGATGGAGACCGTATTACGCGTATTGCAAGCCGGACAAACATGGTCATTCCTGTTTTTGGAATCCAGTTTGCGAACAGCCATGACTTCTATCCTTTCCGGGTCGCTTTCATCGTGAAAGAGCAAATTGTGCTGATCCACAAATTCATGCACCATATCAGTATGTTCATAGCCGGAAAGCTTCAAATCCTGGGGGTTGAAGTCCGCAAAGGCAGAAACAAAATACAGGTTCTTGTTATTGCTGAAGAACTTTTGGTACAGGTCATTGATATCCTGCTCAAACTGCTCCCGGTTGTCCTGCTTGACAGCCAGCCAGCCCGTTGCGCCGCATTCGCGGCAAAACCAGGGCGGCAGGGCCTTTGTCTCCTGCTTCTCTGCCAGGTCACGCCAGATAAACTGGGGCTCATGCCCAAATACCCGAAGCAGACCGCTCAACTCGCGGATCCAAAGTTGGGTGCGGGCAAAGAGAAAGGGCGAGTCTCTGCCGTCATTTTCTTTTGCGATGGAGACCAACGCATAAAGCGACTCCAGCAAGGCCCGCCGGGGAGCGAATTGTTCGCTTTCGTCCCACTGGGGGAGCTCGCGAAAGCGCGGGTTAAGGCGGGAAAGCTCCCGCTCAATCTCATCCAGTGTGTGAATACCTGTTCCCTCATTGATCACCTGTACCAGGTGCTTGACGATCAGCTGCTTCCGTAGCCCATTCGCCAGCTCATTTGCATCTAACTGCCAGAGGTCCACCTGTCGCTGGATAAAATCTTCAAAGGCTTCATCCTTGCGCAGCATGCTGTCTTTCAGACGCATGGCACGTGGGATAAATGGATCAAGCTCCTCATCCAGGCCAAAAAAGGCTTCCGGACTGATACGGTTTTCCGTGATGATGGCTTCCGGCGAAATGCTTTCCCCAAAGATACGCGAGCCATATTCCGCCAGGAGCACAGGCGCTTCTTCTCCTGAGCCTATGGTCGCCGAAGTACCTACCGGACACAATTGCCCTGCGGGCAGATTCAACTTCAGCTTCAATCGGCGAATCAGGTTGGCGACATCTGTCCCCTGGGCCCCATCGTAGGTATGGAGCTCGTCCAGCACCAGAAAGCGGAGCAGGCCGGTGTCCTGCAGATTATACGCCCACAAATCATGGTAATTGTGCTTCATCAGCCCATAATCCAACATTTTGAAGTTGGTGAGCAGGATGTCTGGTGGGGAGGCCAGGATGGACTCCCGGTTTTCGATGATATGATCCGGCCCCATGGATTTGGGGTATTTGGTTTCGTTTTTGCCTTCGCCGATAAAGAGACCTGCCGTGATCTTCCCTTTCAGGCGTGCATCTTCGTCTATGGCTTCCGCCAGGCGCTTGGCCTGGTCACTGGCCAGGGCATTCATGGGATAGAGGATGATCACCTTGATGCCCGGGCGATGCTGCTGCCGGTAGCAGTAATCCAGCATCGGAAAGAGGAAAGATTCCGTCTTACCGGAACCTGTACCTGTGGTGATCAGCGTAGGCTGGGGTTCCTGATCATGCGTGCTCAATCGCTGCCAGGTCTTGATCTGGTGATCATAGGCGCGCCAATCCGGCTTGATGTCAAGGGGAACCGCTGCCTGCGTAGCTTCATCTACCTTGACAAAGCCGGGCTGAAGGGATAAGTAAGGCCCTTTGAACAGGCCCTCCTGCGGATCGTGGATAAAGGCGTCAAACGCCTTTTCTACTTTTTTATCCTGAAAGCCAAAGGTGGCTTTCAGGTAGGCGATGATGGATGCCTGGATTTCTATAGCCTGGTGGAGGGAAAGCATGTAGGAATACTTCTTAAAGATAGTGATTAAACTGCTCGGTTACGTCCTCACATTTTGAGAGAAACGCTTGAAATTCTATTGAGGCAGAGCTAAGTAAATGAATACTGCTGTATGAGACAATTAAGGTACCCCTTTTTGCTCTACTTGTAGCTACATTAAATAAATTATCATCTGCCTCAAAAGAAGGATTCGAAAGCGGTAAGTACAAAATGGTATAATCCGTTGTTAATCCCTGGATTTTATGAATCGTGCTAATCGTTAGCCTGGAGGAGTCTACTCCTCTCTGGTTGCAAGCTTCATATAGCGCAGATTCAACCCTAATCAATGGGGAAAGGAGGGCGACTTCCACCTTTTTATTGATGGACAATATATCTGCCGCGATCTCACAAAGAATTTCCATTAGCCTTTTCTCTGTAAAACCTCTTCTGGAAGGGGGCAACAAGGCCTTGGTTATACCTCCCTTATCATGGAAGAGATCTCCATATTTGGGCACCGCATACATGTTTTCAGCGATATCAGAAATTGAAGCCAATTGTCCCTCATAATATAAGCCTGTAAGCGCAGCCGAGGCAGCTGTTAGTCTTCTGGTCCTGGTTAGTCTGTAGGAAATCGGGTTGTGGTTAAAGGCAAATGTTTTGAGACCATCTATGATGCCATCAATATGTATATGGATATCTTTAGCCTCGTCCCGATTCATGACAATGGGCATCAATTGCTTGTGGTCTCCAATAACAAGCACTTTCTTCGCAACAGACGAAAACAAGGCAATGGAAGCCAAAAAAGCCTGAGAAGCTTCTTCTATCACAAGCAGATCGAATACCTTATTTTGGGCAATCAAGTCCTCCCAAAGCTGAGTAAATTTGAAATAGGTAAGAAACAGAAGCTCCCCTCTATGGTGTAAAAAATCATTAACTGGTTTAAGTAAGGAACGCCGTCAAAATAAATCATTAAAATTATGCGGCAATTCTGTATGACAATTTGGGCAGATCTTTGTGAAAATCAATTTTGTTTGAATCAATTTCTTCTGCTTTGGTTTTTCTGC
>JAUIGE010000016.1 GCA_030430205.1 Bacteroidia bacterium | reverse complement strand
GCAGATTTTTCAGGTAAACTTGTGTAGTAAGTCACCATTTTTGCCTCTATGTCAGAAGAGTAAGGAGTCATTTCTTTTTATCAGCAAGATAACAATTAGTTCGATGATTTATTTTGTCACTGTTCCTTAGACTTTCCCATTCTTCTCTTTTTTCCCAAATATATTTTTGAATTTCGTGTTCAGTCATTTTTTAAGCTTTTATAAGCCCTCCTTAATTTCATTCCAAGAGTTTCTTTCCGATACTCCTCCAATTGAGAAAGGCTTGAATGTCCTGTAAAATACATACAAGTTCTATCATCCCCTTCCCATAATGTCACAAAAGTTCTACGCCCTGTATGGCTAGAAATAAGCTCATGCTTAGGTAATACCTCCTTCACTTCATTAGTGCCCTCATAGCGGATTTTTTCAATCGGTTCATTGATTCCCGCCTTAGCTGCAATATCTTTGATATAGCGGTTGAACAGTTGATTATGTAGCTTTGGGAAGCAGGTAGCTCTTTCCTCATCCTTATACTTTGCCAAAAAGGTCATAGCCTCAGGGAGGAGGGGAGCTTGTATATGTGTAGCATTTTTGGTTCGGTAGTATTCTACATAATCCACTTCCTCAAATTCTGGAAAGTACTTTCGCTTGATGTCAGAAGGTTTGAGTTTGGCAACGGCTGAAAATTCCATCGCAGTAACACAACAAAACAGAAAGACATCCCTGTATAACTCTTGATTACCAGATAGTTTAAGGGCCTTGAGTGCATCCAATTCACTTTGGGTAAGAGCGACCTTTAAGGTAGACTTCCGCTTATGCTGAAAGGTGGTATAAATGGTATCGGGATTATATCCCATTTTGGTGGCATAGCGCAAGAAGGTTTTCAAAATCCCATACATCTTATTGATGGATGAAGGGCTTAATGGGTCTTCTTTGGTCGCTAAATACTGACTAAACAATTCATCAAAACTTCCATTGATATTTTTGAATGTCAGCTTAAAAGCTGTTGCCTCTACAAAGCCCCTTAAATGGCCTTCTAACGTCCTGTATTGTTTTAGGGTATTGGTTGCAAGGCTTTTGGGGTTACGCTCTATATAGTCATCCAGGAAGCTTAAAAGGCTTACTTCCTGCTCAGGCTTCACATCTTTGAAGCGTTCATTTAGCATAGCTTTAAACTCTTCTATGGATGGAATCCTCTTTTCATCATTCCTAAACTTCATATAGAGTTCTTTCACATCTGTTTCCATCGTGTCAAGGTATCGGCTAAGCTCAGGAAGTTTCTTAGGTCGCTTCCTTTTGAAAGACCAGTCTTTGGGCTTCACATGTTCTCGTGTGTACCATTTCAATCTTTGACCATCATAGGAGGCAAAAAGATTGATAGGGGTTTCTTCTTTTGCTTCTTTGTCTTTCAGGTAATAATTGATGCGAATTTTTGCCATACCCAAAAGTAAAAAGAATTCTCTATGGGTACACTATATGGGTACACTTTTTAATTTAAACAGCAAACTTACATTTTACTTTATATTAGCAATTCTATCTAAATATTGGATATAATAGGCTTTATTTGTTAATTCTGTACTTCACCTTATCGCATTTGGTTCAAGTGCTAGTGCCTCCCACACCACAAAAAATCCCTTGATCTGAAAAGATTGAGGGATTTTTGGTTTTTGGGAGGGATTATTTGGGTACGGTTGCGAAGGGATGAATCTCTTCGCTGATATATGGCGTTCCTTCGGGACTATTTAGGCACATGGAAAGCCCCAAAGGGGCAACGTACATATCTATGAACCTTTGCCATCTGGCTTCAAAAGTTTTTAATAAACTTCTCCAGTTCACTTTGATCTTTACAAACTTCATGAATCAACTTAGCAATTTTCAATTGAATCTCTTCCGTAGAACAGTCCAAAACAAATGTTGAAGATTCACTGCTAAATTCTAATTCCCTGATTACAATTTCTGGCTGATAAAATTTAATCATCTCAATCACACAAAATTCCCAGTCCACTCCATTTCCGAATTTGTTATACTTCTCAAAAAGAGCATCGAATTCATAACTCAAGTGTGGATAAATATACAACCTGAAATATGTTTCTTCTTCCCATTCAAAACTATCAAGATCCATAACAGGGAAAAAGGGATTCTGTATTTTATATTCATCTAACATGGATTGGTTTGCGGGGTCTTGCATGTAAAAAAAAATTAGGTTCAAAGGCCTTTGTACAAAGACTACGAAGAATTTACCATTCCATCTCCATTCAACAAAAAGTTACTAAATAAAATCACAGCAATCTACAGTAA
Source organism: Bacteroidia bacterium (assembly GCA_030430205.1). Taxonomy (GTDB): domain Bacteria; phylum Bacteroidota; class Bacteroidia; order J057; family J057; genus JAUIGE01. The sequence continues at coordinate 151,165 of JAUIGE010000016.1, read as the reverse complement.
GGTTTTCCTGTAAAACTGCATTTCTCAAAAGCATGAATAATAGGATCAGTTTGAATACAGGTTTAAGAATGATTTCAAAAACCATACAGGTTTGAATTTGCTCGCGAATTTGGGGTCTGTTTGCAGACAGGAGCAAAGGCATAATGCAAAGGTGGGGCTGATCGCATAAAAAGTCCACTCACACCTCCATCTCAACAGCTGTCTCAACGGCCTTTTCTACATAAGCTCCAAGTTTATTTTGCTCAATAATACTTGTTTTTGCTTCCAAGCCATCAATTATTTTCAGTGCTCTGTCATAAGCATCAAAAAGGTTCTTATCCTGTGGGGTGTGAACCAGGAAATCAAACCTGATATTTTCTCTTTTGGCTTTTTCGTTGAATTGGGCGATTTCACCGTACCAACGGACTGCTTTATTTTGGATTGAATCCTTCTTTTTGAGGTCAAAACTGAGGGATTTAACCAGATTTGTGGTCCCATTTCGCCAGCCAAAATCAAACACAGTTTCCACCAGCTCTGTTTTTAACTGGTATGACCGCTTGATCAGAGCTTGTCTTTCAGGGCTAAACAATTTTAAGGAATCGTTGAATTCCTGAATCAGGTACGTATCATCTATTTTCTTCCTGGCTTGCTCTGGCTCATAGTTTTTGAAGAAACTAAGCTTGAAGTGGGTAATGATTTCTTCAGGCTTATCATAAAAGCCTTGCTTGAATGAATTAAAAGAAAGGCTATTAGAGTCTTTTGTAAAAAAGTTTTGATCAATCCATAAATCGCCATTGATTCTCCCAATATCAAATGCCTCCAAATGCTTTGCTTTTAGCTCGAATGATTTCAGGTACTTTCTCAATATGGTCAAATCAGAACTGGGAAAGCAGGCAGTAATCCTTGCTAAATGCCTGGGCCAGAAGAATTTTACCACCTTCTCACCATGAAAAACCATCAATAAGCCAATAACCACTTGCTCTCCCAAAATTTGGGAGGGACGGTAATTTAATGTACTGTACTGGAATAGATTATTCATGATGGATTTATTAAGGATTTTAATAAACGCTGGAAGAAGGTAATATTGTTTCGTGCCTCTTTCAAATAGTCTTGAATATAGATAAAGTCATCTACATCATGACCTAAACTTTCCAATTGTTCTTTGTAAGGAGTTAGCAAATTAGGATCAAGAGAATTAAGATATTCTCCAAACTCATCAAATGTCACCTCTTCGCTTTTTGCAAAAAAACGTAATTTATCCAGGAATAGGTGTTCTCCTTTTGTTCCCTTGCCACCCTATCTCTATTCATAATCAAGGCGTCAAAAGCAAAGATCAATTCAATCTTCCAAAGGTCTTCCTTTTGGATGAATGAACTTTGATAATCCAAAACATCTTCAAAATATAGGCATCCAAAGAAGTAGCCTTTTTTTATATCGCGCTTCCTGTACTTTTCATGAATTTTCAAAGACCTAATCACTTCCTCTGGGACATAAACCAAAGCAGGAGGAGGGATAGGTATGTCAAAATGTTGGGCTAAAATACTACTATATACTTCTTTGTTTGTAGGCTGATATTGTTCTATCTGCTTCATTGTAGGAATTTTCACTACATAATCACCGACTATTCTTCCTTCCCTGTCAGCAACAAGCAAAACACAAGGCAGAGTCGTTCCTCCTACTAAATCTAGAGATTTTACAACAACGGCTTTATATACAGGAAGCATGCATTTTCATTAAGGTCTCCTTTTCATCAAAAAACAACTATGAAGTAAGACATTTCCTCCTCCATATGCCAGTATAATTAGTTACCCCTCTCCCCCACCGATCCCTGCAATTTCCCTTTCTCCAAATAAATCACCTGCTTGAGGATCGGCCTCGTTTGAACCGATTTTTCTTTCCCAAAACTGTCAGTTTCTTCCCCCGGAGCGAGGGTAAAACCCCAAAAATCAAAGAAGCGCTTGAAGAGGCGGGTGTTAATACAATTTGACAGATAGTCGACCTTGCTTCGATTGTAGGAGGGAGGAGGAATTATTTCCAGGATCATAGGAAATGCTTGTAGCAGTTTTTCTGCATAGAAAATGGGGGCTCTTTCTTCCTCTCCATGCTGGAGGGTCAGATACAGCAGGTAGCCGCTAAATTGCTGGACGGCTTGACTGTCCTCATACAGATCATGGTAGCCCCAGTTAAATTGCTGGAAGTAGGTTAGGAAAATTTCCGTAAAAAAGGCCGTGATATCCGTTTCTGTTCCTTCGAGCAGTTTGCGGCCTTTTTGAGTTAAGGACAATTTGTTGTTACGCTTTTTGGCCAGTCCTGAAATCGTGGAAAGGATCTTCACATTTGTAATCGCTATGCTATCAGCATCATTGTACAACTTGGTGATGCCCCTTTCTATATCACTCTGTAGCACAAGGCCAAGTCCATAGAGCTCTTTGACCCATTTGACGGGAAGGTTCCCTTTTGCAGTTAATTTTAGCTCTCCAACCTCCTGAATGCGCGTCAAAAAAACATGCATCAGCTTCAAAAAAGGCATTTCATCCAGAAGCTCTTTTGGAATACGCGTACGTATCTGTATAGGAGAGTCCGGGCCAAATTTGCTGTATAGAAGCTGGTGTATATCCAGTGAACACAAATAATCAAACTCTGCCCTGGGCATATGATTTACTTTCTGCTGGTGTGCGCCCAGCGCAGCTTGAAGTTCTTCAATGCTTTCAAATGGTTGGTTAGGAGTAAATTCTTCCATATTTGTGGGAATTGTTGAAAGAAAGTTAAGATAAGCCTATTCTCGCTTGCCGCCCAAACGTTTCAGAAAATTCTTCTTGCTAAGCACCTTCTTGCTTGTGTAGCTGAAAAACTGATAAACTCACTTTTTGGAATGATTCATGAGGCTATGTAGTTTAGATGTCTAAAAACAATCGCATCTTTATTCCCTTATGCAGACTCCCAAACGCAAATTTGACCCCCGATCCTGGGACCACACCTTTGAGCTCATCTCGTGGTGGGATGCGGAGAAGGTACGCAAGGCGAAAGTCATTGTCGTCGGGGCGGGTGCTTTGGGCAATGAGGTACTCAAAAACCTCGCTCTGCTGAATGTGGGCGAGATCCTGGTGATCGACTTCGATACCATCGAGTATTCCAATCTCTCCCGATCGGTGCTCTTCCGGGAGCGGGATACCGAGGGCGAAAACTACAAAGCGCAAATCGCTGTGCAGCGCATCCGGGAGATGAATCCGCAAGTCAAAATTGACTCGATTATTGGCAAGATCCCCCACGATGTGGGCCTGGGCGTCTTTCGCCGCGCCGATGTTGTCATCGGGTGCCTTGACAACCGCCTGGCGCGGCTGTTTGTCAACCGCATGTGCCACAAGGCCAACAAGACCTGGATAGATGGCGGCATCCAGAATCTCGCCGGTCAGGTGACCGTCTACCGGCCGGGCAAGTCCTGCTACGAATGTAGCCTCGGTACCTCTGACAGGCAGTTTATCCAGTTTCAACTGGGCTGTCCCGACATCGCAAGGCGAAGCATGGAGCTGGGCCGCGTGCCCACCACCCCACTTGCAGCCTCTATCATCGGTGCCATGCAGGTACAGGAAGCCATCAAGGTGATTCACGGCAATGACGACAAGCTCCTGGTCGGAGAAAGAGTCTATTATGAAGGCATGAACAACGATTTCATCCGCTTCAAAACCACCCCCATCCGTACCGATTGCCTGAGCCATTTCACCTATGATCCAATCATAGAAGTGCCTGCGCTACGCGCAGATTTGACCATCGCCCAAAGCCTCGAAATCCTGCGAAAGCAGTTTGATGATCCCGAAGCATATATAGAGCTGGATGAAGAGCTCATCAGCGAGATCACCACCAAAGAGACCGAGCAAACGCATCATGTTCTGGCTCCCAAAGGAGCCTTCAACGATCAGATGATAGCGGCTTTTCAAAGCCACCCCAATGAGGAAATCGTTATTACCGATTCTTTTGGGGAGTTACATGCGGATTTTCCGCATCAGGATATTTCATTGAAAAAGGCGGGGATACCGCCTTTGCATATTGTCCGCGTGCGGGCCAATGGACGGCTCCACTTTGTGGAGTTGAGTGGAGATGAAGAATAGACACAGAAAAACGCAGATCAGACAGACAGACACATGTTAAGAAAAATGGAAACAGCGAAAATCAGTCTAATCAGTGTCCAACAGCGTCCCCTCTTAAACCCGAAACCCGAAACCCGAAACCCGAAACTCAAAACCCAAAACTCAAAACCCAAAACCAACAAACTTCCCCCACATGTCAGAAGAAAACATCATCAACATCGTCATCCGAATCATGCCAAGCGGCATGGAGTTCGATATAGAGTTGCCGCTATATACACGGGGCAAGCAGCTCCTGGATGAGCTGATGAACCTCGATGAGGTAGAACGTGTAGGCCCCAACGGACAACCTTATAGCTACCGCCTGATCTCCAAAAACACAGGGCAGGAGATAGATCCGGCAAAAAGCCTTCACAACATGAGCATCAAAGAAGGAGATACGCTGATATTGGCAGCGGATTTAGAAGCAGGAAAAATATGATGGAAACGCCTGTCTACGATTTTACCCAACTGCAGGATCCCCGGGATAAACGCCTGGCAACGGAGCATCAATTGCTACATGAATTTTGTAGCAAGACCGATAAAATCCGCTATGAGACCGAAGGCAAACGCATGCCTCCGGAAAAATACCTCATTCACTACCATGTAAAAAGCATCGTGGGAATAGAGGAAGAGACGCGGGCACCTGTCTTTGGTGAGCATCATATAATCGAAATCAGCCTGCCCAAAGCCTTCCCTATAGAAGGTGCGCGCATCTACGCCAGAACCGACATCTGGCACCCCAATATCAAATGGAGCGGTCGCTATAAAGGCCGCGTTTGCGGCAATATGGAGAGCTTTGGCAAGATGTACACCCTCGATTTGCTTGTGCGCAGGATCGGTCAAATCCTGCAATACAAAAACTACCATGCCGATAAGGAGATTTCCCCTTATCCCGAAGATTTTGAAGTCGCTGACTGGGTGATTGAATATGCGGAGCCATCGGGAATCTTTGACAAAGCCAAAGGGCTCGCAGTGGACGCCAGCCCGCTGGTCAGTTTGAAAAAAGAAGAAGGAACGGAGGGAGAAGAAGATTTTTTCCAGGAAAAACCCAGACGGTTTTCGCCCCGTGAAAGCGGCCGCAAGCTGATCGTACTTTCCCCCCCGAAAATGAATGAGAAAAAAGAAGAAAAAGGGCCTAATATTAGCATAAAGAAGAAGTGAAAGAGCGCATCATGACATCAAAGCAAATAGGCATACTCTGGCTGCTTTTGTTCCTTTGGGGACAAGGCCCTCTCCTATTTGCTCAGGATGCCAAACGATTGAAAACAGTACGCTTCCTTTCCATGGAAATGAAAGAAGGAAATGACAAAAGTGTAGTTGAAGGAAGCGTAGATGTATATTTTTGGTCCACTTATTCCGAATCCGAAAAGGAAGATGAGGGAAATCAACTCATCGGCTCAGAAGATAAAATCAATATCAGCCTGACCAATTTTCAGTGGGAAAAGCTCCGCTGGGGCCTGGGCAGGACAGTGCTCACTTTTCAGGGCAACCGTTTTTCCCGCGAAAATCCCGCCTTCAAACTTGAGCAACTCAGCGACGGCAACCGCATCGTAGAAACTGACCAATCTGTCTTTTTGCCTATCGCAACGCCCTCTGATCCGGGAAAAATTGAATTTCTCATCAGCCCTCAAATCAGCAAAACCTGCACCACCAACCTCACGCTCAGGTTGAAGCTATATGCCATCAAAAAAAACAATGTTGATGAGCCGGGAGAGCTTGAGCGGATAACGCCCAAAGACATCCTGATTGAAATTCCTTTCAATGTGCTCCCTCCCACTAAGGGAGACGATCTCGCCTGGGAGAAGGTGACAGACTTAAGCGAAGATATTTTTGGGCAGACAGCTGCCATTCAAAATTACCTCGCCAATTTTGGCGAGTGCGGCAAATATGCACGGCAAGCCAACGAAAGCCTCATGGCTAATGAGGACAGGCTTTGCCAGGAATTGGACGAGAGCACAGCCGAAAGCTACCTCCGGCTGTACAAAAAACTGGGTTGGAAAGGCAGCTGCGTGTCCAAAGCGAAGACGCTTTCCGGCAGCCTGAAGGAAGAAGATTTCTTCACAGAAGCGTTGATTAGCAATCAATTACCAGGATTATGTGAGTTCCTGGGCACCTATGACCAGGTGGCGGATCGCGCAAGCGAAGTACGCCAAATTCAGTTGCGGCTAAACAAATTGATCGGCTTCCGATGGGAAGCACAGTTTGACGACAGGCGCCCGGATGCGGAGGAAGATCGCGCCAGTTGCACGCGTTTTCTCAGCTACCTCGATCAATGTCCCGCCCGCATCATGGATGCATATATAGACAAGGAAAATGCCCGGCGGCGATGGCTCGCCCGCCTTTGTGTGCGGACCGCAGACCAGTGCGAAATGCTCTGGCGAGAGATCGAATCTCTCCCTGAAGGAGAAAAGCGCACACGCATCCAGCGGGAATATTGCGATGCCTGCTTCCAGTCAAAAGACCAGCTCCGCTACTTGGAGGTTTTGAAGGAAGTCAAAACAAAAATAACGCCCCTCAACAGCCTCTCCACCCGCCAGGGGCGGAGAAGCTACAGCTTTCAGCTAAGTTATTTCGCTCCTCCCCTACTTTGGGTAGCGGCTACGCAGGAGAAAAAGGATGCCCTCCTTGAGCTCAGCAGCCCCAATCAGCTGCTCATCATCTATCCCGGAGATAGCATCCCGGAAGATGAAGGCAACATCCAAATCCGCATTTCCCAGGAAAATACCCTTGATATCCTGATCCCATCCGGCATACAGGGCATTTTCCATTTAACATTCATAGACAGCCTTGGCAAAAATATTTTCCTCGACATCAATACATACATCAAACCACTGGAGGCGCAAGTGGTAGAAGGCTGGTTTGAAGGTGAATACCGCATCAAAATGCGCATCAGTGGAGGCGACAGCCTGCTGGCCAATGGCAAAGGTGCCTATAGGCTGATCTTTCAGCAGCTGGATGACCCCGAAATTTCTTTCGCTTTTCCTTTCGAAAATGACCCGCCCGATGGAGCAGGCATTTTTGTTGTAGACAAAGAAAAAAAATTGGGCAGTTTGCCTGACGGCTTGTATGAAGTCATCGTCCGGGACGGACGCAATGATGAAATGCATGAATTGCGGCTGGGACAACCCATCGCCATCAAGCATGGCGGCAGGATTCCGACCGATCTGTTAAAAACTGCTTTGGCAGTTGTCCTCCTGCTCATGGTGAGCTGGCTCACTTATGCCAATATACACGTGGCCCGAAAGGTCAGAAAAAGATGAAAAAGCTTTTCGCATACATAGCGCTCATGCTGCTTTTCATAACGCAGACGACCCATGCCCAGGAGCTGGCGCTGGGCAAGTATGCCAAATCGCAGGCAGGCCTGCAGCTGAAGCTGAAAATAAACGCCCAGGGAGCCGGTATACTCGTCATTTTGTCTACACAAGATGAAGAAGAACCCGCATGGGTTCCCGACAAGCGAAAAGAATGTGAGATGATCCTCACCGATGCCAGCAAGCAGACCGCTTGCAAGCTTATCCAGGCACCCGAACCCGAAACGCTTCGCTTTAAGCAAAAAGACCCCAACAATATTTCCACTGTATCTCTTCAGTATACCATAGATACAGAGGCATGTGCAGGCAGTCACACCCTTGTGATCAACTACGCGGTCAGTTGTAAAAAAGGGGAAAATAATAGCGGACAGATCAAAATTCCTTTTAGCATAGTAGAAAAGGAAGAAAAAACGGAGCCGGTAGCCACTACACCTCCGCTGGTACAGGCGAAAAAGGAAGATAGCGCCCGGCAGGCAACTATTGCTTCCCTGCCTAAGCCTCAGCAAACCGAGGATAATCCCCGCGAGAGAGATAGAAATGATCCTGCCAAGCCCATTATTCCATCGGAAAATGGAAGTCAAACCAGCGATAGGGAAAATACAGGAGAAGCCCAAAATCCTTCCACAACGACAACCAATAGCCAAAATAGGGGTTCATCTCCCATTGAAAATAAAGATATCCCTCCCATTAGTCCACAGCCTGTAGAGGGAGAAAAGACTTCTTCTTTTCCATGGGTTCTGTTGCTGCTATTGCCGATTTTGGCAGGGCTGGGGTGGTTTCTTTTTGGGCGAAAAAAGAAGAAAGCCGCAACTCCCCTCCCTGCTACGCAGGCCCAAAGCCGCCCCATGGCGGCTCCCACGATCTCAGCCACCAAGGCACAGCCTTTGGCATTGAAGGCGGTTCCCCGCCCTTTCAAAGACGGTAAATATACCGTCCTCCCCCTGCACAAATGCTGGCGTGACAGCAGCATCCACCAGCTTTTTCTCAACATGCACATGATGCATGAGATTGACCGTTTTATCACAGATCAAAACATCCGCCCCTTCAAAGAAGAAGGTTCAGATGCCGTGCCTGAGATTGGCGGATTTATCCTCGGGCAATATAAAAAAGGCCAAAATGAAGGCGAATGGGATATTTTTCTCGAAAAATTTGTCCCCATCACGCCCGGCAAAAGCGGTGTGTACCGCGTTTCCTTTGAGACCATGGCCTGGGCCGAACTGGCCGAAGTACAGGACAAATACCCTGCTTTGCAGACCTTGGCCTGGTTTCACACACATCCCGGCCATGGCCTCTTCCTCTCGCAGCCGGACCTGCGGATTCACAACGGTTTTTTCAAGGAAAAATACCAACTCGCCATGGTCATAGACAGCCTCAGTGAGGGGCTGGACACAGCTTTTTTCACCCGAAAAAAGACCGGTGAGATGAACAACCGCAACGACCGCGCCACCGCCCAATGGTTTAAATGGGAACAACTCATGAAATTGCAAATGGCGCATGAATAAAGCCGGTGAACATATCGTCATCCAAAAGCGAAGCGCTCCGGCCAGTTTGACGGAGAAGCAACTCAGGCAGATTGCAGAGCAGGCAGAGGCAGTAGCTTTTGATATTCCCGGAGACAGCCAGGTGAAGCGCTGTTATTTTTTCCCTCAGGCAAAACAAGCTATCTTTGATTGGGCGTTGCAAAGTCTGCAAGAGAAGGCTGTTCCCGAAGTGGGAGGCTTCCTTTTAGGACAATTTGCTCGTTCTTCAGAGGGAAAGTACCTGCTAGTTATCATGCATTTTATAGCGGCGACGGAGGTGAGCTTTCAAAGCGCGAACCGCCTGCGCCTGGGACCGGCGGCCATGCTTGCGCTTGATAAAGCGCTGGATGCCTATCCCGCCGAACAATTGCTGGGGTGGTTTCACACCCATCCGGGGCATACTCCTTTTTTTTCAGATATAGATCTGGCGACGCATTGGGCTTTTTTCAAAGCCGATTTTCATATTGCTATGGTCACAGATCCCTGTCTGGAACCTTTTCCGACCGTCATTTTGGCAAAAAAACAAAATGGCGATATGACAACTGAATGGAATCATCAGGATTGGATTGCATGGAACGAAAGCGAAGTAGAATCATAGGATGTCTGATGCTCTTGCTGGGGATGCTCCCTTTACAGGCACAGCAGGCAGACTTGCCTGATGGCGAGCTGCGCATAGACTCCATCCTGTATCGCCCTGACCAGCAAGCTATTGAGCTGCATATCTCTTTCTATGACCAACGCTTTGGTCAGACGCTGGATGAGTCCAACCTGCAGCTCTTTGAGCTGATGGAAGAGGACGAAGTCCGCATCCACAACTTCTCCCGCCAAAAGCAAAGCACACAGGCTTTGCACATTTTCCATATACATGGGTATGATTTTCAGGCAAGCGCCCATGAGGCGCTGTATAGGGGCGAGGTGCGCAGCCTGCGGGCGCAGTTGGCGGGGGGCAGCCTGATGGCTGAGAAGCAGTTTGTGATAGGTAGCCCCACCAATCCGGTAAATCTGGGCTATGTAGACTGGCAATTGCTTGCCCTGGCAGGGGCCCTGATCGTGGCCTTTTTCCTGGCAATTTTCAGCCAGTTCCTGCCCGGTATCAAGCGCCTGGGCTTTTTGAGAAAATATGTCAGGAGGTATGAAAAGATTGACAAAAAGCAATATGCCCGCAGCGATCCCTATACGCTTCAACCCTTTGATGAAGCAGACAGAGTAGTGATCAAATGCAGGCAAATCCACCACCTGGATACCTGGAAGCTGCTCGACAACAAATGCGTCAACTATCCCGGCTGCCTGCGGCATACGCCGGGCCTGACAGGCAGTTGCTCAGAAGGGGAAGGTATCAGCGCCGGAGAAGTATTTTTCAGCCAGCAAGGGCCTTACCGTATGCTCAACTGGGTTTGGTTTGGGGCCCTGGGAGGCCTTTTGGCCTGGTTGTGCATGATTGGAATTTCTGCTTTACCCCTTCAGGGACTGTATTCATTTTTGGGGGAACTGTCAGGCGACGGGAATGGCTATGCCTTGCTGAGAGATAGCCTGACGGGCTTTTCGCTGGGCTTATTTTTGAGCATTATGCTGGCCTGGGCAGAGGAAAACGGGCAATCCCGTCAATTTTCCTGGGGAAGAATCCTCATCAGGGCCGGGCTGGGTGCCCTTGTCTCAACGCTGGTCTTTTTTGGCACTTTTTTGCTCTTCAAGGAAATTTTTGGAGAAAACCTGAGCTTTGTACGAGGCCTGCTCAGCTGGATGCTTTTTGGACTGGTACTGGGCATCTCGCTCAGTATTCGCTCCAGCATTCACCTTTTCCGAGGTCTCATAGGCGGTAGCCTGGCAGGCAGTATTGCCTTTTTGCTCTACTACCTTCCTTTTCTGCTCAATGAATATGCATGGGGAAGAAATAGCTTCGAATGGACAAAAATGATTGCCTTTATCATCTTAGGCGCTATTTTGGCTTATACTTTGGTATCGGTGATCCGGAGCTACGAAGACTTCGAATTAACCTATCTCAGTCCGGCGGAATTCCGAAGGGTAAACCCTATCAGCAAATGGCTCAAAACAGGCATGGACATTCATATTGGCACGGACTCAGCCTGCTATGTGTTTGTCAAATGGTCTGATCTGGACCCTGAAGTGCAGCCCAAACATGCTGAACTCAGCTATAAAGAGGGAAAAGTATTTATCAAACCACTCCATCCTGTATGGCTCAATGGGCGTGAAATTCCCCTTAATAAGTCTTATGAGTTGAGGGATAAAGACGAAATACAATTGGGACCAGAAGGCATTACGCGTATGATGTTTACCGTAAAAAATGAAGTAAGCAAGGACAAACCCGCTCCTTCCCGTGCCTCATCTGCACAGCTTCCTTCTGCCATAAAAATCCAAAAAAGATTTTAGCAAGGCTTAGCCGTATGAAATACAGCATCTTTATACATGCAACCCTGATTCTTTGCGTAGGATTATTTATCAATCCGCTAAGCTTCTCTCCTTCAGGCGACGCTGCACCTGCCCGCCTGCCACAGGCTGACCGGATCATGCAGGATACAAGCCTGACAGCCGTTGATAGCATTCCCCCCACAGCTATTTGTAAAAATATCACCATCCAATTGGATGCAGAGGGAGAGGCATATATAGCGCCCTCTGATGTAGATGGCGGCTCGTCCGACTCCTGCGGCATCGCCGCAATGTCGCTCAATCGCGATGATTTTAGCTGCACCGATGTTTCTACTTTCTCCAAAGTCGTCCTGCTTACAGTGGAAGACTCCAGCGAAAACAGCAGCAGCTGCCAGGCCCTGGTCAAGGTCGTTGACAGCCTCGCACCCAACGCAAAATGCAAAAACCTGACACTCAACCTTGACGCCTTTGGCGGCTATAAGATTGCCCCTTCAGATGTAGATAATGGCTCTTCTGATGGCTGCGGCATCGCCAGCATGCTCATCAATCAGGATTCTTTCAAATGCAGCGACATCTCTCCTTTTAGCAAAGTAGTCACGCTCTCATTGGTTGATGTTTTTGGAAATGACAGCAGTTGCCAGGCACTCATCAAGCTGGAAGATAAGAGAAAACCGGAGGTGGTTTGTAGGGACATTTCTGTGTACCTGGATTCAGCAGGAAATTATGCCCTGGCTGCCTCTGAAATAGATAACGGCTCATCTGACAATTGCGGCCTGGATTCGGTGTTTATGGCACCTACCTTTTTTTCATGCAATGATGTAGGCAGCCCGCGTCCCGTGTGGCTGCATGCCACAGACATCTACGCCAATGAGGACAGCTGCCTTGCACAAATATCTGTGCTCGATAGCCTATCGCCTCAGGCACTATGCCAGTCCCTGACTGTCTATCTGGATACCCATGGCAGCTTTAGCATCACAGCTTCTGATATAGATAATGGCTCATCTGACAATTGTGCGATCGATACCATCCGGATATCCTCTGGCAATTTTGATTGCTCACATACAGCTTCTCCAGTGATGGTGAGGCTTTGGGTGGAAGATATTCATGCGAATGAAGACAGTTGCGATGTACAGATCACTGTCAGGGATACGCTCCGGCCCAGCGCCCAATGCCAGTCTCTGACTGTCTACCTGGATGCCCAAGGCAGCTATGAGCTTGCTGCCTCTGAAATTGAAAATGGAAGCTCTGATAATTGCGGCATAGATGCTATCAGCATTCCGCCGACTAGCTTTGATTGCAGTTCGGTACCAACAACTATCCGGCTGCTTGTCACCGACATACACGGCAATCGCGATAGCTGTCAGGCACAGCTGACTATACAGGATACCCTCCAACCTGATGCACAATGCCAGGCAGTTACGGTTTACCTGGATGCCAGCGGCAGCTACAGCCTCTCTCCTTCCGAAGTGAACAATCTTTCAGATGACAACTGTGGCGCCAGCCCGCTCAGCCTGGCTGTCAGCCCGGCTACTTTCGACTGCAGCAGTGTCGGTACACATGCTGTCACATTGCAAGTAAGTGATGCCAGCGGCAATACCGCCAGTTGCCAGACGATTGTCACTGTCGCAGACAGCATCCTTCCAGATGCATTTTGCCAGAACCTGACGGTTCAACTGGACAGCATGGGCATGGCAGATATTCTGCCTTCGGACATAGATGCGGGCTCTTCAGATGCCTGTGGCATCGATACCGTCTTCCTGGACAAATACCATTTTGACTGCACAGACCTGCAAAATAGCAGCCAGGTCCTTCGGCTGACTACCTCAGATGTGAATGCAAACAGTTCCTCCTGCCAGGCAAATGTTTTGATACGGGACAGTATCAAGCCACTCGTATTTTGCAATACGGTTATTCTCTATCTTGATGAACTCGGCCAGGACACCATCCAGACAGTAGAAGCTGGCTATGCAACAGATAATTGTATGTTAAAAGATGTGGCAATTAACCAACATGTCTTTTCCTGTATTGATTTGGGAAATAACAGCATCACCTTTGCCGCAGAGGATTCTTCGGGCAATATTTCCTTTTGCAATCCCATAGTAGAAGTCAGAGATACCATCTCTCCAGAGGTCAGCTGCCCGCCTACAGAAGTAGTCCCGGCCGATCAAAATTGCCAGGCAATGCTGACGGATTTCACCAATAAGGTCAGTCCTACGGACAATTGCACGGCCATGCCGACAGTCAGCCAGTTCCCGGCTGTTGGAAGCCTGCTGGCTGATACCAGCCTCATCACCCTGACTGTCACAGACGCCAGCAACAATACCACAGCTTGTAGCTTTCGCTTTATAGTTGTGGATGAAACGCAGCCAGAGGTCCTCTGTAAAAACATCACCGTCAAACTTGATTCCAGTGGCCGGCAAAGCATCACCCCCGAGGATGTACTGGATAGCAAAACTGACAATTGTAGCCCGAGCAACCTGCTGAGTATCAGCATTGACCGCAGTCAGTTTTTTTGCAGTGATGTTGGAAATGTGCAGGAGCTTATTCTGCGGGTGTTGGACGAAAATGACAATGGCGATAGTTGCCGGGCATACGTTACAGTAGTAGATGAAATATTCCCTTCTATAGTTTGTCCTGACAGCATGGAGATTGACCTGGGCTTTGCAGATCAGGTGATGAGCGACGTCAGTCTATGGGACAATTGCGGCATATCTGATGTGCAGTTTTCCGAATGGAACATCACCTGTGCGATGGTGGCTCAGCCTTTTGCGCTCACCGTCACAGCCGAGGATTCCAGTGGCAATAAGACGCCCTGCTCCATAAGCGTCACCGCCAGGGATACAGCCCTGGCTGTCTGGCTGACCCAAACTCCCCACATCATCAGATGTGGAGAGCAATTGATTGACTGGAACGAGCCCAGCGCTCGTTTTCCCTGCGAGCGGACACCGCTCGTGAGCTACAACAGCCAGCCCGCCGGGCTGGTGAAAGAAGGCATTTTCCCGGTGGGCCTCACCACCATCTTCTATGAATTGAATGATGAGCTTGTTGGAAACAAGCTCCTATACGATTTCGACATCGAAATCCTGCCTATTCCCATCATCACCAACTACAGCAACGGAGATGAATTTGTGGCGACCAGCCTCAAAGAATTTCAACTGCTGCCGGAGGCAGATGTGGAAGGCGTTGCCTATTTGTGGGAAGTACAACTTTCCGAATTCCTGGAAGCCAGCCCCGAGCTGCCTGCCGGGATGATGGCCGGGCCTTTGGCCCAGACTTTCAGCTTTACAGATCCGAGATCTGTGGGGGAAGCGCTTTACCACATCACCCCCGTATTTGCAGATAGCTGCATAGGCGAGTCGGTTGAGATTTTGGTAAAAGTGCTGCCGGGCAGCGGGACTTTCTTCATCCCCGATATGTTTACGCCCAATGGCGACGGTGTCAATGATGATTGGGGAGTCAGGCTGCTGGTTGATGGGAATCCAGAGGATTACAAGATCAAGATCTTCAACCAGGCCGGAGGCCTGATGTATACAGGCATGAGCCTGGACAAGCGCTGGGATGGAGGAAACGCACCTGACGGGCCCTATTGGTATATTATTGAGCGAAAGGCCACAGGAGAAAGGCTGCAAAGCGGCGGCGTCACTATTCAGAGATAACATTGACTTTCAGATCAATATGAAGCGATTTTTACTTTATCTCGTTTTCCTAGGCGGAAATTTGTTGCTGCTGCAAGCGCAACAGCAGCCCTTGCTTTCGCTTCAACCCGCTTATCCCAGCTGGTACAATCCGGGCGCTACGGCCTACTCTACAGGCCAAACGATCTCCTTTGGCTACCGCAGCCAATGGAACCCCATCCAGGATGCACCGAATGCACAATTGCTGGCTTTTGATAGCAGAAATAAGGAAAAAGACATTTTCGGGTGGGGGGTCACCATGCTGCGCGAAAAAGCGCATCGCGACAACCTATTCAGCTTTCAGGCGCGCAGCGCCTTTCATATAGAGGCCGTCAACGGCCATCATTTTTCGCTGGGCATTGGCCTGGGGGCCATCAATCGCTACCGCGATTATCGCGGCCTGATCATCGAAGACTACCGCGATGCCAATCTCCTCCAGGGCAATACCTACAATGTATGGAAGCTCGATGCCAGCCTGGGATTTCAATACCATTACCAGACAGCCGATGGCAAATACGACTTCAAAGTCAGCATGGCTGCCAACCGCCTGCCCATGATGTTTGAAGAAGCGGGCGCGACCTTTCGCTACGATCAGGTGGCACACCTGACCACCAACCTTCAATTGGGTTTTTGGGTGAGCGAAGGCCTGGTCCTGGAGCCAGGCTTGCAGCAACTCAGCCTGCTCTCCGATTTTTCGCTCAAAGCTGGCGGCACTTCGCTTTGGCTTCGGGCTACCTACCAAAAAAAGTTTTGGGCAGCACTTTTCATGCGCCCGGGTGCCAGTACCTTCGGCATGATGCTCGGAGCCGTGGTCGATGAAGGCAAATATGCCGGAACCCTGGCCATAGATTCGCATTCCCAACTGGGAAGCACCTGGGAGTTAGGCGGTTATGCCAATTTTTCGCCTTCGGCCAGGTGCCTCGGAGAGATAGAAGAGCGGATGCCCTTCTGGAACTCGGAGCGCGAGCTGGCGGCACAATTGCAGCCTGTCCTGGAGGCCAATGGCCTCGATCGGGAGCGTGTCAACCTTTCGCATAGCTATGCGAATGCAGGGGTGGAAATCTCCTTTTCGCTGGCAGAAGAAGACAGGAAAGAGATGAATTGGAAGACCCTGCCCGAAAGCGAAAACATTGTCCGCGTGATCTGCGCGGATGTGATCCGCGATGCGATGGAAATCTGCAAAGACCCGCATCTGGAGGAGATCGTAAGGATTAAACTGACTTATTATACAAAATTACCTCCCGAAGAACTGGAAAAACTCTCCGAGCAAGCCTATGACGCAAGCATGGGAGATGGGGTGATTTTGTTGGGGAAAGTAGATGGCAAGACCAAAAGGCGCGCCATTTTTGAAGGCGATATGCTGAGCAATATGGAGTTTGAATTGGCGAAGCTGTATTCGCTAAAAGAAAGAATCCTGTACCGCCTGGGAGATTTAGGGCTGGATAAAAACAAGCTTGAAATACAAATCATCTCGGGAGAAGCGCAAGCCTTCCCGTATCAAATCAGTTTCGAAATGCGGTAGCTAATCAGTTTCCTTTTCTACTTAATATTCTAATGGGAACTTCCATCCGGCCTTTTTCGCGAATAACGATTCGAAAAGGTTCAGAACTTGTTCCATGACTTTGGAAATGAGAAGTTTGCATACGGAACTTACCATCCACAAATTGGAGTTTCAGACGTTTTTGGGAGCGCATAATTAATTCAAGAGCAATTTGAGTACATGGTAAAAAAATTCCACCTGCTAAACAAATTTATCGAATGGAATTTTTTCAACAACAATTAAAAAAGTATCAAAGGTCCATGATAAAGCTTTTCCCTCTTTTTCTGTTTTCTCTGTTTTTCCTTTTTTCCTGCGAATCAGATTTCCCCCAAAAAGTGAAAACCTATTCTACTTTAAACGAAAATCCTCCCCTGCTTATTGGACACAGAGGCTCTCCCGGTTTTGGAGGGGAAAATACCCTCGCCGGTTTTGAGCGGGCAGTAAAAAAGCTGGGCGCAGACGGCATAGAGCTGGATTTGCTGTTGACAAAGGATAAAAAACTGGTGGTGGGACATGACTATGAGCTGACCCGATTGATCGGATTTGTCCAACTGGATTCCCTTTTTCCAGAAAAACCGCCTTTTCCCAAAGCCCCTCAATGGTATGTCACAGACTTTGATCTTGCGGAGTTGCAGCAACTGAAAGTCAGCCATCCGGCTGGCGAATTGCATCGCCCCTTTGATTTTGCCTACCAGCATTTGCCCATCACCTACCACATGCCTTCCTATGAAGAAGTATTGGATGCTTTTGTGGAATGGATGAAGGAAAACCCCAGGCTCATTCTCTATACTGAGATCAAAATTGAGCGGGAATATGTCTCTGATGGTGATCTCGAAATCATCGCTGATGAACTTGTAAGCGCTTTAAAAAAGCGAAATCTTCATACAGCCAGCGAAAATATGTGGCTGCAATCTTTCGATCACGACATGATGGATGTGCTGGCAAAAAAGGAAGAATTGAAGGCTTTGAAAAAAACGCAACTGGAAGAGTGGAATGCGGATGAATTGGATAAATACAGCACTGAGGAGGCTTTTAGGGCCTATTTGCAAACAAATATACGTGATCGGGGTCTGCAAATCTTCCACAGCTGGAAGTTGCCCATGCGTGCCCTCAGGGAGAAATACGGACTCGATTTTGTTCAAATCGCCCATGAGATGGGCATCCCAGTCCATATCTATACCTTCCGCGATCCGCGCTTTTTTACGGATTATGCAAAATACCCGGAATATGGCCTGACAGGTTTTCGCTCTGCGAAAGAAGAATTGACCTATTTTTTTGATCTGGGAGTGGACGCCATCATGACAGATTATGTGATTTCTGCGAAAGAAGGGCTATAGATTTGGCTTTCCTATTATGAAAAACCTCCGGGCATTAATTTTACTTTTCAGCGCCAACCTCATCTCTGGCTTTGCCCAGGGCATCACCATGCTTGCCATACCCTGGTATCTGGTCAATGAAATGGGAGATGAGGATGGCAAATTTTTGAATGCCGCCATGGTGGCTGGGGTGACACTTGCCTCGCTTTTTTGGGGCATTTATGCAGGTACCCTGATAGATCGCTTCAACCGCAAGCGGATTTTTCAATTTTTGAATGGGATCGATTTCCTCATCCTGCTGCTTGCAGGATGTTGGGGGATATACCTGGGCGAAACGCCCTTTTACCTGATAGCCATCATATTTGCGACCACGATTTTTACCTACAATGTGCATTATCCCAATCTCTATGCTTTTATACAGCAGTTATTTGAGCCAAAATATTATGCAAAAATCAACAGTGCCATTGAGCTTCAGGGCCAGTTAACGAGTGCGCTGGGGATGTTTATTGGAGGAATGCTTATCACAGGGCCTGAAAGTATGCCTGCCTGGTGGCCGGAATTCCTGCTTTCTGAAGCCTGGACGCTGCCGGAATTATTCCTGCTGGACGGCATCACCTATTTCTTCAGCTTCGCTTTTATCAGTTTTATCCGCTACGAAAGTGCGCGAGATCGCAAGATTGATGTAGGGTCGGTTTTTGCCCGCGTGCAGCAGGGCTTTGCCTATCTCTGGGAGCGGAAAAGCTTTCTGCTTTTTGGGATCAGTTCTCATCTCGTTTTTTTCGCCACTTTGGTGACCATTCAGATCGTCCTGGCGATTTATGTAAATGATTACCTGGAGGCCAGTGCCTACAGCATGGCGAGTTTTAAGGGCATTTATGCCCTGGGAGCGGTATTTGCAGGCCTTTTGGGCCTGACTTTTCTGAGCAGTAAGGGACATCCCATTCCCAAAATCATCTTTCTCATGACCTTGAGTGCGCTTGCCTTTGGCAGTTTCAGCCTGAGTCATTCACTCAGTCTGTTTTTGGGAGGCGCTTTTCTTATCGGCATCAGCAATGCCGGGATCCGCATCCTTCGGATCACCTATATCATACAGATTATTCCGCCCCGGGTCGTGGGGCGCGTCAATTCCTTTTTTGCTGTGATAAACGTTGTGGAACGTTTTATCTTTAGCCTGCTGATGACCCTGACATTCTTTTCAGCAACTGAAAATGGAGGGAATATCATTTACGCTTGTGCGATATTAGCAGCAGCGATTTTGGTCGGCGCTATCATACTTCTTGGAGTCTTCAAACCCATGAAAAAAATGGAAAAAGCGGAAATAAAGGCCGCAGTTCAAACATGAAAAAAAGCAAAATAATCCTGCGGGTAGTACTCTGGCTGCTTTGGTTGGGTCTCATATTCTTCATGTCCCACCAGGACAAGGACGAAACCACCCTCAAAGCGGGAGTTCTGCGCTGGTTACTGGATCAACTTGGCCTCGATGGCCGTGAGTTGATGCAAGGTCCATTTACCCTGTACATCCGAAAACTCGCCCACATCACAGAATACGCCATCCTGATGATCCTTAGCCTCCGCCTTGCAATCATAAAATGGCCCTACAAACGCGCAGTCCTGTACAGCCTGCTCTTCTGCATCTTGTATGCAGCCACAGACGAGTTTCACCAGACTTTTGTAGTCGGAAGGGTCGGTAGCCTCATCGATGTCGGGATAGATACAGTAGGAGCATTGCTAGGATGGCTTATCATCCGAAGGAGCCTTCGCTCCTAATCCCCCATCTGCTCATCTTCCCATCACTTCTTCCTCTCCCCCGCCTGCTCATAGGCATGCAGTATATCCTTCACCAATCGGTGACGAACTACATCCGAAGCTTTCAGCCTGACAAAGGCAATGCCTTTGATGCCTTTGAGGATGCGCGTGCATTGAATCAACCCTGATCGCATTCTATTGGGCAGGTCAACCTGCGAATCATCGCCTGTAACGATCACCTTGGAATGTTCGCCCATACGGGTCATAAACATTTTGAGCTGCATTTCCGTGGCGTTTTGGGCCTCGTCGAGGATGATAAATGCTTTATTGAGGGTACGTCCGCGCATAAAAGCGAGCGGAACAATCTCGATGGTATTATTGGCGATGTAATGCTTGAGTTTTTCGCTGTGAATCATATCATCCAGCGCATCATAAAGCGGCCGAAGGTAAGGATCTACCTTATCCTTCATATCACCGGGCAGAAAGCCCAGGCTCTCTCCTGCTTCTACGGCAGGGCGGCAGAGCACTATTTTTTTGACGCGCTTCTCTTTGAGCGCTTTTACGGCCAGAGCGACGGCGATATAGGTCTTGCCGGTACCGGCGGGACCTGTAGCAAAAACGATGTCGTTTTGGTCTGCGGCAGCCACGATATAACGCTGGCCCTGGTTTTTGGGCCGGACATTGAGTCCGCCTCCGCCATGGACGAGGATTTCGTCTATATTTACAGGAAGCCTGGGACTGGGCCCGGCCACTTCTATAGGCTCCAATAGTTCATTGAATCTAACTTCTGTTATATTTCCTTTGCGCCGAATCTCGGCAAGTAAGGCTTCCAGAATGGCTTTGAGTTTTGCTACCTTCTCCTCATTACCCGCTATTTTCAATTCATCTCCCCGGGCTATTACTTTTACTTCAGGAAATTCATCTGAAATTTGCTTGAGGCGTAGATTATTAACACCGTAAATTTCAAGGGGATTAATGTCTTCCAGCGTGAAAATATGTTCTATCAATATGTTTTCTATTATTTTGTTAGATCAATAAAATTTTGTTTGAATAAAAATACATAATTTTAGCATTTGGAAAAGGGAATCCTAAATTTTATTGGAACGCCAAACCCCATGGCCATAATTACGCTTACTTCAGACCTTGGAGACAATAGCCACTACGCAGCAGTGCTGAAAGGGGTTATGTTATCTTTATATCCAACGGCACAAATCATTGATGTCACACACAATATCTCCAATTTTAATATCATGGAGGTTGCCTATGTGATCAAAAACACCTTCCCAGCCTTCCCGGAAGGCAGCATTCACCTGATAGGGGTTGATCCTGAGGCGGGGACCTCTCCAGGTGGGGTGGTGATGCATTACAAAAATCAATTTTTTGTAGGCCCCAATAATGGAGTGATGAGCCTCATCAGCGATGGAGAAGCAGATAGCTGCTTTGAGATTTCTAATGAGGGTCTGGTCAATGAGCGCTTTCCGCGCTCCTTCCGCGCTGCGCGCGTCTTCGCGCCTACGGCGGCATTTCTGGCGAGCGGAGGCTCGCTGGAGGAGATCGGGCATCCGATGCCTGTCAAGGAGCTTCGCTGGGGCGAACCCACCTACTCCAACAATTGCCTAAGAGGCAAAATCATCCACATTGACAAATTTGGCAATGCCGTCACCAATATCAAGAAAGACCATTTTATGGCGCTGAAAGCTGAGCGCAGCTTTGAGGTGTATGTCCGTAGCCTGCGGCTACGCCGCATTGTCACGACCTACTCTGATGTAGGAAAGGCGGATGCCCTGGCCATATTTGGCGAAAACCTCCACCTGGAAATCGGCATGAGAGAAGCCTCCGCAGCAGAGTTGCTCGGACTCAGTGTACACGATATGATTACGATTGAGTTTAAAAGCTAAAGCAGCCTACTTTCCGTCCCCGTCTCCATCATCATCTTCAATCTCCAATGGAATGATTTTGGGTTTTTTACCCGGAATCGGCAAAGGAGGGTCCTCCTCTTTCATAAGTGCCTCATCTTCAGCATCCAGGGCTTCATCATCTTCCGCATCTTCATCTCCCAACAACAACTCCTCAAATTCTTTGTCGTTGTCCATATCGTCCAGTGGTGCATCGGTCACGGTTTGTTTCAACAATGCCAGGCTGGTCTGGCCCCTCCCCAAATGCTTTGCTTTAAGACTCGTCAGATAATCATAGACGCTTTGGGTGAAAACAATGTCATTGGACATGCGGGTAGATGAGGCTTTATAGGGAGCGGAGTTTTTGTATTTAACAGCTCGAACGCAATACAAACTGATCACATAAGTGTAGTATTTGAATGCGAGTTTGATTTCAGGGACAAAACAATCCGGTCCATACATCTCATCTTCTTCATAAATAAAGTCTGCCAGATAGTTGATGGTATCCTCATAAGCAAAATCTATTCTGACTCGGTTTCTGTCAAAACGATCAGTAAAGCAAATCTTTGCTTCCTCGGGGGTAGATACATCCAATCGAATCAGGAAAACCGTTTCCAAATCTTCCTGTGCAGAAAGATTAAATGTGGAACCCCCCAGAGATAAAAGCAATAATAAACGAAGGATCATATACCTCATAGTTAAATAATGATGTGAGTATCATTGACTTGCTAAAAACGAAAGTTACACAATAATCTTTTCCTCCAAACACGCATTTTTAACAATTTGGCTAAAAATAATAAATGGGTCACCCTATCGTGGCGACCCATTTCTATCTGTCAGTAGTGTATATCTCGTGTCGTGTTTTATGCAATTTTTCAGTCTGTCACGAGCAGGCGCCTGTTCTTAACCCCTTTCGAAGAAATCAACTGAAGCTGGTAACTTCCCGCCGCCATTCCCTGCCGATCTATCCTCAGAGCATTCATAGAGTCGAAAGATTGATGGCGAATAATTTTACCCTGTAAATCCATCACTTTGATGACACAAGGCCCGGGAATCCATTCAGAAAACCGAATGTTGACTTCTTCTTTCATGGGATTGGGGAAGAGGATCATATCAAACTCTGAAGCCTTCTGTAAGAGGGCAACATCATCGGTATATTCATATACTTCCTTGCTGACCTGAGCGTCTGACCTGGAACGGACTTTTTCGAGCAGCCTGCCCCAGGCGTCATAGTGAAAAGTCGTGCCGCCTGTATTTGTCTGAATATTTTGAATCTGCCCATCTGCATTCAGATAGGTATTTTCGAAAGCGCTTTGCTCCCAGCCTTGATTTTCTTCAGAAAATTCAAAAAAGCTAAGCAGGGAGCTAAACTTGTTTTTAGTTATTTCTTTTTTGGAAATGGGACTCCATGCTTTCTGATCAGAGACATATAGAATTTCTTCTTTGCCTTCATCTGTAGCATGACTTACCCATTTGTCGCGTTCTGCAACCAGGCCATTTTCAGCTGAAAACCTGACAGAATATGCCCCTTCCCGGATTATATAAAACTCATCCTCCTGCCATTCCCTCCCATCTTGTGAAGGCTTCCAAATAGTCCTCACACAATTGCCTGGAATCTCATCATACACACGTATTTCTTTGTATAGGTTATCCCAAAGTTCTTTTTCTGTATCCCACAGAAAATCCGTCTGGAGGGTAAGTTTCCCTTTTTCATTAAACTCAAATTGTTTTTTGAGGCGGGGCACAAAGTCACCGTCCTGCATTTTCTCCATCAGGCTGTGTACGGCCTGATGCGCTGCATTAAAATCGGTAGTCGTACGAGTCCAATCACGCCACTGGCGCTGATCAGCATCCCAAATCTGGGACAATACAACTTCCTGCTGCGAAGCAGGTTGCGTGTGAATCTCCCTGACATGGGGTTGCCAGGAATCTTGGGTAGCATTCCAAAGGTATTGGGTGATCTGGGCAGGGTTTTGAGAGAAAAGTAAAGAAAAAGAACAGACAGCTAGGATAAGGGGTAGCAGTTTGATTAATCGCATAATAAAGAGCAAGTACGAATCATATAAGCTTATGCTATGGAGTTTAGATTAAAACATCAGGCGAAGTCACGTCGAATCAAGCCCAAATATGCTAATTTTTATTCAATTTGAAAACGCATTTTGCTACATTTCTAATGAGAGTTCATGATCCTCACCCATTGGCTTTGGCTACCATTTTTATACTGGAAATGAAGCAAATAGGCCCCCTGAGCCAGATTTCTCAGGTCTATAAATTGCTGAAATACATTTGCAGCAGGAAAATTCATTTCATAAAACTTTTTTCCTTGCATATCAAACACCTGCAAACGCAAAGGAGCAGCATGCTGTAGGTGGGCATCCATAAAAAAAAGCCCATCTCCGGGATTGGGGTACAGCCTGATAGCTGCCTGACTGGGGATTTCATCATCAAGTGTGGTGATGCGGCTTGTATTTACCCGCGCTCGTATCCAAAAGTCTTTGGTGTCGCTGGAACGATGCTCTTTCCAGATCCCATTCTGGATCTCGTATGTCTGGTGCGAGATCGGAGGCGAAGCCTGTGAGGACTCCGAAAGCAGCGCCAGGCTGTCCGATAGCGGAATCCAGGCGACATAGAAGCCGCCACTGTCAACCGGGATCGGAGGCATCGCACGGATGCCTATCCACCGCCCAAAATAAACATCCCGTGCCGGAACCGTCTCACTATACAGCAGTTTCCCTGGATTTCCCTCCTTCCTCCCTTCAGCAAAAACCTCCAGGCGGTAAGCATCCCCCTGAAATATTCTCCCAAAGCTGTCAGGAGAGGGACTGAAGAAGAACTCCACGGCTTCTAAGGCTACAGGATTGCCAAAAGGGCGATAATAGGCCCCAATCCCACTTTTCCCGCTGCTATCGGTACGGCCTTCTATCCCATCAGCGCGCTCAGGCGCATCCATATCAGTGACATAGCTGAGCCAGGGACGGCCTCCAAAAGTATCGACCACCACCATTTCCACCATGAGGCTGTCATTTTGCCTATTGATGTCATGGGCATTGTTGAGTTGGAGCAAAAGGGAGTAGGTGGTAGGAAAAGGAAGCGCAAAGGGTAGCGCATATACCAGGGTATCCAAAGCGCCTCTGGCGTAAGGAGGCATGAGCGAGTCAACTTTATTATAGCTAAATCCCAACTCTGTACCCAGGGTAAAATTCAGCCTGATAGGATCTGAAAAAGCTTCGCTTCCGATATTGCCGACCAAAGCTGAAATAGTGGGTTTCGGCGCATTGGGGGGCGATACGTAAGGAAGGAAAAAGCCTTTGTTGCCCCTGTTTTCCAACCAGAAAGCCTTTGCATCTCTCACGGCAAGCAGAGGATGTGCCGGCGGATCCATGCGAATGGCAATTTCTTCAGCAGGCAGGCTGTCCCAGACCGTCATGCCAAAACTGCCTGTCTGATCTTCTATCCCCACCACAAAAGGGTGGGTGCGGTTTTGCAAAATGGGATCAATATTTCCCTCCTGTTTTGCATATTGAAATATGATGCTGGAATCCAGGGCATTCAGGATGACCTGAAAGCTATTTTTTCCGGCATAACCGAGTGCGTTATTTCCATAAAAAGGCACCTCGTGATAGGAAATAATAAAGCGGCTATTGGCCGTATCTGACCAGGTGTATACTTCTCCGGGATTATTGGTGCCGATGAAGGTAAGGTCGGTCATGAAGGGAGCGAGCAGGTCCTCCCGCCCATCTGCCTGCGGCAGCAGGGGAAATCCTACCGGATTCAGGTCGGCTATGACGGGATTGGGCCGAAAGGCGATCACGCCATTGTCGCTGATCCAGACTTTGTTACGCATATACCAATAATAGGGAAAATCCATCCCCATATCTATGGGCCCCACCCAAAGGTCGTCTTCCAGACCCTGCACGCGGCTCCCGAGCATGCGAATATCTACCCACTGATAAGCTGGCCCATTCAGCGAATCTGAATGACTCAATGTATAGCCATATATATCAGGAATCTGGACTTGTCCCTGCATGCGTATTGCAGCAAAAGCCAGGAACATGCTTAACAGCAATGTAAGGCGCATACGGTTGAAATTTCAGCTTTTGGTTTTTACGTTCAAATAGTAAGTTACAAAATGCTGAGCAATTTTCCAGTAAGCCGTATACTGCCTACTGGCCTCATCGTCCAAAACGATAGCAACTCTTCTTTTTGATATGAAAAGAAGGATAATAAGTCAGGCTAAATTGCCCTTTTACCCCTCGCATACTATACTCGACAAACCTTTGCTGGTTGCTTTCGCGGTCCACCAGCCATGCCTGAAAGTTCTGGTTTCGGGCCACATCTATATGCAGGCTTGCGCTGTAATGTATTCTGCCAAATTTCAATTGGCGACTGATAAGGCCCACGCCGATAATGAATTCAGGGTTAAATCCCCATTTGGAAGTCACCAGGGTACGATATGCATAGCGTGGATTGTCAAATTCCGTGTCAATGGGTGCATCAAAATAATTTCCCACATTCAGCCCAAATCCAAAAAACTCCTTTATCACAAAAAACTGCTTGCTGTTATGCAGAGGAGCATGGTTGAGCAAAATGGGAAATTGCATATATCCATAATGAAAGTAACCCGTGACGATATCTCTCTCATTGCCCAGGTCTGTATGAAAATGTGAGCGCTCATAGTTCCCAATCGCTCCCACCGTAAGATGCAGGTCCATCTCCAGGGGTATGAAAGCCGTCAGGCCTCCGGAAAAGCCAAAATCACGGTGCGGCGGATCCAGGCTGGAGTCAAACATAAAGCCCATATTGCCGGATAAAGTAGATGCTCCTACGCTCAGGCCTATGCTGGGATTTCGCTGCCCCATGGCTGCATGTGTACCCAAAATGAGCCCCACTCCCAGCAATAATAAAGGCATGAAATCTGCCTTGAAAGGCGAAATATTCACATTTTTCAAACAAGCCCGCCAGATTAGGGTTATTAGCATAGGAATTCTATTATATAGGGGGAATCTCATATTTTAGCTATTCAAAAGGCTATTAGTACAACGCAAAGATGTCAAAATTGACACAAGCATAAGCAAAATAGTTTTTCCTTTTGCCACCAAAAATTTTCTCTCAAGCAGGCTTATTCTTTTCTAAATATGACAAATGACAGTTTTATATATGGGTGTGTACGCTGGCGGGTAGGCTTGCTGAGCCTGGGGTTTTGGGCGACTATATCTATATTGGGGCTTGTCCTTGATGGAGGAACTGTCTTTGCGAGCTGTGGGCATGGTCCCGAAATCACCCTGGCGACCTTTTGGGGTTGTTATGTCCTATTGGGCTTTGCATTTGACTTTTGGGGCGGATATCTTTTACCTAAAAAACATGGTCGGTCCTCCTCTACCTTCACTAATTGGCTGTCCAAGTGGTGCAGAGGCAGCCTGCTGCACGCAGCATATTTATGGCTGGCAAGCCTGGCCCTGCTCCGCGTAGCGGAGCATCTGGGATTTTGGGGCAGTATCGCCTTTGTAGGCGTACACATGATTCTGCTGGCGCGATTTCAGTTTTTCTTTGCCAAACTCCTCGCCCCGCTCAGGCGAGTCAAATCGGGCAGATTGCCCATAGAAGATGGCGCACTCAGCCGCCTGCGCATCCATACAGTGGAGAGTGAAGATGAAGCTTTCACTGGCGGCGTAGCTGGCCCTCCCGGGCGGGAAGGCATCATCATCCCTGCCCATTGGCAGGAGAACCTACCCACCGAAGTCATGAGCACCCTGCGCGCGCGCAGGCTCGGCACAGTCATCTCCGGCAGCCGGAGCCGCGGCCTCTTTGCGGCCATCCTCTGGAACCTGATATGGTTTAGCATCGCTGCCTGGCTGAGTCCTCAGCCGCTTTCCAGCGTAGCAGGCCTGCTGCACACCATCTTTTGGTTTAGCCTTTTTTGCACACTCGGCCACACAGGCCTGCTCGCCCTGCTCAGCAGAAGAGGAAGCATGGAAGTAGACAGCTGGACCCACGCCAAAGGCGCTTGCGAATTCAAGCTTCAGCAAGCCATCTCCTTCACCAATAAGCTTCAGGGCGAACAGCCTTGCAAACGAAATCCGCTCGAAGCGATTTTTTCAGCTATCCCCTCCGTCGAAAAACGCCTGCAACATCTTTTTATGAAAAAGCACATCCGGGGCGCATGGAATGCTTCCTATATGATGCTCTTTCTCTCCTGGGCCGGCCTCGGCCTTGTCTCCCGGGCCGGGCCCGGAAACCTGGGGCGACCGGAGCTGTGGGTCTTTTTGCCTTGTGACTAAAGCAGGGCTTTATCTCCGAATAATCACTTTTTCAAAAAAAGTACCCGCATCTACACGAATCCGCATGAGGTAAAATCCCTCAGGCAATGCTCCCACATCCAGTGTATTTTTTCCAAAAAGCTTTTCCCAGGCTTTGATCTGCCTTCCCTGGGCATCAAAAAGCTGGATGTCATAAGGCTGAAGCTGCTCAGCAGTGATGGTCACAAATTCGTTGGTCGGATTGGGGAAAATAGCGAAAGTGGAAGCTATTTCTGCCTGCAAAGCCGTTTGCACCTGCACGCTCCCTACAATCAGCTTCACCGGCTCCTCTGCGCCATTTTCATCCATGGCAAAAGGATTTGCCATGCTCAAAGCAAGCGGTATCTGGCGCTTGGCGATGTCGTCGTCAATGACGACGATGAGCTCGGCGATCTGCCCATAGCCCGAACGGGCCAGCTGGTTGTTGCGCGCCAGTGCGATGTCTATGCGGCTGTCGAGGGTATCGACATGGTAAAAGGTGATCAGGTCTGTGCCGGGTGTTCCCAGCCAGGAATTGAGGAAGCGAATGCCGGGCGTCGGCAGCACCTGAGCCGAATCATAATAGATGGAAAAGGCGATGCCGTACATATTGACGGCCATGGTGTCTATGGTCCCCAGGATGATGGGCATGCGGGCGGTATCGCCGGGATGAAGCATGGTTGCGGGCGCTTGCAGGATAAGCGGCACGCCATGGTTGCTCGCCGCCGGGCGGCGGGAGCGGTGGCTCAGGCCATAATTCTGGCGAATCGCCAGCGTATCGGCCCAGGCGATGCTGCTATCGCCATCACAATCGACATGCTTGATGTCGAAGCCATTGGGCTGGGCAGTGCCCCAGTCCGGGGCGGGCTGGCCTTGCCAGCTGAGGCTGGCGTTGGGACGGGCGGGGCCCGTCTGCCCGAAAAACTGGCCGATGGCCAGGATGTCGCGCATGTCCGCGACCTGGTCGTGGTTGGCGTCACCGGGCCAGACATCGTCTGGGGTACAGTCCTGTTGAAAAGGTTCGAAGATATAAGGAGAGAAAGGAGCGGTCGTATTGAGCCATTCGATTTTCTGCACGATTTCATTTCTGTCAGCAGAGCACCAGCAGTTGTCGCGCACGTCTATCAGGGGCACATTGCCAAAGGAAAGATTCATGGAATCGTTGCAGATCACATTGTTGGCGATGACGGCTTTGTCGTATTGTATATCTCTGATCCAGATGCCGAATTGATTGTCAATAATTTGATTATCAAACAGATAGGAGGTATCCTTATTGAGGAGAACAAGGCCGTTGTATTCCAATTGGACGCCTCTCAGGTTATTTCTCACAATACAATTTTCCAGTCGGCTGCCATTTGAGGTCATCCCGATTCGGTTGTCCCGGATCACGCTATTTTTCACGGTGGCATAGGTTCCATCCACTCCTGTATATAAGCCCTCGATCAGGGAATTTCGCACTTCTGTGGGGCTAGTGATGCGCAGGCCTGTCGCGCCAAAAGCAAAATGACAGCTGTCAAAATAAGCGCCGTTTCGGATATCTACACCACCCACATTGTACAAAAAGCTGCTGTTTCTCACCTGAATATCAGCAGATTGAAAATCAGTCAAAAAATTCCAGCTATGAGCCCCTACCAAATAATTGGCGTGTAATTCTCCGCCATAAAAGCGGATTCCTTCCCAGATCCTGTTGAAGGTATTTCCGGCAAGCGCGCCGTTTTCCCCCACCATATAGACGGAGTCTGTGGCAGTGCCATTTATCCGCAGGCTGCCTTCCAGGCGCACAAAGCTAGCTGGTTTAAAAATGATTTTTACCCCCTGCCCTACTGTCAACATCACTGAATCGGGAATAACCAGCACAGTGGTTACCATATAAGGATTGCCCGAGGCGGTCAGCGTGGTATCAGCAAAAAGGGTGTCGCTCAGTATCGTTTGAGCCTGGAGATGGTTTTTTCCAGCAAAAAGGAAAAGAAATAGGGAGAAGAGTATAACTGTCTTTTTCATGGTAAAGCGATTTGAAAATTTCACTTTACAAACTTAAAGGGAGTAGAGCTGGAATTAAATTTCACTAAAAATAGTTTATGAGAAAAAATAGCGAGGTAAAATTTACTAATAAATTGATTTACAGATTTTTAAAAAAATAAATAACTCTATTTACGAGAAAAAGGCAAAGACTCAAATTATTGAGCCTTTACCTACAAACAAAGAATGAACTTCTCTAAAACAGAGATTAAAATGGATTATTTAAAAGGGCTTTGAGCTTACCATGAGTAAAAATATTTTGATCCTAAATAACCTGAGGAGAAAAAAGAGCAGGCGTTTTCCCTGCTCCTCCTCCCCCTACGGATGAACAAGCTTAAACGACTCCACAAATCCCCCCGTTCGAAACTGAAGGATGTATAATCCTCCCGGCTTATGTGCCAGACAGAGTCGTTGCCTCCCCATGAGGTTATTCTGTCGAAGCCAAACTCTTCCCATCATATCCACCATTCTGACACCGTAGGACACGGATATCTTGGGCTCAATGATAACAAAATCACTGGCGGGGTTGGGATATGCCCTAAATAATAAGCCAATATCCCCTCCTTCGTCCACTTCAACTACCGTAGGTTCGACCTCATCTCTGACCGGAATTTGATTTCCGGCAGAATCAATGGCGTAGACATCTGAAAAACTCAATCGCAAGGGGATATTTCGCTTGGTGATGTCGTCGTCTATGACGACGACCAGCTCTGCAATCTGCCCAAAGCCCGAACGGGCCAGCCCATTGGTGCCCACCAAAGCTACATCAATCCGGCTCGCAAGGGTATCGACATACCCAAAGCCAATCATATTGGTTCCGGGAATCCCCAACCAGGAATGGGGAAAATGAACGCTGGGAACCGGAACTACCTGGCTGGCATCGTAGTGAATGGAAAAAGCGATCCCATACACATTGTAAGCAACCGTATCTACCGTCCCCAGGAGAATGGGCAAATGGACCGTATCACCCGGATTCTGAGCAGCAGCTGGCGCCTGGAGGATGAGGGGAATACCATTCACAGATGCTGTACGCCTTGCGCGATGCATGCGGCCATAATTGAGGCGGATTGCCAGGGTATCGGCCCAGTCGATGGTGCTATCACCATTGCAATCTGCATGCTTGAGGTTGTGGCCCGTGGCCTGGTCGGTGCTCCAATTGGGAGCGGGCTGGCCATGCCAGCTAAGGCTGGCGTTGGGGCGTGGGGGTCCTGTCTGGCCGAAATACTGACCGATGGTCAGGATGTCCAGGAAATTCGCGACCTGGTCGTGATTGGCGTCTCCGGGATAGACTTCCCCGGAGATACAGTCTGTTTGAAAAGGAATAAAAATAGAAGGATTAACTGCTGGAATTCTCTGAGGATAGCTATTGTACCATGTGATTGTTTGTAAAATTGTTAAACTATCAACCGAGCACCAGCAGTTATTTTCAAAATGGGAGGGCAGTGTATCAAAAAACTGAACATTAAATGTCTGATTACAAATCACATTGTTTGTTACAATGATTTCAAAATTAGAACCTGCGTTATAATCTAATCTCAAACCGTTCTGGTTATCCATGATCGTGTTACCTATCAGGAAAGTAGTATCGGGCAATCCTCCCATTTGGAGGCCAAAATTCACGATCCGTAGACCATTCCAATTATCATAAAAATGAGAGTTAGAGACTGTTGATCCGCCCAATGCATTACTTATTTCCAGGCCGGTGATGCTGCAATTTTGAATGGTGCAATTATGTAGGGTAGAACTAAAAACAGATGCCCCCATCGTACAATTCTCAATCAGGCTGTTATTCATTTCTATTCCTGTACCCACCACGGCTGAGGCACAATTATTAAACTTACAGCTCTCAATGAGGGCATAGACTCCCGGAAGCGCAAGCACTGCTCGATGATGATGGAAAAAGGAACTGTTTTTTAGGATCAGGATTTCTGGAGGATCGAGAAAAAAAGAGGCATGAGCCGCAACCATATAATTTGCTTCTACCTTTCCAAAAAGACTATCAGAAACAATCCCTCCCCAGATACCTTTTGGCCAACCTCCTATATTAGGTCCTGAGGCTTGTAACGGGCCATTTTTTCCGACTAAATAAACAGAATCCGTAGCGGTACCTAAGACACGAAGTGTACCATCGAGGTAAACCGTCACTGCCGAATCAAAAATCATCCAAACCCCTGCGCCGAGCGTCAGGCTTACTGAATCAGGGATAAATAAATCAGCTGTCACCTGATAGGGGTTCCCTGCTGCCGTGAGGGTTGTATCATTGGGAAAAGTGCCATGAAGGATTGTCTGGCCCCGCAGTAGCCCAGGCCCAAAAAGCAGTCCTCCCCATAAACAAAAAATGATAACTGAGCTTTTCATACACTAGCAATTAGGATTGTTTCTCGGAATAAAAATAGGCAAAATCCCTTCGTGCATAAATTTCAAGTATGACTATTTCTGATTTTACAAAAAATAGTTATTGGCATTAGTATGCTATATATCAACAATTTACATAAATTTATTTTGTATTTTATGAGAAATGAAAAACAGTCGTCTCCTTCGCGTTTTAAAAACGCTTTCCCCTTCTGAGCAACGGCAATTTGCCGATTTTGTGGCTTCGCCCTACTTCAACAAGCATCAGCGTTTGCCCAAATTGCTCAAGCTGCTGCTAGCTCACGCGCCTGACTATAGCTCACCCCAACTCAACGAAAAGTTCCTTTTCGGAAAACTATTCCCAGGTGAAGCCTTTCGCATCCAGCGCATGCGCGACGATCTCTCGCTGCTGTACCGCCTGCTGAAGCAGTTTCTGGCGCATCAGTTTCTGATGCGGGACAGTTTTCAGGAAGAGCTTTGCTTTTTGGAGCAAATGGTCGAGCGAAAGGAGTTGCACGTTTTCGGGCTGCAAGCCCGAAGCATGCAGCAACAGCTCGATCAGGAACCTGATCGTTCCTGGATCCACTACCGCCAGCGCTTTCAGCTGGCCAACCTCGTCAACCAGGCCTACGGCCTGCAGGAGCGCCGCAAGGCGGATGAAAGCCTTCAGCAAAAGCTCGACGCTTTTGACATCTACTACCTTTCCCTCAAGCTCAAAGAGAGCTGTGAGGCCTTCAACCGCAAATTTGTGCTCAACACAGAAGTGCAATTGCACCTGCTTCCCGAGATCGAATCCCTGATGGAAAAGCAGGATGCGCCTTTCCATGCCGTTCCTGTTTTGCGCCTTTACTACCATATCTACCGCAGTTTTCAGCATGCAGATGCCAGCACTTTCACGCAGATGGAGCAAACGCTGGCGGAAGTGTCACCGCTTTTACCTGCTTCGGAGGCCCGCGCCGCCTATAAATTTGCCCAAAACTTCTGCATCCGACGCATCAACCGGGGCGAAGAAGCTTACCAGCAGCGCCTTTTTGGCTTGTACCAAAAGCTATTGGACAGCGGCATCATCCTGCAACAGGGCATACTCGCGCATAGCGATTTCAAAAATATCGTCACCCTGGCGCTTCGCCTCAAAGAGATCAGCTGGACCGAAGGCTTCATCGCCTCCTATGGCCCGCTCGTCAACAGCGCCCATCGCACCAACGCCCTCGGCTACGCCGAGGCCCTCTTCCTGTCCGAAAGCGGCCAGAAGCGGCAGGCCATCCGCAAGCTCAATGAAGTCAGCTTCAGCGACGTATTCTACGACCTCAGCGCCCGCCACCTGCTGGCGCGCATCTATTGGGAAGAAGGCGAGGAGGACGCCCTCCGCTACCACCTGAATGCATTTCAGCTCTTCCTTCGCCGTGCGAAGGAGATCTCTCCTGCCAAAAAGCAGGACCACCTCAACTTCGTGCGCCTGCTCAAGGCGATGCTTGACTGGCAGGAGCGCAGCATCCTTTGGTCCGCGAAGCGGAGAGACGAGCAGCTTGAAAAGCTGCGGGCGCGGGTGGCAGGGACAAAGGCTTTGTCCTATCGGGAGTGGCTGATGGGGGAATTGGAGAGGATGGGGAAGATTGACGAATAACGAATGACGAACAAGGAATTACGAATAAAGAAGGGAAGAAGGGGAAGGTTCTTTTAGAATGAAAAAGAAAGCTTTAACTTGGGATTAGAAAGAAAATGCTGGGTAACACCCCTCGTCCGAGACGCTCCCCTCAAGGGGAGCTGACGTAAGCCATAAAGGAATTTTATTCCTTTTTTTCTCGTCAGGCCCCTTTCAAGGGAAGTTTACGCCGGACTTGATCCGGTGGCCAGGACGGGGGATGTAACACCTCAAAAGCATTGCTTTAATTTTAGCAAAAAGAAACAACACCCAGCGCATTACATTTGAGGCAATTCGAAAGAAAAACTGATGTATATACATTCAATTAGTATCAATAATATTCGCTCCATAGAAGCATTGGAGATGACATTCCCAGAAGAAGGCTACGCCGGATGGCATGTGATTTTGGGGGATAATGGAGCGGGGAAAAGTACTTTTGTGAGGTCGGTGGCGGTAGCTTTGATTGGGCCAGAGGATGCAAAAAAAATTATTCACAATTGGGAAAGTTGGTTGAGAAAAGATACAAATCTGGAAAAGGGGACCATTCAAATAACTTTCTCGGCCCCGATAATTAATGAAGGCGTTCCCAAAAATGCTACATACACCAAAATTGAGGGAACCATAGAGGTTAAAAAGCCTTTCAATCCACTTAGCGTAGCAAAGGGCTCAAATATCCCCCCCCGAGAACTTAAGAAAGTGACGATTGAAGCAAAAGACCCATCGGATGAAATTAATGCATTTTGGGATAACGAATATTTTAATCAATGCTACTCTTCTTTTGGAATTTCCAGAAGATTCACGGGAGAAAACCGGTGGTTTGATAAAAGGGATCATTCTGATACTAAAATAGAAAACCATATTTCGGTTTTTAACGATGATATAGCACTTACATCGGTTTTAGGCTGGTTAGATTCTCTAAATTATTTGTCAATTGATAAAAAGGTATTGGTAGATAAAAGGAAGGAAGCAAAAAGTTTATTAGACCATATTGTCACCTTTATCAATAACGGGGATTTATTACCTCATAATCTTCATTTAGAAAAAATAAGTGCAGAGGGTTTATTCTTTGTGGATGGAAATGGGATAATAGTTTTAGCAACAGAGCTTAGCCATGGCCAGCAGTCCATCCTCAGTATGACTTTCGAAATCATCCGCCAACTCATCTCCGCCTACGGCGCAGAAACCGTCTTCGAACACATCCAAAAAGGCGAAGCCTTCATCAACGTCCCCGGCGTCATCCTCATCGACGAAGTCGATGCCCACCTCCATCCGACCTGGCAAACCCGCATCGGGCAGTGGTTTACCCGCTACTTTCCGCAAATACAATTTATCGTCACTACCCATAGCCCGCTTATCTGCCGTGGGGCAGAAAAAGGAACTATATGGCGTCTTCCAGCACCAGGAAGTGATGAAAAGGTGGAACAAATCATGGGTGCTGAAAGGGATAAATTGGTCTTTGGCAATGTGCTCGACGCTTATAGTACAGACGCTTTTGGTGTAAATATCGCTCGAAGTGACAAAAGCCAGGAAATGCTCGAAAAGCTTTCAAAACTGAATATGAAAGCCACTTTCGGGAAGCTCAACGCCGAAGAAAAGAAAGAACAAGCCCATCTACAGAAAATTTTCATTTCCGATGATACCCTTAAGCTCTAAACCCTTATCTCAGGAAAACCTTGATTTCCTGGAACAAAGGCAAAATGACATTGATAACAAGCCTGACTTTGAAGCCCAGGCCAAAAGGGCAAAACAATTGTGGGATAATAAAGGCTCCACGGCTGCAAAAGCTGCTTTTGCCGAGATCAAAGAGACATTACTGGAAATGTGCGTTGGAACAGAAATCTGCAATTATTGTGAAAACAATGAGGCTGCTGATGTAGAGCATATTTATCCGAAGAAGATATTTCCGAAAAAAGCTTTCAAATGGGAAAACTACCTCCTGGCCTGTCAAAAATGCAATAGCACCCACAAGCAGGAAAAATTCTTTGTTTTTAATCCCGAAAATTCGGCTAAGGTACTGGATGTCAAACCTCCACGAGGGGAGTTCAAAGCTCCGCCCAATGAAGATGCCGCCTTCCTTGATCCCCGAAAGGAGGATCCCATGGACTTTCTTTGGCTGGATTTAACCCCTGGATGTCCCACATTTTTATTCAGGGAAAAAGCAGAGGAAGGAACCAGAAGCTTTGAGAAGGCAACAAGAACCCTGGAAATATTGCAACTCAACAAAAGGAACGCACTTCGTGAGGCAAGAAAAGCTGCAGCCCAGTTTTTTTTAGCCACACTCCGACTCTATATCAAGGTAAAAAAGGCTCAAAATTTCAACGAATTGGAGCCCCTGGATGACTTTGCGGAAATAGATAAAAGCAAGGATTTTGAGGAAGAAAAAACTCAAATTCAAGCCAATATCCAGCGAGACATCAGGAATCATCCTCATCCTACTGTTTGGAGAGAACTCATCAGACAGCGGGATCATTTACCAAATACCCAGGCTCTTTTCATGCAAGCCCCCGAAGCGCTTGAATGGTAACTGCCCATTTCATTGATAATTACCATAAAGCTTCTTAGTTTAGGGTACACTATAGACATTCCCCCTCCATGAAAGAACTAGCCCTCACCCTCCACCTTTGCGAGGCCACGCACATATCGGGAAGCAAAATTATTTCCCCTTTGCTGAAGCCCGCGCTTCAGCGGCTCAATACTGACCATCAGCAGTTTGCGGATCAGTTTGCCAATGCTATCCAGCATGAGCTGCTGATGAAAGGGCATTTTAGCGAGCTATTGAAGCTGCTGATCCAGCAGGAAGTGCAGCATGAAAGCCTGCTGGTGCCCGTGGATGCCTCTGCCAGCCAGCGCTTCCCCGCCCTGGAGCTTAGCTTTGATATGTTTTTTCTGCCTCCCAGGGAGGAGGGCGCATACTGGACAGGCTTTGTGCCTGTGCTGGGCTTAACTGCCGTAGGCAGGGAGATGGAAAAGCTGCGCGAAAGCATGCGCGACAACATCCTGCTGGAATTTATTCGCCGAAAAAGGCTTTCCTCTATCCCTTCTCTCCTGAGCACACAGTGGTTTAGCGAGGTGAAAGTGCATACCCATGCGCCGGATTTTTTCTTCTATACCATGAGCGAATTGGAGCAATGGCAGCAGGAGAAAGAAGAAGCCCTGCTCAACAAAGTAGTGGAGCCCTTTGAGCTAAGCGACAATGTCCTCATCGGTCTGGAAGAAAAATACGAACAGCTGGTTTCCACCATGAAAAGCAAAGCGCCTACAAGCATTTTGGTGGTGGGGGGCAGTGGAAAAGGGAAAACGGAGCTTATTCGGCAGTTTGTCCGGGACCGCAGTATTCACAAGCTGAATAAGCTGAAAGTCTGGAAGGCTACAGCCGCCCAGCTCATCCACCGCCTGACGGCGCAGGGCAGCTGGGAAGACTACCTCGCACAGCTCTGCAACGAACTGCGGGAGGCAGGCGATATCCTCTATTTTCCCCGCCTCATAGACCTCTTCGAGGTCGGGCAATATGTCGGCAACAGCCTTTCCATCGCCGACTACCTGCGCGACTACATCAGCCGCGGCGACATCATCCTCATGACGGAGTGTACTCCAGAAGAGGCGGCCCGGATCGAATTGCGCGCGCCGGGCTTTCTCGCCCTCTTTCGGGAGATTCGGCTGCCTCAGCTTGAGCGTGCCCAACTGGAAGAGATTGTTTTGAAAAAAAGCAAATACCTCGCCCACAAGCATCGCATTGCATCCGATGAGGATGCCGCCCTCGAAATCCTGCGCCTGCAGCAGTGGTTTACGCCTTACTCCGGCTTGCCGGGCAAGACCCTCGTCTTTCTCGAATCTCTTTTCAGCGAAAAGAAAAAAACGGAGCAAGCCTCCATCAGCAAGGCCGATATCTACCAGGCTTTTTGCCAGGAGACCGGCCTGCCCGAATTCATGGTCAACGACCAGCTCGCCCTCGATTATGAGGAGGTAAACAGCTTTTTTCAGCAAAATATATATGGGCAAAATGAAGCGATAGAGACTGTGATGGAATTGCTTTTTTCCATCAAAGCGGCCGTTATCAAAAGGGGCAAGCCTCTGGCTTCTCTGCTATTTGCCGGGCCGACAGGCGTCGGCAAGACCGAAATGGCCAAAGTCCTGGCCCAATTCCTTTTTGGAAATCGCGACAAAATGATTCGCTTTGACATGAGCGAATATACCGACATGCTTGCCGTCATGCGCCTCACGGGCGATACAGGCTCAGGCGAAGGCCTGCTCACAGCTACTGTCCGCCAAAATCCATTTTCTGTGATCCTTTTTGATGAGTTGGAGAAGGTGCATCCTTCCTTTTATGATCTGCTTTTGCAGATTTTGGGAGAAGGCCGACTGACGGACGCGCGCGGGCGCGTGGCGGATTTTTGCTCCACCATCATCATCATGACCTCCAATATCGGCGCGCGCGCCTTTCAGACGAGCAGCGTCGGCTTCGGCAGTTCTGATCCTACGGCTTCCGATGCTTCAGAGCATTTTCGCACAGCCGTGCAGGCGCACTTTCGGCCCGAACTGTTCAACCGCCTTGATCGCATCATCGCCTTTGCTCCGCTGCAAAGGGAGGTTATCCGCAAGATTGTGGACAGGGAATTGCTGCATATCATGAAGCGTGAAGGCTTCCAGGGAAGAGATGTGAATTTTCTGCCAGAGAAAGAGGTGCTGGATTTTCTGGGCGAAAAAGGCTACAATGCGCGCTACGGAGCGCGTTTTCTACAGCGCACGCTGCGCGAGCGGCTCATCATCCCTTTGGCACATGAGCTCAACCAGTACGAGCACAAAGTGCCGCTGGAGTTGCGGGTATCCCTCGATCAGCAAAAGCTGATCTTTGATATCCAAAAACGCAAAGGATCGCCTTTGCTCGAAAGCCGGCTTGCCGAAGGCGAAGAGCTTCGCATCGGTGAATTTGTCGACCAATGCAGCAGACAGAGGCGCCTGACCCACAGCATCATGCAAGCCAATCTGTACGCCAAAGTGATCAGTGAACTCGATCGTTTTGAGCGGGAGTTGGGCGCTTTAAAAAAGCGCAAAAAGGAAAGCGAGTTTTGGCAGGACAATGCCAAAAGCAAGAAATATATGGCGCTCATCGAGCTGAAAGCGCGCATGGAACAGGCGCTGAGATCCATCGAGCAGATTGAGTTGGACAATTTCCTGATGATTCACGGGGAAGCCAGCGAGGCCGAAGCACAGTGGGAAAAATTTTCAGGCTGGAAAAAGGAAATCACATCGCTTAAGACGCAGTTGATTCAACTGGAAAGCGAAACCTATTCCCATTGCAGCATGGGGATTTATGGGGCAAAGGACAGCCTTTTTGACCTGGCGGAAGTCTACTTCGAAATCATCGCCAAAAAAGGCTTCAAAGTCTTTGCACATACCTTATGGTTTGACAGCCAACCGAAAGCGGGCGAGCCCGAATACCTAAGCAAAAGCCTGAAAACCAGGGAGATGCCAGAAAGGTATCTCCTGGTGGGCATAGAATTGGAAATCAAGGGAGATCTCTGTTATTTCTATTTACAGGGAGAGGAAGGTTTTCAAAAATGGATCAATAAAAAGCGGGTGCCGCACAAATATTTTGTCGCCATGCAAAAAGGATCGCTACATGAATTTGAGACGCCGGATGGCGTTCACAGGCAAAAGTTTTTTGCCCAGCAAAACTTCCGCCGCAGCTACCATCCCTCAGAAGGGCTGCAGGACACACACTACAAAGTCACTTTGCCGGGCAAGCACTTTGACAAAAACCTTTTTGCCCTGCTCGAAGAGAAGTTTGGGCAGAAACTGAATGAATATCTTGTATCGTAATCCTTTTATAGGTAGAGTATGAAAGAAGCACAATTGCATCGCTTACTAGAAGACCTCGTAAAGCAACCCAAGGAAAGTGAATGGGTTGAATTCAAATATAATTTTCACTCCCATGAGGAAATTGGCAGGTTACTTTCTGCCTTATCTAACGGGGCATGTATTCACAATCAGGAATATGGTTATTTAGTTTTTGGAGTCGAGGACCAAACACACCAAATAGTAGGAACTACATTCAAAGCAAAAAGTGCTCAAATAGGCAAAGAAGAACTAGAACATTGGTTAGCCCAGAGGCTTAACCCAAGAATTGATTTTGAGATTTATGAATTTGAATATGAGACGAAAGGAATATCCATGTTTATCATCCCAGCAACACACAACCAGCCCGTAGAATTCCAACACCAGGCTTATATTCGGGTGGGCAGTATTTCAAGAAAACTGAACGAATTTCCTGAAAAAGCACGAAAAATATGGAAAAGAGGGCCCTCATTAGCATTTGAAAAAAGGAAAGCACTACCAGATGTTTCAGCAGATAAAGTTGTCTCCCTTTTAGACACTCAAAGCTATTTTGAGCTTCTGAGAATTCCCTATCCCAGTTCCCGTGATGGAGTAATTGAAAAATTTATCTCTGAGGAGTTTATCGTTCCTTCAAAGAAAGGCTATAGCATAACCCATTTAGGAGCAATACTTTTTGCTAAAAATCTAAACGATTTTTCGACTCTCTACAGGAAAGCCGTTCGGGTTATTATTTATGATGGCAAAAACAAACTCCACACCACCAGAGAAGAAATAAGGGAAAATGGATATGCCGTCGGTTTTATAGGATTAATAAACTGGATAAATAGCCAGCTACCGACTAATGAAGTTATTGGTCAGGCTCTTAGAAAGGAAGTACGGATGTATCCAGAAATTGCCATTCGGGAATTAGTCGCGAATGCTCTCATTCATCAGGATTTTGAGGAAAAAGGATTTCCCATCATTGAGATTTACAGCGATCGAATAGAGATTTCCAACTCAGGATTGCCTTTAATCACTCCGGAAAGGTTTATTGATGAATACCAATCCAGAAATGAGAAATTGGCGGATTTACTCAGGAGGTTGGGAATTTGTGAGGAAAAAGGAAGTGGAATAGATAAAGTAATCGCTTCAACAGAAGTTTTTCAATTACCGGCTCCTGATTTTCTCATTTTACAAAGACATACGAAAGCCATTCTTTATGCTTACAAGCAACTTAAGAATATGGATAAAAAGGATAAGGTTAGGGCAACTTATCAGCATTGCTGTTTAAAATACATAACAAATGAAAAAATGACAAATCAGTCATTAAGGCAACGGTTTGGTATAGAAAATAGAAACGCTGCCGTAGCTTCAAGGATTATAAGAGATGCTCTTGAGACAGGAATGATAAAAGACGATGATCCACAT
The DNA here is from genome assembly GCA_030430205.1 of Bacteroidia bacterium. Taxonomy (GTDB): domain Bacteria; phylum Bacteroidota; class Bacteroidia; order J057; family J057; genus JAUIGE01. The sequence continues at coordinate 110,145 of JAUIGE010000016.1, read as the reverse complement.
ACTAACTCAAGAAAGTATGCGAAATATATTCCTTTTTGGGCATAGCGTTTATTTGATGGATAATTGCAGAACAGGACCAAAATATATGTAACACACTAATAATCAGACACTTACTTATTTGACGGTTATTTGATACATCTTCTCCATGCTAAGATTCGAAACACCCATCTGGGTTCGCCATAAAAAAGACCGCTACCTCATCCGGCCCTTGTTTCAGGAGGAGCCTGTAGTCACAGACAAGCGCTATGAGGATGCGCTGCGCAAGTATATGAAAGCCTTGAGAAAGGCCTTTACAGGAGATAAACTGAATGAAGAAAGCAGGCAGGAACTGCTTTGGCACCAGTTTTTGCCGGAATACATTTCCGACACCTTCAACCTTGAATTTTCCTACGGAAGGCGCTACTTCATCGGCGAGGTGACGGTTGTTCGCTTTCAGCTGAAGGGCTATACCTACGTTTGCCTGCCTTCTCTCCACAACTATTTTTTCATCAGTCAACACAAAGACCCTTCCCGCTCTCAGCTTGTGGACGAAGTCACTGCGCACATGCAGGCCTGGCCTCGCCAGCAAAAAAGTGAAGAGAAAGGAGAAATTCTCCTGGAGCAGTTTGCGGCAGAGAAAAGAGAATTTTGCACCAATATAGAACTCAGCCTCTACGTCAGGCAAGAGCAACTCAAGCTGGATATCGACCAGGAAGATGCCTTCAAGCAATTTTTCCGTCAAACCGACACCTTTGACGGCGCATTCGAAATCCGCAGAGTCGGCCAGGATCTCAACGACCTTTACCCGCATGAGCTACATGAGGCCTTTTTTTCGGATAAAATTGTAGAACAATTGCGGCAATTGATCTATGGAAAAGACCATGTCCCTGTGGTTATCATCGGTCCGAGGAAGGTGGGAAAAAGCACCCTCTTGCATGAGTCCATCCGACGCTATCTGGAGGCAAATAAGGAAAAGGACTACCATTTGCTGGACGACATCTGGCATATAGATCCCTCTCGGGTGATCGCCGGTATGAGCGTGGTAGGTGCATGGCAAAGGCGCATGGAAGCCATCATCGGCTATGCGATGAAGCCACATCATGCTTATAAGCAACGCCGGGACAAGCTCTACTTCAGCAACCTGATCGCCCTTTTCCGCATCGGAAAATCTGCTCAAAACAACATGACTCTGAGCGATGTGCTCAAGCCCTACCTGCAAAATCGCCAGCTTCAGCTGATCCTGGAGGCTACGCCTGAGGAGTGGGACATCGCCAGCGAATTGGATCGCTCCTTCACAGACCTTTTTAAGGTCCTGCGCATACAAGAACCCCGCGAAGCGGACGCGCTTCGCATCATCGCACGCAAGCGCGTGCAGCTGGAGAAGCAACACGATTTTGCGATTGACAATATCGCCCTCAAAAAGCTCGTAGAGCTTCACAAGCGCTTTTTCCGCCAGGAAGCCCTGGTGGGCCGTGTTTCCGACAGCCTGCATCAGCTGGCCAGCAAATACAGCGATAAGGCTGTCAGTCCGGACCATGTGATCCGGGAGTTTGGTGCCCAAACACATCTGCATCCGCGCATCGCGGATACCGAAATCGCCCTCAACAGCGAAGAGTTTCGCAGCTACTTTGACCAGCATATCATCGGTCAAAGCGAGGCCATCAGCTGCATGACAGACCTGCTCAGTTCGCTCAAAGCGCAATTGAATGATCCCGATCGCCCCTTTGGCTCTTTTCTATTTATCGGGCCGACAGGCGTCGGCAAGACCCATGCGGCCAAAATATTGGCCGATTTCCTCTTCACACATGAAGATCGGCTGGTGCGTTTCGACATGAATGAATTCATCGATGGCAATGCTGTCAACCGCCTCGTAGGCGACTTCAGCCAGCCCGAAGGGCAATTGACCGCCAAGATCCGCTACAATCCTTATTGTGTTTTATTGTTTGATGAAATCGAAAAGGCGCATCCAGATGTACACAACCTGCTCCTACAGGTCCTGGGGGAAGGCCGCCTGACGGACGCCCTGGGGCGCACGGTGAGCTTTTGCAATACGGTCATCATGATGACCTCCAACCTGGGCGCGGACCGCGTGCGCCAGGAGATCAATCTGCTGGGCCGCGAGGACCTCGCGGAGAGCACCTACCGCAAGGCGGTCATGGACTTTTTCCGCCCGGAATTCATCAACCGCATCGACCAGGTCGTGATATTTCATCGCCTGGAGGCGAAGCATATAGCCGAGATCGCCTGGCTGCAAATCCACCATTTGCTGCAACGACACGGCTTTATCCGCCGTCATACCATCCTCAACATCACCAAAGAGGCTTTGGAGCGCATAGCCGCCCGCGGCTTCGATCCCGAATATGGCGGCAGGGCGCTCAAGCGCCAGATAGAAAAAGACATGACGCTGCTGCTCGCAGAGCAGCTGGTGGAGACGCCTCCGCAAAACCCTGTTATTTTCAACCTGCTTCTTCAGGATAAAAAGCTGTTGCCGCAACTCGTGAGCCTGGAACATATTCCGCCCGGCGATTGGAAATTGCCAAATTTCAGCCAGGACGAGATCGGCCAAAGCCAGTTTGAAAGCCTGATGGAAAGGGTCAAATGGGTGAAAATGAGTTTGCAAAAAATGGAAGAAGAAGAGGAGGAAGAGGAAGGGAATCTGCTGGTATTTGAAGAAGGAGATACGGAAATGGAAAACCTGCTCAACCTGAAGGAGCAGATTTTTGAACTGGAAGAGCAGCTCAAAACCATTGTATGGGACTTTCAGACCCGCAAACGCATCAACCTGAGCGGATCCAACTTCCGCACCAAATCCATCAGCCGCGGGCTGGATGAAAGCGACAAAGGCTTCCTCCGCGAGTTGTACTCGCAGATGGCGGTGCAGGATTACCTGCAGGACCTGATCGGCGCAGCCGATCGCATCGTGGAAGAAAGCAATTCGATCTACTTCGAATTGCACCACAGCATCTGCTGGCTCGAATATTTCGCCAGTAAATACCTCAACAAAGGTGTTGAGCGTGTGCTGATCCGCCTGAAACCACTGGTTTCCAAAAACCGGCTCCTGCCATCAGAAGAAGTCTTCTGCTACTTTTTGGCTACGCTTTACCAGGATATTTATCCTGGGGAGATCCTTGCCGTGGACGGCAAGGATGATTTGTTTCTGGCCCTGGAAGGGCCGGGCTTGCTGGATTTATTCCAGCAGGAGGTGGGCGTGCACCTGCTCTTCCTCAGCCACAAATCGCTTTTCCCTGTCGAATGCAGCATCCACCGCATACCGCCCCTGCTCTCCCCCACCGATTTCGCCTATCAACTGATAGATACACCCGATGAAGCACACAATTCCGCCGAGGACCGCATCAAATACAGCATCCGCCTCTACACCTTCGAAGACCAAAACTGGAAGCACCTCTGGCACGCCAACCGCAAGAAGAAGCAGCTCCTCCGCTCCCACCTCAAAGGCAATGTGACCGACCTGCGCACCGGCATGGTGAATCCCGCCAATTTGAAGAAGCGGGAGCTGCGGTTGCTGTTTTGGGGGAGTTTGTCTTAGGATAGGGGTCGAAAAAAACCCGTAACTTTCCCCCCACAAAATCACACCAGGCATGAAAATATACGAATACCCCTTAGTCTGTCAAAAACTACCTTCAGGTGCCATCCTCGGCAGGATGGTGGGTTTTGAGCAGGAGCTCATCTCGCCAGACCTGCAGAGCCTGAAGGCAGATCTGGGGACTTATATTGAGAAGAAGTTGAAGGCTTATGCATTCAGTGAGCCGGAGATCACTTCGGCGAAGATGAAAAGCGTGAAGCTTGAGGTCAGACCACATTATAGTGATGGCAACCGGGTTTTTCCCATCAAAGAAGTGATTGATGTGGAGGTGACTGCCGTGTATGGCCCGAATGAATATGGCTACTTTGAATGCTTTTTCCCTTTACTGGACAGCAGTTTTTATTTCTACCAGGAAAAGGATGTGGAAAAGCTCGTTAAGCATTTTGCGCGGGACATTTTCTATAGCATGAGTCCCGATCAGGTAATCCAGTATACACGCGCTGAAAAACCCTGGCTGGAAAAGCTGAAGGTGAATGTGCCCAAGACCAAAGAAGGTTCAAAAGCGCCTCAGCTTGATTATTCCCACTTCCAAAACCTGGTCAGCATAGCTGAACGCCTCCCTCAAAGCCGCAAAGGCCAAAGCAGCATTCAAAGCCCCGCTGCCTGGGAGCGCAGCAAGGAGGTCAATCGCCTCAGGCATATCATGCTCGAAGAAAGCGCCAATGTCCTGCTCGTCGGCAAAGCCGGCGTGGGCAAAAGCGCCATCATACGCGAAGCCATCCGCGAATTGCATTCGAAGCAAAAAAGCCAGCTGCCTTTTGAGCGAAACAGCTTCTGGCGCAGCACGCCCGTTCGCCTCACGGCGAAAGCCAAGTACCTCGGCGAATGGCAGCAAATCTGCGAACATATCGTGACCGAATTGGAGCAAGCCAGAGGCTTTCTGTGGCTCGAAAATTTCGTGACACTGGTAACCATCGGTGGCAGCGGCCCCGAAGATTCGGTGGCAGCATTTCTGCTGCCTTTTATCCGCGCGGGACAGTTGCAACTCATCGGCGAGATGACGCCCGAACAATTGGAGGCCATGCGCCGCCTGCTCCCCGGCTTTGCGGAGCATTTTAAGATCATACAGGTCAAAGAGATGGATCAGGCTACCAGCCTCAAGGTCTTCGACCTCTTCAACGACCACATCGGTCGGGTGGCAGAATTGGCCTTTGAGCGCGATGCGCTGGAGCTCAGTTATGTCCTGCTCGATCGCTTTTTGCGATACGAGAGTTTCCCCGGCAAAGCGGTACGCTTTCTCTCTCAGGTCGCGAATGCGGCCCTTTTGGAACAAAAAAGCAGCATAGACAAAGCTTTTGTCATCAAGGCTTTTACGAGCCAGACGGGCATGCCCGATTTCCTCCTGCGGGATGAAATCCCGCTGAAGGCCGAAGCCCTGCGCAATTTTTTCCTGGAAAAAATAAAAGGCCAGGACCCTGTCATTGATAGGCTTTGCTCCATCATCAAAGTATTTAAGGCGGGCCTCAATGACCCGCATAAGCCTGTGGCTACTTTGCTTTTTGCCGGTCCTACCGGCGTGGGCAAAACGGCTACCGCCAAAGCTTTGTCTGGATATTTCTTTGGGCAGGGCCAAAGCAGCCAGCCACTTATCCGGCTCGATATGAGCGAATTTCAGCATCCAGCTCAGATTTATCGGCTGATTGGTTCGGAAGGAAAACTGGTGCGTCAGGTGCGGGAAAAACCTTTTTCCGTGGTTTTGCTGGATGAAATTGAAAAAGCGAATCCGCTGATTTTTGATGCTTTGCTGACAGTTCTGGATGAAGGCATGCTGGCGGATGATACCGGCCGGGTAACGGATTTTCGCAATACGATCATCATCATGACTTCGAATCTGGGCAGCAAACGCGGTAGTTCGCTGGGATTTCGCAACTATCAACCGGATGATTATGAGCGGGACATCCGCCATTTTTTCCGCCCTGAATTTTTTAACCGCATTGACATGTCCCTGGTATTTCAGCCGCTGGATGGCGATACCATCCACAAAATCGCCCAGCTAGAGCTGGAAGGTATAGCCCAGCGGGATGGCATCCGCCAGCGCAAGCTGAGGCTCTCCTTTAGCGATGAGCTCATCGCCTTCATAGCCCAAAAGGGCTTCGACCCCAAATACGGTGCCCGACCGCTACAGCGGGAGGTGGAGCGGCTGATTATCGCGCCTTTGGCGCGGATGCTGGTGGAGAAGCCTGCTTTGCAGGCGCAGGAATTGGTTGTGGATTTTGAGGGGAAAGTTGTGTTCGCATGAGGTGCAACTCATGGGAAAAAATGCCAAATTTGAAGATGAAACCAATGAAAATCGAATCTCTCATTTCCTATGAAAAGTCTTCAGGAAATTCTCGAACTTAATCTTATCCCTTTTGGGAAATATAACCTAACCATAGGCAGTCTTTTGATTGCCTTTACCATCCTATTGCTTGCCAGCTTGGTTTCCAAATTGATCTCCCGGCTGATCAGACGGCAGATAAAACGCAAGCCTCACCTGGATCCCGGAAGGATGAAAGCCTTTGGTCAGATCCTCAAATACATTTTATATACTGTTTCTATCTTATTGGCGATAGAAGCAGCGGGCATTCAGATTTCCTGGCTGATTGGAGCTTCTGCGGCACTGTTTGTAGGCATAGGTTTTGGCCTTCAAAACACATTCAATGACTTCCTCAGTGGGATTATCATCCTTTTTGATGGCAGCCTGGAGGAGGCCGATGTAATGCAGGTGGGAGATTTGGTGGGGAAAGTAAAAAAGATTGGCCTGAGGGCTACTACCCTGGAAACCAATGATAGCATCAGTGTGATCGTTCCCAATTCAAAAATGACGGGAGAAAATGTCGTTAACTGGAGCCATAATGATGGCCCGACACGATTCAGAATCAATGTGGGCGTAGCCTATGGCTCAAATATCAAAGCAGTCAGGCAGGCACTGACTGAATCCGCCCAGGTACATCCAGCTGTGCTGGATGAGCCGGAACTGGAAATCCGTTTTACGGATTTTGGGGATTCTTCCCTCAACTTTCAGTTGCTCTTTTGGTCAAATGAAAATTTTGGCATCGAGCCTGTCAAGAGCCAGATCCGCTATAACATTGAGGAAAACTTCCGCAAATACGGCGTGGAAATCCCTTTCCCGCAGCGCGATATACATATCAAAAGTAAACCGCAATAGGTATTTGGTACCCAAACGGTTTACCTGTTTTTTATTCCCCTAAGCAGACTTCTTGTTGGTTCTCAAACCAAAAGCTGCATATAATGGGCAAAAGTTGAGAAACCCTGTCACCACGAAAATCAGGCCTACTACGCCCAGGACAATCGCCAGCGTACCGCTGATAACATCTGTGAAATAAAGGGTTGCGATAAGCACAGCGACGATCAGTCGAATGATCCCGTCGGTTTTGCTCATGTTTTTTGTAATAGCCATGTTGTTTTAAATTTTGGCTCAATAAACTGCTCTCCCGCGACAAAGTTTGTGACTAAAATCACCCCTGGTGATGGGAATTCCCATTGCTCATGGAAATCATCACTTATGCCCCAAAATCAAAACCTTTTTCGTCAATAGTAGCTGTTTTCCATTAAAGACATGCAGAATATACATGCCTGTACTATGGTTTGTAGAATAGGATTCAGGAATAGAAATCATAAGGCTTAGTTTGTAAAAATTTGGGGCCTGCTGAAACTCTTTATACAAGACTTCTTTTCCCTGCATATCCACCAATTGTACCCTGTCAAATTCGATTCCTTCCATGTAAATAAAAAGGTCTCCATATTGTGAAACAGGATTAGGGAAAATCATATTTTCACCGCTGTCCAAATATCCACCTATGCCTATTTCATGGGCTTCCGTCCAGGGGAGAAAATCATAGTTTCGTACTTTATAGCCATTGCTTACCCCCAAACCATGTGAGGCAATCCATACATTTCCCTCATCATCTGCTTGCAGTATTTCAGCCCTGCCTGCATCCCAACCACCCGTAAAACCATTTGGCCAACCCGTGGGTGTAGTATACCTCCAAATAGCTTTACCATTTGACAATAAAATAGTGCCGTCAGGGCTTTGGGTAATCGATTTAAAATCGATTATTTCCCTTGGGAAAGGACTATACCATTCATATTTAAGCCCATCATATCGCAGAAAGCCCTTATTCGTAGCAAACCACACCACTCCCATGCTATCCGCCAGGGCATCATTCATGACGACTTTTTCGCCCAAAATCTCCTCTGATCGTTTCCAGGTACTGCCATCGAAATGGGAGAATTCCGAAAAGCCGCCAATCCAGGCTTCATTGCGTGAAGGATGGTTAAAAAGCTGATACATAGCTGTATTTTGCTTTACATCACTACCGCTCAGGTAGGTGTATTGTCCTATCGAATCCCGAATGATGAGTTCATCATCATGGATCATCCACAATTTACCTTCATGATCAAATGAAAGTCGCTCGATATACTGCGCCTGTATGCGCCCGGTTCCCGGATCAAAATGCCGCCAGGATTGGTCCTCTTTTACAAAAAGAGCGTCACTTCCTAATACCCATAAGGGGCCATTTTTTTCTCTGATGATTTGTTTAATCTGATAAGTGGGCGGAATAGCTTCGGGAAAAAGTGTCCCATTTTCTACAAAAAACAACTTCCCCTCCCGAGCAAGCTGATCCTGTGCTGCTACCCATATTTTTTCTTCCTGCTCATCCCAGCTTAAGGCTGTAATCCAGTTGCCCGGAAGCGGTGAATTCGAGATAAAAAGTTGCTGCCAGGCTTCGCCTGGGCGTTGCAAAAACAAGCCCTGGCCTTCGGTTGCAAGCCAGATTTCATTTTGTGAAAGGGCGATGTCATTTATTTGGGAAATTTCTTCAGCCAACGGGAATTCTTCCCATGTATCCACCTTTTTGCGAAAGAGGCGCGTCTGCGCTTGCCAATCACGTTTTACTGCGATCCAGATACGTTTTTCGGCATCCAAATAGATGGCGGTACACGAAAAAACGTTTCCCAAATCGGGTGAAACAATAAGCTGCTTCCAATCCCTTCCATTGTAGGTAAAAAGCCCACTTTTGGTAGCTACCCAAAGGTCGCCTCGCTGATCAAAAAGCAATTTATTATTGCCGGGAGATTCAAAAGGAAGCGGGCTGTTTTCGTGTCCAAAGCTTTCCCAATTTTCTCCATCAAAATGAAAGACACGAAAAACTCCGAATGTCCAGGCCGTAAGCCAAATTTCTTCATTATAAGGGTCCAGCACGAAGTCGCTCAACAGATAGTGACTGGCCTCCTCGGGTAAGGCCGTTATTGAATCCCACACCCACCACCTTCCATGGGGATTTTGCTTCCAGATGCTGTTTTTGCCTGCAATCCACATATTTCCATCAAAACCTCGGGCAGGTATTCCTTCCTGTTCTTTAGAGAGTAAGCGCATCTCTGTCAGCGAAATATTGACTATACGCCCCCCTGCGCTGGCGTATATTTTGCCATTTGTTTTTTTTGCCAGATGCGTTACCTGATGTGAAGGGAGCCCAGAATTTCCCCTGTGGCAAACAATAGACTCCAGGGATGAGCGATTTACCTGGACGAGCCCACCCTGAGTAGCTGCCCAAATGTAGTCTCCGTCCATCTGTAATGCAGCGATTTGCTCGCTATAAGTGTAATAATCCCAATAGGAATTTTGGGCAGCTAGAAATCCTGTCAGGAAGAAAAAGATAAGGGGAAAGATTCGTATGTGATTGTTCATAAGGATCTGATTCCCCTAAATATAAGCAGCAGAAATTGCTGAAGAATAGAACATCAACTTCTTTTCCAGGAAAAAGAAGGCAAATCATGCAATGAGGTAGGTTCTTACAGGTTTTTTCGAATGGCCTCCGCCAGGGAAGCCATCTCTTCATCAGACAATGTCAGCGGGGGCCGCTCGAAGGAAAAATCTGAGATTTGTCTGACGGGTATCAGATGAAGATGGCAATGAGGCACTTCCAGGCCGACTACGGCCGTGGCTATACGCTCACAATCAACGGTTTTTTCTATGGCTCTGGCGATTTCTTTTGCAAATAGGTGGAGCCCCATATACAGCTCATCGCTTAGATCGAAGAGGTAGTTTATTTCTGTCTTGGTAATGACGAGGGTGTGGCCTTTTGTTCGGGGGCGAATGTCCAAAAATGCGAGAAAATCATCAGTCTCAGCTACTCTGTAGCAGGGAATCTCGCCTTTGACAATTTTGGTAAAGATGGAAGCCATGGGAATTAGGAGTTTCGGGTAACGAGTTCGGGGTTTCGAGTTTCTTATACAATTGTTATTTCCATCACTTCCAACTTGAGGATGCGCCCATTTGGCAATTCGACCTCGGCGATTTCGCCTACAGCTCTGCCTAAAAGGCCTGCCCCGACGGGAGATTTCGAAGAAATTTTATTTTGCTTTAAATCAGCTTCCTCTTCTGTTACGATGGTATAGGTAAAAACTTTTTTCATAGCCAGGTTTTTCACCTTTACGGTACTCATAAGATATACCTTATCCGTGTCCATATTGGAAGTATCTATGATTCTGGAGCGAGCCACAATGTCTTCGAGTTGAGCTATTTTAGCTTCCATGAGACCTTGAGCATCTTTTGCTGCATCATATTCAGCATTCTCACTGAGGTCTCCCATCTCTCTGGCTTCCTGAATTTGTCTGGATATCTCTTTTCGACCTTTGTATTTCAGTTCGTCCAATTCCTTCTTCAACTCCTCCAATCTTTCTTTAGTAAAATACTTAATTTCACTCATAATAAGTCTTCTTAGGTTAAAAAACAGTAAAAAAAAACGTATTGGAATCCCTTTCGGAACGCCAATAAGCTTAATAAATAAGTTGGGTTGGTCAAGACCAACCCAACTCTATGTTATCAATTTAAATGATTTTCTCTCGAATTACAAATCTATACGGGCACCTATGGTAAGGGTTCCGCCAAAAGGATTTGTGGTGCGATAGGAAATATCAAGGGCAAATATACTAAAAGCATCACCACCTTCATCATTTTTCATTCCAGCCTTAAAAGGCGCCTGGATGGTAGCACCTACAGCTAGTCCTGTATGTGCATCAAATGAAAGGCTTCCGTCAAGATCTGCCTGCTCAAGGAGGTAAGCGCCTCTCACCATAAAATAATCTTTGTATTTGTACTGAATACCCAATCCACCCTGGTTCCAATAAAAAGAATTGGAAAAGTACGTTCCCAAAAGAGAAATGGTATTACTTTCTCCAATGAGAAAGTCATAGGAACCGCCCATGGTAAGCACCACGGGCAACTCAAACTCGGCAGTAGGGATTTCTACTCCACTGTCAAAAGAATTACGAGATCTGAGCAACACACGGAAGGCAAGGCCATCGCCACCATACTTGAGGGTAGGTCCTACATTTCGAAGGGAAATGCCCAATTTCATTTTGTCCTTAACCCCAGAACGATACTGGATTCCTGCATCAAAAGAAACGCCCGAAGTTCTTACTTCAGGAGTAGATTCGCTGACCATCCGTATAGTAGTACCGACATAGATATGGTCGGTAAACTTCTTGGAATAAGAGGCGCCAATATTGAGCATCGTAGGACTGAAAGTACCGAGTGTCCCGTCTGGATTATTGACCGTTGTACGGACAAAGTCTCCCATACTCAAAGAGTTGACACATAGACCCAAAACAGAACCGCTACCCAGGGTCTGGGAAAAGCCAAAGCTGTTTCCACGGATGCCTGATCCGATAAGCCATTGGGTTTGAGCAAAGACCAACTCTGTCCCATTAGCAGCTCCGAGGCCAGCTGGGTTGATGGCAGAACTTTCAATGCCGGTGGAATTAGCCACATTAATCCCCATAAAGCCTGAACTCTGGCCCCATGTATTAAAAAGGAGCTGCATGCCACCTGTCTGGCCTACTCCTTCCGGCTGTGCATGGACGGTAAAAATACTAACCAGGCAAATAGCTATAAAAAGGAAAAGTTTCTTCATGATAAACCAAAAAATTAAAGTGTGGAGAATCCGGGATTGGATCCTCCACACATATTTCTATTAGAATGAATTCAAATCCGTTTGGCGCATAACGACAAACACCTTCACCACTTTTTCACCCAGATCGTATCCATCGATATGAACGATGTATGCACCACTGGCTACCGGGATTCCTCCCAGGTTTTTCAAATCCCAGCGCTGCTCTGGAGAATCAGAGTCTTTGTTAAAAGTCTGTACCAATTGACCATTGATGGTGTAGACACTGATTTTACACCTCTGTGGCAGGTTGGTAAACTTCACTACGTTGGAAAGCTGTCCAGATTCATAATCTGAATACCCATAATAAGGATTCGGTACTGCAAGGATGTTATCCAAAGCAGTTTTAGCCACTTCTATTTCTTGCTTAGCAGCTGCAAATGCATCTGTATTAAAATTGAAAGTAGGCACATCACCTTGCCCTTTACGGGAGCCAAACGGTTGTTTTACCCTTAGAGAAATCCGTGTTTCAGAAGGAATCAAATCAGGATGGTTGATGTAATCATATCCACTCCTTGCCATCGGTACACCTACCCATGCGACATACTGGTAAACCGATGCCAGGTTTTTCTCCCCTGGGAATCTACCCAAACCTACACTTTGGTTAGTGGAACTAGGTATAGCAGTAACGTTGGTAAGTGTATCTTTCAGATAGGCAAACTCATCATACTTCTGATTAGTAACATAGACATAATGTCTTCCGCCAGCGGCATCCAGGTTACGACCGAAGTCAGAAGTAGGATTGAAGATCATATCATTGCCTCTGTTTTGGATATCCCAGGTGCTTTCTCCAAAGAAGATATTCAGGCGCTCTCCAGTATTTACATTGATCGCATAACCGGGGAACCAGCTAAAACCATGGTTGGTAGAGTCTTTGCTGGAGCCGTTTCCATCTTTGTCCACATTATTGGCCCATTTTCCAGAAAGTGGCCATGCACCTGTACCTAATCCTGAGTTAGGGCTGGTTTCTACGACCATACACCTGGACCACTTATCACGGTCATTTGTAAAGACGATATCCACATCTGGCAACTCATTAAGAGCCAAAAAGCGACTTGCATTCATGAATGCATTGGGGTAAGGAATAGAGCTACTCTGACCGATTTGTACACCCGGTCCGATTTGCCCTCCGGCAATGTCATTGTTATTAAATGGACGTGCCAGACAGAAAGGCCCCCAGCCGTTTACCATAGAGGTAAAATCTTTTTCGCGATCATATATTTTGAATCGCTTGAAGGCACGAGGCGGGCCTGAGGCTCCATCGGACTCAGATGCACCATCGTACATCCAGTTCCAGACACCTGCTGCAAATTCATCATTATCAGGCAAGCCACTTAACCAGGGAGAACTGATATCATCGAAAGTCATTCTGCCTCCGATCACACCAGACTGAAAGTCTAATGTATCACCCGCAGCCACAACATTTTTCACGGCAATAGAAATACCGTGATTTTCAATGAGGCGTTCTGTTCCTACCAAAGGAGTAGGACGGGCTGCCAATTTATTGGAGACACATACCCCCTGGCTATTTTGGCGTTGTTGAGTACGCTCAATAAAAGTGGAGACGTATAGAGGGTCACCACCAAATGGGCCATTCTCATTGTCGCTCTCATATAACTCCCATTCCACAAACGTAGAATCTATCACAGGACCGCAAACATTGCTCCCGATTACTTTCGCTTCATAAAATTTACGACTTACGACCTTCACCTGGTAATAACTTCCTTTTACCAATTTGGGGTCAACTACTTTCACGATGATGGGGCCGGAACCAGACTTATAGGTAATGTCATCTACCTTATAAGGTGCTTCCAGGATTTCTTCTTCAGCGAGAGAATCCAATTCAACAAATCTGCCACCATTTCCTACTCCTCCAACCATGGTCACAGGAATCTCCTGTCCATAGGCAGAGTTGAGCACCATTCCTTTATTTTCAAAATCTGTTTTATGCGGCAAGGATGGAATTACTGTGAAAAAGCGGTTTCCAGGCACATAAAACCTTCCATCAGATGCTGTATCATTATAAGCATAGGCAATGACAGTATAGTAGTAGGTCGTATAGTTTTTCAAACGCTTATCATCACCCGAAGAGAATAAGTCTTCAGTGACTCTGATAGAGTTGAAAATACCATTGTCTGCACCCTGCACCATCACTTCTTCTATGGTCAAAGGCTGAGAACGGCCTTCTACAATTTGCTCAAAACGGTTGACAATAGTACCTACACCGTCCTGAATATCACACTGGGTTACAACACGTGCACGGTCAGGATCATTGAGCTCACTTGCACTTACAGTTTGGTCGGACAATTGATAAACCACGTACCCCTGGAATTCAAAAGTTGAATCTTCTACGCCATTCGCTTTCAATACGGGGTCAGCCTGTATGTAGCTTTCATTGTAGTTGTTACGTACTGAGCGCGAAGCCTCGCCATAGCCCCAACTGATAACAAGCTCACGGTCCAGCTCAGAAACGCTGATTTCTGGTGCATCAGGTCCGTCAAGCAAAGTAAATCCGCTATCGAACAGTGCCTGAGCTACCCGGTCAGCTTTCAGAATTTCACATACAGAACCAATTTCACTTTGGAAAAATCCCCTTGCCCATACCACACCTGTTACAATCTGGTTTACAGCACCAGGCTGTAGGGTAAATGGACCCGCAGACTGAATAAATCGGCGGTCAGCGGGTGGGTTTCCGGCATTTTTCTCTGTCCAACCTTTTCCTTCACATGCGTTTCCGGAAAACATAAAGTTGGATGGAGTACCTGCATCCGAGGGAGCGTAGCCATTACCCGTTCCTTGTCCATCACGGTAGTTATCGACGATACCTGTACCGTCTTTCCAAAATCCTGTCAGGTAGCCATAGTAGTGAGTTGCTACTGTGGGGTTTCCTGTCAGAGAGAAGTCGTTATTATAATACACAAACTTTGACATGATGATGGTTTCACCTTCCTCATCCACCATACCATCTTTGTCATTATCAACACCATCATCTGAGTCTGCCAAAGGTCCCTGGAAGAAGTCAACGCCTACAGCGGGAGGATTGAGGCCATAGCCTGTAGCGCCTTCGTCATCACTGTCTCCATTGTAACAGATACCCAATCCCAGGACAGTATCACAACCGACATAGTCATCACGGAAAAAACCAACGTCCGGGTCAACCCATTGACCGATATAAGCATCCGTCAGGGTCAGGTTGGAACGGTTGATAGCTACCTGATTGTAAAATGTCATGTTGTTGACAGCATTGGAGGTCGTAAAGGCAAAAGCCATCATGTGTATTTCAACACCAATAGGCTCTCCGCCAGTCTCTGTATGGATATCTCCTTTGTCATTTATTACCCACCAGATAGCCTGGTCACCATCTACATCCGGATAGTCCCCTTCTTCTGGTTCGTAGGTAAATTCATCTCCTCCGACTTCAACCCATGGGGCAAGGTATAATACCTCTCCATTGGGAAGTGTGGCCTGCACAACTTCACCATTGGCATTGGTGAGTCCTTTGGTGCCGGTAGGCCAGCTTTCTACATTAGGATATTGGGCCAGATCAACTACTCCATCTTCCGCAAAATCTGCACGGAATTCGTCTATTTCCGTTTTGTTGATCTTGTACATCTTATCAAAACGTTTACAGGTTTCTTCTTCTGTAAAAGCATCTCCCTCGGTAAGGGGACCAGGCCAAAAGTCATAGCCTGACTGGCGGTAAGTTTGAGAAGCAACCCTCAACTGACCTGTTTTGTCGATGCCACCAATCCACAGAGAGCCTGCAAAGAGGGAGTGCTTACCACTACCCTTGGGTACTTCATAGCGGGGGTCACCTACCAGGTCCCACCAATAGTCACCTCCATTATGCAGGAGGGTCCGGATGTTGTTGATATCCAACTGAGCGCTGGCTGTAGGCGGCAAACAAGGAGCCGCTGTACGCAAGCCTGAAGTGGTTTTTTTCTTAACCCCCACAGGTTCCCGAGCCCACATTCCCAGTGTTGTAGCTACCAAAAACAGGGTCAAAACTACCTTGCTGATATTACTGGTTTTCATTTTGTAATCTGTTTTTCGAAAAATTAAAAATTAAAGTTAAGTCCAAGGCGCAATGTACGAGGGCGTGAAATGTTGAAAGGATCATTCACTGAGATATTGTACAGATCAAGAAACGACTGAGGACTAACCTGAAAGGAAACGTATTGCTGTCCAACATCACTTGCAAGGTAGCCATCATCATCAGGCAAGCCTGTATAACGATAGACACTTAATACATTTTGGGTATTGAACAAATTGAGGACCAGCAGGTAAAAGTTAACTCCATACATACGGCTTTTGCTGCCGTCGTCGCTTTCTTTGCCGCCAAAGTTAAAGCCTTTGTCAATGCGTAAGTCTCCACGGAATGTCGCTGGCAAGCGCTTGCCATTGAGTGTTCCTTGCAGGTTCTCTACGATAGGAGTACCCCCTACAGCAGTAGGTACAGAAAACAAGCTCTGAGAATAGGGTGTACCTGAGCCTAAGTTCATGGTCAGGTTAGCTCCTGCATCTTTGAATAGGTGGATTTCCTTTCCTCCCAAAGAAAAACTTGGTCCCATATTGGACCCTCCATAGCGGTAGTCAATTACGCCTACAACTCTATGGCGCTGGTCAATACTGGATGGGAAGGGCACACGCAAGGTGCTTGAACCTTCGAGTTGGTTACTCAGGTTACGTGAAGCATTACCGGTAACACCGGTGGTATTTGCATATTGCAATGTATAAGAAGCACGAAGTTGCAGGTTGCCAGTACGGCGCATGTCATAGCTCATGGTAAGACCTTTGACGGTAGCGTAGTCCAGGTTATCATTGGTATCATAGGTAAATGGATATGCATTCTGAAATCTTCGGAAACGAATCATGTCTTTGAATTCGCGGTAGAATGCCTGCACAGAAAGTGCCATCCGGTCACCGATACGCTGGCGGAATCCCACCTCATAGTCGATCGTGATCTCTGGACGCAAAGCGGGGTTACCCACGCCTACAGTTGGGTTGTTTTCCAAAAACGCGTACTGAGAAATCTGTCCAGCCAAAGAGGAAGGCAAAAATGCCAGGCTCTGTCCCGGGCGCTGAGCAAGCACATCATAGTGTGCAAAGAAAAGCGCTACATCAGAAATCGGGAAAGAGAAAGATACACGTGGCATAAATACTGTCTGTGGCTCATAATCTTTAAAAGACTCCAAAGAGACCTTATCGTCACGGGTGTGTGGCTTGGGGCGACCACCAGAAGAAGTAGCAATATTGTTGGAAGTGGTAGGTGCGCCATTTGCGTCATACCAGATTTCGCCATCGCGATACCCAATGATATTGCTGGGGCTGGAAGCATCATCCACATAAGCTACCCAATCATTGCTGGCGCCATTGGGCAGGCTGATCCCCAGCAGGTTGGCTGTCTCTCCGGCACTAAAAGTAGGATGCAAAGAGTAAGGATCCTTCAGGATCGGCTGGTTTGCATCAAAACGGTCAACACGCAATCCCAGGTTGAAGAGGATATCTTCAAACTCAAACTTATCCTGGATAAATCCTGAGAGATAAGTAGGCTGGTAAGCATTCATCGGGCGATTGATAGGGTCGTCGAAAAACTGACCTGCATCTACCCGATCTTCCATTTTCTCACCCAGATAGGTGTAACCATAATAGGTAATGATACCATTTCCATCATTGAGCAACTCATCTGCACTAAACATATCCAGTGAATAAAAATCAGGAGAGTACTCATCAATATTGATATAGTCTGTTCCATCCATTGGCAGCCCTAGTTTAGCACGCAGGTTTTTGTCAAAAGTGGTTTGCTCTTCACCATTGTAAAGGTTAGGAATCATCACTGTATCCTGGAAGATGCCATCTTCACTGAATACATACTCATAGGTAGAAGGATCATCTTCCAGGCTGTTAGCAAAGTGGAAGTTAGCGTACTGACGCATAAATGGCCATAAAGAACGAGCCCCTATGGTGAAGTTGCGCTCGGTACGCTGCTCAAATTCAAAACCCGCTTTGATGTTATGGCCTTTGATCTCCGCTGTAGCCTGACCTGTCAGACGAAACTGGGAGAAGTCAAACTGCTGGAAGGAACCCATCTGGTTTCCAATACCACTGAACATACCATAAATGCCAGGAGCGCCGCTTCCGTTTCTGATTCCTTGCACAAAGGCAAGGTTTTGCAGGCTTTGCAGGTTGTTGATGACAGGATCTGGAGCCAGCAAAGTAGGAAATGGATTGGGAAGGCCTATATTTTCAACATGGTTGAAAATCTGGGTATTGTAGTTTGCCAGGATAGGGTTACGTGTCTCAGAAGGATCAAACTGCAGGTTGGTAAAACCATAACCGGCTGTCTGCCAATAAGGACTGGAAGAAACTTCGTCCAGTGGATTGGAATTGTACACATAAAAAGGAACCCTGTCATAGGTAAATTTGCCTACATACCCATAATCGAAATAGTTATTGAGGAAATCCTCATGCTGCTGGATACGCTGATAGAGGGAGTAGTCACCCTGTATCTGGTAAAACAGGTTTTTCAACAGAGAATTGTCATCTCCCTTGAAACTCTGCTGGAAACGCGCCCAGCCACGATAAAGGTTTGAGCGAAAGTTAGAGTTGCCATTAGGAGAAAAAAGCATATTTCCTCTGCTCCAAACATCCTGGTTACTAAGCTCCAGGTTACCTCCCAGCTTCAACAGTATATTGTCTGTTGGTTGAAAGTCAACACGAGCCAGTACTTTGACGCGTTGCTCAAGGTTGTCTTTGAAAGTAAATTGCTCCAAATCATCATTGGTGATGAAATTGCCACGGCTGATGAAAGTGTTTCCGGAGGAAGTCAATTCCAAAGGATTTTGCTCCAAATCAGCCAGGATTTCCGGCTTCAGGCGAGAGAGGCCGATAGAAGAAATAGCCGGACTTCTGTCCCTGTTATACTCAAGCTCTCCGGCGATGAAATAGCCCAAAACGGGAACCTTGACGATATCTCCGCCAAAATCTTTCTTACGGGTCAGCAAAGGACCCGTAAAGCTAAGAGCGGCCAGGTTGGTGCCAAACTGATCCAGGTATTCACTGGTAACGATCTCGCCACTTCCTGTAAATTTAGAGGCGGGTTTAGCTGTGATAATAGATACCACCCCTCCTGTGAAGTCCCCAAACTCAGCAGGCGTACCGCCTGTGATCACCTGCATGCTCGCAATCGCAGCCTGCGGCAGGTTGGAACTACCCCGGATTTTTTGCCCATCTATATAATAGACTGTGGCATTGGATCGGGCACCCCGAATCTGAATCGTGGATGATCCTTCATCAGACTGATAAACACCCGGGGTGATAGCGGCAAGCGAATAGGTACTTCGTGTACCTATGTTCTTCACCTCATCCCCGCCAATGGTCTGGCCTGAAGGGGCGTCTTTTTCAAAGACCGGAATGGTAAAGGTTGTGATCACAACCTCTTTGGTGGTTGCTGCCAACTCATCATCTTTGAAAGAGATGTCCAGAAATCGCGTCTGTCCAGGGTTAACCCGGACATTTTCGATTCTTCGCTCGCCTGTCAGGTACTTAGCCACTACAGCGTAAGTACCCGCTTCTATAGGGTTAATGGAGTAGTTCCCTTCATCATCGGATCTTCCTCCGTTGACAAAGTTATCTCCATCATAGACAACTACAGTTGCAAAAGCTAGCGGATCTCCGGCCTCATCAGTGATTTTACCGGAAATTTTCCCGTCCTGACCCCATACAGAAGAGGTTGCCAGGAGAGAGAGAATAAACAAACTAAAAATTCGGTGTAACATATGTTGTATAGGCTAAAGAATTTTTGCGCGAAAAAAAATTAAGTTCAATTGATAAAAATAGCACTTCCCTTTACATAATTCCAAAAAAGGGTTAAAAACGCCTAAAACGCAAAAGGCTTTTTTATCAATTTCAAAGGTATTCAGACTTTAGCTCATAAACACCCCAAAAATTATCATTGGATTACACATTTTTTTAAAGATATTGAGCTTTCATCTCCACATTTTTATTCATTTTGAATATGAAGTTGATTTATGATGTCTATAGAAAGCTTAGGAATCAAGAAAAGAGAAAGATTAAGCACCAGATAACCCATACTGCCTTTACCTTCGAAAAGGTAGGGACCCTCTTTGATTTGGTTACACGGTACGATGAGGAGGAGGAAAGTTTTTATTCTCAAAAACTATATGATAAGGATCCCGACAATACCTTTCGGGTGAGCAAATCCCGCCTCAAGCGAATGATGGAGAATATACTGCTAGAAGACAAAAGTCTGACTGGCTACGAATCCGAGGCCGTCAACACCCTTTTGCAATCCCGCAAAAAGCTTTTGCAGAGTGTCATCCTGATCGGAAGGGGGGCATATCAAAATGGCAAGAATCTCCTGCTACAAGTGATTTCCAGTGCCAAAAAGTATGACCTTGAGGAAGAGCGCTTTCAGGCAGAACTCTTGCTTTACCGCTTTCAGAATATCAAAAGTTCTGTAAAAGATTTCGAAAAAAAGACCGAAATGCTTTTGCATTTGAATCAAGTCCGCAGCCTGGTGGCAGAGGCACAGATTTTACATTATTCTATCAAAAATTTGTTAAACAGCCGCACATTGGACCCTACGGCCCTGGAAGAAGTCCGCCTGAATGTGGACCGCATAGGCGAGATAGTTACGATTACCGATCATCCTTCGGCAAAATATGTCTACTTCCTCAGTGAAATTTATTTTTACCAGGTAACCGAACAAGCCGGTCCGGCTTATGAGTTTTGTCAAAAATACCTTGATCTGATTCAGCATACGCCTTCCCAATATACTCCCCAACGGGTGGCCATTGCCTACTCCCAACTTGCACAGGTGAGCCTTATGCTGGGGCATTTGGACGCCTCGCGCAAGTCTGCGCAGGAAATGCGCAACATGCACCAAAAAGACGAACTCAATTACCTGCGGGGGCTTGAGTTAAGTTTTCTGGTAGAGTATTATGCCAAAAATTTTGAGAAAGCTGCTGAATTGATTCTACAGGCGCAGAAGCATCCACAATTTGAGGCATCTAAAACCATTGCCGCCAATCTGCATTATTTTGAAGCCTGCCTCTTTTTTGTGCAAAAATCCTTTCAGCAAGCCTATCAAAAATTGAATGATACCACTCCCCTATTGGCTGATAAATATGGGATGAATGTGTACATCCGGCTTCTGGAAATCATGATTTTATTTGAACTGCATCACGATGATTTATTGGACACCAAAATCCTCAATATGCGGCAATTCGTGAAGCGTACCCGCAAAAATGACAAATTAACCCGCCCATACCAGTTGGTACAGCTACTCATGCACTGGTACAAGCATGAATATGACTTCGAAAAGGCGGCAAGCTTTATCCAAAAACAAGGGGCGCAGACCTCCGCTTCGCCTTATTCCAGTACCGAATTGGTCAAGCTGGAAGACTGGATTTTGGAAAAAGTGCAGGAATAAAACCTATCCCATAGCAAAAGGCACGTTATCTCCCGATAAGCGTGCCTTTTGGTTCTCAGCTTTTGATTTTCTTTGTGCGATCACTCAGTTTTGGGAGGCCTGAAATGAATATCTTCAATTACAATGATAGGTCCATCCACTTTGCCGGGATCAGGGCGTCCCTGAAAATCTGACGAGATCGTAGATCCACCGTGATTGGATGGTTGATGATAAGTAGCATCCCCATGAAAGCTGAAAAGTGTCATTAAAAAAGCAATAAGTAACTCCATGGTAAAGAATTATAGATTAGAACACATTAACAATTAACAAAAGAACATACCCGGCAAATAATACAGAAGAACAGTTCAATTACACACTTTGGGATTATCTAAACTTTCCTTATGATCGAATATACATAAAATATACCAACATTTCTATTTTTTTATTACACACTTTGACCCGGGTCTTTTTCACAACTTTGACTTACTAACGTAGCTAAAATTTAAGAAGAGGCTTAGAATAAAAAGAAAAAATAGGTTCAGACAGATATATTTGTGACCCAACTATACGTTTTCTGTCAAGAAAAAAGAATGCTTACCAAAACACAAATCATGAACAACACACAAAAAATTATAGCTATCAGTTTGCTCAGTGCCATTTTGATGGCCTGCGCCACAGTTCCATTTACCGGCCGCAAGCAGTCCAAGCTGCTTCCTGAGACCATGCTCACAGAGATGGCGCTGACGGAATACAATACTTTTTTGCAGGCAAATCCTGTCAGCAGCAATGCAAACCAAACCGCCATGGTCAAAGAAGTAGGCAACAACATCCGCCTGGCGGTGGAGAAATACTACAAAGCCAAAGGCTGGGAAAAAAAGTTGGCTGATTACAAATGGGAAATCAATCTGGTCGAAGACGCGACCGTCAACGCCTGGGCGATGCCCGGCGGCAAAATCGTCGTTTATACGGGCTTGCTCGGCATCGCCAAAAACACAGACGGCCTGGCCGTCGTCATGGGGCATGAGGTCGCCCATGCCCTCGCCCATCACGGCAACGAGCGCATGAGTCAGGGACTCATCGTACAATTGGGCGGCATGGCCCTGAACGAAGCTGTCAAAAACAAGCCTGAGGATACGCAGGCCATCTTCAACGGAGCCTACGGCCTGGGAGCCAATATCGGCGCGATTCTGCCTTTCAGCAGAAAGCATGAGTCCGAAGCCGATGAAATCGGCTTGTACCTGATGGCCATGGCGGGCTATGACCCGACTGAGGCTTCCCCTTTCTGGGACCGCATGAATGCGGGCGGCGGTGCGCGTCCTCCTGAGTTTCTCAGCACCCACCCTGACCCGGCCAAGCGCAGCTCCAAACTACAAGAGCTGATTCCCGAAGCACAGGATTATGCGCGCAGATACGGCACTGGCAAAAAACAGAGCAGAAAGAATTTTTAGAAAAAATGCAGGAATAGAAGATTTTAGCCTACTTCCGCTTAATCTTCAGCTTTTGCCCGACCTGAATGGCGTTGCTTGTCAAGCCATTCAGGTTTTTTATTTCATCTACAGAAACGCCATATTTCCGGTAAATGCCATAAAGGGTCTCACCACTCTCAACCGTATGGATGATCCATTCGCCAGATCCAGGGCCAGCGGGATCAGTCACAGGCACATCTGTAGGAGAGCCCGGATCGGGAAAAGCCGGATCGGTAGAGCTAGATGGAGAGTCCTGGGGAAAAGCATAATAGGGCTTATCGGGCATACGCGTAGCTACAGCATCCAAAAAAGAGCGCACATCCTTTACATCAGGTAGCCTGCGGACAAGCCCGTTGGGATCAAGGACAAAAAGTGCGGGAAAGCTGTTGTGCTGAAACGCCCGTTTCAAAAAAGCATAATCATCCTCCCGGGGCACATTTACCTGTTCCCAGGGCATATTATGCTTGCGCAAGGCTGAAATCCAGTTGCTGGGCAATTTATCCACTGAAATGCTGATCATGCGGACCGGCTTGCCTTTAAAATCCTGTAATAAGCTATACAAAGCCGGAATCTGGCTTTGGGAAGGGCCACTCCAACTGGCCCAAAAATGAAACACCCAGACCTCTTGCCTTTCGTTAAACGGCCTTTTCTTGAACTCTATACATTGTTGTAAAAACTCCGTATAGCTCAAACTTTGATTCAGGGAAGTCTGGGCTTTGGAAGCAAAGAAAGAGAAAAGCAGAAAGAAGCTGAACAGGCAAAAGCTTTTTGGTAAACGCATCATGTTTTCTTGTGAATAATATCCTTTTCTCAACTTAATTAATCCCTAATAATAATATGAGAATTTAGCGGAATATGGGCATTTTTTTGAAAAAAAATTAGGGTTTTCCCCTACTCCACCGTCTCCGCCTCGCACTGGGTGCAGCTTTGCTTTCATTAAAATGCTTATCCAGCGCAGTGATAACGTAGGTATAACGCTTTAAAAACTCCGTTTCACCATCTACCCATACCTTTTTGTCTGAAGCGATCACTTCTCTGAGCGATTCCATATTAGACCTCAGCCCCACTTCTTTTTTGGGAAAACGGTAAATCGCCAGATAAGCTGTTTCTTCGGGCACCATATCCCAGCTGATCTGTAAGCCTTTCCTGGAAGACCGCACTTTAGGCTTGATGGGCGATACCGGCGGGTCGCTGTCCAGCCAGTCCATCACGGGAGGTAAGGCTTTATAAGGATAAAGCTTTTGGCGAAAGGAATCCGTGATTCCGAGGGGATTCAAATAGAAATACCTTGCACTGTAGTGCATATTCCCCTGCACCTCAGGGAGTTGCCTGTTGATTTGCAACTGGCGCGTCACCTGGCTGGGATCTTCCCAGTTGGTGTCATGGTTGTTGTTGACCTTGTAAAGGCTTTGGCCGATATAGACATGCTTGCCAAAGGCATTGCGGCTCCACCAATTTGCCAGTTCCTGGTAATCAGCCGGCTCATAGCCGATGGAAAAATACAGCTGTGGCGCGATATAATCCAGCCATCCCTTCATGGCCCACCTCCGCACATCGGCATACAGATCATCATAGGATGTCTGCCCCGCTTTGGTCGCTGAACCCTGAGGGTCTTTGTCTCCATTGCGCCAAACGCCAAAAGGGCTAATTCCAATCTTGAGATGAGGGCGGGAAAGTCGAATATCGTCATGCAGCATTTCTACAAAACGATCTACATTTTGTCTGCGCCAATCCTCCCGCGGCATGCCCATGCCATACAAGCCATAGCTGATGGAATCAGGAAATTCCTGTTTGGGTATCCGATACGGATAAAAATAATCATCTATATGCACCGCATCTATGTCATAGCGGTTGACCACATCCATGATGATGTCTGTCACATGCCGCCGGACTTCCGGCCTTCCCGGGTCAAAATACAGGCGTGTGCCGTATTTCAGCAGCCATTCGGGCTGCATTTGGGTGATATGGTTCGGATGACGATATACCGTATCAGCCCCGAGCAGGTCTGCCCGAAAAGGGTTAAACCAGGCATGGAGCTCCATTCCATAGGCGTGGCAAGTTTCTATGGCCGTTTGAAGGGGGTCAAAATAAGGCGCCGGAACCTGTCCCTGTTTACCTGTTAACCAATAAGACCAGGGTTCAAAAGAAGAATCATAAAAGGCATCACCGGCAGGTCGAACCTGCAAAATCACTGCATTGAGGTGCAGCTTGTGCAAAGATTCAATCAAATTAATCAGTTCCTGCTTACTTTGTTCACTGGAAAGGGTCGGGCCGGAAGGCCAGTCTGTATTAAAAACAGTAACCACCCATGCCGCCCGCATTTCCCGTTTAGGATATTCCTGGGAGAAATTTTGAGAAATGGAAAAAAGAATTAAGACAAAAAGAAATAATTTTCTCATGGACTTTCCAGCGCTATTCCTTGCGAATTAAGTTAAAGTTAACCGAAGGAAAAACAAAAGTGATGAAAAATCAGATTTTGGTATGTTTTCTCTTCCTGATAAGCTTTGGGAAAAGCCCACTTTCAGGCCAGCATCTGGCAGATACACTCTGCTATATCTCCCCCATAGAACTGGGGGTAGACAGCCTTCTTTTGCATAAAAAGGTTGATTCCATCGTAATCCGAGGCATGGAAGAAGGCGCTTTTCCTGGCTGCCAGGTTCTTGCCGCACATCGCGGCCGGATTTTTTTCCATAAGGCCTACGGCTTTCACACCTACGAGCAACAAAGGCCTGTCCGCCGGGGCGATCTCTACGATCTCGCCTCCCTTACCAAGGTCAGCGCGGCTACGCCCGCGCTCATGAAGCTCTACGAGCAAGGCCAACTCAGGCTCGACACGCCCATGGCGGTCTATTGGCCCGATTTTTCCAGAAATCGGAAGCGCCATATCACGGTCCGCGAGGTGCTCGCGCATCAGGCAGGGCTGCAGCCCTACATCACCTATTATGAGCGGGAGAAAAAGCGAAATGGCAGCTTTCGCCCCAGAGCTATCCGCACAGATTCTTCGGATGCCTTCAGCATCCGACTGACAGACAGCCTGTGGCTGCGCACAGACTACCAGGCGCAAATCTACAAGCGCATCAGGCGCTCCTGGCTCAAGCCCCGGCAGGGCTATGTCTACTCCGGGCTCGCCTTTTACCTTTTCCCTGAAATCATCCGGCAGCAAACAGGCCTGCCTTTTGAAAGTTACCTCCGCGATTCTCTCTACCTCCCGATAGGAGCCCATAGCCTCTGTTTCCATCCTTTGGAAAAATTTCCAGCAAGCCAAATCGTCCCGACAGAGCGGGACAGTTTCTTTCGCTACCAACTGCTGCACGGCAGCGTGCATGATGAAGGGGCCGCCATGATGGGCGGCGTTTCGGGCAATGCTGGCCTTTTTGGCAATTCGCTTGACCTGGCCAGGCTGCTTCAGCTCTATCTGAATGGCGGCAGCTATGGCGCGTATCATTTTTTGCAGGACAGCACGCTGAAGACCTTCAGCGCCTATCAATACGCCGGAAACCGGCGGGCATTGGGCTTTGACAAGCCGCGCCTTTCCGAGCCGGAAAGAGGCTATGCCGCGCCTTCAGCGAGCATGAGCAGCTACGGCCATTCCGGCTATACCGGGACCATGTGCTGGGTAGATCCTGAAAAGGAGTTGATTTTTGTTTTTTTGTCCAATCGGGTCTATCCGACCCGAGGGCAGAGAGGGATTTATCAGCTGAATATCAGGCCCTCCATCCATGAGGTGATGTATGAGCTTTTATTCCAGCGGTAGACGCTTCGCGTCCTGAAAGGCAGCCCGTTTCCAGCAGCCATTCTCCCACACCCAAAGGTGAGATACCCGTATCTCGTCATCAAAGGCGACGCTATCCCGCAGACCTTTGGTGCGGATCAGGCCGCTTACCCAGGCGGCATCATCATGAAATTGGATTTCCATTTCGTCCATTTCATAAGCAGCGATCTGCAAACTGCTGTCCGCGATCATTTGCCGCCTCCTATCCAAAAATTGCAACCAGATGTCTTTGCTGATAGGTGGGAAACTGCCATTGGTATGCAGATAATTAGCTGTGGTCATGCTGTCGAGGGCTTCGCGGTCTACACTGAGGAAAGCCTCATTGAAGCGTTGGATGCTTTGTCTCAAGACTTCCTGCCGCCCCAGTTCCAACAGCTTTTGCTGTTCGGGCTCCTGCTTTCCCGTGCCAGCCTGCTGGCAGGCTGTGAGTAAGATCGCGAGGAGGATGAATATGCTTCGCATGGTTTTATAAATAATAGCTTTACTAAACTTTAAAAGTTTAGTAAAGCTATTATTTATTTTATTTCAAAACTTCAATCTGATCCGGCCCTTTTACCTTAATCTCAGGTCTGTCCCGATAAAATTCCACTTTCCCAGTGACACAAATGTGTTTGTTCAAATAGTATTTTTCCGGTGCCTCAGGAAATTGAGCCCGGTATTTTTCCTCAATCATAACTGTCAGGCTCTGGTTGGGGTAAGGCTTTTCCAAATTGAGGAAAGTGGGTTTTTGCTCGCTTTTTTGATTGTAAAAAGTCCCTGCCACTTCTGCACATACTTTGATGCTTTTGCCTTCATTTTTTTCCAAATCACTGAGTCTGATCAAAGGCTCTGTATACCAGGCTGATGGATCAGCAAAGGTTTCCAGCTTTTCCTCCAGAGAATCATCCAAAATGGCCCAGAAATCAATTCCGGTAATTTGTTCCACTGAATCTATGCTGACAATAAAATCTCCCAAATCCTGCCTGGAAGCTGCATGAGGCAGCAAAAAAGCAATGGCTTCCTGCTGCTGAGGTGCATACAGCACCTTGTAAAAAGCCCTGGGAACGCTGACTTTGCTCTGCCCTATTGCCTCGCGCTGCGCGCCATCAAAGACAGGGCCTGTCACGACATAGAGTATCCCGAGCCGCTGCGCCTGGCTGCGCACCTCGTTCTCCAGGCGGTTCCATACCCCCCCATTAAAGGCGTTGAGCTGAGGGCTCATATTGGAGAGCAAAAAGCTCTCACTCATCGCCTCGAAGCTGCGCTTCATGTCACCGGCGGGTGCCAGATGGCCCCGGTCGTAGCCGGAGTTGCGGTAGTCATCGAGCAAAGCGGAGCCGCTTTTCACAGCAGGATCTTCGCGGTAGTCGTCGCTGCGACTGATATAGCCCGCCAAATCCTGGGCGCTGAGGCTGTAGGCAACCCACTGAGCCTGCTCATGGGTTTCGAGATAAGAAAGGGTGAAATATTGATGCGAGACGATTTCGCCCTGATCTGAATCAGGGAGAAATGCCTGCTCTAGGCTTTGGGCGAATAAAGGAGCTGATAAGCTCAAAAATAACCCGGAAATAAGCATGTTAATATTTTTCATCTGTGAAATGCGAAGCTGATTTTGATTCTGCAAGTTAAGAGATAACTTCCTTTTTTGTTGGAAGATCGTTTTATGTAAAAAAAATTATGCTTCGAACCATTAGCTTATTCTTCAGCTGGATACTGTTATTTGAATTGCTCCCCGCTCAGTTTAATCCAGAACCCATCGCCCTTCCGGGCGAAAACAAAGGCAAATTCATTGATTTGCAGGCTCAGTATCACAATTGGGCTTTCAGCCACGACCTCCGGCAGGAGAAGGGTTGGAAGTGGTACGCCCGCTGGGCGCAGGAGGTCGAAAGTCGCCTCAATGGCGACGGCAGTGTTCCCCATTCAAATATCCTCTTCGAGGAGGCCATCCGCATCAGCAGGCTGAAGCAAGGCCCGCAAACGGGCCGTCAGGCCAACTGGTCCCCCATCGGCCCCAGCAATCTGCCGATACGCACAGACCCTTACAGCATCTACGGCATGGGCCGCATCAATACCCTTACCTTTCACCCCAGTGACAGCAATACCTTTTGGGTAGGCGTAGCGCAGGGCGGCGTTTGGAAAACCATCAATCATGGCCAAAGCTGGCTGCCGCTGACCGATGAATTGCCCATCCTTCGGATAAGCGATATAGCCGTTGACCCCAAACATCCCGATACCATGTATGTCTCCGTGGGGGATTATGGATATATGGCTATTGCCCTGGATCTGGACGACAGAAATCGCCACACACATTATGGCATAGGCGTTTACAAAACGGTGGATGGTGGCCAGAACTGGCAGGCCACAGGCCTGAACTTTCAACAAACCGAGAAGGATGGCTCGCTGACGCGCCGCGTTTTCATTGATGCGAATGATTCGGATGAGTTGGTCGCAGCAGGAATTTTTGGCTTGCGCAAATCCTATGATGGCGGCCTCAATTGGGTAAGCAAGCTCGACAGCCTGATATGGGACATAGAGCGCGATCCGGGCAATCCGGATGTCCTCTACGCTTCCAGCGCTTACCTGCACAACCTGCAAAGCGGTGGCGCTGCCATCCTGAAATCCAGCGATTTCGGCGAGAACTGGACCGTGCTCAATACCAACATCCCCGCCAGGGATGTGCAGCGGGTGGAACTGGCCGTTTCGGCCAGCGATCCCAATTATGTATATGCAATCGCTTGTGCGATTGACAGGGGATTTTATGGGCTTTACCGCTCTACTGACGCGGGTCAGTCCTGGACCCTGCAGTCGTCTTATAACCAAAATGGCGTCAATATCCTCTCCTGGTCGGATGGCACAGACGGCCCCGGTGGCCAGGGAACCTATGATCTGGTCTTGTTGGTAGACCCGGCCGACAGAGATAAAATATATGCCGGCGGCATCAATATCTGGGGTTCGACCAATGGCGGAAGCCAATGGGATGGCATTTCTTACTGGCAAAATACCTTTGGCGAGAGCGTACATGCCGATCAGCATTTTCTCAGTTATAATCCACTCGATCGGCAATTTTACCTGTGCAATGACGGGGGTGTGGTGCGTACCCGTGAGTTGAAAATGGGTTCATGGGTGGATGCCCAAACCGACCCGAACTACGAATGGCCTACGACATGGGAGGACATCAGCAATGGGCTCCAGGTACGCTCTTTTTACCGCGTAGGACTCAGCGAAGGCAATCCCGATATGGCTATCGCAGGCGCTCAGGACAACGGAACTTCCTTTAAAAATCAAAACGGCAATTGGGTACAGGGCACCTTTGGGGATGGCATGGAGTGCGCCCTGCATCCTACCGATCCGAATATTATGTACAGTTCTTCCCAATATGGCAGCCTGTACCGCACCACCAATGGCGGCAGCTGGTATGATCATATTTCAGCAGACATCCTGTGGGGGTTTGGGGATAATGGCGAATGGACAACGCCTTTTCAGCAAATGCCCAATGACCCATCGAGCCTGATTGCAGGCTTTGGTCAGGTATGGACGAGCAGTGATACAGGTAACAGCTGGAATATGATTTCCAACTTTCCCTTGATGCCCAATGCAAATGTGGCTTCTCCCGCCTCTGCGCTTGCAGTCGCGCCCAGCGATCCCCAGACGATCTATGTCGCCAAGCGCATTTACCACAGCTACAACCAAGCCAGTGAAATATTTCGCACCACCAATGGCGGACAAAACTGGACCCAAATCACGGCAGGTTTGCCGGATTCGCTCTATTTCACTTACCTCACGGTAGATGATGATGATCCCATGCGTATCTGGATCGCCGTCAAAGGCTTTGAGGCTGGGGTGAAAGTTTTTCACAGCAGCAATGGCGGCAATAGCTGGCAGAATATTTCCAAAAATCTCCCCAATGTCTCTGCCAACTGCATCATCCATGAGCCTGGCAACAGGGAGAATACCGTCTATGTCGGGATGGATGTGGGGGTTTATTATCATAGCGATAGCAGCAGCCAGTGGACGCTGTATAGCGACGATCTGCCCAATGTGGTGATCAGCGAATTGGCGATCCATCAGGCCGAAGGCAAGCTCTACGCCGCGACCTTTGGTCGCGGACTCTGGGTGAGTGATCTCGCGGAGGTCGCCGCCTCCGTGGAGAAAGCGCAGCTTGATGCGCTGGAAGTCCAGCTTTTCCCCAACCCCAATGACGGAAATTTCCGTCTGCAACTGGCTCAAATGACATTTGAGCACCTGGAAATAGAGATCGTAGACATCACAGGCCGCAGCCTGTACCAGGAAATCGTGCAGCCTTTTTCCGGAAAAATCGAAAAGGATTTCCAGCTACAACTGCCCTATGGCCTTTATTTCTTAAAGCTCGGCAATGGAAAAGCGAATCGGATAGAACGCTTTTTAGTAAAAAAGTAAAAGTCTCTGTTCTCTGCTCTCTGTTCTCTGCTCTCCCCCTGCCATATTAACAGCCAAATCCGCCAGCATGGCAGGCATTGCCCCAAGGCATGATTTTGGCCCATGAGAAAGCGTACTTTAAAGCCATAAAACCATGAATCCTATACCTTATCAGGGCGGTCTTACTCCCGAAGCAGCAGAGCAAGTCTCCAACGGCCTGGATTTGTTGCTGGCGGATTACCATATATACCAGCAAAACCTGCGCAAAATGCAGTGGAATCACCGCACGCGCGTCTTTTTTGACCTCGATGATCAGTTGGGGGAATTGTATGGAAGCACCGATGCTTCCAGCGACATCATTGCGGAGCGTATCCTGCAGTTGGGCTACTCGCCGACTTCAACGGTGAGTGAAGCTTTGGTCAAAGCGAAGCTGGAAGTGTTGAAGTTTTCTTTCGAAAGCTACAATGATTTGCTGATGCAATTGATTCAGGATACCCATGCCCTTATCCACCAGATAAGGGAGGTTTTTCAAGTTGCCAGCAGCTATAAGGATCAAAATACGATCGTTCTCCTGGGAGAATTGGGCAAATTTTTGAACTACAATATTTGGATTTTTAGCTCGATGCGTGCTGCGATGAACAATTAGGCAAATCGCATTTGCACATATTCCCGGAAGGTCGTGCCATCGGCCAGTTTGATGCGAATCACCAACTGGTATTTGGCCCCTGAATGAACCATATACTCGTTGATCGACTGCATTTTTTCACCCCATTTTCCAGTCTTCTGGAACATGGGGTCTTTTTTTTCCTTCGCTTTGAGCTTGTAGGGTATTGCAAAGGGAATTTCCTTTGTTTCGCCGGATGCAAGCAAAATGGCCGTGGCGGCCACTTCTTCACCGACGCGCAGGGCGCGTTTTTGGTTAAACTTTTCCTTCTCAGGATAAGGAAATAATGCGTCCAGACCGACAATCAATCGATCAATCTCCAGGTCTGATCCAGCGCTCAGCAAAATCTGACCAGCCAATTCCCCTTTTTCATCTTCGATGAATTTAGGCGCCTTTACTTCTATGGATAACTTATCAATCATTCTTGTACTTTCTCTATTCTCTATTCTCTATTCTCTGCTCTCTGCTCTCTGCTCTCTGCTCTCTGCTCTCTGCTCTCTGCTCTCCTAAACCGGATTCCCACAAATCACCTCCAGCAGATTATCAGGCTGAAAATGATGGTTTGCGAGCCTGAGCACATCATGGGAAGTCAGGCTAAGGATTTTGGGGTGTTTTTGGTTCAATGCATCAAAACTGAGCTCCTGGATGATGGCAAAGCGAATCAGGCTTCCCATTTGGAAAGGCGTTTCACGCTGGCTGATGCTGCTGCCCAGCATATAGTTTTTCACCAGATTCAATTCATCCTCTGTACATAATTCAGTCCGCAACTTGTTCATTTCCTTGCGAATTTCCTCCACTGCACTTTCTGCATATTCATTGCCGACTTCACTGCTGATGATCATGTAGCCTTTGTGCTTGCCCGAGACCCAGGCTGAGCGGATACCGTAGGTATAGCCTTTGTCTTCCCGGATGTTTTTCATCAGGCGAGAGCCAAAAAAGCCTCCCAAAAGCGTGTTTACGAAGCTCATTCCATCAAAATCAGGATGCTTTCGGTTAAAGCCAATATGGCCTACACATAAGGCAGACTGCATGCCTTCTTCATGAATCAGGTGGCGACCCTGCCCCAATAAGTCAGTTGCTGTGACAGCCCGGGAGATCAATCCCGATTTATCTTCAAGCTGCTGCTTGCCGAGCAGTTCATCGAGTTGCTTCAAGACCTTTTCCTCGTCAAATTTCCCAACAACCGTGATAAACCAGTTTCCGGCTTGCAGATGCTTTTGGTAAAAAGCTTTGATATCTGCCAACTCCAGCTGCTGGAGTTCATCCGGTCCGAGATGCGCCCCGTAGGGGTTGTCGGGGCCAAACAACAGATGCCCGAATTGCCTGCGGGCGAGGTAGCTTTTGCGTTTGGACTCCACCTGCAATCGCTGCAGGTTGCGGGTCTTCATATTGTTGAATTCTTCCTCCGGAAAGGCAGGTGCCATCAGGACTTCCTGCAACAGCGGCAGCGTATGCGGCAGGTGGCGGTCCAGGCTTGTCAGGTTCATCGAAATGAACTCCTGAGCCGTATCATTGCTGATCCAGGCGCCGTAGTCGTCGAGGCGCTCAGCGAGCTGCTGGTTGTTGAAAGAGGCGGTAGCCTCTCCCATATTGGAAGCTGTATATCGGGCTTGCCCGATCTTGTCCTGATAGGCTGTGCCTGTCCTGAATACAACCTGTATTTCAGCCACTTCCACCGAGCCATATTGCAACAAATGCACAGGCGTGCCATTGCTGAGCGCAACCGTTTTGAAGCCCGGCAGCGGGCGTGGGGAAAGCATGGACGCTTCAGGAGCTTTTGTTCTATCAAGCATTCGTTTTCGTTCTTCGTTTTTTACAAATCAATATTCAATTGTCTCTTGTCCCGCCTCTCGCCCCCCTACTTCAAATACTCATCCAGAAACTCCAGGATTTTACTATAGCCTTTGATCTGATTTTCTTTTTTCTGGAAACCGTGCCCTTCGTCTTCAAACAAGACATATTCTACGGGCACATTGTTTTTCCGGGCTGCTTCCACCATCTCATCTGACTCCGGTTGGAGGACACGGGGGTCATTTGCTCCCTGCAAAACCATGATAGGGTTTTGGATTTTGTCGGCGTGGAAAAGAGGGGAGATATTGTACAAGCGGACGGAGTCTTCAGAATAAGGGTCTCCCATCTCTTCGAAAAGCGCATCTCTGAAAGATGCCCACCATGGCGGGGTGCTCCGCAGGGTTCTCAGCCAATTGGTAACGCCAAAAATATCTACCCCTACCTGAAATTCTTTCGGGCGGAAAGCCATGGCAGCCATGGTCATATAGCCTCCGTAGGAGCCGCCGATGATGCCTATTTTGCTGGAGTCTATGCCTGCCTGTGATGCCAAAAACTTCTTTCCCCAGACGCAATCATCGAGATCGGCTTCGCCGTGATTCCGGTTATCCATTTCATAAAATGTCTTTCCATAACCACTGCTACCCCGATTATTGACCGCCAAAACGGCATAACCATGGTTTACCAGGTATTGAATAAGACCTGAATAGCCAATGCGGGACTGCCCGCCGGGGCCGCCATGTACCCAGACAAGAGCGGGCACCTGGTTGGAGGCAGAAGCC
The DNA here is from genome assembly GCA_030430205.1 of Bacteroidia bacterium. Taxonomy (GTDB): domain Bacteria; phylum Bacteroidota; class Bacteroidia; order J057; family J057; genus JAUIGE01. Next base: position 76,328 of record JAUIGE010000016.1, on the reverse strand, counting down.
TGGTGGGGTTTGTAATAGATCGCCGGGATGTCCAGCCCATCAAAAGAGGGGTAGCGGATGACTTTTCCTTCTACCAGATCGTCTTCTTTTATCTCCGGATTGAGGGTGCGGGTAAGCTGGCTCAATTTGCCACTTTCCATATTGTAGAGGTACATATTGGATGGTGACTTTGCGTTGGAGACGTTGAATCGCATCAACTTCTCAGAGCGTGAAACGCTGATACCTGAAATCTGTCCATTCAGCTCGGTAGGGAAAAGAACTTCTTTTCCTCCTTTTTCCATGTCAAAAATTTTGACAGCTGTATGCCCATCTTCATTGATCCCAATGATCTGATAGCGGCCCTGATAAGACTCATAAGCCAGCATGATATCCCAACTGTACTCATGTACTTTTTCTGTGCTGCCATCAGCAAGCTTGTAACGGTTCAGGTAATTGAATTCTCCTCCTTCATTGGTGAGGTAATACAGGTATTCGCCTTTATGATCAAAAAACTGCGGGTTGTAGCTGTATTTGCTGTTTTCTGGCGAAAGCTGGAGGCGTTCCCCTTTTTCCACATCATACAAAAACATATCATTTGTACTTGTGGTAATGGCCCGAACAAGGGCATAAAATTTTTCATCATCCGAAATAGCGGTCAGGTCCATTCCCTCATCATTTTTGTACACCATTTCTGATTGATAGCCATCCAGGCTCATTTTGTATACATCGGCATAGCGCGGATCACGCTCGGTGGAGGTATAGAAAAAGCTTTTGCTATCACTGGCCCAGCGAAACAAACCTCCCCTTGCCTCAGGACTTTTGATGATATCCTGCATGCTTCCATCCTCTTCGACTATGAAGAGATGGGAAATTTCATTTCCATCCCCGCCGACGTCCTTACTTACCATAAAGCGGTTATCCTCAGGAAAAACGCTTACGCCCAAAATAGAGGTGGAATCTGAATGTGTCAAAGGCGTCAATTCGCCCCCCGGCAAAGCCATGCGGAAAGCATTCAAAATGCCTGTCTGGTTGCTGGTAACGAGCATAGATTGCTCATCCGGGAAAAAGGAACCTCCAAAAATTTGTTTGTTATCAACAAACTGCTCAATGGTGTATTGGGAGACGTTTCTGGCTTTTTCAGCATCACCGGATGCATCATCAGCACAGGCAAAGAAAAGCAGGGGAAGGAGGAGTAAACCTATCGTTTTTTTCATTTTTCCGCCGGTAAATAATAAAGAGTGGAACAATTGCTGGGGTCAAAAATGTGTTTCGCAGTATTTTTCACTTCCTCCAGCGTAATGGATTGGTATATCTCAGGAGTGGTATTTACAAGGTCAATATCCCCCAAAGCATCTGAAAGGGCAAGGCCCATGGCTTTGTTGAGGATGGTGGTTTGGTTAAGCATGAAGATGGCTTCCAGCTTGGTTTTGATGCGATTGAGGTCGCTTTCGGTCAGGTTTTGCAGATCGTCGATCTCCGCCTGAAGCGCAGCTTCATAAGCTTCTATGCTCGAGTTGGCCGCGATGCGGCCATCCAGGGAAAGCGCACCGGGATCATGCATCATCCAGGGATATGCCGAGATGGAAGAAGCAAGCTGTTGCTCCCTGACAAGCCTGCGGAAGAGCCGCGCATTGCGGCCATTGGCAAGGATATCTGTGATGATATCAGCGATATAATAGCCGCGCTCATTGTGAGGCGGGATGTGAAACATCTTGTACACAGCCGGAAATGGCACATCGCCATGTACGGTAAGGCTGCGCGCCTCCGTCTGCGGTGGCTCCTGAGGAAGCGCATGCTTCTTGAGGTTCCTGCTCGGGATCGGCCCAAACCACTTCTCCGCAAGGCTGCGGACCTGCTCGTATGAGACATCTCCTGCGACGATCAGCGTCGCATTATTGGGAGCGTAGTAGCCGTAAAAGAATTCTTTTACATCCTCCAGCGTAGCATCCGAGATGTGGGACATTTCCTTGCCGATGGTCGGCCAGTGATAGGGATGCTTTTGAAAATGCAGGCCACGGAGATGCAAATGCGCATCGCCATAAGGCTGGTTGAGGTAGCGCTGCTTGAATTCTTCAATCACAACGCCCTTTTCTTTGTCCAGGCTTTCCTGCGTCAGCGCCAATTCCAGCATGCGGTCAGACTCCAGCCAGAATCCTGTTTCCAGCATATCCGAAGGAATGCTCAGGTAGTAATTGGTCACATCTGCCGTCGTAAAGGCATTGTTTTGGCCACCAGCCCGCTGCAAGGGGCTATCGTAGGAAGGAATATTTTTGCTACCCCTGAACATCAGGTGCTCAAACAAATGGGCAAAGCCCGTACGATGGGGCTCCTCATCTTTGGACCCCACGCGGTAAATCACATCCACCACAGCCTTAGGCACCGAATGATCTTCGTGCACGACTACTTTGAGGCCGTTATCGAGGGTAAAATGCTGAAAATCTATTTTTGACATGGGGGGAATTCTTGTTTTGGGTTTCGTGTTTTGGGTTTCGTGTTTTGGGTTTCGTGTTTTGGGTTTCGGGTTTCGGGTTCCGAGTCTCTATTCTCTATTCTCTATTCTCTATTCTCTATTCTCTATTCTCTATTCTACTCATCCAATCCTCAACTCCACCAAAAAGCTCTCTCCAAGATGCTGAATACTCAGCCGATGGCTTTCCGGATACAGCAAAGCTAACCTTCTTTCTGCATTTTTCAGCCCTATCCCTTTTTCCCAATTGGTGGGAGTAGAAGCTTTGACACTGTTTTCAATGCGGAAATCAAAGCCATTTTTGCCATTGCCGCGCAGGCTTGCTCTGATCCAGCCTTTGGGATTTTTCTCCCAATCGCCGTGTTTAAAGCTGTTTTCGAAGAAATTGAGCAGCAGCAAAGGAGGGATAGCGTGTTCTCCGGTGATGCCTTCCACTTCAAAAATCACTTCCCGCTCGTCATCCGTCTTCAACTTTTGGAGCTGGATAAAGTTTTGCAAAAAAGCAATTTCATCCTGTATAGGCAAGCCTTCCTCGGGCGTTGGCTTCAGCATGTAGCGCATCATTTCGGACAACTTGACCACCATGGGCGCGGCGCGGTCATCCTTCATATAGCAGAGCGTATAGAGGTTGTTGAGGGTATTGAAAAGGAAATGCGGGTTGATCTGGTTTTTGAGGAATTTCAATTCCGCTGAGAGCTGCTGCTGTCGCAGCTCTGTGGTTTCCTGCTGGCTGTTCATCCAATTGCGGAAAAAGGCATAACCTGTGCTGAAGCCCCAGATGGTGAGCATGCTGAAAAAAGGTCCGGCATTTCGCCGGATGAGCGATGGGGGGAGTCGGTCTGGCGTCCGTGGACGGGGGGAGTAGGAAGGCATCTCCGGCTCAAAGAGCCATTCGACCAGTTGGAAGCGGATCGTCAGCAGCAGGCTGATGCAGGCAATGGCTGTCAGAAAGTAAAAAATGTATTTTTTCCGCTGCAGCAGACGGGGAATAAACAGACCGATATTCAGGTAAGCAAATATCACCTGAAAGATGATCGCAGGGATCAGCCTTTCGACCACCAAATCGAGCTGTGAAGGGAAATTAGAATAAAATCCCAACAACAACCCCATATAGCCCAGCCAAAAAAGGCTGTGCCCCAGCAGCAAGTTTCTATGTGGCATCTGTAGCTTCACGCCGCAAAATACGAAAGTTTTGGGGAGTCTCGGACAGATTTGGGACTATGCTATGAAGGCTTCATTTTTTGCAACGAAATGACGCTCAGCTACCCCCTATCTCCCAATCCCAATCTTCCCATTGGGAATCAGGTAGCCTTTTTCCAATACAAACAAGTCATGGAAGGGATCATCAATCAGGTCGAGATGCCCATCCAGATCGGCAAATTCAATATTGGGTCTGCTGAGGGCGAAATGCAAGCCTGCGGAAATGCCCAGGCCGCACTCGTCGAGGCAGCCGACCATAACCTCATTTTGAGCTGATTTGGCGACGGAATTGATGTGCTGCGCCTGAAGCAGGCCGCCGACTTTCATGATCTTGATATTGATCATATCGGAATAGCCTTTGCTGGTGAGGCGAAAGGCATCTCCCAGCGTTTTGAGGCTTTCATCCGCCATGATGGGCATGCTTGTCTGCTTGTTGAGAACGCCCATCAGGCTTTCATCCTGCGTATGGGTGGGTTGCTCCAGGATTTCGATTTTATACTTTTCGGTCTCCTGGATAAAGTATAAAGCCGTTTCCAGGTCATAGCCCTGGTTGCCATCAAACCTCAGCGTAAGCTTCGGATATTTCTTTCGGATGGCTTTGATCTTTTCGATGTCTCCCTCTACATCGAGGCCGCCTTTGAGTTTGATGATCTCAAAGCCCAGAGCGATGAATTCCTGCGCTTTGCGCAGGGTCTTGTCCATCGGCAGTATGCCGATGGTGATGCTGGTCGCGATTTTATGGCGATAGCCGCCCAGCAACTCATAAACAGGCACATCCGCCTTTTTTGCCATCAAATCAAAAAGCGCAATATCCACCATGGAAAGGGCAGAGGACTTGATTTCGGGCCTCAATTCACTCAAAATCCTTGCGTAATGAAAAGGATTTTGCCCCATCAATGCAGGGATAATCTTTTGATTGATAGCGAGTTCTACCTCCTCCGCAGTCTCATGGGTGATGACAATGTCGGGTGCAGCGCAGCCATAGCCTGTGATGCCATCATCGGTATGGAGTTTCAGGATGAAATTGGTGGCCCTGTCTATGGTCTCATAGGCAATGGTGTAGGGCTCTGACAATTGCAAATCCAGCCTTTCGTAATCAATCGAGCGGATTTTCATGGATCAATACCGTTTTTGGTAGAGGTCTTCGAGGTCACTGGCCTTGATGGATTCAACAAATTTCACCAACTGCTGAATCATGATTTCCCACATTTTCATGCCCTTATCCGCTGTAGCTTTGGTGGCATCTCCCATGACACCGCTCTCGGATATTTTGCTGGTTCTGACGTACCAGTTGACAGATTGGTCGTAGTCAAAATCCAGAAATTTGCTTCCAAATGCCAGGGTCTCATTGACAGCTTTATCCATTTTGACCATTTCCGGGCGGATGGCCAGGGTGGTACTGGTCTCGATCTCTCCGGCATGGATGTCGTTGGGGGTGGTGATCAGGTGGCTGATGTCCACATCGCTGGTCTCGCCTGTGTCTACACAGACAAAGATTTTCGCATCTCTGTTGATCATCTGCGCGGCATAGTGCAGGGTAGGCGCATTGTCGCCATGGCCGTTGAGGATGATGAGTTTTTTGATGCCGTTGCGGGCGAGGCCCATACCGATGTCATAGACAAAAGCCGAAAGGGCATTGTTGGTGACGCTGAGCGTGCCTTTGAAATCTTCATGGTGGTAGGAAACGCCATAGGGGATGGGCGGCAGCACAAAGGGCTTGGGCTCGCTACAGGCTTCGGCCACTTTGCGGGCCAGGTAGACCGCATCGAAGTAGTCGATATCTACAGGCAGGTGCCTGCCATGTTGCTCAATGGCTCCACAAGGCAGGATAGCCGTGTCGACTATTTTCAAGCGCTCTTCGAGCTCTTCCCAGGTCAGGGATTCCCAAAAAAAAGATTCTGTATTGTTCATTGTATTTTTTACTTGTTTAACACATAAGGAAGTTGAAAATCGTCCTGACTCAACTCATAGGGCAACCATTCCCGAAAACTCAGGTTGAAAGCGCCATGTGAGTATTGCGCATAAATATCCATTAAAGGCTTGCGGATGTACATTGGCAAATCTTCCATATTGCTTTTTTCTGCATCAAACCTTTGACCCAAAATCTCTTTGTTTTCTTTGAGCATTTTGCGGTTTTCCGGTCCGACCGTGATCAGCCCTTTTTGGCTGAGCATATAATAGAGCTGCTGGGCGTCAGAGCCCAATTGCTTGACTTTTTTGGTCTCCAATGCCTTGAGGCATTGCTGTATCTGCTCGGCTGTGTAGCCGCATCTCCCGGGATCCTCGTCGAGTGCCTTGAGCATGCCGACGATGCGTCGGCACTTCTCGCAATTGCCGCAAGGGAGCATGCGCTCGCCTTCTTTGTGGCTGGCGTGACAGGACACCTGCTGCGCCTGCAGCTCGGGATACCTTTTCACCAAAATCTTCAGAATCAACAATTCAGACAGCGAACGCAAAAGCGAAAACTGCAACACGCCCCAGGCTTTCTTCTGGTAATAGCGGCTGTGGGCATTGTCAAAATATTTGCTTTGGTCATAAAGACCCGCATAATGCCGGATGCCGTCATGCTGAAGCTTCAGCGAAGTATCGTACTCATTGCCGATGATGATGTTTTTGATATTGCGCTTGCGGGCAAGCGGGAGCACCCCCCAGAGAAAGACGCTCACCGTCCACAGACGGATGGGGTATTGATCGGAACGGATGTTCTGAAAATTGGGCTTGATGAAAGACATGTGCTTCACCATCCAGTTGAACACCCGGTCGCTATTGCACCAAACTTTGCCCGTCAGCGGTTCTTTTTCCTTGAAATAATGGTAGGCATTGTAAGCCGTAAACCAATGTCTGCCGGATTCATTGACATAGATGGGATGCGCCTCAAAATGCTCATTCAGCAATCCGTAGCTCAGCAAACTGTCTTTGCCGCCGCTGCTCAGGATCGCGTATTTGTCTTCATCAGGGGTAGAAACAACTGCTGACTTTTGAAGATGCTTAAAGCTTTCTGTCTCAAACTCAATCTGCGCAAAAGTGAAGCGTTTCTTCCTTTCCGTTTGCAGTTGGTTAAAGGGCGGGATCAAAAATTCCGTCGGATTGAGCAGTTTATGGACATAAATTTCGCGGCTTGTATTCTCCGTCATGTCCATGATAAAGCGCTGATCTACCGGCTCATACAGCCCTTCGAAAATGATTTTTTCGCAGAAAAGCCCATAATTCATCGCGACCTGCGCCACCATCATGGAAGCCATGTTCATACTTTCCCAGCTTTTGGGCTGAAAAACAGCTTCTTCATAAGAGTAGATGAGCTCGCTGCTCACGATCTCTCCATCCTTCTTGTGCAAGCTGTAGCTTGCTTTTACCTGTTTCGGCTGTACCGAAATTTCATGAACCCGCAGGCTATGAAAAACAACAAAATCTTCTAGCGAAACGCCCATTATAGCAGTTTTTGAATAAGGAGATTAACCAATCCATCCGCCCCATGGGCCAGGACATCAAAACAGGGAAGTCCTGTCTCTGCGGTTATTTTTTCACATGCGGGCAGGATTTCATCTTCTGTCATCTCCTCATGATTGAGGGTGATAGCGATGACTTCTTTGCCTGAAATGACTTTGATAGCGTTGATCTGGGTTTCCAGATCATGGAGTATGTATCCGGGAAAGCCGTCGTATTCTACCCTTTTGGGGGCATGTTGCAGGATGACGTAGTCAGGCCGCCCGGCGGCCAGAATCTCAAAACCGCCCGGATAGGCGGGATTCATCAGGCTGCCTTGCCCTTCGATGACGATGACATCGGGCTGCTCGTTTTTCCAGGCGCTGACGACCGCATGCTCGATCTCTCCCGAGACAAAATCATTGATGCAGCTGTCCATGATCATGGAGTACTTGGCGCCCTGCATCCAGGCGGTCTGGCCTGTGCCGACCATCTGTGCTTTTTTGCCTTTCGCTTCCAGCCCATGCACGATCAGCCAGGAAGTGGTGCGCTTGCCGATGGCGGAGTCTGTGCCCAATACAGCCAGTTTGAGGCATTTTACCTGCTCTATGTCTCCTGTGAAAAAATGCAGTTTGTCCCTGTCAGGCGTCATCCTGACGTCTCTGATCTGGAGGTTTTTGGCATGTGCCAAAGCGAGGATTTCCGGATCTTTGGAAAGGAAGTCGTGCAGACCGGAGTCTACATGCAGGCCGTTTTCGAGCGCCTTGCGCACGACAGCTTTGGCGGGAGCCGGCAGCCTGCCGCCGTCAGGCGCGAGGCCGATCACAAAGTAGGACAGGTCGATGTCCTGTGCTGCAAAAGAGGTCATAGCCTCTTCAAAAGTGGCATATATCGGAATGCCATTGGCTTTTCCATCCAGTACCATTCCGCTATCCTGCCCCGCATAAGTTGAATCTAAAACGCCGAGCACATTGTATCTGTGTGTGAACCGTACCAGGCCATGGGCCGTTTTTCCGTTGGGCGTATTGAAGGCGTCCTGACAATAAACCAGGGCATTGCCGTCGAGTATTTTTTTCATAATTCTTCGCTTTTATTTTTTACAGAAGGCGATTGACAATTTACAAATCGGATGACCTTTCATCACATCAATTTTTAGACGTAAGGATCACGACAAAGCGATCCGGCTCCAGAGGCTCAGCCTCATGACAAGCCAAAAGCCCCAAAAGTCCCGCCGTAGAGGCCGGAAGCACCTTCATGGATTCCCGTTTGGCGAGATAAGCCGCCATTTTCTTCATTTTCTGATCGCTGATATTGTATGCCAATCCATTGGATTGCTGGAGAGCGTAGAGCGCTTCTTCTCCATCGAAGCTGTGCCAGTTGATAAGCGGTTCATTGATTTTTGTCTCCTTGATCATCGCAGGATTCAGGTCGACACATTTCTCCAGTTTTTTGTTGTAGGAATAGACGATCGGATTCTTGAATACCGAAGAACCCGCGATAAAGCGGGGAATGCGCGATGTTTTGCCTCTTTTGTGCAGCGACACAAAGCCCCTGTAAATCCCTGCGAGCAGGGTCCCATTGGAGACAGGCACGGCGCAGAACTTTGGCGCGTCTCTCAGCTGGTCATAAATTTCGTAGGCAATCTGGCTGTAAGAGGTGATCTGCAGGCTGGTATTTTCGCCTCCGGGATTGGCGTCGTACCATTCGTTTTCCACAGCGGCTTCGCTGCTTTTCATGACCGCTTCTTCGTAGGAATCTCCCAGACGAAAGATGTTCGCTCCCAGCTTTTCCATCTCTCCCAATCTTTCTGTATGGTAGTTTTTGGGAATGTAAATGTTGCATTTCAGGCCCGCCAGGTTGGTAGCCAGGGCTACCGAGGCGCCATAGTTGCCACAGGTGGCAAGACTCAGGGTGTCATAGCCACGACGCAGGGCGTCGTAGACCTGGGCGAAGCCGATGCGGTCCTTTTGGGTGCCGGTGGGATTATCTCCCTCAAACTTCAGGTATACCTGACGGAGGTCATAGTCCCGCTCCAAACTTCGGGACCGGCTCATGCTGGTATCGCCGATCTCAAGACTCATGATGTCTTCAAATGATTCCAGCCGATCGATGAGCGGATGGCTGCTGTCTTTGACGTAGGCGCTTAGTTTTAAGGTGTCCTTGGACACCTTGTTTTCCGAACTTAGGACAGAATCTCTAATGTTCATTCGTTTGTATAAAAGGGGTTTAAAAAAGCCGCGTAAGATAGGCGTAAATCTAATTGAAATGGCAAGTTAGGAGAAAATTATTTTATAATTTTAAAAGACTCCTAATCAATGAATTAGGGGGGGGAGTCTTCCTCATGAATTGCGATAAAATATATGTATATTTCGGTTGTTGTTATGACCCCCAAGAAACTCATTCTGTTCCCTCTTGCATGGATCATTATGCATGCATCCATTGCCCAGCAAACCGAGACCTTCTCTGATTTGAGAGTACTCGTGGATTCCATCATCCGATATGAAATCGGTTACCTACCCGACTCAACGACCGATGTCATGCCCTCCTACATCTGGGATACGACCCAGCACAGAGGCATGCCACCCTCCTTTTCTTCTTTCACTCCCAACCCCATGACAGCGATTTCGCTTGATGGGAGGCGGATAAGCATGGATGAACTCAATGCGTATCAGGTTAAAAACATTGCCAATATTCAGGTTTTTCCGAAAGATGATGCAAGAGCTGTCGCCTTATTGGGGAGTCGTGCCGCAAATGGCCTTATCCTGATTGAAACGCGGAAAACTGGCTTTTTTAAGAAGGGGAAAAGAAAATTTTATGAGGAGGATATAGAGAAAAATCTGTTCGCTTTTATTGGCAAAAAGATTTCTGTCAATGAATTTGACCCAAATGAAAATAACAGTTTTTACACAATCGATTCTTTAACCAATGAAATCATAAAACATACAAGTGTTGTGATGGACCGGGCTTTCAGAGCTACCTACCAGGTCATCCAGCCCGTTTTTAATGATCTCCAGCTTGATACCATTGAGTTTATTGCATATGACCACTACGGTCGTCCTGCTTTTGAAAATTATCCCTACGTCATCCTTTATCTCTCAAAGGCAGAAGATGGGCAGTATTTTCATCAAAAAGGGCTTTTCAATCAACTAATCCTGGAAACCTTCCTTTATTCTTTTCCCACCAACCTTTTTGGGCATCTTTCGCCAATTGGTCTATTTGTTCCTGCTTAGCTTGGCTATCTTTAATCGCTTTTTTATAGGATAAATAGTCCAGCATGCGTTGGATATCCATCACCTCTAAATCTAAAGGAAGGCGTATGATTATTTCCTGATCTGTCCGTTCTATAGTCAACATAAACTTTAAATTCTAATTTGTACAAGGAATATAGGCTCCAAAATGTTTCCCATTTATATCTCTAAGATACGGAATAAAAAGGAATTTGATAAAGAGCTAAATGATTGGTCGGCATTCGGAAATGCCTCCCACCATTGGGTTTTTGTGCCTGGCGGCACGGCTTATTTTGTAATAGGAGGAAATGGAATTTCCAATTCCAATTGGGCGTAGTTCCGTGTGATTTCAGAGGGGCTTTTTTCACATATTTCTGACTTACCGATACCTCCTCAAATCCAGTTCAAAGCCACGCAAAACCTCTTCTCCGGAAAGTAAGCGATCAAAACCTGAAACTTGCTCCACCTTCTTCCCTTTTCGAAAAACAAAGACCTGCTCGTTTGCAGGATCAATCAACCATGCTAACTGACAACCATTTGCCATCCATTCTTCCATTTTGGATTGCAATTCGCCCAATCGATCTGTTTTCGACCTTAGCTCAATTACAAAATCAGGGCATAAGGGAGGGAATTTTGTCCTTTCAACTTCGGACAGTTTTTCCCATTTTTCATTTGAAATCCAGGCTGCATCAGGAGACCTCATAGATCCGTCAGGGAGAAAAAAACCGCCTGAAGAGTCAAATGTGATTCCTAATTGATTCTTTCTATTCCATAAAACCAGATCAGTGGTTAATTCTCCATTGTAATAGCTTGATAAACCGCCTACAGGTGCCATAATGATAATCTGTCTGTTAGCATCACGCTCAACCACTTTATCCCGGTTCGCGATACAGAAGTCATACAGCATCTCATCTGTCATTCTCCATGATTGCGGTATATGGATGGTAAAAGCTGTCATAGCTTCAAGTTATTAAAAAAAATAGGTTTCTCCTACACCACGGCCACTTCCCCGATCGCTCCCGCGATCTCCTCCATCAGCCACATGGGCGTCGATGTCGCCCCGCAGATTCCTACGGAATTCATGCCTGCAAACCAGCTCTGGTCGAGTTCTTCCTTGCTGGAAATGAAGTAGCTATGAGGGTTGACTTCCTTGCAGGTGCCGTAAAGGGCTTTGCCATTGGAGCTTTTTTTGCCGGAGACAAAAACGATCACATCATGGCGTTCGGAAAATTTGCGGAGCTCGGGCTCGCGGTTGCTCACCTGACGGCAGATCGTGTCGTTGAATTTGAAGTCGACGCCTTTTTCTTCGAAGCGCTCTTTGATGCGGTACAAAAGCTGGGTGCTTTTGGTGGTCTGGCTAAAGAGTGAAATGGGCTTGTCGAGCTCCAGTTTTTCGACATCTTCTTCGGTGGTGATGACGATGGCGTCCTGCTGAGTCTGGCCGATGAGGCCGTTGACTTCGGCATGGCCTTTTTTGCCGAGGATGACGATCTGGCGATCTTCATCGTATGCGTTGCGGACACGGTTTTGTAGTTTGAGAACTACGGGACAGGAGGCGTCTACGAGCTCCAGGTTGTTTTCCATCGCGATGCGATAGGTCTCGGGCGGCTCGCCATGCGCACGGATGAGGACCGTGGCATCATGCAGCTCTTTGAGCTGCTCGTGGTCAATGATTTGCAGGCCTTTGGCCTGGAGGCGGTTCACCTCCTTATCGTTGTGAACGATATCACCCAAACAATACAAACTTCCGTTTTCATCCAGAAAATCTTCTGCCATCTCGATCGCATATACTACGCCGAAGCAAAAGCCTGAATTTTTATCAATTTCTACCAACATACATGCCTTTGTTTAAAAATATGAAAAAGGAAAACTGATGGGTTAGGCTGATATCAATTTCTTTGCTAAATCTACTACTATTTCAATTTGATCTTCGATTTTCAGGTAGCTCGTATCAATTTCGATGGCATCATAGGCCTTTCTCAAAGGCCCTTCAGCGCGGGTAGAATCTATTTTGTCCCGCAAAATCAGGTTTTCTTTTACCTCTTCCAGCGTAGCTGTCATGCCTTTTCGCTGCATTTCTGCCAGCCTCCTCTCTGCCCTGATGTCCATATTGGCAGTCATAAAGACTTTCAACTCTGCGTCCGGCAGCACCACCGTGCCGATGTCACGGCCATCCATCACTACGCCTTTACGCAAGGCCATGCGTTGCTGTTGGGCCACGAGGGCATGGCGGACAGAGACCAGCGTCGCCACAGGGCTCACAGCCGCATTCACTTCAGGAGAACGAATCTCCTTTTCGACGGCCTGACCGTTGAGGGTCACAGTCCTCTTGCCATTGGCTTGTCCATTGACAAAGTCGATTTCGAGCTTTTGGAGGGACTTTGTCAATGCCTCTGTATCCTTTTCAAAAGGAATTTGCTCTTTCAGGAAGTGAAGGGTCACTGCCCGGTACATCGCGCCGGTATCTATATATAGGTAGCCAAATCGGCGCGCCACCTCTTTGGCGGTCGTACTTTTGCCGCAACCGGCAAATCCGTCTATTGCAATATTAATCTTTCCCAAGGGGGCTATGATTTGGTTTCTGTATCTGATGGGGTTTCTGTATCAGCTTTTTTCGTCAAAAAATCTATCAGGACCACAGCGATCAGGCTCACCAGCCCACTTATCATGATGCTGGCAGCCAGGATGATCCATCGGATAGGCCGCGATTTGCGGTCGGCGGGTTTGGCATCTTCTACAATCAGGATGGTGCTGAATTCGCCCGTGTCCATCATGTTCAAATATTCTATTTTGGCTTGAACCTCTTTCACTTTGCTTGCGAGACGGTAGCTGATGTCTCCCAAAGCGGTGATGCGGTCTATGCCGTAGGCAAAGGTTTCCAGGTTGATGGGCGTGCCGCTTGACTGTTTGGTGACTGCGTAGACTCGACCTTCAGCCATGGCGACTTCCATTTGGGCATCTTTTGCCTTCTCGGAGGCGGCGCCAAAGCGGCTTTTGACAGACTTCAGCCTGGCGTTGGCAGCAGCCAGATCCGACTGTGCCCTCAGCACTTCGCCTACCACCATCTCTGTCTGGCCCTGATTTTCAAAGACAAAATATTGCAAACGTACCTTGCTGGCGCTGTCGGCATAAAAGCCCATTTGGTCTTTCAATTTCTCCAAACTCCCCTCATAAATGCTCAGGATGCGTGATTTGTTGGTGTTGAGCATGTCCCGGTTGATTTTATCTGTCAGATAAACCACCAGGTTGACGATGGCAGCAGCACGGCGTGGATTCACATCCAGCGCAGATATTTCCACCCCATTTCCACCTACTTTCACCACACGCATGATGTCGCTGTAGATCCGGTTTGCCTTGTACTTGGGTGCAGAAGCTGTATCATTGGGGTCAATGCCATAGGCAGCCCAAAGATTCAATGAATCCAGTACCCGCAGCATCACCTCCTCGGAGGTGGCGATATTAATCAGCTTTTCTACTGATTTGCCATCGCCGTAGAGGTATAGGGTAGGCTCTTCATCAAAAAGCCCTACTCCATCAAAGCGCTCCGGGTTGGTGGGGAAAATCACGGTGCTGGAGCGGTATTCCGGCGGGTAAAAGCTGGGCATGGTGAAAACAATTGCCAGCAGGCCTGCCAGCCCGACCACCAGGACCAGATACCAGAAATACCGTCGCACGACTGCGACCAGATAGGAGAGGTTGAGTGTTTGCTCGTTTGCCATAGTCATGATAGGAACATGGGTTCCTCAAAATTTGCGCAAAGATAGGGAAAATTTGCAGATGTGCTGGTTTGCAGGCGGCTAGATTTCAATCTATGAAAAACCGACTGATGATCTCATCCGAAATAATCCATCCCTCCGGCTCAAAGCCAAGCCGGTTTCCTTGCATCCACATCTGCTTTCTGCGAAGCAGCCCTTCCAGCTCTGATGCAAAGTTTTTTTGCATATCTATATTGAAAAGCGCCTTTATTTCCGCCAGATCAATCCCCTCGACCCGCCTCAATCCCGTCATGATATGCTCATGATATCGGTCTTTCAGGCTCAATTCTTCCCTTTCTGCGGTTGCGGGTTGGCCTTGCTGCAGGCTTTGCATGTATTTGAAATTGTTGGAAATATTCCAGCTGCGCTGCTGGCCGTCGTAGCTGTGGGCCGATGGCCCGATGCCGAGGTAAGGCAGGCCTTTCCAGTAGGAGCTGTTGTGGCGGGAGCGGTAGCCGGGTCGGGCGAAGTTGCTGACTTCGTAGTGCTCATAGCCTGCGGCTGTCATCAGCTCATGCGCCAGCAAAAATTGCTGCTGGTAGACTTCGTCTGAAGCGGGCTCCAGCTTCTCTTTCTGCACCCAATTGTGCAGGATGGTCTTTTCTTCTATGGTCAGGGCATAGAGCGAAATATGCTCGGGCTGAAAAGCCAACAGGCTTTCGAGGTTCTCCCGCCATGCGGCGAGGCTGAGGTTTGGCCCGCCGAAGATGAGGTCGAGGGAGAGCTTGTCAAAGCCTGCTTTGCGGGCATCCTGCACGCATTGGCGTGCCTGGGTTACGCTGTGGCTGCGCCGCATCCACTTCATATCATCCTGTCTGAAAGACTGGATACCGACGCTGAGGCGGTTGATACCGAGAGATCTCCAGGCCTGGAGATTGGCCTCATGCATATTGTCTGGATTTGCTTCCAGGGTGATTTCTGCATCTTCGGCCACCGGGAAGTGAAAATAAATGGCTTCAAAAAGCTGGCGGAGCTCCGCTTCACTCAGGATGCTGGGCGTGCCTCCGCCAAAATAGATCGTTTGGAGTATGGTTTTTTCGTCAAAAAAATCTTTTTGCAAGGCAATTTCCATCACCATGGCTGCCACCACATCAGCCTTCCGGCTGAGATTGGTCGAAAAGTGAAAGTCACAATAGCTGCAAGCTTGCTTGCAAAAGGGGATATGGAGATAGATGCCTGCCAAGATGATTGGAAATTTTTTACTAATTTCAATTATCATGTAAAACCTTTAATATCCAAGTCTCATGAAAAACTTCATCCTTATCCTTGTTTTTATTTCCCTGATTCTAGCCCCTATTTCTCTTTTTGCCCAGGAGGACTCCCAGGAGGAAGCCAAAAAAATCGCAGGAGAAGCCATCGAATTGATGGACGAAGGCGAATATGATGAAAGCCGCAGGCTGCTTGAAAAATGCAACAAGCTGGACCCGGAAAACCATATTTATTCCTACGAAATTGCCCTTTCCTACCACCTCCAAAGCGAAAATCAAAAGGCTATTGAGGTCCTCAATAAGCTCCTGGCTGACTTTGACAGCACGGGCGCACTGGTTTATCAGCTTTTAGGAAGCCTTCATGACATAGAAGGAGATCCGGACAAAGCCATAGAAATATATAAAGAAGGATTAGCATTATTTCCCCTCGCTGGAGGTCTTTATCTGGAGCTGGGTGTGGTAGAAGGCTTGGTAAAAGAAAATCTGGAGAAGGGCCTGTCCATTTGGGAAAAGGGGATAGAAGTCGCTCCGGCTTATCCATCCAATTACTATTGGGCTTCCAAGGTATTTTGCAAAGCGACGGAAGAAAAGGTCTGGGGCCTGATATATGGAGAGATTTTCATGAACCTTGAAAGAAATACCAACCGCACCATTGAAATCAGCAAATTGCTGCACGATACCTATCAGGAGAACATCGAGATCACATCAAAAAAGAAAATGAAGGTCGATTTTTCCTCCAATCAAATCACCATCAGCATTGAGGATACGGCGGACCTCGCCAGCGGATTGATATTTCCTTTTAACCTAATCTTTGAAATGACCTTCTCCACCAGCCTGGCTGTATATAGCACCAACCACAAGCTGAAAAAGAAACAAAAACTGGATGCAGTAGCGATCACCGAGCTACGGACTCTCTTTCTGGATCAATGGTTTGATGAGAATAAAGACGCCAATAGCGGAGAAAAATATCCCAACGTAATGCTGGAATGGCAAAATGAATTGAAGGGGCTGGGCTACTTTGAGGCATATAGCATGTGGCTATTGTTGAAAGGCGATGAAAAAGTTTTTGACGATTGGTATGAGCAAAACAGCGAATCCTTCGATAACTTTGTCAATTGGTTTAGGGAAAATCCTATGCCTGTAAGCCAGGAATTTCGCTTTTACAGAGCGCAGTACTAAAATGGATATATGGAAGAACACATCATTGAGGTAAACTCCTGGACTGAGCTTCAGGACGCACTTTATCATGACGCTTATCAGCCTAAGCTCAAACGTTTTCGATCTTCCTACATCTACCGGGGCTTGCATAGCCTGAAATATGACCTCTCAAGCAGCCTCAACCGGCTGGGAGAATCTCATCTCGAACCGCATCTGCTGCGCAATTTCCGCAAATACTCCCAGATGGATGATGATGATAACAAATCCATCTGGAACTGGCTGGCCATAGCCCAGCACCACGGCTTGCCCACCAGGCTGCTTGACTGGACCTATTCGCCTTATGTGGCGCTGCATTTCGCCACAGCAGACTTCTCCCAGTTCCATATTGATGGCGTGATCTGGGCAGTAAATTATGTAGATGCCATCAACTATTTGCCCGATCAGCTGAAAAGCATTATTTATGCAGAAGGTTCGCATGTGTTTACTGCGGAAATGTTGGATAGGGCTGCCCGTTCATTGGAAGATTTGAAATCTTTAAAGGAAGATGATTTTGTGGTATTTTTTGAGCCACCTTCCATGGACCAACGCATTGTCAACCAATATGCGCTCTTTTCGATGATGTCCAATCCGGATACCCAACTGCATGAATGGATTCATGCCAAAGAAATCCGTTCTTTTAAAATCTGTATCCCTGCCCACCTCAAATGGGAAATCAGAGATAAACTGGATCAATCCAATATAAACGAGCGGGTGCTTTTTCCCGGTTTGGACGGCCTGGCAACCTGGCTAAAAAGACACTATAAAGATATCAGAAAAGAAGATCATGAGTAATTCCTATATCCCTCCCAACTTACAAGGAAAGGTAGCCCTGGTTACAGGGGCCAGCCGTGGCGTGGGCCGCGGCATTGCAATCGTTTTGGGCCAGGCCGGCGCGACCGTCTATGTGACGGGAAGGAGCCGGGAAGGTCGTCCCAACAGTGACGAGCTGCCGGGCACCCTGGAAGAAACAGCGGCACTTGTCAGCCAGGCTGGAGGCGAAGGCATCGCTGTCCTTTGTGACCACACAAAAGATGAGCAGGTGGATCACCTTTTCGCCGAGATCCGACACAACCACAACCGCATTGACATCCTTGTCAACAATGTCTGGGGAGGCTATGAGCATCATGACGACACTTTTAGCGAGCCCTTTTGGGAGCAGGATCTCTCCCGTTGGGACGGGATGTTTACAGCAGGGCTGCGTGCCCATTATAACGCCAGCCGCCTGGCGGCTCCTCTCATGATCGCCAAAGGCGCCGGCCTGATCATCAATATCTCCGCTGGAGATCAGGGTAAATTTCTGCACACAAGCATGTATGACACCGCCAAGGCGGCGGTAGATCGCCTCGCCTATGGCATGGCCCTCGAGCTTTATCAGCACAAGATAGCCGCTCTGGCGATCCACCCCGGCTGGGTCCGTACCGAGCGCGTGATGCAAGCCATGAAAGATGCGCCCAAAGAAGAACTTTCGGGCACACACTCTCCCCAATATGTCGGGAGAGCCATCGCTGCCCTGGCAGCAGATAAGGATATACTGAAGAAAAGTGGCAAATGCCTCTCCGTCGGAAGCCTCGCCAAAGCCTACGGGTTTACCGATATAGACGGTAGGTATATTCCCCCATTTCAAATACCCGATTTTCATACTATATTGCCGTCCTGATACGCATTAATGCCGCCAACAAACATGAGTCGGATAGCCCTCATTGTGACATTTTGCTGCTTGTTAACTGCTCCAGCCCTCTGGGCTCAGGACCAATTCCTATATGAACCTTTTGTCCCCATCAGGTTCAAGGAAAATATTGATGTAAAAGGCTTCAATGAACTTGAGACCTACAAGCTTTCTGAAGAAGAATTTTTGCTCATTGGCAAAAAAAATAAATCCTATACCGATGGACTGAGGCTCTATTACCTCAAAAAAGAAAATGACCGGTTTAAGGTGAAGTTTTCTACCCACGGGCAAGGCGAAAGCTATTATTTGAATCCCTATTTTTTCCAAACCCAAGAGGGTCACCGCATCGTCATTGCTGAAATCGGCACCGAATACTCCTGGGGCGTACACGTCTTCTCCATCCAGGATAGCGGGATGATAGATGTAGGTTTTCTCAACCTCGCAGGCACCCGCCCGCCCGAAAATTATCCTGCCAGCATTTTGCAGCAAATGGATATCTACCAAAAAGGAACCCAAATCCTCTTTGAGTTCCGCGGCACCGTTTTACTTCAACCCGGACAAATCGAGCAAAAACAGCGCAACGGTCGCAAATTTTCCTATATCTTTGATGGCAAAACTTTAGATTTGGTCGAAAAGTAGGACTAGTGTGCAGTATGAAGTTGGCAGTATACAGTTGGCAGTTGGCAGTTGGCAGTATACAGTTGACTTAAATTCTGCAAACTAGAAACTGCCAACTGAAAACAAAATGCAGGAAAGTCATATTCACAAAATCGCCCAAAACCTGGGCATCAACCGCGGACAAGTCAGCGCCACCATCAACCTTCTGGCAGAAGGTGCCACCGTTCCATTTATCGCCCGCTACAGAAAAGAAGCCACAGGCACCCTCGATGAGGTACAGATCGCCGCGATCCGCGATCAATCTGAAGCGCTTACAGCGCTTGACAAGCGCCGCGAAGCCATCCTGGCCTCGCTAGAGGAGCGGGAGCTCCTGACAGATGAATTGCAGAAGGCCATCATGGCCGCTGAGAACATGGCAACGCTCGAAGATATTTATCTTCCCTACCGCCCCAAAAGGCGCACACGCGCCACCATCGCCAAAGAAAAAGGCCTCCAGCCCCTGGCTGAGCGCATCCTGGAGCAGGACAACTTCGACCTCGAAGCTGAAGCCTCCAAATACCTCAATGAGGAAAAAGGCGTCAACAACGTTGAAGAAGCCCTGCAAGGCGCCCGAGACATCATCGCTGAAATCGTCAATGAAGATGCCGAAGTGCGCGCCGATATGCGCAGACTCTTTATCAAAGGAGGGGTCGTGCAGGCAAAAGTGATCAAAGGGAAAGAAGAAGAAGGAGAAAAATTCAAAGATTACTTTGAATGGAATGAACCCATTGAACAGATGCCTTCGCATCGTTTGCTGGCTTTGAGAAGGGGAGAAAAGGAATTGATCCTTTCGCTGAGCATCGGGCCTGATGAAGGCGAAGCCCTGTATTTACTCGAAGATTATTATGTAGCCAACGAGGGTCCCGCCGGTGAGCAGGTGCGCCAGGCTGTCAGAGACAGTTATAAACGCCTTTTGTCACCCTCCATGGAGACAGAAATCCGCATTTGGAGCAAAGACAAGGCAGATGAAACTGCTATTCAGGTTTTTGTGCAGAACCTGCGCGAATTGCTCATGGCAGCGCCTTTTGGTCAAAAACGCATCATGGCCATTGACCCGGGCTTTCGCACGGGTTGCAAAGTGGTTTGCCTGGATGCCCAGGGCAAATTGCTGGATTTTACCGCCATTTATCCCCATCCGCCCCAGCGTCAGAATGTCCGTTCGGAGATGACGCTGATGGATTTGATATACAAATACAAAATCGAAGCTATCTCCATCGGCAACGGCACTGCCGGCCGCGAGACGGAGGCCTTTGTGCGCTCACTCAAGCTACCCAAAGAGACGCAGGTCGTCATGGTCAATGAAAGCGGTGCTTCTATCTACTCTGCATCTGAAGTGGCGCGGGAAGAATTTCCCGATCTGGACCTCACCGTGCGCGGCGCGGTTTCTATCGGTCGGCGTCTCGCCGATCCGCTGGCGGAGCTTGTCAAGCTCGATCCCAAATCTATCGGCGTTGGCCAATACCAACATGATGTGGATCAGAGCCTGCTCAAAAAGAGCCTCGATGACACCGTCATGTCTTGTGTAAATGCCGTAGGCGTGGAGGTCAATACGGCTTCCAGGGAGTTGCTCACCTATGTCTCGGGCCTCGGCCCGGGCCTGGCCCAAAATATCATTGACTACCGCAATGAAAACGGGCCTTTCCAATCCCGCGCAGAACTCAAAAAAGTACCGAGACTAGGCCCAAAGGCCTTTGAGCAATCCGCAGGCTTCCTGCGCATCCGCGACGGCAAAAACCCGCTGGATGCCAGCGCTGTGCATCCTGAGAGTTATGATATCGTCAAAAAAATGGCGAAAGACCTCGGCGTGAGCCTCGCTGACCTGATGAAAAATGACGATCTGCGCAGGCAGATACGCCTCAAAGAGTATGTGACCGACACGGTCGGCCTGCCTACCCTCCGCGACATCCTCGATGAGCTCGCCAAACCCGGGCGCGACCCGCGCCAGCAGTTCGAAGCTTTTAGCTTCGACGAGCGCGTCAACGCCATCGAAGACCTTTCGGTCGGTATGTGGCTACCGGGCATCGTCACCAATGTCGCCGATTTTGGCGCTTTTGTGGACGTTGGCGTCCATCAGGACGGGCTGGTGCATATCTCCCAGATCGCCAATCGCTTTATCAAGCATCCCAGCGAAATCCTCAAGGTTCAACAGAAGGTAAAAGTCCGCATCGTGGAAGTGGATGTGAAGCGCAAGCGGATCAGCCTTTCGATGAAGGCAGAAGGGCAGGGACCGCCGCCCAGGCGGGAACGGAGGTAAAACTATATCGCCACCCTCACAATCGACAAAATCTTCCCTCGCGTCTGATAAAAGACCATCAGGGATTCACTGCTATTGATCTGCTGGCAAAAGCGCGGGTAATATTCGTAGCTGGATCGGTAAGCCGGAATCAGCGGCATACGCGCAGATACGTTGCCATTGATGTCAATGGTATTGTAGTAGACGTTGTACTCGAGGTTCATGGGGCGATATTCGTAGAATACATGAGCGCCCTGCTGACTCATGGCATTGAAATAGGAAAGAGTAGAAGGATTTTCCGATACCTGTGATTTTTCCACGATATTTTGCCACTCGATCTTGCCTTCAGCAGAGACCGATGTCAGGATGATATCCTCATAGTGATATACCTCCCGATCTACCCAGTAGCCCTGTGGGTGACGATAGGAGCGATAAGTAATGTAAAATTTTTCGGCAAGCAGCAGCACGCCTCCGTCAGATCGCAGTACGATCTTGTTGAGGTAAAAATTTCGCAATTCGCGGCCACGACTGATCTGACTATGGGTCAGGTAATTGGCAAGGAATTCCTTGCTAAAGGGCTCGGTGGCGTCTATGATGGCTTTGCCATCAGGCTTGATCTTTTGCATGATCGTGCCGATCATGCGATCGGTGCTGCTGTAGGAATAAAATCCTGCGAGGTAGATATTTTCCTCTCTATCCAGCTTAAAAGCCAAATCGGTGATATAGCGCCCGCCCAGGTCTATTTCGACCTCTGTCATTTTCTCATCCCGGGTATCATAGCGATACATGATATACTTGAAAGCCTCCGGATTATTCACCCGGTTTTTGAGGAAAAGCTTTCCCAGCCAAAACACATTGCCGTCATTGCTGACCTGCACAGATTTGATCGCAAACTGGTTATCGGGAAAATTCAGGGCGATTTCCCCGCTGCGGGTATAAGCTCCTTCTTCATCAAAAACGTAATAAAGCAGCTTTTCAGACTCCTTGCGGTTCTCCAGATTTTTAAAGCATAGCAGCTTTCGCCTATTGGAAGACAGGACATACTGGAGGTCTACTTTTTGTTCTTTCTGGTTGGGATAAACGGAAAGGGTTTCCTG
Source organism: Bacteroidia bacterium (assembly GCA_030430205.1). GTDB lineage: Bacteria > Bacteroidota > Bacteroidia > J057 > J057 > JAUIGE01. The sequence goes on along the minus strand of JAUIGE010000016.1, from coordinate 54,219 downwards.
ATCTCCGAGGAGATTTCCTTCCAGGTCATAGCGATAATAATAGGTTTTGATAATGCCTTCCCTGAGGTAAAATTCAGAGACAAAAACGAGAATATTCTCGCCGATGACAGACAAAAAGTCCAGGTTTTTGCGGCCATTTTGTTCCATGACCTCTTTGGTCCAGGTCGGTTTCAGGTCTTTGTCATACTTGCGAATGGTGACAAAGCGGGTGGAGCGTGTGTTCCCTGGCCCCAGGGTTATCAAGCCGCCATCAGCGGGGCTATATTCAATAAAATCCGGTTGAGGATCACGCCGGCCGAGGTCAAGCTGGGCTACTACTTCCTGAGCTCTCAGCTCAGGAGAAAGGAATAAAAGACTTACTACAAAGAATAAAATGGCTGTTTTGTACTTTTGCATGACTATCGGGCATTTTTCAGGACTTTATACGCCCGATTCAGCCGAAGGATACCATACAAAACAACGATCACCCCTACGATGTAATTTCCCGTATTGCCCCAATCCTCAATAATAGGGGGAAAAATAAGAGGCATCAGGATGCCAATAGTAACAAAGAGGGAACCCATAAACAGGCCGACATACGCTAGTGTTTTCATTATTTTTATATTTTGAGAAAAGAATAAAGATAAACCGATTTGTCGGCAAAGCTAAGAAAGCTCAATATTCTTTACCTCATATCGTTTGTCTTAATGCGAGAACTCTCCACTTCATGATGAAAGCCAAAACACTTCTTACAACAGCTCTGAGCCTGCTCCTGATACAGGGAGTCATGTATGCTCAAACCTTCCAACGAACTTACGGAGGCAGTGCCGATGAGCACGCTCTGGCAGTAACCCAAACACGCACCGGCGACTACCTCGTCGCAGGCTATACCTACTCCTTTGGAGCTGGGAAAAGCGACATCTGGGTGATGCGCGTCAACCGCTACGGCGACGAAAAATGGCGCACCTATATGGGAGCAGAAGATTTTGAATGGGCTACTGATTTGGTAGAAACCTCAGACGGCGGTGTCGTCGTGGCAGGTCGCTCTACTCTCAATCCCAACACCCGAACTCTCAATGCCTGGATTTTCAAATTGGATAAAAAGGGCAACCAGGAGTGGTCCAAAACCTTTGGAGGAGAAGAGACCGACGAGGCCACCTGCGTGATAGAAACAGCCGATGGCGGCCTGGCTGTGGGCGGCTTCAGCAATTCTTTTAGCAGGGGAAAAAGCGATCTGTGGCTGCTTCGTTTAGATAAAAAAGGAACTCAGCTGTGGTCAAAAAACTATGGCGGCAAGCAAACCGATGTCGTCAATGACCTGATAGAAACAGCCGATGGCAGCTTCGTTATGGTGGGCTACACCGAGTCTTTTGGCAATGGTGGAGCAGACATGCTTGTGATGAAGGTGGATGCTTCCGGCAATGAACAATGGAGACGCAACTATGGTGGTGACCGCAATGATGCGGCTGAGGCCATCGTGCAAACGGCTGGCGGAGAGCTTGCTATCGCTGGCTGGACAGGCTCCGAAGGCAATGGTAGCCTCGATGGCGCATTGCTCCTGCTTGACAACGATGGTGTCTACCAATGGCAACATACCTTTGGGGGATCGGGCAAGGACGTTTTCTACGACCTGACGGTCTCTCCTCTGGGCGACTTCGCCCTGCTGGGCACCATGGAGTCACATGAGGGCGGCAACAAAGCCCTTTGGCTCGTCAAGACCGACGAGTTCGGTGAGCTCGCCTGGGAGCGCCGCCTGAGCGGCAGCAGCGACGAATACGGCCATGCCATTGCATCTTGCCATGACGGAGGCTATATCCTGGCGGGAGCCACCAAGAGCTTCGCCCTCGGCGGAGCCGATATGTGGTTGATCAAGACCAACCGATATGGGCATTTTGATGGAGATGAGTCTTTTGCGGCACCTTCAGTGGTGGCCCAAAACAACAAGCCCCAACCGGAGGTGCCTGTAGGCAGCAAGCCCGTCGAGATCAATAATGATCCCATGTACCGCCCGAATCTTTACATTTTGGCAATCGGTATTTCTCAATACCACGACCCTTCGGTCAACCTGACCTATGCACACTCAGATGCTGAGGCCATAGCAGATCGCTTTAGCCTGATGCAGGGAAAGATATTCAACAAAGTAGAAGTCAAAAAAGTCCTGAACCGGGACGCTACCCTCGTCAACATCAAAACAGCCATCAACTGGCTGGAAAGACAGGCCACCCAAAACGATGTGATTCTCGTTTTTGTCTCCTCGCATGGCGCTTTGGATCACAAAGGCAACCTCTACATTTTGCCTACAGACTTCAACGCTTACAACCTTTTCGCTACGGCGCTCAACATCCGGGACATCACCGAGGGTGTCAATGGCGTGCCTTGCAAAAAACTGGTGATGCTGGATGCCTGCCATAGCGGGCAGTCGGGTTTTGATCTGCTCGAATTTGATACCCGCAAAGCGGTGGATCAGGACCAAATCATCCGCGAACTGATCAGCGCTGAGCCGGGCCTGACCGTGATGACTTCCTCCAGCGGAAGAGAATACTCTTACGAAACCGAAAGGTGGGGGCATGGCGCTTTTACCAAAGCGATGCTGGAAGGCCTCGACGGCAATGCCGATCTGAACGGCGATCAGGTGGTCTCGCTTCACGAGCTGAATCTCTTCGTCTCAGAGCGCGTCAAAACGCTCACTGGCGGGCGTCAGCACCCTTTTACACCGATCAATCTTTTTGGGAATATTCCGCTCTTCATCACGGAGTAGGGAGGAGGTTTCGGGTTTTGGGTTTCGAGAATAACCCGAAACCCGAAACCCAAAACTCAAAACGCCCCTTCTTCCCTCACCCTACCCTCTTTTACCTGAAAGAATTTCACGGCTTTCTCGCTTTGGGCGAAGATTTCCCGCATTCTTTCCAATGAAGTATCGGTGACGAAAATCTGCCCTTCTATCTCCCGATCGAGGATACGGGCGATACTCGCAAGCCGATGCTCGTCGAGCTTGTCGAAAATGTCATCCAGCAGGAGCACCGGAGGCTCCTGGGTATGAGCCTGAAGCAGCCTGTACTGGGCGAGCTTGAGAGAAATGACAAAAGTCTTTTGCTGGCCCTGGGAGCCAAAATTGCGCACGGATTGCTCATTGATGCTGAAGGGCAGGTCATCGCGATGTATGCCTACACCCGTGTATTGATTGGCCAGGTCCCTGGGTTGATTTTCAGTAAAAAGGGTCAACCAGGCTTCTATCGTATTTTCATCCACCTGCGAGCGGTAGTTTATGGCAGGCTTTTCTTTTACCGAAACAATCTTTTTGAATTTTTCCTCAAAGACAGGCCGGAACTCCTCCACAAATGCTTTTCGCTCTTTAAAAATGGCTATTCCATGCGGAATAAGCTGGGTCGTCCACATATCGAGCTGGTCCTGATCGAAGTAGCGATGCTCGCCAAAGTGCTTCAATTGGGCGTTGCGCTGCGCCAGCAGCCGCTCATAATGGATGAGGTGGGTGAGGTATTTTTTGCTGTATTGGGAAATCAGCATATCCATAAAACGGCGGCGATCCGCCGAGGGGCCGTTGATCAGGTCGGTATCTGCGGGCAGAATCACCACCAGCGGCAAGGTGCCGATATGGTCGCTCATCCTGGCGACTGCCTGGCGGTTGACCATGACGGTTTTGTTTTTTCCTTTAACAAAATTGCATTGTATGGAGCGCATCACGCCTTTTTTCTGAAAATCTCCTCCTATAAAGAAAAAAGTCTCGCCCTCCTGCACAGCCATTTTGTCCTGCGAATTGCGGAAGCCCCGCGTGAAAGCCAGGTAATGCATCGCATCCAGCACATTGGTCTTGCCCGAGCCATTGGGGCCCGTCAGGCAATTGATGCCCGGACAAAATTCGAGCGCCAGCTCGTCATAATTTCGAAATTGAGTTAACTGTAAAGATGCAATATGCATGTGTACCACTGTTTCAGCCTGAAACATGCCAAATGTTTCGTTGCGAAACAACATTAAGTGAAAATCAAAAGAGAAGAATGAGATATTAACTGATTATCAGCCACTTACCCCTTTGGAATAGGGATTGAAGAGTACCCCTCATCTGCTAATCTGCACATCTGCTAATCCCCTCATCCTCTTCCACCATGCTGAAAAACTACATCAAAGTCGCGCTCAGGAATTTGTTGAAAAACAAAATCTTCTCTTTCATCAATATCTTTGGTCTGGCCATGGGGCTTTCTATCTGCATGCTGCTCACCCTGATCATCAATGATCAGCGGAGTTTTGACCATTTTCATCCTGATGAAGACCGCCTGTATCGCGTGGTAAGCGACCGCACAAGCCGCAATTCTTCTACTTTTGCGACTGCGCCTCTGCCGCTTTATGAAAAACTGACAACGGAAATGCCCGCAGTGGAAAAGGCGCTACGCATCCACCGCTCTTTGCGGGGAGATTTCATATTTGGAGATAAAAATTTACCCCTGAACGGGCTCTTTACGGAACCCGCATTTTTTGAATTGTTTGGGTTTGAGTTTGTACAGGGGTCTGCGAAAAATGCGCTTTCAGAGCCCAATACCATCATTCTTACGCAGGCCTCCGCCAAAAAATTTGGCATAGATGAGGCAGAAGCCGTCGGAAAAGTGCTGGAACTTTCCGGAGCTGAAAGCTATACCATCACCGGGATCCTGAAGGATCCCGAGCAGCGGACCCACCTGCGCTTTGATGCGCTGGCTTCTCTCAGCAGCCTGCAAGCACGGCTTGCGGATCAGGAACGCACACCCTTCAACAGTTGGAGCGATACCAATAACGGTTTTCTCTATTTCCGACTGCGCGCAAACAGCAAGCCTTCGGATATCCAAAAGCTGTTTCCAGCTATCTCGGAGGCGCAATACGCCGCCATGGAAAACTACAGACTGGACTTTCAGTTGCAGAAAGTAACCGATATCATGCCGCCTGAGATGCGGGAAAATGACCTTTCCTTTGGAATGCCTTTCCAAATCGTGGTGATTTTATCCATTTTCGCCTTCCTGATCATCCTTACGGCTGCCTTCAACTATACCAACCTCTCGATAGCCCGTTCCCTCTACCGCGCCCGCGAGATAGGCGTACGCAAGGTGATCGGGGCGCATCGTATCCAGGTGATCCTGCAATTTGTGGTTGAAGCCATCGTGCTGGCCATCTTCTCCATGCTTATCGCATGGGGGATACTGGAAGTCCTTATTTTGCCACAATTTAAAAGCATGTTTTTCAGCCGCTTTTTCAACCTGGAGCTGGAAGCTTCCTTCTCCATCTACCTGCAATTTTTGGGGTTGGCCATCCTTGTGGGCTTACTTGCCGGAGCATTTCCTGCCATTTTCCTTTCCAAATTCAAACCCATAGAAGTCCTGACCCGGCTCAAAAGCCTCAGTCCCAACCGCAAGTGGGGATTGAGGAAAATCCTGATCGTCGTGCAGTTTGTCCTTTCCCTTGTCTTCATTATTTCTTCGACCTTTCTCAATCAGCAGTCCGCATTTATGCTACAGGCTGATTATGGTTTTGACAAAGAATATGTGCTGAATCTGGCTTTGCAGGGCAATGATTTTGAATTGGTGAAAAATGAATTGCAAAGGGACAGCCGCATCGAGGGCATTTCGGGCTCTTCGCTCATCCCCGCCACAGGCAGCAACCAGGCGGATATCATCCGCCTTCCGGGAGAAAGCGATGTTCGACAAACGCACATCCTCTATATAGACGATAGCTATATTCAGAACATGAAACTGGAAATCCTTGCAGGCAAGGGCTTTGATGTCAGCACCCGGGCGGGCAGTGATTCTGCCGAGCAATATGTAGTGATCAACGAACAAGCTGTCACGGCATTTGGATTCAACAGTCCTGAACAAGCGCTGGGAAAGCAGATTTTCTTTGGTTCTGATCCCGAGACAGCTTTTTCGAGTCAGGTCATAGGCGTGGTGAAAGATTTTCACTACAGAAGCCTGCTGAGTGAAATCGGCACTTTGGTACTGAGAAACAGAATGGATGGAATCCGCTGGGCTAATATCCGCCTCAACGGCAAACAATTAGCCGAAGGAGTGGCTTTTGTTGAAGAAAGCTGGACCGAAATAGATGCCATTCATGATCTTTCCATGGACTTTCACGATGCGCAGATTGCCGAGACTCTGATTACGATCAAGGACTCCACCAAAGTGGTGGGCTTCATTAGCTTCATCGCGATCGTGATCGCCTGTCTGGGATTGCTGGGTATCTCCGCCTATCAGGCGGAGAGCAGGCTGAAAGAAATCAGCATCCGCAAAATCCTCGGGGCATCGCCCCGGCAGATCGTCTATTTGCTTTCCAGAGGCTTTTTGCTTCTGCTGCTCGTCGCGGTAGTGATCGCGCTACCGCTGACCTGGTGGCTGACAGATAGCTGGCTCAGCCAATTTGCCTACAGCATCAATATGAACCTGCTTTACTTCGGGTGGGGCGTTTTTCTGATGCTCGCCCTGGGCGCCCTGACGATAGGCAGCCAGGCTTTGAGCGCGGCCTTACGCAACCCCATCGATGCCCTCCGGGCAGAGTAGAAAAGCTGCCCAAACTGCTCTAACAGCCGAAACGCTACGGAGGGAATAAGGAATACTAATCCTCCTTTTAGCCCATTTCATACCGATTAATCACGCTTTGGTTGACCGCTATTTGACTGGAATTCAAAGATGTACTAGCTATGGAATTAAAATAAGATTTTGCTTACATCGTTTACTTTCAGCCAATTCTATGTTATATTCATGAAAATTAACCCTAACGTGATTCTGAAGATGCGCTTGTATTTCATTTCTACCCTACTTCTATGCCTGGCCCTTTCCAGTATGGCCAACGACTGCGGTTCTGCTGCAAGCGTAACCGCTGGGACTCCTACAACACTTAGTTTTGACAATTTTGTTGACTACAGTCCCGTAGGACAGCGGCCCTGTAGCTCTACCTCTCCCAATGGAGACGCCTGGTTTGAGTGGATTCCCGGAGGGAATAACACCACCAACTATGACATGACATTCAAAATTGAAATCAGCTTTGCAGGAAGTGTCAATATGGCAATCCTGTACTCTGAATCAGTGGATGCCGGCGATCCCTGCCAATGGGATGCAAATACCGAAGGCTATACCTATTACAACTCTGTATGCAATAAAGCGTTGACGGGCCCCGGCCATATTTACTTTTTGCGCAATAGAGGAATGGATGGCTCCGGTCATTACTTTATCCTGATCGAAAGAATCGGAGGCACGGGAGGCTCGGTCACAGTGGAGCCAAGGCTCAACGGAACCTGCACAGCACCTACCAACGACCGCTGTTCTACACCGACCGTACTTACTTCGGGCGTTGGCCTGGACCCCAATACGAGTACTTCTTCCATCGCAAGCTGGTCTGTAAGTGCGCCCGCTTCTATCACCTGCGCCACCAAACAGCGCATGAATGATCCTTGCCAGGCAGGGGGAGCAGATCCTACGGAAGATCATTATGGAAGCCGTTTTGCAGGCATATGCCATTGGGCTGGAAACGTAGGCGATGTAGGTTCCTGGCCTTTTTCGCAGAGTCCCTGTGATGAATTTCTGGAAAATACCGTCTGGTACAGTTTTCAGGTTCCGCTAAGCAGTAGCCAATGGAACATCCATTTTGGCAGTGCGAGCCAATGTCTCCAACAACCCAATAACATGGTAGCCATGCTCCTCAGCGGAGTGAATTGCGGTGATGCGGATGTGGCCACGCGGATAAGATGCGATAAGTTTGGGGTCCAGGGTAATATGCCCTCCTCGGACCTTACCTGGTCCAATCTCTCTCTCAACGCAGGCACAACCTACCATATCCTGCTTGATGGCACAAGAAACTCTCAATGCGACATCAATATCCTGGTCACCCGATCTACCATCAACCCTGTACTCCCGGTAAGCATTTCTGCCTTTGAAGGCACCAACCGCGGCAAATCCAATTACCTGTATTGGGAGACATCTTACGAAAGCAATCATGACCTTTTTGAGGTCGAGGTCAGTACCGATAATATGGTGTACCAATCGCTGGGTACTGTCAGTGGAATAGGCAATGTGGCCGAAGGACAGATAAACTCCTATGACTTTGTGGACAATCATGCGCCTATCGGCAGTGCTTACTACCGCCTGAAGCTTGTAGATCAGGATGGACGCTTTGTTCATTCCAAAACCATTGAGGTTTTGCGCCAGGCCGAAGGCCTGGAGTTGGATGCCATCTATCCCGTTCCGATGAAGGAACAGGTACGCATCCGCCTCGGTAGTTCCCAGGCAGGCAATGTCTCCATTGAGTTAATGGATCTTTCAGGCAAAAGCCTGCGCCAAATGGAATTTCACATGATGCCAGGCTCCAACGAAGCGGTAATGGATATCGCTGGTCTGCCAGCTGGCATGTATATTTTCCGGATACGTCAAGGTTTTGAGACCGTGGTGAAGAAGGTTAGTAAGCAGTAGGCAGTGGGCAGTGGGCAGTGGGCAGTGGGCAGTGGGCAGTGGGCAGTATTTTCAACTAACGAAAAGGCGTGTGGGAAATCCTTCACGCCTTTTCTGTTTTCCTGTATATTTGCGGGCAAATACTGTTGAATGCTTTTCAATTCACTTTCCTTTGCCTTTTTTCTTCCGCTGGTTTTTGCGGCATATTGGCTATGGAAAAAGCATCGGCAGCGCCAAAACCTTGTCCTGTTGCTTGCCAGCTATGTTTTTTATGGCTTTTGGGACTGGCGGTTTTTGGTGCTGATTTTCATATCGACCCTGACCGACTATGTGGTGGGTTTGTATATGGGGAAAAGCGATTCCCCTCGCCAAAAGAAGCTTTGGCTGGCCCTCAGCCTGGGGGTAAACCTCGGCATCCTCGGCTTTTTCAAATACTTCAATTTTTTCGCTGATGCCTTTGCGCGGCTCATCCAGGCTATCGGCATGGAAGCCGACCCCATCACGCTGAATGTCATTTTGCCGGTAGGCATCAGCTTTTATACCTTCCAGACCCTTAGCTATACCATTGATATTTACAGGGGAAAGTTAGAACCGACAAAGGACATTTTGTCCTTTTTTACTTTTGTCTCTTTTTTCCCGCAGCTGATGGCTGGGCCGATTGAACGCGCTGAACGTTTGCTGCCTCAGTTTTTTGCAAGCAGAAAATTTAACGCAGATGAAGCGGCCTCAGGCCTACGGCTTATCCTCTGGGGGCTGTTCAAAAAAATTGTGATCGCAGACCGGCTGGGATGGTATGTAAACGAAGTTTTCGCTGAGCCGACCCATGCTACGGGTATGGGCGTTTTGCTCGCCCTTTTCGCCTTTTCCATACAGGTGTATGGAGACTTCTCTGGCTATTCAGATATGGCGATCGGTATCGCCCGGCTTTTCGGCATCCAATTGATGACCAATTTCAGGACGCCCTTTTTCTCCACAAGCATACAGGAATTTTGGAATCGCTGGCACATCTCGCTTTCGACCTGGTTTCGGGACTATGTGTACATCCCCATGGGAGGCAGCCGCAAAGGAGTCGGAAGATGGTCTTTGGCCATTCTGACCACCTTTTTGGTGTCTGGCCTTTGGCATGGAGCGAATTACAATTTTCTGATATGGGGATTTGCGCTGGGCGCTTTTTACCTGACAGAGGCCTTTTTTCTGCGAAACTTCAAGGCTACTTTCAAGCTGCCCGCAGGGATTTCGATGGTTTATGTCTTTTTGGCTTTCAGCCTTCCGATGCTACTTTTCCGGGCTGAGACTTTTGATAAAAGTCTGCTTCTCCTCGGTCAATTGACCGAGTGGACGGGCTGGCTGCCACCGATTTCGGTGGCTTATGAATCCCTCCGCGAGGGATTTTTGCTGGCAATAGCTTTGCTATTTTTTGTGCTGATGGAAATCCGCATTGGGAAAAAAGATTTTCACCTGGCCATCTTCAGCTGGCGACGGCCATACCGCTGGCTGATATATTACAGTTTGATTCTTTTCATTTTGCTGCTCGCAGATTTTACCGAATCCCGAGAGTTTGTTTACTTCCAATTTTAAGATGAAAGCTTTTCTGAAACGATTCGGCTTGTTTATGCTGCCCCTGCTTATAGGGACAGCTTATCTTTGGCTAATGCCTCTAAACAAACAATTTGGCTATAGCTACCTGCTGGAAAGCTGCGGAAGAAGCGATTTTCTCTACCACAAACTCTTCGAAAGCGACAATATAGACATCGCATTTTTGGGTACTTCCGTCACTTTGTGCGGGATCATGGATGACAGCCTGGAACAGCGGATCAATCATCAAACAGGTAAAACATACCACCTCGCCAACTTAAGTTATTGCCGACCGGGCAGGAATCTCCGCTATGTCATCCTGAAAGACCTGCTTGCTCACCATAAGCCTCAACTGATCCTCATCGAGGCCAGATTTCGCGAAGATCGCTTTTCACACAAGGATTTTCCATTCATTGCAGAAAGTGAAGACCTTTTTTCACAGAATATCCTCTTCAACCAACGCTATCCCGAAAGCTTAGTGGACGCGCTGGAATGCCGTTGGGATTATAGCAGACATAAGCTGCTCGACATAGCTTTTGAGCCGGTAGACAGCGCCCAGCTGCGCCCACACAGCTATGTATCTGTGAAGGTAACAGCCGATCCGCAGATGTTGCAGACACATCAGGAAAAAACCACCGAGAAATACCATCGGTATTTGGAAGAAGGCAGAGGCATAGCTGATCGGATCAGCTACCGCTATCCGCGAAAAGTTCTCGGAGAGATGGCCGCATTGGCAAAAGAAGCAGATGTTCCCATCGTGTTTTACTACCTGAAAAATTATGGACATCCCGCTCCCGAGCCCTGGGAGATAGATGTCTACCGCCAGTTAGGGCCCGTCTGGATACCTCCTGATTCTATTTTTCAGAAAAAAGCCAACTTCTCTGACCAGGATCACCTGAACGATCAGGGGGCCAGTTTGCTGACAGCCTGGTTTGAAGGCGAGCTTACTGCTTTTTTGGAAAGCAGGTGATAGCCAATCTGGCACTTCAGACAAGCTTTCTCGGAGCAATATTTTTTCTTCAATTGAATCATTCCCTGCGAATGCGCGGCATTCGCCGCGCCTACCTTCAAATCGGCAAATTGCCGGATGATCCGGTTATCCTCCGGCGGCAATGCCGCCAGGGCATCCTCTACCAATGCCTCCGGAAAGGCATTTCCGTGAGATTTCTGGTACAACCAGGCAATCGGAATGAGGCAATTGATGAGCAAAATCTCTTTTTGGCTGCGCCCCAATTGTTTGCTACTCACCCCTTTGGCTTCGCCAAAGCGATAGTGCGTCTGCCAATAGGCAGTCGGCTCGATGCGATACGCCAGAAAAAGCGCAAAATGCGCTTCCTGAAGCAACTGTGTCAGCTGCGGCCAATGGCATATCAGGGCAGTAAGCTGCGCTATACGTACAGTAGGAAATGAAGCCGGTCGCATCCGCGAGAAGCGCAGGGCCGGCATGCCTTCATCAGGGATCTGGTGCTTTTTCCGCAGAAAAAGCCACTCTTCCCGTAGCAACTGGTAGTAGCTGTCTTCTTTGGGTTTTTCCGTGGCCAGAAGGCCCGAAATGCCCATCAGCAAAGCTTCGAGCTGTTCAGGCCGATCACGGTATTTGAGCAGGAGCGCGTAGGGCAAGCGCTGCGCCAGCTCACGAAATGCGGCTTTGTTCACAGGGCCACCCATCATGGCGGCAAGCTCTTCCCAGAGAAGCTGGTTCCAGTCCTGCTTACAGGATTGCAAGCGCTGTTGAAAAAAGCCTGCTTTTTCGATGATGCGCTCTACCGCCATTTGCTCCAGGGTCATGACTTTCAATCTTTCACTCAGGCCTGGCAGGCTGGAAGCGCAGGGAATATCATCTGTAGACAGATTCAGGCGGTGGTAGCGTTCGATCGCCGCAGGCGATACATGGGGTGCGAGCACCCACTCGGGGATGGCTGTGCCATCCTCTCTCAGAATGGGCTTTTTGCCCTTTTCCCAAACCACATGCAGCACGACTCCATTGTAATGAGGATCCTCATGATGCCTGTGATGATACCAGTCATCACTTTTGATGTGAATCTCCACATGCCCGTGCATGGCTACGCCATCCAGCAGCAAGCGCGCCTGCAGGAAGTCCGGCCCCTGGTTATGGTTCCAGGAACCGACATATTGAATCTGAAGCTGTTGGTTTTGCGCCGTCCGCATATTGCGGGCATCAAAATGCAGACTACGCCAAATGAAATGAAGAAAGTCTTCAGGTAAGTTGAACATAGGACTTGGGTTATTTTGTTACCCAAATATACAAAATTCAACTTTAAAGTAAAATTAATTTTCAAAAAATCACAAAAACATCAGGCTACATCCTTCTCATCCGTACTTTGGTAGATCGTATCCAGGTCAATCGGCACCACGCGTGATATGCCGCGATTTTCCATGGTGACGCCATACATCACATTTGTGGAGGCCATGGTGCGCTTGTTGTGCGTCACGATGATGAATTGGGATTCACCGGAGAATTCCTTGATGATGTTGTTGAATTTGTCAATGTTGGCATCATCCAGGGGCGCATCGACTTCATCAAATATGCAGAAAGGAGCAGGTTTGATAAGGTAAAAGGAAAAGAGCAGCGCTACGGCTGTCAGCGTTTTTTCCCCTCCGGAAAGCTGAGAGATGGTTTGGGGGCGCTTGCCTTTGGGACGTGCCATGATGCCCACATCTGATTCGAGCGGGTTGTCGGGGTCTTTCAGGATCAAATCGCATTTGGAATCTTCTGTAAAAAGGCTTTGGTACACCCTTTTGAAATTTTCGCGCACCACCTCAAACGTCTCTATAAACTTGATTCGGGCGGCTTCATCTATCTCCGAGATGGTATCGAGCAAGGATTGTTTGGCTTTGGCCAGATCCTCTTTTTGGACCATAATGAAGTCGTTCCGCTCTTTCATTTCGTTGTAAGCCTCTACAGCCATGGGGTTGATGTCCCCAAAATTGTGAACGCGATGCCTCAGTTTTTGCAGTTTATCTTCAATTTCCGCCACATCATACTCCTCCAGCGGCTTATCAAAAAGCGCTACTTTGCTCAGCAAATCCAACTCCACCTGGAACTCAACGGACATCCGCTCAGCCAATGAATGGGTCTGGATGCGGTTTTCGGTCACCCGCTCCTGCAGCAACCGCTGGCGCTCCAGCACATCTTCCCGCTTTTTGCGGTGCTCACTCATGGTCTCTTCAACCTGAAGAATGCTGTTTTTTGCATTGGAAACCAATTGCTCGAAGCGATCGACCCTGGTCTCATGCTCTTTCTTTTGAGCATAGAGGTTCATGATCATGCCATCGTCCTGCAAATTACTTTCTATCAGCTCATTGACATCAGCATTTACTTGCTTTAGCTGTGCTTTGTGCTCGTTTCGGGTCTGATCGTATTGCTGAATTTGTTCCCGTTTCTGGGTGATTTCCCGCACCAACAAGCTATCTCGGTTGCGGTGATGGATAAGCTGAATATTGGACTCATTGTATTTATTGGAGCTTGCGCTCAGCGCCTCGGCGCATTCCTGCGAACGCTGGCGGTTGAGCGCCAGGCGGGAGGTGAGCTGCTGCAGGTTTTCCTGCTGGAAGCGCAGTTTGGGAATTTTTCCCTCAACTGAGTCGCGAATTTTTTCGAGCTCCTCCAGGAGCTCGCCTGTGCGCTTGCCTACGCGAGCGAGAAACTCGTTGTATTCCTTCTCCCGGGTCTGCAAGACCGAAAGGTCTTTCTGGCGCTCCAGAAGCTGTCGGCGAAGGGGATCGAGCTCTTTTGAATAATTAATTTTTCTGAGCTGGTTCATGTTCTCCAGGGCAGTGTCCAGCTTTATTTTTTCCGCTGTCAGCTCTTTGTTGAGCTTTTTCAGCTCCTTATCCAGCTTTTCGAGGTTTTTGGCGCGGCCCAATCTTTTTCCCTGAAATAAGCCCAAAGAGCCGCCTCCAAGCATATAGCGCTTGCGCGAAATCCCTCCTGCTTTGGTCAGGAATATCATGTCTTCCGGCACCTCATCCGGAATATCGTTTTCGGATTCGACGAGGTAGACATTGCTCAGCAGAAAGGCTGCCAGTTTGCGGTATTCCGGCGCAAAGTCCACCAGCTCCAGCGCTGGCTGGGCATGGGTAAAGAGCAGCGGATTGCTGCTTTTGTATTCCTCCAGTTCATCGAGGATGAAGAAGTTTGCGCGGCCTTTGGCCGCTTTGGCGAGCATGTGCACGGAGAGGATCGCATCCTCCCGGCTCGGCACGATATAATAACTCAGAAAAGGATCCAGGTAATTTTCAAAAGCAATTTTGTAAGCCTCGGGAGTAGCAAAGATATCCGAAAGCAAAGGAGCATCCTTGATCCATTTTGCGTTCTTTTTCAAAAATTTCACACTCTCGGGAAAGCCTTCGAGGTTTTCTACCAGGCTTTTGGTGAGGTTGTATTCGTTCTGTTTTGCGTCCATGACGCGGTTGCGCTTATAGACCTGGTCTTTCAACTCATTGATCAGCAACTCAGTTTCGCTTACGTCCTGCTCATGCTGAGCTTTCTTTTGCTCCAGCTCTGTGGCCTGCTTCTCCAGTGATTTCAACTCAGCGGCCAGTTGCTGGGCTTTTTCGGTAAAAGCGCCTATATCTTCCCGGCGCTGGCTTTTGTCAGCTTCCGCCCGCTCCAATTCTCCTTCCAGGCTGCGCATTTGCACACCTTTTATTTCTATATCCTGGCGCAAACTCTGCACTTCCTGCTCAGCCTCGCGGTGTTCGCGTGCCAGTTCATCGGTATTGAGCTGTTGCTCGTCATTGTCTTTGCGCAAGCGATCTACTTCCTCCCGCAATTTTTTCTCTGCTTCCTCAAAAGCCTTGAGCTCCTGGCTGAGCTGCTCTTTTTGCACCAGCAATTCGCCCAGCTTTTCTTCATTTTTCTTGAGCTGATTGCGCTCCGTTTCCATCTGATTCATCACCGCCTGCTCCCGCTGTTGGAGGTATTTGAGGCGTTCATTTTTGACGGATTTTTCTGTCTCGACGGATTGAATCTTGCTGAAATGCTTATTGAGGGCATATTGGGCCTCAGAGAGGTCTTTTTCGTGATCGAGCAGCTCTTTTTTGAGCTGCTGAAGGCGCGCCTCGCGCTGGGCGGTTTCTGATTGGATCTGCAAAAGCTGATCTTTCAAAAATCCTTCATCCCGCTCTATCTGCAATTTTTGCTCATGTATAGCCTGCATCTTGAGGTAGGCATACTGCGAGCTGATCAGCTTATATTCTTCTTTGAGTTCAAAATAACGCTGGGTGCGTCGCGCCTGCTTTTCGAGCGATTTGAGGTTTTTATCTATTTCAAAAAGCAAATCTTCCACCCTCTCCAGATCGGCATCTGTATCAGCCAGGCGCTTCATTGTCTGCTTTTTCCGGACTTTGTATTTAGAAATACCGGCAGCTTCTTCGAAAAATTTTCGGCGCTCGTTGTCCTTATTGGTCAGGATTTCATCCACCATTTTCAACTCGATGATGGCGTAAGAGTCGGAGCTGACACCGGTATCCATGAAGAGGTTCTGGATGTCCTTGAGACGGCAGGTGACGCCATTGATGAGGTACTCGCTATCGCCGGAGCGATAGAGTTTGCGGGTGATGGTCACCGTGGAATATTCCGTAGGGAGGACATTTTTGGTGTTTTCGAAAGTAAGAGAAACCTCTGCGAGGTTGGATTTGCGGCGAGCCTGGGTGCCATTGAAAATGACATTTTCCATCTTGTCAGAGCGCAGGTTGCGCGTCTTTTGCTCGCCAAGCACCCAGCGTATGGAGTCAACGACATTTGACTTGCCACATCCATTGGGGCCGACAATACCGGTTATGCCCTGGTCAAAAACGAATTTTGTTCGTTCGGCAAAGCTTTTAAAGCCAAAAATCTCAAGACTGGTAAGTTGCATAGTATCGTCGGAATATCTTTTTCGTATATTTAGCTTAGCTTAATGAATAACTATGGAAGCCTGGCTTATACTTATTGGCATATTGGTTTTAACAATTTTGGGGATTTCAACTTATGTCTCCCGCCAATTGGGTGACAAAGATAAAGATAAAATCCAATCGCAAGGCATCTTCCCGGGTTCCACGCAAAGCAGTATTCCCCAAAAACGACATACCCAAAAACACAGCGAACACCAGGTTCCAGATCGTAGTCAACCTATCAGGCGCAACAAAGCGCCGGAAGTCGAAAGTGCTTCACGCTCCAGGAAAAGTCCAGGTATTTTCAGAGACAAAAATGATATCAAACGCGCATTCATCCTTCATGAATTGCTGAAGCGAAAAGAGTAAACCAAAACCTTAAAGAGCTATTATTCGTAAGCTAAGGGTTATTATTCGCAGGAAAAAAACGAGAATTTACTCCTGCGAATTACGCCAAAGACTGGCAAAGGTAGTCAACCAATTTTCCACACAGATACCAACATGCAAATAAGCGGAAAAGTAGTATTTATAGATTTGTCCGGTGGTTTTTGGGGAATAGAATCCTCTGATGGTCGCCAGTACCGACCCGTAAATGGACTTCCTGCTATTTATCAAAAGCCCGGCCTGGCGGTCAAAGCTCAGGTGAAAGCTGCCGATGGGATGAGCATTTTCATGTGGGGAGAGCAGGTTAATATTTTGAAAATCACCACATTATAAGATATTTTAACAGGCATTACAGTTTATTTTGTGATGCCTTTATTTTTGAAAAATATTATGGAACTAAAATTCATTCACATTTTTGGCCCGGTTCTCGTCATGCTGGCCTTCTGGATGTTCGGCAAGGGAATTATCAATAGAACCCGCGGAAAGCGTTTTCGGCCGCTTCCTGCCTTTTTATTGATGCTGGCAGCCATTGGATACCACTTTGTGGTGCCCAAGGAAGTGCTGGTAGGAGCCTATGGCTTTGTTCATGCCAACAGTTCTACTTTTGATATGCTGCTCGACAGGGTGACGATCGCCCTGATGGATTTTGGTATTGGTATGTGTATAGATGCGGGTTATCTCGCCTATAAAAAGCACAACTCCAAGCTTTTCTGGGTACCCGGCGTGCTGGCACTTGTGATTTCTGCAGCCATTTATCTCTTTGCTGCATTGATTGAAAGGGTGGCAGACGGCATCAAAGACAAATCCGGTTATACCGAATTGTTGGTTGAATTGGGCCCTGACGATACCATTTCAGAGATTTCGCCCCTCCTGGATAAATACAAAGCGACCTATACCCTTGCCTTTAGTGATATAGAGGGAGATATAGACGCTAGCCTGGATGATGATTTTCAGGCTCCGGAAGAGAGAAATAAAAATGACCGCAACCTGGGTAACTATTACCTGGTCCATGTTGATCCTGACTTCGCCGATTTGCTGCAAAAAGAACTGCAAAGCGATCGGGAAAATGTAGATGCGCTGGAAATCAATGACCGTGTTTCGCTTATCCCCAATATTGCTTCAGAGGCAGATATCCTGCAGCGCGGCAACTACTTCGCCAACGACCCACAGCTTTCTTCCCAGTGGTTTGCCTCTTCTTTGGCATACAATGACTGCCATAAATTTCTCCAATCTGTCAAACCCAGGCGCAAAGCCATTGTGGCCATTGTGGATACAGGAGTAGAAGGAGATCACGAAGACATCAAAAGTGCTTTTAAGAAAAGCAAAGGCAATACAGATAGCCATGGTCATGGCACTCACTGCGCGGGATTGGCAGGTGCTGTCACCAACAATGGCCTTGGCGTGGCTTCCCTCAACTGGGAAGGTAAATTTATAGACCTGAAGGGCTATCCTGCCCTGAATAGAAACGGCTTTGGAACGGACCGCTCCGTTTCGCAGGCCATCATAGACGCCGCCAATGGCGGCGCAGATGTGATCTCTATGTCCCTGGGCGGCCCTGGCAGCCCTTCCAAGGCACAAGCCGACGCCATCAGATATGCCTTTAAAAAAGGCGCTATCGTGATCGTTGCCGCAGGCAACAGCAACCGTGATGCGAAAAACTTTTCGCCGGCAAGTGTCCCCGGCGTGATCTGCGTGAGCGCGGTAGATCAAAACCTCAATAAAGCCAGCTTTTCCAATACCAATACCAGCCTGAAGATGCCGATTGCTGCGCCTGGTGTAGATATCATGTCTTCCATTCCTGGAAGCAAGTACCAGAAATTCAGCGGTACATCTATGGCGACGCCTATCGTATCCGGCCTTGTAGGGATGATGCGGGCATTTAATCCCGATATCACTACTCAGCAAGCTTATGATATACTGAAGGCCACAGGCTCAGATATCGCTGATTCTCCCAAAGTGGGAAAATTGATACAGCCAAAAGCTGTATTGGAAAAAATGACAGGTAAAACAATTGGCACTGAGCCTCAATTGACTTTTTAAGCCGGAATCCGGCATTCAATATATTCGCCCTTACAGGACAGAGATGCCTGTAAGGGCAATTTTTTTTGAGACCTGCACCTTATAATAATCGATAAACACATGAAAAAAATAATCGCTCTCGCATTTATCCTCTTTGGGCTCGGCCTGGGCTATGTTGGGTATACAAAAATGGAAAAAAGCAACAAGCCAATTATTGAAATTGGCAAGCTTGAAATCAAGGCTCAAAATACGGACTCAAAAACGGAAGCCTACCTATTTATAGGGGGCGGGATATTAAGTATTCTGGTGGGTTTGGGATATGGATCGAAATCATTCAAAAAATAGGCATATCACTCAAAAACGACCTCGGTAGCTCCATTTCCAAAACGCTGATGATCAGCGGGATGATAGCTTCTCACATGTTCAGTCTCCTTCAGGCGATTTCGTATTTCGGCTCTCAATTTACCCTCGCCTATACCATGAATGACAATCAGCTTGCCCACATTGGAAACAAGCGCATCTGAAAGGCATTTCTCAAAATGCTCAATCTGAATTTCCAACATCTCGACAGCACTAAGCTGATGTGGAAAGATGGTCAGTTCCTCTATGTGTAAATCAATGATACGCTCTTCAGTGCCAGATTTTCTGGCGTTTTTCTGAAGCGCTTTTTGCGCTTTTTCTTCTTCCTCTGGCTTATTGGGTTTTCGCAACGAAAACAACAAACCATCCTGCCTCAAGGGCGGAATGAGGTGAAACTCCTGCTCCAGCAGGCTGTTTTTCCAATCAATATGGGTAATGAGAGGAGCCTGAGGCATCATCGCACCGGCTTTGTAAAAAAGCAATTGGAAATAGAGATTTTTGAGTGCTTTGAGTTGTTCTTCCGCAAAAATGCCGATTAAGTCTTTGCCGCCGGCATCTATTTTCCCATAGGCAAGGCCATGGTATTTGTGTTTTCGTTTTTCGAAAACGGTGTAGAGGATTTCATAAGCCTCTGGATTAAGCAGGGTGAAGCGATATTCGGACCCGCTTTCGCGGGTGACAGCGAGGCTGATGTCTATCAGCCTGATTCCCAGACTTTGGGGAGCGCTTCGCTCTTCCGGCTTTTCTTTTTCTTTGGCGAAGTATTTTTCTTCTTCCGGATTATTGGGAATGATTTCATCTACATGCACATCATAGGGGAAATCATCCCCAAAGTCTACTTCCACATGATATTTGTCTATAATAGACACCACTTTTCCTTCTCCGGAATCATGGAGTAAACTGACTTTTTGCCCAACGTAAAATTGCATGTTTTTTATACCAAAAAGGCTTCAATGGATCGCTTTTCAAAATCTACTTCAACTGCTACAAGCTGGTGGATGGTTGTCGCCAACTCCAGGCCAACATAAGTAGGGGAGATGGGCATATTGCGGTGCCCGCGGTCAATGAGGACAGCCACTTCAATTTTTCGAGGCATCACCTCCAGAAGAGGGGCAACCAGGTGCAGCAGGGTATTTCCACTGTATAAGACGTCATCCACGATGACGACATTTTGACCTGCAAGTTTTTTCAGATCGGCCGAGAAGGTGACCTCCATTCGACCTGCTCTTCCCTGCCTGTCCTTCTTGTCAAAACTGGCATTCCAGAGTGCTATTTTTAGGGGAGAAATCTCTTTCAAATGAGCAAACAATTGCTCAGCGATGTATCCACCCCGTTCATCTGACCCAAGTAGAACAAGGCCTTTCTCCTGAAAATTATTTTCATAAATCTCAAAAGCAATCCTTTTGATGCGGGCGTCTACATCATGCTTATCCAGTATTCTAACCTGATTTTCAGTCATACTAAGACCTTATAAAAATGAAACCGCAGAGGGCAAAGAAATGAAATCACTTCCCACTGCCTCTCTGCGGTTATTTAAATCAAGGATGTTCTTTACGACAAAACTTCCGTTCCAGCAGTTCTTTCTGAAACCTCGTCACGATCTTCTTTAGGCCCTACCAGGATATCCTGGTAGTCTTTTCTACCTGTACCAGCCGGGATCAGGTGTCCAACGATCACATTTTCTTTGAGACCATCGAGATCATCCGTCTTGGCGGTGATAGCAGCTTCACTGAGCACCTTGGTCGTTTCCTGGAAGGAAGCGGCAGAGAGCCAGCTTTTGGTACCCAAAGAGGCACGTGTGATTCCTCGCAATACAGGCTGACAGATAGCCGGCTTGGCTACTTCTGCCGTTACGAGCGGTAAGTCAGCCCTACGCATTTGAGAGTTTTCATCACGCAAGCGACGACGAGAAACGATCTGTCCTGGCTTGAGGTTGGTAGATCCTCCCGGATCGGTTACATATATCTTGTCAAAGATCCAGTCATTCTCTTCCTGAAAGTCAATCTTATCGACGATCTCCTTTTCAAGGAAAATGGTATTTCCTGAATCTACAATCTCAACTTTCCGCATCATCTGGCGCACGATCACCTCAACGTGTTTGTCGTTGATCGGTACACCCTGCATGCGGTATACTTCCTGTATCTCGTTGACGATGTAGGCTTGTACAGCCGATGGTCCTTTGATAGAAAGGATGTCTTTAGGTGCGGTAGCACCATCAGAAAGCTGCTCACCCGCCATGACATAGTCATCATTGTGAACCAGGATGTGCTTATTCAGGGAAACGAGGTAACGTTTCTTGTCAGTACCATCAGGGGAAGTCACAAAAACTTCGCGGTTACCGCGTTTGATGCCTCCCAGGCTGATTGTACCTTCAATAGCAGAAACAACTGCGGGGTTGGATGGGTTACGTGCTTCAAATAGCTCCGTCACACGAGGAAGACCACCGGTAATATCCGCAGTACCACCACTAGAACGTGGAATCTTGGCGAGGATGTGGCCAGCTTCGATTTCCTCGGCGTCATCAACAACGAGGTGAGCACCTACAGGCAGGTTATACGCACGCAGTTCTTCTCCATCGCTATCCATGATGACTACAGTCGGATTCACTGTTCTATCACGGCTATCAATGATGACTTTTTCGCGGTGACCTGTTGTGCTGTCCTCATTTTGCAGGAAGGTACTACCTTCTTTTACATCCACCAGGCTGATCTTTCCTTTAAACTCGGAAAGAATCAGGGAGTTATGTGGATCCCAGAGACAAATGGCATCTCCTTTTTCTATGTTTTGACCATCTTTGATAAAGAGGCTGGAACCATAAGGGACTTTATTGGAGAATAAAATTCTTGCCTGGTCATCCAACACTTTGATCTTACCGGTACGGCTAACAACAATTTTCTTGTTTTCACCATCAACCATACGATCCACAGTACGGACGTTTTCAAGTACTACTTTACCTCCAAACTTTGCATTCAGTTCACTTACAGCAGCAATACGCTGGGCTGTACCACCAATATGGAAGGTACGGAGAGTAAGCTGTGTGCCCGGCTCACCAATAGACTGGGCAGCCATAACCCCAACAGCTTCTCCTTCCTGCACGATTTTGCCCGTTGCCAGGTTTCTGCCATAACATTTGGCACAAACACCAGACTTAGACTCACAGGTAAGTACAGAACGAATTTCTACTTCTTCTACAGGACTTTCTTCAATCAACTCAGACTTAGCCTCAGTGATTTCGTCTCCTGCATGAACCAATATTTCGCCACTGATTGGATCCACGATATCATCCAGTGCAACCCTTCCTAAAATCCTTTCACTCAAAACCTGAATAACGTCCTCGTTCTCCTTCAATGCTGTTACTGTCAATCCTCTCAGGGTACCACAATCATCTTCTTTGATGATTACGTCCTGTGCGACATCCACCAGACGACGAGTCAGGTAACCTGCATCAGCCGTTTTCAAAGCTGTATCCGCAAGACCTTTACGCGCACCGTGTGTGGAGATAAAGTACTCAAGTACAGAGAGTCCTTCTTTAAAGTTGGAAAGAATCGGGTTCTCAATAATGGCCCCTGAAGAACCCTTAAGGGTTTTCTGTGGTTTGGCCATCAAGCCCCTCATTCCCCCCAGCTGACGAATCTGTTCTTTAGAACCACGAGCACCGGAGTGAAACATCATGTAGATGTTGTTGAACCCGTCTTTGTCTTCTTCCAGGTGCGTCATCAGGGTTTTGGTCAATTTGGAGTTGGTGTGCGTCCAAATGTCTATTACCTGGTTATAACGCTCTGTATCAGTAATGAGGCCCATCTCGTAGTTCATCTGAACTTCATCGATTTTGCTCTCAGCCTCTTTGATATAAACCTCTTTTTCGAGAGGAATCAATACCTCATTTAAGCCAAAGGATAGACCTCCTTTAAAGGCTTCCATGAACCCAAGATCTTTCAGATCATCGAGGAATTTGACTGTTTTCACCATGCCTACTTTAAAGAAGATTTCGCGAATTACCTTACGCATACTCTTCTTTGTGAGCAGAATATTGATGTAACCAGCCTCCTTAGGCACAATTTTATTAAAGAGCACTCTACCAACAGAAGTGTCAAAGATGTGCATCTTGGGTTGTCCCGTTTCTGCATCAATGATGGTATCTCCTGTTTCTTCATCCACAACAGGATGACGGAGTTTGATCTTTGCATGCATGGCTACAACGCCTTCATTATAGGCAATTTCAACCTCTTCTGAAGAGCCAAAAAGTAATCCTTCCCCTTTTACGCCTGGGCGATCCTTGGTCAAATAGTAAACTCCCAATACCATGTCTTGTGTAGGCAGGGTAATCGGGTTACCGTTTGCAGGGTGGAGAATGTTGTGGCTGGCCAGCATGAGTACCAAGGCTTCGAGGCAAGCCTCATTACTTAGTGGTACGTGAACAGCCATTTGGTCACCATCAAAGTCAGCGTTGAAACCTGTACAAACGAGTGGGTGCAAGCGAATCGCTTTTCCTTCCACCAGTTTTGGCAGGAATGCCTGAATACCCAAACGGTGAAGGGTCGGGGCACGGTTAAGCATCACCGGATGTCCTTTGAGGATATTTTCAAGAATATCCCAAATTACCGGATCTCGGCGATCGACGAGTTTCTTCGCGCTTTTCACCGTTTTAACAATTCCTCTTTCAATCAATTTGCGGATAACAAAAGGCTTGAAAAGCTCAGCAGCCATGTTTTTAGGAATACCACACTCATAGAGTTTGAGTTTGGGGCCTACGACGATTACTGAACGGCCGGAATAGTCAACACGCTTACCGAGCAGGTTCTGACGGAAACGTCCCTGCTTTCCTTTCAGCATATCTGAAAGGGATTTCAAGGCACGATTTGAGTCAGAGCGAACCGCGTTCACTTTACGTGTATTATCAAAAAGAGAATCGACAGCTTCCTGAAGCATGCGTTTTTCATTACGCAGGATTACTTCGGGGGCTTTGATCTCGATCAATCGCTTAAGGCGGTTATTGCGGATAATAACCCGACGATACAGGTCATTGAGGTCAGAGGTAGCAAAACGGCCCCCTTCCAATGGAACCAATGGACGAAGTTCAGGTGGAATCACCGGAACAATACGTACAATCATCCACTCAGGGCGGTTTTCGATGCGGCGATTTGCTGCACGGAAAGCCTCAACGACTTTCAGCCGCTTAAGGGCATCGTTTTTACGCTGCTGAGAAGTCTCTGTAGCCGCTTTTTGGCGGAGAGAATAGGAAAGGCCATCCAAGTCCAGGGAGCCCAAAATTGCCTCCAGGGCTTCTGCGCCCATTTTGGCTGTAAATTTTAGTGGGTCCTCATCAGGGAGCATTTGGTTTTCCTTTGGAAGAGTCTCCAGGATGTTCAAATATTCTTCCTCAGTGAGGAAGTCCATCTTTTGCAAACCTTCTTCTTCCATTACGCCTGCCTGAATAACGACATAGCGCTCATAGTAGATGATTTGATCCAGCTTCTTGGAAGTCAATCCAAGCAAGTAACCGATTTTACTGGGCAAAGTACGGAAGTACCAGATATGGGCTACAGGCACCACCAACTGGATATGTCCCATACGCTCACGCCGTACCTTTTTCTCTGTAACCTCAACCCCACAGCGGTCACAAATGATGCCTTTATAACGGATTCTTTTATATTTCCCGCAGTGACATTCGTAGTCCTTTACAGGGCCAAAAATGCGCTCGCAGAAAAGTCCATCTTTTTCTGGCTTATATGTACGATAATTGATCGTCTCAGGCTTCAATACCTCGCCATGAGAGCGATTCAGGATAGCTTCCGGGGAAGCCAGTGAGACTGTAATTCTTGAAAAATTACTATTGATTTTGGCAGTTTTGGGTGCAGGCATGCGGATCCTCCGATTTTTTTACCAAATAAAACTTATAGAATGTTCCTTCTTCCTTGCTTTACAACAAGTATTAGTCCAGTGTAACTTCCAGGGCAAGACCACGAAGTTCGTGGATCAATACATTGAAAGACTCTGGAATGCCAGGCGTTGCCATGACATCTCCTTTCACGATAGCCTCATACACTTTGGCCCTACCGATGACATCATCTGATTTCACAGTAAGCAACTCTCGCAAGATATGGGCTGCGCCAAAGGCCTCCAATGCCCACACCTCCATTTCACCAAATCGCTGCCCACCAAATTGCGCTTTACCACCGAGTGGCTGCTGCGTAATAAGGGAGTAGGGTCCGATAGAACGGGCGTGCATTTTATCATCAACCAAGTGGTTGAGTTTAAGCATATAGATAATGCCGACAGTTGTCGGTTGGCTAAATTGCTCTCCGGTCTGCCCATTGTTTAGTTGAGTGACACCATATTCAGGAAGCTCAGCTTTCTTTAAATAGCCATTTACCTCATCAATAGATGCTCCATCAAAAATAGGTGTGGCAAATTTGAGCCCCAGTTTTTGTCCTGCCCAGGCAAGAATGGTCTCAAAAACCTGGCCCAGATTCATCCGCGAAGGTACTCCCAATGGGTTCAGCACAATATCAACAGGGGTTCCATCTTCCAGGAAAGGCATATCCTCTACAGGAACGACTTTCGCGACTACCCCTTTATTACCGTGGCGACCAGCCATTTTGTCTCCTACTTTCAGTTTCCGTTTTTTAGCAACATAAACTTTGGCAAGCTTCAGAATACCAGAAGGCAACTCATCACCTACTCTGATTTGATACTCCTCACGTCTGAATTGCCCTTCAATCAGGTCAAACTGACGCTTATAGTTTCTGAATAGGTTGACGATATGTCCATTCAACTCATCATTTGCTGTCCAATTGCTAGGAACTACATCCAGGAAGTTCAAAGCCATCAGAGTCTTCTCTGTGAATTTTTTGCCAGAAGGCACAATTTCTTCGTTGAAGACATTCTTGACGCCTTTTGACTTGGTATCACCAAGCAAAGTCATCAATTTGGACATCATCTGATTGTGAATGTCAGAAAGTTCTGAGTTATATTTTTCCTCCAGAGTCGTCAAAAGCTTTTTGGCTTTTGCTTTCCCACGAGCTTCTTTCTTTTCTTTTGAGAAAAGCTTTTTATCAATAACTACTCCATTGATAGAAGGCGGTACACGAAGGGAAGCATCCTTCACATCTCCGGCTTTATCACCAAAAATGGCACGAAGCAATTTTTCCTCAGGTGTTGGATCAGTCTCTCCCTTAGGAGTAATTTTTCCTATCAGAATATCACCAGGATTGATCTCCGCACCAATGCGGATAAGACCGTTTTCATCAAGATGCTTAATGGCATCCTCACTTACGTTAGGAATTTCCCTTGTAAGTTCTTCCTCACCACGCTTGGTATCCCGGACCTGCATCTCAAACTCATCTACGTGAACAGAGGTATAAACATCCTCTGCAACCACACGCTCAGAGATCACGATAGCATCCTCAAAGTTGAACCCCTGCCAAGGCATAAACGCTACAAGTAGGTTTTTGCCAAGAGCCAATTCTCCTTTTTCGGTTGAATATCCGTCACACAGTACTGTGCCAACATCCACTTTGTCTCCGACTCTGACCACAGGTCTGAGGTTGATACAAGTATTTTGGTTGGTACGGCGAAATTTAGGTACTGTATAGGTAACTACATTGGAGTCAAAGCTGATAATTTCTTCAACATGATCCCGGTCATAGCGAATTTTGATGCTTCCTCCATCAACATATTCCACCACCCCTTTTCCTTCAGAAACGAGAAGAGATCTGGAATCCTGTGCTACTTTTCCTTCGATACCTGTACCTACAATAGGTGCTTCAGGTTTGAGCAAAGGCACAGCCTGACGTTGCATGTTCGAGCCCATCAAGGCACGGTTGGCATCATCATTTTCAAGGAAAGGAATCAAAGAAGCCGCTACACTAACAATCTGGTTAGGAGCAACATCCATATAGGTAACATTGGTTGGATCTTCAACCGGGAAGTCACCCATTTTTCTTGCCTTCACCCTGTTATTGAGGAAGTTTCCTTTATCATCAATTGGCGCATTAGACTGGGCAATGGTTAGATTATCCTCTTCCTCAGCGCTGAGGTACTCTGCATTTTGGGAGACAACGCCTGCTGTCACCTTTCGGTAAGGTGTCTCAATGAAACCCATTTCGTTTACCTTTGCATAAGTACAAAGGGAAGAAATCAGACCAATATTAGGTCCCTCAGGTGTTTCAATTGGACAAAGACGACCATAGTGCGTATAGTGCACGTCCCTTACTTCAAAACCGGCTCTTTCACGTGAAAGTCCACCAGGTCCCAGAGCTGATACCCTGCGTTTATGTGTTATCTCACTGAGTGGATTGGTTTGATCCAAAAACTGACTCAGCTGATTTGTACCAAAAAAGGAATTGATCACACTCGACAATGTACGGGCATTGATCAGGTCAGAAGGCGTAAAGACCTCATTGTCGCGAATATTCATACGCTCACGGATGGTACGAGCCATACGTGCGAGACCTACACTAAACTGTGCATACAATTGTTCTCCAACGGTACGAACCCTCCGGTTGCTCAAGTGGTCAATGTCGTCGACATTCATCTTGCTGTTTTGCAACTCCACCAGATTCGCAACAATCCGAATGATATCGGACTTGGTAAGTACCTGGCTGGTCTCGTCAAATGTCTCATGGAGGCGTTTGTTAAGACGATAGCGGCCTACTTCCCCGAGGTCATATCGCTTATCACTGAAGAACAATTTATCAATTACGCTTCGCGCTGTTTCCTCATCTGGTGGCTCGGCATTTCGCAATTGGCGGTAGATCAAATCTACGGCCTCACTCTGCGAGTTTGCGTTGTCTTTCTGAAGAGTATTGTAAATAATGGAAAACTCTGCCGCATTGGTAGAGTCCGCTACCAGAATAACACTGGCAACACCTGAATCCAGAATCTCCTCAAGATCTTCTTTACCAATGATGTGATCCCTTTCAAACAATACCTCATTACGGGTAATGGAAACCACTTCACCGGTATCCTCATCTACGAAGTCTTCTGTCCAAGTACGAAGGATACGTGCAGCCAGCTTCCTGTCTACAACCTTCTTAAGGCCCGTTTTACTTACTTTTACTTCTTCAGCCAGGCCGAAAATTTCAAGTATATCTTTATCTGTGCCATATCCTATCGCTCGTAAAAGCGTAGTTACCGGAAATTTCTTTTTCCGGTCGATATAGGCATACATCACGTTGTTTACGTCGGTAGAGAATTCGATCCAGGAACCTTTGAAAGGAATGATTCGTGCAGAATACAGTTTCGTTCCATTTGCATGAAGCGACTGACCGAAGAAAACACCAGGAGAGCGGTGGAGCTGACTTACCACAACACGTTCCGCTCCGTTGATGATAAAGGTTCCGTTATTGGTCATGTAAGGGATATTTCCCAAATACACTTCCTGTGTTACGGGTTCAAAATCTTCGTTTTCCGGATCGGTACAATAGAGGAATAATTTGGCTTTTAAAGCAACGGAATGCGTCAACCCACGCTCTTTGCATTCATCAATAGAATACTTAGGAGGGTCAATGTAGTAATCGAGAAATTCCAAAACGAAATTTTCCCGAGCATCCGTAATTGGAAAGTTCTCTTTAAAAACCTTATACAGTCCCTCAGTTTTGCGTTGATCAGAAGGTGTATCGACCTGCATGAATTCCTGGAAGGACTTCAACTGCACCTCTAAGAAATCTGGATAGTCAATTACCTTCTTGATTTTCGCGAAGGATACCCTGTTAGAGCTATATACGTTAGCCAACCTTAATAAATTTAGAGGTTAAAGAATAATTCTATACCAAAAAGAGCGTATGAAATAACCGTACCAAAATAGACAGGGGTAGACCTGATTGAAAAATCAGGTCTACCGAATGTCCTTAAACGTTGTTTGAAACGTTAGGTTTCAATTACTTTAGTTCTACTACTGCACCAGCCTCTTCGAGTTGTGCTTTGATTGCTTCGGCTTCGTCTTTAGGAACTCCTTCCTTTACAGGTCCAGGAACGCCGTCCACGATAGCTTTAGCTTCTTTCAAACCTAAGCCGGTAACAGTCTTTACAACTTTTACCACATTCAGTTTTTTATCGCCATGTTCTTTGAGGATTACGTCGAATTCAGATTTTTCCTCTGGAGCATCGTCACCACCAGCAGCACCACCTGGGCCAGCTGCTACTGCTACTGCTGCTGCAGCAGGCTCGATACCGTAATCTTCTTTCAATATTTGAGCCAACTCATTTACCTCTTTAACAGTGAGGTTGACAAGTTGTTCGGCAAATTGCTTCAAATCAGCCATCTTTAATTTTTTTAGTTAATTGTTTGAATGAAAAATAAGGAGCCTTTTTTCAAGAATATCACAGTTCCATATCTAGGGAAGCATTTAAGGTCTATTTACTTCACTGTGTATGATCAAAATATAAGCTCCCCGACTACAAAAATTTATGCGGCATCTCCACGCTCCTGCAGAGTCTTGATAAGACCTGCAAGCGTTGAACCACCAGACTGCAATGCACCCAAAACATTTTTGGCTGGGCTTTGCAGCAATCCAACGATCTCTCCAAGAAGTTCTCCTTTGGATTTCATGTTGGCAAGAACCTCAAGTTGGTCATCCCCAAGAAAGATAGATGTTTCAATAACAGCTCCTTTCAAAGCAGGAATTTCCTTTTTCTTGCCTCGGTATTCTTTCAATACTTTAGCAGGAACACTTGGATTTTCTTCATCGATAAAGAATACAGCGGAGGTTGCTTTCAAAGCAGGATAAACGCCTGACAAATCAACATCTAGTTGCTCCAATGCCTTTTTTATCAATGTATTTTTAACGACCTGCATCTTGACTTTACTCTTAAAGCATGCAGCTCTTAATTCGTGTACTTCTGCGACAGTCATGCCGCCAGTATTCGCTATATAAAAGTTGGGATACGTACGAAAACGTTCAACCAATTCTTTTACTAATTCGATTTTCTGTTCTTTTGTCATGACTCCTTAGTTGATTCCTTCTACTGAAGATTTATCTACTTTAATGCCAGGCCCCATTGTAGGAACAATGGTAATCCCTTTGAAATAGTTACCTTTCAGCCCTTGCGGCTTCATTCGA
Organism: Bacteroidia bacterium; assembly: GCA_030430205.1. Lineage (GTDB taxonomy): Bacteria > Bacteroidota > Bacteroidia > J057 > J057 > JAUIGE01. The sequence continues at coordinate 24,524 of JAUIGE010000016.1, read as the reverse complement.
TGCAGGGTTGCAAGCAACTCCGCAGCATTTTCTGCCAATTGATCTGCAGTGAAAGATACCTTACCTATAGAGGTATGAATAATCCCAGTTTTATCAACACGGAAGTCAATCTTACCTGCTTTTACTTCTAAAACAGCTTTAGCAACATCTGGTGTTACTGTACCACTTTTGGGGTTAGGCATCAAGCCACGAGGTCCCAAAACACGGCCCAGACGGCCTACTTTAGGCATCACATCCGGAGAACAAATAATCACATCGATATCGGTCCAGCCACCTTGTATTTTGGCGATGTAATCATCCAAACCTACATGATCCGCACCCGCTTCTCTTGCTGCATCTTCCTTGTCAGGGGTAGTCAGTACCAAAACGGTTACTTCCTTACCTGTACCATGAGGCATGGTTGCAGTACCACGAATCATCTGATTGGCCTGGCGAGGATCCACTCCCAAACGAACATGACAATCTACGGAAGCGTCAAATTTTACATAAGAAACTTCTTTGACCAAAGTTGCAGCCTCACGAAGCGGATACAAACGCTCCGGATCAACTTTGCCAACTACGTTTCTATAATTTTTTCCTTTTTTTCCCATGATTTTTTAGCTTTTGAGTTGCAAACGGGTCCCTTGATTTAGGATATCCCTCACTCCTGCCAAATGATAAAATTAATTCTTAGCTCTGCCAGGGAGCTTTTCCTGTAACTCTCAATCCCATGCTGCGTGCAGTTCCTGCTACCATTTTCATGGCTGACTCAACTGTAAAACAGTTCAGGTCGGGCATTTTGGTTTCAGCTATGGTTCTGACATCATCCCAGCTTACTTTTCCTACCTTATTCCGGTTGGGCTCAGCAGAGCCGCCTTTCAATTTTGCAGCATTCAGCAGCAAAACGGGAGCGGGAGGAGTTTTGATAATGAAATCAAAACTTTTGTCCCCATAAACAGAGATAACTACAGGCAATACCTGGCCCATTCTATCTTGGGTCTGTGCGTTAAAACGCTTACAGAACTCCATGATGTTGAGTCCTTTAGCACCCAGCGCAGGTCCAATCGGCGGAGCCGGGTTGGCTTGTCCTCCTTTTACCTGGAGCTTTACATAAGTTTCTATTTTCTTAGCCATATTGACTTGTGCTCAATTAACAGTTGAATGGTCCCGGTTTGTGTGTCCTTGTGTCATCAGGTGGGAAGCTTTAAAACAGCTAACGACTCAAAAAGCCCACAAATAAAACCTTAATATTGTTTTTCAACTTGAAAATAGTTCAACTCTACTGGGGTATTACGCCCAAATATTTTTACAACTACTTTCAATTTCTTCTTGTCTTCGTAAACTTCATCTATAACCCCATCAAAGCCATTAAAAGGTCCTGCCATTACTTTAACCGGTTCACCTTTGATAAATGGTTCTTCAGGCATTTCACCTTTCTCATTGACTTCATCTACTTTACCCAGAATTCTATTCAATTCTGCCTGCCTCAGGGGAATAGGCGGACCGCCTTTCTTGGCTCCTAAAAAGCCAATAACAGAAGGCACATCTTTAACTGATGATATGACTTCTGGTGTAATTATCGCTTCAACCAAAATATATCCGGGCAAGAAGTTTTTTTCCCGTACGCGTTTTTTCCCTCCGCGCATTTCAAAAACTTTCTCAGTGGGGATCAGTACTTGAAAAATATTATCCTGTAACCCAAGGCGAGTAATTTCGCTTTCGATATACTGTTTAACTTTTTTTTCCTGTCCGCTAACAGCTCTTACTACATACCACTCTCTTGCCATCGCTACCTGCTTGAACTATCTTAGTATTAATTGATAAAAAGCTGATACAAACCATCCGTCAGGACGATTTTGGATATAGTATCCATTGCAAAAATGACCAGAGCGATCAAAATAGAAGCAATCAGCACCGTAACTGTACTACTTTGTAATTCTTCAAGGCTTGGCCACTGAACTTTGTACAGCAGTTCTTCCACGTACTCCTTAAAATATGCGCGAATTCTATTGATCATAATATTCTTTGCTTTGCACGGGTGGTAGGACTCGAACCCACAGCCTACGGTTTTGGAGACCGCCACTCTACCAATTGAGCTACACCCGTAAATAGATAAAAGTAGAGCCTCAAAAGAGGCTCTACTGTATGATAGGGGTGTCTTATTTCAAGATCTCAGTCACCTGACCCGCGCCAATGGTACGGCCACCTTCACGAATCGCGAAGCGAAGACCTTTTTCCATAGCGATAGGGTAGATCAACTTAACGGTGAAGGTTGTGTTATCACCAGGCATGATCATGTCAGTACCTTCAGGAAGTGTAACAGAACCAGTCACGTCAGTGGTACGGAAGTAGAACTGAGGACGGTAGTTGTTGAAAAATGGTGTGTGACGACCACCTTCATCTTTACCCAGTACATATACCTCAGCTTTGAACTCTGTGTGAGGGTTCACGCTACCAGGCTTACAAAGTACCATTCCACGCTTGATTGCGTCTTTATCAATACCACGGAGAAGAAGACCTGCGTTATCACCGGCTTCGCCACGGTCAAGAATCTTACGGAACATCTCAACTCCTGTTACTACAGAAGACATAGGCTTGCCACCTTTGAGTGTCTCAGGGTCAACCAATCCAACGATGTCAATTGCATCGCCGGTGTTGATAACACCACGCTCGATACGACCTGTAGCAACTGTACCACGGCCTGTGATAGAGAATACGTCCTCTACAGGCATCAGGAATGGTTTGTCCTGGTCACGAGTAGGAGCAGGGATGTATTCATCAACTGCAGCCATCAATTCGTGAATTTTTTCTTCCCACTGTGGCTGGCCGTCCAATCCACCCAAAGCAGAACCCTGGATAACTGGGATGTTGTCGCCATCATACTCGTAAGAACTCAACAGCTCACGAATCTCAAGCTCAACAAGCTCCAAGAGCTCTTCATCATCAACAAGGTCAACCTTGTTCATGAATACAACCAACTGAGGAACTCCAACCTGACGTGCAAGCAGGATGTGCTCACGAGTCTGTGGCATAGGGCCGTCAGTCGCAGCAACTACGAGGATGGCACCATCCATCTGAGCAGCACCTGTTACCATGTTTTTCACATAGTCAGCGTGACCTGGACAGTCAACGTGTGCGTAGTGGCGATTCTCAGTTTCGTACTCAACGTGAGAGGTATTAATGGTAATACCACGCTCCTTTTCCTCAGGGGCGTTATCAATTGATGCGAAGTCACGTACCTGAGCTGTTCCACCTTTGGACAAAACAACTGTGATAGCAGCCGTCAATGTAGTTTTACCGTGGTCCACGTGGCCGATTGTACCGATATTTACGTGGGGTTTGTTACGGTTAAATTTTTCCTTAGCCATTATTCTTTCTTTGAAAAATTATAGTTTGCAAATAGAATAGAGAAAAGATAAAAATGCAGAGAGCCAATGACCGGACTCGAACCGGTGACCCCTTCCTTACCATGGAAGTGCTCTACCAACTGAGCTACATTGGCTTCTACTTTTCTAAAAGTATAGAGCGGGAGACGAGATTCGAACCCGCGACCCTCAGCTTGGAAGGCTGATGCTCTACCAACTGAGCTACTCCCGCTTAATTTTATATAATAAAGAACTGTTGGTGTGGGGAGAGCAGGATTCGAACCTACGAAGGCTATGCCAACAGATTTACAGTCTGCCCCGTTTGACCGCTTCGGTATCTCCCCAGAGATAATGTAACTATGTAAAAATCAGAACTTTAAAGAGAGCCGGCGGCCAGATTCGAACTGGCGACCTGCAGATTACAAATCAGCTGCTCTGGCCAACTGAGCTACACCGGCATTAAAAAGCGCAGCAAACTTAGAAAAGTATATTACCAAGTCCAAAAATGCGCACAAAAATTTTGTTATTTTCTTAGTTCTTTGATACGCGCCTTCTTTCCTATCTTATCACGCAGATAAAATAGCCTTGCACGACGGACTTTGCCTTGTCTCAGAACCTCTATTTGTTCAATACTAGGAGAGTGGATTGGGAAAATTCTTTCTACGCCAATACCTCCAGATATTTTTCTTACTGTGAATGTTTCTGTAGCACCACTTCCTCTGCGCTGAAGACAAGTACCTTTAAACTGCTGTACACGCTCCTTTTCGCCCTCTCTAATTTTCACATACACATTTAATGTATCTCCCGCTTTAAATTGGGGAACATCATCTTTGGCATATTCAGCCTGTACAAGTTTAATCAACTCTTCCATTTCTCATTTTTTATAAACGGACTGCAAATTTAGCGGAATAAATTTTACCAACCAATAGAGAAAGTGAAAAATATTAATCTTCCTCCAATAAATCTGGCCTTCTCTCCTGGGTTTTTTTCAAGGCTTGCTCATAACGCCATTCCTGGATGTTTTTTTCATGTCCAGAGAGAAGAACTTCCGGTATTTGATGGCCTTCAAATTCGGCAGGACGTGTATAAACAGGGGCATCTAGTAACTGATCCTGGAATGAATCAAATAAAGCTGATGATTCATCACTTAAGACGCCTGGAATCAGGCGCACCAAAGCATCGGTCAAAACCAAGGCGGGGAGCTCCCCTCCTGAAAGGACATAATCTCCCACAGAAATTTCCCGGGTAACAAATAAATCTCTTACCCGCTGATCTATGCCCTTATAGTGTCCTGCAAGCAAGATCATATTTTGAGTCAATGAAAGTCGATTAACGAGCTTTTGGTCCAGACGCACGCCGTCTGGTGAGAGGTAAATGATTTCCTCATAATCACGTTCTTGCTGCAAATGCCGGATAACATTGGCGATAGGCTCAACCATCATCACCATGCCGGCACCGCCACCATAAGGATAATCGTCCACCTGACGATGCTTGCCGGGAGCATAATCTCGGATATCATGGATATGAATCTCGACCAGTCCTTTATCCTTTGCTCGTTGAATAATGCTATGGGAAAGTGGGCTTTCCAAAAGCCTGGGTACACAGGAAAGTATATCTATGCGCATTACTTGCTTTTACTCTTCTTCTCGAGGGCGCCCAATACTTCATCCAGGCCCGGTTCTTTAGAGATCGTTTCCTGAAGGGAAATAAAGGTCTCCGTACGGCGGACATGGGGAATACTCTGGATTTTATCAATCAGGACTTCCCGCAAATGATCAGTATCACGACAATAAACCTTTAAAAATAAGGCATAGCTACCCGTAGTATAATGGGATTCAACCACTTCAGAAATGCCTTTCAGGTGCTCAAATATCTCTGGAAAATTTGTGACATTATCAAGGTATACCCCCAAAAATGCCCGAATTCCCAGACCCAGTTTTTTATAATCAATAATAAGCCTTGAGCCTAAAATGAGGCCCAGTTTTTCCAGTTTTTGTACCCTAAGATGAACCGTTGCTCCTGAAACATTGCATGCACGTGCTATTTCCAAATAGGGGGTGCGGGCGTCTTCGAGTAAATGCTGCAAAATGGTCCGGTCCAGTTTGTCGAGTTGGATTTCGCTCGCCATATATCAAATAATCAAGGGTTTTGCGTGGATACTGAATTCAAGGATAAAAGTGAATCCATCCAAATTAGTAAATAAATTGTAAGTAGCTAGAATTTGGCCAAACAAGTTCACGATTTACGAAGAATTTTCTTCAATTCTTGGCTTTCATCAATCTCTATTCTACCCGCTAAAAAAAGACGCATTTCACGCCTTTGGAGAGCTTCTTCAAACCAGGTCTCTTCCTGCTCATTTTCCGGTATGATATTCGTCACAGGTATAGGATTCCCGTTCTGATCCACCGCCACAAAAGTCAGGTAAGCGATATTACATGGTCGGGATTCTCCTGTCCTTAGATTGGTAGCTTTTACACTCACCCGTATTTCCATGGAAGTATTGAAAGAGCGGGTCACCTGGGCCTCCAGCTCTACGATTTCGCCTAGTAGAATCGGTGAATTAAATGAAATCGAATCGACAGAAGCCGTTACAACGGTTCGGTTACTTGCTTTTTGAGCAGCAATGGCAGCAATGATATCTATCCAGTGCATAAGCTTCCCCCCCATGAGGTTCCCCAGGGTATTGGTGTCATTGGGAAGCACCATTTCGGTTTTAAACGTATAGCTTTCTGAGGCTTTTTTTGTTTTCATGCGACAAATGTAAGGAGGAAATTAGAGAATGTGCAGATTTGCTGATGTACAAATTCAACTGCCTACTGTCAACTGCCGACTAAAAACTTTGTTCTGTGGATATGTGGAAAAAGAAAGCAGGGGAAAATGAAGGAAAATGAGGAAATTTGAAGACCAGACTACACATTTTTATGAAAAATTACCTAGACCTGCTACAGGATGTTTTGGAGAACGGCATCGACCGTGGAGATAGAACCGGAACGGGCACACGCTCTGTATTTGGCCGTCAAATCCGTTTTGATTTGGCTGATGGTTTTCCCCTGGTCACCACCAAAAAAGTGCATACCCGCTCTATTATTCATGAATTGCTCTGGTTTTTGAAGGGCGAAAGCAATATTCAATACCTTAAAGAAAACAAGGTCAGGATTTGGGATCCCTGGGCGGATGAATCCGGCGAACTGGGCCCCATATATGGGGTTCAATGGCGCTCCTGGCGCGGGGCCGATGGCCAAACTGTGGATCAGATTTCCAATCTGATTGACATGATCAAAAACAAACCTGACTCCCGCCGACTGATCGTTAGCGCCTGGAATGTGCCTGAAATCCCCAATATGGCCTTGCCGCCCTGCCACAGCCTCTTCCAGTTTTATGTGGCCGATGGCAAGCTTTCCTGCCAGTTGTATCAGCGAAGCGCAGATCTCTTTATCGGCGTTCCTTTTAACATTGCATCCTATGCCTTGCTCACCCTCATGATCGCTCAGGTCACAGGCCTTGAGCCGGGCGACTTTGTGCATACCTTTGGAGATGCACATATCTACCACAATCACTTTGAGCAGGTCAAACTGCAACTCAGCCGGGAAACCCGTCCTTTGCCCCAGATGAAGCTCAATCCAGCCATTTCTTCCATATTTGACTTTGGGTATGAGGACTTTCAGTTATTGAACTACGATCCTCATCCGGTGATTAAAGCACCGATCGCAGTCTAGGCAATTGCTCGAAATGAAGGAGATACTCAAGAAAATAAAGCGGCTGGAGATAAAGATTCGCAAAAGAGTGGATAGCACTTTTGCCGGGGAGTATCATTCTGCCTTCAAGGGACAGGGCCTGGAGTTTGACGAAGTCCGTTTGTACCAATATGGAGACGATATTCGGGCCATTGACTGGAATGTGACGGCCAAGACAGGCGATGTTTATGTGAAATTGTTCAAAGAAGAGCGTGAACAAACGCTTTTTGTCCTGTTTGATATAAGTGGCTCCGAAGACTTCGGCCCGAGCGATGCGAACAAACGCATCATTGGTACAGAAATCGCCTCCATTCTGGCTTTTTCAGCATTGAAAAATAATGACAAAATCGGCCTTGTCACTTTTTCCGATCAGGTGGAAAAGTATTATCAGCCCAAAAAAGGCCGCAAACACATCCTCGCGCTCGTACGCGAGCTCCTCACCCACCAACCGGAAAGCCGATTGACAGACCTCAGCAAAGCGCTGGACTTTGTCAGCAAAACCCTCAAAAGGCGCAGCATCTTGCTGGTGATTTCGGACTTTTTGGCTGATGACTATCAGCAAATGTTGCGCGCCCTGGCGCAGAAGCATGAGATCATCCTGATCCGGCTTTTTCATCCGCATGAAGTATTTGAATCCAGCGTAGGTACCATCCCTATCATTGATATGGAGCACGGCCGAAAAATCTGGATCAATGCAGGTGATATGGGCTATCGGCGACAACTGGTCCAACGATTTGAAGAAATCCATCAGGAGCTGGAAAAATTCTGCAAAAAATACGGAATCGGTTATTTGCCTATTGATACAGAAAAAGATTATTTGCCTGTACTGGAGCGCTATTTTCGTAAGAGAAATTCAAGAAGAAGATGAGAGGATGAGAGGATTAGCAGATGAGGTGATTAGCAGATTTGGAGAGTTTGAATGATTCAAAAACTGATATATAGCTTTTTCGTGATTGCTTTTGGGAGCATGTCAGGAAAGCTATTGGCGCAATCTGTGCATGCAGAACTGCATTTTTTGCAGGATTCTGCTTATGTGGGAGAAGTCGTTCAAATGGATTTTGTGATTAGTCATCCGCAGGATATGATGGTGGCATTTCCAGATTCCGGACCTGTTTTTAAGCCTTTTGAAATCGTACGGCTAGAGCCCAAACTTACACATACCCAAAATGGCATTTCCAACGATACCCTACGCATACATTTACGCACCCTTTTCCTCTACCCTTTCCAGTTTTTGAAACTGCCTTTTGCCTACTACCCTGAGGGAGATAGTATTTACAGCAGCGTTCAAAGTGATACCCTTATCATCAAAAAGCAGGTGATTTCCCTGGCCCCGCCGCCGCCTTTCAAAAGCAGAGAGAGCATCATTCCTGTTTCTACGCCACCGGATTACCGCCGTCTTGGGATCATGGGCCTCATAGGGCTATTGGTGCTGGCTTTTCTGATTTTCAGTTTGAGAAAGCCTGTCAGAGAGTATTTTTCCAGGAGAAAAGTCAAACGGGAATGGGCAACATGCAACAAAAACCTCAGGCAACTCAGCAAGTTCCTCGACAAACCCGCCACTTATCTGGATTTGTTAAATCAATATTGGAAAAGCTACCTGGATCCCAGGCACAGCCTCTCATTGCGAAGCTATACGACCAGCGAATTGATGCATCATTTGTCACAGCTCACAGAAATCAATTCCGAGCAGCAGCAAAACCTGCTTCAGGTAGCAAAAACAGGCGACCAGGCCATTTACGCAGGAGAAAACATTTCACCGGATCAACTCCAACAGCTCAAAAAATCCGTCCAGGGCATCCTTTCTCAAGTCTTCAAAAATCGGTTAAATGCCATTTCCAGAAAAACCTAACCCATCACATTGCTCAGCTCAAACATCGGCAGATACATCGCGATCAAAATGATCGCGACCAGACCTCCCAGGCTGAGAATCAGCAAGGGTTCCAGCAATTGAGTCAGCTGATTGAGCCGGTTTTCAGCGGCTTCTTCGCTCACGCGGGCGTGATGTGTCAGCATCTCATCGAGCCGTGCGGTTTTTTCACCTACCTGCAGCATTTGGATAAAAGAAAGAGGAAAGAGCTTTTCTCTGCCTGCGGCCTCGCAAAGGCTTTCGCCTTGCACCACCGCCTGCCTGACGGCAGGCAGAGACGCCCTCAGCGGCGCAAAGCGCAGCATGCCTTCCAGCAGCCGCAAGGCGCGGTCCAGCGGCACCCGTGCCTCCAGCAGCATCGCCAGCGCGGCCGAAAGCCGCGCCAGGTGCAACTCCAAAAGGAGTTTGCCGATCAGCGGAAGCCGCAGCAGCAGCTTTGCTGCCTGAAGCTGAAAAACAGCGTTTTTGCTCAGCCGCCAACCCAGCATACTTACCAGCAAAGCGCTGAGCATCAGCCAGCCCAAATGAGTCCGAAAGACGCTGGATGCGTCCATGATCAGCTGCGTGATCGCGGGCAGAGCCGCATCGAAGCGGCTGAAAATGTCCTCAAACATGGGCACCACCTTGCCCAGCATAAAGGCGACAACGCCGATGGCGATGGTGATCACCACGATCGGATAAGAAAGCGCCTGCATGAGTTTGCGCCGCAAGCGCAGCTGCTTTTCATAAAAAGCAGCCAACTGGCCCAGCACCTGCGCCAGACGACCCGTCTGCTCACCGATCCTGATGCTTTGCTGTTCGAAGCTATCGAACCAGCCTTTTTCCGCAGCAAAGCTGTCGGAGAGGCTGTTGCCGCCTTCCAATCCGGCTTTTAGCCGGAGGAGCATGTCCCGGATATGCGGCAGCCTCGTCTGCCCGATGATGATCTCCAGGCAATCAATGATGCCTAAACCTGCACCCAGCAGGGTGCTCCATTGCTGATAAAGCTGCTGACGCTCTTTGAGCTTCAGTTTTTTGCCGATGAATATCTGGCGCTGCCAGATGGGAGGCTGCGCTTTGCGCGGGGGGGTGTTGAGGGCTATGGCCATGGTTTTTTGTTTTAATTGTTTTTTCTGTCCTCAGGAGATTTCTCGACGAACCTTCGCGGAGCCTCATATTCGCTCGAAAAGACAGGTTTTTAGGGCGCTGCCCTAAGGATTTCGACAGCCGGGCTGTCAGGTCTTTCAAGCAAGGAACAAGCAGGGCCCTGCCCTGAGGATTTTGGCAGCAGCGCTGTCGGGTCTTTCAAGCAAGGGACAAGCAGGGCTGTGCCCTGAGGGTTTCGACAGCAGCGCTGTCAGGTCTTTCAAGCAAGGAACAAACAGGGCCGTGCCCCAGGGATTTCGACAGCAGCGCTGTCGGGTCTTTCAAGGCTATGCCTTGAGAATAGCAAGCGTCGCCAGGGCCGTGCCCTGGACGAACAGGAGGCGGCAGCCTCCATGGATTGTCATTCCGAGGAGTCTTCGACGAGGAATCTCATGACTACGGTAATTCATTACCACAAAACATCTCTATCCGCTTCCAATACAAATGCTCCGAGAGAAAAAACCATTGGGGATTTACCCGAGCAATCAGCCATTCCTTCTTTTCCCTTCGCCATTTTTTAATCTTCTTTTCTCTGGCTATAGCATCCTCAATATGTCCATACCACTCATAATAAATGAGGTGAAAACAACGGTACCTTCCGGCGAAGGTTTTTCGATTTCCGCTAGCCTGGAAATGTTCCTGAACTCTGCGTTTCAGATCGTTTGTCACTCCAGCGTAGAGGACGGTTCGTCTTGTGTTGGTAGTGAAATAGAAATAGTAGTTGTGGTCTCCGGGTATTTTCATGGTGATTTTTTTTAATGATTTTTTCGGGTTCTCAGGAGGTTTCTCGACGAACCTTCGCGGAGCCTCAGATTCGCTCGAAAAGACAGGTTTTCAGGGCCCTGCCCTGAGGATTTCGACAGCAGCGCTGTCAGGTCTTTCAAGGCTATGCCTTGAGAATAGCAAGCGTCGCCAGGGCCGTGCCCTGGACGAACAGGAGGCGGCAGCCTCCATGGATTGTCATTCCGAGGAGTCTTCGACGAGGAATCTCATGACTACGGTAATTCATTACCACAAAACATCTCTATCCGCTTCCAATACAAATGCTCCGAGAGAAAAAACCATTGGGGATTTACCCGAGCAATCAGCCATTCCTTCTTTTCCCTTCGCCATTTTTTAATCTTCTTTTCTCTGGCTATAGCATCCTCAATATGTCCATACCACTCATAATAAATGAGGTGAAAACAACGGTACCTTCCGGCGAAGGTTTTTCGATTTCCGCTAGCCTGGAAATGTTCCTGAACTCTGCGTTTCAGATCGTTTGTCACTCCAGCGTAGAGGACGGTTCGTCTTGTGTTGGTAGTGAAATAGAAATAGTAGTTGTGGTCTCCGGGTATTTTCATGGTGATTTTTTTTAATGATTTTTTCGGGTTCTCAGGAGGTTTCTCGACGAACCTTCGCGGAGCCTCAGATTCGCTCGAAAAGACAGGTTTTCAGGGCCCTGCCCTGAGGATTTCGACAGCAGCGCTGTCAGGTCTTTCAAGGCTATGCCTTGAGAATGGCAAGCGTCGCCAGGGCCGTGCCCTGGACGAGCAGGAGGCGGCAGCCTCCCAGGGTTGTCATTCCGAGGAGTCTTCGACGAGGAATCTCCTGACTACCACGCCAGGCAGCGTATCGCTCCCCCCCTCCCGCTGCCGAAACAGCAACGAATCCCGCCACACATAGCAGACAGGAGGATCAAATGGGTGTTTTATCAAACAAAGAGAAGAGTCCGTCACCGACAGCACCTCCGTGCTTTCCCGTAAATCCTGTTGCAGGATTCGCTGGCTGATAAGCTGCGCCATCATCGTCTGCTGTTGCTCCTGAGCGCGAAGAACATTGCCTTGCAAATGTTGATACAACTTCCCGCCTATGTTCAATATCAGACCCATCAGGCTCATTGCGATCAGCATTTCCATCAGAGTAAATCCTTTGGTTTTCATCGTTTATCTGGTGTTTTTCGAATAATCCGTTTGTATCCCGCCACTTGCTTCTCTCCTACAAAACATCGGACATCCACCTCATAGATCCCTTCTTTCTCATCCAAGCAAATCACCTTCCGCTTCAGCAAGCGACCTTTTCGTTCATACTCCGTTTCACCTGACTGCCAGTCCTCCGACATCATCTCCCGCAGCATCTCTGCATGCACATACTGCTGTGCAGGAGAGGCCATTCCCATGCCTCGCTGCAAGGCGCTATAGGCAACCATCATCAAAATCCCCAGCAAAAGCATGCTGGTCAGCACCTCCGGCAGACTTTGGCCGCGTAGCGTCGGTTTCTTCTTTACCTTCTCCATTCCTTGTTCGTCATTCATTGTTCGTCATTCTTTCCTCCCCCAACCACCCCACCGGCCTCAAGGCCGCATCCCGCTGCAAAAAGGGCATGGCAAAGCCTGCCGGCAATTCCCGAAAGTCTATACTTGCGTCCCGCAAGTGATTATGAAAATGGCCACCGGCCGTTTGCAGGATAAAATTTTCCGTGATCACGCAGCCGCTTATCCGGGCCCGAAGGTCCAGCTTATCCATGCCCCAGACATGGCCCTGGACATGGCTGCCTTCGTCAATTTTGACCAAAGTGCTTCCCGCCTCCGGCGGGCTTTCGACCCCGATTCCGCCTACGATCTCGCAGGATTTCCCCAGCGATATCTCGCCGCCTTCTTTTCCAGGCATCAGCATCAATACCGAAGGATAGTTCAGGATCACACCTGAATCCAGGCGAATGCTCTGCGAAGCAAATGCCTGAATACGGCCATGAAAGCCGCTTTTTATATAAATATGCTTCGCAAAAAGCTGCACCATATCCAGCTTCGCATCCGCGCTGATTTCGATATTTTCACTGGCAGCGAAGCTGCATTTACCGGAGATCTCGCAGGCTTCGATCAGCAGTTTGCCATCGAGCTGCTGCTCAAAGGCCTGGTTGTCCCAGGGCTGCCGCAGCCGCCAGTCCCGCAAACTGTATACTGCGGGTTTTTGCGAAAAAGAAAACGCTTTTTGCAGGGAATGCAGATTCGGGATATGGGTTTCTGCTTTTTTTAAAAAGCTGTTGTAAACAGGGCCTCGCGGCAGCTTTTTGCCTGTAAACCCCTTGCCCAAAACGCTCGCCGTTTTGAAATTGCCGCCGGGCAGAAACAGCTCGCCACCGAGGTGGCTATCGCCTGCCAGGCAGAGCGGCTGCCTGTGATCCGCCAAAAAAAGACTTTTGGCAAAATACCCACCGGGGGCCTGCCCCAGCAGGGCCATTTTTTGAACCCGCTGCTGGCCGCTGCGGCCGCTACATATTGCGAGCCGATAAAGCCCCCAGGGCTCCAACACCATAGCTGCGCTATCTGAAGGACTTTCAAATAAAGCTGTTCGCCAGGAATCTCCTTTTTTTTCCGAAATACAAAAAAGATTCAATCCTGAAATCAGGTTAGCGTATGCCCGCTCCTCCCCCAGCACTTTGCTGAGAAACTGTTGCTGATGGCTTTGCATCAGCCAGAAAGCGGAAAACAAACCGCTGACCATCAGCGAGATCATCAGCACATAAGCCATGCTGCCGCCATATAATCGGAGGGTTTTTATCCTTTTCACATCAGGGTATCCTGGGCTGTTTGCAGACATACGGCTTGTTTTTTTTGTGTCAGACACAAACGATTCCATTCGATAGAGGCGACTTCCCAGTCCGCCAGTTTTTCGCCGGGGGCCACATATTTCATGGTAGAATTGTAGGAAAGCAGGGCCAGCTTTTGTCCATCTACTTCGATATTTCCTTTGTACAAAAAGCTGTTCAGGGCCTTTTTTTGTTCCAAAAAGGTGGCTTGGATCAGCTGAGGGACAAGCCCGCTTTCACGCGCTGGTGGCCTGGCGAAAAAAGGTTTTTCCAGAAAGGGATCTCTGTACGCAAGCGTCAATTCCGGAATAACAAGCAGGGAATCCTCCTGCAAAAGCGATTCGTTTTGTGCTTTCACAAAAACGGAATGTGCTTCGCCGGAGCTGTCCCAGCGGAAGATGACCGCCAGCCAGATCAGCAGCACCGCAGGCAGCAGCAGCCGGTTGAGTTTCTTGTTTTTCATGGGAGGAAAAAATTGAATAGGCGGCTACAACTCGCATGGCCCAGGCGATCAAAAGACTTCACTTCCCAACGGTATTCTCCCGCTTGCAAGTTTGAGCCTTCTGCCAGGGCTTTTTCCAGTAAAATCAGCTTTTCTGCCTTTTCTTCCAGCGCAAAAGCCTGGAGCAAAAAGGGCCAACCACCACGCCAATGGTAGAAATACACGCTATCGCGCACTGCCATCAGCTGCCCGTCTCCGACGGCATCACCGCTTTGCCAACGCAAAGCCAAGGGATCATCCGGCGGAGCCAGGCTGTCTCCGGGAAGCGGATACAGTGCCTGTGCAGGCACAGGCGCAGTCCGATCCACAAAAAGATTTTGTGTCTGGAAAGCCGAAGTGGAGCTTTCATTGAAAGCGCGAAGCTGCCAGCGGTAGCTGCCTTCCGGCAGCCGAAGGCGAAGCTCTGCTTCGCGGAGCAGGCTATCTGTCAGCAGGTACTGCTGCCCGCCTTCAGCTACAAACAGCTGAAAATGATAGCTTTCGGCCAAGTCTTCCGGCTGCCAGCGAAAATGTATGACTTCACGATCCGTGAAGAGGCTGTCCGGCGGACTGAGCACTTTCAGCTCCAGGGCTGAAACGTTGGGGGAGAGAAATTCGGTGCAACTGATCAGGAGGAGTTGCAGGCCGAAGAGCAGTTGGGCAAATGTGTTTTTCATGATATAAGGGCTTGGGGGGTTATAAAAGTCTTTTGAAACGCAGGCTGGCGATGAGCTGGGGCTCTTTTTTTGGGCCTTGCCGGAGATTTTCTCTGGCGAGGCGGAAGTAGGTGAGGCGACCGAGTCGGTCCTGGTATTCCCAGCGATGGCTGAGCTGGAGGATGTCCTGCAGCCTGCCTTGCAGGCTGAAACGCAGCTCGCTGAAGCGGGCATCGCTTCCCGTCAACTGCCGCTCTTGCGGCAGGCTGAGGAGCTGCACGCCCTGCTGCCGACAGGCAGCCTCTACCTGCCTCAGCAGGGCTGTACCCGTCTTCAAAGCAGCTTGCTGCTTGTGGAGTTGTGTCTGCAAAGCGCTCAGCTTTGCCTGTTGTTGGCTGAGGATGTGCGGTGCTTGCGCCGCCTGCTGCCATGCGCGCTCCACCCGCCGAAAAGCGGCTTTACTCCCCACCCATCGCTCCAGCGTCCAGCCTGCCAGGCTGAGAAACAGGAGTGAGAGTGCGATAAGCAACAACTGTATTTTCATTTTTTGAAAGTTCATTTCCGCTTTTTTTACCTTTTCTCTTTTTCAAATTCGCCTGCCAATACAAAGCGATAGGTCTTGCTTTCCTGCTCAAAAGGCGTTTCCAGCAAGTTCACTTTTTCTACAAAATCCAGTTTTTCCATCTGAGAAGATAACTCTGTGATCGCCTGAGCTTCCGAGGCGGTACCCGCCAGAAGGAAAGCCAGGCTGTCATTTTTCAGGAGGGGGGAAAGCAGCTTTCGGTCTTGCTTATCGGGGCGAAAAATCAATTTTTCGAACCGCAAATTTTCGGGCGCGATGGCCGCCAATTGGTCGGCAGAGTAGCTGAAAGCGGAAGGAGAAAGCTGTTGGCTTTGCAGCAGCATGCTGCTTTGCTGAGCGAGGAGGGCCTCATTGTGCCGGATGGAATCCAGCTGCTCCTGGGAGGCAGCGGTTTGCTGCTGGCGGTGCTGCGTTTTGTGCTGAATGCTTTGCGTAAGGAGCAAAAAAGACAGGCTGACAACAAGGCTGAAACAGGAAACAGCCAGGGTCAACCTGCTTATCCAAAAGGATTTACTTACATGTACTTTATTTTCAATAAGTTGTTTCGGTTGAGAATAATATTCAGTTCGAAAAAATTGAATTTCTTCTTCCTGTTTAAACAAACTAAAGCCTATCAGGCGGTTTTCGATTGCAGCCCACTTTGCCATGTTATTTTCCAAAAGTGCCTTTCGGATCACAGCAACGCGCATATTATCCGAAACATCCTCTTTTACCTGGCACCAGAACAGACTCGGTTGGGCTACTTTTACGCCCAGGACATCGGTGATCCAATCTGAACTTTTTTTATCCACAAAGCCTTCTACCACCTCTTCGAGCGACAAATAAATGAAAATCGGATAGTCCGGGAATTGCGCTGTCCACTCCACCAATTCGCTGAATTTGGGGAAGACTGCCTCCGCTTGTATCTGTGTATGTTTTTGGCGGGCAAAAAGTAACCGACCGGCAAAGCGGCAGGCCGCTGGGTCGAGTTCCCAAAGCAGCATGCGGCGCATGCCCCAAAAACCTATTTTTTGCAACATTTTCATTGGTAATAGATATGAGGGGTGACATAAATAACCAGCGAGCTCTCGCCTTTGCTTTTGTTCTGGCTGGCAAAAATCCATTTCAAAATGGGGAGTCTTCCGAGCAGCGGAAAGCCGCTGGAATTCTGGCTTTCTTCTTTTTGACTCAGGCCTCCGAGTATGAAGGTTTCGCCATTGCGAACGCGGATGCTGGAGTCAAATTTTCGCGTAGCGATGGTCGGTGGCACGCCCGCCACAAAACCGCCTACCGGCGTGCTGAAGTCGGGCAGGATGTCCAGAGTGACCATTTCACCATCTGAGATAAAAGGCCTGATAGTCAGGGATATATTGGCTTCAATTTCTGTAAACTGCTGCGAAAACTGCTGGTAGTTATTGACTGCTCCATTGGATGCGGTGGTGGTTTCGAGCAGGTAATACTGCTTCTGGCCGATGGTCAGCGTGGCCTCCCGGCCATTGAGCATGGAGAGCATGGGGCTCATCACCACTTCAAGGTTGCCGAGGGCTTCCTGCGCTTTGAGCTGCAGGTAAAATTGAGGGTTGAGCACGCCTAAGCTTTGCAAAAAAGGGCTGGGAGAATTGCGCAAAATGCGGTTCAGGCTCTGGCCATCCAGGCTATAATCCAGCCCTGGCAGGATGTCGCGCCGGGCCGAGTCCGGCGGACTGCCAAGCCCCGCCCGTATGCCTGTCTGCAAAGCAGAATTTTTGCTGAGCTCGACCACGATCAGTTCTACCTTCACCATAGGGATCGGCTGGTCGATACTTCGCAGCAAAGCTGCGATCTCCTCCACATGATCCTGCGGCCCCCGCAGGATGATCCGATTGAGTTCGGGATACTCAATCAGCTCCACCCCATCTATCAGCCTCCGCTGATGACTTTCAGATTCCTCCACCTTCCCACTACCCACCGCATACTGCCCACTTCCCCCCACCTGGCCACTGCCCACTCCATACTGCCCACTACCCACTGCATACTGCCCACTACCCACTGCATACTGCCCACTACCCACTGCATACTGCCCACTCCCCCCCGGGATCAAATCCAGCGCCTGCGCTGTGGGGCGAAAACGCAATTCGACGATCTCCATGCTTTGCATGTCGGGCAGCTCCTCCGGGCCGATCAGGTAAAAGCGGCCCGCTTTTTTGTAGCTGAAGGGCGAGGCCCGCAGTATGTGTGTCAGGACTTCGTCGAGGCTAGCAGCTTCCAGCTGCAGGCTCACCTGGCCCTCCGGCTCTCCGAGCATGAAATGATCGGTTCCAGCCTGGGCGAATATCTCGCGCAGCAGGCTCGCCAGATCGGCCTGGACCGCTGTGATGGAGAGGAAGTTTTTCGCTCCGTCGGTAAAAGCTTCCACGGAAAAATTGCCGCTGCTTCTTTGGGCAGAAACCGCCTGGGCGTGTGCAGAAGTGGCGGCAGCCAGCCTGCCTTCTCCATTCGCCAGCACAAAGTATCCTTTGCGGTTGCGGCTCAGTATCAGGCCATTGGCCTTTGCCAGCAACTCCAACCCCAGCTCCACGGTCGAAGGGGATATAAAAACTGTTAGCAGTTTTTCGCTTCCTTGCTGCGCAATGATTTTCTGGCCCGTCAGGCGACTGATTTCTCTGATCACGCTGAGCAGGCTGTCCTGCCGGAGGTCCATGCTCAGCAGGCTATCCTGATAGGAAATATTGGCTTTTTTGATCCATATTTTGGGTGCAGGGATATCCGGCAAAAAGCTAAAAATCCCACCTGTCAATACTATTTTGTATTGATATTGGCGGCAGATAAAGTAAAATACTGATTTCACGGGTTCGTTGGTCAGGCGCTGTGTCATGCGCAGCTGGGGGGTATTTTCGATAAATACATTGAGCTGATGGGCTCTGCCGATGGCACGCACATACTCGTGCAAAGGCACATCCTGCAAACTCAGGTTCACCGAATCATTCAGTGCAGGCATGCTCTCAGCCCAGACATCCAGCTGCAGCTGGAGTTGCTGCCATTTATCTGTCTGCTGGGCAGCGAGCTGGAGCGAAAGCGAGATGAGTAAAAGGGCTAATATCTTTTTCATGATTATCTTGATAAATGGGTGAGAACTTCTTCGAGTGAACTTTCACCCTTATTCACCATGTCGAGCAGGTTGTCTTCCAGGCTGTTTATGCCGATGTGTTGCAGGGCCTCCCGGCTACTGCCTTTTCGCTGCTTGATCCACTCCAGCAATTCGCCTCGGATGGGCAGCACTTCAAAGCTTGCTTTTCGGCCCTGGTAGCCTGTATAATGGCATTGGGGGCAGCCCTGGGGGATCCAGTTTTTCTCTGTCTGCAGCTTGCAGTTGGTGCAAAGTACGCGCACCAGTCGCTGCGCGACGATCATGCGTAGCGCAGCTGCGAGCAGATAAGGCTCCACACCCATATCCGCCATGCGGGTGATGGCATCCCAGGCATTGTTGGTATGCAGGGTCGAGAAGACGAGGTGGCCCGTCAGGGCAGCTCTCACGGCGATCTGCGCCGTAGGCAGGTCGCGGATCTCGCCTACCATGATGATATCAGGGTCCTGCCGCAGGAAGGCGCGCAGGGCGCGCTCAAAATCCAGCCCGATTTCGGGCTTGACCTGTAGCTGGTTGATGCCTTCGAGTTTGTACTCGACAGGGTCCTCGACGGTGAGGATATTGCGCTCGGGCGCGTTCAGTTTGTTGAGCGTAGCGTAGAGGGTGGTGGTTTTGCCGCTGCCCGTAGGGCCGGTGATCAGGATGATGCCGTTGGGAGCCTGGATGGCGGATTCGTATTCGCTCTGCTCCCGGGCAGGCATGCCCAGGGCATGCAGATTGAGTTGGGCCTGCGAACGCATGAGCAGGCGGAGGACGGCTTTTTCTCCCTGCTTGCCAGGGATGGTGGAAAGGCGTATGTCTACGCTTTGGGTGCCGAGCTGCAGATGGATTCTGCCATCCTGCGGCAATCGCCGCTCGGCGATGTCCAGCTCCGCCATGATTTTCAGGCGGCTGATCAGGCCATTGTATTGGGCGAGAGGGATTTTGTATTTCTCTACCAGGCGGCCTTCCCAGCGAAAGCGGATGCGGGCCATTTCTTCATAGCGCTCGATGTGGATGTCACTCGCGCCCATGCCTGCGGCACTTTCAATCACCTGATTGACAAACTGGATGGTGTCCCCTTCATTTCCATCCTGCCGGATACTATTTGTTGCCCCCGGGCGGGGATAGTACATGAGTAGCAGGCGATCCAGGGACACCTTTTCCAATTTACATGCCTCAATGTCACAACCTAAAACTAATCGTATCTGTGATTTTTTGGTCAGGGTCGTATCGTCTCCCCAGAGCTGCAGGACATTGTCCTTTTTGGCTAGCGGCACTGCCCGGAAGGCATGTGCCTGCTCTGCTGTCAGCAGGCTGAGGAGGGTGGGGTCTATTTGGGGGCTTGAGGATTCCATTTTATACCAAAAAATAATAGGTCAGGTAACAATTGAACAGGAGGCTTAGCCAGCCTGCGAGGGGGATGGGATAGGCCGGATCGACCCGGCCTACCCATCTCAGCATACCGAAGGCAGTTGCGATCAAAACGGTCGCTGCCGTATAAAAGAACAAAAATCTTGGGGGCTCCATCCAGGCTGCCAGGGCAGCCAAAGTCACGATATCTCCCCAGCCGAGCATGCGGTCCATGATCTGTTTTTCGCCTTTCAGACGATAGATGACAAGCACACAGAGCAGCATACAAGCAACAAAGCTGAGGTTGATGCCAAATGATAAAAGGGCTGTTTTACCCAGTTTTTTCCAGTGAAATAGCAGACCACTTCCGGCGAGCAGGAGCACGGGCAGGATGTGTATCTCCCGTGTTTTGATGTCCTGCCAAAAGATGGCTATTCCGCATAAACAAGCGATGATGAAATAGTACATGGTTGTATCCTCCTTTCTTTTTGTGGGAAATGGAGGAGTCAATCCGGCGTCATTTCACGTGGTTGCCCGTTTTTATTCACTTCCCAGACGTTGTAGATACCGTCTCCGTCAAAGTCTGTGACGGAGGTGGCTCTCGCCAGAAATTCGTCAGCTCCTGCCTGCAGGATTTCTACCTGGTAATGGGCGGTGCCATTTTCCTGTGTGACAAGCTTCGCTTGCTGGAAGCCCAGTTGGGGCAGCTCCTCGGCGTAGCGGATGTGTTCGAGGAAATGACTTTCCTGTAGGTTGGCGAGGTGCTTGAGGTTTTGGCGCGCCTCCATGGCGTAGGTACGGCTGATCAGGGGCTTGAGCGCTGGAAAAGCCAGCAGGAGCAAGATGCCCAATATCGCCAGTACTACCAGCAACTCTGTCAGTGTCATGGCTCGCAAAGTAAGGAGCCGGGCTTTGGGGGATTCCATTGTGTGATTCATGATGAAAAGGGTTTGGTTCAGATTTCCTTTTTAGTCTTTGCCCGTATTAGACGCAGACGCCTCATCCTCATCAACACTTTTTGAAAAAAATATAATCTTTTTTTTTTACCAGCGCCTTTTTTGGCGGAATTCCAGCATGATCCCTCCTTGCTGGTATATGCCCAGGCCGGGAATCCACATATATTCAAAATGTGCCCCCAGGCTGATATTATGGGTAAAATTGTGGGTATAGGAAAGGCCAAGCCCCAATGAGGGGCGGAGTAATGCAATCGTTTCTTTATGCCAAATCAATCTTTCATCGCTGCCGCGGCCCGGTCGGGTAATGGGTATTCTTTGTACCAGCTTTTCCCCTCCACTGATAAAAGCCTCAATGCTGACGGGAATCTCCAGACGAAACCGCCCCGAATAAGTGGCTCTTTTGTCATTCACATAAAAAATATTCACCCCAAAATTTGTACTGAGCCCCAGAGCCAGGGATCCATCGAAATTTCTATCCCCCACTTGTAGGGTGTAGGGCTCATCCCTGAAGGGGTCTCTTTCTATATACAACAGATGAAGGCCTAGTCCCCCCTGGAGGTCATCGGTGTCCATCGGTTGCCAATACTCCCATGATAAGGTATAGGATCGAAGTGGCAGTCTTTCGAAAGTTCCGTGAGCTTGGGTGGCGCGGAAGCGTTTTCCATCAATCCAGGTTTCAAATTGGCAGAAAAGCAGGGTGGGGAAAAGGAAAAGAGAGAAAAGGAATAGGCGGTTGAGCATAGAGAAATCGCTGATTTAACCACAAAGTAAAGAATCAACAGAAGGGAAAGTAGGGGAATATTTTTCTCTAAGGGTTGATAAAAAATAAATTGTGAATATAAAGCGCACTGCGCTTATGCCTTGGAGATACCGGATATTTTCCTCCCAAAACCTCGAAAAATTCCGGCATGACGGCACAGCCGTGGGGCATGGACGGGTTTCGGCAGGCTTTTGCCTGCCTGAGAAGCTTACCCACTCCAACGCCAAAGGCGTCATCCCGGAAAAATGCCAAGGCTTTGCGAAGGCATTTTATCCGGGAACCCCAAGACATAAATGCCATGCATTTCCAGCGTAACAACATATTCTTTTACTTTTCCTATAAGGACAACCGGATTCTTAGATTCTTCTTTCCAACAGAAATCCGCCACGCATGCTGCCGCCCATTTCCAATATTCCGATATATCCCCACTGTGTGCCTATCGCCCATTTAGCTGTGATCCTGTGGGTGTAGGAAAAGCCTGCTCCCAGCGTAGGTCGCAGCAAAAAAGGGCCTTCTCTGTGCCAAATGGGCCGTTCTCCCACTACCCTGCCATCTACGATGATCGGATCGATCCGCTCCAGCTTCTCGCCTCCGCCGATGAGCGCGGCCAGCCCTACGGGCACTTCCAGGCGAAACCGCCCCGCAAATTTGCTGCCTGCGCGATGCACATAGAAGATCACCAAAGCCGGCGTCGCCGTCAGTTCCAGCATCAGCGTTTTTTCAAAACGCCTTTCCCCGATCTGGTAGACATAGGAACCAAAAGGCCGTTCCTCCTCGGTGACATAAGTCGTGCGCAGCCCGAGGCCCCACTGGATGTCACGGGGCGGCACTGCCTGCCAATGCTCCAAATAGAGATAGCGCCCCCACAAAGGTTGGGGCATAAAGGAGGCAAAGCCCTGGGTAAGGCGATAGCGGGTGCCATCTATCCAGCTTGCTTCCTGGCAGAAAAGCAGAGATGGGGAAAGGAAAAGGAAGAAGAGCAACAGCTGCTTATACATGGATAAATCACTGATTGGGATGCAAATTAGGGATTTGAGGATTTGGGAAGAAGGACAATATTTTTCTCTGTAACAAAGCCAAGTGAAGAGGCGACTTACTGTAAAAGCAAAATATGAAAGCAATTGTCGTCACGAAATATGGCCCGCCGGAAGTGCTTGAGCTTCGGGATATCCCCATCCCTACACCCAAAGAGGATGAGGTTCTCATCAAAATACACGCGACTACGGTGACAGCAGGGGAATTAAAAACGGTCATTGACCGTAGTTATCCCCTGGAAGAGATGGTAGAAGCGCATCGCTACGTGGACAGTGGAGAGAAAGCGGGGAATGTGGTTATTCGGCTCATGAGGTAATCATTAGGATGATGTGGGTAGGATGAAATGCCCAAATGGGTCTTTTTTAATTCTCCGAGCCGCCTTATTTTTAGAAAAAAAGATATGAACCTCCCCTTTCACCTGGCAAAGCACTTCAGGGAAATCCACTTCGGCCCCAACTGGACTTCATCCAACCTGAAAGAGCAGCTCGCCGATGTGAGCTGGCAACAGGCCACCACGCAGGTTTATTCATTCAATACCATCGCAAAGCTTGTGTACCATATCCATTATTTTGTGCAGGCTGCAATGGAAGTATTGGAAGGCAGGCCGCTAGACGCACATGACAAGTATAGCTTTGATGTGCCTCCAATCCGCTCTCAGAATGATTGGTCAGCCTTGCTTAACAAGGTATGGGCAGATGCGGAAAGATTTTCCGACCTGGTCGAAGCCCTGCCTGAGCATCAGCTGTGGGAGACTTTTTCGGATGAAAAGTATGGCAATTATTACCGCAATATCCAGGGAATCATTGAGCACTGCCACTATCATTTGGGGCAGATTGCTTTGATTAAGAAGATGGTTTCCCCTACAGCAACATCTTAAAGACGCCTTCCGGCTTCATCGCTTCCGGCAGGTCGCTTTCGTCCAGCATCTGCCGGATGTCGATCTCGATGCCTGTGGCCATCGAAGAGATGGGCACATCGTTGTACAATCCCTCAAAGGGATTTTCGCTATAGTCTCCGATCATCTCCATGGTCCAGAAGACCCAGGAACCCATAACCGAAAAGGGGATGGAAAGCCATATAAGCCAGTCTATCTCACGGCCAGCAAATACATCCAGCATCCCCAAAGGCAGCAAAACGACGAAGAGCACGGTGAAGAAGAAATTCACGGTAGCGTATTGGCGGGGAAAAGGGAAATTTTTGATACGCTCGGACTTGCCCTGCAAGCCGTATAGCTCCGTGAGGAGGCCCTGCATCTCCAGGTGGCGAAAGTGTTCCAAAGATCCTTCCTGCCGCAACGCCATCATCTCCCGGGACTGTATGCTCAGCAGGTGGGAGGGCCTGTTGCCTTTGCTCATCATATAAGCATAATCCTCCTCAGAGAGGTAGGCTTTCAGCTTTTCGAATTTTTTCTCGTCATAGTTGGTGCCAAAATTTTCGCGAAAGGCGTGATCGTTGGCGCTATTGTGCTCCCAGGATTTGACCTTGCGAAGCTCCAGGCTCAGGGCATGTACCCAGGCGACATGCCGATGTACAAGGGTCTTGCGCTTCTTTTGCAGTTCACTTTCGGAGAAGTCCGACTTGCCTTCTTCATTCACGATGAAGTCCCGCGCCATAACAGTGAAGGAACGGGAAGTATTGACGATGCCGCCCCATATCTTGCGGGCTTCCCAAAGCCGTTCGTAGGAGGAATTGTTTTTAAATCCCAGGTAAAAAGCCACCGCGATACCGATGAGCGAGATCGGTTGCCAGGGCAAACTCATCCATTTCACATCCAGTAATTGGTACAGCAGTACCAGCGCTGTATCATATATGAAAAATATGATGATAAACTTCAGCCCCCAATTGATGGTCTGAAATTAGTCGTGTTCATTCAAAAGTCGAAGTATCTTACTTGATAATATCCTCTTTTAATCGTTCTTTGAAAAACTGTAATCCGACATCATCTTCTAGCAAAGCAAGCAAACAAATTTTTTCAAGTTGA
>JAUIGE010000061.1 GCA_030430205.1 Bacteroidia bacterium | reverse complement strand
AGATTTTTCAGGTAAACTTGTGTAGTAAGTCACCATTTTTGCCTCTATGTCAGAAGAGTAAGGAGTCATTTCTTTTTATCAGCAAGATAACAATTAGTTCGATGATTTATTTTGTCACTGTTCCTAAAGCCTTAACCTAACCCAAGTTTTATGATAGCCTAATTTTCCATTTTCAATTCTCTTCATACACTTGTGATGAGTCAAGGCACCCTTTTATCTATGTTTAATCAACCCAAATTATTTTAACAAAATGAAATTTTCACCCCCCCTATTTTTAAGACCTTAGCATTAGTTACTATTCCACTCTTTGCTTTTTCTTCCTTAAATGCTCAACTCTTTTGTGGGACAAACCCACTTACAAGCTGTAATATCACCACCCCCATTGGTATTGGGGCAGGAGTTAATGGAGGTAGTGGCCTTTCGGTCACAGTCCCTTCAACCTATCAATTTGGTGCCGCTCACTTCATAAAAGATGGTTCTTCACAAGAACTGTTTATTGTACCTAATTTAGGAAGTGGTGGCTTTAACTACCTTTCGGAAAGTGGGGACTTAGGAATATTTTTTTCTGATGGCTTAGCAAGTGGGGCTAAAAATCAAGATGCTGGTTTTGTTCTTGGGCCGTGGACTAGTGGGAATAAAGGAATTAGAATTGATAAAGATGGAAAGGTAGGGATTGGAATCGCATTGCCACAAAAAGCATTAGATGTAAACGGAGCGGGTCATATCAGCACCGAATTAAGTGTTCCCAAAATAATTGGAGAACAGAATAGCAATACGCAATTTCAACTGTGTGCCAATACTGAAACCAATGATGGAGGTTGCATCAATCTTTGGGGAAACGGAAGTACTTCACGACCTGGTCACATTTCTTTAACTGCTGGCAATGGCAATGGAGGAAGTCAGGGGGAAATACGTTTTATGCAGAATACGGGAGGAAGTTTTGTCCAAAATATGGTTGTCACAGCCAGTGGGCAAGTTGGAATTGGAGTTGCTCAACCCGATCCAGTGGCAACACTTCACATTGAAGGAGGGTTTTTGCTGAAAAGTAAGACTACCGGAATTAATGAATTTGAGGTAGATGATATAGGTGAAGTCCGATGCAGAAAATTGGATGTGGACCTTGTTACGATTCCTGATTTCGTTTTTGAACCTGAGTACAACCTTATGTCATTAGAGGAATTGGACAGGTTTATTCAAGAAAACAAACACCTTCCAAATATTAATTCTGCAGAAGAGTATGCAGAAATTGGAAGTATTGATCTTAGAGAACTACAGCTCAAGTCTTTAGAGAAAATTGAAGAACTTACACTCTATGTAATTGAATTACAAAAGAAAATAAGCTCCTTGGAAAAGGAATTAACAACATTGAAGACTGAAAACAAATCTTCTTCTGAGAAGGCAAAAGAATAAACACATGAAATATATATTTGCCATTTTTCTGTTTTTTTGTTCAGCTCTTACAGCATGTAAATTTGATGATTATATTGTAGAAAAGCCTTTTATTCCTTTATCAGAAGAAATGAAAAGTTATTTTACTTTTGCTAATGAAGGTAGCCTCTATATTTATAGGGATAGTGCGAGTGGAGATATTGACTCTACGATTGTTAGCAATAAAACCGAGGGGGGCTTCATCGGGACGCCTTATATAGGAGAGATGTATCATATTGAGTATCAATCTACTAAAACGCAGAATTTTTGGGCAATCATTTCCACAAATGAAGAATGGGAAAGGATGCGGATTCTTTTTACCGTTGGTACAGAATTAATGATACGATGGGATAAGGAAACTCAATCCTTCACCCAACCTTCTAGCAAGTATAGGCTGATCGATTCAGTCAATTTACATGGCCATATTTATAGAGATGTGCTCGAAATTCAGGGCGATATAGAATTTAACAGGCTTTGGTATGCCAAAAATGTTGGTATTATTCTTAAAGATGTTTCCTCTGTTCTTACGCCAGATTCGACTTTTGAATTGATTGATTATCAACTAAAATAACAAAAATGAAAATACTACTTTTAGGAAAAGAGTCATCACTGATGGCTTTCTTCCTCATATATTTACTCAACCCCCATTTTGCTCAGGTCTCTCTACCAATAGATCCCTTGAGCGATGCATACAAGCTGAAACCGATGGTTAGTGAGTATGTATTACCTGCATACAACAATGATTCATTAGATCATGTCCACAATCAACCCTCTCATTTTACCTCCAATACATTTGGGGTCAGCATTCCAGTAGATATCGATCTCTGCCAATATGGCCAATGGGATACCTTAGCCAATGGGATGCTTGTCTGGCGCTTGCGGATTTTTTCGCCTACCGCGAATGGTTTTAAAGCCATTTTTGATAGATTCCATTTACCCAAATCAGGTTCTTTATTCTTTTATAGGCCAGACAAAAGTAGCATATATGGTGCATTTACAGCGTACAATAATAAGGATCACATGAAATTTGGAACAGCTTCAATATTTGGGAAAGAATTAATTGTTGAATACAACGTTTCTCAGGAAGATGTTTCACACTCTTCACTTCATTTTAATGAAATTGTTCACATATTTACAAATGTTGATCAGTTGGGAGATGCTGCAGCCTGTCAAACTGACGTAAACTGTACTCCATGGGCGAATGAATGGTGTAATGAAATACGCTCTGTTGTAAAAATTGAGTTTCGTGAAGAAAATGCAATGGAAGAAGGAAGATGGAACTATTGTTCAGGGGTTCTTGTAAATAATACGAATAATAATTTTGATCCCTATATCTTAACTGCAAAGCATTGTATCCACCGCTTACTGATTCCTCCAACTCCAGCCAATACCAACCCCACTGCTATAGTCAAGCCAGAGTTATGGACTATTTATTACAACTTCCAAACACCTCAATGTGGAATCGTCAAAGGTAATGATAGAATGTCGACTGTTGGAGTGGAAGTATTAACCTTTTCAGAGGGTTCCGGTTGCCCTGATATAGGATTGTTGAGAGTTACCTCAATAATCCCTCTTGGGTATAACATATTTTTTGCTGGTTGGAATAGGTCAAATAGAAATAATTGGCCATCCGACGAAATTACGACAATTCATCACCCTAAAGGTGATTTAAAAAAAATCACAGATGCTGAAATTGATAAATCACAAAAAGATCTTCCTTTTTATCCGAATCTTGTTACCTGCTATGAAGTAAATTATAATCAAACAGGAATAATTGAAGATGGTTCTTCTGGTGCCCCTTCTTTTTTAGAAGATCATAGAATCAGTTCCATACAAAGTCAAGATTTCCAAACATGTGATGACAGATCAACACCAGCTATTCACGGAGCGCTTAAATCTCTTCATGATTTAGGTTTTGATTGGTATAATTTTCTTGGAGGTGGGGAAACCTTAGATGGCATTGATCCTCTAAACGCATGCCAGCCCAATATTAGTATTGTAGGAAAAATGTACCCCGGAAATGATTGGCAACAAAAAAATGAAATTACCATACAAGCAGGAAACACGATCACGGCAGCACCGAATAATATTTCCACTGAAATAATGAAAAACTCTACCTATTTCCCTACAAATAAATCTCAATATGTTTTTAAAGCAGGAACAAAGATTAGTCTGCTTCCTGGATTTAAAGTTGAAAGAGGTGCAGAATTAACGGCCGAAATTGCCCCATGTGATGACCCACAAGAATGTGGAATTAATTATGAACCCGTACCAGAAAGGTTAGCGCAAACTTCTTATGTTGAGAAGGATGAATTGATGTTTAAGATTTATCCGAACCCTTGCTCCAGTTTTATTAATATCGAAGCCGAAAACGATAATGAGATTTCCACTGACATTAGAATTTTAAATTCCTTGGGCCAAGAATTAAGCCATCTTAAAGGAGCCAAATTGCCCATCCAAATTGATTTAAGTGGATATCCTGGAGGTTATTATTTCCTTAACCTAACTAGCAGTAATAAAATTAGTAGAACTATGATTTTTAACATCCTCAATTAATATTGAAGCTTATGCGGTTATTTATTTTTATCTACCTATTTATCAGTAGTTTTTTGCTAACAATAGGGCAGAATAAGACTTCTACAAATCAAGACAAGTTAAGGGTAGGACTTTCTATACACACTTCTACAAATAGAGCAAAACCTTTAGCCTGGACCTATTTTAGAGGGGAAAGGCTATCTTACATATCTCCAGCAATTGTACTTGGGATAAAAAAACATGATCTACTTATCCAATATGATATATATGACGTTAGCCGTTTTAGAGAACTTTACTCATCATGGAATCCAAGAGGTTTTTCAAGTTTGTACCATTACGCTTTCTGGAGTAAAGGTAAATTTCAGCTTAAATCTACTGTAGGATTTTCAATTCTTGAATTTTATGCTGAGCCCTCTGCTGGCCTAACCAATATCACTAAATCTAATATTTTTCATAGCGGCCATATCAATAAAGCCAGAAATCCAGCAGCTGGTGTGGCAATTGAATATTCTCGAAAAAGATTAGCTGGAAATTTCAATATAGGCTATGGAAGAACTTGGATCAAAAGATATAACAAAGGAGTAAATAGATTTGAAAGTAGTCGATTTGGTTACCTTTTTATTAATTGGGGACTTACCTATTGGATAATAAAGTAAAAGACTCAAACATCATTATTTAAAAAGGACGAACCTCAAAAAGTTGAGTTCGTCCTTTATATTATTCGATCCTACCTATTCCTCCCATACTGCTCATGACTGGAAACCCAGTCACTCGAAGAAATCGCTGAAGCCAGCGATAACTCACCAGCCAGCACCACGCCCGCAATGATCTCTGCAAGTTTTTTCACCTTACCAGTCCCATAGCAACCCAGCAACTCCAGGCACTCCTTTTGGGTAGCCAGGCCTGTCCCTCCGCCATAAGAGGCGATAATCAGGGAAGGAATGGTGATAGAGATGTACAAATCATCTTCTTCCGTCAGGTTGACATACAT
Organism: Bacteroidia bacterium; assembly: GCA_030430205.1. GTDB lineage: Bacteria > Bacteroidota > Bacteroidia > J057 > J057 > JAUIGE01. The sequence goes on along the minus strand of JAUIGE010000061.1, from coordinate 21,102 downwards.
GATGCCCGCGGAGGATTCGGAGACGTTAGCGACGTCCTGTCCCGTGGCGATAAACATGGCCGTGATGCCATTGGCAGAGTGCAGGCCATTGTTGTTGGCACCGGAGAGGATGGAGCCGATATTGGCAACTCCGGCATGATATGCCAGGGTTTTGGTATCTACCCGCATGAAATTATTGAGCACGTCGCGCTTGATGACAGCCTCGGCTGTGACGCGTTTGCCTCGGGTGTGCATGATATTTACCTGAGAAGCTTTTTTGTCCGTGGCGAGGTTGGACTCGAGGTAAAAATGCTTGATCGGGGCATCTTTGTATGCATCGAGTATCCAGGAGCAGGCGGCAAAGGTGGCGCGGCCCACCATATTCTGTCCGGCGGCATCGCCGGTAGTGAAGTTGAAACGCAGATAGGCCATCTTTATGGCCTGGTAACAGTCTATGTAAGAGAGCTTACCCGAACGGGTAGTGGCCTCTGCGCGCTCTGCGATCTCGCTTTCGTGGGCTTTGACCCACTTGATAAACTCGCGCGCAGCGCGGGCATCTTCCATCACAAATACAGGAGCACGCTGCATGGCATCGTCTACCACGGTACACTTGACACCGCCGCAGGCGTTGATGAGCTTGATGCCCCGGTTATAAGAGGCAACGAGTGTGCCTTCAGCGGTAGCCATCGGAATGAGAAACTCTCCTTGTGCATGCTCACCATTAACCAGCAGGGGGCCTGCTATGCCCATGGGCACCTGTGCTACGCCTATAAAATGCTCGCAATTTCCGGCTGTGATATGGGGATCAAAGGAATAATGGGGAATGTGTTCCAGCTTTTTCCCTGTATATTTTTCCACAAAATCCTGACGCGATTTGATTGCCGGTTTGTCATAATCATCCCCTTTGCTGCGCGGAATGACCACCCGCTCTTCATCCTTTGTAGTGATGGAATCCTCCACTTTGAGGTTGAGTTTGCCAAAGGGTTTGGCCTCAAAGGTGATTTGGATTTTGTATTTACCTTCCGGTAAATGGTCCATCTCTGCATGTACATCTATTACTTTTCTCAAAGGAAAATCGACAGGCTTGTCTTTGCTGATCTGATCAGGAGAAAAGGACACACCATCATCTGATTTGATGAGGATTTTACTTAATGGAATGGCATGACCCGCTATTTCCAGTTTGGAAATACCTGTAAGCGTCGCATCGCTGAGTCTGTTTTTGAGGGAAAACTTGACGCCTTCGGGCGTATTTTGAAGGCTGCCAAAAGTGTGCAGCTGCTTGAGCAATAAGCTGGGGATCAACATATAATCACAATTTTTGTGGGGTGTGACAAAGAATAAAAAAAGGGATCGGAAAAAACCGATCCCCAGCAATTTACATATATCTTTTAATTATCCTTCTACCCTAAATGCTTCGCAAATTTGTAGATAAAATGATCATTCTGTTGTTCTATTTCAATTTCATCCATGATTTGATTGATCAGGTATATTCCCATCCCTCCCTTATTTCGTTTCCGGATGATGTCGTTGATCGCTTGCGGCTTGTATTGGTCAATGGGAAAAGCCTTTCCGCTGTCTTTGATTTCTACGTAGATGGTTTCCCCTTCATAATTAAGCCCCACTTCGATTTTACTCCTTCCGTCACAATTGTGATGATGGATCATGCAATTGGAGCATGCTTCATCTATGGCAAGTACGATTTGATTGGCCAGGACGCCTTTGACTTCCTGCTCATCTAACCATCTATTGACAAAATCCCGGATCAACGCGAGATTTCCCTTGCTACATTTTACCTGAATTTCCTGCTTCATAATCAGAAATGAGGAGCAATTTCAGCTCCTTCTTTTACGATGGTAACGATTTCGGTCAATCCCAATAATTTAAATACGTCAAAAACGCTTGCAGAGAGATGAGAAAAGATAATCTTTCCTCCCCGGGCGCGAATCTCATCAAGATGAGAAATAAATACGCCAATGCCAGCACTTGAGATATATTTCAACTCCTGTCCATCTATATGGAAATTGCTTTCGCCTTTTTCCAACCAATCCTGGATACACTCATCCATTTCGAGTGAAGAATTGGCGTCCAGATCTCCTATGGGAGCCAGACTGATATAGCTATTTTGTTTTTCTTGCTTGATCTCCATTTTTCTCAGATACGATGGTTAGGTATCTTAGTTATTAATAATGTTATAAAAACTTAATGATTAAGACGGTAAAGTCATCATGGATATCCTGCCCTGCAAAGTTGGTGACAGATTTCATGATTTCGGCGCCCAACTTCTTGGGAGTCACTTCTTTATTGCTTTCCAGGACAGCCTGAAAGCGGTCGTAGCCATATTCTTCATCGGCTGAGTTGCGGGCTTCTATGATCCCATCGGTATACAATACCATGAAATCACCCGGCTCAAAAGAAATGGTTTCTGCCTTTTTCACATACTTCTCAAAAGAAGCGTCCCGCACCAGGCCCAGCCCCAGGGTCCCTTCCCTATGAATACAGATGCTATCGCTTGCTTTCTGATAAAAGAAGGCCGGGCAATGTCCTGCACGTATCATTTCCAGCTTTTTCTTCTTCAAATCCATCTCCAGATAGGTCAGGGTAAAGAAAAAGCCTTTTTGGAAACATTTGGCTATCGCCTGGTTGGCATAGTTGACAAAGGCCCTGGGGCTTACACCCGTGAGGCTCAAGGCATGAAAAATGCCTTTGACTTCTGCCATATAAAAGGCAGCGGTGGTGCCTTTGCCCGAGACATCGCCGATGGCGATGCGGAAGATGTCTTCATTTTCCTGAAGAATGTCAAAATAGTCCCCTCCTACTTCATCAGCGGTCTCGCTGATGACGGCAAACTGCACCCGATCCGACTCGGGCAGGCGGCTGGGCAGCAGCTGACTCTGTACTTCCTTTGCGATCTTCAGTTGCTCCTGGTAGCGTTCCAGGTTGATCGCATTTTTGATCAAACCTGCATTTTCGATCGCCGTTCCGGCCTGCTCCGCAAAGGATGTCAGGGACCCCAAGGTCACGTCTTCAAATGAGTTGGAAACCTCATTCATGACGAAAAGCAGACCAAAACCCTCGTTTTTAACGAGTATCGGCAAGCCAACGAGTGCCTTATAGCGAGTATCTATTTTCTTCAGATTCTTATGGCGTTTCAGGTTTTTCACCTGATACATAAGCTTATCAGCCTGGATGATATTCAACACATCATCGGCCGCCAGAATGCTATTTATTTCTGGTTCAGAAATGCCTTTACGGCTGTGAATACGGCTCTCCTCTCCTTCATGTACCATGATCCATCCTGCCTGCGCATTGGCAGAAAGCATGCTTGCATCCAGCAGGGTATGAAGGATTTCGTCAAAATCAAGATTGCCCTGGATCGCCTGGTTGATTTTGTTGAAATTGGCAATTTCAGAGCTTTTCAATTCAAATACCGAGCTGGTAGGCAAATTGAAAAACAATACCAGGATGGATACAACACTGTATGAGAGGGTAAATGCAGCTATGTAACTAATAAACTTCATTTCCAGATAGCCCTTCATTACCGGATTGGGCAAGCCAGATACGAAGAGCTCTTCAGGAAGTTGCCCCAGAGCCATCAGGTAGGTTACGGAAACGACGATAACCAGGGTAAAAAGTCCCAGCGCCTTCAATTTTTGGTTAAAATTGAGGTAGGCCGTCCAACTCAGGCTTGTAGAAAGCAGCAACAACAAAGCGGCATAAATGACGGTAATGACCGTATCCAGGGTAGCCAGGCTGCTGGCATTATTTCCCACCAGTATAAGCATAAACTGCTTCACAGTCATCACCAAAGCGATAAGCAAAAAAACCTGGAAGAGGTTCCAACTGAAAAGTTTACGCCTGTTTTTCTGGTAAAGAATAAAGCGTCGGAAGATAAAAATGGCTGAAAGGAAAAAAATAATCAGAGCATAAATACCTCCTATAAAGAAGATCGGTGCCAAAATACCCATGCTGCTGGCATTGAAATTTTGCACCATCACCCGCTTCAGCATCAGCATGGCCAACATCAGGGTGATGCCTACCATCCCAATGATAAATAAGCGCCATAACATGGTAATCACATCCAGGCGCTCAATTCTGGTAAAAACCTGACGGATGTAAATCCCCGTGGCGAGTAAAAAGGCTGCAAAGGTACTTTGGTAGAGGATTATCTGCAGGCTACCGCCCGATCCCCAGGAAAATCCCGCTCCAATGGAGAAGTTATAGTGAAGCCTCACCAGCAAAATTGCCAGCGAGATAGAAGTCAGAAGTAATATGCCTTTGAGTATCCGTGCGTTCACCGAGCGAAGGTAAGAAAATTAGAGGATTTGAGGATGGGAGAATTAGAGGATTTGAGGATGCAGAATAAAACAATGGATAGTTTCTTTAATTTGCGAATCCTCACATCTTCTTATCTTCTAATTATTCCTATGAACTGGCATCCTATACCCGAAATCAACGCCCGTGAAGTCTCAGAAGCGGCAGCAGGCAAACTTTTTCATGTAAAAGTGAAAGGGAAAAAACTGGCTGTCACCTATTGGGGTGATCGCTGGCGCGCATTTGATGCGCGCTGCCCGCATGCCGGAGGCCCGCTCCACGCGGGCAAAATCAACGGGCAGGGGCAGATTGTCTGCCCGCTGCACAGATTTGCTTTCGATCTCGAAAGCGGAAAGTGCGATTCAGGCGGGTATTTCATCGAAATCTATGAATGCAAGGAAGAGCGCTTTGAGCTCTTTGTGAAGTTGCCAAAGAAGAAGTTTTTGGGGCTTTTTTAAGGTTAAAAAACGACACAAAAAAACGACATTTCCGTATCTTAATCTATTAAACTTTCAAAAGATACTGAAATGTCATGACTTTCAAAGAGCAATTCTTTTCCATTACTGCAATTCTTGCCTTTCTGGCGATTCTGAGTTTCGCCTATTTTTCCTTTCAGATAAACTGGCCTCCTATGCCAGCATTGGGGGGAAGCAATCCTACTCCCGTGGCGGCTGCGCCGCCAGCACCCGAACTTACAGCCCAGCAAAAAGCTGGGGAGAAGCTATTCAAAGCGTATTGTGGCGCCTGCCACAAGATGGATCGTCTTGTCGTGGGCCCGCCTTTGGCGGGAATCGGACAGAAATACGCCTCCGAAAAAGCCTGGCTTTTTGACTGGATACGGGATTCGCAGAAGCTCGTGAAGGAGGGGGATAGCAAGGCTGTCGCCTTGTTTGAAGAATATGGCGGAGCCATCATGCTGGCCAATCCCAACCTCACGGATGAGGATATTGAAGCCATTTTGGCTTTTACAGGTTGATGGGTCGGATCGGCATTTTCAATGCGATGAGTTGTGGTCGGCATTTGGAAATGCCTCCCATCATTTAAGATTTGTGGCTGTGGCACATTTTGATAAGTCTGCGAGGCGCATTTGCGCCTTGTTAAATCGCAGGGAGGCAGTTCCGACTGCCGACCGATATTTACAGGCTAGGAGCCTGCGAGATGTGGATCGGCAATGCCGCCCTCATTTAAGTTAACACTTCCCAAATCTTGGGAAGAAAAATCATCCCCCACACCACGCCACAAAATATCACGCCCAGCAGCACAGCTGCTGCTGCCACATCCTTGGCCTTTGCGGCCAGGGGATGCTTTTCCGGCGATGCCAGGTCTACGGCATATTCAATCGCCGAATTGAGGGCCTCTGCCACAATCACCAGGCCCATACAGGCCACGATGATGCACCATTCGATGCGGCTGAGGCCGAGATATTGGCCTAAAATAGAAATGACAAGAATGGCCAGCAGATGGATCTGGGCATGGGGGGTGTGCCGAAAAAAGGTAAAAATGCCTTTTATGGCATAACCGAAGGATTGAATGCGCTTTTTTAGGTAAGTTAGCATGAAGAAACAATTGCTAAATGATGTCTGTTAAGCTAACAGAAAGCTCAAACAAACACAAAATGGAAATAGACCTGAATCAATACCATGTCGTCCAAAATGAGGAAAAGAACCGCTTTGAACTCAAAATCGGTGAGTTGGTGGCCATTTCCGAATATATGAATCGGCCCAATATGATAGTGTTCACTCATACCGAGGTGCCTCGGGCGCTGGAAGGCAAAGGAGTGGGCAGCAAACTTGCCCGGGAGTCACTTGACTTTGCCCGGAAGTTGGGGAAGAAGGTTTTGCCACTTTGCCCTTTTATTAAGGCTTATATAAAGCGGCATCCGGCCTATCAGGATTTGGTTACGATAGGATAAAAAGAATTGACGCAGATTTTTTATGATCATTATGATTTGCGCTGTTTGAACATAAAAAATCATAACCATCAGTGTAAATCAGCGTCCAATTCTTCGAAGCCGAGGCCGACTTGGAGCCGCATCACTCATAAAAGCAGCAAGCTGCATTTCCAACAAATACCCCCCATCCAACACCTCATCCGGTACAAACACCATCTCCGTGATGGTGCGCTTCGCCGTCAACGGATTTGTCAAATCCACCTCCAATACCCCCGCTGGCACCTGCCAGAAGATATGGTGGTTACTCAGTTTGCCTTCGTCAAAAAGGCGATCTACAGAGGGCATATCCACCAGCAAATGGGTAAAACCTTTTTCGTGTATCCATTGCATGGCATCATTGGTGAAAAATGGCGGCACATGCTGCATATAATCGCGTGATTTTTTGTCTTTGCCATTGGGCAAAGTCCGAATGATCAGGGCCCCGAAAAAGGGCCTTTTCACCTTTGTCAAGGCAGCTTCCAGACTTGCCCGGTCAATGACGAAGTCGTCATCATTCAACTGAGGCTGATAGCTATCAGCTGTATCTGTCGCTGCTACAGGCCTGATACTCAGCAGAGTAGCTAAAGAGAAGCTTTCTTTCAGGACATCATGTACATAAATCGCCTGCGAAGCGATATGCCCCACACACTCTGTGTGCGTGCCGTTGCAATGTGGCGTGAAGTGGTAGGTTTCAAAATTGCAGCTGCCACCCTGATTGACATCACCCACAAACTGACCATCGCGGTAGGCCTCACTTTGCGCAGCAGGCACGCCGTAGGTATTGGGTTGAGGACCATTGAAGATGAGCGGAATGGAAATGTCTATCGGAAGGCCTTCCGTAGCAAAGGATACGCCCTCATATGTAAACTGAATCTGCATTTTTAGCTGTTGATTATTTTGTTAATGATTTTTGTGGTTGAATATCCTTCGAGAAATTCAAGGGTCATCACCTCGCCTCCCCTTGCTTGCAGCAAGTCATAGCCCACGATCTCTTCTGGCTGATAATCAGCGCCCTTCACCAGCACATCTGGCTCCAGCAGACGAATCAATTCGTAGGGAGTTTCCTCATCAAAATGGCAAACGCCATCCACAAATTCAAGGGCTGCAAGCAAGCGCGCGCGCGCGTTTTCATCTTGTATCGGGCGATTTTCGCCCTTGAGGCGCTGCACGGAGGCATCGGTATTGAGACCGATGACCAGGCGATCGCCCAGTCGCCTGGCTTTTTCCAGGTAATCTATGTGGCCCGGATGCAGGATGTCAAAACATCCATTGGTGAAGACGATGCGCTGCGCGTGTACGCGCCAGGCCTGGATGCGCGCCTTGAGCGCCTGAGAAGAAAAGATTTTATCGCTTGTTGAATACATGGGGATGTTTTTGGTCTCTGATCTCTGCTCTCTACTCTCTTATCTCTGGCAAGTTACACATTCGCCAAAACACCAAACTATTTCATCTGACACGTTTATACAGTAAGATGACACTTCTGCTTATTCTCCCTTTCAAAAGCCAGTCTCTCCCCCTTTCTTTGTATCAACAGCCATAGATAATGTCCTTAATTAAGCCACAAAAGTAAAAGCTACAGCCTGCCCGGTGTTGTAGCTTTCTTTTTTTTACCAAATTTCGCCCTTTCCCCCCACGGTTTTGCGTTTTATCTTTGAACAAAATTTGAAAACGCATGCAAAGGCTTTTATTTTTTCTCTTCGCCCTTTTTATGGGCTCTTCTCTTTTTGCTCAGGTTGAAGTCAATGTCAAGCTGAAAGCAGAGAGCCATTCCCTGAATAGCTACCTGGAAGCGCTTGCCGATCCGCAAAGCAGTTTGCGGCCCAGTGGGCAATTGTTGGTTGATTTTCCTTTTGTGGAAAAAATCGCCCAAAGCCAGTCGCTGCGCGCTGCGCCCCAAGCCTCAAATTCAGGCATTTCAGGTATTTTTACCCTGCAAATGAATGCTCCGCATCCTGGCCTGGCGATCTCTGAGCTCCGTCAAAGCGGTGCTTTTGAGTGGGTCGAAGCCAACCGCACTGTGAGCCTGCATGCGATCGAAGCCGATCCACCCAACGACGACTCCGTCGCTGTGCAATGGTACCACAGCTACGTCAAAACATTTGACGCCTGGGAGATCACCCGTGGCGATGCCACCGTCAAAGTAGGTATCATTGATACGGGCCTGGACTTCGCCCATCCTGAGTTTAAGGGGCAAATCGCCATCAATACGGGCGAAGATTTCAATGGCAATGGCACATTTGAGCCATGGAGTTCGACTCAAAGCCGCAATGGCGTTTTCGGCGATTTTGATGGAATCGACAATGATGGCAATGGCTATACCGACGATGTCGTAGGATATGACTTTACAGATCAGCCACGAAGCCCTTTTGGGGGCGACTACCTGGGAGATGACCCCAATCCTGCGGATGACAACCGCCATGGCACCCTCGTAGCGGGTGTGATCCACGCCAAAGCCAATAACCAAATTGGCGGTGTGGGACTTGCTCCGGATACCCGCCTGGTGGTTTTGCGAGCCTTTTCGGCCTCGGGCCAGGGCGAGGATGACGATATCGCCCGGGCGATCATTTATGCCGCCGACAATGGCGTAAGGGTCCTCAATTTCAGTTTTGGAGATATTTATCCTTCCAAAACCATGCATGAGGCCATCAAATATGCCTACAGCAGAGGCGTCATCATGATCGGCTCGGCAGGAAATGGTACAGGAGATGAATTGCATTATCCTTCAGGGTTTAATGAAGTCATTTCCGTTTCAGCCTCAACCTATGATCCTTCTTCAGATGGCCGTGAATATCTCTGGCCATTGAGCAGTTATGGTGTGTCTGTGGATTTGTGTGCGCCAGGGGCGGGCATAGTAACGACCACTTTGATAGATACCAGCCAGACCGGCAAAATCACACAATATGCCCGAATCCAGGGAACCAGTTTTGCGGCGCCCATGGTCTCGGCAGCGGCAGCTTTGCTGCTGACAACGCGTCCCACCCTCACGCCCCAGCAAGCGCGGGGCATACTCGTTTCCAGCGCAGATGACATATCCTCTCCCGGCTGGGATCACTTTACAGGTGCAGGCCGACTCAATATTGTCAAAGCCCTACAAACAGTAGGCGCTTCCCTCGTCCAGCTTACCTCCCCCGTCAATGATGGGGGAACCGATGCAGACAGCATTTTTATTGAAGGGACAGTGCTCGATCCTCAGTTTAGCAGCTGGAGCCTGGAGTACCAGAAAGGCCTGGAAGGGAGCCCGGAATGGATCAGTCTGTTTGAAGGGCAGACGCGCCAAACCAAAAGGGATACCCTTTACCTCTGGCGGCTCGACACCCTGCCTGAAGGCGAATATACCCTGCGCTTGCGCGTAGAGCGCAGCAACGGCTTCCCGGTCGAAGACCGCATTCGATTTGTGCGGGAGACCACAGCTCCCGAGATCAGGATCAAGCTGGCAAAGCCAGCCTGGGACAATGAAAAGCGCACTTTTTTGATCTTGTATCGCGATAGCGATCAGGGGCAGCATGTGCTGCATTTTCGACCCAAAAACAGCGTAGAGCCTTTCAAACAACTCGCTTTTGACCGCATCACCCGAAATGGCGAGTTTTTGCTGGACAATCATTTGCTAAAAAATGGCGAATATGAATTCTTCATCGAAGGCACCAACCTCGCCGGCATGAAGGGCCAGAGTTCCCTGCAAAACTTCCGATTTGAAGCAGAATTTGTTAACCGTGCAGGCTACCGCCTGCTGGATTATACCCTGCCGATGGGCAGGTTTTTGGAAAACACCTACGATTTCAACAACAATACTTTCAAAGAAGTAGTGCTGAGTGAATACAACAGCCAATTGGCTTTTGGCAAATTGAAATTCTATGAATTTGACGGTTTTGACTTTCGCCTGAGGGACTCGATTGGCTTTCGCGATATACTGATTCCCAAAGATGTGGCAGATACCGATGGCGACGGCCTGCTGGAATTGCTTTGCTCTGCCAATGATTCGCTTTATGTTTTAGAACAAGGCGCTGTCGGTCTTTTTCCGAAGGAAAGAATCTACGAAAACTTCGGAAATGGCTATTTCGCGGCGCGATGGGCAGATATAGATGATGATGACAAACTGGAACTATTAGCCAAAGATTTTGCCCATTATTATGTCTTTGAAGGAGAAGGCGACAGCTATATACTGGCCGATAGCCTGAAAGACTTTACGGGTAACTATATGGGTTCGATTGCCCCTCGCCTGCTGGTGGGGGATTTTGATGAAGATGATGTGACCGAAACGATATTTGGGGATGCCGATGGCGATATCATCGCCTTTGAACCCTTATTCAATGGCAGGTATCAACCTGTTTTTATTGATACGACCTCCCTGACCAAATCGGGCAATTATCTTTGCCAGGGGGATTTTGATGGCGATGGGGTGGAAGAATTTTTTGTGGCTTCGCACAGCTCAGAGCTCCGCAATGCGGATTTCGAATACGATGCTCCCTACTGGCAGCTTCGTATTTTCAGGTACAAAAAAGACAACGAATTTGAAGTCGCCTGGGAGGACTATCTCTACGATATTGATGTCGAACGCCTGAACGGCGCAACCGCCGGCAATCTCGATCAACATCCTGATGTAGAACTGGTTTTTTCCACCTACCCCCGTACTTATCTTATTGATTTTAACCAAAGTACGCAGACTTACCAGATGAGCTGGTTTCTCTATGGAAGCCTGGCAACACATCATGTGATCGCCGATTTTAACGGCAATGGCGTCAATGAACTGGCCCTGGGCCGGGGAGATACAACTTTTTTCTGGGAAAAAGACATCGCTTATACGGGCCCCGGCATCGTAACCTCTCTTGATGGGATTGTATTGGGACCGCAAAAAGTCCTGCTCAAGTGGCCTGTGGCTCCGGGAGCCATCGATTATGAGCTGTTTCAGGTCCATATCGACAGTGCGGGTGGCCCCCTCTTTTCGGGCATTAGCGGAACCCGCTTTCTTGCTACGCAAGATCTGATTGAAAACGAGCCTTATCGTTTTTTCGTCCGATCAGATGACGGGCAGCAAGTCAGCCCCTTTGGCAACCAGATCATCCGCATCCCGCATGCGAACAACCAGCTCGACAGCATTGAAGTCATCAATGAACGTCAAATCGCCCTGCGATTTGATTGGGCTGTGACTGCCCGCGAAAGGGACAAAGTCTTTTTCGTGCTGAATGGCGAGCATTCGCCTCTGACCATCACCCAAACCGGGGATGTGAGCAATCGCCTGATTCTTTCTTTTGAAAAAAACTTTGAAACAGGGATGAATGCCCTCATCATAGATTCGCTATTTCTCGATGCCGATTACGGCATATTTGATCCGGCCAGTTCTGTATTCACATTTGAATACCTGCCTGTGGAGGAAGATTTCCTCTATTTGACCAACTGGAGCGTGCTCGCAGACCAGGAAGCGGAATTGGTTTTCAATTATGAATTGGATGAAAGTGCCCTGCTCCCGGCAAACTACAGTGTCTTTCCATTCGGAAAAGTGATAGCTGTCAGCTGGGTTGATGCCTCTCATGAAGCAGTGAAGGTTCAGGTAGATGAAGTGACCCTGGGCTCCCTGGGCTATCCGGTTTCTATCGTGGTAGCACCCGCTGTCTGCGCCATCAATGATGCCTGCATCAGGGCTGACGAGGGCAATACAGCTACCTTTTCTTCCTTTCAGGATGACCTGGCCAAAGTATATGTTTACCCCAATCCGGTGCGTCCTACGCCCCTTTTTGATGGTTTGCGCTTTGCCAACCTGACCCAAACGGCCAATATTCGCATTATCACGGCTTCGGGCCGCATGGTGACAGAATTGAAAGAAACCGACGGAGATGGCGGCCTGACCTGGAATATGCAGGATTTTAGGGGAGAGCGCATTCCGCCAGGCGTGTACCTCTATTATGTGACCGATGGAAACGGCAATGAATTTATGGGGAAGTTTTCCGTCATTCATTAAAAAACACCTTACTGATGGCATACAAAACCTATCAAATCAAGCAAAAGCTGTGGAGCTTTATTCCCAACTATGAGGTTCGGGATGATATAGGGAATTTGCGCTATAACGTCAAGTCCAATGGTTTTTCTCTTTGGAAAAAGCTGCATTTCAAAGATACAGAAGGGGGTGAAATATTTATCATCGAACAAAAGCGCTGGTCATTTCCGGCCAAATTTGAAGTACGTGAGGGAAATACGGTCGTGGCAGAAGTGCATCAGCGCCTGGCTTTTTTCAAATACAAGGTAGATTTTTTTATTGGTGCTGATACCGATATAGAAATCACGGGTAATATTTTCAGAAGGGAATTTGATTTTGAGCGAAATGGGCAGATCATCGCTTCCGTCTCCAAAAAGAGATGGAGTTGGGGGGATAGCTATGGGATGAGTATACTGGAAGGGGAAGACCAGGAGCTGATGCTGGCATCTGCGGTCGTCATAGACCTGATCCTTTACAACAACAGTAAAGGCAGAGGATAAAGGTGGAAATAAAGGGGAAAAACAAAAGGGCCTAAAAGAAAAATTAGGGGACTCAACCACTGTTAGTGGGAGTCAACCCTAACCCCTAGCTTCTGTATCAGAATGCTGATACAAGTATAGTAAATCCATTTATTTGATGCAAACAAAATGTAAGATTATCCCCAAAAAAAGAAATATTTTTGGAGAGAAAAAGAATTCTTCGCCGAATGATTTAGGTGAATAAAGGGAAATCTACCCTTGTATATCAGAAAGCTTATTAGCCTCTAATGGCTCAGGAGCATCTTTTTTAACAATCCAGAAGTTATTATAGCCCTCTCCCAATGTCAGCGTCACATATTGGCCTTGTACCAATTCTAATATTCCCAGGAAGCTAAATACGGCAAAGATGCGGTCGGCCTGTTCAAGGATAAGGGTAAGAAAATCTACCCTGTCGCTTTCCTCAACCCTCCGCAGGATGCTTCCTTTTACTTCTTCTATGTCATAAGGATATTGGCGGATAACATGGGAGGGTTTTCGCAGCTCATCGCTATGGCGTTCCATCACGCGCTTGAAAGCGCGCATCAAAGTAAAGAGGTCGATACCGACCAATTCCTCCTCCGGATATTCTGCTTGCAGGAAGAGCTTCTCTTCGGCTCCTGCATAGCCACGCAATGCCCTTTCCTGCTGAGCCTCCTCCAGATCAGAGAGCTGCGACAGCACTTCTTTGTAGCGCTTGTATTCCAGCAGGCGCTGGACCAATTCTTCGCGGGGGTCGACCTCCTCCCCTTCTTCATTGAGGACGGGGCGGGGCAGCAGCATTTTGGCTTTGATGCGCATCAGGGTAGCTGCAACCAGGATAAATTCTGAAGCCAATTCAATGTCCATTTCCTGCATCAGATGCATGTAGTCCAGGAAATCATTGGTGATTTTGGCTATAGGAATATCGTGGATGTCCAACTCATCCCGTTCAATAAAAAATAACAAGAGGTCAAAAGGACCTTCAAATTGGGGGAGTTGAATGCGGTAGGAATCCATAGGGGAAATTGAAGATGCTTCGCCGGTGGAAGGCTTAGTTTTTGGAGTTTTGTACTTTGTTCAGCAGTTCGGTGGCCTCCTGCCTGATGGCCTGAACCGGGCTGCGCGCAGCCACCCTGAGGTAACGTTCTGCTTTGAAGTTTTTCCCTTCTTCCACATAGTATTTCCCCAAATCCAGCCAGGCCTCGGAGGAGGTGGGCTGCGCATAGAGCGTCTGCAATAGCTTTTCCTCTCCTTCATGGCTGCTGCTTACATCCATGTCTTTCTCAGAAGTTTCGACATCATCAAAAGAATCACGGTCCTCTTCTTCCCTGGCAGCTGTGGTTGAGCCAGCGGTTACCGGAGATTCCTTTTTGCTGTTCGCATTTCGGTTATTGTCTCTCTTTCGTGCCTTATTTTTTTTCTCAAGCTCACTGAAAACCTGTACCTCCATGGCTGTATTTTGGGTTCTTTCCTGCCTCTGCACCACCACCACCAAACTTTGGTTAAAGGCTTGAAGAGCCTTCTGGTAGGCAGCATCCTCGGCCTCCGTAAAGGCCTCTTTGAAGCGATTTAATTCTTCTTCACTTAAGGTCTGATCGGCGGGAATCTCCGTAATAGACTCAACGATTACAGAAGCCGGTGGAGAAGGTACCCGCTCTTCCTCTTCAGCCGTACTTGCATTATCAGCTACGATTATATCTTCAGCAAGCTTTTTTTCCTCTTTGGGTCTGGCTACCGTCGGCCTTTTATCTTGTCTTTCTTTTGCTGCTGCTGTGGGGGTGGGCGTTTGGCTTTTGGGTTGCTGGGCATCTGCCCACATCTTTTCGTTTTCTGTTGGCTGCGCTGGCTCAGCAGGGACAAAAGGGGTGAGTTTCTCTTCCTGAAGCGGTTGATCCGGAATCGCTTGATTGCCGGGGAGGCTTTCTGTGATAGCCTGTGTCTCATCTGCATCCTGGATGCGGGAAGTCAGGATGATCGCCGCCGAGGCGACGAAAAGCACCAGCAATACCGCCACCGCGGCGGTGGCATATTGGTTAAACTGATAGAGCGACACGATGGGTCGCTTGGCTCTGAGGAGCTTATGCGCTTTGAAGCGAAGCTCCTGCCCGATGGCCTGCACACGTCCAGGCTCGGGCATAACTCTCAGGCCTTCCAGGGCATCTGCCATGAAAGGATCTTCAGCCATCAGCTCCTCCAGCTGCTCTATCTCTTCAACAGAAAGGCCTCCCTCCAGGTAGCGGGTCAATACAGCGACCGGCTCCTTTTGCAATGCCTCATTGATATGTAGATTTTCGGCCATATTCTAGTTTGCAGTGTGCAGTTTACAGTGTGCAGTTAGCAGTGTGCAGTTAGCAGTGTGCAGTTTTTTAGCTATTGAAAAAAGTCATCCAGGCAAATAATCCTATGACCGACACGATTCCATCTACGCCCATTTCCGTCAAATGATTTTTCAGGTTACGCTTCCCATTCTGGATATAGCTTTTCACTTGTTTCATGCTAAAACCCGTTACTTCTGCGACTTCCTGGTAAGATTTTTTCTGTAAATAAAATAGCTCTATGCAATATTTTTGTTCTTCTTTCAATTGTGAAATCGCCTCATGCAGGTACTGAACCTGCATTTCTTCGGGGCGTTGCTCATCGGGAAGAGTGGGTTCAAACTCAGATTCCACAATTTCCTGTTCCTCTTTGTACAATTCGTTCTTTTGGCGCTGACGCTGGGCTTTGTCCAGGATAGCGAGGCAGTGGTTTTTCACCACGCGGTGAAGCCAAAATTTGAAGCTGCGCACCTCATAGCGCCTGAGGTCTGTGAGCAGTTTTTCAAAAATCTGCATGGCCACATCCTTGGCTTCGTCCTCATCCTTGAGGTATTTCATGCCTACCAAAAAGACCAGGTCCGCATAGCGCTCAAACAATTCGCCCACATATACATTGTCCTCCTCCTGTTGGTAGGACAGCACCAGGTCTTCATCAGACCATTCCTTCAATTGGTGTATATGACGGGAACGCATAAGGCAAAGATAAAGAAATTTGATGATTAGCCGATATCCTGCAATGTCATTAAGTTAAGGAATCTTCTGGAGCGGATTACACGCAAGAGCCCACCCTTAGGCCGAAATCCGCTCCAACAATTCGTTTTTTTGCTGCCAAAGGCAGCCAGGATTTGCTTTTCAATGAAAAGCTGGCGCGGATGTAGCCTGCGCTGAACTCGATTCAGTGGCTCTTGCGCTGGCTTTTGGGTAATCCGCGCCGAGATGCAAGAGTGATATCTTAGCTTACTGACATTGATGAGCTT
Source organism: Bacteroidia bacterium (assembly GCA_030430205.1). Lineage (GTDB taxonomy): Bacteria > Bacteroidota > Bacteroidia > J057 > J057 > JAUIGE01. Next base: position 5,125 of record JAUIGE010000061.1, on the reverse strand, counting down.
CTTTGCAGAAGATTGAACCTGCTCATCTGCTAATTAACTCATACTCCCCAATCACCCCTTTTTGCTTCATTTTCTTCAAAAAATCCTCCCCCACCCCCAAGCCTGCCTTGAACACCACATGCTCTTCTCCGAACTTGTCATAAGCTGCAAAAATCAACTCACCGGCATAGCCGATATGAATGTGCAATACGTGCTTTCGGATGCCGATCTGAGTGAGCAATTCGCCGGAAAGGTAAGAAAGGCTGGATTCATCTATTTCAAATACCCAAAAATCTTGCCTGGGCGCAAGGGTATTACGAATATAAATTCCTTCCTCCAGGGTAGAGAAAGAGATTTTAGGGGTAAAATGCGCTGTTAATTCGCCTTCCAGGCTGATTTTACTGCCTACAGGAACTTGCTGCAGCAAGGCCTGCAAAAAATCACGCGCTTTAATGCCGTGGATGACATACATTTCTATTGTTTTTTCAGCACGATCTGCTCATTCTGCTTCGCTACGACCTGATCCATGAATGCGCGCAGATAGGCGTACATTTCCGGTTTAAAAACCGCCTCATTGATGCGGAAATCACTCATGACCTGCATTTGGTTGCCCAAACTCATCACCTGATAGGTGAAGACAGCGCCGTGCTCCGGGATGGCTATTTTAAGGGTCTCGGGCGTACTTTCGGCAACCCAGCCTTCGGGGATGGTGTATAGCATAATCACCTTTTTGTGGATCGGCGTGGTAAAATCTATGAGGTATTTGCGTTCTTCCTGCTTAAAAGGATTTTCCTTTTCGGCCAGATGAAGCATGGGCTTCAGGTAGATATGATGTCCTGCCATCTGCAGGTATTCCTGGGTCGAAAAATTACAGCTGATGTTGAAATCTTCCGTGATGTCTTTGGCATTTTCTACTGCAAAATCGCCCAATTCAAAGTCCCCAAAGTCAGCCATCACTTTTTTATGAATGTAATCTTTATCACTCTCCCCGATGTCGTTGGAATGAAAAAATTTTCGGGAACTCAGCGCTGCATATTCTTTATCTGAGCACTTCAACTCTCCTTTCAGGCTGGCATTTTCCACATCTATTTCCATGGTTGCGCGGCTGTTGTGTTCCGCCTTGTGGCCAGGTTTGAGGCTGATCCAACTGGCACCTTCTGAACTGAGCTGCATGCCCATATCGTTGAGGTCATGGATAGGCAGCATGCCTACCGGCGTATTGGCAGAGGCAAGGTCGAGCAGGAGGTGTTTGTTGTCAGGTAAAACCACCCGTACTATCATGTGATTGAACTGCCTGAGGTTGGGAAAAACATTTTGCACAATGCCGTGATTACGGGTACTTACGAGGACAGGATAAGCATCCAGCCCTGCTTCCTTAAGGCCAGCAAGCAGGGTCAAATTCAGGGAGGCGCTATTTCCTTCCTTTTTATCATCCAAAGCCGCTAGTCTGGGTGAGGGATAATACGAAAAACGATTGTTCCAATTGTATTTTTTGCGCAGCGTGGAATAGATGGTCGAAGCGATTTCCACAGCTTCTGTTTCACCTGAAAGCGCCGCCTCAACAATGTCTTTGCCCAGTCGGCCTGGACTTCTGGCAACCTTATAGTCGTTGTTTTCAAGAACAGCAGTACATAATTGGTCCCAACTTTCATTGTAGTTTTTATAGGTACCTGTTATCTGGATGCTGGTCAGCTTCCAATCCAGGCGCAGCAGGTGGTTTCTGACAGCTCTCAGGTAAGGTACTTCTACAAAGGCCGGCACATTGCGGACGGTGTAAACATCCCGGTCCCCATCAGGCAAGCTCACGGAGCGATACATTTCCGTTTTTTTATCTATGGCATAGTATTCCCCCAATATAGTAGGTGAATAGTAAAAGCCTTTTGGCCTGCCCAGGCTGGTTTCGTTGTACACAGTGGGATATTCGTCCTGAAAATACCAGGTGCGCATGCTGCCAAAGTCATAGGAGTAAATCTTATAGGTGTACTCTATGACCGAGCCCACGACGACATTGGGCATGTTAAATTTGAGCACGGACCAGAGTTCGTTGATTTCTTCTTTAAAGATGGCATCTTTATCGAGTTTTTGTTCCTCTATTTTTCCGCCCAGACCTACATTGTAGGTGATGCCTTTGACTTCTACGATAGATTCGTTTTTGCTGTAGCTGTAATAGGGGACTTCGACATCGGCCAGGCCGAGGGCTGATTCAGCCAGGATTTTGACACGTTTGTGGTAGACATAGACCAGGCGCAGCTGGTTGTTGATGAAATCATAGTACCGATCCCCCCTGTGATACAGGATCACAGCAGCGGCATCCGGGTCCAGCTCATAGCTGGACATTCTGACATCCTCCTCTTCGGCTTTGCCGAAGCGATAATTGGGGTCCTGCGCATGCAGACTCAGGGAGAAAAAAAGGCATGATAATAGGGCAATAATTTGAGCTTGGATTCTCATAATGCTTAGGTTTTTGGTTGATTGAAGGTTCCAAAATATGAGAAAAGTGGGAATTGTGCAATGACATAAGATACTTTATTTTTTAGTTTAGAGCCGTATAACTCACACTCCTATGGATCCATATAAAATCACCTTTGAGACCTGGAACAAGCTGGCCCTCCTCTACGAGGAAAAATTCATGGATTTGGACTTATATGATGAATCGTATGATGCCTTTTGTCAACAAATATCGACAGCACATCCTTCCATTTTGGAGCTCGGTTGTGGGCCAGGAAATATCACCCGGAACCTTTTATCCAAAAGGCCTGATTTTCAGATAGAGGGCATTGACATCGCCCCAAATATGATCAGCCTGGCACAAAAAAATAACCCCACAGCCCAATTCAGGGTCATGGACTGCCGGGAAATAGATAAGCTGACAAAGAAATTTGACGGTATCATTTGTGGCTTTTGCATACCCTATTTGTCACAATCGGATTGCGCCAAACTGATCCGGGACGCTTACCATTTGCTACATGATGGTGGCCTGCTGTATTTCAGTTTTATTGAAGGAGCGTATAGCAAATCAGGTTTTGAAGCGGGAAGTACAGGAGACAAATCCTTTGTGTATTATCATCAGGAAGCTTTTTTTAGAAAAGAGCTGGAAGAAAATGATTTTCAACTGATGGAATTGATGAAGGTAGGATATCCGAAAGGCAGTGAAATGAGCCAAACCCATCTTATTTTCATGGCAAAGAAAAATGCTCCCTTTACAACATTATAGCCACATGCAACAAACATTCCTCCAACAATTCAAAGCTGAACCTCAGCTGATGAGTGTCGCCCCCGGCAGGATCAACCTGATCGGAGAGCATACCGATTACAATGATGGATTTGTCCTTCCGGGCGCCATCGACAAATGTGTCACTTTTATGCTGGCAGAAAATGGGGAAGCAGACCTCTGCCGGGTTTATTCTGTGGACATGAATGAGTCTGTGGAGTTTTCTCTCCAGGCGCTCAGCCCCATGGAAAATGGGGGTTGGCGAAACTACATCCTCGGCGTAGCCGCGGAATTGCAGCTTGCCGGGGCAAGCCTGCGGGGATTTGACGCCACCTTCAAAGGCGATGTGCCTTTGGGAGCGGGCCTTTCCTCTTCAGCTGCGCTGGAGTGTGCGCTGGCCACAGGCCTGAATGCCTTATTTGACCTGGGATTTTCCCAGGTGGAATTGGCGACTGTGTCCCAAATGGCCGAGCATCACTATGCCGGCGTAAAGTGTGGCATCATGGACCAGTTTGCCAGTGTCATGGGCAAAAAAGACCAGGTCTTTCGCCTGGATTGCCGGACGCTGGAGTATGCACATTTTCCCTTGGATCTGCAGGAATACCAACTGCTGCTGCTGGATAGCTGCGTGGAACACTCCCTGGCAGGCACTGCCTATAATGAGCGGCGCAATCAATGCGAGGTGGGTGTCAACGTTTTGAAACATTTTTACCCTGAGACGCTCAAGCTTCGGGATATCAGCCCTGAGCAGCTCAATGCCTATAAAACAACACTTTCAGAGGTCGTATACCGGCGCTGCCTGCATGTCGTCAATGAAAATGAGCGCGTCCAGCGCACTTGCGAGGCCCTTACAGCCCACGAACTGCCTCTGCTCGGTTCCCTTCTGTACCAATCTCATGACAGCCTTTCCAAACTCTACGAAGTGAGCTGCCCTGAACTGGATTTTCTGGTTGATTATACCCGATCCATTGACTGGGTACTGGGCGCCCGCATGATGGGCGGAGGATTTGGGGGATGTACCCTCAATCTGATTTTATCGAGTGAAAAAGATCGTTTTGTCGAATCCATATCTGCGGCATACCTCAGGGAATACGGTATTCAGCTCAAAGCTTATGCTGTTTCCTTGGAGGATGGTGCACATGTAAAACCCATACCTGCTTAATCCCATGGGCCAATCAGGGGGCTGAAATAAATTCCATTACCCATGAATGTCTCTCATTGATTTTCCCTTCAGGACCTGACACAAATCATCCAATCCGGCAGGAAACTTCCATCCAGAGGCCTCAACTTACACTTTAGCAGTAAACATGGTCAACCAGCCGTTGAGGGATGAAAAGGGGCAACTGGTTTTTTTCGGCCAGGAGGCCATGGTGGCCTTTTGGGAGACCTAAACCTGATACAAGCGGGTTGGGTTTTTATCAAAAATGTAGACAATGGGATTCCAGACAAGTGGCTACATCTTTTGGATGAAAAAGGCTTAACTATAGAAAAGAATTCTCCTGCCACTTTTACATTTTAGGCCCCCAGTCACTAGCATTAAATAACATTAAAATGTTTATGCAAATAAGATAGCGCTTCCAAAAGCCATCCTTTTTTTTGTATATTGATTTCCGTTTCAATTACCCAGGCTAATCAGAATTTCCATTTTGTCATAATCCCCTAATACTGAGAGTAATAGAGAAGGTAAAAATATCTGACGCAGCTATTCCTATTTATTGGAATTTTCTTACAAACGCATCATGCCAAAGAGAAAGAATATTTACATTATATGTGACGACACCCATTTTATTGAAAAAGTAACAGGCAACCTAGTGGTCTGTCAAGTCTTAATTTTCGGGTAGACCGATTTTAATTTGATCCTTGCGTCATCAATTTTCATCTGCCAATCAACACCTCTTTGTGTTTGATTTATGTCCGTAGCCCATGCTTTTATTT
>JAUIGE010000060.1 GCA_030430205.1 Bacteroidia bacterium | reverse complement strand
TAGGCGCGGTAAGGTCTTCGACTGTCACAGTTGCTGTGCAGACCGAAGTATTATTTGAGACATCAGTTACCGTCAGGCTAACTGTATTCCCATTTACATTGCTACAATCAAAGGTATTCGGATTCACCGCCAAACTCTCGATGCTACAGTTATCCGTAGATCCATTGTCCACATCGCTTGAGGCGATGGTTGCATGACCACTAGCATCCAACTGAATGGTAAGATCCTGACAGATGGCTGTCGGGGCGATATTATCTACTACTGTAACACCTGCTGTACAGCTACTTTCATTACCATTATTATCAGTAACAGTTAGTACGACACTGTTTGGATTGGTAGCGATGCTGTTACAGTCAAGCGAGGTAAGCACATTATTGGTTGGAAGCATGCCTACGACCACACTGATACTGGTACGTGCTACCTGATTGCCGCTACCATCAAAAGCTACCAGATAAAAGTCATATCTTCCATTATCATTAGGATCAAATATGGAAAACGGCCCATCATCAAAGAAACTCATGCGCCAGGAATTCTGAGCTACATTATTATTGGCTATCAGATTCGCATAAGTTGCTGCATTGGCTGCGCTTGTGCCTCCACCATTGCCGGTGGCATTGGTACCGATAGCATGATCAAATAGAGGCTGGCCATTTATTAAATCAAAGGAGAGGTAAAACCTACCATTGCTCTTTTCGAAGTCAATGCCTAGCTCATAGGTATAGTCATCCAGATTATTTCCGGTACCACCTGTTGGATCCGTGTTAATGCTCCATTCAAAACTCCACTCGGGATCGTCGGGATTGGTACTTGTACCATTCCCTGGGTTAAAGCTGTAGGTCCCATCTCCATTGCTATTGAAGATATTCGCAGCTGGGAAACGTTGCTTTGCACGAAGCCCCAGTTCTACTGGACCACTATTATTGGTAGTAAAGCCTCCATTGGCATTACCTGAACCAAAGATAATGTTTGGAGTCACATTTTGATCAAAGGCCAGGGATGCCTGGCTTAACGTGCCAATCAGACCACAAGCATCGCTTGAGCCGTTATCGACATCACTTGGAGCAACGATCACCTGCCCGTTTGCATCCAGGGCAACCGTAATATTTTTACACAGTGCTGTAGGCGGTGTAACATCCTGGATTACTACGACAGCAGTACAAGTACTTTGGTTGCTGCTTGGATCAGTAACGGTCAGCACAACTCCTACTGGTGCGCTTGTATCATCACAATCAAAGGTCGTTGGATTCGCGGATAGACTTACACCACAATTATCACTTGAACCGCCATCTATATCGGCAGCCTGTAGGCTTCCGTCTCCGTTTGCATCCAGTGTCACTGTATATGCCTGACACAATGCTGTAGGTGCAGTCACGTCTTCTACTGTTACCGTTGCGGTGCAGGAGGAGCTATTACCAGAGGCATCTGTTACCGTAAGGGTCACAGGATTACCTCCGAGCGTATTACAATTAAAAGCTGTCGTACTCAAAGAAAGGCTCTGAAGGCTGCAATTATCAGTAGATCCATTATCCACCTGACTAGCCACTATGTTGGCATTGCCCGTTGGATCCAACTGGATTGTCATGTCCTGACAAAGGGCAGTCGGTGCTTCAGTGTCCTGGACAAATACCGTTGTGTTACAAGAAGCGGTATTGCCGCTACCATCGGTCACGGTCAGGGTCACACTGTTGCTACCCGTAGTATTACAATCAAAGCTGGTGAGACTGGCACTATATGTCAAATCAACACAGTTGTCAGTTGAGCCACCGTCAATATCGCTATCTGCGATACTCGCCTGACCGTTGCCATCCAGCTGGATGGTGATTGCCTGACAGAGCGCTGAAGGCGCGATCCGGTCTTCCACTGAGACATTCGCTGTACAGGAAGCTGTATTCTGACTCGCATCTGTGATCGTCAAGGTGACTACCACAGGGCTGTTTGCAAGATCACTACAATCAAACTGACTTGGATTCACAGCCAGTGTGAAATTTGGACAGTTGTCATTGGAACCTGCATCTACATCACCTGGGACGATGCTTGCGCTTCCGCTGTTATCCAACTGAACAGAACTGGCAAGACAAGTGACCGTTGGGTCTTCATTGTCTTCGACTGTTACTGTTGCATTGCAAGTGGATGTATTTCCATTGTTATCTGTAACAGTTAAAGTGACGGAATTGCTGCCTGCATTCGAACAATCGAATGAATGGGGATTTGCACTTAAGCTTGCGATACCACATGCATCACTGCTACCGTTATCGATATCGCTACCCGTGATACTGGCATTGCCAGAGCCATCCAGGCTGATTGTAAGGTCCTGGCAAACTGCTGTCGGAGCCGTATTATCTTCGACAGTCACAGCTGCAGTACAGCTACTTTCGTTGCCGCTGTTGTCTGTAACAGTCAATACTACACTCGTAGGATTGTTAGCAATGCTGTTACAATCCAAAGAAGTAAGCTGATTATTTGTTGGAACCGGCCCTACAATGACACTGATACTGGTACGGGCAACTTCATTTCCATTGCCATCAAAGGCTATCAGGTAGAAGTCATACCGTCCATTGTCGTTAGGATCAAATATAGAATAGGGGCCGTCATCAAAGAAACTCATGCGCCAGGAATTCTGGGCTACGTTATTATTTGCAATCAGATTTGCATAAGCTGCTGCATTGGCTGTGCTTGTGCCTCCACCATTGCCGGTGGCATTGGTGCCGATAGCATGATCAAATAGAGGCTGGCCATTGATTAAATCAAAAGCGAGGTAAAATCTGCCTGCACTTTTTTCAAAATCAATTCCCAATTCGTAAGTATAGTCATCAAGGACATCACCGCTACTGCCCGTAGGATCCGTATTGATGCTCCACTCAAAGCTCCACTCAGGATCGTCCGGGTTTGCACTTGTTCCATTACCTGGGTCAAAGCTGTAGGTACCATCACCATTGCTGTTGAAGATATTGGCTGCCGGGAAGCGCTGCTTGGCACGGAGGCCGAGTTCAACAGGACCACTGCTATTGGTAGTAAAGCCGCCATTGGCATTTCCTGACCCAAAAATAATATCTGGTGTTACGCTTTGGTCAAAGGCCAGACCAGCTTGTGTCAAAGAACCAAGCAGGCCACAGACATCGCTCGAACCATTGTCTACATCACTCACGGCTACGACTGCTTGCCCATTGGCATCCAGTGCAACTGTTATATTTTCACAAAGCGCTGTAGGCGCGATATTATCTATTACCACTACGACTGCAGGACAACTGCTTTGATTCCCGGATGGGTCTGTAGCTGTTAATACAACTCCCACAGGAGCCCCTGTGTCATCGCAATCGAAAGTAGTTGGATTTGCAGAAAGGCTAACCGAACAATTGTCACTGGAACCACCATCTATATCCGAAGCAACAAGGCTTCCATTTCCAGAAGCATCCAATGTCACTGTGTGCGCCTGGCAAATAGCAGTAGGTGAGATATTGTCTACAACTGTGACATCTGCTGTACAGCTACTCTCATTTCCGTTATTGTCAGTAACTGTCAGGATTACACTCGTAGGATTGGTAGCAATGCTGTTACAGTCGAGTGAGGTAATCTGGTTATTGGATGAAACAGGTCCAACAATAACGCTGATGCTGGTACGAGCAACTTCATTTCCACTGCCATCATAAGCTACCAGGTAGAAGTCATATCTTCCGTTATCATTAGGATCGAAGATCGAATAAGGACCATCATCGAAGAAACTCATGCGCCATGAGTTCTGGGCCACATTGTTATTTGCAATCAGGTTGGCATAAGTAGGCGCATCTCCTGCAGTTGTACCACCTCCATTACCAGTAGCATTGGTACCGATAGCGTGGTCAAACAGAGGCTGGCCATTGATCAAATCAAAGGCGAGGTAAAATCTCCCATCACTTTTTTCAAAGTCAATACCCAACTCATAGGTATAATCATCGAGGACATCACCGCTACTACCTGTAGGGTCGGTATTGATACTCCATTCAAAACTCCACTCAGGATCGTCTGGGTTTGCACTTGTGCCGTTACCTGGGTTAAAGCTGTAAGTACCATCGCCATTGCTGTTGAAGATATTGGCAGCAGGAAAACGTTGCTTCGCACGAATTCCCAATTCCACAGGACCACTATTATTGGTAGTAAAGCCTCCATTGGCATTACCTGATCCAAAAATGATATTAGGTGTTACATTTTGGTCAAAGGCCAGAGAAGCCTGGCTCAAAGAGCCAATCAGGCCACAAGCATCGCTTGATCCATTGTCTACATCACTGACTGCTACTGCTGCCTGTCCATTTGCGTCCAGGGCAACCGTGATATTTTTACAAAGAGCTGTCGGTGGTGTATTGTCTACTATTCTGACTATAGAGGTACAAGTACTCTGATTTGCACTAGGATCCGTTACGGTTAAGACGACTCCCACAGGGGTGCTGGTATCGTCACAATCGAAGGTAGTTGGGTTTGCAGAAAGGCTTACAGCACAATTGTCGCTGGAGCCGCCATCCACATCAGCCGCTACCAGGCTTCCATTTCCGTTTGCATCCAGTGTCACAGTATACGCCTGACAGACAGCGGCTGGAGCAGTGTTGTCTTCTACCGTGATAGCAGCCGAACAAGAAGCTGTATTATTATTGTTATCGGTTACTGTAAGTATGACTGTGTTGGGATTTGTAGCAATATCATTACATCCCAAAGTTGTCGGTACAACATCAAGGGAAGATAAACCACAAATATCTGATGAGCCATTGTCAACATCAGAAGCTACTACATTGACATTTCCTGAAGCATCCAGTTGAAGCGTCAAATCCTGACAAAGCGCGGTAGGCGCCATATTATCAATGACTGAAACATTCGCTGTACAATTCGCAGAGTTGCCATTTACATCTGTTACTGTTAGGGTAACACCGATGGGGCTATTGGCCAAATCATTGCAATCAAATGATGTCCGGTCTACACTATAGGAAGCAATGCCACAGGCATCAGAAGAATTGTTATTCACATCGGTAGCGACAATGGTCGCATCACCATTGGCATCCAATCCCACAGTAATATCCTGGCAAAGCGCGGTAGGCGCTACATTATCCTGAATTGTGACTGCTGCAGTACAACTGGCAGAATTGCTGCTGGGGTCCTCAACGACCAAAGTCACGGTCGTCGGATTGGACGCGATGCTGCTACAATCAAATGTATTGGGACTAACAGTATAGCTATCTATGCCGCAAGCATCACTGGAGTTGTTATCCACTTCACTTGGTGCCAGCGTCAGATTGCCGTTTGCATCCAAATCAACGGTCACGTTCTGACAGAAGGCATCTGGATGGGTGATGTCATTTACATGCACATTTGCAGTACAAATGGCCGTATTATTAGAGGCATCTGTTGCGGTGAGGGTGACAGTATTGTCTCCCACATCTTCACAATCATAAGCCGTTGGGCTTATCGCCACGGTAGAGCCCGGGCAGTTATCCGTTGAACCATTGTCAATATCACTTGCGGCTATCGCCGCATTTCCACCTGCATCCAAATCTATTGTAATGGACTGGCAAAGTGCTGTTGGAGGTAAATTATCCTGAGCAGATACACCGGCAGTACAAGAGGATTGATTTCCTTCAGCATCTTCCAATGTCAGGGTAATCACCAGGCTTCCTACATTGGAACAGTCAAAAGTAGAAGGATTGACTGAAGAAGAAGTAATACCACAATTATCGGTAGAACCATTGTCTACATCGCTAACAGTAGTAGAGGCATTTCCATTGGCATCTACCTGAACCGTAATATCCTGGCAAATAGCAGTCGGAGCAGTTTGGTCCTGAATGTCAACATTCGCTGTACATGCAGCAGTATTATTTCCAATATCTGTAATCGTCAGGCTAATACTCTGAACACCGACATCGGCACACTCAAATGAAGAAGGACTTACTGCGTAAGTGAGTGAAGCACAATTGTCGCTAGAACCATTGTCTACATCACTTTCGCTCAAATACACTTCTCCATTTGCATCCAAAGCGATGGAGGGGGAAGTATTGTTACAAATAGCTGTTGGGGCCATGTTATCTTCAACAACAACGGTAGCCGTACAATTATCACTGTTGGACGAAGGATCCGCAACTGTTAAAGTCACGGTTACATTTCCTAAATCATCACAATCAAAAGTAGAAGGATTGACAGCCAGACTTTGCAGGCTACAGTTATCACTTGAACCTGTATCAATATCTGATACTGCGACAGAAGCGGTTCCGTTTGCATCCAGACTAACTGTCGCTCCCTGGCAAATAGCAGTTGGCGAAATATTGTCCTGCACATTTACCGTTGCAACACAGCTTCCTGGGTTTCCATTATTATCAGATATAGCTAATATCACGGGTTGATTTCCGGTGGTGCTACAATCGAATGTGGTGGGAGAAATAGCCAGCGTAGACAGTCCGCAGGCATCAGAACTACCATTGTCAATATCACTAACAGCGATGCTGGCATTTCCGGTTCCATCCAATTGTACGACAACACCCGCAGCACAAATGGCTGTTGGGTTAACATTATCCTGAACGACAATATTTGCTGAGCATGCAGCAGTATTCCCTCCCAGGTCAGTGACGGTCAGTGTCACGGTATTGGTAGTGCTGACTTCATTACAGGTGAAACTTGTCTGGTCCACTGAAAAAGAAAGAGTAACACAGTTATCGCTGCTGCCGCCATCGGCATCGCTGGCAACCAGCGTGCCATTTCCACTGGCATCCAACTGGACTACTACCGTCTGGCAGACAGCCTGAGGATCAATATTATCCTGAACAGTAACCGTTGCATTGCAACTGGCTGTATTGTTATTGTTATCTGTAACAGTAAGTGTTACACTTTGCTGACCTATCTGGCTGCAATCAAATGCTGATGGAGAAACCAGCAGGGATTGAATCCCACAATGGTCAGAACTGCCATTATCCACGTCAGACGCTATGGCTGTTGCATTTCCACTTGCATCCAGATCTACAGTGATGTCCTGGCAAGTTGCAGTAGGAGCGGTAATATCTGCAACACCAATGCTTACAGAGCAGGAGCTGGTATTGCTATTTATATCTGTGACCGTTAGGGTCGCCGAAGTAGTAGGGATCGAATTACAATCAAAGCTATTAGGCGAAACGCTTACGCTTTGAATGCCGCAATTATCTGAGCTGCCATTAGAGATGTCACTGATATCTGAAGTATTCAGTGTATAGGTGCCAGTCAAGGCACTGAGGCTAACGCTTATATCATTACAAACAGCAACAGGAGGAAGATCATCTTCCACCGTCACAGCTGCGGTGCAGCTAGCGGTATTGCTGCTACCATCACTTACGGTAAGCGTTACCGTATGTGGGTTTCCGCCAATATCCTGACAAGTGAAACTATTGGGAGAAGCAAGGTATGAGGTGATAGCACAATTGTCGGAGCTACCGTTATCAATATCGCTTCCTGCGATACTCACACTGCCATTGGCATCCAATGAAATGGTAATATCCTGACAAAGCGCAGCAGGCGCTTCTGTCTCCTGCACAAAGACTTGTGCGCTGCAATTGGCTGTATTGCCTTCGCCGTCTGTGACGGTGAGGGTGACAGTATTATTTCCTAAAGTACCACAGCTAAAAGAAGCAGGGGATACAGCGAGGCTGGCCACTTCACAATTGTCTGTGCTGCCGCCATCAACATCTGATCCCGCTATACTGGCAGCGCCAGTTCCGTCAAGCGTAACAGTGGTATTTTGGCAAAGAGGAGTGGGAGCCAAATTGTCATCCACAGTAATATTTCCGCCACAAGAAGCAGAATTGCCGGAGGCGTCTGTTACGGTAAGGACGAAAGGAATCGTTCCAATATCATTACAATCAAAAGAGTTAGGACTAACTGCCATCACAAAGTTGGGACAGTTGTCATCTGTCATGGCATTCACATCACTTGGCAGAATAGTTAACTGCCCGCTGGCATCCAGAAAAACGGATGTGCTCAAACATCCGGGATTAGGCACCTCTACATCACGAACAAAGACGCTTGCCGTACAAGCTGCGGTATTTCCGCTTCCGTCAGTGACAGTCAATGTGACCTGCTGGCTTCCTACATCTGAACAATCAAAGGCGGTTTGGCTTAATCCCAAGGAAATGTCCACGCAGTTATCACTGCTATTATTATCAATATCTGAAGTAGCTATGGCAACATTGCCTGCGCCATCCAAATCAACTGTGATATTTGAACAAAGGGCAACGGGGTCGATATTGTCTTCCACTGTTACATTTGCACTGCAAGAAGCAGTATTTCCCGCAACATCAGTTACAGTAAGTTGAACTGTATTTCCCTGATTGATATCGTCGCAATCGAAGGCAGCAGCAGAGAGGAGCATGCCATAAGGTCCGGCACAATTATCGGTGCTACCAGCATCTATATCTGATGGCAGGGTAGCGACATTGCCTGTAGCATCCAGTTGCACTGTGAGGTCAGAGCAAAGAGCAGTAGGCGCGATATTATCCTGAATCAATACCGTTGCTATACAATTAGCACTATTGCCTTTTGTATCTGTTCCGGTAAGCGTAACTGAGTTACTACCCAAATTACTACAATCAAAATTTAACTTAGAAAGAGAAAGGCTCGCGATACCACAAGCATCCGAAGAGCCATTATTAATATCTGCTACTACAATAGAGGCCTGCCCATTGGTGTTTAAGGCCAGCGTTACATTCTGGCAAAGCATGGTAGGAGCTATGTTGTCAGATACATTGGCACGGAAAAAACACCGCGTTGTATTATTAGAAGCATCGGAAACGGTCAGACTAATGATAGGACCTGCACCTCCAATGCCCAGATGAGTACAATTAAGGGTTGCAGGGGAGTAGGTCCAGGAGGTAATGCCACAGTTATCGCCCTGGCTTTGAATGCCTGTATTGGGAGTCAGGGTATGCTGTCCATTGATATCCAGGTTAATATTAGGAGTTACGCAAGACAGGGTCGGATTGATCAGGTCTTTCACCGTTACGGTAGCCGTACAATTGGCAGACTGTCCATTGACATCTGTGACCGTGAGGGTCACTGTATTAGGTCCGAGGTTGCTGCAGGTAAAACTGCTGGGGTTGGCCGCAAAACCCGTAATGGCAGCACCGCAATAGCCTGTGCTGCCTCCGTTCAAATTAGATGGAATGACACTCGCCGTTCCGCTGGCGTTCAAATTCACAATTGCAGCCTGGCAGACTGCAATCGGAGGCCCAACGGGCGAGACATATAAGTTAGCCGAACAAGTGGCCGTATTGCTATTTTGATCGGTGACAGTTACAGTCACACTATTATTACCAGTAGAAGCACAATTAAAGGAATTGGGGCTCGCGCTGAAAGTCACAGCGCCGCAGGCGTCAGAACTACCATTGTCCAGCTCGCTACCATCTATGGTAAGGTTTCCGGCATTATCCAGATAAAGCGTCACCGCCTGACACTGCGCATCAGGAGCGACAAGGTCCTGCACCGTTACGGTCGCAGTACAGCTGGACTGATTGCCGGTAGCGTCTGCTACTGTGAGCGTAACTGTAGGATCTCCTACATCTCCACATCCAAAAGAATTCGGGCTGACGCTTGTACTTGTGATCCCACAGTTATCTGAACTGCTCGCCTCTACACTTGCAGCCAGTAACACGCCATTGCCATTCGCATCCAAAGACACCACCGTACTTTGACAAACCACAACGGGCGGGGTATTGTCAGAAACGGTTACGGTTGAGGTACAGAAATCGCCATTCAATGCCGCATCTCCAACTGTCAAGGTAACTACTTGCCCTCCTGTGGAATTACAGTTAAAAGTAGAAGGGCTCACTGCTGTAGTCGTAATCCCACAATTATCAGAGCTCCCAGATCCGATATCTGAATAAGCGATAGATGCATTGCCGCTCGCATCCAGTGCTATGGAAATATTTTGACATTCCGCATCCGGGAAGACATTGTCAACCACAGTCAGGCTGACGGTATTGTTAGCTGTCGGTGTGCCGGTACACAAAGGAACCGGAATGGTAGACTCCGTGATGTCTGTGATGGTCAGGGTTTGTCCTATCGCTGCACAAGGAAGCGAGACGGTTGTAAATGAAGCATTTCCTCCCGTTGCAAGAACCCCTGTAACTACCTGCCCGCTGGCGACGCCATTGCTGATATCATAGGTGATTTGGTAAGTAGCGCCTGCAATGGGCAAGCCCGTGAGGTTGATCGTCGCAGTATTGTCTACATTAACGGAAGCAGCCTGAGTTGTGCTTGCCAGTGAACATTGGGCCATCGCATTATTGGCACCCAATCCTAAAATCAGGCCCGTAAATACAAATAGACTCATCCAGTGGGCTTTTTTGCCCAGGACGTTTTCAAAAGTCATGGTAGAGGAAATTGTGTTGTTTGAAAAAGAATGTAGTGTGGAGGCGGTGGTAGATTCGGCAATTGGCTTCATAGGAGATCAGGATTAAGTAGCGTGTTGGTGCGTTTCCAATCAATACTATATATCCACCAATAGCACAACTCTCGTTTATGCCTGTTACTGAAATTTTTTGGGGAGGTCAATTGTCCTCATTACCAAACAAATTTGCAGGAGGTTTTGCTTTTTTTCTGGGGGGAACTTCGCCTTTATTTTTTGCTAAAAAATGCCTGGACAGAATTAACTCGTGTTGTTTTCAAATCCAACCAGGACCAGATAACAAAAAATAACCTCAACCCAAAGAAAAAAATTCTTTAGAAAGAGAGGCGAAAAAATGCGAGGAAAAGGAAATGAAGTTTGGAGAAAAAAAGTAAACCATTTGGGTCATAAAGAAAGAAATCGTGCTTTTTTGGTTAATTGATATCTAATAAAATGCGAGGAAATGTATCTAACTTTTCGATGTAAACTTAAAGAATAATCCTTACTAATACAATGAAAAGATACAATGCCTACAATTTTATAACACCGACAATGTTTCCATAAAAAAAAATAACAGAGGCTGTCAATATTTTGAACAACCCCTTCTTTCAATCAAATGTAATGCCAAGTACAAAATAATTTTAATGGCGCGGCAAACTTAAAGCTCATATACCTTTTAACAAAGTATTTTATCGTCATATTTGCCCTTCTTTTTGTACTTTCCGGCCATGAAAATCCTTCATACGGCAGACTGGCATCTGGGCAAAAAACTGGATCATTTTTCACGCCTGCGCGAGCAGGCAGAAGTCCTCTCTGAAATCTGCGCAATCGCAGACAAAGAGGAAGCAGATGTGATCCTGATCGCAGGCGATCTTTTTGACCATGCCAATCCTTCTATCGAAGCCACCGAGCTCTTGTACCAAAACCTCAAACGACTCAGCAAAAACGGCCAAAGGCCCGTCATCGGCATAGCCGGCAACCATGATGCGCCCGACCGCATCGAAGCCACAGATCCTCTGGCCAAAGCCTCCGGCATCTTTCTGTTGGGGTATCCCCACACCCAACTCAAGCCTGTCAGGCTTGAAACGGGCCTGCATATCTCCCAGGCTGCGCCTGGTTTTCTGGAGCTGCGCTTCGGGCAGCATGCGCCGCTACGCCTGCTGCTGACACCTTATGCCAACGGCTTTCGCATGAAACGCTACCTCGGTAGCGAGCAGCCCCATGAGAACCTCCGCCAGTTGTTACAAGCCCATTGGCATGATTTGGCAGAAAAATACTGTGACGATGAAGGCGTCAACCTGCTGATGGCTCACCTTTTTTTCATGAAAAAAGGAGGCCCCAAAGACGAGGAATCCGAAGACGAAAGGCCGATCCTCACGGTCGGCGGAGCGCAGGAAATTTTCACCGAAAATCTACCTCAACACATCCAATACGTGGCCCTTGGCCACCTTCACCGCTGTCATGAGATCAGCGACCTCCCCTGCCCTGTCGTCTACAGCGGTAGCCCGCTGGCTTATAGCTTCAGTGAAGCCGATCAACAGAAATATGTGATCATCCTGGATGCCGAAGCGGGCAAACCCGCGACCTATCGGAAAGTACCCCTTTCCGGCGGCAAGCGGCTCAGCCGTCAAAAATTTGACGATATATCCACAGCCATCCAATGGCTGGAAGCGCATCCCGATGTGCTGGTCGAATTGAGCATCCGCTCCGATACCTACCTCAGCGCCAAGCAGCGCAAGCAGCTATATGACGCCCATGCGGGCATTGTGGCACTGATTCCCGACATTTCCATTGAAATGGAAAAGGAGGACGGCGGTATTCACGTGGACCTTTCTCAAAGCATGGATACGCTTTTTCAATCCTATTTCCAGCACAGACATGGGCAGGCTCCACAACAGGAGTTGCTGGATTTGTTTAAAGAGGTTTTGGGGGAGGGGGAGGATGAGTAGATTGGAGGATTTGCAGATGAGCAGATGAATAAAGTTGGGTACTATTCGTTGTTTTTTGAATGAAAGCCAATAAAATTTACCTGAGTAAATTCCCCTATATCTTTGCAGTGCTGATGACAGCATGCTATCTGCTGCTACCAGAGATAGTGGATAATGCTTCTCCGGATCGTTATTTAAGGGATGCCCTTGGGGTAGCGAAAGCAATACAAAAGACCCTTTCTTTTCCACTCAGCAATTGGGTGACGCTAAAGGGCTGGCAGGCGCTTTGGTTATTTCCCTGGTACCTGGGCCTGGGGTTTTTATTTCGGGGTTTGCACCTGGTATTGAAGAAGCGCTATCGCTATGTTTTCTTTTCCCTTCTTGGCCTTCTCTTTATCCTGCGCATCTTTCCTGATCTTCTGCTACAAATGGAGTCGGGCAAGGCCAGCCAATCTTTGGGTACACCGGGAAAAGGGTCGCTGGTAAATGGTAAACGGATGCACTACTCCGGGCCCAATTTTACCACTTACTCCTTTTTTGGGTACCTTGCAGGTAGGACCTTTGTCCATGAAAAAGTCCGAAAAACTGTCCTGGCAACTTACCAGAAATGCGAAACGGCTTTGCCCGAAATTGAATTTGTGCTCATGGAAACGGGGCACCGAAAGGGCGGCCAATTTTCGCCCCACCGCAGCCATCAAAATGGCCTGAGTGTAGACTTCATGACACCTTTGTTAAAAAACGAGGAGCCTTATAATTCTCACCATATCTTCAAAGGCTGGGGATATGGTTATGTATTTGATAATGAAGGCAAAAAAGGAGATATCAAAATAGATTATGAGACCATGGCGAAGCATTTGCTTCTCCTTCATGAGACAGCCGGTGAAAACGGCTTGCGCATCAAAAAAGTAATTTTTGACCCAGTACTCCAGCCCTACCTATTTCAAACACCTTCCGGCAAAAAACTGCAAGGGAAATTTTATTTCACGCGAGGCCGCGTGCTATTTCGCCATGATGACCATTATCATGTAGACTTCGAAATTAAGTAAGCTTCTCATTGTTCTTATGCCGATCGGCATCGCGGCGGGTCTTCTTTTCCAGGTTGCGCTGCAACGCATCTTCCAGGTCAATGCCTGTCTGATTGGCCAGGCAAATCACCACAAACATCACATCGGCCAATTCGTCGGCCAGCTTTTTGTCGCGGTCTGATTCTTTGAAGGATTGGTCGCCATACTGGCGGGAGATGATGCGGGCGACTTCCCCCACTTCCTCTGTCAGGATCGCCATATTGGTCAATTCAGAAAAATAGCGAACGCCATAGTCCTGTATCCATTGGTCAACGCTTTGTTGGGCCTCTTTGATGGTCATGGGGAAATCGTTTTTCGATTTTCAAAATTCCTGGTTTTTGCTATCCAAAACAATCGTGACAGGTCCATCATTGAGCAGGGAAACCTGCATATTTGCACCAAATTCGCCTGTTTGGACGGGTCCGCTGAAGGCGGCTTTCAGTTTGGCGAGAAATTGCTCGTAGAGCGGGATAGCGATATCGGGATGCGCGGAGCGTATGTAGGAAGGGCGATTGCCCTTTTTGGCGCTGGCATAGAGGGTGAATTGAGAAACCACCAATATCCCGCCACCAACATCCTGAACCGAGAGGTTCATTTTGCCCTGATCATCTGTAAAAATACGAAGCTGAATGATTTTTTTGATCAGCCAATCCATATCAGCCTCCTCATCCTCATGGGCAATCCCCAGCAGAACCAAAAGCCCTTTTTCTATTTCCCCACTGATCTTTCCCTCTATTTCGACTTTACTAAAAGCCACCCTTTGTATTACAACACGCATATCAAAATCTCCAATATTATCTTTATTCTCGCCTCTCTATTCTCGCCTCTCTATTCTCTATTCTCCCTTCTCGCCTCTCGCCTCCCACATCAATTTTCTGCCACCTGATAAGCCCGCTCATTGCGGCCTTCATAATAGTTGAGGAAAGCGATATTGACCACTTTGTTACCGCCAGGTGTAGGATATTTTCCAGAGAAATACCAGTCTCCCAAATGCTTGGGAATAGCTGTATGAAGATTTTCCAGGGTTTGGTATACAATACGCAACTCAGGTTGAAAACCCTCTGGAAGGAGGAGTTCGGCTATTTTTGCGGAAATCTCTTCCGGGGAAAAAGGCGCATATATTTCTCTGACGACATTTTCCTGTCGCAAGGCCCCTTCGGCCTTCATCTCTAAAATCTTGTTGTAGACATCATTGATGACATGATCCTGGCCGCGGTCTTTCAGCAGTTGAATAGCTGCCTGAAAAGCAATCAGGTCACCGATTTTGGCCATGTCAATCCCATAGCAATCCGGATAACGGATCTGTGGGGCCGAAGAGACAATCACGATTTTTTTCGGTTTGAGGCGCGCCAGCATGTGCAAAATACTTTTACGCAAAGTAGTGCCCCGAACAATGGAATCATCAATGACAACCAGGTTGTCTTTTCCGGCACGAACGATGCCCTGGGTGATGTCATAAACATGGGTCACCATGTCGTCGCGGGAAGAATCATCCGCGATAAAGGTCCGCATCTTTACGTCTTTGCTGACGGATTTCTCCATGCGTGGCCGCACAGAAAGAATCTTTTTAAGCTTCTCTGGGTCAGCTTTTTTCCCAAGGCTCAGAATCTGTTCCGCTTTTACTTCATTGAGGTGAGCCTCAAGGCCTTCCATCATGCCCCAAAATGCGGACTCGGCAGTATTGGGAATAAAGCTGAAGACGGTATCTTCCAACTCATAATCAACCTGCTTCAGCACCTCCGGAACGATAAGGCTACCCAGCTTTTTCCGCTCATGATAAATTTTAATATCGCTACCCCGCGAAAAGTAAATCCGCTCAAATGAACAGCTCAACCGGGGTTGGGGGTCGCAGTAAGGTTCTACTTTGACTTCAGGGTTATGAGCCTTGATGTGTAGGATATGTCCGGGGTCGAGTTCCAAAATATTTCTGGGGTCCACCCCAAAAACCACGCTGATGGCAGCGCGCTCAGAGGCAGCCACCATAAATTCGTCATTGTGGTAATAGTAGCATGGGCGAATACCATTCGGATCACGGGCGATAAAGCTATCGCCATTACCGATTATCCCTCCCATAACAAAGCCCCCGTCCCATGCTTTGGCGGAGGCTTTAAAAATCTTGAGAATATCGAGTTCTTCAGAAAGCAGGTCGGCGATTTCATGACGGGAATATCCGTCCTTTTTTAATCGCTTGAAGCCCTTTTCGGTTTGATGATCCAGAAAGTGGGCGACACGCTCCAGGACAGTCTCTGTATCCGTCAGGTGGCGCGGATGCTGCCCAAGCTCTACCAGCTTTTGAAACAATTGGTCCACATTGGTCAGGTTGAAATTGCCTGCCATGAGGAGGTTTCTGTTTTTGTAATTGCTGGTGCGGCTCACGGGATGACAGGCGTTGATGTCATTTTTGCCATGGGTCCCATAGCGCAAATGCCCCAAAAGCACTTCTCCGGCATAAGCAAAGTTTTGCTTGAGGTAGGAAGCCGTCATTTCGCTTCCTTTGCAAGCATCTTTCAACTTGCTCAGATCCTGATCGAGGCTTTTGAAGATGTTGGTCCAGGGAGCGGGTTGCTCGTTATTGCGGGTCCGTGTCATGAAAGGAGAGCCGGCCTGGGTATCCAGTTTGACGCAGGCAAGGCCTGCTCCATCCTGGCCGCGGTTGCGTTGCTTCTCCATGAGAAGATACATCTTATTGTATCCCCATAAGGCAGTACCATATTTCTTCTGGTAGTATTCCAATGGATGGAAGAGGCGGATCAGCCCTATACCGCACTCATGTTTGATTTGCTCACTCACTTTGGCTAAAAATTATGAGGGGTTAACCTGCTTGTTTAGATTTTGTTGCCGCTGCAAATATACAGGATAAAAAAATCACATGACCACAAAAGAAACACACAAAAGCGGAAAGGATGTGGAAAAGTTTGTGGTAGGAAAAAAGCTCCCTATTTTTGACCATGGAAATCATAACGATCAACGATAAACGCTTTCAACCCTACATTTCTGCCAAACAATTGCAGCAAAGAATCCAAGAGTTGGCTCAGGAGTTGAACGCAAAGTATAAGGGCGAAGCACCTATTTTCCTCCCTATCCTCAATGGGGCCTTTATGTTTACTGCCGATCTGGTAAGAGAACTGGACTTTTATCCTGAAATTCAATTTGTAAAGGTATCTTCCTATGGGAACAATATGGAGAGTTCCCGTCAGGTACAATCTTCTTTTGGCTTGAATCAGGTCAAGGTAAAAGACAGGCATTTGCTGATTATTGAAGACATCATAGATTCGGGTTTTACCTGTGGCTTTTTGAAAAAATACCTTGAAAAGCAGGAGCCGGCCTCTCTGAGGATCATCAGCCTGCTGTATAAGCCTGCGGCTTTTGAGGGGGACTACCAGCCCGACTTCGTCGGCTTTGAAATCCCCAATGACTTTGTCATTGGCTATGGGATGGACTATGCCCAACAGGGCAGATCTCTCCGAAAAATCTACCAGTTGGTCGAAGATTGAGAAACTTGGAACTGTAAATAAATTCCCCCTTCTTTGCAGGAATCTTTAAAAATTATAGATAGATCATGAGTATTACGGCTGCTATTACTGCTGTTGGAGGCTATGTCCCAGACTATATCTTGACCAATAAGGAATTGGAAACTATGGTCGAGACCAACGACCAATGGATCCGTGAACGGACGGGCATTGCAGAAAGAAGGATTTTGAAAACCGAAGGCTGGGCAACCTCTGATATGGCTGTAGAAGCAGCCAAAGATTTGATGGCCAAATCCGGAACCAAAGCAGAAGACATAGACCTCATCATCGTAGCCACAGTCTCCCCAGACTTTGTATACCCTGCCACGGCCAATATCGTGGCCCATAAGCTCGGCGCACCACAAGCCTGGGGCTTTGATCTCGAAGCGGCTTGTTCTGGATTTCTCTATGCCCTCCAGACAGGCACACAGTTTATAAAAGCAGGTACTCACAAAAAGGTCCTGATTATCGGTGCCGACATGATGAGTGCACGGGTAGATTATACCGACAGAAATACCTGTATTCTCTTTGGAGACGGCGCAGGCGCAGTATTGCTGGAGCCAAATGAAGACGGCCTCGGCATACAGGATGCCATCCTCAAATCTGATGGCGAAGGAGCCACTCTTCTGTTCCAAAGAGCAGGAGGCAGCATGAACCCCTCTACTGTAGAGAATGTACAGGACGGAGGTCACTATATTTACCAGGAAGGAAAATCAGTTTTCAAGAAAGCCGTTACCGGCATGGCGGATGTTTCCTTCGAAATCATGGAAAAAAACGGCCTCACGGCCGATGACATCGCTTACCTGGTGCCCCACCAGGCCAACAAACGCATCATAGATGCGACGGCAAAGCGCGCAGGCCTGCCTGAGGAAAAAGTGATGATCAACATCAATAAATACGGCAATACCACTGCCGGTACCATTCCCCTCTGCCTGTGGGAGTGGGAAGACAAACTCAAAAAAGGTGACAACCTTATCCTCGCTGCTTTTGGGGGCGGCTTTACCTGGGGTTCTGTTTACCTCAAGTGGGCTTATGAGAGGTAGGGGGAGGTTTGGGGTTTCGGGTTTGGGGTTTCGGGTTTCGGGTCCTGTCCTGAGCCCTCGAAGGATCGGGTTTCGTGGATTGCTAATTCCCATATTTGCGCATCTTCTTTTTTTTTCTTCTTGCAGTTTGGATCATGATGACGGATTTTATCCTGTCACGAAAGAGCAGTTTCTGCTCGTAGGTGAGGAGAACCGCCAACTGCTGCATGTGCAGCAGGCAGAAGTAGATGCCGACTGGCTGAGCCAGTTTGGGTGGACCGATGCCGTCAGCGACATGGACGCCCTCGTAGAGGACATCTGGTTTGTGAGTGAATCGCGGTCCGAACTCCTCCACTGGCATGCTGCCAGCAAAAGCCACGAGCTGTATCCACTGGAAAACTTTTCCCCCGCATCTCTGCTCCTGGGCACTGAATATATCCTGCTTATCGACAGCCTGCATGGCCAAATGGGATTCTGGAATCTTGAATCCCGGAGCTTGCAGCAACGCATGGATTGGGATGGCGGGATCGGTGAATCCATTTACAGGGGCGGAAAGTTCTTTGTCCAAAAAGGGAAAAGGAGCATCCAGGTTTTTCAGGAAAACAGCCTGCAACTGTCTGGAGAAATTGAACTGTCACAGGATATCTTCAATATTCAAATGAATGCCAGTCACGTACTTTTTGTCATGAGTCGCGATAGCCTTATCTACCAGCAATATTTTAGTTATTATTCTTATTCCCCTGTAAGTGAGCAGCTTATCGTCAACTATGATCAGTTGATACATACACCTTATTATAAAAGCAATTATGGAAAAGAGTGGCTTAGAAACATTTTGGTTGTCGACAATAGCCTTCAAGGACGCGCTCCTTTTAGGGTCATAAGTGAGAATGTTCAAAGTTATGCAATAGATTTTTTTGAGGGAAAGATCCTTGTTCAAAGAAACGACAGCCTTTTCTCCCAGGATCTTCGATCGGGTGATGCTGTATTTCTAAGTCCTTTGGGCTATCCCATTCAAAAATACCAGGCATTGCGCTTAGCCCAGGGGGAATGATAGGTTAATAAGGAATATTTCTTAATTTTGCCGCTGCTTTTTTACCTACAATTCCATTCAAAAATGTAGGAGAACATATTTTAATTACTCATTTCAAATTTCCAAATTCGTATCATGGCATTTGTATCCATTTCAGAAATAAGAAACGGCATGGCTTTTCGCCATAACAATGACTTATACTCAGTCATTAGTTTCCAGCAAGTCAAGCAAGCCCGTGCGGCAGGTTTTTACCGAGTCAAGATGCGTAGCCTCAATTCAGGTAAAATCATTGAAAACTCCTTCAATTCCAGTGTAAAAATTGACGAAGTACGGGTTGAAAACAGGATCTATCAGTTTTCATACGTAAACGGTGATTCTCTTGTATTTATGAACACAGATACCTGGGAAGAACTTCAGGTCCCCATGGATTCCGTACCCAGCCATGAGTTTTTGGTTGAAGGAGATAACTGCGGTGTCCTTTTTAATACAGCAGATGAGGCTGTACTTTCTGTAGAAATTCCAGCCCAGATCGAACGAGAGATCAGTTATACAGAACCCGGAATGAAAGGAGATACAGCCACCAATACCTTGAAGCCAGCCCAGGTCGTAGGTATCAAAGGCCCTGTTGATATTCGTGTGCCTTTATTCATCAATATCGGTGACAAAATCAAAATCGATACAGATGCCCGCGAATATATGGGCCGAGTCAAATCATAATCCACTAAACTTCCTATCATATGGACTACAAAGAAATCCAAGATCTGCTTAAACTGGTAAACAAAACCAGCCTCACTGAGGTGGAGATAGAGCAAAAAGATTTTAGAATTAAAATCCGTCGCAAACCTGAGAGCAATGTGATATATACTCAGGCGCAAGCCCCGCTTCCGGCTGCAAACCCTACAGCTGCAGTTGTGGAGACAGTCAGCCAGGCATCACAGGCGGCAGCTGCCCCCTCTGCCAGCCAGGCTCAGCCAAGTGCACAAAAAGAAAATACAGTCGTTTTCCGATCTCCTATGATTGGAACTTTTTACCGCTCATCTTCACCAGACACGGATGCTTTCGTTAAAGTTGGGGATGAAGTAAGTAAAGGACAGACAGTGTGTATCATCGAAGCGATGAAGCTATTCAACGAAATCGAGTCCGAGTATGAGGGCAAAATCGTCAAAATATTTGTCGAAGACGCCAAACCAGTAGAGTATGATCAGGAGCTTTTCCTTATCGAGCTAAATTAGTATGCAGTTGGTAGTAGGCAGTATGCAGGAGCTCCGTATTTGACTGCCTTCAGCCAACTGAAAACTGCAAACTGACAAAGATTCGCTTTCTATGTTTAAAAAAATACTCATTGCTAACCGGGGAGAGATCGCCCTTCGCATACAGCGTACCTGTCGCGAAATGGGCATTTCCACCGTTGCCGTTTATTCAACAGCAGACCGCGACAGCCTGCCTGTTCGCTTCGCCGACGAAGCCGTCTGCATCGGCCCGCCTTCCAGCAAGGAAAGCTACCTGAGCATGGCCAATATCATCGCCGCGGCAGAGATTACCGGCGTAGATGCCATACATCCCGGCTACGGCTTTTTGGCGGAAAACGCAGAGTTTTCACAGATCTGTGCCGATCACGGCATCAAATTTATCGGCCCGCCAGCTGAAGTCATCCACATGATGGGTGATAAATCCACCGCCAAAGACACCATGAAGAAAGCGGGCGTACCCGTGGTTCCTGGTTCTGACGGTTTGCTGGAATCTCTCGAACATGCGCGCAAGGTTGCCAAAGTAGTTGGCTACCCTGTACTGCTCAAGGCCACCGCCGGTGGCGGAGGTAAGGGCATGCGCCTCGTGAAGACCGAAGCGGGACTCGAAGCAGGCTGGAACTCCGCCCGTACCGAGGCGGGAGCCGCCTTTGGCAACAATGGCATGTACCTCGAAAAATTCATCGAGGAGCCCCGCCATATTGAGATACAGGTCATCTCTGACCAGCACGGCAACCACATCCACATGTCGGAGCGTGACTGTACCATACAACGCCGCCACCAGAAACTGGTGGAGGAGTCGCCCAGTCCGGTACTGACCAAAGCGACCCGCAAGAAGATGGGCGCAGCTGCTGTCGCCGCTGCCAAGGCCGTGAATTATGAAGGAGCTGGCACCGTAGAGTTTCTCTACGACAAGCATGGCAACTTTTTCTTCATGGAGATGAATACCCGTATTCAGGTGGAGCATACCGTGACGGAAGAAATCTTTGATTATGACCTGATCAAAGAGCAGATCAAAGTCGCTTATGGCATTCCCATTTTGGGGATAGACTACTACCCCTCTGAGCGCCACGCGATCGAAGTCCGCATCAATGCCGAAGATCCTTACAATGATTTTCGTCCCAGTCCGGGCAAAATACAGTACTTCCATAAGCCTGGAGGGCATAAAGTACGGGTCGATACCCATGCTTTTTCCGGTTATACCATCTCTCCACATTACGACTCCATGATTGGCAAACTGATCGTATCGGCCATGTCAAGAGATGAAGCCATCGCCAAGATGGAGCGCGCCCTCGAGGAGTTTATCGTCGAAGGGATCAAAACGACGATCCCTTTTCATAAGCAACTGATGAAAGACGCGCGCTTCCGCTCCGGGAAGTTCGACACCGGTTTTTTGGAAGATTTTGATTTCACTCCTCCGGAGGAATAAATCTGATTAGAAGATGAGAAGATGAGAAGATTGCCTAATTCTCTCATCCTCTCATCCTCCCATCCCCTAATTCTCTCCCGCCATTTTCTTGGTAAGAAAATTGCATAATAAGCAAAGACTTTGCTTAATCGTGCAGCAGTATACCCATGGAAATCAGGATAGATGAAAACTTTTACCTTTCTCAAGTAAGACCCTCAGACATATCGGAACTGGTGCATTATATGCAGGATCGGGCTATACACGACAGTGTAGCCAACCTGCCCGACCCCTACACAGCCAAAGAGGCTAAGTTTTGGGTAGAGTATGTAGATCGGGTGCGGGCACAGTCAGGCCGCCTGAACAATTGGGCAATCCGTGACCGGCGCGGCATTTTGGTAGGCGGAATCGGCTTTCGTGATCCTATGCCACCTGGCATCCGCCAGGGAGACTTTGGCTACTGGATTGGTAAGCCCTTTTGGGGGCAGGGTATCATGACACGGGTTGTGTCTCAATTCTGTGATTTTGCCTTAAGCGAATATGGCCTGCGCAAGCTCGAAGCACGTGTCTTCCCCGAAAACCGGCCTTCGGCCAAGGTACTCGAAAAAACAGGCTTTGAAAAAGCCCAAACCCTCTACCAGCACCTACAGGTGCATGGCCGATGGCGGGATGTGGATGTCTATGTGCGTCGCCGCGAAACACGCCTCTATCACCTCCGCAAGCAATTGCGGGAGATTACAGTTCGAAGCATTCGGATGGTGATTCCGTGATTTTTGGTTACTCCTTTCTTTTCGAAAAAGGCCCCCGCTGAAATTTTTTCAAAATTTCCAGGTCAAAGACAATGGCTGTCCAGCCGATTTCCTCATTCATTTGCCGGAGTTCCGGCAATACATCTGGCTGAGGTTCAGCTATGGAAGCGATGGTGACACTTTTTTCGCCCAAATAAAGGGTTATATCCAGCAGGAATGAATTCCCATCTTCTTTTTCCAGGTAACGAATGCCAAAATCCGAAAAAGCATGATCCATCAGCTCTTTCCAGGCTGGTGAATGATGGGCATCATGTAGGACCGTGTAC
Source organism: Bacteroidia bacterium (assembly GCA_030430205.1). Classification (GTDB taxonomy): domain Bacteria; phylum Bacteroidota; class Bacteroidia; order J057; family J057; genus JAUIGE01. The sequence goes on along the minus strand of JAUIGE010000060.1, from coordinate 3,556 downwards.
TCATCTTCGAGCAGAAGCTCGCGCATATCTCCTGCCTGCAGGACGTATTCGGGTGATCCATTTTTCCCTTCTTCTATCCATATCCAATTGAGCCAGCTGCCATCGCTAAAACGGAGAAGCACAGCCTGATCACAGAGATGAAAGCCCCCAAAATCGAAATCCCGATCGGTATAATTTGACTCAGCGTAGAAAACCTGGTGAAGCGTTTTGCCTGTAAACAGAGAGAGTATTTTGGTATAGTTCATAATTGGGACTTTTGTTAGAAGTAATACAGTCCCCAACAATTTACCATAAATAATTTATCTCATCGCTGGCTGTCTATTTTGATTTCATGTCTGGCCCCCATCTTCTCTCTTAAGACGATACAGCACCAGCTCTGTGCTGTGTTCATGGGCAAATTTCTCCTCAGGCACCAGCACTTTCACATAGCGAAAGCCCAGTTTGTCCATCATAGCTCTGGAAGGCCCATTGTCGGCATGCATGATGCCGTCTATGTATTTCAGCTTGAGGCTGCCGAAGCCATAGGCCAGCACCGCACGTGCCGCCTCCTGCATATAGCCTTTTCTCTGAAAATCAGGGTGCATCTCATAGCCTATGTCTGCCTTATCGCCTTCCGGCGAAAACTCCCACAGACAGATCGTCCCGATCACTTCAGGCCAATCTTTGAGGCAGATGCCCCAATAGACCCAGTCCCCCTCCAAACCACCCTGAATCATGGTGTGGATGAAGTGGCGCGCATCCTCGCGACGCCTCGCCAGCCTGCGATTGATGTAGGTGATCACCCGGGGATCAGACTTCAGGCTGAAAATCGCCTCCACATCTTCTTCACAAAGCTCACGGAGGTGCAAACGCTCCGTCTTCAGTTCCGGGAAAGGCACAAATTTGAACGGATACATAGGAAATCTCTTTCCCGAATTTACCGAAAAATCCCATTATAGACTTCGATATATTCCATCGGAACATCCACTGTCATGAGCTTTCCCACGATCAGGATGGCCAGGATAAAGCCTGTCCCAAGCATGGCCAGCCCATGAAGGCGGGCCGTCTTTTCCGGCACAAATCTTTGCACCCGGAAATAATGCAGGCTGCCGATATGGGCAAAAAAGGCAAATATGGCCAGGCCATAGTGAAAGATATAAAACAGCAATACGGGATACATATTCACTACAGAAGCGCCAAAATACAGGTTGGTATCCAGCTCAAAGTAGTAGCGTCCAGCCATCACGGCCAACGTATGGGTCGTGAGAAAATAGACGAAATACAAACCTGAGTACAGTTGAAGCCTGTCAAAAAGCCTGCGATCCGTTTTCCTCTTTTTGCGAAAAAGCTGAATGCCCGAAACGATTTGCACGATCACTGCCAGCAGCAGTATCGTCTCCGAAACAGGGTTTCGGTAGATCTTCCGGGCAAAATCCATGAAGCCCATATAGGCTTCTTCCGAGATCAGGATCATGGAATGGTTGAGCAGATGGAGGCCGATGAAAAAGGCCATGATAAGGCCCGCGTAATAATGAATTTTGTTTTTCATTTGTCAGTGATTTGCAGGTAGACAAATGAGGGGGCTATTTCGTGACAACATTCCCCATCTTTTCCGGATTTCGCTGTACAAAAATCCCCTCAATCACGTCCTCCTTTGTACCAAAGAAGATGATAGAATCCAATTCCTCATCCAGGTATTGCAGGATAAAAGCCTCTTTTCCAGCGACTTGCATCTCATAGCGAAGCTGTTCGCCTTTGCGTTGCGCCTTTTGCGCCAGTCCGATCATAAACCTGAGGCAGGTCTCCCTGCCATAGAGCGGCTGGGTTGCTGCGGCTTTCTTGCCGCCGCCATCTGACCAGAGGACCATGTCCTCTTTGAGCAGGGCCTGGAGCTGGTCGATCCGGCCTTGTTCGGCCGCCTGGAGAAAAGCTGTGATCAGCTTTTGTTGTTCTTCTTTGCCTGTGGCAAAGGCTGCTTTTTTGCCTTCGGCAAGCTTGGCTTTCGCACGCTGAAAGAGCTTGCGGGCAGAGGCTTCTTTGAGGTCGAAGACCTCAGCGATCTCCCCAAAAGGAAAGTCAAAACTTTCCCGCAGGATGAAGACCGCCCGCTCATGCGGGTTGAGGGTGTCGAGCAGCAGGGCGAAGCCAAAGGAGAGGTCGAGGCGGCTTTCCAGGTGAAAAGACTCGTCCAGCACCGGCTCCGGCAACCAATTGCCGATATAGGAGGAGCGTTGCTCCTTTTTGAGCAGATTGAGCGATTTATTGATCGCCGTACGGACGAGGTAGGCCTCCTCGTTGAGGATAATACGCCCTTGTTTTTGGGTTAAAAAATCGGTGATACACTCCTGGGCGATGTCTTCGGCTGCGGCTACGGTGCCGAGCATCTGGTAGCTGACGCCAAAGAGTTGGCGCTGGAGCTTGCTGAAATCATTCATGAGGCTGATCTTTTTCGGAGGGATTACCCAGGTCATCAATTAACTCCCGCAGTTCTCTCGCTTTCTTCCTTTTGCCTCTTGTAAGCATATACATGACAAAAAAGAGGCAGAGAATCAGGTAAATCATGGTGGAGCCAGGTGATTAAAAACTGTGATGCAAACTCAGCTGCAACTGCCCCTTGCTGACGCTATTGGTGGTCTGTTGCATATAGCCAAGCTGCGTGCGCAGATTGTCCGTCAGGCTGTAGCCCAACGCGCCATAGGCGCGGTTTCTGTCAAAAAGCTCGACGGTATTGCCATTGCCAATGGCGCGCTGGCCGTTGATGAAAAGCTCGTTGTAGAGCGCCAGGTAGATGGCGCCTTGATTCAAATTATCCTGATTGAAAGGGATGCTGAGAAAAAGGTTATAGCGAAAGCGCGTGCGCATGTCCTGACCCTGCACCCATCGCTGCTCGAAGCGATAGCGGTGTGTGAGGAAAAATCGCGTTCCGATGCTATGAGGAAGCAAAGCTTCCTGGTATATCCGGCTCTCAGGCCGCGTTTCTTTGCTGTCACCGAAGGTGCCGGTGCTGATGAAGGCGTAGCCTAGAGTGAACATTGCCTTGCTTTCCGGCGGCGTATAGGTCATGCCGCCCCGCAGGAGCAGTTGCTCCAGGTCTCCGATCAGATTGAAGTTGCGATGCTGTACATCGCCCTGGAATCCGAAGCCGCCTTCGGTGACTTTGGCTTTCCAAAAATACATATACCAGGCTCCCGTTTGGCTTTCGTCTATCTGGGAAAAGCACATGGAAAAGCTCGAAAAAAGAAGGAAAATGCTACTGAGAATGTTTCTGAAAGAGGTCATAGCAGCTAAATTAAAACAAATTGCCCGGAGCTCATAAATGGCCCCGGGCAATGATAAGAAAATAGGATTTATTCCACTACACTATCTGAGCTCAATTTTTATCGTTTTTCTGCCTTCTTCCATATCTACTACCAGCAGATAGATGCCATTTTGTAACTCTGGCATAGCCAGTTCTACCTCCTTTTGCTGTCTGCCTTTCCAAAGCGGAATCTGCTGCCCTGTCATGGAGACAAGCGTCAGTTCTCTGAAGGTAAATTGATCGTGCGTCAGGATCAGTTGATCCTTTACCGGATTGGGA
>JAUIGE010000015.1 GCA_030430205.1 Bacteroidia bacterium | reverse complement strand
GGGCCGTCACCGATCCATCCACATTGTTTCAATTCCAAAAAATGGTACGATTAAGGGCTAGGAAAAAAGCCACCCGAACTAGCAAAAATGAGTTTCAATTCCAAAAAATGGTACGATTAAGGGTACACCCGAACCAGAATCATAGAATACAAGCTCAAAGTTTCAATTCCAAAAAATGGTACGATTAAGGGCAGGCGTTTACGATGGGCATGTAACTTTGTATAGCGTTTCAATTCCAAAAAATGGTACGATTAAGGGAGGATGGGACTGATTGAGGATGTTGACTATGTGATGTTTCAATTCCAAAAAATGGTACGATTAAGGGCGGCAATGCTACTGAAGACAAGCTCTTGACGAAAGGTTTCAATTCCAAAAAATGGTACGATTAAGGGAGCGTCATGACTATGGAAGGTGGCGAGATATATTTGTTTCAATTCCAAAAAATGGTACGATTAAGGGCTTGATACTTATCGGCACAAATGCCCCCTCTGCCAGGTTTCAATTCCAAAAAATGGTACGATTAAGGGCCTGCCCTCGCTCTTATTTATGTGGATCAAAAACAAGTTTCAATTCCAAAAAATGGTACGATTAAGGGCCACGACCCCGCGCTGAAGGAGGTTCTTGAAAACAAGTTTCAATTCCAAAAAATGGTACGATTAAGGGGTATAAGCTTTTTGTGATCATAGCTGGAAGGGGATTGTTTCAATTCCAAAAAATGGTACGATTAAGGGAAGGCCATAGACCTGATAATAATTGAAAAAGGCTAGTTTCAATTCCAAAAAATGGTACGATTAAGGGCGCATTTTTTGAGCTGAATCGATATGTAATATCTGTGTTTCAATTCCAAAAAATGGTACGATTAAGGGTTAGCCACATCTGGCCCATTCTGATAGGCCGGATTTGTTTCAATTCCAAAAAATGGTACGATTAAGGGCCGCAGCGGCCTGCTTGTCTTTTACCGCAAGTGATGTTTCAATTCCAAAAAATGGTACGATTAAGGGGCATCATCAGGAGGGAAGGGGAGAAACTCAGGGCTGTTTCAATTCCAAAAAATGGTACGATTAAGGGGGTGCATCGGCCAGTTTGTCTATCCACCCACCGGGTTTCAATTCCAAAAAATGGTACGATTAAGGGCTGGTATTTGTACCTCATAAGACCAGGGACACTTCGTTTCAATTCCAAAAAATGGTACGATTAAGGGTGATCGATAAGTTTGAGACTATGCGGTTTGTGAGCAGTTTCAATTCCAAAAAATGGTACGATTAAGGGCGCCCATATCAGCATGAAGTTTTCATCCCGTGTAATGTTTCAATTCCAAAAAATGGTACGATTAAGGGCGTACCAGACGAAGCTGGCCAGGCTGCGAGGTTTTTGTTTCAATTCCAAAAAATGGTACGATTAAGGGGCAGCATCTGCCACGATGATGGTGGCAGTGATCTTTGTTTCAATTCCAAAAAATGGTACGATTAAGGGTCGTTTTTTAACTCAGACATACTTGTAATAGTTTAGTTTCAATTCCAAAAAATGGTACGATTAAGGGCAGATATTTAAGTCATTATTTTTGTGGTGCAACCGGTTTCAATTCCAAAAAATGGTACGATTAAGGGCAAAAACAGAGCAGCCAGATAATTTGTAGTTAGCGTGTTTCAATTCCAAAAAATGGTACGATTAAGGGAAGCAACGGCCTCGCCCATGGGGCTGTATTTGCACAGTTTCAATTCCAAAAAATGGTACGATTAAGGGACATCAGGCCGCATCCCATGAAAAAGCACAAATCTGTTTCAATTCCAAAAAATGGTACGATTAAGGGCAAATCCCTACAGAAAAGGTACGACAAAAGCAGCTTGTTTCAATTCCAAAAAATGGTACGATTAAGGGCTGAGAATCCCTGCAGCAAATTCTGCATCAATCCCAGTTTCAATTCCAAAAAATGGTACGATTAAGGGAAACCCACTTGAGTTTTCCTTTGACCCACAGACCAGTTTCAATTCCAAAAAATGGTACGATTAAGGGCTATATCTTTTCCATTCATAGGTGAGTATACCGCCGTTTCAATTCCAAAAAATGGTACGATTAAGGGGAGAGGAACTCATAGAGATGGCCGCAAAGATGGTAAGTTTCAATTCCAAAAAATGGTACGATTAAGGGCTAACTGATGAACTAGATGGAATCCATTCAAGTCTTGTTTCAATTCCAAAAAATGGTACGATTAAGGGTGTATGTCACCCAATTGGGCATCATAGCGTTCAGATAGTTTCAATTCCAAAAAATGGTACGATTAAGGGCCGCCAAAATGCAGCGGAAAAATAGCGATTATGGCCTCTATTTACGCTTTATTTTTTGTTTTTGCCAGTCAAAACTTGTCGATCTGCTGTAGTTGGATTTTGAGCGGAGATCGACATGGCTGGTTTCGTACGTCAATGAGCGTTTTTTGCCAAAATGGCCTTGCAAATTTGCTTGTTTCCTTTCAGGATTCGGCCGATCGACAACTACAAAAAGGTGTCTATCGACTGCCTTTCTACTCCTAAGATATCCTTTTTTAGCCACTTTTGCTGACCACTTCTGAATATAATCAGGCTGTCCTGATCTTCCATGATGCCTTTGGCTTTCCCTTTCAGTTCCTGAAGCTTTACGGAGCTTATTTCTCCTTCAAAAACGGAGTTCTGAATCCAGTTGAGGTATTGACGGCAGAGTTTGAGCATTTTTGCTACGCGCTTTTCGCCGATGTCGTAGACGAGGATGATATACATGGAAAAATGGTTTGTGGGTTTGTGAGTTTACCACCAGGCTTTGAACGGCTGGTAGGGAGAAATGCCCAGACAATGCTTGGCCAGTTTGTAACATTCCAGCTTGATCAGGTGCTGATAACTGACTTTTCGCCCGAGACTGCGGTGGTGGATGCTTTCTTTCAACCGCTCATCGTAAGCCTGAACAAAGGTTTTGCGGCCTTTTTCTTTCAAAAAACAGCCGTTCATCTCATAAGCAAAATCTTTTGCCTGCAGTTGACGCTTGTTGAGCAGTTTGAAGATGACGCGATCTACCAGAATAGGCTTGAAGATTTCGGCCAAATCCAGTGCCAACGAAAACCGCCGCGCACCCGGTTCGTGCAAAAAGCTGATCGTTGGATTGAGCTGGGTGTGGTAGATCATATCCAGGCAGGAGGTATAACACATCATATTGCCGAAGGAGACAAGGGCGTTGACTTCATTTCCGGGCGGCTGCTTGCTGCGCCCTTCCATGGCAAATGGATCGATGATGGTATCAAAACCCTGATAATAGACCTGGCGAATGTTGCCTTCCAGCCCCATCAGTTCATCTATGCGCCTTGTGCCTTCCAGACGGGATTCCCACTGGGTGATGGAAGCTGTCACTTCCTGCAATTCCTTGCCGCGATTTTGATAGTAAGCGAGGTTTTTGCGCATGTTCCAGGCAGCGCCTGCGATAAACTCCCGGGCGATTATGATCCGTTTTTTGGGCGAAAGATAATGCTGGGTCTGTGCCACCTGCATCTTACCTGCCAGCAAAAACTCCCTGGGCATAAAAGAACCCGCATAGTGCTCATAGTAGTCGAAAAAATGTACAGGTATCTGGTTTTTTCCCAGAAAGGTGTACATGGCGCTGTTGGCGTCGAGCGAACCAAAAACGTAGAGATTTTTGATGCCCTGCACCGGGAGGTAGCGGGGCTTGCCTTCCTTGCCATCTGCATCGGTAGGGGTGAATTTCAGGGTGTTGTCCTTGCGGCTGAGCCGGCCAGGATTGAAGAGATAGTATGTTTTTTTCATGCTTTTGAGCTTTTTTATTGACAGGATTACAGGATTTTCAGGATGGACAGGATGAGAATGGTATTTCCTGTTAATCCTGTCAATCCTGTTATCCTGTTCATTCTTCAAGTCAGTTAAAATTGACAGGATTACAGGATTTTCAGGATGGACAGGATGAGAATGGTTTTGGGCTGGATTGAGAGATGTTATTGACAGGATTACAGGATTTTCAGGATGGACAGGATGAGAATGGTTTTTCCTGTTAATCCTGTCAACCCTGTTATCCTGTTCATTCTTCAAGTCAGTTAAAATTGACAGGATTTCAGGATTTTCAGGATGCACAGGATAAGAATGATTTTTCCTGTCAATCCTGTTATCCTGTTCATTCTTCAAGTCAGTTAAAATTGACAGGATTTCAGGATGGACAGGATGAGAATGGTTTTTCCTGTTAATCCTGTCAATCCTGTTATCCTGTTCATTCTTCAAGTCAGTTAAAATTGACAGGATTACAGGATTTTCAGGATGGACAGGATGAGAATGGTTTTTCCTGTTAATCCTGTCAATCCTGTTATCCTGTTCATTCTTCAATTCTGTCCATTCTTCAATTCTGTCCATTCTTCAATTCTGTCCATTCTTCAAGGCTTTTTATAAACCCTGTATTTTCGCTTGACTTTTACAGCAGAGCCAAAGTTGATGAGTAAACCAATATCCAAACCGGTTCCCTGCAGGTAATTCACAAGTTGAACTTCATGGGCTGGAGCAAGTTCTTCAACCGCTTTTAGTTCTACAACAACCTCCTCATTAACCAATAAATCAGCAAAATAATCTCCAACCTGGATTCCCTCATAAAAAACAACAATGGGTGCCTGCTGGGCGACTCTAAGGCCACGTTTCTTTAGTTCAATCACCATCGCATTTTCGTATACCTTCTCCAAAAAACCCGCTCCCAATGTCTTATGAACCTGAAAAGCAGCTCCGATGATCTCAGCAGTCAATTCATCTTCTATCATATCTATCTGGTTTTATTCCTGTTAATCCTGTTATCCTGTTCATTCCGTCAATCTCCTCTATTCCTCCTCAACCCAACAAAAATCCCGAAAGCTGCAAGCACGACATTTCGCCTTCGGCAATCGCTCAGGGCACTCCTCCATCGCTACGATCCCCTCCACTGCCGCTACCCACTGCGGGATCTCCTGTCGGTCCGCATCATCCAGGCTGAGCTCATGTTTCTTTCGCAGTCGGGGGTATTCCAAAATGCCTCTCACTTCCCTCATCCCGATCTGCTCCAGGGACCAGAGGTAGTATTTCAACTGCGCGATATGTGCTGCCTCATTTTTGTCAGACTTCTTGGTTTCGTGCACCGTCCTGGTCTGCGGATCAAAGAAGTCTATCTTGGCATGGCCCAGGTTCACTTCGCGAAAGCGGCTGCGCCGGTTGCTGTAGGTGGATTCGTGAATCCAGCGGCCTTCGGCCACGAGCTCGGAGCTATGCTCCATGCGGATGTGGTGAGCGTGGAGCCAGAGTTTGCGATGGCAAAGCTGGAGATAGGCGATGAGTGTGGGGGTGGGAAGCATGATTGATAAGCGGATTTGCGGATTTGTAAATGGCCAGATTCTTAAGGAGGGAGTTCGTCCTCCTCCCAAAATTCCCGGCATGGACATTCCTTGCCAAATACACAGTCAGGCGCATAGCCTGAGCAAAAATCCATAACCGTCCCTTCAATCCCGACAGGGCAGCTAATCTTCCAACTCTTGCGCATCGCTGAATATTGGGTGCGTAGCGTGCAGCTTTCAGGAAAAGAAACCCTGATTTTCAAAGCCTCCCACAAAACGGCCAAAGCCTCCACCAATGCAGCACATTGCGCATCCGTCAAACGCTCCGGAACTGGCAGTTCGTCCTGTAAAAGGTCGGTCCAGTATTCGAAGTCGTATTCCGGCCCGTGCAGATAGGCGTCTATCTTCGCAAAGTGGTCCTCGAAAGGATCGGCCTTTGCGATCGGGATGAGCTCGGTTTGGAGCTGAGCGGTGCGCTGACGGATGTCGGCGTGGAGGTGTTGGAGGTAGTTGTGCATGGGGGTTAGGCTTGGTTTTCGTAGTCGAAAGAGTTCATTAATTCAATAAGATGCTGTTCCGCATTATCAAGCGCATCCGCTGAGCCCACTGCCCCTTGTATATAGCCAGAACAGGCTGGTGTTACAAAAATATCAGCTTTTGCCGTCTCGTCAATTCTCGGAATTGCAGAAGGGCGGTCAACATCTTCACGAAGCTCCCCTCTGATGGCATAAGCAAGTTGATTTGCGTTATCGCTTACTGCTACCGCAAGGGTTTCCATTAAGCTAAATGTTCTGGATTGATTACTGGTTATCCGCCAGTTGATCATTGCATGAGCCAGAGCGGGGATGATTTTTTCACGCTCTGCTTTGGGTAAAATCAAACATTTGCCGAAAACATTTTTGCCTTCTTTCCAACCGGATGCTTTCAATTTTTCTTCAATCTCTGGGAATAGTTCTGGTTCCAGTTTGTTGGCCGATACGCAAAACAAAGTTCTTAAGTCTATGGCGATATCGTAAACGAATAGGCCGGATGCACGTGTTAATCCTTGAATGAAGGCACGGTTAGGAAGTGATCGTTTATTACTTGTCAACCATTCTTCCAACTCTTCATCTGTCAACTGTTCTTTCCGGCTATTTCCCTCAAGCCAAAATACATTGACTTTATGATGATCTGGATGAGAAGTCCGATCAAAAGTTATATTTTCTTTCTCCCTTTCCAGACCACCCAAAAGTGGATGAAGGGGCCGCATGGCTGAAATAGATAAAGGGCTTCGCCTCTTGACAGTCATGCTATCACTTTCAGCTTTCATATATCCACCAAGTAATTGATCCGGATAAGTGGGATCACATGGAGAATGTGGTTCCTTTTGCTTGGCTTTATTTTCCTTTTTATCAATCTCCCAATTAAAGGTGATCGCTGCAAAAGGCACATTCATTTCACCCGTCATAGCTTCAATGATTGAGCGTTTGACCTGTTGACCACTGGAATATGCCATCGCCCTGCCAAACTGAGGGTCATAATAATACTTTTGTCCATCCTGCACACCAAATACAGTGTGCTCAGCATGGCGGAAGCCTCTCAAATAAATAAATGGTTTCATTTTGTTTTAGGTTTATGATTGGGTGGATTTTTTAAATTGGTATTCGAAGCGAATCAAGGTGATAAATAGGGGGAAAAGATCAGACGGCAACTGAAGCATAGCATCTTTTACTTTTTTAAACCCCTCTGCTGTGGAATTGTCTTTCTGCATCAATTGGGTCATGTTTTCAATAAATTCCCTCAAATGTTTTGAAGACTTTACAGCGTCGCTAACACTATCCTGAGAGGTTTTTCCTCTTTTTTTATCAGGACTATTTTGTTCAAAATCAATTAATGTCTGGGCCACTTGTTCAGCCAGAACATTTAGTTCTTTTTTGTTATTAAGCATAGCCATTATCCAGGTTTTAAATATGTTGAATTGAAGGAAATCATCTCCCTTTTTGAGTTTTAACTCATTCCCTCCGGCAAAAGGGATTGAGCCTTTGGGCATAAATTGACGGAGTTTATCCGGTTCTAAAGCTTTTAGACCGATGACTCCGAGTTTGCAGGCGTTTTTGAAATTGAAAAAGGTATGATAGAGGCTTTCAAAAGCTTTATAATCCTCTCCATAAATTGCACCTTCCGTATGTTTAAGTCTTTTAACTTCTGGAAGGAATAAATTGATAAATCCCAAAGTCGTATTTGTCTGCGAAAGGTTGTAGGCATAGGCTGTAAGAACCTCTTGGGGATATTTGCGGGATAGGGCAAAAATAACTTTTATCCAGTCAATGGTGGGAATCGCCAATTTCCCGAGTACTTTTTGGGGTTCAGGATCAAAAGCGCCCAATGGATTTAAAGCGTCATAGTTTTTTCCAAAAACATGATACAGCCAATGACCATTCCAGGTTTCAATTTGCTTATCTTTTAGGTTTGGCGTATGCTGAAGGTATTTTCGATAAATTTCCCACCCTTCAAAAAGAGACCAAAAGAGTTCATCCTTTTCAATTAACATGACAAATCCCCCACTGACACCTATCCCCAAACCTTGCCCTATCCATGAAGCATAAATCTCATCAGAAGTTGTCTGGAAATTGATGTTTGTCAACTGACCTGAAGAAGTGGCTCTTAAATCTTCTGCTGCAAAACCCACATAAATAGCGCCGCTCGGCACTCCTTCTTCAATTTTTGCTCTAAGATTACTTAGCTGGGCCAAAGACTTTGATCCGCTTTCCTTAACAGCAGCAGCAGTAGGTTTTTGAAAAAATGGAGAGTTCCCAACATGCATCAAATGCTCATCATCATCAAAAAACAAAGGAAACATCACTTCATCAAAAAACTGGCGAGCCGTGTAGCTCTCGGGTAATTGCATTCGATTTCTGTATAGCTGCAAAAATTTCTTTCCTATATAGCTTGTGTACATGGCTAAATGATATTTTCAGGTTGAACCAATTCCAGTCCATACAACAAATGGTCTGCTTCGGACTGAGGAATGACAAAAGGGTAGGACCCTATCTCAATTTGTTCATATAAGTTTTTATACTTTGAAATAGAGCGAAAATTCACAGGAATCTCTAGCGGGATTCGCTCGTCCCAACGGGCTTTTTCATACGCTTCTCTATCGCTTTCGAGTATGCAAGTCGCCGATTCAATTTCAAGTGCATCTATCAATACAGAATTTGGCTTATGCCTCAATTCTTTGATTTTGTATTGCCCTCCGCTATAAATCAGGTGAACATCAATGGCTTTTGTATCCAGAACCGGATATACTTTGTCTATCTTGGCTTGCAGGCTTTTCTCCTTCAATAATTGACCATCCGGTAATTCATCAAAACTGGCTTTGAGGATGCCTAATTCGTAAGGTTTTACCAGCCCCGCTGGTTTAATAACATGAACAGGCTTGAATTTGCCAATGGTATCTTTGGTACGTTTGCGGTTTACACGGCCAAATCGTTGAATAAGCGAATCCAATGGAGCCGCCTGAGTAATCATCCGATCAAAACTGATGTCCAGGCTTACCTCCACAACTTGCGTAGAGATGACCAGACAAGGACGTTTTCCGTCTCCAAACTCTTTCGAATCATCGCCATTAAACTCAGACATCAATCGCTTTTCCAATTTTGCACGATCCCCCCTCCTAAAGCGGCTATGAATAAGCATGATGGGGACGGAAGGAAAAAGCAATCGCAGTCGTTTAAAAGTATCCTGTGCTTTTTTGACGGTGTTGAAAACCGCTAATACTTTTTCTTGATTTTCGAAGGCTTTGATCAAAATCTCATCCATATCCGTCTCGTTTTCCATCTTATGGACGATATGCCGATCAAAGCTATCTAAAACAGTATCCTCCAATTTGACTTCAAAGACATCCCCATTTTTCTGAAGCAGCCCGAGTACTTCGATATAAAGGCTTGAAGGCATCGTTGCCGTACCTATGTGAATTTTGCAATCCAGTCGTAGAAGCGTTTTGACAATCTCTAGCACCATGGCTCTGCTGTAGTCGGAATAGGTATGAATTTCATCCAAAATCACATCTGTTCCCTGCACATCCAACATCGTACTTTCAAATCCTGATGTGCCAAAAACAATGGAGGCCAACTGGTGTGGGGTCAAAACTTTGATTGCTGCGCCTCCAAAATTTTGCAAGCTTATGGCTTCTTTATTTCCTTTTACAAGTAATCCAGAGGTTGCGTGCAAGACTCTGATATCCCCGTCTTTAATATTTTCTTTCAATCGTTCATACATGGCATTTATAGAAGCCTGAAAAGGAAGGGTGTAAAAGATTCTTCTTTCACATCGTTTCAGCAAAAAGTCTGTTTTACCTGCACCTGTAGGTGCTACAACCAAGGTATGAGGACTTGGGTCATCAACTGAAATTTGAGAAAGGGGATATAGTTCATGAACCCTTTCCGGGTTTTTGTAGAAACCCAAATTGGGAATAGAAAACAATTCCTGCCGTTTTACATTGGTTCTCTCAATGAATGCCGAGCCAAAGTGGTCCGCTGACATAAGCAGGCCTCTTAAGGGAGACCAACCCCATGGTTTACTTTCACAGTAATCCACGCAATATTCCAGGGCATTTTCGGCCTCCTGGAGTGAAATTGTATGGCATTCAAAACCAAATTCTCTCAAAATTTCGAGACCAAATGGAGACCAGGATTCCCAATCCTTTAGATGCTTTTCTTTCCAATCATCATACTTTTCCTCCAAATCTATAATACCTCTTTCCCGCTTGTCATTTTCCACAGACTTATGATGGCCCACAACCATATCAATAATCGGATCCCACTCATTTTTAGGAAAAACAGGCAAAAAACCCAATGAAGACAACTCATGCCGATGGATATAATTCCACTCTTCTTGTTCCATCAAAGATTGGTATGAAACATCATTCTTAATCTTATGCTGAAAGTGAACATGGGCTTTCCCCAGGTCATGCAATATAGCTGCTTTCACAGCCAGGTCTTTATCGAAATCGTACTGATACTTTTCTGCAAATACCTCAATCGCCCAAACAACATGCTGGGTATGTTCCAGCAGTGTCGTTCCGCCTCTGTCCTCACTTTTTGCAAGTATTTTGTTCAAGGCTTCCATGTTATCAAAAAGATTTTTGCCTGATGGGATTTCCGAAAATTTTCAATTGACCAAACATCTCCGAGGCATCATCAAACCGGTTATGACCCACTTTAAAAGTTGTATCTGCATTTTTATCAAAAATGAGTTCAAAGCCATCTATCCCATTCCATTCCTCTTCCGTTAATTCTAAAATTTCGTCATCTGGAAAAACCAAATCTTCATTTCGACAAAGGCATAGATGCTGTTTATTGGCCCATAAGGCATCCTCTTTTTTCTCAAAAGCCAAATGTAAATGTGGCTCCAGCATCACCCCCCGGTTAATAATAGCTAAGTTCGTTTTCCACTTTCCTTTATTTTTTTCAACCTTGAATCCTCCCTTTGACCATGTCCTTTCCTGTTGGACATCTATACCCAGATAACTCAACCGATGCCTCTTTATTTTTTGAATCCCCTTTTCCTGCAACAGCTCAGGAAACAATTTCTTCTCAATCCCTTCCACAATAGAAGGCGTCAAAAACTGCTGTGAAAAGGTTTCACTATCTCTCACCGCTGTCCATGGCTTAATAAAACCAAAAGGGCCACTATATTTAACAATGAAGTATTTCATATCATCTTTCAATTTGCTCATCTGCTAATCCTCTCATCTGCTCATCCTCCCTCTACCGTACCGCTCCAAAACCAATTCCTGTCCCATTTCCTACCCCTACCGACCACGCAAAAGCTACGGCTTCAGGGTCACCTGCTACAATTACCGGGCATAGACTGCCTTTATTGGCTATTCCTTTGTAGGTAGCCAGTTTGGTTTTGGCTCCCTGGTAGCTGCGGTCAAAGCTGATGGTAGCCTTCAAATGACCTAAACCTGCTTTTTGAAGTTTGTGGGTCATGGTTTCGGTCAGCAGTTGGTCTGATTCGGGATCGGTATAGTAGTAGAATTTCTTTTGGTCCCCGATGTTACGTTGAATAAAGACAGGACTTTCCACAAAAAATTTGTGGTAAGAACCAAAGGAAGGGGCCAGTTTCAGGTTGATTTCAGCGACTTCCATTCCAAAGGCGATCTTTGGATCTTTTAAAATGCCGTCAACAACGCTTTTGAGCATTTCCTGATCTACCGATCCGACAAAAAAGCTCGCACCGGAGGGGTAATCCAAGCCTTTGGAAGAAGTAGCCCGGACCTGTGGCAGGCCCGATAGGGAGTAGAGTGATAGTTCATCATGATACTTGTTATGGCCAAGCCATTTGTGTAGAGCTCCCACCAGTTTGGATTGGTAGCTAAAGGGGATGAGTTCGGTATTGGGGGTTGTTCGTAAATATAGACGCATGGGTATTTGATTGTTTTGCTAAGATGAATATGAAGAGAGGTAATTTGCTTACCCACCCCTCATTTTTTTTAAAGAAAACATGAAATTATTAGTATTACTTCACCCGATTGGGGGAGTTTTCTGACTGGACTTCCCATCAAAATTCCATCTTCCTCACTACCTCCCGAAGATGCTTAATCAGCGAGTCTGGCTCCAAAACTTCAATCCATTGATGATGATGACCCAAAATGAAGTTGGTTAAGCCCAGAAAGTTGTGATTGACCATGTCCTGGTAGTCAAAGACCTCGTCTTCTGAGGATTCTATGATCTTGCCGCGGGTGAGCGGAAATCGCTCTGTCAATTCATTATAAGCGCCCACACTCATGCGCAGGTGTACAGGCACCTGATTTTTGTCCACGATGCGGAATGAATCGGTCGGATGGATGATATGATGCCCTTCATAAGTCCACTCTTCTTCTGAAAGCTTTACCCGCTTGATGCGGGAAATGCGAAAATGGCGGAGCTCATTTTTGTCCACATCAAATGCATGCAGCATATCATCAGGCGGACTCGGATGAAAGGGTTCTACAAAGCGGTTCCCAATGATATTGCCATTAGAAGAACGGTAATCCATCAGCCACACTTTTCGTTTTTCATCTTTTGCCTGTAGCAGCAAATCTACTTTTGACAAATATGGTTTTCTTAGAAAATCGTGCCCCAGCCTGCGGTAATCGTAGAGTGCTGCCAGCTTTTCTTTGAGTCGCTGGCTCCTTGCCGAATGGGGCGCTATCTCATCTATAGCCTGTTCAAGTAAGAATTGATCTTCCTCCGAAAACAATAAAAGATCTCTTAGCTGCCGAAAGGGCTGCTCCTCTACAAAAAAGTAGCGGTACCTTTTGTCGTAATCAATCAAATAGCCCGCATCCCGAAAAGTCCGTATATCCAACTTTAAGGTTTCTTTGCTAACGCTATATTTATCCGCCAGTTCTTTGAGGGTATAGCCTTTAGGGCGATCCAAAATGGCACGCATGATACGCAATAACCTCACTCCAGTTCTATATTCAGCTTCCATAGGCTTGATTCATTAGGGTGAAAAAACTACTTCACTGTACTTCCTAACCCAATATTACAAAAATATCAGTAAATACTTCATCCAAACCAAAATCAAAAGCTGCTCCATCATTTCGAAGAAATGAAGGCAAATACATGCTCACCTCAGGGCCAAAATCCAATAAGAAACCACTCCACCTTTCTTCCGCAAAACCCTATACCGATAGCGCTTTTCAAGCTCGCGCTGTATGTTTTTTTGGGGGACCAGGACCCTGTCTCCGGCCTTCAATTGGCGCCAGTCGAGATGGCTAAGGCAGGTGCCTTTTTTCTGGAGCAGGTACAGATAGGGCCGCAAGTGGGCGTAATAGCCCTCATACAGCAGGTAATCTGCCTGCAGATTTTGTTTGCCGTGGCTGGCGGCCTGCAGCTGGTAGCTGACTTCATAGAATGGCCGCTTGACTAGCGGATGGACTTTGGGGTTGAGGGAGTGGCTCATGATATCCCGGTAGGGGATAAGGAGGATCAGGAAGAGAAAAATATAGGGTACTATATTGAAGGTCAGCTTATGGCTGAAGGCGGGAATGTCTTGCAGGATTTCGAAAACGAAATGAACAAAGATGGCAATCAGGATGGCGAAGAATGGGTATAACTGGGCGTCGTACCAATACAGTTTGGTTTGGGAAAAGGAAATCAACAGCAAATAGCAAAAGCTTGTCAAAGCGGAGAAGACGCTTAGGCGTTTGATGTTTTCAGCTTTGCTGAAAAGGCCCAGGGCGATTCCGCAGGGAATGAGCAGATACCAGAAGGAAAGTCGCCAACGGTGAAAATTGAGCAGATAGAATGAAAAAGCATGTCGGTTTTCGGGCGTGGCTTCGGCATATCTGCCGAAGTCGTTGAGCCAGACGGCTTGCAGATAGCCCGGATCACGGGCCTCTCTGAGCAGGTAATAGGCTGCAGGAAGCAGCAGAAAGAGGGCGGCTCCGCCGTAGAAATGTTTGTTTTTCAGCAGGCTGAAAAGTTTTTTACGCCATAAGGCGTAGAAAACCAGGCCCGGAACCAGCAGCAAGGCTGCTACGCTTTTTGTCAGCACTGCCAGCGAAAAGGCCATGAACATGGCATAGAGGTATTGCCGCTTGCCACTTTCGGTATAAGCGAAAAAAGAAAAAGCCGCCAGGCTTGTGAACAATAGCAGCAAGGCATCATAATCCCCTGATCGGGCCACATGGGGGCCTGTAAAGCCATAAGATGTCACCAGCACTAGCGCCGCGATAGCGGCAAAAAGGGGCTGCTCCAGGTATTTTTTTAGAAAAACAAACAGAAGCATACAGCAGCCAAAAGCAGCCACAGCTGAGGGTAAGCGAAAGGAGAACTCATTGAATCCCAATAACTTAACCGATAGAAGCTGAATCCAAATCAGCAAGGGCGGTTTGCTATTCCACATATCCGCACTGCCGGCATACTGCGTCTGTAGCCAATCTCCCCCCTGGAGCATTTCGAGGGTATTATTTGCCAGCCGCGCTTCATCCCAAATCTGGATGGGAACTATGCCTAAACCCCCAAAGATGGGCAGGGCCACAGCTATGGCGGTTAGCAAAAAAATAAATGGGTTTTGGTACCTTTTTTTCACAATCCGAAGGTACGAAATGCTGATTGTTTAAAAATAGCCATTGAAACAAAAAAGGAAGCCCGGAAGTTGATACCTCCAATTCAAAGAATGACATGAAAGTATATCAATTACATAGCAAGCAGAAATTGCCGATAAGCCTGGAGAAAGCCTGGGATTTCTTTTCCAGCCCGGAAAACCTGGCACGGATCACGCCCGATTATATGGGCTTTGATATCGTTTCTGGCGCAGACCGGAAGACCTATGCAGGTCAGATTATCCAATATAAGGTAAGCCCACTTTTGGGTATCAAAATGAATTGGGTGACAGAAATTACGCAGGTGCAGGCACCTCACTACTTCGTTGACGAGCAGCGTTTTGGGCCATATAAGCTATGGCATCACAAACATTTTCTGAAAGAAATAGAGGGTGGCGTGGAGATGGAGGATATCGTTCATTACGCTTTGCCTTTTGGCATTTTGGGGCAGATGGTTCATCCTTTTATGGTGAAAGGAAAGTTGGATGAGATTTTTGGCTTTCGGCAACGGAAGTTGGTGGAGTTGTTTGGGGAGTGGGAGCAGAGAGCAGAGAGCAGAGAGCAGAGAGCAGAGAGCAGAGAGCAGAGAGCAGAGAGCAGAGAGCAGAGAGTAGAGAAATAATTCCATGATTATTTTATCTTTGCAGCATGAAATATGCCTGGATACTCATTGCTTTTTTTGCCCTGACGGCCTGCACTGAAACGGAAGAACAGACCGCTGTTGTGGATAGCACCCCAGATGTTGTATTGCCCGCCGCCAATGACGGGGATGCCAGCGAATTGGCGCTGCTGATGCGGCAGATGTTTGAGGAAAGCCTGGATTTGCGCCGCAAAATACTGAAAGGGGAGAAGCCCGAAATCTCACTGGATCTGGCAAAAATCCATACGGTGGAGGCTACAGAGCCTGAAAAACAGGCTTCCGAGAGTTATAAAGCCTGGGGAACCGCTTTTTTGAATGCTGTCAAATTGTACAATGAAGCGCCTTTGTCCCAAAGCAAAGAAGCCTATACCCTCATGGTCGATCAGTGTATGAATTGCCACGGGCAGCTGTGCCCCGGACCGACGGTCAAGATTAAGAAGCTGTATTTGCCTAAATGAGCTTTTTCATCCACACATTTTTCCTGCTGATCTCTATCTTTTTTCCTCTTTTTATTTTGTAAAAAAGGGTAAATACGATGGCAAGAGCAATGGTCAAAGCCCTGAATACATTGGCATTCAATCCTCCCAATGCGCTGTCGTCCATATTGAAAATCTCCCAGCTCATATTCATCAGTGCATGAAGAAAGATGGGCACCCATAGATTGTAGTTCCACTCTACATATAACCAGGCAAACAGGACCGCGCCCATAAAAGTGACTGCAAATATACCCATCAGCTCAGCAGGGTCCTGGCTTTGGTACAAATGCCCGGATGCAAAAAGAATGGCTCCCAGTAGGATGGCGGGTATAAATCCGAGTTTTGTATGTTTGAAAAACTGCCCAAAGAGGAAGCCTCTGTAATACAACTCTTCGATGAAGCCAATGACGATTGTATGGGCTATCAGGTTCTCAATTTTGAATTCATCGCTTAGCTGGAAAAAGAAAAATCCCCCTATAAACATGGGCAGGGCAAAAAAGCATGCTAAGCCCAATGCAATCAACATATTGCCCGACAAGCCCAGGTTTCGGAAGATGTTTTCTTCCGGGCTGATGAGGCGTGCCGCTATAAAAAGAGGAATACCTAATAGCAAATAGGTCAGAAAATAGCTGAGTAGCCCAAAGTTGGTGAGCTCGTCCAGGCTTGTCTTTATCTCTGCGAAAAATTGCTTCCCAAAGAGGTACATAGCGAAGCTGACTACGACAAGCAGGATGGTTTTAAGGGTTTTGTTTAGCTTCATTTTTGCGGGTGTATCGGTCATGCAGGCCCTTTCCCTCGAGGATTTGCTCTGTACATTTTTCGATCCTGGAAAAGCGGGTTTGGGATTGTTTCGGGGCAGAAAAATGAATGATGTATCCTCTTTGCCGGCCAGGCGTCAATGCTTCAAAAGCCGCTTTCAAATCGGGATTTTCCGCTAGTTTTTGTTCCAATTCTTCGGGAATGGGTTCCGGATTTTTTTTGAAAGCCACTTTCAAACCCGCTTTTTCCACTTCGATGGCTTCGAATATGTAGGCCTTCAGGATGGATTCCATTTCAGCTATTTTCTTTGGCTGAGTAAAGCGAATCAGACGCGCCGCCTGGGAATTTTCGCCCGGCTTGTGGAGCAAGGCATGTTCATCCTGGAGCAGAGCTCCTTTGAAGAAACTCAGGGCGCAGTATTCGTTGAATGCCGCCAGTACGACTACATTGTTTTGCTGATAGGTATAAGTCGGAATGCTCCATTTCAATTCTTCGGTCAGCCCACAGTCAAGCAGGATATGTCTCAATAGAGCCATTTCCCTGGTCCAGGTATGGACTTTGCAGTTGGGAGTGCCTCCCAGCGGGCAGCGCCCGCAGCCATCCGTGAAATAGGTGTCAACCTTGGGATTCATGGCTGAATATATTGATTTTTGTGACAGGGGAAAAACTATTTCCATCAAATCGAAAGACTCCTTTCCAACCCCCCAACCATAGCTGCCCTTCCTTGTCTTCATAGATGCAATGCAATGCATGGCTGCTAAGACCTTCCTCTTCATAGAACTGGGTAAAGGACTCCGAGCCTGCTGCTGGCTCATAGCGATAGACACCATAGCCTACTGCCGAGAACCAAATGTTTCCTGTTTTATCTTCGTATATACTCCAAACTTCATTCCCCTCAACCGCTCCATCCTGGGTGAAGTTGGTAAATGATTTGCCATCGTATTTGCTTATCCCCTGGCTATGGGTGCCAAACCAGATATTTCCTTCTTTATCTTCTGCCATAGTCCTTACAGCATTGCTACACAGGCCGTCTTTCTCGGAAATATGGGATAGAGAAATTTCTTCAGGCTTGAGGCTGCCATCTTTGGCCGGAACAGCCGCAGGGTCAAAGATATAGGCACCTCCATTTGTGCCAAACCACATTTTTCCCTTGCTGTCTTCCATGATGCAATGGACGATTTTGGCACTTGAAATCCTTTTTGAATAATCCAGCCTGGCCGCTGGAATGTCAACAGTGGTAAACATTTTTGCCCCTTCCCTGTGCTCAGCCTGAGGATCGAAACGGCTTAGTCCTTCCAGGGTGCCGATCCAGATGATGCCCTGGCGATCTATGGCGATGCTTCGCACATCATTATGGATGAGGCCCTCTTTTTCGGTAAAGTTGGTAAATGATTCAGCAGCTGCCCCGGGCTGGGTCGAGGGGGCATATTGGGTGATCCCTCCTGTTGTAGCGAACCAGATATTGCCTTTTTCATCCTCTACCATTCCTCTGACCGTGACCCCTCCGAAACCTTCCTGGATGGAGAAATACGCAAAAGTATCTCTATCATAGCGGCACACGCCATGGCCGTGCGTGCCGAACCAAAAGTCCCCCTTTTTATCCTGAAATATACTGTTTACATAGGCACTTATCTGCGAATCACAGCTGAGCTCAGAATCGTTGTTTTCTGAGAGAATGGGTTGTTGCTGGCTTTGACAGGCTATAAAGAAAAGCATCAGGAATAAGGCCAGATAAGCTTGTGAGAATAAGAATATTTTTTTCATGGATTTTTTCATTTTACTTCCCCTCGCTTAACTTTTTTACTTGTTGAAGCCAGTTGCTCCAAACTATTTTTTGAGCCTCAAAGTCTTCCCCATAAGGACCTGTAACAATATGTAATTGTGTCCGGGGGATGTTGTTGTCCTGAAAGAATTTAAATTCTTTATCCTTTATGAGTAGAAATTTTTCCACATAGTGGTATCCATCAAAATTGTAATCAAGCTGGATATACAGGTTTTTCCAGCTGGCAGTTACGATTCCGGTATTTGCAGTACTGTCAGGAAGGTATTTAAAATGAACTTCTGAACCTTTCTCCCAATCCGATTCCACATAGGCGTTTTTATCAAACATTTCCCCCAATGCCTTCGCATATTTGGAACTGGTGATTATTTCCCAAACTCTATCTGGAGTTGCAAGGATTTCCACATTAGTTGATACAAAGGGTGTGGGCTCTAACTCCTCCATTTCCTGATCTGAGAGAAAGTTCACTTCGCTAAACCAGGCTGAGCCGTTCCCTCCATTTAGGTAGCGAAAACCCACAACGGTGTCCTCATCCGCCACCACTACCTGGATCACGATCACCATTTCATTCTTTTGGGTGTAGGTAGAATAATACCTTGCCAGCCTCGGCATGTGCATATCCAATGGCCTGGCATCAGGGATTTCTGTGGTATCAAAATACATGAGAGAAGTTCCGTTTTGGGTTTCCTCCTTGCTCGGCAGGCGGCCATTCACGATGGGAATGTTTTTCCAATCCTTGAGATCCACTGCCGGGAACCCGAAAATATTATCAGGACATGACCAGCCACCATAGGGGTGCAGGGTATTGTGTTTGGATGGGGGAGCTTTTTCTGCTCTGGGGATGATTTCTTTTTTTTGGCTGGAAGCCTCATTTTGACCACATGATGTGAAAAAAATGAATGGAATCATCAAGACGGAAAGAATCAGTTTTTTACTTGACATAATTTTACATTTTTAACAAATGTATCCCGGATAATTCCCATCCCTGGCAGAATCCATGTAAAATAATGTAAATCTTGTGTAAAACATTTCGGATTGGTCCGGATTCAAATATTTTTGTAGCATGGATTTAAGAAAGGTTTACACAGCTTCCTTCAGCATGGCATGCATACTGATGCTTCTCTCCGTGAGCCATGCTCAGGATGCCTATGACGATAAGCATATAGCAGTTTCCTTGAGGATGATCGGCCATCAGGTGCTGCTCAGTACAGGTGATAGTAGCTCCCTTGTGTCTCCGATTATACAGGAAAAGGGTCGGTACAGCATTCAGTTTGAATCTGAATTTGAATTCGATCCTTCGGATATGGTTGTGACAGTGAATCGGGTCGTTGCGGAAACGGGCCTGGCAAATACCTATATACTGGAGGTGGAGGAATACGAAAGGGGAGAGGTAGTCTATAGCTATGAGGTGAACCGCTCACAAAAATGGGACATCGTCCCTTGCAGAGGGCGCAAGCTTCCCAAAGCCTGCTATAGCCTTGTCTTTACGGTAGCTGATACGATGGAGAATGAAATGGCTTCCCCCATGGCGCTGGCCGGTTCTTCACCCGGCACATCTTCTATGACAAGCCAGCTAAAGTATGGCCTTGCCATCATGCTTTTTGTGCTATTGGCTGGCGGAGGTTTTTTTGTTTGGAAAAAAAGGAAAAGCCCTGCCATCAATCCGGATTTGATCCCCTTAGGCAAATACCAATTCGATAAGCTCCATACAGAGCTTCTGTATGAGCAACAAAGAATCGAGCTCAGCAGCAAAGAGGCAGACCTGCTGCTGTTGCTCTATAACGAGCTCAATACCACCGTTGAGCGGGAGGTCATCCTCAACAGGGTCTGGGGCGACGAAGGCGACTATGTCGGCAGGACACTGGATGTTTTCATTTCCAAACTGCGCAAAAAGCTGAATGCCGATTCCAATGTAAAAATCGTAAATATCCGTGGGGTGGGCTATAAACTGGTGGTTGGGGGCTAGCTCCGCTCACTCGTTTTCGCTGAAAATCCAGGGGAGGAATGCTTTTATTTTATTATGATGAGCATCAACTCATTTTTCAAAATTACGAATTCAACGCCAGGGTATTCGGGTTAAACATAGAAATACGGCAAACGAGCCCCGGAGGGGCGATATACGTCACCATAGGGCAAAGCCCTATGGTAGTTGGCTGTATGGATGAGTATGTAATCTTTTCTATTCATTCAATTCCCTGGTTTTGCTACTTCGAAATGCTTTCTACTTTTCGGGGATGAGGCTCCCCATTTTTCTACATAATATTTCAGCTCCTCTGCTATTTCTGCTGCAGATTTTCCCATTCCCATTTTTATCATAGGCGTCATCAGAAAGCCCAGGAAGCCTTTGGTCTCCATATTAAACTCCAATACAACGGTCGTTGTATCGGCCTGATCACTGCCTAAGGACCAGATGGCATTTGCGTGTTTGGCAATGCCTGGGGCACCCTGGGTGATATGATCACTTTGATCATTTCACCCAAGCAATTTCAATATCTTCTGTTGGATTACCTGAAAATGGATTTTTCATATAGCTATTTGATCCCAATTACAGGACCGCCTTTTCCTTATTAGTCAGTTAAGATTTGGGCGTCTCGTTTTAGGGTTTGGAAGCAAGGTTTTAGAGGCAAAGACCAGAGCCTGAAGAACAAACAGGATGATAATAATGATAGCAAAAACGAATTGAGAGGACATTTTGCCTGAGAGATACAATGTTTCAGCATTAGCCATGATTTGCTTGGACTCCTCCAATTGAATTGCAGAGAGTTCATTAAGAAGCAGAAGTGCATGGTTTGCAGATGCCAATTGTGTTTCATTGTCAATTAACCGAATGGATTCGAACTCATCCAGGGTGGTGAGTAATTCATCCGCTTTCTTCCTTTCTGCCTCCGTAAATTTGGTTTTTAAGTAGGCATTGCTTTCCTCTCTTATGGCCAAAAGTAGGTTATTAGCAATATTGTTTTTGTCGGTATCAGAAATATCTGCGTTTATTACTTCCTTTAATTGGTAGACACCACTTGTCATTTTTAGAATATATTCCTCCGCGATTAATCGATCTTCATACAAAGTACTGATGGCCATTTTTACGTTTTCTGTGTGGTTTCTATCAATATAATTACTAATCAACACCAGTAGACATAGTAGGAGCAGTATACCCGATGCCATCAATTTGTTTTTTATGCTATATGCCCATTTCATAATTTTCAATAGTATTTGATTTGCTCTCTGGATGGATGAGATTTTAGAAAAGGAAATGCCATTCCCCTTCAAGCTAAAAGCTAAAGTTGTCTAAAATTAACGTGCCCTCAAAATGAGTAGCTTATGGCTTGCGGTCCCATCTTCTAATGTGAAAATTGTAAATGAAGGTCCTTCACGATTTTGAAATCCGAGAAGGTGATTTGCGTCCTCCCAGGATTCGAGCGGCCATCCTGAAACTCCCTCTCTTTGATAATGTGCTTTAAAGGTCATATTTTCTTAGTTAGTGCTTCGGTTTTGTTTGTATTCCGATCCCAGTAAGGAATAGCGATAAAATAACCATCAGTTTGATTCAAGGCTAAATTATGAGTAAACTATCTCCACAATCACCGAAAAACACTACGGTAATTATTAGTGTCGTCCTTGTCCTTCTGGGATTATTTGGCGCATCCATAACTCCCGAAATCGCACAAAACAGCCAATGGTTTATATTAGGCGGCTTTGTACTTCTTTTATTAGGTGTCTATATAAAAGGCCTTTAGGTTTTTTTATGTAACTAATAACAGGAATTGTGTAATACTCCTCATTAAGAAAAGGGTGACCTTTGGTTTCAATTCGATGATCTGCTCAAATAAAGTAGCAGGTTTTCTTCAAAGCCAAAAATTATGAAACAGGGGGCCTAAATGCCTTCTCCATCCAGGGCGATAATAGCGAAAATTACAACCCCAGGCTTGGGGTTAACATAGGCTTATTGGGCCATACCCACATGGGCAAGCAATTTTCGCTGCAACCCGAAATTGTCTTTTCTGTGCAGGGAACCCAATACAAAAGTGGTGGCAATGACGTAATAGGGGCCTGCAGTTGAGTGTATTCTACCTTTTCGATCATAAGTAGGCCAATTTTCCATGAAAATATTAGGTTTTAGTTTTTCTTCCTTAACGTTTTAATAAAAAATAACGAATTATGCGTGATATCCTTTGGTTAGTTGCAGTTGTTTGCATCGTTGTCTGGTTACTGGGAATTTTGGGAGTAGTTGCTGGTTTGGCTACAAGTAAGCTCATACATATTTTACTGGTAGTTGCGGTAATAAGCATATTGTATAATATTATTTCCGGCAGGAAACCATTATAAGGGAACATTTCTATTTGTTTGAGCAGGGATTATCCCGACAGATTGGCTTTTTGAAAAGCTCTTTATTCTGTCGTGATAATCCCTATTAAAAGATCGAATAATTTCTTCCGCTTTTTGCGTTTCTTATCCTTGCTCAAATCTTTTTCATGATTTTCTTTTATCATTTCCTAAACTCGCCCTCAACTCGGCTCCCAAAGTTCTATTTTGTTTCCTTCTGAGTCCATGATGTGAACAAACTTCCCATAGTCGTAGGTCGCAATGCTGTCAAGTATGGTGACTCCGTTTTCTTTGAGTTTATGTACAAGTCCTTCAATATTTTGAACCTGGTAGTTGATCATAAAATCCTTTTTGGACGGGGAAAAATATTCATCCCCTTTTTTGAAGGGTTTCCATTGAAGAGAATTTATCTCCTCAGGTCTGTCAATGTTTCGGGATTCAAAACTCGAAGAACCCCAGGCATTTATTTCAATTCCTAAATTTTTGGAATACCAAGCTTTCGATTCTTCAGGATTGTCTGAAAAAAAGAAAATGCCCCCAATTCCCGTTACCTTGGGACTTGTGTCAGTTGGCGGGTTTGAGTTGTCTGTTTGATTTTTGGGTTCTTCCAATTTGATTGTTTTTTAGGTGGTGAATCTCTTATTATATCACCAAAATTTGAATTTCGAATTCATTTGGGCAAGGGGCAAGCCCTACCCAATCTCGCGCAGAGCCCGATTAATCCTCTCATCCTGAGGCATCAACTTCTGGGCGTCCAGCAAATACTTTTTTGCCAAGGCCTTCGCATTGGGCGTATTTCCATGCTTTTTGTAGATCAGCTCATAGGCCGTTTTGTAGTAAAAATCGACCAGCATTTGCTTGTTGGGAGCGGCTCTGTTGAGGTAATCGAGGTAGGAGTTGAGGTATAGTACGGGGCGGGTGGGCCTTACTTCGTACAGTTTGTAAAACTCATCGAGCAGCTTGGCGAGGTCGCGGTCGTATTTGTAGTAGCTGGCCATGATGCCGGCTTTACATGTATGAGATTGGCCGTATTCGGGATAGATGGCGAGGGCTTTGTTGACGTGAGGCAAGGCTCTGTCGAGCAGGCTGAGGGCGGAATCTTTGCTGATGCCTTCTTCGAGGGAGTTGCGGTAGAGTTCGTAGGCGTAAAACTGGTTGGAATGGGCGCTGTTGGAGGAGGTTATGACGCCTGCGGCGTCGAGGCTGAGGTTGCTTTCCCAGGCGGGAATACGCTCGTATGTTTTGATGACAAAACCCACTGCAAATACGGCTAGCAGCCCTATGCCCACTTGCCGAACCATCGCCTCTTTTTTCAGTTTTTGGGGAAGCCATTCCACCAACAGATAGACCAGGGCGATGCAAAATCCCACCGATGGGATAAACATAAAGCGCTCATTCATAAAGGTTCCCAGTCCAATCAACAGATTGGATACAATGGAAAAGCTGAGCAGGTAAAACCAGATTCCGTAAGACAAAACCCCTTTCTTTTTGATGTCAAGCAAGGCATATATTCCCAGGCCCAGATAGATTAGGATAGAAAGGATCACCCAGGGATCGCTCAGGCTATGGTAGGCAATATGAAAGGGATAATAATCGTGAGTCAGAGGATGCGGAAAGACCAAAAGCTTGAGGTAAACCAGCCAGGTGAAAAGGATGGTTCCTATTTTTTCGGTCCCTACTGCATCCCTGAAGGGATTATTCAGCAAATCGTCTACCACTTTGCCGCTTCCCGATCCAAATAAAAAGCCAATTACATTGATCCGGATTACCAGGTACAAGATAAAAGTAAGCCCGAGTACGGCTGTGATGGTGAGCAGTTGTTTTTTGTCGCTTTTTGTAAAATAATACAGACTCAGCGGTATGATGGCAAAAAAGGGCAAGGTGCTTTCTTTGGCGAGGATGGATAGGAGGAAAACGATTCCTGTCGCGCCCAGCCATATTTTTTGGTTGCTTGCAACGTATTTGAGGCTGTAGTATAGTGTAGCCAATGCCAGCAGCAGCGCCAGGATCTCGTCCCGGCCTTTGATGTTGGCAACAGCCTCTGAGTGGATGGGATGCAGGATAAAAAGCAGGCTTGCGAGAAAGGGTACCGCCAGGTACCATTTTTTCTCCTTCCATCCCGGAAGGAGCAGCATAAGTACCCGAAACAGCAGCAGGCCTGTGAGGCCATACATCAGGATATTGATCAGGTGGCTCCACCTGGGATTCTGGCCCCAGAGGCCGGTTTCGATGGCAAATGTCACCGTCGAAAGCGGACGGTATCGCCCTCCTTCCACCAAATCACTTTGGTCCCCTACGACAGCTTTTTGATCCTCCAGGTAGCCCTGGAAGTGCTCGGTAGTCATGATCTCCCGGATGCCCGAAAATCCCTTTTTGGTGTATTTATTTTGGGAAATAACAATCATATCATCCAGCACATAATCATAGGTGATGGTCATCCCATAAAGCGCGAGCGCAAGCCCAAAGATCAGCGCTGCTGCTGGCCAATGCCGCTTCCAAAAGCCTTTTTCCCAACTTAAAGCAGGAACAAAAGCCATGTTAGAACTGGTCTCTCTTTTTGCTCTTTCTTTGGGTGAAGCCTTTTTAGAGGCTTTTTTTTGAGAAGGGGTATATCGTGAATTCGTCTTTTTCTTTGCCATAGAGTTGATATGCTAAGGTGCAGATACCAGACCCAAATTATCCTCAAATCTGCTAATCTGCAAATCCTCTAATCCTCCCATCAACCCTTCTCCAACTCCGGATATTTGATCCGTCCATGGTAGATACTGAGCAATTGCTTGGCAAGCACATCGCGGATGATGGTGATATCTTTGAAAGTCAATGGCGCATTGCTGAATTGGCCATTTTCGATTTTATAATCGATAATTTTGTTCATCATATTGATGATATCCTCCTCGGTGGGTTCCTTGAGCGAACGCGTCGCGGCTTCTACAGAATCCGCAATCATGAGCACGGCAGTCTCTTTAGAGAAGGGAAGGGGACCCGGATAGCGATATTTATCTTCGTCCTCACAGATAGCTTTCCCTATTTCTTTTAAGTGAACGCGGTAAAAATATTCTACCCTTGTCGTGCCATGGTGGGTCTTAATGAAGTTAATCACTTCATTGGGCAGTTTGTATTCCTGCGCAAGTTTTACGCCATCGGGGACATGATCTATGATCATGCGGGCGCTGTCTTCACAACTCATTTCGTTGTGTGGGCTGTTATCAACAGAGGTATTTTCAATGAAATATTGAGGATGCAGGCTTTTGCCAATATCATGATATAATGCGCCGATGTGTACCAATAATGCATTTCCGCCTATCTCCTGGATAATCGATTCAGCCAGATTTGCTACCTGCAAACTGTGTTGAAAAGATCCGGATGCCTTGCGGGCAAGTTTCTGCAGCAGGGGATGGTTGGTGTCCAATAATTCCAGGTAAGTAAGGTCTGAAGTGATCTTGAAAATCCGTTCAAAAACATAAATGAGCGGATAAGCCAGAATCGTCAGAGCGATATTAAAAAGGAAAAGGACAAGGTTTCTGAAAGGAATATCTGTAAAGCTGCCTTTGCTAAAAAAGCTAAAAACGGTGTAGCTGATGATATAGGCAATCAGTAAATAGGCCATGGTGTAAAAGAAAACCCGCCTGTCTCTCACACGCCTCAGGCTGTAGACAGCCACTGTCCCTACGATGATTTGCACAAAGGCAAATTCAAGGCCCCGCTGTACCAAAGCCGCGCCATAAAGGGCGGCCAATAGGTTGAGGAGGATGCCTGTGCGGGCATCGAAGAAGTTCGTCACAAGGATCGGAACGATGCAAACGGGAGCCAGGTAAATGAAGGAAATACTGTGAGGAATGCTACTCAGGTCTTCAAGCTTCAGGCTCAGCACCATGGCCAGAACGATCAAAATCAGGATTGACAGGATCAGGCTCAGTTTTCGGTTGTCCGAATAAATCCTGGGGCGGTTAAATAAAAGATAAGTAATGAGTTTCAGCGCGATTAAAAAAACCACCAAAAACTGGGCAAAGAAAATGCTGATTCCACTCCTCTTTCCAAAACGCTTCTCTTTTTCTATCGCCAATGACCGGAGCATGCGATCTTCCCGGCTGCCTACCGTACTTCCCTTTTTAATGATCAGGGATCCTTTGCTGATCTTGCCCATATTGGGGATGATCATTTGTTTAACACGCTCTATTTCAGCCTGAGTAGGGGCTTCCGCATATTGGATATTTGGCTGAATTTCTTCCTCTATCAGTTGGGTTAACAATGCCTGATGTACAGGAGGGATATTGCTGAGATAGTCCTTGATGAATGGCTTTAATCTATCATGATTAAGCACCTGCTCTTCTGATAAAACCTTTCTGGTACTTTGCGACACCTGCAAAGCGAGGAACCTGTGTCCAAAGGTGTCCCTGCGAAGGCTGAAATATCCTTTTTGGTAAATTGCTTCCAGGACATCTTCACTGCTCCTTTGGAGGTTGAGCTGCCAATCGCTCATTCCCTGGGAAGTGTCTGGCTTAAAAGACTGAATATCAATGGGGTACTTTCCCTTAAATTGCTCCCGTAGCAATTGATCGGCCAGGGATTTATCCTCTTCAAGTACGGCCTTATGGTACGCCCTCAACTGGGAAAAAAAAGTTGACAACCTGCTTTTTACGGATGAAATGGTGACTTTGGGATTGATCGTATCTTTTTGATAGACAGGGATTACCTGGCTCAAGGCACTGTCCAGTTGCTTCTTTTGTTCTTCCGGAGATTTGTACAAGGGGAAATCAAAGCTTGCCCGCAGGTCAGCTTCCTGCCACACTTTTCCAACTTCATATTGATAATCCACCCGAAATGACCTCGGAAGAATCAAAGTAGTGATAAGAATAAAAGCAGCAAATAATCCAATACGTTGCAGGTATCGGTTGTTTTGGCGGATTCGCTTTATTTGTGAAAGTAATGATCTTTTCATTTTTTTATCCCTAAAGCAAAGGTAGCACTTCCCTTTTCAGAAAAGAAAATTTGTCGCCTAAATGATAAGTTGGTTTTTTCTCATGTAGTATCATTGCAGAAAATTGTTGAAGTAAAATAATAGGCTTAATTTTGGGCCTGAACGAAAATGAATCACTTACGTAAGCAGAGCTGCTTTTTAACATTTCAAAACTTATTATTATGTCAGAGAAAGTAAAACCTTTAGAATTTACTTCAGCTAACTTTGAGGAGTTAGTATTGAATTCCGATAAACCTGTATTGGTAGATTTTTGGGCACAGTGGTGCGGTCCTTGTTTGGCTATGGGACCAGATGTAGACGCCTTAGCTGAAGAGGTGGGAGATGGTGCTGTAGTTGGAAAACTCGATGTAGATAACAACAGAGACATCGCCATGAAATACGGCATCATGAGCATTCCTACTGTGATCGTTTTCAAAAACGGAGAAATCCATGAAAAGAAAGTAGGGCGGGTGAACAAAGCCAAGCTGGCTTCTATGCTCGGATAATACAGCTTTTGCTGAAAATGTATGGGCCTCCCAGGGATTTTAGGATTCCTGGGAGGTCTTTCCTTTTTAGGAATTGGCGTATTGGATCATGCGGACTAAGTCTTCCATTTTTTGATGTTTCAGACCACTTTCTTCATAAAACCCGCTGATCCCAGCTTTGTAATTTTCCAGGATCTTCAATTTCTTCTTTTTACCCCTGGGAAGTACGATCAATCGGGCCCCATCAAAAACCATCAGTTTTTCTTTCTTTAGTATTTTGGCTTTTACCGATCCTGCATCAAGCGCAGTGACATAATTGGGTTGCAGGGTTTCCAGTTCGGTTTTTCGTAGCAAATTTAATTTTCCCCCTTCCTGAAGCAACTCATAAAACCGGTGGTCAATAATATCTTTATCAAAAAATAAATCGAGCCGGATAAAGTGATGACGGATGGCTTCTTCGCCTTCATGAACATAGCTAATGATAAACTCTTCAATCATATCTCCGGGTAAGACTTTGATGTCATTTTTCACCTTGATTTCCAGACCATTCGCCTGCAAATCGTATTTCAGAGGCATATCATTAACCGTTTTACCACCGATAAGTTTCACTGATCCATCAGCCCAGAGATCGTTCCAGTAAACGGAGCCCAGTTTATCTTTTTTGTCTCTGAGGTCAAAGACGTTGACGGCCTCTCCACTATATGAATCATTGGGGGCAAGGGCAAAAATCTGATTTCTTTGGGCCCAAGTAGTTGAAAAAGAAAGTATCATCGTCAAGATAAGTAAAACTGTTTTTTTCATGCTAATGGTAATTTTCTGATTTCGAATTAAAAATCTTTTTTGTCTGGATCAACGGATACCTATAATGACGAATTTAGGCAAAAAAAGCAGCCTGGACATAAAAAAACCCGGCAGAAATATTTCTGCCGGGGATTTAGATCAAAGATCAAAAATCTCTACTCTCTGATCTCTACTCTCTAATCTCTACTCTCTGATCTCTATTCTCTACTCTTACTTATTAGCCCAAGTGGCAACATCCATCAACCCACCGCTTTGAGCAGCAAGGGCAGCATCGAAGTTGTCAGCATTGGTAGCTTCTTCTGTCTCAGTAAGCGGGAAACGCTTAGGAATACCACCAGAAGGGTTCAGACCATTGGCACCACCCGGATTAGGGGTAAGGGCAGGATAGCCTGTACGACGGTAGTTGGTCCATGATTCAGAGAAAGCAAAGCCAAAGTAAGCATAGTATGCCTCTGTGATGATATGCTCAATGATCGCATCACCATTCATACCCGAAAGATCTGAGTGGTCAGCAACATAAGTGGCATAATCAGCAGGGTCAATTCCAAGCTGATCCATAGAAGCTGTAATAGCACTCTCCAAAGCAGCCTTTACTTCAGAAGCACCAGCTCCGGTGCGCTGAAGGGCTTCAGCACGGATAAACTCAAGCTCTACGAAAGAGATGAGCGGAATCGTAGAAGCATTCTGCGCCCAGGCCAACTTGGCATTGCTACCACTGTAGAAGGTATAACCATCTCCATCAGCAACCATATAGTAAGATTGGCGTGGGTCAGCAGCTGCAGTCATTTTCTGGGCAAAGATGGTATCAACTCCCATCGTATTTGGACGCTGGATACCAAACTGAGCCATAGGATTGGCAGCAGATTCTGCGGCATCAAAAGTGAAACCAGGCTGGTCAGCCAGGCTTGAAAAAGCCTTTCCAACCTCACTGAGCGCACTTGCATAAGCAGAAGCATCTTGCTTGGATAC
Organism: Bacteroidia bacterium; assembly: GCA_030430205.1. Taxonomy (GTDB): domain Bacteria; phylum Bacteroidota; class Bacteroidia; order J057; family J057; genus JAUIGE01. The sequence goes on along the minus strand of JAUIGE010000015.1, from coordinate 126,148 downwards.
ATGCATATAAAAGCGAGCTTTCAAAGCATGAGCTACGCCAATCCAATAATCAGCCTGCTCTTCAGCAGTATTGGATGCATTCCAATAAATAAGATCACCGCCCGCATCAAATGGACCACCTGTAACAGGATCCATGCTAAGGGCACTGATAGCCTGGTCAAGCAATTGCTGGACACCTGCATATACATCACTTTGCTTGTCATAAGCAGGCTTCAGGTCATCAAGGCCTTTCAAAGCTTCGGTAAAAGGAATGTCTCCGAAGTAAGAAGTAGCCATACCATAATTATAGGCCATCAGGATTTTTGCCATACCTTCATAATGAGGCTGGCCTTCTGCTGCTGCTTTTTCGATCATGATAGCACAATCTTTCAAAGCACCTACATACAGACCTGTATTCCAGTAGTTATCAAAGGTATTACGGTCAATTACATAGCGGTTATACTGCTCCTGCTGGGCATCACGTCCCAAAAACTGCTGCATGATGATACCTGCAACACGAGCCGGGTTAGAAGACTGGTTGTATGCAGACTGCGAAATAGCAGTAGGCAGGATCAGGTTAAGCTGGGTATCATTGAGCCTCGTTGGGTCAATGTTGGTGTCTGCGATATCGCAGGAGTTGAGCGTAAAGGTGAGCATCAATGCCCCCAACGCAACATATATTAAGCGTTTCATAATATATTTTATTGACTTAGAAGGTTAAATTAATAGATGCACCATAGCTCTTGGTGTTAGGCATGTTGAAATAATCCAATCCGATACCATTGGAAGAACCTGTCAGGTTAGTCTCTGGATCAATACCTGGATATTTCGTGCTCAACCATAGATTGCGACCACTCAAAGTGATGCTTGCAGCAGAGAATGGAAGGCTTTCCAATGCGCTGCTTGGAATTGTATAGTTCAATGTCAATTCGCGTAAACGAACCCATGAGGTCTCGTAAATGCTCATTCCACCGATTCCACCAAAGCCATAACGTACACGGTAGTAAGAACCAAGACCGGCAGCTGGGTCAGCAAGGTTTACTTCCTGGGTATTCGTTGTTCCATCAGCCAATACACCTGGGAAAGTATACATAGGATTCTCTCTTTCATCTACAGAAACCTGTGAAGTACCGAAGTAGTCGATGATACCACAAGTACCACACCACATCTCACCACCCTGACGGATGTCAAGCAAAGCAGAAAGGCGGAAGCCTTTGAATGTGAAGCTGTTGCGGATACCTGCCAACCAATCTGGATTAGGATCACCCAGGAAACCTACAGAAGGATCCTGTACAGGCCATCCATTAGCTCCGATGATGGTATTGCCATCCTCGTCTTCCAGGAATTTGTTGCCATAGATCGCGCCATAAGGCTGACCAGCGATAACGCGAGAAGAAGTAGAGGTAAATCCTGCAAGGAAGATGTTCTCAATACCAGGAGCCAATTCTTCAACTGTATTGGTATACTTGGTGAAGTTAACATCGATATCCCAACGGAAATCTCTTGAACGAACAGGAGACAGGTTCAGGATAACTTCCCAACCTTTGTTGGTGATGGTTCCTGCATTGTCTACAAAGCTGCTAAAGCCGGTAGATGGAGGCAACTGCAACGCAATAATCTGGTTGGCTGAGCTGGAGCTATAGTAAGTAACATCAATTCCTACACGGTTGTTGAGGAATTTCAATTCTGCACCAAACTCAGTTGTGGTTGTAAGCTCTGCTACAAGGTTTGCATTGCCCAGCTGTGTAGAACGCTCAAAAGCAGCTGTTCCGAAAGCTGGGTATGTCAGACCGTTGATGAAGCCGTCACCGCCGTTAAATGCCCCATTGTAGTAGCTGGAAGTAACATAGATAGGCGCATCAAGACCCACCTGACCCCAGGAAGCACGGAGCTTACCATAAGGAAGGATTTTGTTGTCTTGCATACCCAATGCTTCTGTGAATACAAATCCCAGACTGAAAGCAGGAGCGAAGAAGCTGTTGTTCTCAGCAGGGAGTGCAGAAGACCAGTCATTACGAGCTGATACGTTCAGGAAGAGATAATCTTTGTAGCTCAGGTTAACGGAACCCAAAAGGCCGACAATTTCCTTACGGGAAATAGTTTCTGCACTTGTTACGTCAACAGCATTACTGATGTGGTAAAAGTCAGGTGCAGCCAATGTATTACCTGTGGTTGACTTGGTAGTCACTACATAACCGTAGTAGTTTTGGCCAAAGGTAGCATTGAAGTTCAGGTCCTCTGTGATGTTCTTGTTGATCTGCAACAAAAGGTCAGAGTTTAGGTCCCTGGATGTCCTGGTAGAAAAATAAACACTACCTGTGCTCCAGCCTGGGTTGATATCAAATGCACCATTACGCTCATCTGTATACTGGTCAACACCTAATTTGTAGGAAAGAGATAACCAGTCAGTAAAATCGTAACGAGCTGACATATAACCGATAAGACGGTTTACATCATCATGGAATGGGTTTTTGTTGACGGTCCAGTATGGGTTGTCATACACACCCCAACGATAGGAGCGCTGTGTTCCATCAGGATTGACATAGGTGTTCACGTCATCAGCACCTTCCTGACCGATTTTGCCATTTCCAAGATCAAATGAAGGAGTATTACGCATCAGACCGAGCATAACGCCCTGGAGGTTAGAACCTCTCTGGATACGGCTACCACCTGAGTTGATATAGTTAGCTGCAACACCCATAGACAGCTTAGAGGTAAGCTGAGCCTGGATTCTGGTACGGAAAGAATTTCTGTCAAAAGTAGAGTTAGGAACAATACCATTTGAACTCAATTTTCCGGCAGAAACATAATAAGTCATGTTGTCAGTTCCACCAGAAACAGAAGCGTTCAGGTCAACGGTATTACCTGTAACAAAGAAATCATAAGCATCATACCCAATACCAGCCTTGCCATTTCCTGTTCCTTTAGGAACGAGGTTGCCATTCTGGTCAAATATGTTGTCATCAGCACCATCGAATTCCAGGTTAGCTAGAGCTGGACCCCAGCTGAAACCTTCATAGGTGTAAGGGCTTCTGTAGGTAGGCACACCACCTATAGGCTGGCCCTGAGCATAGGTATTCTGGCGCTCAGGCATTTTGTTGTACTGGTCAGCTGTATAGCTGGCAGAGAAGGTCACCTTTGGAGCACCTTTTTGTCCTGATTTGGTGGTGATAATCACAGCGCCATTCGCTGCACGAAGACCATAAAGCGCTGTGGCAGCAGGGCCTTTCAAAACTGTCAATGACTCGATGTCATTGGGGTTGATGTCGATAGCACGGTTTGACTGGTCAACACCGTCTACATCATTGCCACTTTCTGAGTTGTCGATAGGCACACCATCAATCACAAAAAGTGGGCTGTTGCTACCGTTGATGGAAACGCTACCACGGATACGGATGTTTGAGGAAGCTCCTGGAGAACCAGAAGAACTAACAACAGTAACACCTGCTACTTTGGAGCTAAGGGCATTAACGATGTTGGTTTCCCGGGCATCAACGATATCCTGAGCGTTGACATTTTGGACAGAATATCCCACAGCCTTTTTGTTGGCTTCCAGACCGATAGCCGTAACGACTACTTCATCAATCTGGAGGAAATCTTCTGACATGGAAACATTGATGGTAGAACGGCCGTTGATTGACTCTTCGATGGTTTTGTATCCCACAAAATTGAAAATCAACTCTGTAGCCCCGTCCGGCAGTCGGAGGCTATAGTTACCATCATTGTCTGTAAGCGCACCGATAGTAGTACCTTTTACTACAACGGCTGCTCCTTCGAGACCTTCACCTGTATTTGCGTCGGTGACTGTCCCTTTGACTGACTGTGCAGACATAAGCCCGCAAGCCAGCACGAATGCGGCTAATAATAACAGTTTTTTCATGTAAAAAAAGCTTTTGGTAATTAAAAAAAAATGCTTTGGTACGGCAAAGAACTTAATTCAAAGGTAGCAGAATTGGTGACATTGGCAAAAAATTTAAATTGAAGGGGATTATAATCGCAGTATGAAAGTTTTGAGGGGTAGAAATAAATTTTCGCGTATCAGGCTTCCCTTTTATTTTTATTTTCAAAGACTTTAAGAATGCCCTGGCTGAGAAGTTCTTTGGTTAATTTGTTCCTCTTTTTTATTGAATGGAGAATCTTCTATCTTTGGGTTGGAAGAGAGGAGAGAATTGAGAATTAGAGAGCAGAGAATTGAGAATTAGAGAGCAGAGAATTGAGAATAGAGAGCAGAGAATTGAGAATAGAGAGCAGAGAATAGAGAACTGAGATAAACGAATTAATAATTTTGGCTTATGCCTTGGTTTAAAAGAGAAAAAGATAACATACAGACCCGTACAGAGGACAAAAACGAAACTCCGGATGGTCTTTGGATAAAATGTCCCAACTGCAAAAAAGCGCTCCAGTCTAAAGCGCTGAAGAAAAGCCAATATGTCTGTGGCTATTGTGACCATCACCTTCGCATAGGGAGCGAGGAGTATTTTGAGATTTTGTTTGACAACAATGAATTCACGGAGTTGGATGCTGATATGATATCAGGCGACCCCCTGGAGTTTGTTGATACCAAACCTTATCCCAAAAGAATCGCCAGCTCTGTTTCCAAAACCGGCCTAAACGACGCTGCGCGTACGGGTGTTGGAAAAGTGGAAGGCCTTGATATGGTGGTTGCCTGTATGGATTTCCGGTTTATCGGAGGAAGTATGGGAAGTGTGGTAGGAGAAAAAATCGCTCGCGCTGTCGAGCATGCCCGTGCCCATAAAATGCCTCTTTTGGTTATTTCCAAAAGTGGTGGCGCAAGGATGATGGAAGGCGCATTGAGCCTGATGCAAATGGCGAAGATCAGCGCGCGCGTCGCGCAGCTTGGCAAGGAAGGGCTTCCTTATATCTCCCTGCTCACCGATCCTACCACCGGCGGTGTCACGGCTAGTTTTGCCATGCTCGGCGACCTCAATATCGCTGAGCCTGAGGCACTTATCGGATTTGCAGGCCCCCGCGTCATCAAAGAGACCATCGGTCAGGATTTGCCTGAAGGCTTTCAGCGCTCAGAGTTTCTCCAGGAGCATGGCTTCCTGGATTATATCGTGCACCGAAAGGACCTGAAAAGCAAAGTCGTGCTTTCTTTCCGGATGCTGATGAATCAGATCGTCGCGAAGGAGGAATAAACTCAAACGATATTCACTTCAGTTTCCAACTGAACATCAAAGGCCGCTGATACAGCGGCCTGTATTTTTTGTGCCAGATCCAGTATTTCGGAGCCTGTTGCTCCGCCATAATTTACCAGGACAAGGGCCTGGCGATCATGCACGCCATGATTTCCGAGGCGTTTGCCTTTCCAGCCCGCCTGCTCGATGAGCCAGCCTGCGGCGAGCTTCTGCCGCCCATCAGGCTGGGGGTAATGTGGGATGTTGGGAAATTCCTGCTGGAGTTGCTGTAAATGAGCGCTTTCTACAACGGGATTTTTGAAAAAACTACCCCCATTTCCAATCACTGCCGGATCAGGCAGTTTGCTCTGGCGGATATTGATGACAGCCCGGCTGATGTCCTGAATGGAAGGTTTTTGGATGCCCATTTCGGTCAGTTCTGACTGTATTGCGCCATAGCTGGTGTTTAGCTGATGGATTTTGCTCAGCTGGAGGGTGACAGAGCAAATGAAATATTTGCCTTTGGCCTCCCGCTTAAAGATGCTGTCCCGGTAGCCAAACCGGCATGCTGCATGGGAAAAAGTTTCCCTTTTTCCTGTTTCCAATTGTATGGCTTCCAGCGAGTGAAAGATATCTTTCAGCTCCACGCCGTAGGCGCCGATGTTTTGGATGGGAGAGGCTCCCACAGAGCCCGGAATCAGCGAAAGATTTTCGATCCCCCCCCAATTTTTTTCCAAACAATGCAAAACCAACTCATGCCAAACTTCTCCCGCGCCAGCCTGAACAAAAACGCTTTTTTCATCCTCAGCCACGACCCTGATGCCTTTAATCTGATTGTAAAGCACCACCCCTTCCACATCTGAAGTGAAAAGCACATTGCTCCCACCGCCCAGGATAAGCCGTTTTTGATGCTTCAAAAAGGCATTATCAGCCAAAAATTCGATTAATTTTTCAGCAGAAGAGACAGGGAAAAACCATTCGGCTTTTGCATCTATACCAAAGGTATTGTAAGGGAGGAGGGAAAAGTTTTTTTGCAATGCTGGCATAAGGCAAAGGAAGTAAAAATCCGTCTATCGCTGCGATAAAAGGCTAAACAAATAGCCCAATTCAACGGCAATCTGCCGACACCTTTCGGCATAGACCTGCGCCTGCTCGGGCGTATCATCGGCCTCTTTGGGGTCTTTGTAAGGAAGCGAAAATCGCTTCTGAGCTCCAAAGACAATGGGACAATTTTGGTCCGCATCATCACAAACCATCACGGCGCCAAAGCGCTTGCGTGGATTGGAAGGGTCAGTATACATTTTTGACCAGACGATAAGTGGCTTTAGCTCCCCGGAAAAGCGCAGATGGTAGCGGGGATTGTTTTCTCTTCCTTTGGAAGATATGTCAAAACCGATTTCCTGAAATGCCTCTATGGCATGGGGATGGAAAGCTGTGCTTTCGGTACCGCCGGAGTGGCAGGAGACATAGCTTAGCCCATGGTACTGTGCCCAAAGCTGTCCCCATATTTGCCCAAAATGGCTCCTGCGTGAATTATGGGTACAAATAAAAATCAACTCGGCTTTTTTGCCTTCCTGCTTTTTGGCCCGGATGTAGTCAGCAATTTCTGCAAGGCGGGCTTTTCTTTCTGCTGGAATGTTTGCAAAATCATCTCTCAGAGAAGCAATATATGTTTGGATAGAAGGATAAAAAGAAGATGGACCAGTCATGTAACTCGATAAATGTGTTTCCAATAATATTAACTCAATTCTCCCACAATCCGGACGGCTTGTGGCAGGATCCCAAAACGCGCAGGCGTTTGGCCGACCAACTCTCCGTCCAATTGCAGAAAGACAGGGCTTTCAGATGTGACAGCAACTTCTTTGCTGCGGTGGTGGGTGATTCGATTGGTTTTTGTATAAAAAGTGCCTGCATAAAGTGCAGGTAACAGGCTGACTACCCGCAACTTACTGATGCCACGCACCAGCGTCAGGTCCAGCAGGCCATCCTGCGGATCTGAGAGCGGGGTGATCTTCATGCCGCCTCCAAAAAAGCGGCCATTGCCCGCTGCGAGGATAAAAGCCGTGTCAGTGACCTGCTCCTCGTCAAACTGTATATGCACCTTGGGTGCCTGAAATTTCAATAAGCCTTTCAGCAAACCTTTCAGGTAAACCAGGCTGTTGGAGGGATTGTTACTCAAATAATTTTTTGCCACAAAGGCATCAAAACCCATCCCCGCCACATTGAGAAAAAAGCGTTTTTCCTCTTTCCCATTTTCCTGATAGGATGCCCAGCCAATGTCCTGAATCAGGCTTTTACCCTCGATCAACCAGGAAATAATCTTCTCCGCTTTGGCGGAATCCTGAAAGGTCCTGCTCCAATCATTGCCCGTTCCTGCGGGAATCATGCACAAAGTGACCTCCTTGCGAATGGCCTCCGGCTGTTGCATAAAGCTATTGATCGCGCCATGAAAGGTGCCATCTCCACCGATAAGGATGAAGTTGCGGTAGCCTGCTGCGATGCCTTCTGTCAGCAGTTGCTGCTCATGCAGCGCCCGCTCACATTTGTTGACTGCAAAACCGAGTTTTGCTTCTGTAAGAAGAGGGGTGATCCTGGCAAGTTGCTTAGGGCCTTTCTGCTTGCCTGAGATAGGGTTGAGGATGATGTGCCAATCGTTGAGAGGGTTCAATGCTTTTTTTGTGCAAAATAGAAAATAAATTGAACCTAGTCCGGTCCGAAGGCCGGGTCATGAATAAAAGCCTCATCGGTCAAAGCTTTCAGGAAATGAAGCAAGTCCGTTTTTTCCCCTTCACTTAATCCTAAAGGCCTGATATAGACCGACTTATTCGGGTGATTGCTGCCGCCCTGGTTGTAGTGTTCAATCACTTCTTCCAGTGTCTGCAAGCTCCCATCGTGCATATAAGGTCCACTTAATTCAACATTTCGCAAGCTGAAAATCTTGAATTTTCCGATATCGCCGCTATCCAGCGTGGCCCGAAAACGGCCCGGATCGGCATATTCATCATATAATCCATTGTTCTGGAAGCTGTAATCACTGAAATCAATGCCACTATGGCAATTCGAACAGCTCGTTTTTTCGCTTTGAAACAATGCCCAGCCCCGCTTCTCCGAAGCATTCAGCGCGCTGCTATCGCCCAGGATATAGCGGTCCCAGGGCGCATCGCCCGTGATCATCGTTCGTTCAAAGGCGGCCAAAGCCCGCGTGATCACCCAAAGATCCATCGGACGCTCATAAGCGTCCCGGGCCAGTGCCTGATAGGCAGAATCGACAGCCAGCCGATCGGCCAACTCACGGGCGTTGAAGCCCATCTCATCAAAATTGCAGATAGGGCCCAGTACCTGGGCTTCGAGGGTCGGGCTTCCGCCTTCGCGGAAGAAGTAGGGATGGTAGGCGACATTGCCCAGTACGGGCACATTGCGCATGCCTATGCGCATCTGTACGCCCAGGCTGATGGCCTCTGCGTCCGCAAAAGCCCTGCTTTGGGGGTGACAGGTTCCGCAGGAAATCGTCGAGTCGATAGAAAGGGCTTTTTCATAAAAAAGCTTCCTGCCCAAATCCACACGAGCCTGCGTCAGCTCATTGCCGACGGGAATCGCCGGCTCTGGAAAATGGGGAGGAAGCTTTAACTCAAAATCTACTTTTCCCACAGGCTCATCCTCCTGGCAGGCATGAAAGCCTATCAGAATCGAAAAGAAGAGGAGATATGTGAAAAAGTACTTTTTCAATTTCTAGTGATGACTTACCGCAAATGCATCCTGAAAATTATTCATGATATCCGTCGCCAGGCCGATATTATCGCCTGTATGGGTGACATTGTCGTTGACGATGTCGATGCCATCCAGAAGTTTGGCCAGGTCAAATTCCAGCATGACGTGGTTCATGGCCTCGTCTACTTCCTGGTGAATGGTCAAGGTGATATTTTGCCTTAGGTTGTTGGTGCCTGTATGGGCAACCAGAGGCGCATCAGGTGTGCCATCATCATCGGTATCTACCAGCCCTTCCAGTTTGAGGAAAATATAGCCTGAAAGCCAGTTCCAGTGCATACTGGGAGATTGAGCCGCCAGCGGGTGGTTTGCAGGCCAGGACGCAAAATCAGTCTCAGACTGACTGTTGGTGACTTCATCTATCCCGATGTCAAAAGTCATGGTGTGTGTATGCTCTTTTTTGGCTTCCCCTAGAGAATACATGCCACCGTCTGGAGTGACCAGCATATAGGTATCGGGATATTCGGAAAGCTGCGTACCATCCTCTGCCAATAATTTTACAGAAGAAACATAAAACTGAGCCAGGCTGAAGCTAACGGCTACGCCATCTACGATGTAGGTGGTGCCATAGGAAAATTCGGAATCGCCTACTACATAATCAAATCCTACCATCACTGTAGGATACTCGCAGCTACCGTCATCTTCTTTGGCTTCTGCATCATAGTTCAGGGAATAGATGTCTGTACAGCCGTCAGTGTTACAGCCGCTCATAACCATGGCAGATAGTGCCAATCCGATAAAGAGAAATTTTAAGATAGTTTTCATTGTTATTAATTGATTTCTTGAGTTGAAACGATTTTTTGTAAAAAAGGGGTTGTTCTTAATTGAAAAAATAGCTGACAGAAGCGCCCAGTCTGGTCCGGGTCTCCACTCCGTTAGAAGCGTAATTTTGGAATAGAGGCTGCGTCATTTGCAGGTTAACAGCATACTTTTTTTGGACATATTCTGCACCTGCGGTGGCGAACAAGCCTTTGCCGCCTGTTCCGGGCCGCTTTGCGGAAAATTGTCGGTCTTCCTGGATATGCTCTGCATAGGCACCACCGAGCAGCCTGAAGCTATGCTGCTTTTGCTCTACCCATCGGTAGCCAATCAGCTGAGCAGAAGTCTGGTTTCCAAATTCGTACTGGCGCTGGTTGGCGCCATTGATGCGGCTGTTGGCCTGTGCCTGTATGCCCCATTTGTTGCGTTGCCAGCGGTAGCTGATGCTGAAAAGCTTGTCCCAGCTGCCTGTTCCCAATTGGAAATTGGCAGGTAAAGGCGTCAGCCCATCCAGGCTCCTTTCGGGCTGAAACTGTCCCAATGGGGCTTTAATGCCCATACCGACAGCCAGCTCATGGCTGGATTTACGCTTCTCATCGGCTTGAATGGCCAAAGGGTAAAAGTCCAGGCGCGCCCAGGGATCTCCAACTCCTGAAAGTTGACGAGAAGCATCGAGATACTCTCTAAAACGGAAGCCATAGGGCACATCTACTTTAAGCTGAAATCTTTTCAGGAAGTTATACTGTCCATAGATTTCAGCCTGCATATATTGATCATTGGCCCGAAGCCCCATATGGTCATAGGCATAAAAGCCTGCGTACTGACTTCTCAGGCTGATAAGATTGACTCGATTGTTGATCCCAAAGGAGCCTGTACCCATGGATGAGGCACAGCCACACACATCACAAGCCCAAAGAGGCATACTCAGGAAAATGAGTATGACTTGTAAAAAGCCTACTTTTTTCATCTGGATGAAAGGTTAAAGATTCATGAAATAAGCTTTAGCGCAAAAACCGGATCAGGTATTTGCTAAAGCGAAAAAAGAAAATTTCATGAAAACTTTGGCGGTGGCTCGACTGTGCCCAGGTATATTGCCTCGGTGAGAGGATCAGCCTCAGGAGGGAAAGAGAATAATTGCTGAGGAAGGGCTGTAAAAAGTGCGTAAGGGTCCACTATATGGACAGAGAGGACTTCTTCAACAGATAGCACCGGCGGAACTTCGGAAGGCAGCTCGCTGCCTTGTTCTACCGCCATGGCTTTCAACTGCTGCATCAGGTAACAATGACCGTTACACTTCAGTTCCGGTTTGTCATGGTTGATACAGAGTTCTGTTGCGATATGCTTTTGATTGATGGCATATTCCAAATAGGGCAGGACTGGCCTGAGCATGCCCACCATATACAGAATCAATAAAAATATGCCACTAATCTGTTTCATATATGCTTTATCTACAGCTAGTTACTTAAACTCCATAAAGGTACCAACGGCTTTTACCCAAACAGCTATGAATTCACACTGAGTGGGATGATTTTTCGCATGAAGGGCCATTGAAAAAGGAGGTAAACGCCATATATCAGCATAAAGGGAAAAAGGGGCAGGAGATAGCGTTCTTCTATCATTCCCAGGACAAAGGTCAGAACGAACGTCATACTAAGGGGGAAAAGAAGCCATTTTTTTAACTGGGAAGTATTTTTTTTACCCCAAGCATATATCCCTCCCAATAGCCCGAGCACAGCCCAGAAATAATAATACAGGATATAAAATCCTTTGATCAACAGTTGATATGGCTGGATATTTTCCCTGGAGGGAAAGGGCAGGTCATGTCGTATGAGGCGAAAGAAGAACTTTACTGTAAGGCGGATGCGGGAGAAAAAATAGGCTTCCAAAGGTTTGTGTTGTTGGTAGGAAGCCAAAAAGCGGACAGCCATGGAAGCGGCTTTTTCCTGCTTTCCCTCCAGGTAAAAATCACGCAGCAATTGGATGGAATCAGCCTGATAATCAGGCGTATATACCCTTTTGGGTAAATCTTTAGCTATATCTCCATCCGTTTTCGGATTCATCAGCATATTGCCCATGGACCCATGGGTCCAGTAGAGCATATCCCCGCCCCAGGCGCGGATGAGTTTGCGGATGGCCATACCGCCAGGGCGGTATTCGGGCTCATGGGGGTAGGAAAGATGCCATGCATCTTCGAGGGGGATGAATCGATTCATCGTGAGGGAATTTCTTGTCGACCAGACGCTGAGGGCAATGAGTAGCGGCAGGAAAAAGATGGAAATAATTTTCAAATTCCAATAAAGCCCTTTTTTCTCTCCGGCACTCCGCCTCTCCGTTCCGATCAATACAAGCGCAAAAGCAACAAGCAAACTCCCAAAAACAGGTCGCAAAAACACCGCCCAGGCAAAAAATATCCCTGCCCAAACCAGCCATTTCCACGCATCTTTTTCTGCATATTTCAGCAAAAACCCAAAGCTCAATAAGCAAAAAAACATGCTGAGGCTCTCAGAAGCACCTGCATGCTCATAGATATGTAAAGGATAATAAATCAGGTAGAGAAACATAACGATAAAGGCCATCGTCTGCGATTTCAGCAGGCGAAAAGCTATTTGGCCCATAAGCCAAACGCCCAGGCAGCCCATCAAAAATTGCAGAAGGACCATCACAGCACGGGCAGCTTTCTGCCCCAAAACCGCATACAGCGGCCCATAAACGGGCAATAAGCCCGGCAGACGCCCGGCAAAGGGAACGAGCTCCTGCTCGCCATATTCAGCATAGCCGTAACGGCTATAGCCTTTTCCATCTACCAGATTTTCAATGGGGTCATAATAGGACCTGGTATCGTCGTAAACGCGAAAAATGCCCGCTATCAGCTTATCGCCTTCGAGGCGATGGAGTTCCCATGCGAAGTAGGTGAAAAGGAGACCTTTTAGGAGGAGAATGGGGATCAGCCATTTCCAGGAAGCAATATGCCAGGAGAGACCTCTCAATTTCTTTTTTCGTTATTTTTTATTCCTCTCCTACCTGCACCCGCCACAGCTCGGCGTAAACGCCGTTTCCTCCCACCAACTCCTCATGATGGCCTTCCTCCGCTACGCGCCCATCCTGCAACACGAGAATCCGATCCGCATTGCGGAGGGTTGACAGGCGATGCGCGATGATAATGGCCGTACGGCCCTGTACCAACTTATCAAGATTCTCTTGAATGGCACGCTCGGTCTCCGAGTCCACCGAGGAAGTCGCTTCGTCCAGGATCAGGATGGGCGCATCTTTCAGGATCGCCCGGGCGATGCTCAGGCGTTGGCGCTGTCCGCCGGACAGCTTGATGCCGCGCTCGCCTACGATGGTATCGTAGCCCTCTGGCAGCGACAGCACGAAATCGTGCAACTGCGCCTGCTGTGAAGCAGCGATGATTTCGGCCTCTGTGGCCGCTTCGCGGGCGTAGGCGATGTTTTCACGGATGTTTCCGTGGAAGAGATAGGTGTCTTGTGACACCAGGGCGATTTTATGCCTGAGCGCTTTCAGGTCCCAATCCCGCAGATCCGTTCCGCTTATCTGGATGCTTCCCTTATTGATGTCGTAAAGCCTGAGAAGCAGCTTTATCAGGGTGGTTTTGCCCTCTCCGGTAGGCCCGGCGATGCCCATAGTTTCTCCAGGCTTCAGGCTAAAGTTGATATCAGTGAGGATGGGTCTTTTTTTATCATAGAAAAAATCAACATGCTCAAAATCAATTTGAGCAGAAAAAGGCATGGGGTCCTGAGGATCAGCTGCTAAAGCTAGCTCACTGGGGCTTTCCATCAAGCCAAAAACCCGCCTTGCACTGGCGCGCGCGCGCTCATAATCATCCAGTATCCGGCCCAGGCCGGTGATGGGCCAGAGCAGGCGCTGGGTCATCATGGCAAAAAGCGTGATGTCTCCCAGGCTGATGCCGTGCGTGCCTTCCACATACCAATATGCACCCAGCAGCAAACTCCCCGCAAAGCCGATGGTAACAAAAATCCGGATAATAGGGATATAAGCTGAATTCAGCCGTATAGCGCCAAAATTGGCCGCCATATAGCCATTGGAAGCCTCTTCCACCCGCTTTTTCTCATAGTCTTCCGTTGCAAAACTTTTGATCACCAAAATACCGGACAAATTATTTTCCAACCTGCTGCTCAAGGCGCCTACCCATTCGCGGATGTTGGTATAGTGAGGGGTAATCCATCTTTGGTAAAAAATGCTGCCAACAATGATGAGGGGTATGACCCCGACAGCGATCAATCCCATTTGCCAATTCGCATCAAAAAGGGTGAGAGATGCGACTACGACCAGCACAAACATGTGCAGCAATTCTACAAAGCCGCTGTTCAGGAAGCGCTCCAGCTGATTGATGTCGTCATTGAGCATGGCCATGAGGTTGCCTGTGCGGCTTTTTTCGAAATAGGCGATCTCGCGCCTTTGCAGGTGATCGTAGGCGTCTATGCGCAGGTCATGCTGCACCCGCTGCGCCAACCGGCGAAATCCCAGCTGAAAGCGCCACTCGAAAAAACTTTCGAGCAGAAAAACGAGGGCTATCAGCCCGCAGATCAGCAGTACCTGCTCCCAGGTGTCATCACCTGGCAACCAGGAAGGCGGATCGCCTTCGAGGCTATTGACAAGCCAACTGCCGACCATGATCGGCGGCATGAGGTCAAAAATCTTATTGATAATAGCGTGGAAAATATTCCAGCTGAAAGATGCGCGGTAATTTGTAAGATAACGGAAGAGACGGAACATGAAGAAGAATTTGCTAAAATAAAACTTTGATAATATACCCGTTACTCAAAACCCGAAACTCAAAACTTCCCTACTTCCGCATTTCAATCGGTCGCATAAGTTGGAGAAAGTGTTTTCTGTATTCGGGTTTGTCTTTGGTTCGGCGGAAAAACTTCGCCTCGCTATTGCGAAGGCTTTTAGCATATTTTTTGGGCCAAAAACGCATCAAAAATTCATTTTTTTCCTCTTTATCCACAAATTTAAACCAAAAATCAATTTCTGCCTGAAGCTGATTCAGTACATCCTGGTTTTGAGAATTGAATTCCTTGAGGTGATTGATCATGGCTGCATCATCCTTTTTTTCCAAAGCTTCTTCAAGTACCCGTGCGATGATCTCTGCCAGTTTTTGGAACTTATCTTCTGTTTCCCAATCCCTGGCTGCGAGGATTTCGAGTTCAGTCTGAGAAGCTACACTGAGCGTGCCTTTTTGTGGTTGGCGACAAGCTGGCGAAAGAGTAAAAAGTATAGAAATGAAAAAGATGATAGGAATGGAATTTGAAATGTTAAAACGCAGAAATGCTGGGAATGAGGAAGTTCTCATGTTAATTTAATTATGAATAAGGGAGCAATTTACAGAATATTTGGAAAGGCGTTTTGCAATAATCCTGACTTTATAATAAGACATTATTCTATATTTGCGCCCTCAGGCATAAGTCTGACTTAAAAAAAAAAGTATGACAAAAATTGATGCGATTGAACTGGAGTTTTTGACCATGCAGGACTATGAGGAGTTGAAAGAAGCCATGATTTTGGCTTATGCTAATTTGGATGAGCCTTATTGGGAAAAATATCATTTAGAAAAGTTGATCAGCATTTTTCCTGAAGGTCAGGTCGTAATCAAAGCTAATGGTGTACTGGCCGGTTGTGCTTTGTCTATCATCGTGGATTATAATTCCTTTGAAGATCAGCATACCTATAATGATATAACAGCAGACTACACCTTTAATACCCATGATGCTGAGGGGGATGTTTTATATGGGATTGATATTTTTATCAAACCCGAATTTCGTGGGCTGCGCCTGGGCAGGCGTTTATATGATTTCCGCAAGGAAATTTGTGAAAAAATGAACCTCAAGAGCATTATGTTCGGAGGTCGCATTCCCAATTATCACAAATACGAGGAGGAGCTAAGCCCCAAGCAATACATCGAAAAAGTTCGATTGAAAGAGATCAACGACCCCGTTCTGAATTTTCAGCTTTCCAATGATTTTCATCCCACCAAAATCATCAAAAATTACCTGGAAGGAGATGCTGCCTCCAAAGAGTATGCGGTTTTGTTGAAATGGGATAACATTTATTATGAGCGTCCCAGCAAAAAGCCAAGAGCAACCAAGACTGTCGTCCGCCTGGGCCTTGTGCAATGGCAAATGCGCAAATACAATAGCTTTGAAGATTTGATGCAGCAGGTGGAATACTTTGTGGATGCTGTTTCGGGCTACAGGGTTGACTTTGCGATATTTCCGGAGTTTTTCAATGCACCTTTGATGGAGCCCTACAACCATCTTTCTCTCCCCAACTCCATCCGCGAACTGGCCAATTATACTGAAGCGATCCGCGATAAATTTTCAGAACTATCCATTTCTTATAACATCAACATCATCACGGGCAGCATGCCTCTGGTGAAAGATGATGGTATCCTGTATAATGTAGGCTACTTATGTAGAAGGGACGGGAGTGTTGAAGAGTTTGAAAAAATACACGTCACGCCTGACGAGGCCCGGGATTGGGGGATGCGTGGAGGGCGCAAGCTTAAGACTTTCGATACAGACTGTGGAAAAATCGGTGTTTTGATTTGTTATGATGTGGAATTCCCTGAGTTGGGCCGTATCCTTGCAGACCAGGGCATGGACATTCTCTTTGTCCCATTTCTGACAGATACCCAAAATGGCTACTCCCGCGTGCGCAACTGCGCACAGGCCCGCGCCATCGAAAACGAATGTTATGTTGCCATAACAGGGAGCGTCGGCAACCTGCCCCGCGTCCATAATATGGACATCCAATATGCGCAGTCCATGGTCTTCACGCCCTGCGATTTCGCTTTCCCCGCCAACGGCATCAAGGCCGAAGCCACCCCCAATACAGAAATGATTCTGGTTGTTGATGTGGACCTGGATATGTTGCGGGAGCTAAACCGCTTTGGCGCGGTGCGAAATTTGCGCGATAGGCGAAAAGATTTGTATGAGTTAAGATTGAAATAAGATATTGAAAATGGCCATTGATTATTCGAAAATTTCCTCCCCTGCCTTTGTTATAGATGAAGAAAGGCTACTTAAAAACCTGGAACTGATAGCTGATGTACAGGACAGGGCTGGCGTAGATATTATCCTGGCTTTCAAAGGCTTTGCCTGCTGGCCTGCCTTCCCCATGGTGCGGGCCTTTCTGAAAGGCGCTACGGCCAGTTCGCTGCATGAGGCGAAGCTTTGCTTCGAAGAGATGAAAAGCAAAGCACACACCTATTGTGTGGCCTACCGTGACAGCGAGTTCGATGAGATGATGGGCTACAGCAGCCACCTGACCTTCAATTCGCTGAGTCAGTACCGGCGCTTTAAGGATCGGGTCCAGGGATTTGAAAATCCTATTTCCATGGGATTGCGGGTCAATCCGGGCTGGTCCGATGTGGAGACGGATTTGTACAATCCGACTTCACCGACTTCACGCCTGGGCATAGATGCCGAATCCTTGTCAGAAGGATTGCCCGAAGGCATAGAAGGCCTTCATTTTCATGCTTTGTGTGAGTCCAGCGCCGAAAGCCTGGAGAAAGTCATCGCTTCTTTCGAAGCAAAATTTGGCCATTTACTCCACCAATTGAAATGGGTGAATATGGGCGGCGGTCACCTCATGACCCGAAAGGGCTACAACATAGATTTGCTGGTAAAAATCCTGAAGAATTTCCGGGAGAAATATGAGCTGCAAGTCATCCTCGAGCCCGGCGGCGCCATCGCCTGGGAGACAGGTGAGTTGGTGGCCACTGTATTGGATATAGTAGAAAGGGGAGGGGTGAAAACGGCCATTTTGGACGTTTCCTTTACCAACCACATGCCTGATACCCTGGAGATGCCATACAGGCCCAAAATCATCGGTGCAAGCGATCCTGTGGAAGGCAATCCGACCTACCGCCTTGGCGGCATGAGCTGCCTGGCAGGGGATTTTATGGGCGAATACAGTTTCGACCATGCCCTTTCAGTAGGAGATAGGCTGATCTTTTTGGATATGATCCATTATACCCTGGTGAAAACAACCATGTTTAATGGCTTGCATCACCCGGATATCGTCCTTTGGACGGAAGAGGGCGAACCCAAGGTGATGCGGGAATTTGTGTATGAGGATTATAAGGGGCGGATGGGGTGAGATAGTTGGCAGGGGTTAGTAGGCAGTAGGCATATCCTTATTTTTTTTCCTCTTGTCCCAAGAACTCATCCGTAAAATGCCCCTTTGCTTTCTCCTGAGAAAACTTTTCCTGATTGAAAGCAGTTGATCCGCCACGCGGGATACTCAGGCTCTGCCAGGAGCCTTCAGTCAGTATCTTCGCCAAAAAGACAATCTGGCCCACATGGTAGGCATAATGCGCCAATTGGCGATTAACAGCTTCAACCACGGTGTGGCCCTGGTTGCGGATGTAGACGATTTTTTCCAAATCGTCCGTCTCCAGAGGCTGCAAAGCCTCAAAAACTACCTTCCAGCCAGCTTCCCATTTCTCCCACATTTCTGCCACAGACTGAATATCATTTTCAAACTCAGCATCCCGCTTTCGCCACGCCTTCTCGCCATCGGCGGTCATAAAGTCAGTGAATCTCGACAGCATATTGCCCCATAGGTGCTTTACAATCACAGCGATGCTATTGCTGTCTTCATTGTGCATGTAGAAGAGTTTGTCTTCGGGGATTTGGCGCATGGCCTTTTCCCCCAGGGATTTGTAGTACTGGTATTGCTTGAGGGTACTTTCGAGGTAGAATTGCATTTTGGGGGGAGATTGGGTTAGACTACAAAGCCTTCACCTCCGCCGACAGCTTCTGAATCGTATCTTTAGCATCCCCAAACACCATCCTGGCATTGGAGGCAAAAAACAGCTCATTTTCGATGCCGGCATAGCCCGGCTTCATGCTTCTCTTGAGGATAAAGACAGACTTCGCTTTATGTGCCTGGATGATCGGCATGCCATAAATCGGGCTGCCTGGATCCGTCTCTGCGGCGGGGTTTACTACGTCATTGGCACCGACTACCAGCACGGCGTCTGCCTGTGCGATCTGGTCGTTGATATCCTCGAGGTCGAGGAGTTTTTCGTAGGCGACATCCGCCTCGGCCATGAGTACGTTCATGTGGCCGGGCATACGGCCCGCTACGGGGTGGATACCGTAAACCACGTTCACGCCTTTGGCGGTGAGGGCTTTTTCAAGTTCATGACAGGCGTGCTGCGCTTGTGCTACGGCCAGGCCGTAGCCTGGGATGATCACGACATTTTCTGAGTAAGAAAGAATGATCGCTGCATCTGTAGGGGTATTTTCGGTATAATCGCCATACTCCTTGCTGGCTCCGCCACCTGAGCCGCCGCCAAAGGCGCCGAGGATCACATTGCCCAGGGAGCGATTCATCGCTTTGCACATCAGCACCGTCAGGATCGTACCTGCCGATCCTACGAGGATACCACCGGTAAGCATGGCCTGGTTATCATACAGAAAACCGCCACAGGCTGCTGCAACTCCCGTAAAGGAGTTGAGCAAAGAGATCACAACGGGCATATCCGCTCCGCCTATCGGCATAACAAATGTCACGCCATAGATCGCCGCGACAACGGCCATCACAATCATCAGGCTCATATTGGGCTCTGGCTGCATCATGATATAAGCGCCAATGGCGATCAGGGAAACAAGAAATGCCATATTCAAATAGGTCAGCCACTTGGTGCGCCAATCCTTGATGTTGCCGTTGAGTTTGCCGAAGGCAATCATAGAACCGGCAAAAGAGACGGTACCGATCAGCAGACCAGCGAGGATGCTGAGCATCTCTCCAGTCATCGGATCCTCAGCATGGGGAAATTCTCCGATGGAGATCAGGGCCGCACATGCGCCTCCCATTCCATTAAAGAGCGATACCATCTGGGGCATATCTGTCATTTTGACTTTGACAGCCAGTAGCCATCCAACCACTGTGCCCACTGCGAGGGCAGCAAAAATCCAAATATGGTTTTGGATGGGCTCTCCGTTTTTGGTGTGAAAAATAATTGTCGTTGCGATCGCCAGCGTCATCCCAAAGGCCGCCCAAAGGTTTCCTTTGCGCGCCGTATCGGGGCTACTTAGCATTTTTAGGCCCAGGATAAAGAGGACTGAAGCGATGATATAGGAGATTTCGAGTATATAAGTTCCCATGTGGAGAAATTAAGTTTGAGGTTAAGTTTGAGTTTTAGTTCAAGAGAAGTGCCTATTTCTTTTTTCTAAACATTTCCAGCATGCGGTTGGTCACCACAAATCCGCCGACCACATTGAGTGTTCCCAGCACGACGGCCAGAAAGCCCAAAATGAGCGCAGGATAGTTGTCTGGACTGGTATGTCCCATCACGATGATGGCTCCGATGATCACCACGCCATGGATGGCATTGGCACCGGACATCAAAGGTGTGTGAAGCACAGCGGGGACATTGGAAATGACCTCAATACCTAAAAAGATGGAAAGAATGAGAATAAATATCGCATCGATGTTGGTGTACAAAAAGGAAAATAAAGCTTCCATAAATTTGAATAAATAAGTGGCTTATTTTTAAAAGAAGGCTAAAGATAATACAATTTGGGTTTTTGAAAAGCTATTCTGTTTAGCTTCTGGTGAGAATTGCCTTTTTCTACACAAACATGGGTTTTTCGCGGCTTAAATAGATGCTAGATTCGGGAATTGTGTATTTTTTCCGTTCCAAAATTCGCTTCCTATGTTTAAAAATTACATAAAAACCGCCTGGCGCAGCCTGGATAGAAATCGCTTTTACGCCAGCATCAATGTGCTGGGACTGGCTGTAGGCCTTACCTGCTTTATCCTGATTTTGCTTTTTGTCCGCGATGAATTAAGCTATGATCTCTATCATACAAAATCAGATCGGATTTTTCGCGTATGTGAAAAAATAGACTTGGAAGGGCAGGGTGAAAATTCCAGTTCGAACCCTTTCCCTACAGGCCCGGCCATGCTGAATGATTATCCGCATCTTATCGAAAAGCAAGTCCGCTTTTTCAATTTTCAGGAAGATAAACTGTCCTTCCGCATCGCCTCCGGCAATGAAGGCGAGGACAAAAAATTCAGAGAAGAAGATGTCTTCTTTGCCGATTCGACCACTTTCGATGTATTCGATTTTCCCCTTGCCAAAGGCAATCCCGCTGAGGCCCTCAATGGGCCCAATAAGATGATCCTGAGCCAGGAACTGGCTGATAAGTTCTTCCCGGGGGAAGATCCCATCGGTAAAACCGTGCTATACGATGGCGGCCTGCCGCTGGAAATTTCCGGCATTTTAGGCGAAATTCCCGCTCAGTCACATTTCCAGATCAGGGGCCTGATTTCTTTTGCCACCCTGCGGCAGATGATGGGAGGAGGACTGACCAATAATTGGGTTTGGAACCCCAACTGGACCTATTTGCTGCTGAAGGAGGGCGTAGACCCTCAGGAATTGGAGGATCAGTTCCCAGCTTTTGTCCAAAAGTATGCGCCCGAATTCATGAAAGGGATGATCACCCATTATCTGCAACCTTTGAAAGATATTCACCTGACCTCTGCCCTGGACTACGAAATAGAGCCCAACAGCAAAAAGTCAAACATCTTTGTTTTCACCATCATTGGCATTTTTATCCTGCTGATTGCCTGTGTCAATTTCATGAACCTGGCTACTGCCCGATCCGCCCGCAGGGCGCAGGAGGTGGGCGTCCGCAAAGTCCTGGGCGCCAGGCGGGGACAGCTCATCACCCAATTTTTGGGAGAGTCTGTGATGATAAGCCTGATTGCGGGCGCTTTGTCCCTGCTTTTTGTAAACCTGTTGATGCCAGTTTTTAACCAGCTCGCTGGCAAAAGCCTCGTGATGGGAGACCTTTGGTCATGGGAGTTTATGATGATGCTTGTCGGGATTATAACCCTTGTAGGCCTGGTAGCAGGCTTGTATCCAGCCTTTTTCCTTTCCTCCTTCCAACCCGTCAAGGTGATGAAAGGGAAAATGTCTGCTGACCGCTTCAATCGGATTTTCAGAAAAGGTTTGGTCGTTATTCAGTTTGCCATTTCGCTGGGCCTGATCATCGCTACTGGCGTTATCTACCTCCAATACAAATATATGCAGGCTGCCGATCCGGGCTTTCACAAGGATCATGTAATGATCATTCCAGCAGCCCGGCCTACCATACCCAAGTATGAACTTTTCAAAGAAGACCTCAAGCGTGATGCACATGTATTGGAAGTTTCCAAAATGAATGAAATCATCGGCGTGCACCACAATGTGCATGAATACAATTTTGCAGGTATGAAGGATGGGGAATGGATTTATTTCCCTTCTCTGATCGTGGATGAGGATTTTGTAAAAACCATGGGGCTGGAAATTATCGCCGGAAGGGATTTTGATAAAAGCAATCCTACAGACGATACACTGGGCGTGATCATCAATGAAACCATGGTTCGGGAAAGAGGATGGGATGGGCCCGCAGATGCTCTCAACCGCCAATTTTACACACCTCGCGGCCATGAGCGGGTGATTGGCGTGGTGAAAGACTTTCATGCTGTTTCTCTGTTGGATCCCATCCGACCCTTTGTTTTGGATATGATCAAAACAGGAGCTGGGGCCTTTTTTACCAAAAACTACGTGCTCCGTATCCGCCCGGCCAACCTCCGGCAAACCCTCGCACATTGCGAGGAAGCCTGGAATAAAGTCGCTCCCAATCATCCCTTTGAGTATTCTTTCCTCAATGAACAGATAGATAAGCTCTATGCTGATCAAAATCGCCTGGCCAAATTGATTGGCTATTTTTCTGTCCTGGCGGTCCTGATCGCCTGCTCGGGGCTGTTTGCCCTTGCCTCCTTCAGCACGGAGCAACGCACCAAGGAGATTGGCGTACGCAAGGTCATGGGGGCCAGCATCGGTCAGATATTTGGCATGCTGGCCTGGGACTTCATCAAACTTGTGCTGATTGGCAGTGTGCTGGCTTTCGGTCTGGCGGCTTTCTTTTTATATGACTGGCTGCAGGGCTTTGCCTTTCACATGGATATGCCCTGGTGGATTTACCTGGCCTCAGCTGTGCTGGTGGGTTTGCTGGCATTGCTGACAGTAGGCTTTCAAGCCTATAAGGCGGGTTCTATTAATCCGGCGATGGCTCTCAAGGATGAATAAGGAATGAAACAATTTTGATATTTTGAACTGAGTAAAAATATTGGTAATTAAGATTTTTAAATCACCCTTAATTACTCATTTCTCATGTTGAAAAAATTCTTTGACTGGATTTTTGGAGGTTATTCAAAATTGCCACCGGTGGAGCAAACAAAGGCACAGCCCCAACCCAAGGCTAAGACGCATTCAGATCCGGAAATAGACGAAATAGAAGATGCCGCTGAATTAACAGAGGAAATTGCCGGTGAATTGGTCACCGTAACTACACGGGGAATCTCCGATGGCAATCCGCCTAAACTCATTGAAATCGGCGAAATAGAAGAAGTTACTTTGCTTGAAATAGGGGAAATCGAAGAAGTGGGAGTTGTAGATCAGGCTGCGGTGCATACACAACGCTATTTGTGGTGCCTTGACAATGGTCATGGCGAATTGCAGGAAGGCAAAAGGGCACCGGCCCCTGTAGATGGAAAGCTTTTCGAAGAATGGGAATTTAACCGTGACATCGTCCGGCGGATTATGGAAGGGCTGGACCGACAAGGCGTTGCCTATTTCAATGTCGTTCCAGAAACCCAGGTGGGTTCCTTTTTGCCGGAGCGGATCGCACGTGCCAATGCCAAAGCCGCTTCTTCCAGCCTCCAGGCTGTCTATGTTTCCATTCATGCCAATGCAGCCCAGCTGCCCGCTCCCGGCCAGTTCGCCAATGGCATAGGCGGAATAGAAACATTCTGTTTCCCCAATAGCCAAAGCGGCAAAAGGCTGGCGACAGCCTTTCAGAGACGACTCATAGCCGAAGTCGGCTGGCGGGATAGAGGGGTTAAGGAACATCCTTTTTATGTCCTCAAGCACACCAGCATGCCATCTGTCCTGACAGAAAATGGCTTTTACACCGATGAAGAGCAGACCCGAATGCTGCTTTCCAATGAATATCGGCAGAAAATTGCTGTGGCACACCTCAAGGCGATCATGGAGATCGAGCGGGATGGGATTTAGGAGGGTTCAGGGTTTTGGGTTTCGGGTTCAGGGTTTTGGGTTTCGGGTTCAGGGTTTTGGGTTTCGGGTTCAGGGTTTCGGGTTTCGGGGAACAATTTAGGTTAAAGGATCGTTAATCCTTAAATTTGCAAAAATTCAACGCGAAACTCAAAACGCGAAACACGAAACTCAAAACACGAAACACGAAACACGAAACTCAAAACACGAAACTCAAAACTCGAAACCCAAAACTCGAAACCCAAAATGATCTATACAGAAATAACACCCAATCCGGCATCCCTGAAGTTTGTGACAGGAGGCAATATCCTGGTACCTCAGGGCTCCGTGGATTTTCCCGATGAAAATGCTGCTGAAGATTCACCACTTGCAGGCAAATTGTTCAATTTTCGCTTTGTGGAGCGTGTTTTTTTCGGAAAAAACTTTGTCACCATCACCAAAGGTGATGATTTCCAGTGGGAAGAAGTCATCCCGGTTGTGAAAGACTTTTTGAAGGCATATCTGGCAAGTGAGCAGCCCATTTTTACAGGCCAACTCGCCCAATCCATAGCTGCCATTGAGGTAGCGGAAACAGAAGATGACCCTACCGTCGTCAGGATCAAAGAATTGATCGAGAGCCATGTACGGCCTGCAGTTGCCATGGATGGCGGCGACATCATATATCAGGATTTTGATCATGCCAGCGGCACGGTAAAACTCCTGCTTCAGGGAAGCTGTTCAGGTTGTCCTTCTGCCAGCCTGACCTTGAAAAGCGGCATTGAAGGGCTGCTTACCCGCATGATTCCAGAGGTGAATCTGGTAGAAGCTGTCTAGCTTATTTGATCGCTGGCAGCAGTACCTCTTTCACCCAGTAAAAACGATTTTCATAGGCTATTGCTTTTTCATAAACAGCAATAGCCTTTTCTTTTTCGCCCGCCTTGACGTAAGCCTGACCCAGCCATGCAAGCGCATGCAGATACAGCCAATTGTTTTCGCGGAGGTCCGTTTGCTGATCAAAAAGCGCTATCGCTTTTTCAAAACAGCTGATAGCCTCAGTGTTGCTGCCGCCAAAAATCGCAGGAGAATGAAATCGCAGATTTCCTTTTTCCACCCAAAGGATGGGATTGTTGGGATTGAGCTTGGTGGCATCTTTGAGATGGCTGTCGCTTTGAGGTCCCAGCAGGAGGGCCTGCATGGGATTGAGCCCTACTCTCATTGCCATGATAGAAGCCAAAAATGCATGCGCATGAGATTCATACTCCGGGAACCGCAATAATTTCTCAGCATTAATTTCCGACTGCTTCAGGACTTTGTACAATTCTTCATTGTTGCGGGGTTTATCATCATACACTGCCCCCATAAGTCCATATTGGGCCAGGGTGATTTCGTAGAGGATTCGCCCATCAGTATAGCCACTGTTACGAAAGGCAATTTTTAATTCCTGAATACTTGCCCTCCATAATTGCCGATTATCTGTCAGATAACTTTCGTAAATTTTCCTTAAATTATTCACACTATTGATTTGACTTAAAAGGCCGGAAAAGTGGAAAAGAATTAGGACAAAAAAAAGGATTTTTTTCATGAGAAGGATAACCAAAAGCTTGTGTTTTTGTTGGGAAAAAGGGCTTTACTTTGGGAAAAATAAAAAGAATGGCAGAAATACAGATAGTTAATTCCCGCAAGCTGGAGAAGCTTTTCCTGCAGGTGCATATTACTTGTAATCAGGGAAACCCTCATTTTATCCGCCCCCTGGACAAGGACGTTCAGGATATTTTTGATCCGCAGAAAAACAAGAGCTTTCGTTTTGGCGAGGTCATTCGCTGGCTTTTGTTTGATGATACCGGCGAAGCCGTGGGGCGGATTGCAGCTTTTACCAATGAAAAATATACCAATAAAGGGGATGATGTTCCGGTGGGTGGTATGGGATTTTTCGAATGTGTAAATGACCAGCCTTCTGCCAATCTGCTATTTGATACAGCCAAAAACTGGCTTGCAGAGAGAGGCATGGAAGCCATGGATGGCCCTATCAATTTTGGTGAACGGGACAAATGGTGGGGCCTTTTGATAGATGGCTTTGAGCCTCCCCTGTATGGGATGAATTATAATCCACCCTACTACCAAAAGCTATTTGAAACCTACGGTTTCCAGCTTTTTTACAACCAGATCTGTTGGACCTTGCCTGTGGTCGGGGCAAAAAACGAGCAGTTGCAGCCTAAATTTTATGAGGCACATGACAAATTTGCCGCCAATCCCGATTTTGAGGCAAGGCACCTCAAAAAAGGCGAAGCTGAATTATTTGCGAAAAACTTCTGCGCGATCTACAATCAAGCCTGGGCCAAGCATGAAGGCAATAAGAATATGGAGACCAAACAGGCCCTGCGTATTTATCATGCCATGAAACCGATCATGGATGAAGACATCGGCTGGTTTACCTATTACAAAGGCGAGCCTGTCGCCATGTGGATGAATATCCCTGATATCAACCAGGTGATGAGACACCTCAACGGGAAATTTGACCTGTTCCATAAACTTAAATTCGCTTATCTGCGCTGGCGGGGAGGCATCACCCGCATGGTGAGTGTTCTCTTTGGGGTAGTGCCTGAATTTCAGGGATCAGGGATCGATTACTATATGATCGTGGAGGCAGAAAAAGTCATCAAGAAAAAAGGACGATATACGGATGTCGAAATGCTCTGGCAAGGAGATTTTAACCCTAAAATTCTGGCAATCTGCGAAAATCTGGGCTCTGTGGAGCGCAGGAGGCTGGCGACCTTTCGCTATTTATTTGATAGGGAAAAAGAGTTTAAAAGGCATCCGATTTTGTCTTATTGAGGGAAAACGCCCTCCTGATACACCATCAGCCAGCCTTGCTTCACAAAGCGGTTGATGCGCAATAGCTCTTCAAAGTCGGGGATGCCTACATCCCTGGGAACCTTGATCAGGCGCTCATCCTTTTTGTCAAAGGGCGTTTCTACTTTGCTTTGGAAAAGCATGCCCCACAGGCGCGCGGTGCAGCTGTAAATGATCTTTTCTGCGGGTTCGTAGGCTTCCCAATGTGTCAGGTATTCATTGATTTCTTCGAAGAAATGCTGGGTATTGTTGAGGCGTACGCGGGAGCCCGCCTTGGACTTGCCTCGGGTGTTGAGGTAATTGAATTGGGCTTTGCCCTGCTTGCGGCGTATCATGTATTTTTTGATGGCTTTGTGAAGCTGGACTTCACCCTCTTCGAAGTATCCCAGGGCGGCTGCGCCCGCCTGCATGAGGACCAGCGTATAGCTGGGGATTTCTTCGGGAAAGCGGGCGATATAATCGCCCAGGGTTTCGCCCTGCCGCATGGCAGGGCAGGGGAGAGGCGGCCGAAATTCCGCCACTTTTTCTCCCAAATCATCCTCTATCAGCACGAGTTGCCGTTTTACATCCAGCCATATATGAAAAAAGTCTTTTTGCTCGTTGATTTCCAGAAGTTGATCTTTGCATTGATCGAAGCTATAGGCAATGGTATCCATATTTGTGATTCTTGGTTGAAAATAGCTATTTGCCGCACAAAACACCCTATTCTTATTTTACCATGAAAAAAATTCTGCTCCTTTTATTTCTGTTGCTTCCTTTCGCTTTACAAAATGCCACAGCCCAGCAAAAAAAGAAAAGTAAAAAAGATTATGTTTTTACGCTGTCCACTCGCCTGGGAGACATTCATTTCGTCTTATACGATGAGACACCCATCCATAAGGAGAATTTTTTAAAGTTGACCGAAGAAGGCTTCTACGACAGCACGACTTTTCATCGGGTGATCAACAATTTCATGATCCAGGGTGGCGATCCCAATACCCGCCCTCATGCGAAGCCGGATCCAGATCAGCCTGCCGCACCCAATGAATCCAATAGCCTGGAGGCGGAAATCCTTCCGCAGTTTACGCACAAAAAAGGTGCAGTTGCTGCCGCCCGTCTGGGTGACCGCATCAATCCCCAAAAACGCTCCTCTCCGTCACAATTTTATATCGTGCATAATGCCAATGGAACCCCACATTTGGATGGCGGTTATACCGTATTTGGCATGGTGATTCAGGGGCTGGATGTGGTGGATGCCATCGCCGCAGTCAAGACTTCCCGTCCGGGAGACAGGCCGCTGGAGCCCGTTTATATGACCATGACGGTCAAAAAAATGCCTAAAAAGAAAATCAGCAAGTTGTACAGATATTCCTATGAGTAAGGACTCATCCCCTTATTCCGGTATCGGATAGTACTCATAGGCGCCCAGGTCAAATATGCCATCCCGGGGAAATTCTCCGAAATTGTCGCGTATATCCACATCATATCTTCCGCTGAAGTCCAGCCCTTTGTCGATCACAGGGCTGTTTTCCTGTGGGCGATAGTCAAAAGCGCGTGGCTCGTTGAAGAGCGGATCTGCGTTTTGGTTGGTGTCAAAAAAGTAGGGACTATAATCATACACGCGATCGGGATCGGTACTTGTCCTCACCAGACAGTGATCAAAACGCACATCAAAGCTCAATCCATAGTCTTCAAGAGATAACTCCTCTTCATTGCTGCCCCAAAAGACAGAATTGAAAAAATGTGCTTTCAGGTCGTATTGAGCAATGATGGCATCCTGCACAGGATCATAGAGGTAGTTTTGGGCAAAAAGAGTGGGAGTGCGACCGAAGTAATTGCCAAAAGTGCAATTGTAAAATTCGTAATGGCCGCCACCGCTCAGGAGCGCGGTACGCTCCCCGCAATTATGAATCAGGCAGTTTTCTGCCTCGATCAGGGGGGCATTGCCCAGGCCATTGGGATCAAATCCCAATCCCCAGATGCCGTAGGCACCCATATTGCGAATTTCTGTGAAGCGCATCTTCAGCTTGGGCTGACCGTTGAAAGCGGTCGAATCAACCCGCAGGCCGATCAGGCCATTCTTGATGAGCGCATGCGTTATTTCGTTGTCATGGCTTTCCTTGCTAAACCACAATCCCCGCCATTGGGCGGGGTTTTCCATGTAGAGCGAGTCAAAGCGTGAGCCTTGCATCACGACGGGGTCCATGGCTGTGCCCTGGATTTTGAGGCTGCCATTTCCCACATAAATCATGGAAAAAAGCCGTGCTTCGAATTCAAATGAACCCGCAGAATTATCATCTAACTTACTGGGAGTGAAATAGATAGATGTCCCTGCTGCCAGGGTAAGGGTAGCACCTTCATCCACGATAAGTGGCCCATCAATCACGATGAATTTATCGGTGGCAAAAGTGGTGTCTTTGGTAATAACAGTGTTGCCCAAAATCACCTGATTTCCCAGAGTATCTCTTCCCAAAGTTTTAATCAAATAAGCATCAATCACCTTAGCCCGAATCAATACCTGCTGTTTGGTATCGCCTATCTGGAAGTTGATATATTCTTCCACATACATATCCTTGAGCGCTGATCGAAAGGTCACAAATACGTGCATGCTATCGCCTTTGGCCAGAGGCGTATCTCCCACATCATCTGACAAAATGCCATCTACAATCAATTGAAACTCAGAGCTGTTGCCAGCAGCGAGCCAGACGCGGGAAACATTGATGTTTTTATCGGTATTGTTGTAAACGATCAGGCGCTCAGTGGGTGCCTGAAAAGTAGTAAATATAGAGTCAAATTTGACCGTGTCCTGGTCAAATTCAAGCATTCCTTCTTCTACAAAAATCCGTGGTTTTTCACAGGCTGGAGCGCAGGCGAAAACTATGACAGCGATAATGAAAATAAGTCTTACATACATGCCCCAAATCTCTTCTTATTTGCGCAGAAAAAAAAGAGACAAAAGGAGTATCTACAAGCTCATGACTGCCAACTGAGAACTGCCAACTAGCTACTGCCGACTGAGAACTGCAGTTAGCGTTTGACTCAGCGCAGCATTCAACTGCCCGGCAACCTCAACCATGGGGTAGTGTCCCGTATTTTGCAGAGGAATCCAATCAAAATCAGCCTTAATTTCTGCCCATGCAGCGGAATCAGGGGGAATCACATTGATGGTTCTTATGGGAATGGTCAGAGAGGCCAAAAGGGCCGGAAATTTTCCCTGGTTTTGGTAATGAATAAGCTCCTCCATGATGCTGACGCATATATCGGCGGGGCCTTCGGCCATATCCTGAAGAATAAAATTCTTCACACTGCTATCCGTATTTTCCGGAAAATAACTTCCCATCCAGGCGTGCAGGGTGCCGCTAAAATCGGCACGCATAGAACTCACGATATTGAGTGAGTCTTCCGCTTTGACCTGCTCAATGGGATTGATATAGGTATCAATGCCTATGATGGCTTTCACTTTATCGCCCAAAAGGGCGGCGGCCTCAGCCACTATGACTTCACTCATGGAGTGACCAATAAGGATGACTTCCTGCAGTTGAAGGCTTTCTACGAGCTGTGCTATGTCCTTCCCATATTGCTGCATAGTCCACTTTTGCCGATCTGCATCGGACTTGCCATGACCTATGAGGTCCACAGAAACAAGCTGGTATTGCTTATCCAGGTGGCCCATCTGGCTTTGGAAATAGTTTCCGTCAATGCACCAACCATGTACAAAAACAAGGCTGATCTGGCCTGTGCCCTGTTTGCGGTAAAACATCCTGTTCCCATCTTCCAGGGTGATGAAATCCTGGACAGGAAGCGGAGGTTTTTTGTCCTGATCTGCCTGTGTGGAAGAATTGCAGGAAATGAGGCAAAAAAGCAGAATAAAAAAGCTTATCCGAAAAATAAGGGATGACATAAACAAAGAATTAATGGCCGTATCCGATCATATCTTCCAGGCGTTGGGGTAAATGATTTTTCACCCATTTGGCATAATTGCCGTCATAGCCCGCCTGGCGCTGCAGCATTTTGATGCGGTCCATCAATAAGGTCATTTTTTCCGCCGGCAATTTGGGGTGTGTTTGGAGCTTATCCGCAAGAGAAGCTATTCTCTTTTGAACGCCATTTTCGGTGGTGCGAAAACTTTCCTCATACATCTCTTCCCGATTGGTGAGGTACTCATGCACCACGGCCTGGGAGATGTCTCTTCCGTGTCTGGCAGACTCTTCTATATTCCCGCGACCCGTGACAGCATTGCCTATGGCAAAGACGTGAGGGTAGCCTTCCAACTGGCAGGTTTCTTTGTTTTCAATTTTTAGAACCTGGCCTTCTAAAGGAATACCATCAATATGCTCAGGGATGCTCCCTATGGATGAAATGATCATTTCGGAGCGATGCACATGATCCGTTCCGGGAATGAGCACTGCTTTTCCGTTTTTAAGTTCTGTTTGTTGAAATACCAGGCCTTTCAATTCGCCATTTTCTACTATCATATCCGTTGCGGCATGCAGGGGTTTAATGTTGAAAAGGTACTTCTTTTGGAAATTGTCAATTATTTTTTCCCTGACCATTTCCGCTTTTTCCAATTTTTGGGGTGTATCAGGCGGAAAAGGCGAAAGCGGCATGTCTTTGACCCTTCTTCTGTAGTATAAAGTGGGGCCTTGTATGCCCAATTCTTTCAGGCTCAGCTTATGTTTTTCCAAAACCCTGGCGATGCTTCGATCCAATTCAAACATATTGGCAGAAATGCCCCGGGCAGCCAAAGCCTTCTGCACAGATTCAATCATCAAGACCTTGACGACATCAAGGGAGGCCAGGCCACCACCAATGACGATGGCATTGTCTCTGATTTCAAATTGAGGGCCGCTGTAATTCGCTTCATGTTTATGGTTAAACCAATACATAAAGGGATTTTGGTAATGAAAGTTTTTGCCCACAAATGCATCAATTCCTGCCACCGGAAGGGGACGATCCTTCCATGCTCCTATGGCCAGCAGGATGGCGCTAAAACCCCAGTTGTCAACTATTTCACTAAAAGGAATATCCCTTCCCAGTCGCAAGCCTGGGACAAAATGAACCAGTGGACTGCTCAGCTTTTCATCTATCCTCGCGATCTCGCGATTGCGGAGGCGGACATGCCATTTGGGGAGGCCATCTTCGATCTTGCCATAGGGCAAGGCATTTTGGTCAAAGACCACCGAGTGGATGCCTCTTCGGGATAATTGGGCGGCGGCTTCAGCGCCTGAGACTGCGCCGCCAAAAATTGCTACAAATTGACCGGGGTGTGCCATAAGTTGGGGAGGTTTTGGGTTTTTTTGTTTCGGGTTTCGGGTTTCGGGTTTAACTCGGAACCCGAAACTCGGAACCCGAAACCCCAAACCCGAAACCTCTTATACAATCCAGGTATGTCCGCTCTCAATCAGCTCCTGCATGGATTTTACCTTTGCTTTTCGCTGGCTATCAGCCTTTTGGGCCTTTACAAGGTCGCCATAAGTGGGTGCTTCCACATCCCGGATGATGCCCAGGGCAACAGGATGAGTGGGGAGGGTCATATTGATTAAAAGGGTATGAAGGCTGGGGTCTTGCTCATGAGCATCATGAACCAGAATGTCCTTTTCTTCCACACCGTTTTCACCTAAAGTAACTACTTCCAGTTTGAATCCCTTGAGGATGAGTCCTTTTTCTTTGTCTTTTCCAAAGAGCATGGGTTTCCCATGTTCGAGATGGATCTGATGATCGTCCTGGGTTTCTTTTTGGGTGACATCTTCAAATACTTTGTCGTTGAAGATCACACAGTTTTGCAAAATCTCAATGAGAGAGGTGCCTCTGTGCCTGGAAGATTCCACAAAGATCTGGGTCATCAATTTGGGATTGGTGTCGATGGTGCGGGCAAAAAAGGTCCCTCCGGCTCCCATGGCCAATTGGCCAGGAGAGAAAGGGCGATCTATCACGCCCAAAGGCGTGGATTTGGTTACCAGCCCCGGCTGGGAAGTCGGCGAACTTTGACCTTTGGTCAAGCCGTAGATCTCATTGTTAAATAACAATACATTCAGGTCCACATTGCGCCTGAGCAAGTGGATAAAGTGATTGCCACCAATGGCCAGGGCATCGCCATCACCGGTCACCACCCAGACATCCAGCTCCGGATTGGAAAGCTTGGTGCCTGTGGCAAGTGCAGGCGCCCGTCCGTGGATGGTATGAAAACCATAGGTATCCATATAATAGGGAAAGCGGGAGGAGCAGCCAATACCCGAAATGAAGACAATGTCTTCCTTCTTCAGCCCCAATTGGGGCATGGCGCCTTGTATAGCCGCCAAAATGGCGTAATCTCCACAGCCCGGACACCAGCGAACCGTCTGGTCGCTTGTAAAATCTTTCCGCGTTAGCGGTGGATTGGAATTGCTGGACATAGGTATTCGTTTATCAGTCTTCAGTCTTCAGTTTTCAGTCTTCAGTTTTCAGTCTTCAGTTTTCAGTCTTCAGTTTTCAGTCTTCAGTTTTCAGTCTTCAGTTTTCAGTCTTCAGTTTTCAGTCTTCAGTCTTCAGTCTCGCTTCTCTGCTCTCTGCTCTCTGCTCTCTGCTCTCTGCTCTCTGCTCTCTGCTCTCTGCTCCCGCCTCTCCTAAACATGCTTCAAAATCTCTTCCTTAATTTCCTGTATGGTAAAAGGTAAGCCTTGTACTTTGTTGTATTGCTCGTAGGTGTATTGTGGAAATTGCTCCCGCAGGTAATTGGCAAACTGCCCGAGGTTCAATTCGCAAACCAGGCGGTGCTTAAAATTACCAAGAACTTCAGCGGTATTTTTAGGCAAAGGGCTGAGGTAATTGAATTGAGCGAGGCTCACATTATGCCCTTCATCCCGCAATTCTTTTACAGCGGTGCGCAAAGCGCCAAAGGTGCCACCCCAGCCTACGACCAGCAATTCCCCTTCTTTGGGGCCAAAAATGGCCTGCTCAGGCACATAATTCGCTACACGGGCGATCTTTTCTGCACGAATTTTTACCATGAATTCATGGTTGGCGGGGTCATAGGAGACATTGCCTGTCTGGTCCTGCTTTTCGAGACCACCGATGCGGTGCTCCAAACCCGGCGTGCCGGGAACAGCCATAAAGCGGGATAGCTTTTCGGGATCGCGCAGATAAGGGAGAAAAGTTTCCCCTTCTTTGGCCACCGCCAGGGGTTGCTGAATCGGTGGCAAAGCCCCCAGGTCAGGAATTTTCCATGGCTCAGAGCCATTTGCGAGGTAGCCATCGGTCAGCAGCATGACAGGTGTCATGTGTTCTACAGCGAGCTTGACAGCTCTATAAGCCATTTCAAAACATTGGCTGGGCGTCGAAGCCGAAAGCACAATGATGGGGCTTTCGCCATTGCGTCCTTTGATGGCGAGGTTGAGATCAGATTGCTCGGTCTTGGTAGGAAGGCCTGTAGAAGGCCCACCTCTTTGCACATTGAGGATTACCAGGGGTAATTCTGCCATCATGGCCAGGCCTATGGCCTCTCCTTTCAGGGCGATGCCCGGGCCTGAAGAGGCGGTCACGCCTATTTGACCGGCATAGCTGGCGCCTATGGCGCTGCATACAGCAGCGATTTCATCCTCTGCCTGCAAAGTGATGACATCCAGGTGTTTATGCTTTGATAATTCGTGCAAAATATCAGAGGCCGGAGTGATGGGGTAAGAGCCATAAAAAAGGATGTTGCCTATTTTTTCACGGGCAGCCATCAGGCCCCAGGCTGTGGCGACATTGCCGGATATATGGCGGTAGGTACCGCTGGCTTTTTTGGCAGGAGGCACCTTATAAGTAGAAGGCAAGGCCTCTACAGTCAGCCCAAAATTATAGCCCGCCATCAAGGCGTCGGTGTTGGCCTGTGCCACAGCAGGGGCTTTTTTGCCAAATTTTTGATTCAGCTCTTTGATTGTTTGGTCCACCGAACGCTCAAAGAGCCAGTAGACGAGACCCAGCGCAAACATATTGCGGCATTGCATCTGGCTTTTGGTATCCAGACCGCTGTCAGCGACGGCTTTTTTGGTCAGGGAAGTGATAGGAGCCTGGATGATGTGGTAAGCCTCCATTTTAGGGTTTTCCAGCGGATCGCCTTCATATCCTGCTTTCTTGGCTCCCCTTTTATCAAAAGCATCTATGTCAATAATCAGGTTTGCACCTGGCTTCACAAACTTCAGGTTGGATTTGAGGGCGGCGGGATTCATCGCCACCAGCACATCGGCGGCATCGCCGGGGGTGTATATTTCAACCGTTCCGATCTGGATTTGAAAGCCCGAAACACCGCCAGTGGTTCCTTTGGGGGCACGGATTTCGGCAGGAAAATCAGGGAAAGTAGCCAAATCGTTGCCCACAAGGGCAGAAGTAAAGGCAAACTGCGAACCCGTAAACTGCATGCCATCTCCGGAGTCTCCGGCAAAGCGTATCACCACTTTTTCCAGGGTAGCAGATGGCTTATTTTGAGTTGGCGTCATGGGAGGGATTTCTATTTTGGTGTATTTATAAAAGATCAGCGAAAAAGGGACAAAATCACAGCGAATGTAATGATATTTCTCAATTCCCAGGCTGATTTGTAGTTGGCATTGTTAAACTTGAATGGCTGGAAAAGGTTTTTCCCTTTTATATCTTCCTGTACTTCAAATCTATTTTGTGTTTCGCCCGTATCATAGGTGCCTGCAATTGTATTTTTTACACTAAACCCTTTCTAGCCTTATGACAATCTTTATTAGCGTTCTTGTTTTAGGCCTCATCCCTTCCATCTGGATTACCAGAAATTACAATTCCTTTATCTCAAAACGAAACCGGGTTGATTATGCCTATGGCAGCATCGATGTTATGCTGAAAAAGCGACATGATCTTTTACCTGCTTTGGTAAAAGTGGTCCAATTACACCTCCAACATGAGAATAACCTGGCTGACAAGCTTATGGAGTTGGGATCTCAAACGGATCAGGAAATGGGCCCTGTTCGCCAAAAAATTGAATTTGAAAATCAATTGTCACATCAATTGAATCAATGGCGGGCTGTTGCAAGGAAGTACCCCGCATTCAGAAGCACGGAAAATTTCCTACAGCTACAGGCTTCCCTCAACGAGGCAGAAGAACAACTTTCAGCTGCCCGACGAGCCTACAATGGGACCGTATTTGCCTACAATACCTCCATTGAACGATTCCCTGCCAATATTTTGGCAAAAGCACTTGGGCATGAGCCCTTAGCCATGTTTGAATTGGCTGATACAGCCCGTGAAACAAATTTTGTCAACGTATAAAAAGGGGAATCATGAAAGATAAAAAAACGACTTTGCCTTTTTCGGAGGTATTTGACGGCTTAAAGCCCAGGTTCCAGGAATTGGATGATATGCGCAGTTCCTGGCGGGAGAAGGAAAAATCCCTGAGTATTTTCCCCATTGCAGGTGCGATCATGGTCATTTTGGGATTGGCCTTTTTTAAGGTGGAGCCTAAAACCAATACACCAGATTATGGCATGCTTGTCCTGATATTTGTCGGTTTATTGACGATTGTGGTAGGATTGAGAGAGCGCGTGAGCCGGATGCTCGATAACAAAGATTTTTACAAGGATCAGTTGATGAACTCATTGGTGAACACAATTGATCCCAGCTTTAGGACAAAACCCAATTCATTCATTGAGAAAATCACCTTTTTGCGGGCGAATTTTTTCCCTCACACTTCTATTGGACAGTATGAAGGAAAAAACCTGATCATGGGAAAACGCGGAGATACTGATTTTCGGTTTTGCGAAATTAAGGTTCACGACGAAAAGGAAAATGGGGCTTTTTCAGCCTTTAAAGGCCTTTTCTTTGAAGCGGACTTTCACAAGCATTTTGAGGGAAGAACCATCATCAAACCCAAAGAATCGGGAGGTTTATTCAGAAGTAAGATCAACCCCCTGGAAGATATGGGGGCAGAGGAAGTCGTGATGGAGGACCTTGAGTTCGAAAACAATTTCACGGTTTACAGTACAGATCAGGTGGAGGCGCGCTACATCCTGAGCATGCGGATGATGCGCGATTTGAATGAGCTGAGAAAGCGGCTGAATTGTAAGATTTATGCTTCCTTTTATAAAGGCAATATGTACCTCGCCATCGATTGGAACAAAGGCCTTTTAGCCAAATCCTGGACAAAATCCATTAGAAGCCAGGAACTGGTCAAGGGTTATTATAACGATTTGAACTTTTGCTTCGATCTGGTCGATGCATTGAACTTGAATACCCGAATTTGGTCAAAAAGACCGGGGCGTGGGGAGGGGGCGGTTGGGAGTGTGCAGTTGGCAGTTGGCAGTGGGTAGTGGGTAGTGGGTAGTGGGCAGTAGGTCTTTTATTCCGGAAAGGCCACGGCCATCTTGCCTCCGGCAATCTCCAATTCCATTTCATCCACGCCTGCAAAGAGCAGGCATTTGAGGGAAAAACTATAGGCGAGGCTAGGCTCGCCTTTTTCATTGGCCACATAGTCTTCGACTGCATGGACTTCGAAGAAGCTCGATGCGGGCTGTGGCAGGGCGGAAGCCCCGAACTCGCGTCCGTTTTCGTCCAACCAATAGACCTCTATCTGCCCTAGACCCAGGCTGTCGCGCTCTATGATGGGCTGCGTCTGGTAGCTGAAGTTGACGGCGCAGCCTGTCACAGCACCTACATAGAGGTTGCGGCAGATGCTTGCCTGGCAGTCACTTCCGGTCGCCAAAAGGCAGACGGTATAGGCGCCTCGCGCCGGGAAGTTGTGGTTGGTGAGCGCGCCACTGGCGCCCATCCCATCGCCGAAATCCCAGGCGTAAGTGTGGCCGCTGAGCGGCTGGGTACTGAAGTTGAATTCGGTTTCGCTGCCCAGGCTTTGGGCCTTAAAACTGGGGAAACAGCCTGCTTTGGGCACATCTATTGTTTGGAAAAGTCTGCTGCTGCAGTTGTTGCCTTCAATTTGGAGGCTTACCCCATAGCTTGTCGGAAAAGTGGGATATCTATGCGAAAATTGTTGCTGGTTTTGAGTGCTTCCATCCCCCAGGTCCCAATTGTAGGTATAGCTGTTGGCCTGATTTATCTCTGCCTGAAAATGCGTTTCATAAGCCACGGTATCCTGCTGATTTCCCCAAAAATCATAGACTCCGGGACGGACGATTTCCCTGGGATCAGGTTTTTCTGTCGTGTTTCTCACTTTCACATCTCTGAAAACAATCCGCAATTGCGGACCGCAATCGCTGCAATCCCGTGGCCGGAGATTGCCTTGCAGGCTGTAAACGCCCTGGTTATCCTGCATAAAGCTGGAATAAAGGTAATAGTCATTTACTCCTGCTTCCAGTTCGTGCTCCTGCCCATCAGCGATGGCGAGATTGGAAAAAAAGGGATCTCCTGCCTTGATGCCTGGCAGCACCGGCTCCTTGCAGGATGCAAGAATAAGTAACAGCAGCAGAGACGATAGTATTTTTGTATTCATGGCTTAAAATAAATTCCATTTCACTTTCACCCGCAATTGCGTCTGGCGATCCTGATCCATTTTTTCCCAAAAGTCATCTTTTGTAACATCCCGCAAGCCCTGGTAGGCTTCCAAAACGAGCATGCTGCGCGGCAAAAACTGATACTGATAACTCAGCAAAAGTCCGCCATCCAGGCGTTGAAATCCCTGCCGATAGCCCCAGGCTTTTTCGCTTTGGCTGGAAATGTTTCCAAAGGGATCGGTGGTCTGTGTTTCCATTGTGCTGCGCACATCGAGCAGGTAGGCGGCCTGCAGACCCAAAGCGAGGCTATGACGAGCCTGGATGCGGTAAGAAAGCTGAAGTGGGACAGCCGCGTAGTGCATGCTTTGGGGTAAAAGCAGGCTGATTTCTTCATTTCTGCCAAAACCCAGTTGGGTAGAGTTGAAGGATTTACTTTGGAACAAAGCTGCGCGGTTTTCCAGCATCAGGCCGCTGAGCAGGCGGAATCGGGCAGTAGGCGCATAGCTATAAGTCAGGCCGAGGGTCGGCCAGTGGCTCCATTGAGCCTGCTCAATGGGGTTGAAGCTGCGCGCACTTTGCAGGCCGAAGGCGATGCCCCAATTGTGCCTTTTTATTTTCTTCGAAAGAGAAAGGATAGGGGAAAGTTCTTGATGGGGTTGCTGGTCTGTTGTCTGGATTTGTGAGAGCAGGTACTGAAGTGGGGAAAGTGTCAGTTGGTTTTCTGCGGAAAGCTCAGATGTTAATGTTATTGCATTGTTTAGCTCTAGGCTGTTCGAAACTTCATGGGCTGATAGCACTTTTTGAGTGGAAGCATTTTTCGAAGATTTTTCCAAAGAGTTATCCGAAGAATTATCCGAAGAATTATCCGAAGAATTATCCGAAGAGCTGTCCAAAGTGTTTTCTGAAAGCTTATCTGAAGTATTATTCAGCCTGTTATTATCTGATTTCTGTGAAATATCTGCTGAAGAAGGATCAGAAAAAAATAGGCTTGAATTTTCTGTAGAAGCTTGACTGTCAATAGATAAGG
The DNA here is from genome assembly GCA_030430205.1 of Bacteroidia bacterium. GTDB lineage: Bacteria > Bacteroidota > Bacteroidia > J057 > J057 > JAUIGE01. Next base: position 87,136 of record JAUIGE010000015.1, on the reverse strand, counting down.
ACGAATCATTGACCATGTCATGGAGCGTGGTTGAAGGCTGAAACCAAAAGATGCTTGCTACAATCACCAACAGCAATAAGCTGTCGACAGCCAGCCAACGCCACCATAAGCCTGAGGGCTTATTTTGCTGCAGGCCTGCCGCCGCGATCATCGCGGAAGCTTCCTCCCAATAGGCCTCCTGGAAGTCAAATTCGCGTCCTTCGAATTTTTCCTTCAGCAAGCGATCCAATTCGTGCTGTTCTTTCATAGCCATAGCTTCGTTTCAGGTTTCATTTTTTTTTGCAACTGTTCGATGATCGTTTTTCTGGCAAATGACACATGCCATTTGGATGTGCCTGTAGACATGCCCAGCATTTCGCTGATTTCCTGATGGCTGTAGCCGTCAATAGCGAAGAGGTTAAAAACCTGCTGGCTCATCTGAGGCAGACGCCTCACCAATTCCATCAATTCTTCCGCATCAAAATGCTGCTCTGCATGGTTGTAGTCTACTGATCGCCCCAGGTCGATGCCTTCTTCCAGGTCGGTCACCCGGATGTTTTCCTTGTATTTTTTGTCCCTGCGGTACTGATCGATAATCGTATTGATCATGATGCGCCGGGCCCATGCTTCAAAAGGAACATGGCTTTTGTAGGTATCCAGTTTGGTCAAAATTTTGAGGAAGCCGGCATTCATCAATGCGCGGGCTTCCTCATCATTTTTTACATATCTTATACAAACCCCCTTCATCAGGCTAAAGCATTCTCTGTACAGCTGGGATTGAGCCAGTCTGTCACCTTTTTTACATGCCTTGAGGATGGATGGGGTAATGTTCAAGAGAGTTTGTTTTTTTATTTTAATGGATTTACTAAACTTTCAAAGTTTAGTAAATCCATTAAAATAAATATCCTATTCAACCACAACCTTTTGGCTAATGATCTGATTATCAGCCTTAAGGTTTAGGAAATATACGCCTCTGCTCAAATTATTCAAATTAAGCTGAAGCTTTTGATCTCCTGCTGCCAGTTGGTTTTGCTGGCTTAGCTGGCTGCGACCCAGCATATCTATCAGCTGGATTTCCAGCTCTATGGCCTGATCGAGGGAAAGCTCGATGTACAATTCGCCGGAAGTCGGATTCGGATACAGTTTCATCACCCTGCCAAATGTTGGCAGCTCAAGTGCGGTGGTCACTTCCACATCCGTAGAGTTAACGGCGTAGTTGACATTGGTGACAGCGCTGGAGGCGCTGGAAAGGGTGATGTATTGATCTGTATAGTTTTTGCCTAAAATCTCTACATGTACACGATAGGTGCCATAAGCGAGGTTGCTGAATCCATATTCTCCCTGAGCATCTGTCTGGGTATATGCTACCGCTGCATCATTGTTGTCAAGCAGATAAACATATACATTTTCAAGAGGATCGCCTGGATCGCGCTTGTTGGCTCCCTGAGAAATCAGGCCACCGATAAAGCCAGGTCCTCCAGGATTGTTTCCTGCAACCAAATTGATGTTGGCAGTAGCTGTGCCATTGGCAGCCAGGCCAATGACTGTGGCATTGTTCCACATAAGGTCATTGTCATGGTAGGTCGGAAGGTAGTTGGCATAATCGGCATCACCAGGTATAAGGGCCGCTTTGGTGCGGTAGTTGCCGGCGGGGAGGTTAGAGAATGTATAAAACCCAGCGCCGCTGATGGGCGTTCCGTGAGTGATGGTTGAGTCAATCGCTGTTAGCGTGCCCGCTGTAGCATCATGCTCAATCAGCCATACCATCACGCTGTCAGCGCCTGAATTGGCTTTAAATACCTGGCCGAGGATCACGCCATTATTGGTTGTATTGGTCAGGGTAATCACCTGGCACATAGTGTCTGTGCAAGTCACGCCCCCTCCAACAGAGGTGAAATACAGACATACGGTATAGGTGCCGCTGGCAGCATAGGTATGCGAAGGGTTTTGAACGTTACTTGTCCCTCCATCTCCAAAGTTCCAGCTGTAGCTGTTTGTGGCGAAAACCGAAACGCCCTGTGAGCGATCTATAAATTGAACGCCGAGACCACTTGGCTGAAAGCTGAAGTTTGCGCTGCAAGAAGGGTTACTGCTTAGGGTAACCAACTGGCAAGTGGAGTCTACACATCCACCTCCATCAGTAATAACCATACAAACCGTATAGGTTCCCGCTGATGCGTAGGTATGGCTAGGGTTGCTACCAAAAGCAGTATTGCCATCTCCAAAATTCCATGATACAACATAAGGAGGAATTCCACCGCTTGAATTATTGAAGAAACTTACTTGATTTCCTGAACCTCTCTGGTAGCCAAAAGCAGCGGAGCAGGGGTTGGGTGAGACAATGCTCACAGTCTGGCAAGTTGTATCTGAGCAGCCTGACATATCTGATACGATGAGGCAAATAGTAAAAGAATTTGCTGAGCTGGTATAGGTATGGACAGGGTTTTGGGCAGTACTGGTACCGCCATCTCCAAAGTCCCAGGACCAGCTGCTGATTGGGCTTCCGGGATTGCCACTGCTTGACTGATCAGTAAACTGAAAAACGTTGAGTGCGCCACCTGTGTTTGTGTAGGTAAAAGCAGCCTGGCAGCCGCCACCTCCTGTGCGGGGACATGCGTCCAGGTTCAGGGCGGGCATACTGTAATTGGGAGGGCTGAAAAAGCCAGAATCAGCCTGGATATTGCCATGGCAATCTACGAGGGAGGCGGTAAAGCTGCCTTGGGTGGTGTTTACTGTAACAGAGTCTGAGTAATAGCCATTGCTACCTGTCATGACGGTGTTGGTGTAGCTAATTGGGCCAGCACCTGTGATGGTTACAGGGTAGTTGTTGACGCCAACGCCATTGGCTGTCACATATCCATAAACGACTACTACCTGAGCCTGGAGTCCGGCCAGAAGTGCCAGAGAGAGAAAGAGTAAAAGACTAATTCGTTTCATTTTGTGTCGATTTAAAATTAAGAATAATTTTGTTTGAAGGCCATTCAAATCAACACACGCTCTGATCTGTTCTCTGGTTGGGTAGGAGATGAAAAAATTATTTTTTGATGAATTTTGCTACATACCAGTGACCCTTGAGGTCCCGAATTTTTAGCAGATAAACACCCGCCTGAAGGCGGGAAATGTCAATCCTGTTATCGCTTCTAAGCTGATAATCAGCTACTTGCGAACCTGTTAGGTTTAAAATAATAATTTCTTTCACATTTCCCAGCCAAATTTCTTCCAAAAAAAGGAAACTATCTGCAGGATTGGGAGAAAAATGCAGCGCAGTGGCAACTGCCTCTTGCTCGATTCCTGTACCGGAAAAACTAACAGTTTTGACCAGGCTATCCTGCCTTCCACATTTTTCTGCTATTAATGTTACCTGATAACTTCCGCCCATGGCATAATGGTGTACAGCTTGGGGATCAGTAGATGTTTGACCATCTCCGAAGTCCCAGAAATAGCTGTCTGCCCAGCTAGATTGGTTGGAAAAGCTGAAAACAGAATCTGTATGCACGAAGTCAAAGGCTGCCACGGGATCGTATTTTCCTACATTCCATTGAGACAGGCTATCAAATACAACCAGATGCGCAGCATCTCTGATCTGGACAGCTATACTGTCAACCAGGGAAAGCCGGTTCGTGATAAGCCTGGGGCTTTTTCGAAAGATGATGCTGTAAAAGGCACATGCGGCAGCATAAGAACCCGCCACAGAGGGGTGTGACTCATCGGCTGTATACAACTCAATGTGCGGATAATTGTCCCGTATGTAATGCCAGACAGCTCCGGCTGGTGATACGAGCGCATCGTTTTCATCTGCCATAAAGCGGTAGCGCAAATTCAGCAGGCTATCCATTCCTGCATAGGTGCATACGGGTGGCCAAAAGCCGCAATTGAGGGCATCGCCATTTTTTCTGCCCCAGGTCATATAAAACACAGGCATGCTGCATGCATCATTGGCACGGATGGAGTCACAGAGGGCTTTGGCAAAGGGGAAAACCTCTGCCTGTACCTGTCCCAGGGGAAATGATGGCTCCTGACTTTGTGCCTGTATGCTCACAAAATCCCAATTTTGAGACCGGATTTTGGTATGTACGACAGCATCGCCGGCGTGCTGCATCAGGCGGCGACCGCCTGGAGTATGGGCTTCATAAGTCATGCTGTCGCCAGCAGAAAGGGCCAGATCCTGGATGATCTGAGGCAGGTTGTTGACGCCTGTATAGCTATTGCCAAGAAATAAAACCTGTTTGTTTTGGGTAAATAGGCTCAATGGAGCAAGGCAAAAAACAAGGGAAAAAAGGATATTTTTCATGATTTTTATGGTTGGGGTTGATTCCTGACACTACTCGATTTTCTCCAGCCTATCTGTCCCCAGAAATTTGATATCCGGGAAAACATACCAGCTGCGGTGCCGCGGAATACGCAGGTTGCGGTAGCGATATTCGGCAGAAAGCAGGATGACCTCTCCTTTTTTGCTTTCCTCATCCCGGTAAAACTGGTAGGCTTTCAAGGCATAAGTGGTAGGGTCAAAATAAAAAAACCATATTTCATCCCCCACTTCCGGCTCATACATAACTTTGATAGCCAGGTATTTTTCCTGAAAAAAAGTGGTGTCAATTACCTTTTCCTGAATGATCGCACCCGGATCGGTCAGTTTCATGGGCAAGCCATAGAGGTAGGTATAATAATCCCTGTACATCTGCACATCGGCGCAGCGTAAACGAAATTTTTCCGCATCTTCAGCCGAAAAATCGGCTCTTCCTCCCATCGTGGCATAGCAGGTGTCCCTGCCTTCAAAGCGAACGATCTCCTTTTCCTTACGCCCATCTACCTGACGGAAAATATGATTGGGCAGGTCTATCAACACCGTTGAAGGTTTTCGAAGGCCTTCTGTATTTTCAAATTCAAAGAAAAACATGCCCTGAAACTCAGCCCATTCTCCCTGAGGATCATGGTATTGAATGCTTTTTTGGAGAAGTTCCGCTCCGTTCATTTGCCCAAAGAGAGAGCAGTGGAGGAAGAGGAAAAGGGGGAATAGGAAGGATTTCATCGTATTTTTGTGATAAATTTATTTCGAATTAAATTGAGAAACACTAAAACCTGCAAAATCATGAAAAATACCCGCTATGTTATAATCCTTTTTGTATGTATCAGCATCTTCGCCTGTAAGAGCACCGAAAGTACGGAGAATACGGTCCCGATGACGGGATTTTCCATGGAGGCTCCGCCCAAAGCAGAGCTCACCTTCCTGCACATCAATGATGTGTATGAGATCGGCGCATTGGAAGACGGCACCGTAGGAGGCATGGCCCGGGTGGCAAGTCTGCGGAAAGATTTACTCACAAGAGGAAATCCGGTGCTGACCGTCATGGCGGGGGATTTTTTGAATCCCTCTGTGCTGGGCACCGTCAAGATCAAAGGAAATAGGATCATGGGGGCTCAAATGGTGGATGCCATGAACCAGGCAGGTGTGGACTATGTGGGTTTTGGCAACCATGAGTTTGACCTGGATGTGGAAGATTTGCAGAAAAGGATCAATGAGTCTGAATTTGAGTGGATCAGCAGCAATACCTTCCAGCATGGCACGAAGTGGATAGCTCCTTTTAACAAGGAAAAAGACTTTGAAATAAAGCCTATCCAACCCTATAAAATCATTCAAATTCCTGCCACTTCCGGCCCTGCGATTCGCATGGGCATCATCAGTGTCTGCCTCCCTGCCAATAAGCAGGCCTATGTGAAATACCACGACATCTATGAAGATGCCCAAATGACCTACGAATATATCCGTGACAAAACGGATTTTGTGGTGGGGCTCACCCATTTGTCTATAGAGGAAGACCGTATTTTGGCAAAAAAGATTCCGCAACTGGCCCTCATCATGGGCGGCCATGAGCATGAAAATCATATAGAAAAAGTGGGAAATGTGGTCATCGCAAAAGCAGATGCCAACGCCAAATCAGCTTATGTGCATAAGCTGGTATATGATGGCGCGCGCGCCAGGGTGTCGGTGGGATCGGAACTCATTCAACTGAATGAAAGCATCCCTATGGACAGCAGCTTGAATGCTGTTGTAGATAAATGGGAGAAAATCGCGGCCGAAGGCTTCAAAAAAGAAGGTTTTGACATCAAAAAAGTCGTCACCAAACTGAAGACACCACTCGATGGAAGAGAAAGCAACAACCGCTTTCGCCCTACCAATATGGGCATCATGGTCGCGGAGGCTTTTTATACCGGCAAGTCAGATTCTGCCGATGCAGGCCTGGTAAATAGCGGTTCCATCCGCATAGACGATGTACTTTCCGGCACCATTACCGAGTATGATGTGCTGCGCATGTTGCCTTTTGGGGGAGAAGTATTTGTGGTGGAAATGACCGGCAAATTGTTGGCCGAGATCCTCGATCCCGGCCTCGGGATCAACAAAGGCAGCGGAGGCTACCTCCAGGTTTACAACATCAGCTGGGAAGGAAAAACCTTCAAAATCGGTGATGAAGTCCTTGATGTGAACAAAACCTACCGCATCGCCATGCCTGCTTTTCTCCTCAAGGGCCTGGAAAAAAACCTGGAGTTTCTTACAGAAGGAAATCCAGGGATAAAACATATCCTACGCCCTGAAGGAGCTGATGACCCTTATAAGGATGTTCGCTTGGTGGTAATTGATTTTTTGCGGAAAGGAGGGAAGAATTGACGCTGATAACAAACTGTGGGGTGTATTTCATTTTGTCGGTTGTGAACAATCTGGAAGTGCATTGCCTTCTTGTCTTAGAGAGGTTTAAGAATGTCGAACAAGGAACAAGGAATAAGGATTTTAGAAGTGAAGACTATTGGGATTCATCCTGCCAGACATATTGCCTGCTTAGCCAAACTGAAGAGAAGAATTAGACAGGACAAACATGATTTTCAGGATTTACAAGAAAAACAAATGGCATCCTGTTAATCCTGTAAATCCTGTCATCCTGTCAAAAAAGGAGGTATGACTACTTTGTCAAGTAGTATGATTGGGATTTCACTTCCTCCCTCTTCCTACAATTTTACCAATTTTCTTTCCCAAACCTCTCCCAACATTTCAACCTTGACATGGTATATGCCTTCCGTGAGGCCTTTCAATTTGAGGCGAATTTGGGACTCAGTTGTTTTAAATGAATATACAAGCTGTCCGAGGCTATTATGTAAAAACACCTGTTTTTCCGCGGAGTTGATTTCTCCCAGTTGGATCAGGGTCTCATCCCGGGCGGGGTTGGGGTAGAGCAAAAAACCCGTTTTTCCTTCGCTGAAAATTTCAACCAGATTGCTCAGGAGCTCATTTCCATTGGGATTGATCTGGCGGATCTGGTAGTAATTGACGGCATGCAGGGGGCTGCTGTCTACAAATTCGTAGCTATCAGAGCCATTTGCCTGCAACTCTGCCAGGGGAGAAAATCCGCCATTGGGTCCTCTCTTTTCCACCAAAAAAGTGCTTCCCACTTCCTCCTTTTCGGTAGCCCACTGAAGCAGGACATCCTGTCCTGATCGCTTCTCTACCTGCAATTGCAGGCCTTCAATAGGAAGCGTAGCTCCGCAGATGATGATGTCGCCGGTCTTGTCCAGGGCGTTAAGCTCTGTATAATAGGCGCCATTGTTGGAGGCAGTCCAGCTGTCATCTACGATTTCGAAGGTAGGGGTGAGGCTCGAAGGCACAATGGTAAATAAGACTGTCTCTGTGCCTGTAGCCCAGCTGATGCCCAGGGTAGTGAGCGTCAGGAAACCAATTCCTCCAAATTTTTGGTACGAAACGCCTCCTGAGACTACTTCATCTCCTCCTCTGGCCATGGTACAAAATAGCTGTAAATCACCAGGGGAGCCATAAGTTACAGTGGGGTCGCTGCACTTGATCGTCAACTGAATGTTGGAGACAAGGCCGGTGAAACTTCCATTGGAAGTAATGACGACTTCGAGATTGGTCGCAGTCTTGCGTAGGCATACATCCACGGTGGGTTGTGCCGTCAGGCTGAAAAAGAGACCTGAGAAGAGGAGGAGAATGGCGGTTTTATATATGTTTGTTTTCATTTTTTTTTAGGATTAGGAGAGTAGAGAGTAGAGAGTAGAGAGTAGAGAGTAGAGAGTAGCCTACTAATTATCACCGCTCTTTTTTGTATTGGTAACATCTGTTCCGCCGATGTTTTCCAGCAAAGGCTGGCGGTCATTGTCGGGGCCGGAATATTTGATGATGCCATCCAGGTTGATGTCTTCCAGTTTATAACCGTTGGTGGAGTTGGTGATATCTGTACCACCAATATCTATCAGGATACTTTGCCGGTCGTTATTGGGGCCGCTGTATTTGAGTTCATTATCGCCATTGGCGTCTCCACCCCAAAGGCCCAAACGGCCATCATCGAGTGTTTTTTGCGGATCTAGGCCCGCGGTTGGCTGGTTGGGGTCGGTGAAGTCAAGGGTAAAATCCTGGTCATCCAAAAAGATAGGGAATTTGGTGCGGATATCCAGATGATTTCTGTGGCGAAGGGCTATATAATAGCTGCCTGAAGGGACGGCAAAGGTCATGGTCTTTCCACATTCATCCACCACTGTGCCATCTTTCAGCATCAAGCCTGGCTTGGAGGCTACGACCGCAGTGGAGTCGTTTTTGTCCCGCAATTCGACCACAACATAATCCACCACATCGGCGACTTTTGAAGCATTCAATACCAGCCCAGCACCTTCTGTAAGGCCATAACCGAGGCCAGAGTAGGGCTCCGTTCCCGGGAGTAAGCCACCTGTTTCCAACTCTGTACCCATATCGCCATTGCCGCGATCTGCCCCTGAGATGATTCCTATAATTTTGACTCGCACGACCGTATCCTTCTTCAATCCCAGGTCAATATTGGGAATCTGAATCTGTCCAGGAGGATTGATAAATAACGGAGACTGTGTCTGGGCAGAAGGAGGGGTTACGAGGGTTCCGGGTACATAAACAAAATCTGAATTGGTATTGGGAGGCCCCTGGTTGGGGGTTGTGACGAGAGGGAAATCAGGCCTCGGGAATCCCTCCAGATAATAGCCACCTGGAGGCAAATAAGGGAATTCATAGGTTCCATCTTCCTCTGTAATATAGATATCCGGTGCTCCTCCTGATGTGGGGTAAATAAAAATAGGAAAGTCAGGGATCGGATGGTCCTCCGGCTCACGGATGCCATCTCCATCGAGATCGGCGAAGACGCGGCCGCTGATCTTGCCCGGAATCTGCGGGAAAAGACCGCCATCTATACCATTGATGATGGTCGTCGGGCCCACCGTGATAGGGAAGGTCGCTCTGCTGACAGGCTCAAAGTTATTGTCAGGTCCCGGGGCACTGACCACTGTGCCACTGATAGGGGAGTCGATCCTGATGACATAGTCTTCGGGCTTCATGCCCTCAAAAAAATAATCACCTGAACCGTCCGTGACGGTGGCCTGGACCATTTCTCCTTTTGTCGTAAACAAACTGAGCCTGAGGGCAGGAATGGTCGTCGTTTCAGGAGGGCTTTGGACGCCATCTCCATCGAGGTCCATGAAGACTTTTCCCGAGATATGGTTCGTATGTCCGATGACAGTGATGGTATCTGTGTGGCTGCAGTTTGCGGCTGTGGTATAGTTTACCGAAACAGTTCCCGGGCTGACAGAGACTGTCAGGCTGTTTTGGCCACTGCTCCAGTTGGCTGCGCCGCCAGCAGGGTAGTAGGTAGGAGAAAGCTCTACCGTCAGGTTGGAGATAGCCATATAGATGGTGTCGGGAAACTCCACAAAGGGGAGCCCACCCGGGCAGTCTATCTGCTCTCCATGAACAAATGGCATTTTAGGGTCACAGCAATCGCATTCATTGACTGTGGCAAATTGCTGGGCTTTTATAATCCCTCCGCAAATGAGGAAGAGAATAAAAAGGATATAGGAATTATTTAATTTCTTTTTCATTGTATGGATATTTTTTGACTTATCGGCCGATGTTTCCGTTTCCTGAACTGCTGGTATAGCTACCAAATATGGCTCTGTTGCCATTGATTTTGTCCCAACTGAAGTAGGTGTAGTAATGGTATTTTTGAGAAAGACCAAAGTACTCGGTCGCCTGGGGGGTGATCTTGACAGAGCTGTTTCCCTGTGTATCAATCGTGTAAACCAACTGCACTTTCCTTTTCATAAGAAGAACTCCAGCCTCATCCCAGCTAATGCCTCCTGAGACAGGTCCATGGGCTAACCCAAGTGTTTTTGTGGGTTCTCTTTCCGTAACCCTGAAATTCATCGTAACGGGCCAGAATTTTCTTTCATGGCATTGATCACCTACCATGTATTTTACGGTTGTGATATCCCCTCCTTCAAAGGAAGATGTGAAATACCAGCGGTCAAATACATTTCCCAAAGTGGTAAAATTTTGATCTGTATCATTATCGCCTTTGGCGTTGGTAAAGAAATAAACCTTTCCAATATTGGTGAAATCACCCCAGAGCTCGCCTCCGGCTTGCGGGAAACTTGCCTGATTTTTTGTGACAATATTTCTTCCTCCTTTCAATACGGCCCTTTCATGTGCATTGTATTGCATATTCACGGTTGCCTTGGCTTCCACACGCCCCCTGCCTGATGGGTCTGTCCATGATATGGGGTTTCTGAAGGAATAGGTATAAACATTGCGCGGATCATCAGCCAGCCCATCCGGGTCAGGACTTGTAAAACTGCCAATGTCGGGTTTGAACCAGCGCGCACGCATATAGTATAGGCCGCTGCTATCATCCCTTAATGCACTGCTAAACAGGAATTTATTGTCGTAACTGGAAGCAGGTTTGGAGACAAAACCAGAGCTTAAGAAGCTGGGTTCGCCATAGGCATCAAATTCTATCTGCTCTACTACCGTCCCGCTATTATCAGTCAGAGAAACCACTGAGTTGAGAATGTCCTGATGGTAATAAATCCGAACACCATTGGTGATTCCGCAGACATGCTCATCCATGGATATTCCATAGATATAGATAGTGGTATCACTGCTATTGCGGCTTTCTACAATCCTGTCTCCATCGTAGTAAAAGAGCGTAGCATCCACGCCATCATCCCGTTTTATCAGGCGTCCGAGGGCATCATATTGATAGGTAACTTTTGGCAAAAGACCTGCGGCATCGCTGCTCAATTTGATCAGCCTGTTTTCCATATCATAGAAATAGTACTGGCTGCCATCAAAGGTCATATTTCCATCGGGGTCATAGGTAGGGCTTGCAGCACCTAGGGTGAGGTACTGGTTCATGGAGTTGGTGCTGAAGGAAGTGATGGCCAGGTTATCGCTGATTTGGGTAAGATTGCCATTGTCATCCAGGCTGTATATCACATCCCTGGTAGGAGCAGGAATATTCCCACCGCTGAGGGTGCCTACACGGAAGTCAGTCAGGCGCTGTATGTCATCATAGAGATACTGCTCTGAATGTGTCGTGCGGTGATTTTTTAGGGTAGTAAGCCGATTTCCGTCTTTGTCATAGGTATAATCCACATCCCAAAAACTTCCCGGATTGCGGTGGCTGATGCTCGTCATATTTCCCAACTCATCATAGACATATACCGATTCGGTGCCATTTCCCTGCGTGGAACTCAGTTTTTGGCCATTCAGGTCATAGGTATATGCTACAAATTGATCTGAAAGACTGGCGGCCTTTTTCAGGCTTGTCAGCCGCCCCCGCGCATCATAGCTTTCCAGGATGCTAAAATTTTGGGGGAAAGTAAAGCTAGTCGTAGCTCCCGCCATGTCGTGGGACTTGCTGCTGCCTATGCCATCGCGATAATCGCCTATTACCCTGCCGGCAGAATCATAGGAAAAAGTAACCACTCCATAAGTATTCCAGGCACTGTCCAGGCGACTTGCTTTATCATAAGCATAAAAATCGTCATTGCTGCCGGGATAGTCCTTTTTGATCAGGCGATCCAGGGCATCGTATGTCATTTTCAGGGTATCGCCATTCGGATCGATCCTGCGGATCATATTCCCTCCGGCATCGTAGGCAAATTTCGTCTCCGAGCCGTCGTCGTATTCCTCCCGAATCAATCGCCCGATAGCATCATAATCATAGGTGGTAGTACCTCCTTTGGGATTCTCCAATTGGACAATCCGGTCCATGGCATCATAGGTATACCTGATGGTATCTAAGGCAGGATCAATTTTTTCAGTCAGACGATTTAATCCGTCATACTGGTATTTTGTGATTTGTCCTTCGGCATTTTTCATGCTGAGGCGATTTCCCTCAGCATCATAGGTATAGCTTATGCTATCTCCTTTGGGGTTGATATTCAGGATGTTCCTGTTGGCAAAGTCGTAATAAAAGACTGTGGAATCTCCTATGCCAACATGGATGGTCAGGATGTTGTCATTGGCATCATAGGTATATTTCTCTATCTGTCCGAGATTATCTGAACTGCGTGTCACCCTTCCGAGCAGGTCAAATTCCTGTGTTTCCACATTCCCATTGGGGTAGGTTGTACTCAAAAGCTTGCCGCTTCCGGTATAGGTATACTGGGTGATTTCGCTGCTGGTGGGATATTCGCTCAGAATTCGATGAGCGGCATCATAGGTATAGCGGGTACTTCGGCCGCTTGGGTCCACTTCTCTGATGACATTTCCCACATTATCATACTCGTATTTGACGGTATCTCCCAATGCATTTACAGTAAATGTCCGACGCTTGTCTTTGTCATAGCCAAATAGGGTCATGTTTCCTCTCGGATTGATGATAGAGACCTGATTGCCCGCTGCGTCGTAGGTGAAGGAGACACTGTCTCCGCTGGCTGAAATGATTTTTGTCTGCCAATCGCGGGAGTTGTAGAAAAGGGAAGAAGTATTGCCTGCAAAATCGGTTTCCGATGTTTTGTTACCATTTGCATCAAATGTGATGCTCTCCGTATCTCCGAGGGGATTGGTAGTGCTGATTTTGCGATTCAGCGCATCATAGCTATAGGAAGTTGTACGCCCAAGGGCGTCTGTACGGCTCAGCAGATTGTTCTGCGCATCATAAGTATAACTTCTGGTCCCGCCTGCATTTGTCTGGCTAATCAGACGGTTTTTGGCGTCATAGGCATAGGTGGTGGAATTGCCATTGGGATCTATTTCTCCTAACAGATTTTTTTGATCATAGGAATAGAGCCATGTTTTGCCAAGAGGGGCTGTACTTGTGACTATTCTTCCCAGCGCATCATACTGAAAGGTGGTTTTCAGCCCATCTTCATTGGTTTCTGACGTTTTATTGCCTGCTGCATCATAAGTATATTGGAAGGTATGACTTCCTGAAATGGGTTGGGTAAGCCTGATGAGCCTATCCAGATCATCATAATCATAAGTGGTCGTATTGCCATTTCCATCGGTATAGGATGTTCTATGGCCCAGGTTATCGTAGGTAAAAGTTTCAGTTATCCCCAGGGGAGACACCTGGCTCGTCATAAAGTTTGAGGCGTTATAGGCATAATGGGTTGTATCACCCTTTTCATTTACCGAATACAATTGCCTTCCAGCAGCATTGTAGCCATATTTTTGTACCGCAGCTGTAGGATGAATGACAGAGGTGAGATTTCCCTCTGAATCATAGGTATAGCTGGTCGTATTTCCATTGTAGTCGGTTTTTGTTATCGGGCAATTGATAACAGGATCATACATCCAGGTGATTGAATCGCCAAAGGCATTTTTTTGTTTTAACAGATTGCCTCTTGTATCATAGGCATAGCGGGTGTCATTTCCATTGGCATCAGTCTTCCTGCTGACATTGCCGATGGCATCATACTCATAGCTGACATCTGCTCCGCAACAACTGCCGCTATAACTTGCCAGCCGACCTGATGCATCATAGCTAAATGTGCTGCTTTGAGTACCGGCACCCACTTGTTCCTCCAGGCTACAGATCCTGCTTCCCGCATCATAGGAAAAGTTCATTTCCATCCCTACAGCGCCTAAATGCACACGCGATACAGCACAATTTCGATAATAGCCTATCTCCAGGCTATGGCCCAGAGGATTGATGATCTGCTGGAGCAGTTTATCTTCATTATAAGTAAATTCATATCTTTTTTTAGCCGGAAAACTGATCGCTGCCAGCAAATCGCCATTGTAGGAGAAAAACCAGGAGCGCTTTTTACTTCCATTTTCTTCCCTGATGGTTCGCAATTTTCCGCCAGACCAGCCAAAGTAAATGCTTCTGCCATAGGGATCCGTTAAAGAGGCAAGTTTGCCATTGGAGTCATAGCTGTAATCGATACGGTTGCCATTGGGCCTTTTGAGGCTGGTGATCTTTTTGTGGCTGCTGTCTGCAAATTCGTAGACAGTGTTATTTCTGCGTTTTATCCTCACCGTATCTGAGGAGAGCTCCAGCTCTTCATAGCTTGACGCAGGGCTGTCATAGGTGCTGCCATTTTTGGTGAATTTGTCGGAACGACCATCAGCACGCCGGAGGCTGATATCTCCCGACGCCAAAACCTGGTAAAACAGGTTTTCAGACATGGTCCAACCTGGTCCCATGCCCCAGTTATTTTCCTTTAACAGGCTATTATAGCTGATGGAAAGCTCCAGGGGAGTGGTAGAGGAAGGGATGTCAAAAAGTACTTCCCGGAATAAAAGATTACCCGAAAAAGTGTTCACCTTAGCTCCCCAGGCAACCTCTACATTGTATTGGTTGGTATTCTGTTGAGCAAATGCAGATGGCCGGATCAGTATCAGGCACAAAACCAGGGGCAGATAAATGGGGATTACGTTTTTCATGTGCGTTACAATTGAGCTTTAACAATCCTGAAGGGATGTATTTGCTCTTCTGTGTAACTAAGGCCGGGGGATGTAACCACCATCAAGAAAAAATTTCAAAAAAACTTATTTTCATGTAAAAGCTAAATTCATTAAGAAATTATTTTTAAGTAATATCACAATCATTATTATTGTTAATAAGCAAATTATTATAAGAGGGTAATGAAGCCATACGAAATACTTTTAGTTGAAGACAGCGCGGGAGATGTGTTGTTGACGAAAGAGGCTTTTAGAATGGCATTGGGTGACAAAGTAGAACTATTTGCGGTGAAAGATGGCATGGTTGCCATGGATTACCTCGATGAAAGAGGGCCTGGCAAGGATATTCCTTTTCCATCATTGATCCTGCTGGACCTCAACCTTCCCCGAAAAAATGGAATAGAGGTTCTCCAGGAAATAAAAGGCGACAAACGCAGCCAACACCTCCCGGTTATCATCCTGAGTACTTCCTCCAACCGCCGGGAAATCCGCAAATGCTACGACCTCGGCGCCAATAGCTACCTGGTTAAACCCCTCGACTTTGACGAATTTGTCGAAATGGTCCGCAGGCTGGATCAGTTTTGGTTTAATTCGAATATTTTGCCCTTCAATCCGGAGGAGGGATGAATAGCTGTTTTTAGCTTAACCCACCAACAATCCCATTATCACAAATCCGGCAAAAAACACAGAGGCAATGCCATTGGTCGTGAAGAAGGCGAGGTTGACCTTGCTGAGGTCATGAGGCTTGACCAGGAGGTGCTGATAGATCAGCAGGCTGATAAAACCACTGGCACCCAGCCAGTATAGCCATCCTTCCCGGATCAGGACACCAAAAAGAATGATCATACCCGCGGTTATGATATGCAAGGCGGTAGAAACGAAGAGGGCGCGTTTCTTTCCCAGCCAGGCGGGGATGCTGCTGAGGTCGTTTTCCTTGTCGAAATGCTCGTCCTGCAGGGCGTATATGATGTCAAATCCGCTTACCCAGGTAAGCACCCCTATGCCCAATATGATGGGCTCCCAATCAAAATGCCCTGTGATGGCCAGAAATGCTCCTACCGGAGCCAGGGACAGGCCCAGGCCTAATATCAGGTGACAAAGCGCCGTAAAGCGTTTGGTGAGTGAATACCCCAAAACCACCAATAAGGCGACCGGTGACAGGTAAAAACAAAGCGGGTTGATAAAAGCGGTGGCACCGATGAATATCGCAACATTGATCAGGATGAACAGCAGCGCATTGCGCGGCGAGATGATGCCCGCGGGAATCTCCCGCTGGGTCGTGCGCTCATTTTTCGCGTCTATATCTCTGTCAATATAGCGATTGAAGCCCATGGCCGCATTGCGGGCCGTGATCATGCAGAGCGTAACCAGCAGTAGGGTCTGCCACAAAGGCTTGTCTGGCGTTTCCCCCGCTATATTCAACACATGAAATCCCCAAAACAAGCCTATCAATGCGAAGGGCATCGCAAAGATGGTGTGGGAAAACTTGACGAGAGACAGGTAGTTTTTCATAGGGGAAAAGTTTCGGGTTTCGGGTTTCGGGTTTCGAGTTTTGGGTTTCGAGTCGTTACCCGAAACCCGAAACCCAGAACACGAAACCTTCCTAACCTCACTTCTTAAACTTTTGTTGAAGCATCCATCGCTGATAGTTCATATAGGCGATGCCGTATTTGCTGGGAAAACTGAAGTTTTCGCTGAGTTGGTAGTAAGTGATTTTGGCGAGTTGCTCCAGAGGGATTTTGCTGGGCACGAAGTCCGTGGCTTTGGGTGAGCCCTTGATCAGGAGATTTCCTGATTGGTGCAAAAACCAGCCATGTACAGTGCCTTCGGCTTCCAGTTTTTCAAAATCCGTTTCCTCCTCCTGCTCCACACATTCCGCCAGGCGTATTTTGGCGGCCAGTTCTTTCAATTGAAAGTTTTCCAATGGCCCTTTTTGACGACGGAGGATGCTGGTAGCACCCGTTTTGGGGTCTCTGTAGATGATGAGATCGCCTTTCCCTTTATAGCGGGAGGCTTTGATCACCATGCCATTTTCAGAAGCAATATGCGTGATCATGGCTTTGTTGATCTTTTTGGAAACCGCCTTTTCGGCAAATTCCTTTATAGCCAGTGCCCATTGTTCCTCGCGGGTAAAAATTGCTTTCAGGCATAAACTTATCACCTCATACACCTTCTCCCGGTCCTTATTATTGAGGTAAAAAGCTCCTATGGCAATGGATTTCAAGGAAACCATATCGTCCAGTTCCTCTGTGGCAAAAGCCTCCTTGGGCTTCAGGTTGAGTCGCTGGTACCATTTGTTAAAATTGTCGTAAGCGCTGTCAGGTATCTCGGGATCCGGCTCGGATTCGAAGGTGTAGCGGTCGATCATTTGCGTAAGCAACTCCTTGAAGTTGAAGTTCTTGGCTTTGTTTTCGACATAGACAGGAATGCATTCCAGTATGCTCATACCGGCCTGCAATTTTCCTTCGGAATCACCACTGTAGATGATGTCCAGGCCCAGGAGCATGGTATGGATAGACACCAGGTGGTGAATGTACTCTTTGGAGGAAAGGCTGTAGCCCTGGGTATCCTGCAAACGGGCATACTCAATGAGTGGCGCCCAGTTTTCATCGTAAATCAGGCCGAGTTCTTCTCCGACAAGGTCGGAGGCGGAGCGTTCCCGCTTGTTTTTGTCGACCTGATTGGCGACAGGGTGTGTGTCAAATCGGCCGCCGCCGATGTCAAGACAGAGGATGCCTTCCTCTTCCAGCTCTGCGGGGCTTTTGCCATCAGGCAATTTGCCTGCGGAAGCAAAATCAATTTTTGCGGTGCTGACGCCGGGAAATTTCTCTTCCCCAAATTTGCGCATCAAAAGGACAGACATGATGGCATCCAGGTCCGGGCTTTCATGCGTGAGTATGGTATGAAACATGGGCGCGAAGATAGTTACAAATTTGCCAATTTTGCAATCAGGCCACGCGCATCTTCTGTTCCCAATACCTTGAATCGTGCATGTGTACGGGCAAGTCCTACTTTGATGGTGTAGGCATCCGCTGGCATGGCCTTGAATGTGTCCTCGTCCGTATGGTCATCGCCTATGGCGAGCATGAAGTCCCACTCCCTTTTGTGCACCCAGGCGGCGGCAGATTTTCCCTTATTGACGCCCGCATTGCGGATTTCTACTACTTTGTTGCCCTCCAGCACCTGCAGGTTGTGGTTGGCGGTGAGATAAATGAGGCCATCGCGGATCTCTCTCACGCGCTTCGCGCCCAGTTCTTTGTCTATCCGGCGGTAATGCCAGGCCAGGGTAAAGTCTTTTTCCTCAATGAATGAACCCGGTGTGCGCGCCACAAGATTTTCCAAAATCGGTCGTATCTCTGATTTCCAATCATCCGAAACGCGCTCATTGAGCTTCCAGCCACCGTTTTTCCACCACCAGACGCCATGCTCCGACACCAACTCTATGCCTCTTCCCCCAAACCATTCCCCCAGCGTATGCTTATCCCGGCCGCTGATGATCACCACCTTGGTTCCTTTCTGTTTGATCAGTTTATCGAGATCATCATACAAAGCCTGATCGGGTTTGGCTTCTGAAGGTTCATTCTGAAAGTTGACCAAAGTGCCGTCATAATCGAGCAAAAGGAGCCGTTTGCTCGCCTTTTTATAAGACTGAGTCAGCAGATCCAGACTTTCTTCACTCAGCAATTTGGTTCGTCTATCATGTTGAAAGGTCTTCGTTTCCATAAGTAAGTCAATAAAATTGCTCGCCCATTTTTTGATTCCATACTCCTTGAGTCGGAGTTGCATATCAGAAAGGCGCTTCGCCTGCTCTTCCGGAGGCATTTCGATGGCCGTTTCCAGGGCTTCGACCATGTCGTTGGTATTATTGGGGTTGATCAATAGGGCTTCGAATAATTCCTCGGCTGCGCCGGCCATTTCTGAGAGAATCAAAACACCTGTTTTGCTGTCGTCGCGGCTCGCCACAAATTCCTTGGCGACAAGGTTCATGCCGTCACGAACGGGCGTGATCATCGCGATAAAGGAAGATTTGTACATGGCAGAAAGGCTTTCAAAGGGAAAGGAACGGTAGTAATAACGAACGGGAATCCAGTTGAATGTACCGAAACGGCCATTTATCCTGCCTACTGCTTTATCTATTCGGTCTTTGAGTTTGATGTATTGCCCGACATTGGAGCGGGAGGGCACCACGACGAGAATGAGGGTTACCTCGCCATGGTATTTGCTGTTTTTTTCTAAAAACTTCCCAAAAGCCTCGATCCGCTGAGGAATGCCTTTGGAATAGTCCAGTCGATCAATGGACAGGACGATTTTGCGGCGTTTGCCGTAATCCTGAATGAATTGTACTTCAGCCGATGGCTCATCGCTGGGCGCGCCGATGGCGTATTTTTCATAGTTGATGCCCATCGGAAATACATCCACATTCACGGTGCGGTTGCTGTCCATGGTCACCTTGCCAAAGTTTTGATCCTTGCCTGTGAGGCGGTATACCGAGCTCAAAAAATGGCGCATATAGCCAAAGGTATGAAAGCCCACCAGGTCGGCACCCAGGATGCCGCGCAGGATTTCCTCCCGCCAGGGCAGGGTCCGAAAGATCTCATAGGAGGGAAAGGGGATATGGAGAAAAAAGCCAATGGTGGCCTGTGGCTTCGCCTTGCGTACCATGCCCGGCACCAGCATAAGCTGGTAGTCATGCACCCAGACGATGTCGTCTTCCTGGATCAGCTCACAGATTCTATCTGCAAACTTCTGGTTTACCTCCTGGTAGACCTTCCAGTAGCTTTCGTTGTACTCGATGAATTCGGGGAAGTAGTGAAAAAGCGGCCAGATGGTATTGTTGCTAAATCCTTCATAGAAGAAGCGGACCTCATGCGGGCTGAGGAAAATAGGGGAGAGGCCGTCTTTTTCGAACTGATGTTCGACATATTCCCGCTCATAGCCGGGATCGAGGTAGTGGCCCGGCCATCCGAGCCAAATCTTGTCGAGTGACTCGTCGAGGCTGCTGAGGCCGGTGGCAAGACCGCCGGCACTGGGGTGATAGATCAGACCGCCATCCTTGCGGTCAAGGGTGATGGGAAGACGATTGGATACGATGATGATTCTGGCCATAGAAGAAACAGAGATAAATCTTGAGGTTGCGCGCGGCCAGTGAGGCTAAGATAGCACAAAATCTTGTATTCTTTATTGTTTAGCCTGCTTCTCCTTCCTGATAGCCACCGAAAGGAAGTACCCAAATCCCCCGATCACAACCGTCACAATCAGCACCATGCTCAATATCGTTGAAGTCGCCATAAGTATTAGTTCGTAAATTTTTTGTATAAAAAACGGTTGAGTAAAATACCTCCCACTATCACTGTGGCCCATTGGGTCACGATGGAAGCATTGCTGTAGGTATCGACAAAATTCCAGCTTCCCTTTTCATCGAACCATGGATATTCGGCATAGCCCTGCGACATCCACCAATAGATAAGGAAAAGGCCGATTGGGATATTCACGAGCATGCAGACAAGGAAATATGGCGTACTGACCTTGAAGTCCGAATCTGCATCTATATATTTTTCCTTGTAGGCTTTGATGCCATGTTTGGCAACAGCAAAAATGATAAACAAGCCTGAAATAATCAGTCCCAGACCCCAAACCCAGTCCTGATTTTCCAAAAATTCCAGCGAAAGGGCAGAAGGTAAGCCAAAAACAGTACATATTGCTGCCCCCCATAGAACTGCCTTTTTTCTGTCGAAACCCAGGTCACTGAGCATTTTAAGCAAAAGCTCCAGCATAGCCAGAAAGGAGGTAAAAGCTGCCAGGCAGAAGGCTCCAAAAAATAATAAACTCAGGTATGCACCCCCGCTAATTTGCGAAAAGAGACTGGGTATGGCGTTGAAAGTCAATCCGAAATTTCCACTTGCCAGGGAGGCAATGGCTGCCTCTTCGGTGGGCGCCAGGGCGAAAACCGATCCCAGGATGGCGATACCAGCCACGATGGAGGCGGTATTATTGCCAAAAGCTGAGATAAAAATATTGAGAGAAACATCCTCTTTGGGCCGTGAATAGGCTGAAATGGTCATGATGAGACCCCAACCCGCACCTGTAGACCAGGCCGACTGTGAAAGAGCCTGTATCCAGACGGTGGGATCTTTGAAAAGTTCTGGTTTGATGGCAAACATATACTCCAGGCCTTTCAGGCCATTTCCCATACTCAGGGCAATGATGCCGATCAGGATCAGGAGAAAAAAGAGGGTCGGAATCAGGATTTTATTTGCCCGCTCAAAACCCTTTTGAATACCCCGTATCAGGACCACCGCTGCCAGGGCAATCGAAGCTACATGCAAGGTCACAAGCACCCAGTTGCCATGGGTGATATGCTGCCAAAAGTTTTCCAGGTACTGAGGGTCCTGCGCCAATTTTTGCCCTAAGCTTTGTTCCGCAAAAATATTTTCCACCGAAAATGCAAAATACCGCATGCCCCAGGCCGTAACAACCGAATAGTAAAAAGCGATTCCCAGTGTACAGATGGCGATGAAAAAGCCCATCCAGCTGTATTTTTTGCCCGCGGCTTTGGAAAAAGAGCCAATAACGCCACGCTTATAGGCTTTTCCCATGGAAAACTCTGCCAGCAAAATCGGGATAGACCACACCAGCAAAAACAATAGCCACAAAATCAAAAAAGTACCGCCATACTGGCCTGCAAACCGGGGAAACCGCCACAAATTGCCCGCACCAATGGCCATGCCCAGTGCTGCGAAGATGATGCCCCAGCGGCTGCTAAAATTCGTATTTGACATAGGAGAGTTCGATTAACGTCTAAAGAAGGACACATTTGCCTCCATTCAACCTTCGAGTTAAGCAATTTGGAGTTGATGGACAAATTTTGGCTTTGCCGTCAAATTTCTAATTTTGCAGCCTCTTTGAAGATGCAACAAATAATTTTTGTAAAAATATGATTTCGAAATACCAACAAGTCGCCGTCATCGGCGCGGGAACCATGGGCAATGGCATTGCCCATTTATTTGCGATGGGCGGTTATGATGTCAATTTGATTGACATCTCGGAGGCTGCCCTGGAAAAAGCCCTGGCGACCATCGACAAAAACCTGGGGCGGATGGTCTCTAAAGAAAAAATCACAGAAGCTGATAAAACAGCAACCCTGGGCAGAATAAGCACCTTTTCCAGTTTGGCTGAAGGGCTTAAAGGCCGAAATATCGTTGTCGAAGCAGCGACAGAAAATATAGAGTTGAAGAAGAAAATTTTTCAGCAAATGGACGAATTTTCGCCCGCTGATGCGGTATTGGCAAGCAATACATCTTCCATTTCCATCACCAAATTAGGTGCTGTAACCCAGCGGCCAGCTCAGGTGATCGGCATGCACTTTTTTAACCCTGTCCCTGTGATGAAATTGGTGGAGGTGATCAATGGCTATGATACTGACAAGGGAATTTCTGCTGATATCATGGCTTTGTCCAAAGACCTGGGCAAAGTGCCGACGGAAGTGAATGACTTCCCCGGTTTTGTCTCCAACAGGGTGCTTATGCCCATGATCAATGAGGCGATATATACGCTGTATGAAGGCGTAGCTACCGCTGAGGCGATAGATACTGTGATGAAATTGGGCATGGCCCATCCGATGGGGCCGCTTCGTTTGGCCGATTTTATCGGCCTGGATGTTTGTCTCGCCATCATGGAGGTGCTGTATCATGGATTTGGCAATCCCAAATACGCCCCTTGCCCGCTGCTGCGGCAGATGGTAGATGCCGGGCATCTGGGAGATAAAAGCGGAAAAGGCTTTTTCGTATATACTTAAGCTGTCTTGTTTCGTTTAATGCCTATTATTGGCAGTTTGGAAGGAAAAACGAAAAACGAAAAACGATTTTTCCTATATTGTGAAAAGAATCAAAATGTACCTATCATGAAAATAAAAGTAACCCTATTTTTGCTCGTCATGCTCGGCTTCGCAGCTGCTTATGCCCAGCAAGCTATCCCAGTCGTTGAGGACAAAATCCAATTTGACGAAACCACCCACGATTTTGGCAAATTGAAGCGTGGTGACCCCGCAGAGCACACTTTTACCTTTACCAATGTATCCGGTGAGCCTGTGAGTTTGAACTATGTCAAGGCATCCTGTGGATGTACCACCCCCAGTTGGACGCGTGAAGCTGTGGCTCCAGGCGGAACCGGCACCATTGCCGTGAAATATGATTCCTATCGTTCAGGCCGATTTACCAAATCGGTAACCGTAAAATATGATTCTGTCAGTAAGCCGATGATTCTATACATCAAAGGTGAGGTAGAGATGCCACCACCGAGTGATGAAGAAATTTATGCTGTTTCTCAGGGAGGACTTTCTTTTGATAAAGTTCTTTTCAACCTGGGAACCATCAATTCCAATGAGCCCCGTGAGATAGAGTTTAAAGTAAAAAACACCAGTCCTCATCCTATTTCCTTCACCGGAAAATATGAAAAAGAGGCCTATATCACTGTCAATCCAGCAATGAAAACGCTGAACCCAGGCGAAAAGACAGTTATCAACCTCCATTTTGATGGCGCGAGCTTTGAGCAAAGCCAGGCTGTCAATACCAAAATTGTTTTGCTGACAGATGACCAGTTAGGCGAAAAGAAAGAGCTTACGTTGAGTGGCAGGTTGAATAAAGTCTTCTCTGAAGAAGAGTTGGCCAAATCAGCACGCATTGAGTTTGACCAAACAGAGTTTAAAGGACAGACTGTTATAGAAGGAGAGAAGTTGACAGTGAAGTATACCTTCAAAAATACAGGTGGGCAGGACCTGATCATCGAGGATGTTCGTGCTTCCTGCGGCTGTACAGCCACTTCTCCTAAAGATAAAGTAATCGCTCCTGGCGCATCATCTGAAATCACTGCCACCTTTGATTCCCGCGGTCGCATGGGCATGCAGCGCAAATCCATCACTGTAAAATCCAATGACCCTGTCAACGGATCCGTGATTTTGCGTCTGGAAGCAGATGTAGAGCGTGACCCTTTTCACGCTGATGACCTGGGCCCGGCGGCCAATCCGAATGGAGGGAGGTGATTAGTAGACCTGTCCTGAGCAAAGTCGAAGGATTAGCTGATTAGCAGATGTGCAGATTCGCAGATGGAAGAGCAACTTAGTTGATACGGTTTCGTATCATTAGGCCGAGTTAAGGAAGCGGAACCCGAAACCCGAAACTCGAAACTCGAAACTCGAAACGTTTTTTGAAATGGGGACGACATGGCATCGACGGGATCGGCATTCCCGTGTATAAGCATGCAGTGGCAAGTATGCTGTCCACTTTAAACAAGGTATACAAACCATAATTGGCAACAATCAGTTCGCTCTTGCGGCCTAATTAGATTAGGAAGTAAAGACGTCGCCTGCTAGATTTTAACTACCGGTCTAGTATATAGGAGACGCATCACAAAGATAGTTTGCTGCAGAGGACCGCTACAGCCAAAGCCTAAGATAAGTAGCAACCTCAATCGAATCTCCCTGTCGCTCGGGAGCCGGTTGAAAACAAAGAGCGACTAAGCATGTAGAAGGCACGCGGTTTACTTTCTCCGGACGAGGGTTCAAGATCGGGCCTCCTTGTCGGTGACGACAAGGTAATAAACTGGATGAATTCAGGGAAACCTAAGTCTGCTCAAGCAGATATGGCAATCCTGAGCGAAGCCTGAGGTACACCTCAGGAACGTGCAGAGACTACTGGAGGGCTATAGTGCCCTTAATAACCAGCAAGAGCGTCCAGCATCTGTCTTCAGATGAAGAGATAGTCCAAGGCGCAGGAAACTGTTAGCTATCAAGCGATCCCCTCCGTCTCCACACAAAAGAAAACCCCCTCTCAATGATGAGAGGGGGTTTTTGTGTTTAGGTGCTGAAAAAATCTTTTTCAAATTTTTCCCTTTTCCTTAAGATTTCTTCATTATATCGGCCATTTCTTGGTGTTAATTCTTGTAACTTGGTGAGTACCAGTTCAATCCTTTGTTTCTTTTGGGGTGCCTACCAATAATTTTTTCAAGAATTATCCCAAGTCATGCTTCATTATTTTTTTAAAGACCTTACGATTCTTTTTTCATCTAGTACAACATCTCTGAATAATAACTTGTAGGGAAATTTTGCCAATTTCGATTCTTTGAACCCTTCCAAAATTGAAATTAGGGACGCTGATTTTAATAAGGAGAGATTTATTTCAAAATCCAGTTCACAGCCTTTGATGAATTCATCCGTGAAATCATGAGAAACAAGCAATGTTTTCTGGACCTTAAAACCATTGCTTTCAGCCAACTGATAATAGGATTTGATCTGCCTTGAAGTTGTTGCGTACTTCTTGAATTCTGGATCTTTCGTTGTTTTACATTCGACGACGATTATTTCGTTATCCCCTAGATTTATGATAAGATCAATCTTGTTTTTTGCAGTGTTTAATTGATTTCGGAGATTTTCATCAACATTAAATCCTAAATTTTGAAGAATCTTCTTCGTTAAATCTTCAAACTTTACCCCTATTTCGCTTTCTTTTATTCTAATTCCATTCTCCTTTAGTGCATTAAGGTCTCTGTTACTGATCGCAACATAATTTTCCAAAAGGATGTCATCATTATCTCTGTAGGCTTCTAAAATATTTTCAACCAGATTACCCCTGGATTTGATTTCTAATACTTCACAGAACTTAAGCGCCTCTTCTCTTTCCAATAAATCCAATAAATCTCGTGGCTTAAGATTGTAATCGATCATGAGTTCCCTGTCCATTACATTTTCGGGCTGCAATTCAAATTCCTTTTTAATTCTTGTGTTAAATTTTGGAAAAACCCGATCCATGTCTTTTAGTAAATCAGAATATCCATCTTGCGATATTGATAGCTTTTCATCTTTGTCTATTTCATGAAAATGATCAATTAATAAACCTATCCTATCTTCTGCTGTGGAACCCAAGGTTTTTAGCTCTATTCCCAGACCCTTTTCAATAAGCTCGGAAATGTATTTTTTGATTTCAGTTTTAGTAGTACCCTCCTTGTAAATATCTTTTGCTAATACACTTTGAATTGGAATTCCCTGGCTGATTATTTCAGAAATTTTTTCACTCCTTTCATTTTTTCTGTCAATTGAATGTCTTTTACAAATTTGGTTTAATTGAGAGTCTTTCAGGGTTTTTAAAATTCTTCGGTAGTGTTTATTTGCTATAGAGAAACCTCGTATTTCTCGTAATACACTTACCATCTCATCAGGAATATAAAGTGTGTAATTCTTTTTTGAATAAAAGAGAATTCCGAGATCCCTCAATTCCTTTATCAATGAATCTATATCAATTTCTTTCAGCGGGTTTACAGCGTAAAAGATTGTTCGATATTCATCTTTTGAAAGTTCCAGGCATTCAGCTAATGTGTTCAAAATGGTTAGTTCATCATTTGTAATAGTTGGCTCTCTATTGTTCCATGTATCATTGAAATAAGCAGTATGCACACACTTTTTGAAGATCATATAATCTCTGCTACGATCTTCTTCAAGAAACTTAGATTCCTCAAAGTTTTCATCATTGAATTTTTTAATTCTATCCTTTAAATTTTTCACCTCTTTTTTCAAAAGTAGGTTAAACCATTCCCTTGACATAATACAATTTCCATCGCGAATCAAAATATCAATTGCTAATGAGAGATGGATTCTCATCAGCAATTCATCCGCTAATTTTTCTTGAAAAGTCTTTTGTGTTAGATAAAAAACATTTGCAATATTGATATTATCAGCATTTTTTATTTGACCATCATTTTCATTTAAGATTATCTGGACATCCTTATCTAATTTTTTAGATTCTGAAATGATGCTGTCTAAAATCTTTAGAAATGAATTCTTTTCGAGTTGATTAACTATCTCAAATATCTTTACAAGTTTCATAAGGCGATTGGATTTTTGGGTTTATTGGAAATATTAGTGGAGGTAATCCAAGGTGTCATAACGAAGTTTTGGGAGACATCTCAGGAGCAATTGATTACTGGAGTTCAGGAGATTTCTCTTCGCAAAGCCTCATCGAAATGACAATATTTTTTAGTAACCCACTAAAAATTTCGATGAGTCGATTTTGTTTCTGAGAAAATTAGACTTTCAAAATATTGAATTAAAATTACTTAAAAGAACTTGATATTCAAGCAATCCATTTCTAGTTTATGCTAAAATTTGAGGAGTGGAAAAAGGCGATATCAGCCCCATCACCCAGGCAGCAGCGCCACAATCCTCAAAGGAGCACCGCTCCCCCCTTTGATGCGCATAGGAAGCGCAAAGACCCACGCGCCCCTGGCGGGCAACTTGTCTAAATGTCCCACATTTTCAAATGCAGGGATCTCCGCCGCAAATAAGATGCGGTGACTCTCAAACAAGGTCGATTGTCCATAGTCGATGGACGGCGTGTCAAGGCCGATGGCCTTGATGGAGCGCTGGGTCGTCAGCCAGCTGGCTGCGTCGGGATGCAGGCCGGGGAAGTGCAGTTTGGCAACAGCCTCGGCTCCCCGCTGGGCGGTGCCCATATAGCGCTCGGCATTGGGCCAGTACTGGCCAAAGCCTGTGCGGAGCAGCACGATGGCCCCATCGGGTATCTGGCCGTTGGCTTTCTCCCAGGCTTCAAAGTCTGAGACTTGCACCTGATAATCAGGGTTTTGGGCTGCATTTGCTGAGACATCTACCACGATGGCGTCGCCTACCAACTGCTCTATGGGGATCTGATCTACGGGAATTTTGCCCTGGGCAAAGTGTATGGGCGCATCTATATGCGTGCCGCCATGCTCGGCTCCCTGTATGTTGAATGCGGAATAATAATAGCCCTTGTCGGTCATACCGGCAAAGACCGTATCAAAGCCAAATGGCTGAGAGGTAGGCCAGTAGACCGTGCTGCGGTCGAAAGGGTAGGTGAGGTCTATCCATTCCCCCTGGGGAAATGTGGGCTGCTTTTCTGAAACAGTTTCATTGCAGGCAAGGATCAAAAACAAAGGGAGAAGGAGGAGGAGGTATCTTTTCATGATGCTTGTTTTTGATGAAAAGATACACATTTTTCCGAATTCGACATTTTCTGTTATTCCAATTTTTCCAAAATCCTTTTGGCTCTTTCCTGGTAGTAGTGTCCGGGAGATCTTGCGATGCTTTCAAAGGCCTTTTGGGCCTGAACTTCCAGTCCTTTCTCCTGCAACCAGCTGAGTGCGCTGTACCAGTCGGCCTGCTCCTGATGCTGCACAGCAGCAGAAAAACTTGATCGGGCAGCTGAGCCATTTTGCTGTCTCATGTAGCCTAAGCCCACAAAAAGGGCTATTTGGGATTTGCCAAAGGCCGTCAGGCTATCAGCAGGAATGCTTTGGTATAGCGTGATGGCACGCTCGAAATCGCCTTTTTCAAAGGATTGATGTGCAGCAAATAGCATGCTGTCCTCCCGGGCTCCCATGGGAGCCGGGGTTGCAGGAAGGGAGAAATTTTCGGCAAAAATTTCCGCCGGGCTGCTGGCGCCGCCAATCAGCTGAATTGTATTCAGCGCAAACAAAATCACCACCACGGCAGCCAGCAGGCTGCCGCCTATCCAAAGGCGCTTGCGCCTTAATCTGATAGCCTGATGACGCGATGAAATCGCGTGGAGCTTTTCCTTTTGGTCATACCTGCCCGCTGCATAAGCAAGCTTTTTGCTTCGGAGAAAGGCTTCAAATTCCCGCCGGATTTCGACAGAATCCTCCAGCTCTTGTTCCAGCACTATTTTTTCCTCCCTGGATAAGGCATGCGAAAGATACTGCTCAAAACGGCTATATAATTCATGTTCGTGTGTCTCCATCTGTTTCTCAGTTAGTAGTCTTTGCAAGTAAATCTCTGAGGCGCTTCATGCATCTGTATTTGATGTTAGAGGCTGTTGATGCTTTGTTGAAGCCCATTCTTTCTGCTATTTCTTCCATACTATAGCCATAGTATTCCGAGTCCATGAGGATTTGTTTGCACTTTTCTCCCAATTGCCCCATCAAATGTCTTACCGTTCGCACCTCATCATGTATCTCCAATTGTTTGATGATAGATAAGGCCTTTTCGGGTAAGTGGGTGTACTGTTCCAATTCCTCTTCAATTATATGAGACGAACTTTTTCGGGTTCTATCTACACATCGGTTGGAAAAAGATTGAAAAAGATAGGTAGAAAGCTTGCTTTCACCTCTGAAATTGCCCTGCTCTATTTGCCTGCAAACGCCTATAAGTGCGTCAGAATAGGCATCCTGCGCATCTTCAAAACTCAATCTGAAGCGTTTAATCCCGCTATAGATAAAGTCCATATTTTGCTCATACAATATCCGGATAAATAGTTGACGGCTGCCGGTTTCCTGTTGCAATCCCGTCAGGATTTCCTGCTCTGTATATTGTTTTGGATTTTTTTTCGCCATAGGTGGTGATGAGGAGGATGAACTTTCGTCTCATCAAATAACGGCTTTTTTTTCTAAGTGGAAAAACCTTCGGGCAGGAGGGATAAAGCCTAAAAATTTATGTGAAAAGGAATCACCGGGTGTTTTGCATCATGGATAATTATCATTTAATTCGTCATTCACATGAAACAAATTACATCTTTCTCCCGGTTTATCCCCTTGCTCTTATTCTTTGTCTTTGGATCAGGAACCCTTTTAATTGGAACTCCTCCTGCGGTCCCCCCCCCTCCGCCACCTCCTACGAATCCAGGACCCTCTCATGGCATTATCATAGACGGTACCCTTGGTCATGGCGATCCAACCAAAGATTATGTGACTATGTCAGATTGCGTACATTCTATTTTTGGCAAAGCAAAGTCCGCATACGTGGCAATAGAGCACAATATTAGCATAAGATTTGACTCCGCAAACCATCAACGCATCGACCTCAGTGTTTGGTTACTGGATGAGGCTGGAAACTCACTGGATGGTACCTTGGCCTTACCCTTGGGAAGTGTTACCGGAACTTCTTTTTCCCTGTTTTTTAATTGTATTAATGGAGCTTCTACCGTCCCTTTTACCGTTTCACGAGATACGGTGGGTAGCCTTATCAGTTGGTATCTAAATTTTACCTTATATTTTTCAAGTAATATTCCAGTAACCTACCCCTCTCCTGGGAATATTATTTCAAAGATGGAATTTAGTTACCCCCAGACTTACAAACCTTTCCTAAAGTATAATGTGCGAACCCTTGTTTGTGGGGCAGATGTATCGCCCTTTATCGGAGAGGATAGTTTTGGGGGTAATAATAGTAGATTTTCTGGCACAGAATCAACTGCTTATCAGCAGCTCCAGCTTTTCCCCAATCCCTTTCAGCAAGGAGTTTCCATAAGACTTCCAGAGGGTTCTCTTGGACATCTGAAAGTCAGTATCTGGGATATGCTTGGGCATAAGGTTTATGAACAAAGTTGGGAAAATGCTGGTGACTCACAAAAGTTGTGGCTGGCTGATCTTCCCAGAGGAATGTACTTCCTCCATGCTACCCTGGAAGGTAAAGAAAAAGGTGTATATCAGATCATAAAACAATAAAAAGAAAAGCCTCCGGGCAGGGAGGCTTTCAGATGCTTTGGTGAAAAGGAATTCACGGTCTGCATTTAATTACAAATTTATGCTATTTTTCGGGAAAAAATAAGGCAAAACCGTAGCCCTTTTTAAGTTTGAGCAGGGCATTAGCATCCATTCACAATCAATCCAAAGAATTGAATACCTTATTTCCGTTACAGGTAAAATATTGCCTACTCACCTTATGTTTAGTGACGCCCTGCCTCCTGCAGGAACTTTATTCGCAGCAAACTAACCCGCAACTGGCAAGCAGATGGGAGGCTGCTGTTGACAGCTCACGAAAGGTGCAAAATTGGCAGAGTTATGCGAAAGCGTATAATTTTTGGGTAAAAAGCCTGGTCAATGATGAAAAGGGTTTTTGGAAGGCTTTTCCAAAAGGGCAGGAAGCCCTGGACAGCATTTCTCATTATCTGTCAGATACGACGATTGCCTATGCCGATGCCCTGGCAAATCAGGGCTATTTCTTCAGGCGGATCGGCCGCCTGAAGGAGGCCAAACGGCATTATGACAAAAGCCTGAACATGTATCAAACCTATGCCCCCACTAAATATGAAGAAAGATCTACTTTCTACTTTATGCTGGGAACTGTTTTTTATACGGAAGGAGATTGGTTGTCTTCATTAAGCCAATTTGAAAAGTCGATGGAGATATGGGCAGAAGCAGGCTATCCCTATTTTGGGCATATAGCGACCTGTTATATGCAGTTAGGGATAGTCTACAGAAAGCTGGAGGACTGGGACAATAGCAGGGCTTATTTTGCCTCTTGCCTGGATTATTATTATCCCTATATCCGGATCGAAGCAGCTTATGGCGTGGCCTGGGCTTATCTAGGTAAGGAAATGCCCGATAGTTCCCAGTACTTTCTGGACTTTGCCCGATCTCAGCAGCAGCCTGAGCAGCCTTACTTACCACAGGTAGCCTGGGAGATTCAGGGGCATATTTTTGGGATGCAGGCAAAGGACAGCCTGGCGCTGGATGCCTTCAGGCAGGCACAAAAAATTCGGAAAGAAAGAGACCCCTACAGATTTCTGGATCTGGCCGAGGGAGAACAGATGATTGCGGAGCAATATGCGAAAATGGCCCAATTTGCCAAAGCACAAGCACACCTGAAGCGAGGACTTTCTTTCCTGAAAATACCGACTCAGGAAGCAGCAGGTGATGCCGCGGGAGAAAACCTGATTTACCCTCAAATTGCCTTGCCGATTTATATCCAAATGGGGGATTTGTACCAGCAGGAATCCAGGGCTCAAAAGGGCAAGAGTGACCTGCTATTTCGTGCCTTGGATCAATATGAACAAGCGTACCAACTCTACCTGAAATTACGAGAAGATAGAACAGCAGAAGCGAGCAAATTGCTTTTGTCAAGCTATATTCGCCAAATTACGGAGGGAGCATTGGCCGTGATTTATGACCTGAAACAATCCTATGAGCCGTTTATGTCACTTCATGACCCTTTTGATGGGGAAAACCTGATGGCCTTGTGCTGGATGGAGCGCTACCATGCTGGGATTTTATTTGCCGAACGCCAAAAGAGCGAAAGCTTGCTTTCAACAGAAATGGCCGATAGCCTTTATTCACGCGAACGAGACCTTCTATCCAATATCAGTTTCGTTCGAACGGAAATGCAGCGATTGCATGAGCCAGAAAAAATCCATGAAATGCAGAAGGAGTTATTTCAACTTCAGGAAAAATACCGCCTTCTTCGGGCAGAAATTGCCGATAGCTATCCTATTTATGCTGATAAAAAGATGGCTATTCAGCCTGCTGATATAAAGGGCTACATCCGGAAATTGGATAAAGATGCAGGGCTGATTGCTTTTTTCTGGGGAGAAAAACGATCCTTCGTGTTGTATACAGATCACGATCGCTTCACGATGAATGAGCTCCCGCCTTTTAAGGAATGGGAAGAGAGTTATGATTCATTTCAAACACTTTTGGCTCAGCCAGATAACAGCAAAGAAAGCCTTCAGGCCTTTATACAAAGCAGTGCTGAGTTATACCAAATTCTGTTGGGAAATTTGACTCAAATTGGAGCTCAGAGCAAAGTGTTCATCATGCCTGATGGTCCTTTGGCATATCTGCCCTTTGAGGTACTGCTTACAGCTCCGGTCTTTCCCGATATTGGAAACCTGTCTGTTTCCGCCATATATCGAAAGCTTCCCTATCTCTGTGCCCAAAAAGAGTTAGGTTACATTCATTCATTGGGTATGATGCATGCTGCTTCTCAAGCTCAAAAGGCAGAACAAGGGATTGCGATCTTTGCACCTACTTATGAAGGTGACTTTGCATTGAAGCAAAACCAACAGCTGGGTGCCCGGATTCTGGCTTATTTGGATGGAAAAAGTTTTGATGGAATATCAGGAAATAAAGCCGTTTTGACACAAGAAATAAGCAACTTTCGCTATGTCCATCTTTCTGTGCATGGCTATCCGGATGAAGTGAGTCCCTGGGATGCCTACCTTCAATTTCAACCGCATACAGCTGTTCAGGAGCGCTTATACGCCCATGAAATTTACAATCTCCAGTTGCCAGCCTCCCTGGTAACGCTTGCCGCCTGTGATGTGGGAAAAGGAAAATTAGCTTCAGGAGAAGGGGTTTTGAGTTTGGCGCGCGCATTTAGTTATGCGGGTGCCAGCACTGTCGTACAAAGTCGGTGGAAAGCAGATGCACGGGTAACAGAGGAATTGTTTCCTGATTTTTATGCTCGCCTGGCAAAGGGAGAAAGCTCATTGGCAGCTTTTGACAAAAGCAGAAATAATTTTCTGGCAACTGCTTCGCCAGATGTAGTTCATCCCTATTTCTGGGCCAATTTTTCCCACTGGGGAAAAGATAAAACGCCTCCCTCAGCGCCATACAAATGGATCCTGATCCTTATTGGAATCATCCTTATAGTTTTGATCATCCTAAAAGTTAGCCCAAAACCAGCCTTCTCTGCTTTTTTTTCAAAATAATCCCCTTGAGGTGGTGAGATAGTTTCAAATTCTTCGTCTCATCAATTAGTTATTATCTTATAAAAATAAGTATAACTATAAAATCAACAACTACATAAAATGTAGGTTGATGGATAATTCATGCATGAAAAATCCACTCATTGCGGAAGCCGAAAAGCAAATAATAGAGTAGGCGCCACTTTTTGTTATTACCTTATGAAAACCTTTAAAAGCGTATTTTTTGTCCTGGCGCTATTGTGTTCGGGCATTTTGATTCAAGCTCAACAAACCTTCAATTTTTCCACTTCCAATCATAACCAGTGGACTGTGCTGGACCTGGCCGGAAATAATGTTGGGGTATTCCCAGTCGGAGATTGCCTTGATGATTGCATTATCCAGTGTGTTTGTGGCCCTACCTATCCTACACCTCATACCCCTACATGTGGGACTGGCGTTCATGTAGATCCAATTTGGGGAGAAAATGCCAGCCAGGAAGGGACATTATGTAACTATACCGCGAACAGATTTTTTTTCCAAACAACGATAGAAATTGATGAATGCGAAAGTGTATCCAATATCAATTGGCAAATCGTGGCGGATAATCACTTTGTCTTGCGAGTGAATGGTACCGTCATCACAGCGTCCGGCATCCTTTTTCCTTCTACAACAACTGGCACATTCACCAATTGGGAGAATGAATACACCATCACCAATACACAAGCTTCGCGCTTCAATTACAATGCTACCAATCCCAATTTCACCACAGCTCCACTGAGCAACAACCTGGACATCGCCAGTTTATTCCAAACGGGTACCAATGTAATTGAAGTTGAAGTTAGAAATGGAGCAAATGCGAGCTGCATCAATTATGCCTTTTTGGCCATGTGTGGTAGTGTGACTACCCAGAGCAATATTCCTGACCCGTCATTTGACGCAGCCATTTTTCCCAGCAATAACCTGACAATTGATGTGACAGGTACAGTAGGCGGCGGTGCCCAGCATCAGTGGCTTGTGTATGAAGGACCAACTGCCAGTGGCCCATGGACCCTATCTACGACTTTACCTGGTCCTTTTACCTATAATGGCCCATTCCCAACAGCTTTGCCACTAAATGCGGCTTCCGGTGTTCATTATCTCGTTGTTCATCGGGTGAATATTGGGAATTGTGCTGCATGCTGTGAGGTATCACTCAGGTATGATAATAATTTCCAAACTACCTATTTAAAAAAGGCGCTTTGTGGCCCTAGCTCATGTGGTAAATATCCATGGAATCTACCATCGAAGCGAGTAGCAGCTCCTTCTATGACGCAGGGCGATCCTGTCATTCAACTGACTCCCAACCCGGTATCAGATCGCCTGACTATAGCATCTTCTGAAACCATCAAAAGTGGAAGTATTGTTGATGTAAATGGCAGAATAGTCATGGAAAAGGTCTTAACAGAAGAAAGCGAATCCTTTTCTGTCGATGTAAATCACCTTGCTCCAGGCGTTTATTTTATCCAACTTCAAACCACTCAAGGTAAAGTTGAAGTACAGAAGTTTGTAGTGAAAAAAGAGAGATAAGAAGGAGCTCCCTTCATTGTCCCAAAGTCAAATGGAATGTTAATGATCCAGCTCCGCACCTAATTAAAAGTTCAGGTGGCGAGGCTGGATCGTTTTTTTATCTTATTTTATGTGAAAGAAAATAAAACAAACTTTCTGCATGGTACCACGGTAGCGGGTGCGGCTTCTCCTGTTACAGACATAGGACAGTTTTTACCCAAAAAATCCAATGGAATTGATACCAGGGGAAAAGCAGGAGTCTTTTTTATCAAAAAATCCAAAATAATTAGCATAAATCTCACTTTTTAGTTACTTTTCCAGTCCAAAAGTTCTAATATTAGCATGATGATTTCTGCAGTAAATCCCCAAATCGAGCTGGCCTTTGAATATGTCAGCTATACAAATAAGAACATTTTCCTGACAGGAAAGGCTGGAACTGGCAAAACGACCTTTTTAGGCCGTGTAAGAGAGGAGGTGCCCAAAAGAGTGGCGGTCGTAGCACCGACGGGTGTCGCTGCTATCAATGCGGGCGGCGTGACTATTCATTCCCTTTTTCAACTGCCTTTTGGCCCCCTGGTTCCCGGCAGCGTGCGGGATAAGATGAACCAACGCCGTTTTAATACTGATAAAATCAAGCTCCTGAAGAGCCTGGACCTGCTCGTCATAGACGAGATCAGCATGGTGCGAGCCGATGTGCTCGACGCCATAGACGAAGTCCTGCGGCGCTACCGCAACAATCCGCACCCCTTCGGGGGCCTTCAACTGCTCATGATCGGTGATCTGCATCAGCTTCCTCCTGTGGTGAAACCGCAGGAATGGGCGATGCTGGGGCCTTATTATGATACGCCTTATTTCTTCAGCAGCCTGGCGCTGAAAAAAACCGACGCAGTCACCATCGAGCTTAAGCACATCTATCGGCAGGCAGACAGCGATTTCATCGCCTTGCTCAACAAAGTGCGGGACAACCGCATGGATAATGAGGTCTTTAGCCTGCTCAATAGCCGTTACTTGCCTGATCAGGTTTCTGAAAAGCAGGATGAATACATCACCCTGACCTCCCACAATGCCGCTGCGCAGTCCATTAACAATGAAAAACTGGGAGAACTGCCATCCAAATTGTTTCTTTTTGAAGCAAAAATAGAAGGCGATTTCCCCCAGCATGCCTACCCCTGCGAAGTGAATTTGGAAGTAAAAGAAGGCGCGCAGGTCATGTTTACCAAAAATGATCCTTCGCCCTCCAAAGAATATTATAATGGAAAAATTGGCCGGATAACAAGGATACAGAGCGACAAAATCTGGGTGCAGTCAGAAGATGATGACTACGAAATCCTTGTGATGCCGGTAGATTGGAAAAATGTAAAATACAGCCTCAATGAAGAAAGCAAAGAGATAAAAGAAGATACCATCGGTACTTTTATCCAATATCCCCTCAAGCTGGCATGGGCCATCACCATCCACAAAAGCCAGGGATTGACTTTCGAAAAAGTGATCATAGATGCACAGGCCGCCTTTGCCCACGGGCAGGTATATGTAGCGCTGAGTCGCTGCAAGACCTTTGAAGGCATTTTGCTGCGCTCCCCGCTGCGGCCTACCAGCGTCAAAACGGACCACCTGGTCCGAAATTATACAGAAACGGCTCGTCAAAACGAGCCCGACGAGCAGCAGCTGGAAGCTGCCAAAAAGGATTTTCAGCAGCATATGCTGCTGGATTTTTTCCAATTTGATCTGCTGAAGCGAAGCTTCAATCAATTGCATCGCATCCTCAGTGAGAATGAAAAGAAATTTCAGGGAGGGGCCCCCCAGGCATTTCATCAGCTGCTGATGCTTGTGCAGGAAGAGGTCTTTGAGGTGGCGGAAAAATTCATTCCGCAGCTGCATGCCTACTTCAGCCTTCCGGCTCCGCCGGAGGAGAATGACGCGCTGAAAGCGCGTTTGGCGAAGGCAGGAGGCTATTTTTACCAAAAATTAAGGACGCAAGTGCTCGAAAAAGTGGAAGAACTTCCCCTGCTTTCGGACAACAAAGCGGTTTTGAAAAATGCAAAAGAGAAACATGCAAGCCTTTGCCTGGCCTTGAAAATCGCCTGCGCCGAGGCGCTGATTTGTCAAAATGGCTTTGACAGCAAAGCATTCAGCCAGGCAGCAGCGAATGCTGAAATTGATTTTCAGCAAAAAGGAAGACCAGCTCAAAAAGGAGCCACCAATAAACTGACCCTTACAAACATATCGCATCCTGATTTGTACCAGGAACTGCATCAGTGGCGCGCAAAAACAGCTGATTTTGAGGAAATGGAGCGCTATACCGTTGCTCCGACCAAAACCCTGCTGGAGATCGTGCAAGTGCTTCCTACCAGTATGCTCAGCCTCAAGCATGTGCATGGAATAGGAAAAAAACGAGCCCAGCGCTTCGGGGGAGAGTTGGTCGGGATAGTCAAGAAATATGTTGATGAACACCAACTGGAATCCGACCTGATGGAGTTTGCCACAGGGAAAGCGCCATCCAAAAAAGCATCCAAACCCAAAGTAGACAGCAAAAAAGTGAGCCTGGAGCTATTTCAGCAAGGAAAAAGTGTGGAAGAGATCGCAAAGGAAAGGGAATTGGTTCAAGGTACGATCCGCGGCCATCTGGCTCATTTTGTAGAAGAAGGCGAGTTGGATATACATCTTCTGATCCCGAAGGAAAAATTGAAGGCCATAGCTACTTACTTCGCTACAGCAGAGGATGAAGGGCTTGCCCTGGCAAAAACGCAATTGGGTGATTTGTATGATTATGGCGAACTGCGGTTGGGACGATGGTATTTTCACAAAACCAACAATCCCTGATCCCGCAGAAGAACCACGGGTTCTTCAAACCAAAAAAGCTCAAAATCCTCAAATTGCTTTTCATATTCAGCTTTTACGGAGGCAAAACTCATGATGCTCCCTTCTCCGGGGGAAAGCTTTTTCAGTAATCGGGCAAACCATTCCCCCTTTTTCTTTTCCATGGTAATTTCCAGGCTTTCCAGTTTGCCATGAAAAAGCATATTTACGAATTGAAAAGGCTGTTTTTTGCTAAAAACAGGAGGATAGGACAAGACCGGCAGAGCGCCCAGCCAAATGACTTTGGCGGAAGGCCGGACTTTTTGGTCTGTTTCAACAGCCAAAGCCTGAAAGATAAAATCTTCCACGATCTCTGTTTCCGGCAGCTCAAAATCAAACCAATCCTGCAAAGGAAAATCGAAGCCGATGCCGTGCATATAATTGAAAAGGGATTTTTTGAGCCCTTCGCTGAACTGTCCGTGGTCGATGCCTGTGCTATCGCGGAAGGCGACATCATTGTGAGCGAAAGTGATATTTTCCTCTATCGGAAATATGCCGTAGTCAGCCGGAGCCATGCCTACCGGGCTATGTGCTGTCAGGGCAAACTGATGCCAAAAACCCGATTGCAAAACGCCCAACTCAAACATCTGGCGAACCATCTCCAGGCTGTCAACGGTTTCCTGAACCGTCTGTGTGGGATAGCCATACATGAGGTAGGCATGCACCATGATGCCGGCTTCGGTAAAATTGCGCGTAACCTGAGCAACCTGCTCAACGGTAACTCCCTTTTGAATCAGGGCCAGCAGGCGGTTGGAAGCCACTTCCAGCCCTCCCGAAACGGCGATGCAGCCAGATGCCACCAGCAATCTGCACAGATCGAGGCTGAAACTTTTTTCGAATCGGATATTCGCCCACCAGCTGAGGCTGAGTTTGCGTCGAAGGATTTCGAGGGCGACCTCGCGCATCAGCGCGGGAGGAGCTGCCTCATCCACGAAGTGGAAGCCATTTTCGCCCGTTTGGGCGATGAGCTGTTCCATGCGATCTACCAATATTTTGGCAGATATAGGCTCGTAGAGCCTGATATAATCCAGTGAAATATCACAAAATGTGCATTTTCCCCAATAACACCCATGCGCCATGGTCAGCTTATTCCAGCGTCCATCGCTCCAGAGGCTGTGCATGGGATTGGCGACTTCAATCACCGAAATATATTCAGTGAGCAGCAAATCCCCATAATCGGGCGTGCCTATTTCCTGCTGTTTATAATCTGCGCGGACGGAATCATTTTTGTAAATGACCTGATGGTTTTCGAGTAATAATGTTCGCTTAAATAGCTGTTTATCAGTAGTTTTTGAAATATTATCTGTGAGCAATTCAATGGGCAATTCTCCATCATCCAGGCAAATGAAATCGAAAAATTCAAAAACCCTTGTGTCTGATAGCGAGCGCAGCTCTGTATTGGGAAATCCACCGCCCATGGCGATTTTGAGGGTAGGGTAGTGGCTTTTGATATATTGTGCGCAGCGAAATGCGCTGTACAGATTTCCGGGAAAAGGAACGGAAAAGCAGACCAGTTGGGGCTGGGTTTCTGCGAGCCTTTTTTCCAAAATGTCTAAAGTGATGCCATCCATATAGGAAGGTGCCTGCCGCAACTCTGCATATAATTCATCGAATGAATTCGCGCTCCTGCCCAGGCGCTCTGCGTAGCGGCTGAAGCCAAAGTGTGCATCGACGCAGGCGATGATGAAATCGGAAAGGTCTTCGAGGTACAAAGTCGCCAAATGCTTGGCCCTGTCCTGCATGCCCATGCTGCCGAAGGCCCAATCCAGCTCATCGAGCTGGGCGAAGCGATCTGCCTGCGGCAGAAATTGCTCATTGCAGATGAGACGCGCCAGCGTGTGGTTTTTTCCTTGTAGGAAAGCGATCACAGCATCTATGCTGTGGATATAATTTTCCCGCAGGGCATATATCCGCTGCACATTTTCAGATGAAATACGGCCCCGCCTTTCTGCAAACAAAAACATCTTCTGCAGGCCTTCCTTCGAAAAAAGCTGTAAAATTACCTCAATTCCCAGATCCATCTGAAAAGAGGAGATCCCTTTTGTATTCAGAAATCCCTTCAGATATGCTGTCGCCGGGTAGGGCGTGTTGAGCTGGGTGAAGGGGGGCGTTATGAGGAGGAGGTTGGTCAAGGGATGAAGAAACCCGTTAATACATTTTTCGAATTCGAACTTTGTCTGATGCAATAACCGTAAAATGTTCACTTAATTCATCAGCGTGATTTTCAAGAACCTCTTTGAGTTTTCTGATTTTTTCCTCCACTTTTGATCCATTCATACGGATTAGAATAATTCCTTTATTGGGCTTTTTTAAGCGGAATGTCAGCTCTCCAAAATCTTTATCCTCAGTAAGAATAATTGCTTTTAGGATATTTGCGATGGATAAGACTTCATGATCACTTATTCCAGGATTTATCTCAATGATCGCTTCAATTTCATATTTGTCCTCTCTTAGAGCTTTGACTATTCGAAAATCAACATTTTCATCTGCAAGAAATTTATTCAAGCTCATGGTTCAAGAAGCTAAAGGATAAACAATTTCATTCTTTATTGACTCTGCAGCGAAAGCCAGTACGGCAAAAATATCGCCTTTCCCAATTCTTGGGTAAGCTTCAAGTAATTCTTCTATTGATTCTCCTTCAGACAGTTTTTCCAAAATTAAATCCACAGGAATGCGGGTGTTTTTTACTACGGGCTTACCGTACATAATATTAGGATCAGAATCTATATGCAATCTCCAGTTCAACATATTTTTTTTGGTTTACCTTTTAAAAATAACTCTTTTACCCTCAATCTCAAAATATCTATTTCTCAATCTCTCACCCAGATCAACACAGTCTTTCCCTCCATTTCAACCTTCATCCGCTGATTGCCGGTTATTTTCCGATAGCTTTTATCGGGGCCTTTCACCCCTTTGATGTGATCGACTGCGTCGATGTCACCCACCAACCGCCATTTTCCCTCCGGGAAAAAAACATCCGGAAACTCATGTTCATTTGAACCTGTATTCATCAGAACGAGGACTTCGCCGTCCACGCAATAGCCGAGTTGGTAAGGATTGACGGTGTCAATCCAGGCGTAGTAGAAATCGGGAACGGCTTCTGCCTGGCGGAAAACCTTTCCATAATCGCTGAGACGCAGGCGGTTGAGGCCGCGCCAGTAGGCGTGCATATTTTTGTAATCGCAATTGCTGCCGCGGTCGCGCTTTGATTTGCCTACATTTTCCCAGATAAACTGATTGGGGACGCGCATATTGTAGGTGTCGCGCTTGCCGTGGAAGTGCTGTTCCAGGCCACTGATAGTGGTTTTGATGGTTTCTTTGAGCTCGGCATGTCCTTTGGAACGCATGATCTCCGTGCCGCCATGCGTCACGATGGGGCCAAGCGAAGTATAGAGCAGCACCGCTGCGAGCTTGAAGCGATCTTCTTCTACGCCTAAGAGGCCGTTCCAATCCTGCTCTGCAAACTGATCTGCCAGTGCCCAGTTGTCGTGTATGTCGAGGTAATTGATACCTGAAATGGGCGTTTTGTCGTCTGGAAAACGTGCAGAGAGGCCCAATTGGGTTTTGAATTTTTCACGAAAATTTGCGCCTGCATAGCCCCGGTCCCGCTCT
The DNA here is from genome assembly GCA_030430205.1 of Bacteroidia bacterium. Taxonomy (GTDB): domain Bacteria; phylum Bacteroidota; class Bacteroidia; order J057; family J057; genus JAUIGE01. The sequence continues at coordinate 45,988 of JAUIGE010000015.1, read as the reverse complement.
TTCTCTACCGGATTGGAGGTAGGCCCTTTGAAAGCATTCCGGCTTTCATCCTGAAAGAAGGTGATAGGGGAGTTGTGTTTGTACCAATCCCAGGAGGGATTGCTTTCAAAGTTGGGATCGTTGGAGGCGATCCATGGCTCGCCATAGATGATGATGTCCGGTCCCAGCGCTTCGCGCAGTTTGAGCAAAGTCTGCCTGTCAACCTGGCCTGCCAGGTCTATGCGGAAGCCATCTACCCCAAATTCTTCGATGAAGTGTCTGCACTGATCTATCAGCCAACGCTGCACCATGGGCCGGTCTTCGGTTTTGACTTCATTGCCGTATTCGCCTATATGCCTGAGGTCCAGGGTGCGGTAGTGGTAGATTTTGTCCAGCACATTCCAGTGGAAAAAATGAGGCTCATCGTCCATATCTTCTGCCGTATGGTTGGGCACAATGTCGATGATCACGGCGATGTCTTCATCGTGAAAGGCCTGGACCAGGTCGCGAAATTGCTCCCGGGCTTCGCCCGGATGAGAGCCTTTGGTTCGGTAGCGATTTTCGACCGCCAGGGCGTGGGAGGTACGGTACCCCCACTGGTAATTTTCTTCGCTGATCCCATGCCTGATCATGAAAGGATCATCTTTAAAAGAAGCTTTCCAATCCTCATCAGGATAGTGCATATATTCCTGTACAGGCATCAGATGCAGCACATTGATCCCCAGATCCAGGAGGTAATCAAAGCCTACAGCCTGGCCTTTTTTGTTCTTTAAGCCTTTTTCAATGAAGCCTGCAAAAGTCCCTTTTTTGTTTTCAGAAACAGGTAGTTTATCCGTAAAATCCTGGACATGCACTTCGTAGGAGATGACGTCTTCCATCCTGGGAATGCCATCTTTGAGTGGTGTAGCAGGCGTACAGGCCTCCCAAACGCAGCTGCGCCCCCAGGCGTCATCGTTGACGCGGGCATAAGGGTCGGAAATGTGGACGGGTTCTGTTTCGTAGAAATGATTTCCCGGCTCATCGGGGCCATGAACGGTGAAGTCGTACCAGCTGCCCTTGAGGTTTTCGGCAAGGCTGGCTTCCCAAACACCGTCCTCATCCACCTTCATCTCTATTTCCCGAAACGCTTTTCCGCCTCGCATTTCCTTGTATAGATACAATTTGATGGCGTGTGCCCGGGGGGAAAAAATGCGAAAAGTCGTGCTTTTGCCATCCCCGGCGATATTGGCGCCCAGGGCTTTATGCGAATACATTTCCCGAAACCAACCGTCGTAGCTGCACCAGCTTTTGAGGGGCGTTCCCTGCAATTCGAGATAATAGACGGAACGGATGTCTATGCGCTCAGCCGGAACCAAAAGCCCGCTATGGGCTTCATGAGGCAGAAATTCAGCCAGGGGGATGTCATTCCCCTTTGCATCTGTCAGGCGAAAAGCCTGAGTGGAGAGGGGACGGTCGAAGCCGGCAGTCTCTACCCAGAGTCTACCGGAGCGTCGGATTTCTACTTTGAGGAATGGTGGGATCATATCTTTCATGAAAAGGAGATTGCCGCCCCTTAGGTTGGGTGCGGCGGTGGGAGGCGAAAGCCATTCGCCTTCATCTATTCGAAATTTAAACTCCGCTCGCGGAGGGATAATCTTAAAATCAGGATTGTAAACTGCCAATATAGCCAGACTATCAGACTGTCCACGGCCCACCACCAACTGCCAACTCTCTTCACCCATATCCTGGCTCCATGCTCTGAAAGAACCTGTCACGACCACCCGCTTTGCTTCGGGGCGATCGTAGCGACTTTTATCAAAAAGGAAGTAGCTTGTATCGTTTTGGTGGGCGTATCCCTGGAGGATGTTCTCGGGCGAAAAAGTCTGCGCGCTGGAAAAGAGCGGAAAAATGAAAATGGAAAGAAAAAGGATAGAGCAGCGCATGATTTAATTTTATTTCAAGAGCCTGAAAGTGCGAAAAAACCCATGCTAAGCAAAAACTTTTGCAGAATTATCCTGAAATTGGCGCTTTGATCTAATTTAATATTTATATGAATAAGTTTTTTATACACCTATTTCTCACTTTCTCAGCAGGTTTATTGTTGCTGGTCGGCTGCAAAACAAGCCCTGAAAGCCAGACAGAAGAGCTTCCACAAGAGACTGCCGTCCGTTGGGAGAAACCGCGCGTACCTGACTGGCATAAAAATGCCACCATCTACGAAGCAAACCTCCGCCATTATACAGAGGAGGGGACCTTTCAGGCATTTGAAGCGCATATCCCACGTCTGAAAGAGATGGGAATCGATATCATCTGGTTTATGCCTATCCATGAAGTGAGTGTCAAAAACCGCAAAGGCGAGCTGGGTAGCCCCTACGCCGTGACGGATTACAAAGGAGTCAATCCTGACTTCGGGAGCATGGAAGATTTTAGGCACATGCTGGCGGCGATTCACCAGGCGGGGATGCATTGCATCATTGACTGGGTGCCCAACCACACCGGTTGGGATTGTAAATGGATCACCGAGCATCCTGATTGGTACACACAGGATTCTGCCGGCAATGTGATTGACCCGGTGGATTACAATACAGGAAAATCCTGGGGCTGGACCGATGTCGCAGACCTCAACTATGACAACCCGGAAATGCGCCTGGCGATGATAGAAGCCATGCGCTTTTGGATCACAGATGTGGGGATAGATGGATTTCGGGTAGATGTGGCACATGGAGTGCCTGTGGATTTTTGGGCGCAGTGCACAGATTCTTTGTACAAAACCAAGGAAATGTTTCTGCTGGCAGAAGCCGAAGTGCCTGCTATCGTCAACAATGGCGCTTTTGTGATGGATTATGCATGGGAAATGCATCATGTACTCAATGAGATCGCCAAGACACAGGGTGCAAACCGGGGCAGCAAAAAATTGGTGCAGGGGAATGTAGTAGAAGGAAATGACGAAAGCTCTCATCAGGCAACGGCCCTGGATATTGACCGCATTTTGGCAAAATATAAAAAGCAGTATAGCAAAGGCTACAAAATGCAATTTACCTCGAACCATGACGAAAACTCATGGTCTGACACAGAATTTGGGCGCCTGGGCGCAGGACATAAGGCCTTTGCCGTGCTTACAGCCACTTTTGATGGCATGCCCTTGATATATACAGGCATGGAGTCAGCCATGGATAAGAAATTGGAATTCTTCAAAAAAGACAATATCCCCTGGGGAGATTTCAAATATGCTTCTTTTTACAAAACCCTTTTTGACCTCAAACACCGCAACCAGGCGCTTTGGAATGGCGAGCACGGGGGAGAATTGGTGAAAATAGCTACAGGAAATGATAAAGATGTCTACGCTTTTACCAGGGAGAAAAACGGCAATCAGGTTGTTGTGATCATTAATCTTTCAGCGAAAGAACAGGAAGTTATTTTGGATGGTGACGGTTTTACGGGCCGTTATACAGAGGTTTTTAGTGAGGAAGAAAAGGAACTGGCAGCCGGAAGTCCGTTGTCTTTAAAAGCCTGGGAATATTTTGTATTTGAAAAATAAGTAGAACCAATATATAGAACAATGAAAATCAAATTTTATGTAATGACCCTTATCCTGCTGACAAGCCTCATGGTGGCTTGTGACTCCTCTTCCAAAAAGGAAAAGGGCACGGATGAAACCGCAGACATGCAGAGCCTCAGCCCTGATGCCAAAGCCTCTCAGGCTCCTGTGGGCATCCGGGATATGCCGGCTGAAGAGATCGCGTTAGAGACGCTTGTGCCTGCTGAGGCCATTTTGGAAGTGCTTGAAGCGCCTATTCTGGAAGAAATCAAGCAGAAAGTGAATAAGGACGGAGAGTTGGTCATTAGCTATCCCAATATTCACAGGCCCAATGAATTGGCCCATTTGACGATCAGCAAGGGAGCAGCTTTCAGCGGCGATATGGAAGCTATCAGAGCGATGGGTACGGGTGAAAATAAAATGTTTTATGACGGGATCGGTGAGCTGGGGGGCTATTATGAGGCTGGCGAAGTGAACCAATTTATTTTCCCTTTGAAAGGATTTTTGTACCACATGACCATGCCTGAGTTTCTCCCCATGGACCTCAAGGCAGAAAAAGGACGTCTGTTGGCCCTGAAATTATGGGAAATCCACGAATACAGAAGACCTATGTAAAAATTCACCCAAATGGGTAAGTGATGGGATACAGGATTTTGTGGTTTTTTGTAAAACACCTTTAACAAAAAACATCATGCGAAACTCCCTGTATCCCATTTTCTTTTCCTTGGTCTTCCTCATGGCTGCCTGTGCTGGCAGCAGTGAGCCTGCGGAAGGCAATTCCGATAAGAGTGATAAGGAAGAAAACACCTCCTCCAGCCAGAATAAAATTCCCGATGCTGTGGTGAAAATTCAAATCAAAAAGGATGGTAGTATCCAGGAAGAATTGAATTTTACGCTCGAAGGACAAAAAGCCACCACCCAGGCAGCTACCTGTAGTTATCAAAAAGCTTCGCACCTTTTCTCTATGCTTCTCAATGGTAACCTGACCAGTGCCGGCTCAAAAGTGAGCCTTTCAGGAGGAATACCAGAGTTGAAGGAAGGAAGGTATGAGGTAAAACCCATGGACCCCAATAAGCTCATGGAGCAATTATTTTGCACCTATACCAATAGCGCCAGCACTCCCTATGTCAGCCAGGAAGGTTTCTTCGAAATAACAGACTTGTCCCTGTTTCAGGATATAGGCGTAGCAGCAGCCACTTATTTCATGAATGCCAGGCTGAATATCAGGATGGTAAGCCAGGCTGACCCTTCTGATGTAATTAGCCTGGAAGGAACGGTAGAGGGCATTAATACCGTAACCCGTTAATAAAAGCCTTATGAAAAAATATTTTTTCACCCTTCTTCCTGCGCTCTTCTTTTCCGCCCTTTTTGGCCAGCCAAAAGCAGACATCCCCATGGGCCTGGGGATCGCAAAAGTACTTTTTTCGCCTGCAGATCAGAGTCTTTACTTTTTTGCAGATGCAGAAAGCGAGCGAAAAGTCGACAGCATTTTTTATGGTCAGGACGTCATTCATTATGCGCCCCCCTGGTTTTTTCCGGAGTTTTTAAAACCGGATTATAACATCTGTCACCTCCGGATTTTGACCCTCACCCGAAATCGGGCTGAAGTCGTGGTCAACCGCCAGACAGGCCAGACGGCCTGGGTAGATCGCGAAGCGATGGATTGCCAGTATTGGCCGGATTTTTTGCTGAATGTCTTTTCAGTTTACCCTGAAGATAAGGAGAGCAATCCGCTCATGATCAGGCCTTTTGATCATTCTTCAGGCTCTCCTCTTTTTGAAAAAGGGCGGATAGGGGAAGGCCTTTCTGTGAAAGGAGATTGGATACAGGTGCAGCTCCGCGACAGCCAATATCAACCGATAGGCAAAGCCTGGTTTCGCTGGCGAAAGGGCGACAAACTGCTTGCCGTTTATGATTTATTGAGTTAAAAAGACAAACTGAAACCATTTGTCATACTGAATACTACCGGCGGCACAGTGGCTGCCGGTTTTGCATCATAGGCATACTGAAAGTAGGTGCTGAAACTCAGGTTTTCACGGATAAGAAACTTCAATTGCGTTTCCGTTGAAATGCGAAAATCTGTCCACTCAGCCAGTTTGGGCTGGTAATACGACACATGACTGACGCCAAATGATTGGGTGAAGTTGTAGGCAAAAGAAAGATAGCTGCTCAGGCGAAAGTCCCTGTGAAAAGTAAGTGCCAGCGGACTATCCCTGCTTTCTTCATATTCAAACATGATCAGCGTTCCCAGGTAGACATGGCTGCTATCTGTCCTCAGAACCTTGATTCGTGGGCCGCTGCCCACCAAAGTCCGTAACCTAATCTCCTGAATATCATTAAATTGTATTTGCCCAAATACTTCCCACCTCAGCCGCGAGCTAGCAAGGTAATTGTAACGGAGATGTCCAAAAGATTGATTCTTTAGGCTTTTGGGTGCCGAGCCGGGCACATCCAGCTTCGTGAGTTCGGCGCGCTGGTAATCGCCCATGACCATCCATTTATTTCGTTTTTGCAGGTAGTCAAAACGCGCCTGCGTTTTAAATTGGAAAGTTTGGCCCGCTTTGTTGCGGGACAGACCCAGATTGAAATCAAGCTCTCCTTCCCAGACCCCTTCTTTGCTTTTCATCCGAAGCTTTTCGGTGTTGACGATTTGGGCAGATAGGAAGGTCGGAAATAGAAGAATCAGAAGGCAAAGTGTTGGTAATTTAGGCATGAATAGCAGACCGGTTATTTCAATTGGGCTTCAAAGTAAAAGATACTTTCAGGCTTAAACAAAATTGAAACGGTTTACCAAAAAGTCCTTACTTTGCTATAAATACCTACCTATTATCATGGAGCATGCATTTAACCACACCTTGATTTCAACCGAACAAAATATATGAAGTTTATCACTTGCCTTTCGCTTCTTTTCCTCATGGCCTGCCAACCCACCTCTCAGCCGGATATTTTGTACCAATCAGAAGCTTATACGCTCTATAAAGACAAGGTAGCACAGGGAAAGCATCAGGCGCTTGTCCTTTCCCCAACCCACCTCCAGTCCAATTACAAAAGCCCTGCAAGTGCCAATTTTTCCAACCGCATCATCTTCAAATTTAGCATCAACGAAAAGGATAATGAGATGGCTCCGGGCAACGATCATATCGTTGTGATACAAGGACAAAAAGAGTCACCAGTGATGAAATTTGGGGTTTGGGAAAACGTAGCTGCGGCGGAGAAGAGCGAATTTCTCCCTGTCAATTATGAATATACCTTTCGGGTGGATATGACTCCTGTGCTTCGGCAAATGGAAGAAAAAGGATATTACGAAGCCTATGATGGCAGCCGCGTCGCCAAAGCCGACTTCAAAGGCTTTTACATCGCAGGCGCAGCTGCGCCTCTGAGCTGGGACTTCGTCAACCTGGACAACAAAGGTCTGAAACTGGCAGATCCGGATGGCGATGGGATCTACGAGATCACAGTCAAACTGAATCCTTACAATGAAGCCGAACAGGCAGACAAAGAATGGAAACTGAGCGAAGATCTGTCAGATCGTCCGCATTATACTTCCGACCAGCCCATCGTAGATGCGCTCTTCAATATGTCTCTTGAAGAGGCCATTTTGGCCATAGAGCCGGACAGCACATTTCGCACAGGTGCGATGTGGGGCGGCGTGTGGACACGCGACATCAGCTACAGCATTTTCCTGGCTTTCGCCTACCACGAACCAGAGGTCGCCAAAATCAGCCTGATGAAGAAGGTAAAGCGCGGGCGCATCATCCAGGACACCGGTTCCGGTGGTGCCTGGCCGGTCTCTTCAGACCGGACCACCTGGGCCATAGCAGCATGGGAGCTTTACAAAGCTACCGGCGACCAGGCCTGGCTGCGCCAGGCTTACGACATCATCCGCCAAAGCGTCGAAGACGACTTTCATGTGATCCGCGATGCCGGAACCGGCATGTATCGCGGCGAGTCTTCCTTCCTCGACTGGCGCGAGCAAACCTACCCCAAATGGATGTCCAATACAGACATCTACGTCTCCCAAAACCTGGGCACCAATGCCGTGCATTGCCAGGCTCACGCCATCCTGGCGGAGATGGCAGACCTGCTGGGCGAATCCAGCGACCGCTATAAAGAGCGCGCCAACCAGATCAAAGCAGGCATGAATCAGCATCTTTGGATGGAGGAAAAAGGCTATTACGGGAATTATCTGTACGGCAGATTGGGCCTGAATCTGTCCTCTCGATTTGAGGCTTTGGGAGAAGCGCTCAGCATTTTATTTGATGTAGCCGATGCGCAGCAAGCCCAGCGAATCATAGGCGAATCGCCTTTAACGCCCTTTGGGACGACTTGCATTTACCCGCAAATTCCCGATATCCCGCCTTATCACAACAACGGCATCTGGCCCTTTGTGCAGGCCTACTGGAACCTGGCCGCTGCCAAAGTGGGCAACGAGGAAGTCCTCACCCACGGCCTCGCCGCTATTTACCGCGCGGGCGGTCTTTTCCTGACCAACTACGAAAATTTCGTAGCCGAAAGCGGTGACTTCAAAGGCACCGAGATCAATTCGCACCGCATGCTCTGGAGCATGGCCGGTAATCTCGCGATGGTGCACCGCGTATTTATGGGCATGTCATTTGAAGCAAATGGCATTCGGTTTCAACCCGTGATCCCAAAGGTTTATGGTGGCAGCAAAACACTCAGCAACTTTGCCTACCGCGATGCCATCCTGAGCATCCAGGTGACAGGCTATGGCAACCAGATCAAAAGCATCAAAATGGATGGGGAAGTGCTGAAAAATGGCTTTTTCCCCGCAGAAACCAAAGGATCCCATACGATCGAGATTGTCATGGCAGATAATGATTTTTCAGGAAAAATAAATCTCGTGGCAAACCGCTTCAGCCTGCGCAGTCCGCAACCCGTTCAGCAGGGGAGTGGGGTTTCATTTAGCTGGGAGCCTGTGGAAGGGGCTGAAGAATATATTATTTACAGAAGCGGGGAAGCCATTGCACGTACTCAGGAAACCAATTTTGGTGCGCCCGGGCTTCTTATGGCTGAATACAAAGTCAGTGCCTGGAAGCAGGAATTGGGGGAATCATTCACCAGCGAGCCTATTTTGATAACTCCCGGCTTTGCCCTTTTTACCTATGAAGCAGAAGATTTTTCACCCAAATCAGCCCTTCCTTATAGCAATTATTCAGGAAAGGGATTTGTGGAAATATCTAATAATGAAAACAGAACGCTAGAGTTTGTTATCCAGACCAAAGAATCAGGCGATTACCTGCTTGACTTCCGCTACAGCAACGGCAGTGGCCCCTGGAACACCGAAAACAAATGCGCCATTCGCACCCTCTTTGTCAACAAAGAGAAGATTGGCGCGCTGGTCTTCCCGCAGCGCGGGACGGATGAGTGGTCGGATTGGGGCTGGAGCAACTCCCAGGTGGTTTCGCTTCGAGAAGGGGGAAATCGCATTTCCGTGGAATTCAAAGATTGGAATGTGAACATGAATGTGGAGGTGAACAAGGCGATGCTGGATCAGATGCGGCTGGTGAAGTTGTAGAATCTCACACAAATGTTGAAAATCGTCCTACCATAATTAGGGGAGGTTTTATTATAAGCTTGAACAAGTTTGAAGAGTTTCTTATATTAGAATAATTCATCTTGCTTTTGCTTTTCAGATAATGAAACCTACCATGAGTAGAAATAAAAAAATATACCGAACAAATATTTCTCCAGTTAATTGGTGTTCCATAATTGATGGACAGGCAGAATATCGCCAAGCATCCATCTCATTTGGGGAAAATGATGCAGCAAAAGACCTATCATGGTTTGATGCCTTGTTGAAGGGGGGCTTAATTATTCCAAAGGGAGGTAAACCTTTATCAATTCTCTTAGCGGGCCCTCCAGGTAGTGGTAAAACGACATTTGCACTTGAGTTATGTTATGAACTTGCAAAAAATAAGGTAGGTAATGATTCTGCATTGTCTTCATACTTTATTACGACAGATCAAAACTCTGAAGCTCTTATTGATAATGCAATCGATCATGGATATGAGGATATTGATCATTATCTCAAGCCAATTTCGTTTTTTAATTTTGGCCAAGAGGTTGAACATTTAAAGAAGCAGCAGGGAATGGTTTTCGTTTGGGGAAAAGATGAAATCGAAGCTCTTTGGAAAAAGAAAAACCGAAACGAAGTTGATAAAAGGATGAAAATCAGTAATCTAATAGAGGAAGCCTTAAATATTTTTTCAGGAGTTATTGCAAAAAGTGAAAAAGAAAATTTAGAGGTAGAATTATTATCTGATACAATTTCATTAAAAAATGTAGAAAACAAAGGCAAATATGTTCCACATGTATTAGTCATTGATAGTTTGAATATTTTGAGTACTGAAAAGAAAGAGGATTTTTTTGAGGAATTTATGTCAGCAGTTTCAAACGACAGTGAAATTGTTGTTTTTATGCTGGACTCCTCAGACTCTGACCTTAGCCATGATATCTGGGAGTATGCTTGTGATATGATTATTCGATTGGATTATAGGAATAATGAGGACTATTATTTAAGGACATTAGAGATTGTAAAGGCAAGGTATCAGAGCCATGTATGGGGCACTCATCAACTAAAAATTTATGAAATGCCAGAAAAGAAGACTCTGCCCCAAAGTAATAACCAGTCGGAAGAATATGAGAAGTTATTAGATGAATATAACAATGCAATGAAAAGGGGACATCCTTTTAATAAAGAAGGCGGAATATTTATTTACCCTTCTATTCATTATTTTTTATCAAGATATAAACGGCATGAATATTCCGATTTTTCTGATACAATCCCAACAAAACCAATCTTGGGAGATGGATTTAGGGGAATTCCGAAGGGAAGGTGTACAGCATTTATAGGGACTAGAGGAGGACACAAAAGCCATTTTGGCTATTTAACGGGATTGGAGTGGATCAATTCTAAAAGTAATAATGCCCTGTTAGTCATCTCTTTGAGGGATGATGAATATACAACTTTCTCCACTTTGGAGAAGATAAGGAAATCGGAGTTTCCCAAAAAGGATAATATCAAGAATCACCAAAAACTAGATCAAATAGATGTATTGTATTTTCATCCAGGTTATATTACCCCAGAAGAGTTTTTTCATCGAGTCTTTATTGCTGTCCAAAGATTGAAGAAAAACACGAAAGATGTGATGGTATTATTTAATAGCCTGGATCAGTTAAGAAGTAGATTTCCCTTATGCGCTAAGCAAGAAATTTTCATTCCTGGGATAATAGAGTTTTTTTCAGGAGAAGGAATCACGAGTATATTTATTACCGTTGATGAGCCCGGTCAACCGCTTGCTCAATTTGGCTTATTGCCGATGGCAGACTTGATTCTGTCATTTTATCCCAAGTCAATAGCGGCAGAAGACTATTTAAATCACATTGCTAGTCAGGGAAACTGGTTGATTGACAAGCCTCTCGATTCTGCTCATTCAGATAGAATCAAAGATTTCAGGTTGAAAATGCCAGGAAATAGGATAAATATTATCTCGCTTCAAGTAGTTCGATTTGCTGGTGGAGAAAGAGCGGGAGCGGAGGGTATATTGGAGTTGGTGGATAAGTATGAAAATCTGGGTGTATACCCTATAACTGGTTTGCATTATACCAAATTTGACTCCGCATATGATACGGGTAAATTAACCCATGAAAAAAGAATTTGATTTTTTATAAAAACTTGAAATTATGGAATTTCTAGCCTATAAATCTGGGTTAATCCGATCGATTTCGACTGGCCATCTTGAAGATACGATAGCTAAATTAAAAATTGATTTGGTAAAAAACTCCGAACTATATAAAAAAGTGTTGCAAATAGAGTTAGAATTGAACTCCATAATGCTGTTAAAAGAAGAATACAACAATGGCGGAACTTTTAGTGATGTAGTTCGGGGCCGAGTAGTATATAAAATATTGGAAATTATTGAATTGATAGGAGAATGTGATGTGATATTTTATAAGTCTCAGCAGAAGGCTAATATTTCCCAAAGTGAGGTTCGAACATATTCATCATTTGATGAAAACCTTTCTTCAAGTTTTTCAGCTTCAAAAATAATGGACAGGATCATCAGTTTAGAAAAAAAAATTGACCTGCTTGTACAAACGATTGACAATAAAAACCTTCCCCGAAATGCAAATGAGTTGATAATTGAATGCCACAACCTAATTAGATTAGACCAAACAATGGGCGTATTCCCCTTATTATTTGAGCATTTCCAGGATGATCCCATTAATCTAAATCAGGTTATTCTTCTTAACAGCAGATGGAGTAGAATTACAAAAGAAAAAAGGCAGGGGCTCCTCGAAGGTCAGCCATATTACCTGGAGAATGTTCGAATTACTCATGCTATATTAGATTTTTTAGAGGTTTTGAAGGAAAATTAAGTTCAGAACTCCTCCTCCCCCCAATTGCTATTCCCCCATTTATCCTTAGTTTTGACCCAAAATACACAGAGGATGAACAACCTTCATTTTATAGCTATCGGGGGCAGCGTGATGCACAGTTTAGCTATCGCACTTAAAAAGGCTGGCAAGCAGGTTACGGGCTCAGATGATCAGATTTTTGATCCGGCAAAAAGCCGGCTGGAGCAATACGGCATACTTCCTGATAAGGAAGGTTGGTTTCCCGAAAGGATCCATAGCGGATTAGACGCTATTATCCTGGGCATGCATGCCCTAGAAGACAATCCCGAGCTGAAAAAAGCCCAGGAACTGGGCCTGAAGATATATTCCTTCCCGGAGTTCGTTTACGAACATTCCAAAAACAAGCAGCGGATCGTCGTGGCAGGCAGCTACGGAAAAACCACCGTGACCTCCATGATCATGCATGTGATGGAAAAGGCCGGAAGGAAGTTCAACTACCTCGTGGGCGCACAGGTCCCCGGATTTGAAAATCCGGTGAGATTGGATGATGATGCGCCAGTCCTGCTGGCGGAGGGGGATGAGTACCTCGCATCCAAACTCAATCCCAAACCCAAATTTTTGCTCTACCAGCCGCATATCGCGCTGGTTACCGGCATTTCATGGGATCACATCAATGTCTTCCCTACGGAAATGGAGTATATCGACGCCTTCGATGAATTGCTGGATGGCATGCCCAAGGCGGGCACCATGATCTACCGTCAGGACGATAGCTTTGTCGATTCCCTTATCAAGGGACATACCGACAGCGACCACTATACAGTGACTTTCAAGGAGCCTTCTTATATCGTCAAAGAAAGGAAGTTTTTCATCAAGGATTTGGGGGAAAAGTGGGAAATGGCCGTCATTGGAAAGCATAATATGCTCAATGTCGCTGCGGCAGCAGAAGTCTGTCATCTCGTAGGCATTGGGCAGGAGGAGTTTCTGAATCATATTTCAGATTTTGAAGGCGCGGGTTCGCGCCTGGAGAAAATCCATGAGAGCGACACAGCTGTCGTATTCAAAGACTTTGCCCACGCGCCCATCAAAGTGCGCGCCACCGTAAAAGCGGTGCGCGAGATGGCTCCCAAAAGCAACCTGATCGCCTGCGTAGAGCTGCATACCTTCAGCAGCCTGAACAAAGAATATTTGCCCAACTACCAGCGCTCCCTGATGCCTGCGGATCATAAATTTGTTTTCATCAACGAAAGCACTTTCTCCCGCAAAAAGATGGAACCCATCAATGAGGAAGAGATCAAGGAAGCTTTTGCCGAAAAAGGTGTGCGCTATTTTACCGATAAAAAAGAACTGAAGGATGCCATTTTAAAGGCCAAAACAGGCAAGGAAGATTATATCCTCATGATGTCTTCCGCTGATTTTGACGGCTTAAATATTGCAGCTTTAGGGGAATAATCTCTTATATTTGCGGCCGCTAGTCGCGCCCAAATAATTTGAGAAAATGAAAATCATGAAATTTGGTGGCTCTTCAGTCGCCAATGCCGAACGAATAGATAGGGTTACCCAAATCATTCAACAATATAAGGAGCAGGGAGAAGAATTCGCAGTAGTCGTATCCGCTCTGGGAGGTGTCACTGATCTCCTGATTGACATGAGTCAAATGGCTGAAAATGGCGATTTGGCTTACAAAAAAGCCTTCAATGCCTATGTAGACAGGCACTTTGAAGTAGTCGAAAACCTCATCTCAGAGGAAAGACAGGAGATTGTGAAATACGAATTGCGTGAGTCGCATATCGAGCTGGCAAACATCCTGCAAGGCATCTTCCTGATCAATGAACTCTCCAGCCGTACGCTGGACAATATCCTGAGCCATGGCGAGCGCAGCTCCGCCTTTGTCATCAGCGAAGTCCTTCGCGATAAAAACATCATCGCTGGCTTCCTCGACGCACGCAAACTCGTGCGCACCGACAGCAACTACGGCTCCGCCCGGGTCAACCTGGAAAGCACTTTCAACAATATCCGCAGCCATTTTGAGACGCATCGCGGCATACAGATCATCACGGGTTTTATCGCTCAGGATGAAAAAGGGATCACCACGACCCTGGGACGTGGTGGCTCGGACTATACAGCCTCCTTTTTTGGTTCGGCCCTCGATGTCGAGGTGATCGAAATTTGGACCGACGTCAATGGCGTCCTCACGGCGGATCCCCGCAAGGTGGCGCAGGCTTTTTCCATAGATCACATGACCTATGAGGAAGCGATGGAAATGTCGCACTTCGGTGCGCGGGTGATCTACCCTCCGACCATCGTTCCGGCGATGGAAAGACGCATTCCTATCCGCATCAAAAATACTTTTGAGCCAGATCATCCCGGTACGCTGATCGATGAAAAGGGCGGAAAAGATGACCAGCATCCTGTGAAAGGCATTGCCTCGATCAAGGAGGTCGCTGTGTTGACGATAGAAGGCGGAGGCCTTTTTGGCATTGGAGGCTCCAATCTCACCGCCAAATTATTTGGCGTGCTGGCGAGCGAAAAGATCAGTGTGATCCTGATCACACAGGGCTCTTCTCAGCATGCGCTGAGCTTTTCGGTCAAGCCCGAGGACGCCGAGCCCGCCCGTGAGGCTATCGAGCGGGAGTTTGCGCTGGAAATGCGCGCCCGCCTGATCGAACCGATCAAAATGGAAAAAGAGCTGTCGGTCATCGCTGTGATAGGTGAAAAAATGCGATCCCGCCCCGGCATTTCTGCCCGTCTTTTCAATTCCCTGGGGCGCAATGGTATCAATGTGCGCATGACCGTACAGGGCTCATCCGAAAGAAATATTTCGGTGGTGATTGAAAAAGGCGATGAAGCCAAAGCGCTTCAGGCTGTCCATGAGGCTTTTTTCCTTTCAGATACTTTTTCCCTCAATATCTTCATGGTAGGGGTAGGCCTGATTGGCAGCACACTTTTGGATCAGTTTCAAAAACAGGCGGATTTTCTGAGGGAGAAAATGTATATGCAGGTAAATGTGGTCGCCCTTTCGAATAGCAAAAAAATGTTGTTTGATGAAAGCGGAATCACATTGGATAAGTGGAAAGAGAAGTTGAATGCTTCGGAGGAAAAAGCCAGCCTGGAGGGCTTTGTGCAAAAAATGATTGAACTCAATCTGCCCAATAGCATTTTTGTAGACAATACGGCCGATAATACGATTGATCGTTTGTATGGCGACATATTGAATAATTCCATTTCGATTTCGACCCCCAACAAGGTCGCAGCAAGCAGCAAATATGCTGAATATGAGCAACTTAAAGCTATCGCTGACAAGCGAGGCGTTTTGTTTCAGTATGAAACCAACGTAGGAGCCGGGCTTCCTGTGATCACCACAGTCGCCGACCTGGTCAATAGCGGCGACCGCATCCGCAAAATAGAAGGCATCCTTTCAGGTTCGCTTTCTTTCATTTTTAACTCCTTCAAAAAGGGTGATGCCTTCAGCGATATCGTCGCCGAAGCAGGCAAAAGGGGCTTTACGGAGCCCGATCCCCGCGTGGACCTGAGCGGAAAAGATGTGGCGCGCAAGCTCCTGATTCTGGCTCGTGAATCAGGCATCCGAATGGAAGCAGATGAAATCGAGATTGAGAATATTCTCCCGCAATCATGTCTGGATGCAGCAGATGTGCCCGCTTTTATGGCAGAATTGAAAGCGCATGATGCGCATTTTTCAGGCCTGATGCAGAAAGCAGAGGAAAAAGGCGAATGTCTTCGCTTTATCGCGACCCTGGAGGGCGATCACGCTTTTATTTCGCTCCAGTCCGTCGGACCGGAAAATCCTTTTTACAACCTGTCGGGCAGCGACAATATGATCGTCTTCACCACAGATCGCTACGGCGAGCGCCCCCTGGTGATCAAAGGCCCCGGCGCAGGCGCCGAGGTGACCGCCGCAGGCGTGTTTTCTGAGATCATCAGAATTGGTAATTTGCTGTCGCCGGTGCTGAGGTTGCCGGCGTAGGGGGGGAGAGAGCAGAGAGCAGAGAGTAGAGAGCAGAGACGAGAGACAAAAGACTGGAGATTATGGAAAAACGCCATTCGTATTCGCGAACATTTATTGTTCTGTTGATCATGTTGGTCATTTTTGTGCTTTCTTTTTTGACCAATATACTCGGGCCTATTATCCCGGATATCATTGATAGTTTTGAATTGAGTCTGGGATTGGCGGGTTTCCTGCCTTTTAGTTTTTTTGTGGCTTATGGGGTGATGTCCATTCCATCTGGTATGCTGGTGGAGCGCTACCGCGAAAAAAAGGTCATGCTTGCGGCATTTGCTTTGGCGGCCATCGGCTCGCTTTTGTTTGTGTTGATGCCGGGCTTTAGCATGGCGATGCTGTCTCTTTTCCTGATTGGATCAGGCATGGCCATGTTGCAGGTGGCTTTCAGCCCGCTTTTGCGGGCGGCGGGAGGCGAAGAGCATTTTGCATTTTTTTCTGTCCTCGGACAGTTGGTGTTTGGCCTGGCTTCTTTCATCAGCCCACATGTCTATACCTATTTGGTCACCAATATGGGCCCTGGCAGCAATCCCAATGCACTCATATCCCTGATGGAATCCATCGTGCCCGCCGAGCTCAATTGGCTATCCCTCTATTGGATTTTTGGACTTTTGGCTGTGAGCATGATCCTTATTTTGCTTGCATCCCGTTTTCCCAAAGTTGCTTTAAATGAGGATGAAAAAGCCGGTAGCTGGCAGATCCATCGGGAGCTTTTTCGCAACAAAACGGTCATTTTGTTTTTTATTGGGATATTCTGCTATGTAGGGACAGAGCAGGGGATTGCCACCTGGATGTCAGAGTTTCTGAGCCAATATCACGGAGTGAATCCGCAGGCAGAAGGCGCCCAGGCCGTGTCCTGGTTTTGGGGTACGATGACCCTTGGGGCATTGCTAGGCCTGATCCTTCTCAAATTTTTCGATAGCCAAAAGCTGCTCATGGCTTTCACCACAGCAGCTATGATTTGTCTGAGCTTTGCCTTGCTGGGCAATGTTCAGATAGCCCTTTATGCTTTTCCCCTGATGGGCTTTTTCTTATCCATCATGTGGTCAGTTATTTTTTCACTCGCCTTAAATTCTGTAGAAAAACATCACGGCTCCTTCGCCGGAATCCTTTGTTCTGCCATTATCGGAGGAGCGATTTTCCCACTTGTTATAGGCGCTTTGGGAGATGGGGTAGGGTTGAAAATCGCTTTGATTTTACTTTTTGTAAGCCTGGCATTTATCTTTAGTGTAGGTATTTGGGCGAAGCCTTTGGTGAAAAATAAGACTTTGAAAGCATAAATGATATTTATTGTAAATTGCAATTAGTTATATGAGCGCGACAGAGCTGAAAGACTGATTTGTAATGAAAATTTTATTCAAGAGACTGACCAGGTTTGCTTTATTGTTTTGGGTAATATGCTTTTTTTTCCTTTCTGCAAAGGGAGAAACACAACGCTATCGTCTGATTTGGTGCGATGATCCTGCGACCACAGCAGTGATTGGATGGGAGCACCTCAGCGGCGGTGTTCAAACAGTTTATTATGGAACCCAGGATTATGGGCAGGATACCAGCCGTTATCCCTTCAGGAAAAAGCCCTTTAGCACCAATGTCTATCGTGATATGGACAATCAATTTGCGCGGCTGAACAATCTCAAGCCGAATACGGCTTATTACTTTGTCATTGCAGATAAGGAAGGCATTAGCCGTCGGTTTTGGTTTAAAACATCCTCAAACGATCCTTCGGATCGTTTTTCCTTCATCGCCGGTGGCGACTCCCGCAACAACCGCGAGCCGCGCCAAAACGCCAATCGCCTGGTGGCAAAATTGCGACCGCATGCCGTCTTTTTTGCCGGCGATATGACAGATGATGACACCGCACAGGAATGGGCGGAGTGGTTTGACGACTGGCAACTTACCATCGGCCAGGATGGCCGGATGATCCCCATAGTCCCCATTCGCGGCAACCACGAAAGGTTGTCCAAAACACTGAAAAACCTTTTTTCCATACCAGATTATTACGCCATCAATTTTGGTGGGGACTTGCTCCGATTGTATTCCCTCAATACAGAAATCAGCATTTCTGGCAATCAGACCGATTGGCTGGAGGAGGACCTCCGTCAAAATTGCGACCCGATCTGGCGCATGGCCCAATACCACAAACCCATGCGGCCGCATGTGGCCAGGAAGTCAGAAGGAAATGCCCAATACGACCTTTGGGCGCCCTTATTTTACCGCTATCATTTTGCCCTGGTCATTGAATGCGATGCGCATACCGTCAAGACAACCTGGCCTATCAGGCCTTCTACTAAAGCCGGGAATGACGAGGGTTTCGTCAGGGACAATGAATTTGGGACTGTCTACGTAGGAGAAGGCTGTTGGGGCGCGCCTTTGCGCGAGGACAATGATAAAAAATCCTGGACAAGAGCCAGCGGCTCATTCAATCAGTTCAAATGGATTTTTGTCACAAATGACAAGATTGAAGTCCGCACAATCGAAATAGAGGATGAGCAAAAAACCCAAAAGGTGGCCACCCTAAAGGATGCCAATCCCTTTGAAATCCCTGCCAATTTGAATATATGGAAGCCCCGAACAGGTGATGTGGTGGAAATTTATCCCCCTTCGCTCAATGTTGACCTGATAGAGCCATACGGCGGCCAGCATTATCCCCGTCTGCCGCAGTCAATCAGCCTGAAGGCTGAAGCATCAGATTTTTTCAGTGTGGTAAGGGAAGTTGATTTTGTGGTAAATGGCACAAAAATCCTTTCAGACAAGAGCTCGCCCTTCCGGGTGGAATGGCTGCTCAACAGCCCTGGAAGGTATGAATTTCAGGCGATTGCCTACGACAATAAGGGCAATGCCCGCTATTCATGTCCTGTGGTGATCACCGCAGACCAAAGCCTGCTTCCCGAAGCATGGACCGAGTTTAGCCTGCTGAAAGATCCCGATAGCAGAGAAGTTGTGGTAAAATGGTCCACAAAAGCTCAATTGTCTCACCTGAAATATCAGATTGAAAGGGCAAGTACGGATCAAAATTTTGAGCCGATCGCTGTGCTTCCCTATGTGGAAGACAATTCCAAAGAATTGACCT
Organism: Bacteroidia bacterium; assembly: GCA_030430205.1. Taxonomy (GTDB): domain Bacteria; phylum Bacteroidota; class Bacteroidia; order J057; family J057; genus JAUIGE01. The sequence continues at coordinate 27,028 of JAUIGE010000015.1, read as the reverse complement.
ATTCTTATCTCGACAAAAACCCTTTGCCGGGCTTGTCCTATTACCGGGTTCGCGCTTTGCGCAGTAGCATGGGGGATGAGTTCTCCAATACCCTGGAGATGCGTTTGCCTGGAGAATCCAGTTCCAGCTTTAAGGTATATCCCAGCCCGGTAGGGCAGGAGCGTGCCTTGTCGGTAGAATATTTTTCTATAGAAAATGAACAGGTAAAATTCTACCTGTTCAATTCAAGTGGCCGCTCCGAACTTGTACTTGAAAAGCAGGTGAAACGAGGACTCAACTGGTTTCAAGTGCATCCCGGGCCGCTTCCGGCAGGCATTTACTACCTGAAAGCGAAAGTTAAAGGGCAGATGGTAGTGAAAAAGGTGGTTTTTAAGTGATGTCGATTTCCTGCTCCGGCTCTGCGGCTGCATGGAGTTTGGGAGCGGTGATGATCAGCACCCCATTTTCCTGACGAGCGGATATTTTCTCCTTATCCACGGTATGACTCAGCTCAAAACTCCTTTCGAAGGATTTGATCGGGTATTCCTGCAGGAGGAAATTGGGATAAAGATCCTCTGGTTCCCGCCTTCCGCTGATGTAGATCATATCTCCTACGATGGAGATTTTGATGTTTTCCTTCTGAAAAGTTACGCAATGCACATGGCATTCAAACTCCTGCTCGTTTTCGATGATATTCACCGGAATATTGTGTTTGGGACGTCTCCACATGCGCTGAGCATGTCTTCCGCCGCCTTGTCTGTGCCATCCGTGATGGCTGTGGTGTCTTTTGTGTCCAAACATGATTTTTAAATTGAAAATGGATAGTGGATAATGGAAAATGGATAATGGATAATGGACAATGGAAAATGGAAAATGGATAATGGAAAATGGATAATGGATAATGGAGGGACTAAAATTCTTCGAATATGTTGCGGAGGCGCAGCCTCAGTTGTTGTAGCGCATAGGTTTTGCGCGAAATAATGGTTTTGAGATTTTCGCCTTTTTGCTCCGCTATCTCCCTCAGTGTCAGGTCTTCCCATTCATTGAGCATAAATACTTCCCTCTGTTTCTCAGGCAGAGACTCGATGGCTTCATAGAAGCCTTCCCAGAAGGCCTGCTGCAAAAAGGCCAGATCGGGCCTTTCGTCACTGATCATCGCCTCCGGCTCCCAATAGCCCTCTTCATCCTCCGGATCGTAGAGATAATCCTCCAGCCAGTCTTCCGACTTCTTTCGATAGGCATCGATGATCTTGTTGCGCGCCACGCGGTACAGCCATGCTTTGGGCTGCTGGATCTCGCCTTTTGCCAGATTCCTGCTCAATTGAAACCAGATTTCCTGAAGCATATCCTCAGCATCCTGCTCGTTGGGCACACGCGCCCGCACAAATGCTTTGAGCGAAGGGCCTTCCTCTTGTATGAGGCTTGAGATATGATTCGTTTCCGTTTTCGTCATCTTATTTAGGTAGACGACGAGCGGGCGTTTTTACCTTAAATGTGAATGAATTTTCTCATATTAGGTGGATGTTACAGGATTACTTGATGAATGAAAGTACAATTTTATTTGATATGAATGACATATATCTCGTCGCGCGCAAATACCTCCTCCTAATCATATTAGGAGCTTGCATCTCAATTTCCCTCCCCGCTCAGCACTTCGCTTTCACCCACGCCACGCTCATCGACGTGGCGCAGGGCGAGCAACAGCCCAACATGACCGTCGTCATCAGAGATGGCCTCATCCATAGCGTCGCGCCCGATGCGCAGATCAAATTGGACGGAGATATTCAGCAAATTTCCCTGGAGGGAAAATACCTCCTGCCGGGCTTCACGGATGCCCATATCCACATTTTCCAGTCTGGCGGACTGTATGCGCGACCCGATGCGATTTCGCTGGAGGGCATCCATCCCTACGCGCAAGAGCGCGAGTGGGTCCGGTCCCAGGCAGGAGATTTCCTGCAGCGATACCTGAAATGCGGCATCACGCATGTGATGGATGTTGGCGGGCCGCTCTACCAGCTCCCGCTGCGCGATTCGCTCAATCGCTACAAGGATTTGGCTTCGCTCCATATCACGGGGCCGCTCATTTCGACTTATCAGCCGAAAGCTTTTGAGATAGAGGATTCTCCCATACGGAAGATCAACTCTCCCGAGGAAGCACGTGCCCTCGTGCAAAAGCAACTTCCGTTCAAACCTGATTTTATCAAAATCTGGTACATCCTCATGCCCGGGCAGGACCCTCGGGCCAACCTACCCATCGTCGAAGCGACGATAGACGAGAGCCACAAAAACGGCCTCAAAGTGGCCGTGCACGCTACGCAATTGCAAACGGCAAGCCTTGCCGTGGAAGCGGGCTGCGATATCCTCGTCCATAGTGTGGATGATGCGGAGTTGCCCGATCGCTTTGTGAAGCAATTGGTTGATAAACAGGTACTTTACATACCGACACTGATTGTATCGGATAAATACGGCGAGGTTCTGGGCCAAAGAAATCAATTGGGTATTGAAGACTTCACCCTGGCAAATCCTGAGGTGATTGGCTCCTTGTTTGACCTGAAGCATGTCCCAGATCAAGAACTGGTAGCACGTTATAAAAATGCCTATGCCGAAATTACCGAAAGCAACAAAAAGCGCGATGCCACGCGCAAAGCCAATCTGAAAAAGCTTTCAGATGCGGGAGCGCGCATCGCCACCGGCACCGATGCCGGGAATATCGGTACGCAGCATGCGTCCTCTTTTTACCAGGAACTGGAGCAGATGCAGGCCGCAGGCCTGAGTCTGAAGGAAATCCTGCGGTACAGCACGCAGACGGCCTGTATGTTTGGGGCGGAGCCCGCCTGGGGAGAGGTGAAGGCGGCCTACAGCGCGGATCTGGTTGTCCTGGAGAAAGACCCTTTCCAAAGCCTCGAAAACTGGAAAAATCCGCTCTATGTAGTGCATCAGGGCCAACTGGTCGATCCCGACACCCTCCTGCAGGATACCCCTGAAATCCTGGCTCAGCGGCAGCTGAATGGCTACAACGCCCGTGATCTGGAAGCTTTTCTGGAGCCATACAGCGACAGCATTGAGCTATATAATTTTCCGGATGACAGATGGGGAAAGGGCAAGGCGCAGATGCGCGAGATATATGGGGGGATGTTCGAACGAACTCCAGAACTTCATTGTGAGCTGGTAAACCGCATGGTTTTGGGCAATACGGTCATCGACCAGGAGCGGGTGACGGGCTTTGGAGAGGGGCGGGTGATAGAGGCAATAGCCATTTACAAAATCGTAGATGGGAAAATCGCCCAGGTTTATTTCGTCAGAAAAGACTGACAAAATTCGGCTATTTGGAGAACATTTTGGATTTTTAGGGTCAAATCACAAATAACATTTTTTAGTATGAAAATCTTTTTCTCTTTTTCACTTTGCTTCATCTTGTTCCTCATTTTCCCAAGCTCTATCCATGCCCAGGAAACCGATGCCAATTCCAAGTTGATTTCTCTGACAATCAATGATGCCAACTGGGCTCCACAAATCACCAAAGGTGAATATTTGCTGGAAAAAAGCCAGAAAGTGGAAATTGTTTCTGTTGCCATGTATGGTCTGGAAGACCGCGATATCACCAACCTGACCTTCAAAATTGTCCGCTTTAAGGGCGAAGGAAATTATAAAGTAGGCGAAAAAAACAGCCTGATCGGTGTCTATCAGCTAACAGCAGGTACAAAGCAAGGCCCCATTCACAATATTGTAGAGGGGAGTGGAAAGGTGGAAATAACCGCCTATGACGCCAAAAACCTGACGATTTCCGGTAAATTTTCTTTTGACCTCAAAGCGAAAGATTCGGATGAATTGATCAAAGTGAGAGAAGGAAAATTCAAAAACCTTCAGTTAGGTGATGTGACACCTGAAGAGAAGGAGTAGGCCAGAGCTCTGACTGTGGGATATATGGCTAAAAAGAAAAATTCTTCTCAGCGCAAGCCAACTTCAAAGAAGAGGGAAAAGCGGAGCAAAGCTCAAGCTGCCCGGAAGGGCAGCTATTCTCAGGAAAGCAAAAGCTTTCTCTGGGTGCTTTTGGGCCTGCTGGCCCTTGCGACCCTCGCCTATATCCCCGCCTTTCAGGCCGGCTTCGTCAATTGGGACGACAGACTTTACGTCCTCGAAAATCCAACTATAACGAATTTTTCATGGGAAAATATCCAAGCGATGTTTTCCCAGTTTTTTGTCGGAAATTATCATCCGCTGACCATTTTTTCCCTCGCTATCAACTACCAGATTTCTGGTCTGGATGCAAGCTCCTACCACCTGTTCAATGTGCTTTTGCATCTCGCAAATGCCTCGCTGGTGCTGCTGTTTATCTATAAACTCACCGATAAAAAGCTGCTTGTAGCCGCCATTGTTGCCTTTTTCTTTGCCGTGCATCCGATGCATGTAGAATCAGTCGCCTGGGTTTCGGGCAGGAAAGATGTGCTGTACGCCTTGTTTTTTCTCCTGGGACTGATACAGTATCTGGTTTATCTGGAGAAAAAGAACATGAGAAAGCTGATCTATGCAGCTTTGTTTTTTGTCCTGGCTTGTCTGGCCAAGCCCGCCGCAGTTATATTTCCTGTGGTATTGGTTCTGGTGGATTATTTCAAAGGAAGAAAGTGGCTTGGGCGAAAAGCACTGATCGAAAAAGTGCCTTTTTTGCTGATTTCGGTCATTTTTGGCGCGATAGCGCTCATGAGCCAGCAGGATGCTGGCGCATTGGATGATTCGGCGCAGTTTTCATTTTTTCAAAAAATCCTCTTTGCCTGTTATAGCCTGATGAATTATTTCATCAAGGCGATTGTTCCCTTGAACCAATCCTGCTATTATCCCTATCCCCTGGTCGAACAGGGGCTGGCCTGGCAATATTACCTCGCCCCTTTGGGGGCGTTGGGGCTGGCGGCCATCGCCTGGATCAGCCGAAAAAAGGCTGCATACATCACTTTTGGGCTGTTATTTTTCCTCGTCAACCTGCTTCTCGTCCTGCAGCTGATCACAGTAGGCGGCGCCATCATGGCGGAGCGTTATACCTATATTCCCTATATCGGCCTGTTTTTTATGCTGGGAATGGGCATCTATTCCCTTGAAAAATCTGCAAAAGGGAGAAAGCTAACAAGCTTTTCCCTTGCCCTGACGGGCCTTTTGGCGCTTATTTTCCTGTACCTAAACCACCAGCAGGCAAAAGTATGGAAGGATGGAGAAACGCTTTGGACGCAGGCCATAGCCTCTTTTCCTGTGGATAGAACCTATGCAAACCGGGCAGATCATTTCAAGAAAACAAAACAGGCAGAGAAAGCCCTGGCAGATTTTAATAAAGCCCTGGAAATCAAGGGCCCGGATGCCAATTACCTCATCAGCAGGGGGAGTTTGCTTTTCGATATGAAGCGCTTTCAGGCAGCCTTGAATGATTTTACTCAGGCGCTAACGCTCGACCCTTCCTCCGCAGAAAAGGCGCAAGCCTATGCCAATATCGGCTCCGTCTACGGCAGTCAGGGACAAAACGATGAGGCGCTGGAAGCCCTCAATCTGGCTTTGCTGGCAAAAGCAGATCATACAGACGCCCTTCTGGCCCGGGCCAATGTCCTTTCCATGCTAGGAGACCTGGATGAGGCTTTGGTAGATTTTGATAAATACATTTCTCTCAGGCCCAACAGCTCCAATGTCCGGGCATTGGGCGGTATGGGAACGGCCTATTTTAACAAGGGACAATATGACCAGGCCTTCTCCTATTTTTCCCAGGCGATCCAAAGCGGACAGGCCGATGCTCAGATTTTTATGAGCCGCTCCCAATGCTATTTTCTGCTCGGAGACAAGGCAAAAGCCTTGCAGGACGCCAATCGCGCCCGGCAGATGGGATTGCAAATCCCTGAATCCTACTTCAATCAATTGAAGGCAGGCCAATAGGCTTATTCCACCGCCAGCATATCTACGATTACTTTATCGCCTTCGCGAAATTCCAGGAAGGGATTCCATTCGAGCACTTGCTCGTATTGCAAGCCAAATTCATTGGCGATACTGCGGGCGGTTTCCCCTCGTCTGAGGGTGTAGTAGATCGGGCGAAAGGCGATGGGCTTGTCCGGCTGCTGGCTGCGCTGACTTGCGTTGGCGGGAGGAGCAGAGCCATTTTGGTTCAAAAAACCGGGGAGGCGGGAAGCCGTCTGGCCTGCGGCTGTATATTGATTTCTGCCGATGACCAGGTTTTGACCACTGTAAATGGTGGTATTGCCCAGGTTGTTGTCAGCCATGATGTCACCTATTTCCACACCATGCTTCACCGCGATGGAGAAAAGGGTTTCGCCGGGCTGAACGGTGTGGATGGTTTGGTTCGGTAAATTCGCACTGCGAAAGTTGGGATTGGTCGCTACCGGGCGGTCCAAAATGGCCATTTTCAAATACCCGATATATATTTCTTTGCCCGAAGCCATGATCGCTTGAAGCCGCTCTTTGCTCAACTCACGCGCGACTTCGCGCACACCAGGCATGGTCCGAAAATCGCCTTCACGGTAGGCGATCTTATCCCAGGGCAATACCCAGGCATGAAGCCTGTATTTTTGGGAATTGACCTTTTCGATACCCGAAAGCCAGTATATCTCAATTTGTTGAAAATCAATGCTTTGCAGGTTGCCAGCCTGTGTTCTGGATAAACTCCTGAGCCAGGCGCCTAACTCATCAGCGCGATATACCCGGTGGGCTGCTTTTATATCATTTCCCTGTTTGATACCTGCTTCAATCAGTACATCCGATGTCAGAAACATATTGTACAAATCCCTTTGGTAGTTCGTCGCCTGCTCAAAAGAAAGCGAAGCTTGCGTCAGGGCCAGGCTTTTTTCCTTGAACTCATCGAGCTTCTGCAAAATTTTATTTCGCACTACCTGGTCCTGCCCCTGGACCTGGGCTTGGGTTTGAAGGGAGAAAATAGCGATTAGGATACAGAAAATGGATAATCTCATTGTTTTTGTGGTTTAGGGTAACGTCTGCTTAAGCCAGGCGAAAGATAGAATATTAGAAAATTTTGTGAAATTGTGAGGCAGAAAAAGACTTCTTTTATCAATTAGCAAAGAAAGTACCACCTATGATAACAAAAATCAACCTGACACTTATCCTCTTTTCTTTTTTTTATGTAATGCAGGGGCAAGGAGAGAAATGGGATGTTGCCACACCCCAAGGTCCCCATAAGACAGTAAATTTCACCCTGGATGAAGGTACCTGGATGAACCTGGATGTGAGCCCTGATGGAAAAACTATCGTTTTTGACTTGCTGGGAGACATTTACAGCCTCCCGATAAGCGGCGGAAAAGCGAAGCTTCTTTCAGGGGGCTTGCCCTATGAAATACAGCCGCGTTTTACTGCGGATGGCAGGCATATCACCTTCACCAGCGACCGTGAGGGAGGAGACAATATCTGGATCATGGATCGCATAGGCGAAAACCGAAAATCTATCACAAAAGAGAAATTTCGCCTGCTAAACGGTGCCGTTAGCACCCCTGATGGCCAATACATTATCGCGCGAAAGCACTTCACCTCGGGCCGCTCCCTCGGAGCGGGCGAGCTATGGATGTACCACATCTCAGGTACCGACGGCATCCAGCTCACTGAGCGCCGCAACGACCAGATGGACGCTGCCAATGACATAGCCATTTCACCTGATGGACGCTATGTCTACTATACCGAAGACATGAGCCGGGGCAACGTATTTGAGTACAACAAAGACCCCAACGGGCAGATTTATGTGATCCGGCGCTATGATCGGCAGACAGGCAAGCTGTCTGTAGTCACCGGCGGTGCCGGCGGTGCGATTCGCCCGCAGATTTCTCCCGACGGGAAAACCATGGCCTTTATTCGCAGGGTGCGCACCAAAAGTGTGCTTTACCTCCACACACTCGCCACAGGCGAGGAATGGCCGATCTACGATCGGATGTCCCGCGATCAGCAGGAGACATGGGCCATCCATGGCGTCTATCCAGGCTTTGCCTGGATGCCGGATGGCAAACAGCTCGTTTTCTGGGCGGAAGGAAAAATCCGCAAACTGCATATAGAAAAACTGACCTCAGAGGTCATTCCTTTTGAAGCAAAAGTTGAGCAAATCATCCAGGATGCCTTGCATTTTCGGCAGGAGGTAGCTCCAGAGAGCTTTGATGCGAAGATGATACGCCAGGCGACCACCTCGCCTAATGGTAAATGGCTGGCATTCAATGCCATGGGGCATATTTATGTGAAAGCCCTTCCCAAGGGCAAAGCTCAGCGCCTGACCGCTGATGCGCATTTTGAATTCGCTCCGGCTTTCAGCCCGGATAGCAAATCCCTTGCATTTGCAAGTTGGGATGATGAGCAGATGGGCCACATTTATGTGGCTTCCCGTAGCGAAATGCCCGGTGAAGTGACAATCATGCAGCGCATCACGACTGAAAAAGGCTTTTACCATAATCCGCGTTTCGGCCCCAAAAGCAAGTTGCTGGTGTATGAAAAAGGCAGTGGAAACCTGGTTTTAGGGCGTACGCATGGTAAAAATACAGGTTTGTATATTTACAACAGGGAAACAGGTACAACCGAACTGCTGGAAGAAGAAGGCAGCGAACCCATGTTCAGCGCCGATGGAAAAAAGGTTTATTATACCGTGCAAATGGGCGGATTAAAAAAGTTTTTCCGCTCCATCGATATCTATACCCACGAAAAGAAAAATCTTTTTACCTCCAAATATGCCACCCAGTTTATGCCCAGCCCTGACGGCAAATGGATCGCTTTCACCGAACTTTTCCAGGCCTATGTCGCGCCTATGCCGCAGACGGGGCAGGAAATAGACCTTTCAGCAGGCACCAAAGCCTTGCCTTTGCGCAAAGTATCCAAAGATGCAGGAACCTCCCTGCATTGGTCGGGAGACAGCAAAAAGCTGCATTGGGTGCTGGGACCCGAATATTTTAGCCTGAAGGTAGATGAGGTATTTGATTATTCGGAAGAAAAGAAAGATGCCAAAGCGGAAGAAATGGCGCAAAGCATCCAGATCGGCCTGAAGGTAAAAACGGATGTTCCTCAGGGAAAAATCCTGCTGACCAATGCACGCATCATCAGCATGAAAGGGGATCAGGTGATTGAAAAGGGCTATATTTTGATTGAAAAAAATAAGATCAAAGAGATAGGCGAGGGGAGCCCCGCTTCAAGTGATACTTCCACTTACGTGATGGATTGCACAGGCAAAACGATCATTCCCGGCCTTATTGATGTGCACGCACATCTGGGTGCGAGCTGGAATGGCATTTCCCCACAGCAACAATGGTCTTACTTTGCCAATCTCGCCTATGGTGTGACCACGACCCATGATCCTTCTATCAGCACGGAGATGGTTTTCAGCCAGGCTGAAATGGTGGAAGCAGGCATCATGACGGGGCCGAGGATTTACTCTACCGGCACCATTTTGTATGGTGCCGAAGGCGACTTCAAGGCAGTCATCAACTCGATTGATGATGCGCGATCGCATCTTCGCAGGCTGAAGGCCGTGGGTGCTTTTTCGGTAAAAAGCTACAACCAGCCCCGCCGCGATCAGCGCCAGCAAGTCATCCTGGCTGCCCGCGAGCTCAATATGCTCGTCGTTCCTGAAGGTGGCTCTACCTTCCTTCACAACATGAGCATGATCCTCGACGGCCACACGGGTGTGGAGCATTCCATCCCTGTCAATCCTTTTTACGAAGATGTAAAACAGCTTTGGAACAACAGCCAGACGGCTTATACGCCTACTTTGATTGTAGGCTATGGTGGGATTTGGGGAGAAAACTATTGGTATCAGAAAAGCAGGGTTTGGGAAAAAGAGCGCCTGGTCGCCTTCACACCCCGAGCCGTGGTAGATCAGCGCTCACGCCGCCGGGAGATGGCTCCTGATGAGGAATTCGGGCATTTTTACAATGCAGAAGGCTGCAAAAAACTCGCTGATGGCGGTACCAAAGTGCAGTTGGGCGCACATGGGCAGTTGCAGGGATTGGGCGCTCACTGGGAGCTGTGGATGATCGCACAAGGCGGCATGACGCCCCTCGAAGCCCTGCGTGCAGGCACGCAGCATGGGGCAGACTATATCGGCATGGGACATGCCCTGGGTTCGCTCGAAAGCGGCAAGATGGCTGACCTCATCATCCTGGATGCCAATCCCCTGGAAAACATCCAAAATACAGAGCAGATCGCCTACGTCATCAAAAATGGCCGTTTGTACGACCCCAATACCATGAATGAAATGGGGAATTACGAGACGGAAAGAAAAAAATTCTTTTGGGAGCATGGGCGCACCACGGAGTTTTTTGACTGGCATGGCGGCACTTTTGGCTTTATGGGCCCGACTTGTGGCTGCAATGGAGTGCATTAGTAGAGGGGGCAGTTGCAGTATGCAGTAGGTAGTATGCAGTAGGTAGTATGCAGTAGGTAGTATGCAGTAGGTAGTAGGTAGTTTTGGCGACTATATTGATAATCAATATGTTGTTCCAACTGCCAACTACCAACTGCCAACTACCAACTACCAACTGCCAACTGCCAACTGCCAACTGCCAACTGCCAACTACCCCCCATAGCCCTTTCCATCCACCACCATCTTCGCAATGATCTCACACATGATCTCCGATGTCCCTCCACCAATGGTGCCCAGGCGCGCATCCCGAAAGATCCGGGCCATCGGATACTCCTCCATAAAGCCATAGCCGCCAAACATTTGCAGGCATTCTGTGGCGACTTTGTCGGCGAGCTGCGTGGCCAGAAGCTTGGCCATCGAGGCCTCTTTTACGAGGTAATCGCCATCCTGAAAGCGTTGGCAGAGGGTGTAGATGAATGCTTTATTCATTTCGATCTCGGAGGCCATCTGCGCCACACGGTGGCGGAGGACCTGAAAGCGATTGATCGGCCTGCCAAAGGCCGTGCGCTCACTCATGTATTGAAGTGTTACTTCAAGTGCAAAGGCAGCGGCGGCCATGCCGCCGACAGCCAGGGTGAGGCGTTCCAGCACGAAGTGCTTCATGATGTAGAGAAAACCCTGGTTTTCCTGTCCGAGCAGGTTTTCGAGGGGCACTTTGACCTTGTCAAAGGCGATCTCGCCTGTGTCGGAGGCGTGCCAGCCGAGTTTTTTGAGCGCTGTGGCGCTGACTCCGGGCGTGTCCCGGTCGATAATCAGCATGCTGATGCCTTCTCCCGTTTTGACCGCAGCGATGATGTAATCGCTGTTAACACCGTTAGTTATGAAGGTTTTGGAGCCGTTGACGAGATAATGGCCTGCCTGCCGCGTAGCGGTGGTGCGCAGGGCTTGCACGTCGGAGCCGCCGCCCGGCTCTGTGATGGCGAGGCAACCGATGGTCTTTCCTTCAATCCCCGGAACCAGGTATTTCTGCTTTTGCAGTTCGCTTCCTTGCGAGCCTATATGTGTGAGTGCCAAATAGGCATGAGCGCCTATGGCGGCTGAAAATCCCCCTGAATTGACGCGTGCGAGTTCTTCGTTCAAAATAACAGTAAACCAAAAATCACAATCACTTCCGTCGTATCTGGAAGGCTGCATCAGGCCCAGGTAGCCCATTTTGCCAAATAGTTGATAAATAGAGCGGGGTGTTTCTCCCGCTTCTTCCCAGCTAGGGATGTGAGGGATTACCTCCTTTTGCAGAAAGCTGCGCAGGCTTTGGCGGAATAGATGGTGTTCTTCTGTGAAGTAGTGATCGTACATTAGCTTTTGTTTTTGACACAGATTGGAGCTGATTAGACTGATTTGCACGGTTCTATTAGTCTTTTCTTAACAGGGTTCATCAGTCATTTATCAGTGTCCACTCTTAATAAGAATTTCTCTAGCTAAAAAGCGATTGCAATTTCATCGCGACGCCCATATCTCCCTCAATCACCAAATCGCCTCCTATCATCGCATTCATCGGGTTCAGCTTGCCGCTGATCAGCTTTTGGAAGTTTTCAAAGGAGATTTTTACTGTACAATCTGCCGCCTCATTTTTCAGGGAAAAATCATTTTTTTCGCCTTTTCCATCAATGAAAAGCTGTTTTTCTCCAAAATCAAATTTGAGGGATTTGCCAAGGGATTTTGACTGGACTGCCCGCTTTTCGAGTTGGGTGATGATGGATTTGAGGGTTTCGGGTTTTGAGTTTCGGGTTTCGGGCTTGGGAGTTGTTGGGTGAGTTTGAGTTTGAGTACGAGTTTGAGTACGAGAGGAAGACCTATAATCGACATCGTCGATGACCATTTTTGCGATGATTTCTCGCATGATTTCGGAAGAACCACCCCCTATCGTCCCGACACGGCTGTCGCGGAACATGCGTGCGATTTTGTATTCCTCCATAAAACCGTATCCGCCGAAAAATTGCAGGCATTGGTACATGACCTTGTCAGACAGCTCGGTGGCGAGCAATTTGGCCATGGAGCATTCCTTGACGACGTATTGGCCGTCGTTGTGGAGGCGGGCGCAGTGCATGACAAAAGCCTTGCAGGCTTCGATCTCCGAGGCGAGTTGGGCCACGCGATGGCGCAGCACCTGAAAGCGATTGATCGGCCGGCCAAAGGCCGTGCGTTCGGCCATATAGGCCAGGGAATAGTCCAGGGCCGTCTCAGAGGCCGCATAAGCGCCGATGGCGCCACTCAGGCGCTCCAATTGGAGTCCACCCATCAGGTAGTAGAAACCCTGGCCTTCCTGACCTATGAGGTTCTCCACAGGCACTTTGACCTGGTCAAAGGAAAGCTCTGCCGTATCGGAGGCATGCCAGCCCAGCTTTTTCAGCTTGGTCGCAGAAACGCCTTCTGCTTCGCGGTCGATCACCAGCAGGCTGATGCCTGCGCTGCCTGCTTCGCTATCCGTCTTGACCACCGCCACGATGAAATCGCCATATACGCCATTGGTGATAAAGGTTTTGGAACCGTTCACGAGGTAGTGATCGCCTTCCCGGCGGGCAGTTGTCTTGATGTTGGCGACGTCGGAACCGGCGCTGGGCTCGGTGATACCGATGCAGGAGATCAGTTCGCCGGAGATGATGCCAGGCAGGTATTTTTGTTTGAGCTTGTCTGAACCGTGTTTCAGGATATAGGGGCCCGACATATACTGCACCACCATCTGGGTGATGGAAAAACCGCCCGAAAAGACCTTGGAGGTCTCTTCGCAAAAGATCACATCGTAGAAAAAATCCAGCCCCAGTCCGCCGTATTCCTCCGGATAGCTCAGGCCGAGGAAGCCCATTGCGCCCATTTTTTTCCATATTTCTCTGGGGATGCGCCTGTCTTCTTCCCATTGGTCTATGTGGGGTGTGACTTCTTTTTCGAGGAAAGCTTTGAGGCTTTGGCGGAAGAGCTGGTGTTCTTCGGTGAAGTTGTATGTGTTCATTTGTTTTGTTTTAAGATTTTTGACGCTGATTTCCGCAGATCATTATGATTTTTTATGTTTAAACAGTGGCAATCATAATCATCATAATAAACCTGCGTCAACTCTTACTACATCCGCCAAACGCCAAAGGCCTCAGCTCCCCGAATCTCCTGAGCATACACCACCGCCAGGCAAAAGCCCAGGTAATTGCGCGTTTCACGCGGATCTATGATGCCATCATCCCAGAGTTCTGAGCTCGAATGCCAGGCTGAGGCCTTGTCTTCTGCTTCTTTGATGAGCATCTGCCTGAGGAAATCGCCTTGCTTCTCGTCGTATGCACGGCCCTGGGAAGCGGCCGAGGCGCGCTGGATGATCTCCATTACACCGGCCAATTGCTCGGAGCCCATGACGCCGATTTTGGCGTTGGGGTAGGAGAGCAGGAAGCGGGGCTGGAAGGAACGGCCGTTCATGCCGTAGTTGCCGGCGCCATAGGATGATCCTATCATCAGGGTGATCGCGGGCACTTCGCTGTTGGAGACAGCGTTGATCAGTTTTGCGCCATGCTTGATGATGCCGCCTTCTTCATATTGCCTGCCTACCATGAAGCCTGTGGTATTTTGCAGGAACAAAAGCGGGATGTTGTTTTTGTTGCACAACTGGATGAATTGCGCCCCCTTATTAGCAGCTTCAGAAAATATAACACCGTTATTCGCGAGAATTCCAACGGAATATCCATGGATATGGCTCCATCCGGTGACGAGGGTGCTTCCATATTCGGCTTTGAATTCGGAGAATTCGGAGCCATCCGTGATGCGGATGATGAGCTCCCGCACATCAAAAGGAACTTTGGGATCATGGGGCACCACCCCCAGGATTTCTTCTGGATCGTAGCGGGGGGCTTCAAGCTTTCCTTGAGGCACAAAATGGGCCTTGCCCACATCTATCCACTGTATGAGGTCCCGGGCGATGCGGATGGCATCGTACTCGTCTTCTGCGAGATAATCCGATACGCCGGAAATCCGGCTGTGCATCTCGGCTCCGCCGAGCTCTTCATCGGTAGCGACCTCATTGGTCGCCATTTTGACGAGGGGAGGCCCCGCGAGAAAAACCCTGGCAGCCTTTTTTTGAAAAATGGCAAAGTCAGACATGCCCGGCACATAAGCGCCACCGGCGGTGGCATTGCCAAAGACGACCGAAATCGTCGGTATGCCCAATTTGGAGCGGCGGCTGATCTCGCGAAAAGATTCGCCTCCATAATTGAAAATCTTGGCCTGATCGGGCAGATTGGCACCGCCGCTTTCTACGAGATTGATGACTGGCAGGCGATTTTCGCGGGCGATATCGCCCACACGCAGGCTCTTTAGGAGCGTGGCCTGATCGATGGAACCGCCTTTGCGGGTTCCGATATTGGAATTGATGAGGCAAAGCTTGCCTTGTACGAGGCCGATGCCTGAGACATTGGTGCCGCCTGCACCGAAGCCGCCTTTGGTGCGCATGCCTGCCAGGGGCAGGAGCTCCAGAAAGGGGCTGTCCCTGTCGAGCAGCAGTTCGAGCCGCTCGCGGGCGAGCATTTTGCCGCGCTCCCGGGCGCGCTCGATGTGTTTTTCCTTTCCCTGAAAACGGCTTTCCTCCATCTGCTTTTCAAATTCCTGAAGCAGCTTTTCCATTTCCGCCTTATTGGCCAGAAAGGAAGGAGATTGGGGATTGATGTGGGATGTTAACATAGGCTATAAAAATAGGCAGTTTTAGGCAAGACCAACGAGTTTTCGGCTCTTTTGAACCAGTGCTTCCCGAAAAGCCTCATCATCTCCCAATTTGTGGTAAGGAGCCTGCTTTTTATTTTGAAAATACTGACCACTAACAGACGCCAGAGAGGAATCGGAAGCGAGGTAAATTTGTGTCTGCGCCCCTTTTTCCGGGCTCTTGAACAGGAGCTTATACAAGCTTTGCAATACCCATGGCAAATCCCGGGCGATATCCGTGCCGATGACGCCAGGATGCAAGGCATTGGCCGTTACAGCCGTTTCTCGAAGCCTGTAAGCCAATTCCTTCATGTATACAACCTGAGCCAATTTGCTGCGGGCATAAAAGGCGAGAGATTTGAATGAATCGCTTTCGTCTTCCATTTTATCCAAATCCAGATTTCCTGACTTATGCACCATGGAGGAAACCAGGATGATTCTTCCCTGTTTCGCCGCTTTCAGTTTGTCCAATAAGGATTCTGTAAGCAGGAATCCAGCGAGGTAGTTTACCCCTAAACCCAATTCAAAACCATCCTGAGTCTGTTGTCGGGAAGTGGGCATGACGCCTGCATTATTGATGAGAACATCTATTTTGTCGGCGGAGGCATGCACTTGTTGGGCAAAAGTGCGAACCTGAGCCAAAGAGCTTAAATCGCAGGGAAAAAACTGGACCCGACTGTTTCCAGATGCTTCCTGTATCTCTGCCTGGACGGCTTTTCCCTTAGCCTCATCCCGGCTGTTGAAAAGAATGCTTGCGCCTTTTTGAGCCAAAGCAATAGCAGTTGCTTTTCCAAGACCCGAGGTCGCACCTGTAATAAGAATGGTTTTATCCTGCATAGCGGTTGATGAAAAATGATTTAGCAAAATTTTAGGCATAAAAAATCAAAAATAAGAAACGTCGATTTGAAGATGAAGAGTGGAGGCTGATTTACGCAGATTAAAGTCATGAATTACAAATAAAGGCAGAAAAGGTCTATCCTTTTAAGGGAAGTGAGGGGAAAAATGTAATCGGCAAGGCCGGGCAAAATATGGCACTGATGGGTCCGCAATAAGCCCGTGGGGAGATTTTTCCTTTGAAAAGGGCTTTTGGTAAATGGGTTGGGCCGGGAATCCTGCTGAAAAATGTAATTGGCAGGAAGGTCGCTGAATCCCTTATTAGCAGGTATTCAATTTTCCTTAACCAAAACTCATGTAACTATGAAAAGACTCTTGTTATTTTGGTGTTGGGGGCTAGCCTTTGGGGCGCTCTTTGCCCAGACCCCTGTCTATGATGTCGTGGTAAAAGGTGAACCGGACCAGGCTCCCCGGATGATCCGTTTTGATCCTGCGTCCCCTCCTGCCTTTCGGTCTGCTGCAGACATCATTGATGCTGTCTACGGCATTTCGGCAGATGAAAATGCGGTTCTCCTCCGGACATCCCGGGATCAGAATGGAATGAATCATCATCGCGTGCAACAAACCTATCTGGGAAGAAATATTATTGGCAACCAGCTATTGGTTCATGAAGATCGGTCCTATGTTCTCTCCATTAATGGAAACTGGACGCAGAATTTTTCCCGTTTTCCTAAAAATGCGATATATACCCCTGAAGATGCGGCAGAAATAGCCAAAACCCTTTTGGGGCTTACTTTGCTCAATGACCCACTGGCATCTGATGAGCTGGTGTATACCCGTGTGCCAGGAGGCAGGGATGAACGCTTTCACCTGGCGCATGCATTGGAGATGGTCACAGCAGAAGATGCCCTCATCGTGTATGTAGATGCCATCAGTGGAGCTGTATTGTATAAGGAAAGCAAGCATTTCAATTGCAATACAAATGGCTTTGGTACATCTACCTATCAGGGGAATGTAAACCTGGTGATCGACAATACCGGCGGCACGAACCACCGCCTTTTTAGCTGCGCGCATCCTGCAGATATTCACACCCGTAACCTCCAGGGTTGGGGTGGATATAGTAATTATGCGGCAAATTCCAATGAAATCACCCAGGGTGATTTGAACTTTGATGCCTTCAACCATCCCGAAGATCAATCGGGTGTGGATGTGCATCATGGCATGCATATATGCTATGCTTTCGGTTCCACTTTATTTGGTCGGAATAGTTATGATGATGCAGGAGCCCCTATCAACGCCTACGTTGGCTGGGGAAATAATATCGACAATGCCTTTTGGGATGGTGATGATGAAGTGTTTGCTTTTGGTGCTGGAAGCGGGAGTAATGGTCCGCTGGTTACATTGGATATTATTGGCCATGAATACTGGCATGCTGTAACCCAATATACAGCAGGACTGCAGTATGTAGGCGAGTCTGGTGCATTAAATGAAGCATTCAGCGATATTTTTGGAACCCTGATTGAAGAATTTGGTCCCAATGCGCTGGATTGGGAAATCGGAGAAGATTGGGGCGGAGGCCCGATTCGGGATATGCAAAACCCCAATGCCTATGGGCAGCCTGATTGCTATGGAGGTGCGTTTTTCATCCAGCCCGATCCCCCTATTTTTGACAATGGAGGCGTACATTTCAACTCAGGTATTGCCAATCACTGGTTTTATCTCCTTACTGTTGGCGGTAGTGGTACCAATGATTGTGGCGAAACCTTTGCTGTCAATGGCATCGGCCTAAACGCTGCAGCTGCGATTGCTTATAGGGCGCTGACAGTTTATATGAGTTCTACAGATAACTTTGAAGATGCCAGAACCTGGACCATACAGGCCGCGGAGGATTTTTTTGGCCCCTGCTCCGCTGAGTACATTGCCGTGATCAATGCATGGCATGCCGTATGTGTGGGCAACTCCTTTCAGGGATTTGATGCCCCAACGGGGCTGGATGAGGAGTTGATCACCAATTGTGATGCAACGCTTTTCTGGGATGATATGGGTTCTGCAACCTATGAGGTTTGTTACCGGGTGCAGGGTGCTGTAAACTGGATTTGTACCAATGTTTCCATTACCTCTCTTGTTTTGGCAAACCTGAGTTCCAATACGCCCTATGAATGGCGTGTACGAGGAACCTGCGGAGGCACAAATAGCCCCTGGAGCGCTATAGAAAACTTTACGACGCTGTCGAATTGTCCGATGCCTCTGCCTACGGTGGATGAAATCACCGTGTGCTCGGCCTTCTTCGAATGGCCTGCCAATGGTGCGATCTCCTTTGAACTGCGTTATAGGGAATGTGGAACGGCTACCTGGACAGTGGTCTCTACGACCAACCTTTCGCTTGTCATCTCCAATCTGGATGTCAATACCTGTTATGAGTGGCAAATGAGGAGCATTTGCTCCTGTGGTGCCTGCACATGGACAAAAAGTCAGACATTTACAACCCTGAGTTGTCCCGATGTGAATATCGAAAGCATCCAGGCCTCGGCATGTGAAGTTACCATCACCGTAACAGGCACCAATGGTGCCCGCTGGCTGATCGCCCATAGAGTATTGGGAAATACAGGATGGAATATCCAGGGTCTTTTCTGGCAGGGGGTAATTCCTCAAACTGTGTCTTTCGGTGCTAACCCCAACACCACCTATGAGGTTCAGTTGATTTCCCGTTGTTTTGGCGATGGATGTCAGGTAGATCAGTATGGGCCTATATTTCAGGTGACTACGCCGCCCCTGGCGGCGACCTGTGAACCGGTCACCAACCTGACGGTTGATATGCAGGTAGATGTAGGCGTGGGGTCCCCGTTAGCCTACTTTCAGGTGCATTGGGACCCGCCTACCAATGGCAACCAGTATGAGTTGCGGTTTCGCACAAACCCGCTAGGGGCATGGAATGGCCCTTATACCTTAAATGATCCCGAATTTCATGGAGCAACCAATGGTAACGCATGTTACCTGGAGGTAGAAGTGAGGGCAATATGCGGTTGTATGGACCCCGTTCAGACAAGTGCCTGGGTATCTATTGTCTTTGACGAAGATGATTTCCCCTGCCCTGATTTGACCGCATATAATTCCGCTGTCAACTGTAATGGTTGGGTACGGCTGGAAAGTGATCCCCGATTCTGTTATGATGCCTATGAATGGCGTTACAGGCGTATCATTCCTACTCCCATCGGTCCGTGGACGGTTGTTCAGACGAACTGGTACCAGTTGAATATCAATCCTGCTACGCTGGATCCCGGGGCGACCTACGAATGGCAAGTCAGGTTGATATGTACAGACGGTACACCTCACCCCTGGGGGCCTGTTCAGACATTTGTGACCGCCGGCGAGTGCAGTGATCCGACGGGGCTTACAGCCACGCAACTTTCTACATCCTCAGCGCAGCTGAGTTGGACAGGGCCTAATGCTACTGTGACTGGCTACCAGGTTGAATGGCGGGTACAGGGGGCAGCTAATTGGAATGGGCCTATCGGGACATCTCTGACAACCATTACACTTACAGGACTGACACCCAATGTTACCTATGAATGGCGCGTACGCGCACTCTGTAGCCCTACCCCGGGCTGCCCATCTGAGTTAGGCGATTGGTCTGATATCGATGACTTCATTCTTACAGAATGCAATCACCTGGGAACTCCGGTAAATCTGGCTTGCACGGTAATTGGGTCTACCTATACCCTTCGCTGGGACGCAGTTCCGGGCGCTCCGGCTTATCTCATCTTTATTCAAACCAATGATCCGGCCTGTTGCCCACACAGCACCACACCGCCCCAGT
Organism: Bacteroidia bacterium; assembly: GCA_030430205.1. GTDB lineage: Bacteria > Bacteroidota > Bacteroidia > J057 > J057 > JAUIGE01. The sequence goes on along the minus strand of JAUIGE010000015.1, from coordinate 7,343 downwards.
CTTTGATTCCCATTTTTGTGGCGGCTTCACAGAATCCTTCCTATGTCCTTTCGCCCAACCACCCGGGGCTGACCAAATGCTTTTCCTGGGAAGTAAGGGCAATATGTGAAGGGAACTGGGGACCTGCGTCCAAAAAACTGTGTAGCAGCTCCTGTCCTATCGTGGGTATTATCGGCGGAGAAGGAAAGAGAACCGGCAATCAGCCTCAAATCCGTACTTTCGACCTACTCGAATTGCGTCCCAATCCGGTGGAAAACTACCTGCTACTGGACCTTTGGATAGTTGAAAAAGGACCTGTGCATGCCGAAGTATGGGATATGGTAGGTAAACAAAGCCATATCAGCTATGATTGGGAAGGGCAGGCTGGCGAAAATCATTTCAGGATCTCTGGTCTTGAAGGTTTAGCAAAAGGTGTTTACATCCTGCATATTACCCATCAGGGGCAAAGCATACAAAAACGATTCATTAAACAATGATGATCTGTTTGAAAGCGAAATAATATTCCTGTTATTCTGCTACTTTACATAAAGCAATTGAGCCATCCTTTTAAAGGATGGCTCTTTCAATTTACCCTTGGATTCTGGATGGCAAACTCTACCTTTAAAGCATAATTTAATTTTATCTGACACTTTTGAATATTGCTTAATATGTTCAATTCATTCGGCTCCCTATACCGCATCACCAGCTTTGGTGAATCTCATGGCGAAGGCATAGGCGTCGTCATCGACGGCTGTCCTGCGGGCCTGAAACTGGACTTTCCTTTTATCCAGGCCGAACTCGACCGGCGCAAACCCGGCCAGAGCCGAATCACAACCCAGCGAAAGGAAAATGACGATTTTCAGCTTTTTTCCGGCCATTTAGACGGCATGACGACCGGCACGCCGCTCGGCTTTTGGGTCCCCAATACCAACGCCCGATCGGGCGACTACAGCCATATCAAAGATATGTATCGCCCCTCTCACGCTGACTATACCTACGATGCCAAATACGGCATCCGGGACTTCCGCGGCGGTGGCCGCTCTTCAGCGCGCGAAACCATCGCGCGGGTGATCGGCGGAGCCGTAGCCAAATTGCTGCTGCGCGAGATCTCCGATATCGCGATAGAGGGCTGGGTGGAGTCGGTCCATGAATTAAAAATGACCGGATTGCCCGAAGTGCCTTTTCCCAAACTCGAAACGGATTTTCAGCAGGCGGTGCGCTGCCCCGACCCGGAGATGGCAGAGCAGATGTACCATCTGATCGACAGCATGCGGAAGGACGGAAATTCCGTAGGGGGGGTCATCCGCTGTCGCGCCCGCAATATGCCCGCAGGGCTGGGCGAGCCCATCTACGACAAGCTTGAGGCCCGCCTCGGCAGCGCCATGCTCAGCATCAATGCCACCAAAGGCTTTGAAATCGGCTCCGGCTTTGGCGGAACCAGCATGACAGGCTACGAGCACAATGACCTTTTCGTCAATGAAAACGATCAGATCAAAACTACCTCCAACCGCTCCGGCGGTGTGCAGGGAGGCATCAGCAACGGAGCCGATCTCGACTTCCGCGTAGCCTTTAAACCCACCGCCACCATCATGAAAGACCAAAAATCTGTCGATGCAAAGGGCAATGAAGTGATCGTTGAAGGCAAAGGCCGCCACGATCCCTGCGTAGTACCCAGGGCCGTACCCATAGTGGAAGGCATGTGCGCCATGGTACTGGCAGACTTCATGCTGCTACAGCGAACAAGGAGAGTAAGATAGTTGGCAGTTTTCAGTTGGCAGTCTCAAGTCTCTGCTCTCTGCTCTCTCCTCTCTCCTCTCTCCTCTCAAAAAACCACCGGCGCAAAAGCCAGCCAGCGCATACCCCCATCTCCATAAACGGGATATTCCGCCCGGCTGGGCTCCAGCCTGTGAAAGTCTGTGATGCTGGCGAAATGGCGCGGATTGCGCCCATGGAAAAGCGAATATTGCAGTACCTGCCCCTTCTCGTCGCGTATGACAGCGACAACGAGGCCAACATGGGAGATGGCGTTTTTGCCATAAAACATGGCCATGCCCGGACGTATGTTCCAGCCCAATTCTTCTTCCTTACCGGCTTGTACTTCCGTTAATTTTCCCTGCTTTTTGTACCACAATGCGAGGCTGCGCGAATCGCGGTATTTTTTCACGGAAGGATATTTGTGTTTGGGATAGATCGCTTTAAATTCCTGCAGCACCCGATGAAAAATGCCTGAGCAATCAGCCAAATTTGCAGAATTGTAAGCCAATTCCTTCTCTTCGAGCGACTGGGCAATGGCCAGAGAGGCTGCTGTCAGGTCGATTGGTTTGCCTTTTTCCCTGATCGTCACCCCACCTGTATGGCTGTTTGCATGCCTGGTCGCTTTGGGCGGTTCAGCTTCTTTTTTTTCTGGAAGAGGAAAAGTATCTGCAACAGCTTCTTCCTGCAGAACCGTTTGAGGTTGGGTGGGTGCTTCCTGAACGGGCGATTCTTCCTTGCTGGAACGGAAGGCGTATTTCCAGATCAGGAAGCATAGCAGGAGGAGAATGAAAATGCGGATTTTTTTCTTTATGACCTTATCAATCCATCAAATGGCTAAAGAATAACGCATTTGCGAAGAGCTTATTCGTTCCGAACCAGTAAGCTCTGAAATTGGGATTGTCCGACAAGCCAATCACCCGACCGTCTTTGACGGTCTGTACGCCAGCTCCGGCGCTCTCCGCCAGCAATTTCAGGTTTTGAGCTGAAATATAGCCCGCTTGCAGCGGCTCGGTATCGTATTGCAGCGGGTAGCGGACCTTCTGTCCGCTGCTTTGCATAAAGAGGCTACTGTTCCTGAACAGGCTTATTTTGCCATTCGGATAGCCGAATCCCAGGGGATGGCTGGCGTCTATATGAGCGGAAAAAATCGCTCCGCCAATCCGCTGCGCGCCGCGCAGCCTGTCCTTTTCCTCAAAAGGAAAATCATTCACCTCCTTTGCGCCTCCCTGAGCGAAGCTCCACTCTGCCAGTCCTGCGCGGGCCGCCCATTGGGCGCCTCCCTTCCAGCAGATCAGGCTTCCGCCCGCTTCTATCCAGGATCGGATTTGCTGCTTATCGCCCTCTGTCAGGCTGTTGTAATTGCCATCTGCCATCACCAGGCTGGTATATCGGGAAAGCCTGGTTTGGGATAATTGATTGATATCCAGCAGGCTGAGCGGGATGTTATAGCGTTTATCCAACAAATGCCAGACCTCTCCTGCCTCATAGGAACGCACCCCACCGTCGACCAGCAAAGCTACTTTTGGCAGGCTCAAAGGCCGCATATCGGGACTTCCGAGGTCTATGCCTTTGGGGGTAAAACCCGTGGAAATAGCATATATATTGATTCCGCTTTCTGTCGCAAGGGCTTCGATCTGGCTGAGCAAAGTCTCCGCATCTATTTCCTGACTGGCAACAGGAATAAAAATGCTTCCTCTATCAAATAAAGTTCCATCTGCTGTTTCCAGCGGCAACATGCTGACTTTGCACATCAGGCCTTGCTGCAACAAGCCATGGAGTAGGCGAGGGGCCAGGTAATGGTCCCAGCGAAATGCATAAGCATATTTGCTTTGTCCACCGATGATGCTGGATGGGGTAGAGGGAAAAGTGGTGATTTGTTCGCCTTGTAAGTCCGTTTTCCAGCTTTTGCTGTCAAGGCGGGCATCTTCCAGGCCAAAGGCCAGCGGCAATGTCCAACTGGACACATCGTAGAAAAGGCTGTCTTCAAAGGCGGTGCGCCTTTCAAATATAGCCGTAAGGTAACGGTATTGAGCCTGTGCAACGGGAATCAGCAGGCTTTTGCCTGCGAGGAACTTTTTCCCTGCCAATTGCACATCCTTCGCCAGCTGATAGCTGTTGATCTGATGGCTTTGCAGAATTTTCCAAAATTCTCTGCCTCTGTATGCATCTTGTTGAAAATCAACCAGATAAGCCTTGACAGGAGAGGCTTCCGCCTCTTTGAGGGCTGATTGGAAAAAGTCTTTTTGCTGTTGCAGCAAATCCTTTCGGAGGGCGTGGCTGCCCTCAATGGTGGAAAGTGACACGGTCACTTGATTTCGGATAGCGAAAGGAAAACGGAGGATGCCGTTTTCGGTTTCTCGGGCGTGGCCTTTCACGCCAGCCTGCTCAAACAAGATACCGACGCCGCCCTGCAGGTCAGGGTATGTGGCGCCTTTTCCGATATAATAATCGTCATAGCTTTCTCCACTATAATACATGCTTCCGATTCGGTTGAGGGCCTGGGCATGGTAAATCGCCAATTCGTTGGTGAGTTTATAGACGGCGGCCGGCGTCAGGGGATTGTTGCGGGAGGGGATGCCCGGCTGGAAGAAAAAGCTGCGGTCGCTGCCCATCTCATGGTGGTCGGTGAGCAAATTGGGTTTCCACTCGTGGTATTTTTTGAGGCGCGCCTGCGACTCAGGATGCTGCCCGGGCAGCCAGTCACGATTCAGATCAAACCAATAGTGATTGGTTCTGCCCCCCGGCCATGCCTGGGAAAACTCGCGGCTGGCGGGATCTGTGATCAGGTTTTCGCCTTTGTGGGTATTGACCCAACTGGCGAAACGGTTCATGCCGTCAGGATTCATGCAGGGATCTATCAGGATGATGCTTTCGCTGAGAAGTTGATCCAAAACGCCCGAGCGGGCCGCTGCCAGGTAATAGGCAAATAACATGGCAGCATTGCTGCCGCTGGCCTCATCCCCATGGATGGTATATCCGAGCCAAACGACCACAGGCATTTGATCTGTTTTCATCTGGGCGCTGCGTGCAGGCTGGGAAAGAGCAAGGTGTTGAGACTTGATCTCCTCGATGTTCTTCTGGTTTTCGACGGATGTTATCCGCAGCAAAAAGAGGGCCCTGCCCTCATGGCTGGCACCCATTTCCTCTATCTCTACGCGATCAGAAGCCTTTGCCAGGGCGCGCATATAGTAGTTGAGCTGGTCGTGGCTGACATGCCATTCGCCTACCTCATAGCCCAAAAATTGCTTCGGGGTGGGGATTTTTTCATTGTATTCTACATCCTGGGGCAGGTAGTAAAAAAGGTTGGTCTGAGAGATCAGCAAAAAAGAAGAAAGACTAAGGAGAATGGAGAGGAATGTTTTTTTCATTTGTTTGGATGCTTTTCTGGAGGGGCAGATTATAATCTGACTCTATCCGCAAATTAGCTATTCTGCAAATTATCCCAATCTTCCTCCGTATCAATATCTATCTCGCCTTTTGGGAAAGGAATAGTGGAAATCGCTTCTGCCGGCAATTTTTTCAAAATCTGTTTGGCACCCCATCGGACTGAAGGCAGCTTCTCAGCTGAGAGAAGAGAGGCCGGAAAAATAACCGGCACACCCAGGCTATCTGCATAGGCTGAAGCCACCACCTGCCCAGGCTGCGCCTGAAACCGGCGGATCATCCGCGCCAGATGCGCCACAGAAAGAAAAGGCTGATCGCTCAACAATAGCAGGTAGGCATCACTGCTAATATCAGAAAAATAAGCCAAAGCCTTTTGCAGGGAAGTGCCCATGCCTTCTTGCCAGTTTTCATTGAAAATGAAATCCACTTCCAAATCTGCTACCGCAGCTTCCACCTCTGGCGCAAAAGCGCCACCAACGACCACCACAGGCTTGCAGCCTGCTTCCAGGGCCATCCTGGCGGCCCGATGGAGCAGGGCTTCGCCCTGCCAGATGAGTAGCTGCTTGGGCCTGCCGAGCCGGCTGGAATCGCCTGCGGCGAGCAGGATGGCGGCGAGTCTTGAGCTGACAGGCCTTTCGGGATGAGGGGTTTTGGGGTTGTTGGAGAAAGACATGGGAAGGATATATTTTGTGAGAGATGCCGTTTTTTTGTAGTTTAGAGTGAGCAGATGAAGGGTTTTTTATCTCGCTACATAATTAACCGACCCAATCATGAAAACCAAGTTATAACAACGATGCTATTCATTGCTTTTTCCTTTCTTTTCCAAACTCAGGGAAGTAGCCAGAATAATTTACCTCAAAATACCGCCCAGGAATATGAGATTTTGGGCCATATGTCAGGTTTAGATTGGTACGGCCCCTGATAATATCCCACCAACCATTGTCACAGATATAGAAATTGCCTACTGTCAAGGCCTACTTCATGTTTCTACCTTTGGAAGAGGGATATGGGAATCACCCCTCCCTCCTCTGGACAGTGCCTTGGTCATCAATCAAAATGATACAATAGAAGCAGCAATGGTCGTCAGTGTTAATAATGACATAGAAATAGCCAAAGGAAAGCGGCTCACTATATTTGGTACATTGAATATGGGGAAAAACACTTCTATCAAAGTTCGGGCGGGAGCTGAACTAGTAGTTGATGGGGGTATCATAACCAACCAATGCGGACTCACCTGGAAGGGTATAGATGTGCATGGAGCATCCAATCAACCACAAATCGTTCCTTTTCCCAGTAGCCCTCAGGGGAAAGTAGTTCTTAAGAATGGAGCCATCATCGAACATGCAAATGATGCCATCACAACCTTAGATTTCCAATCCCCAAATTCCGCAGGCGGTGTGATTGAAGCGGAAAACGCTATTTTCAGAAATAACAAGCGTGATATTGAATTTTACAAATACAACCGCCATAACCTCAGTTATTTCAATTTTGTTGATTTTAAAGTAGATACGAATTACCGTTTTCCCACCATCAAGCCCCGAATAACCATGTGGGGTATCAAAGGCTTGGAATTTACAGCCTGTAATTTCAACACCCAGCATCCCAACTTCCTTTACCAGGACGATGGCAGTATCCAGGCACAAAATGTCTTGCGTTTCTTCTACAATCAAAGTTATGAAGTGCCTTTGATTTTGCCCGATTCTACAGCCCCCCAACGTTTGGCTGCGCCTCAGCATTTGCCTTCATTAGCTGATGTTGTCGAAGTCAAGGTATATCCCAACCCCGCCAGGGATTTTGTAACCTTTGAATATCAAATTGGAGAAATTGAAACTGAAGCGAGTATTGTTGTTATGGATTTATCAGGGAGAACTATCAAGGTATTCTCTCTTAGTGACCCAGAAGGGCAAGTGCTTTGGGATACGCGGGAGGTCTCACAAGGTCAATACCTTTTTGTGTTGAAAAACCAGAAAGGTGTCATTAAGTCTGGACAGGTATCTATTATAAAATAATGCAAAGGCACTCCTGGTTGAGCCAACCAGGAGTGCCCAATCCTCTAACTCCATCCAATGAAAACGATACTTTCTATTGTTTTTCTGCTGCTAGCAGCCTGTCGGAGAGAGCTATAACTTTCCAAAATAATTCGTAATTTACGAAAATAATAAAATTCCATATAGATGCGGAAATTTATAGAAGCAGATCGTCGTCAATACAGTTTACTCCCACCC
>JAUIGE010000059.1 GCA_030430205.1 Bacteroidia bacterium | reverse complement strand
GTGCATTCACTTTTTCCTGTGCTGTGCCAAAGTTTTTGGCGATTAATTCCCAACCGTCCTCTACATAATTATCCTTGTCTGTATTTCCCTGAAGAAAAAATACATTGGATTGATTGATAAAAGGGACAGCATGAAAGGGGGTATTCCCATAGAGTGGGAATTCTTCTCCTATAATGTGGTATTCATAATTTTCGCTTTCCCGCCAATCCCAAATATTGACTGTAGGTCCTGTTGTATTAGGCTGGCAGTGCTGTGCCCAAACTCCTGCTGTACTGAGCATGAGAAAGATAGGTATAATATATTTTTTCATGATTATTCTATTTTGGTACCAACAAACTCCTTACTCACTCTCTCATCATTTTCCGTAACACGGTAATAGATATGCAGGGTTTTTCGATCGGTGTGCAATTCTCCATAACCCGTGGGAAACCCACAGTCATGAAAATTTGAAGAATCTGGATTTACCAGGCAAAAGCCTGTATAGTTGCTATTTATTCCAATCATCCAATTGTCTGGCCGGTCACATCCCCTGGGGAAATGGTTAAGCCCCAGGCCGCCGATAGGAATTTCCGTAAATTCAATGGTATAGATAGAATCAGGCTCATCTGTGGTATAACCTCTATACTTTTTGTTCCAGAAAGGATGGACATCTTCTGTGTAGCTTTTCAAGTGCAACATACGCTTGACCGTGTCTATCCCATCATCCAGCGGAAAGCAACTCTGGGTAGGGCTTTTTTTGCCAATGAGTTGTATCTCGACATCTCCCGTAAATCCGGTAAAGTTTAGCCTGAAGCTTTTGGTGGTAAAAATGCGGGCATCCTGGCCTACTTTCCATTGGTATTCTTCCAGAAAGTCCTGTGCGATGAATTGAACATAACCGCCCATGGTTGTATCTGTCGCTCTGAGCATGGTGTCGGTAAAGGAACAAAATATCGTTTCATACATGCCAAAGGCTGCGCTTGTCTCCTTTTCCCCGTAGCAAGGATCATAATCCTCACAGTCAGGATTTTGCGGATCGAAGCAGGGCTTTTTACAAGCAGGAGAAAATAGGCATATTGCTGCCAGCAGTATGCCCAAAATGAAAAATTTATTTTTCATGGGAGTCGCTTTTTTCAAGTTGAGGTTTTGCCTGGCTGTTCTGAACTTTTTCTAATTGCTCAATTTTTTCCTGTAAGGCAATCACATAGAGTGTGAGTTCTTCTACTTTTTCGAGCAGATTGAGCTGTAATTCTCCCACATCTACACTTCCTTCCTCCATATACCGAGCCTCTGATTTGATACCAGGAAGATGCCTATGTGTTTCAATGTAGATTTTTAACTCTTCCAGAGAAAGAAGCGGATAATCTGGCGCAAAAACATAATCAGGAATGTAATCTGTATCTACATTTATTTTTCGGCACCTTACTTCGCCCAGATCATTGATTTCAAATTCATTCAGGCCAGATGATATGCTCCTCATTTTGAAGGCACCGAGGATATGAAGGCTTGCTGAAGGATTGTTTATGCCGATTCCAATATTTCCACTTACATGAATGCTGCCATCTACATCAAGGGCTTTTTGCGGCTGCGCAACACCAATTCCCACCTTTCCATCACTGGCGATTCTGATGCCGGTATGACCAGCCGTCCAGGGACCAAGAACCAGACCTGCACTTTGATTTTTTAACCCACTCGCCAATCCATCAGAGAAGATGAGACCCATATCTCCTGTCTGAGAAAGATAATTAAAACCTCCATTTCCTAAGTTTGGAACAACAAAAAGCTGACGATTAGGGCCTACTTTGAAGTGAGCTACACCAAACTGGAAAGTTGATATTTCTTCAGCTGTAAACGTATTGACAGTTAGGTTACAATTAGAAGGGGTACTGTTGCCACAGAACAATTGTTGAGCATTTAAATAATTCGTCGCAAGTAGAGTGATAATACAAAAAATTATCAACTTGAAATTAATGGGGGGGGGGGTAAAATTTTCATAATAATGAATTAATTAGGATGGTTAAAAATGATAGGAGGAGCCTTGACCTATTTGTAGGCATGGGAAATTGACAAGGGAAAATGGAAGATTGACAATTACTTCATGGAACCTGGATTTAGATTAAGGCTAAAAAAGTTTTTGCTCGCGAACAGTCTCAATTTGGTAATTGTTTTTAAAAAAAGCAAGAGCTTTTAGGCAATATTTTTTAACAGGATTTTCAGGATAAACAGGATACCAAAAGCTCTTTCATGTAAATCCTGTCATCCTGTCTATTCTTTTCTTTTTCAATATTTGGAGCAGCTTATTTTCGAATATTCACGGTATACATCCGCTTATATCCTTTCACCCCTTCAAACCAAATAACCGACACAAAGCCCACCACCAGGCAAAAGAGCAAATTCGGCAAATCCAAAAATTCAAATTCGAAGAAAAGCGCGATCGGCTTAACGTACAGAATGATGCCCAAAATCGCCACACTTAGCCCCAGAATAAGGCCTATCAGCTTGTTTTTATAGCTCAGGGTAGTCAGTATCGAATAATAAAAGGAGCGGTTTACCAGCGTCAGGAAGATATTGGCTGACATCAGGCTGGTAAAAACCATGGCGCGGGTCAGCGCTTCATTGGCCCCCTGAGCTACGGCAAACTGGTAGGTGAACAAGGTTCCTGCCGTAATCACAAGTCCTTGTATGATGCTGGTAGTCAGCTCTTTCGAATTAAAAAAAGTGGTATTAAATGGCCGGGGAGGCCTGATCATGGCATTGGGCTCCATGGGTTCATTTTCATAAATCATGGAGCAGGTAGGCCCCATAATCAACTCCAACAGGATGATATGGGTAGGCGAAAAAATATTGGGATATATCCAGCCCAGGACCAGCGGCAAAAAAACCGTCAGGATGATGGGAATATGGATCGAGATGATATACTGAATGGCTTTTTTCAGGTTGGCATAAATCTTTCTTCCCATCGCGATGGCGTCCACCATGCGAGCAAGGTCATCATCAACCAGAATCAGGGAAGCGGCTTCCCGGGCGATTTCTGTCCCCCTTTTCCCCATAGCAATGCCGATATGTGCCGCTTTCAAGGCCGGGCCATCGTTGACGCCGTCACCGGTCATGACTACCACCTGCCCTTCCGCTTTCAAGGCATTGATGATTTTCAATTTTGCCTCGGGAAACATGCGGGTGAAAATATGGGTATCCATTACTTTTTTCCCCAGTTGTTCTTCAGGCAAATCCAGAAGATCATGGCCTGAGACATGCTTTTCTATTCCCTTAAATCCAATTTGCCGGGCAATGGCCAGGCTCGTATCTGCTATATCTCCGGTAATGATTTTGACGGAAAGGCCTGCCTGGTAAAATTTTTCCAGAACGGCGGCTATGTTGTGCTTGGGTGGATCGTAAAAGGCCACCAGGCCTTTGAAAGCAAAAGGCAATGCCTGCTGCTCCTTCGGGAAAGAGCTCCCTGAAAAAGTGGCTTCTCCGACAGCCAACACCCGATAGCCCTCGGCTGTCAGGCTTTTCAGGGCTGTTTCTATATCCCGCCTTTGGGCGTTGGTGAGGGCAGATACTGCCATCAGTGCCTCGGGTGCGCCTTTGGCAGAGATGATCCGCTTTCCCTGATCATTTTCGAATATATGCGTCATCATTGGCGGTTTTCCGCCCAGGGGATATTCATGCAGCATGTGAAAATGAGCGCGCTCATCTTCAGCTATAAACTCGCCATAAGCCTCATGGAGAGCGATCTCCATGGGATCAAAAGCCTGAGGTTCACTGGCCCACATGGCCAGATTCAGCAGCTCCTGCTGAGCGCTGTCCATCGCTGCATTCGGTGCGATGATCTGGTTGGAAGCCAGGCTGAAAATTTTCGCCAGGCTCATCCTGTTTTCTGTCAGGGTACCGGTTTTATCTGTACATATCACCGTGGCACTGCCCAGGGTTTCAACCGTTTTCAATTGCTTGACCACGATTCCCAGCTTCATCAGGCGCCAGGCCCCCAATGCCATAAAGGTGGTAAATGCCACCGGAATCTCTTCCGGCAGGATGCTCATAGCCAGGGTAAGTGCCTTCAGCAAACTATCCAGCACCAGCCGGGAATTCATATAATTGATCGCCCAGACAATCAGGAAGATGATGGCACCCAGGATGACCATTTTCCTGACGAAGTTATTGATCTGTAATTCCATCGGCGTTTTCTCCTCCTGAATCTGCTCCAGGCCTTTGCCGATTTTTCCGAGCTGGGTCAGATTTCCAATGGCCTCTATCCTGACGACCGCCAGCCCGCTGACTACCGTTGTGCCGGCAAACACCTGATTGTCCTCTTGCTGGGCGTCTTTGGAGACTGCAAAGGACTCTCCTGTGAGAATGGATTCATTCACCGAAAAATCGTGGGAATGCACGATGGTACCATCGGCAGAGACAGCGCCGCCTTCTTCCAACAAAAGGCTGTCTCCTACCACCAGTTCTTCATTTGCTATTTTTTCCAGCCTGTCATTTCGGATTACCTTGCAGTGTGGCTGGGTGAAGTTTTTGAGCTTGTCGAGGGCATTGCGGCTCCTGGAATCCTGGTAAAGGGAAATAACAGCCACCAAAATGACGGCTGCGGAAAGAAAAAGCCCATCACCGATTTCCCCACTCACAAAATAAATGCTGGAAACCGCCAGCAAGAGGATGACCATCGGCTCTTTGATGAGCGACCTGATCGCATCGAAAAATCCGTTTTCCTTCTTGTATTGCAGGATATTTCGGCCATATTTTTTCCGGGAGAGAAGAACCTCCTCATCTGTCAGACCGGATATGCCAAATTGATTCTCTTCCATGATACATCTATTCCAATATCTTGACAAACAGCCTTTTTGTAAAAACTGATGAATGCCTTAATATATAAAAGGAAACACAATTTTGCGTTTTTGGGGATAGTCCCCGAAGTGCTCATGATACCATTCATGGTGATTTTTGGCACGGGGCACCAGGTTGGCAAAGGTCCAGATGGCGAAGGTCAAAGCCGGAAGGTTCCAGGCCATAAGGGCAAAGCCCGCCCACTCGATGATCTCGCCCAAAAGATTGGGCGAAGAGACATATGTAAACAAAAATCCCCGTGGGATGTGGTATCCTTTTTCTCCGGGCTTCCTCAAATTGATCAGAATGTGATCGGCCCTCCAGTTGATAAACAGCCCTGTGCAAAAAAGCAAAAAGCCTGCAATCGTGATAGGGTGACTTAGCCAGGCACTGCCATACTTTTCGGGATCGGCAAGTTCTGCCAGGAAATAGCCATTGAGGCCTGCATTCACCAGGTTGAATATGACAGCATTCAACATGATGACAAGTGGCATCTTTTTGTCGGTGGGCTTGATTCTGAGCGGGTAGATAAAAGTTCTGTTTACATAATGAAAAATCCAGCAGGCGAAGAGTATCCAGGCAAAAGAGGAGGTAGAGTTCGTGCCAGTCCACAAAAAAAACAGCATGATGCTGAGAGAAGGTAACTCCATGAGTATCCAGGCCAGCTTGTTATTGATCATAGGCCCCCACTTTTCTGAAGTGTGCCTGCCAAAAGGTGCTGCCACAAAAAACAGCAGGAAATGGATGATCACCGCCAGGGATAGCCACGCATAGCAGCAGTAAGTAAAGGTTTGTGGGTTCAATGGTAGCTGGTTTTTAGGTTTCTGTTATTTCATCGTCCGCCTCTTCCGCCCCCCGTATTCCTTCTGACAGAAGGAAACAAACCCGCATAAAAGCGATCGGAGATCGCAAGATCGCGAAAAGGTCCGGTAATCCCGCTATTGAGCGCGCCGCCCCGATGGCCTACGCCATCAGAGACAGGCCAGAAGGCCTCATCTGCCAGACCAAAGGCAGAGAGTTGCCCGTCGCCGGGCTGGCCTTCAAAAGCCAGTCCCGTGGCCTCCACATTCACGCACAGCTCCCAGAGGTTGCCGCTGAGTTCAAGCACGCCATAGTAGCTGCCGCCGATCTGCAGGCGATCACTGGCGGCGCTGCCGCCAAAACCCACCCGCAGCGGCCCCTGCGGGCCCGCATAGCCATGGCTGGCAAGGCCAGCCTGAGCCGTCGCCTGCTCCGAAACGCTTTCGGAGGCTCTGCCGTCATTGATGACGGTATTGGCGTCTATGGCCTGATCTGTGCCCCAGGCAAAGCCGCCGGGAAGCGGGTATTCCGGGCCTCTACAGGCCTTTTCATATTCCAACTCCGTGATGGGCCGCAGAGCGGCCCAGTCGAGGTAAGCGGCGAGGTCGCTCCATTCGAGGAAATTGCAGGCGCGGTTTTGGCCGTCATCGGCGGCGAAAAAGATGCCGTCCTGTGCGCCTTCGCAGGCGTAGCTTGCGGGAGGACCGCCGGCATTGCCGGGCGACCCGATGATGATCCCATTTCGCTGCGGATTGCTGCTGCTGACAGCCAGCGCATGGCGTCCGGCCTGGGAGGCTGGTGAGATGCGCGTATGTTCGAGCTGTTGGCCGAAGCTCAGGCAGTTGAGAAAGTCAACGTATTGCTCCTGCGTCAGCTCGTATTTCATGAGGTAAAAGGCGGCGTAGCCTTTGGGATAGGTGGCAGGGATGTCCGCCTCTGGCGGGAAGTCGCCGCCATTGTAGAGTTGTCCGGCGGCTGTGCCGACGGGAATCATCGCTTCCGAAGTGATGCGAAAGGGCCCCGCCCCATCTCCCCTGCGGAAGCTGTTCGCCTGCAGGCTGTCGCCGATCCAGAAGGGGCCTTCGGGGATGTAGACCATCTCAATACCAAATACCTTGATGGCCTGGGCCTGAGCGGGCATGTGTGCCATTTGCAGGCTCAGAGAGATGGAAGGGATATTACCTTCGCCCTCCTTTCGCCTTTTCACAAAAACGCCTTTCCCATCGGTGACCGTCTCTATCATAAGCAGGCTGTCGCCTGTTCCGTGATCCGCTATGCTGGTGCTCAAATCAATAGGCAGCCATTCGCCCTGCGCATTCTGGTATTTGGCAAAAAGCCAGACGGCGTCGTGATTGAAAGGCGCACGTTCCAGCTTCCAGCTATTTTCCCAGGAAATCTTCAGCTCCAGTTTATTGCCCTGAGGCTGAAGATCAGTGAGTTGGAGCTTATTGGCAGAAAGGGAAAAAGGCAGAAGAAAAGACAGAGCCAGCAGAAAAATCAATTTTTTCATCGCTTCACAAAGCTTTTTGCCCACATACGCCCCTCATGCTTCACCAGCAGTTGGTAGCTGCCCGCTGGCAGATGACTGACCGCTATTTGAACTTGCCGGACGCTTTGAAAATGGCTATTCAACAAGATTTTCCCTTGTAAATCCGTCACTTGCAGTGAAAAAGCGCGAAGAGGCATTTTCTCCCATTTCAGAAAAAGATACTCGCTGGCAGGATTGGGAAAAAGCTTTATTTCTCCGAAAGGCCATTCATCTTCCAGCTTATCCGCCACTCCATAATAGACTTTGGCGACATCGCCTCTTCCCCAGGGATCGCTGGCGCGGTAGCTGATGGAATCGGGAGACCCATTGCTATTGGTATAGCTGATTTGGTTGTTCATAACGACGGCACTGCCGTTTTGAGGGGGGCTTATGATGCTGACAGTCAGGCTGTCACCGTCGGGATCGGAATCATTTTGCAAGACATCGCTTAGCAAAGTTGCGGTTGGAATACTTTCCAAATCATTTTTGGCGGTGGGTGCATGGTTGTAGGCCAGGGCGATCGCCTCGCCGGATATATCCGTCGGCAGGTCAAATCGAAATTCGCCCAGGGCGTTGCTGCTGCCCAAAAGCCCAAAACTGAAATAATCAGTTTGCAGGAAAAAGAGGCTGCCCGTGCGCGGATCACGGGCCGCGGCGGTATAGTCCAGTGGGAAAAGCGGACTTTGATCCAAAGCCAGCGTTTTCAGGTTAAAAATACCTGGGCCAGTATTGAAATGGGCGTACAGGCTATCGCCATAAACGCCCAGGCCTCCACTGGCCGCGGGTGTCGCTATCGTCTGCCAACTGTCGTTGGCCGGATCAAAAAGCGTCACCCCCGCCCGTACAATGACGGGATTGAAGCTGGGTGGAGGATAGAGCACCTTTTCAGAAAGGCCAATAATATGCTTTCCATCAGTGAAAAGTTCGCCCATAGGAGCCGCCAGGCTATCGAGTTTGATGAGGCGGTCAAAAGCGGGCGATGCCCCGCTGAGGTCAAAAACAGCCAGACGGGCTGTGTCAGCCTGGTTGAAGGAAACATAAAGTTTGCCGTCCAGCACGACCGCGCCTGCGGTTTCGGAGGGAATATTTTCGTCAGAAAAGACAGGGCCTGCCTGCAAATTGTTTTTGTCAAAAACCAATACATAATGGGAATCCGCGCCAAAGGCCCGCGCCAAAATCAGGTAGTCATTGTAGATCAAAATCTGGTGGGTTCCGCCCACATCAAAAGCCGTGTCCACGGCTATTCCCTCATCCATGCGGTATTTGATGAGCTGATCTTTGCCATAAGGGCTGAAGTCCGAACGGCCTACATGCATATAGACATAATGGCTTTCGACAGCCACAGCATTGGAAAAATCTCCTACCACCTTGTCAAAGGTTTTCAATTCCCGCTTTTCGGGATTGTAGCTGTAAGCGGTCACTTCATTGCCTCCGGCAAGGAAAGTCCCTCCCGTGGAGAAGATGACGCGCTCCAGGCCATAATCGCCTGGCTTTTGGGGGGAAGTCGTACTTCCCACCTGCACCTGCACTTCCGCGCTATCGCGCTTTCCCCAGCCATCTACCGCATAGTAGATAAATCTGTCAAAACCCGTGAAGCCCGCATCTGGCTCATAGAACAACTGATTGCCCTGAATAGAAACCATCGCATGTTGCGGGCTGGTCTTCAGCTCGACGGTCAGGCCGCCATCGTCTTCGTCATTGGCGAGTACATCGAGCAGGATGGGCTGGCTGGTGGGGGTAAAACCGCCATCGTTATGGGCAACAGGCAGATCGTTGTACACGATACCGATCGCTTCGGGCGAAAAACCCACAGGGAAAATGCCTGTTTTGCTTCCCATGGTGTTGTAAATACCACCACGCATATAGGAGAAAAAATCCGTTTGGGTGAGGTAAAAAAGGTCATTCACTGTATCCAGGGCAAAGGCCGTAGCGAAAGTGTCGATCAGGTTCACTGTCACGAGCTGATTGCTGACCAGGTCATATTTACCGATTCCATTATTCATTTTGGTATACAGGAAATCGTCGTAAAGGACCCATTGGGCACCCGTGGGGCCCGTCTGCAGGTCTACGCCTGTAAATCTTTTGGGCAAGACCTGCCCTGCTGCGATGTCGTAAACCTCAATGGTTTCAGCATTGGGATTGAGGCCGTACAATTTGCCTTGCTGGTAGACCAGCCGCCCCAACTCGTCCCTCGGGTCGAGGGGTATATCCCGCACAAAGCGCAGGCGCTTCAGGTCTACGACGGAAATATAGCCGGCGGAATCGCCGAAAAACTGGTTGGTGAAGTTTTGCACCACATAGGCGGTATCGCCAACGATGACAAAGTCGCGCGCGCCTTTGCTGAGCTGCGGGATGCTGTCTACAAAAGACAGGTCATTTTTGTCAAAAATCCGAAGGTTCCCTTCGCTGAGTCCGTACCAATTGCCTGCCAGCAAATAGTCGCCATAGACGCCCAGTTTTGCGGTGCTGGGCGCACCAAAGGCTGCAGCAGCAAGGCGCTTGCCTGTACTGAGATCGTATTTTACGATGGAATCCTGGGCAGCCACATAAGCGGTGCTTCCTTCCAGCAGGATTTCCTGCACTGATGAGGTGTGGATGGTGTCAATGACAGCTACACTGCCCGATACAGGATCATAAAGCATGACATTGACGTTTTCGTTGGGATTGCCAAACTGGCCTCCATTGACGATGGCGATGCGTTCGACGCCGTTTTGGGCGGAAAGCGGGTGGGTCAGGAGTGAAAGGAACATGCCTCCCAAAACCAGTAACAATTGAATGTAGGATGTCTTTTGCATAAAATGTGTGTTAAGGTTGCCTTTCTCCCGAAAGCAATCCATGACAAACACCCAGGCAGGTCTTCTGACTTGCTCTATTTGGATATACCTTCCCGGGACGGGGCAGGGTTTTGGGTTTTGGGTTTTGGGTTTTGGGTTTTGGGTTTTGGGTTTCGGGTTTCGGGTAACTCAGAACTCGAAACCCCAAACTCGAAACTCGAAACTCGAAACTCGAAACTCGAAACTCGAAACTCGAAACTCGAAACATCCCCCCCTCCCAGTGGTTTTGGTCAGTATCCAAATATAGAAGAGCTCACAGCTGCGGGAACAGTGCAGGAGTCTCGCCTGCTTCCCTTTTCACCCTTACAAATGGTTATTTGCTCAGGCACCTGAGATATGGGCAAAGGTAGAAATATTTGCGGCATGGCCGCAACGGATACTTATAATACCCTTTTCAATTCTTCCATATTGATAGGCTTGGTCATGAAATGGCATACCTGACGGTAGCCCTGGGCTCTAATTTCGTCTTCTTCATAAAATGAAGATGTGAGGATAACCACAGGTACGTCTATGCCTTTTTTCCCCATCCCGTCAAGAAATTCCCAGCCCTCCATGAGGGGCATATTCAGGTCCAGAAGGATGAAGTTTGGGCGTAAATCGGCGCGGGAAACAAGTGTTTCAAAAGCATCCAAAGGGCTTTGGAAGACCTGGATTTTTGACTGGGGGAAGTGGATCGATATGGATTTCTGGTTGATGATGTTAGCGATGGGGTCATCATCTACCAACCAAATGTAAAGAGTTGGTTTTTTCACGATTTCAATTGTCTTTTGCATGCCCGTTTATTTGCGGAGGATTAGGAGTATAGGGAAAAATCAAGCTGAATCTGGTGAATACATGTCGTTCTGATTCCAATTGGATTTCCGCTCCAATTTTTTCTGCCACTTCTTTTACGATATAAAGTCCCAGGCCAGAACCTTTCGTTTTGCTATCTGCCCGAAAAAACATATCAAATACTTTTTTCTGGTACTTAAGGTCGATCCCTTTGCCGTTGTCCTCAACGATCAACCTACAGCTTCCCTTGATAAACTTTGTGCTTATTTTTACCTGCGAAAGGGCTTTACTGTCATCATGGTAAAGGAGTGCATTGGAAATCAGGTTATTGAGGATGATGCGGATACGCATAGGATCAGAATAGAGTGGCCCCGCTTCCAACTCTTTGAAGATTTGGACCTGGTTTCCCAGCATGGATTCCTGCTGCATGGAAATGACTTCATCTATTATTTCTTCTATATTTACTTCAGCAAAAGCAACCTCTTGCCGCACATTGCGGGTGAAGTCTACCACATCCCTGATAAAGGCATCCATGCGTTCCACGCTCTTCTTTTGCAAGTGCAAATAGGTCTCTGCCCCCTTGACATTTTCGTCATCTATGGCCAGGTTGATGAGGCCCACCACATTGGTGAGAGGTGCCCGCAGGTCATGCGCCACCTTGTAGACAAAGCTGTCCAGCTCTTCATTTGCCTTGGTAAGCTCCTCCACATGCCGCGTCAATTCTCTTTCGTTATGCTTCTTATCGGTGATATCAATAAAGGTGTAGACCACCTGCGTCATATCTCCATCTTTGGGGTAATTGACACTGTAGAGAAGTATTTTCTCATCTCCAGCGGCAGATTGGAGCGTTAGCTCGCCTTCAAAGTGGTCTTCCCTTTTCAATATAGCCTGGGCCTCTTCTATGAATTCCCACAGGGATTGGGGCTTCAGTAAGTACCTGAATTTTCGCTTAAATTCTGCCAGATTGGGTAAGCCAACCAACTCCAGAAGTTTGTCATTGCAGTCAATGAAATTCACCAATTGAAAAGAAGAATACAGCAGATGAGGTTGTCTTTTTACCAAAGACAGTATATCGTCATGCCCTGTCTCTCTCATGGCCGCCATTTGCTCCTTAACCACGGAGATATCCGCTACCAGAATCCCCACAGAGCTGACTTCAAAAATCCTTCGAAATCGCTTTTCGCTCAACCGTAAAGCGGTCTCTGTTTTTTTCTTTTCGGTGATGTCGCGGACGATATCGTGTGAGCCGATAAAGTTACCCTGGGCGTCCTTGAGGGCGACAGAATTTACTTCAATATGGCGGATACCGCCATTCTTCAGATTGACACGCCCCTGATAGCCAGAGTAGTAGCCTTCCTCTTTTAATTTTTCATAAAACCCTAAGGCTTTTTCAATATCTTCAGGATGCGTCAGCTTCTTCAGGGAAATCTTTTCACCTTTTTCAATATTCAATAACCTCCGCCCTGCCTTGTTGGCATCCACGATATTTGCTTTGCTATCTATGCGGACGATGCCGTCATAAGAATTTTCAAACAAATCTCTGTAACGGGATTCATTCGCCTGACTTTCCCGCATACTCAATTGATACAGCAGAATCAGGGAAAAAGCCTTATAGGTCAAGACCCCAACAAAAGTGGTGAGGGTAAATCTGAAAACAGGTATTTTCTCCTGAAGAACCTCGGGTGTCAGGTGGTCAAGGTTTAGAAAAAGGAAAAAAGAGACTGTACCGCTAATGACAAAGAAGAGAAAGATCGCTCGGGCAAGTATCCTTTTATGCGGAAGGTAAATAAATGCATTGATGCCTACGGGGATCAAAAGCAAGGGCTCAAACCAACTTTCCGCACGCATGGGCGTGGTGATGACGAGGCCAAAAATAACGATCAGGCTCAGGTATACCGATTGAATATAATATCCTATGGAATTTAAAATCAGGCAAAAAAGAAAGAAGAAAACAATAGCAAAGATGACAAAAGGGGAATAGCCCCCATCATCTATCAGCCCATGGGATAAAAAATACACGAGGGCGATCAAAGGCAGCAAAACCCCCATCCAAAGGTCAAAATTGTAAATCTTTCGGGCCAAATGCTCCAGTGGTGGCAAAGCAGAGCTATTGCCAATATCCAACATATACCGGATAAGTCTTGTGCTTTTGGGGAGCATAAAACAGTTTCTAAACAAGGAATTTGAATGTAGTGAATGAGGTTCTATTACAAAGGAAGGATTTTTTTGATGGCGAAACGATTTTCAGATTAGAAATCCTCTTCCATCAGGCGAGAATACCGATAAGCTGGTATATAATCTCCCCAAAAACCGAAAGAAAAAAAATACATATTTTTACCCATCCTGCGAATCTGCTAATCCTCTCATCCTCTCATCCTCTCATCCTCAAATCAAAATGATCAAACCAGAAACCGTTCAATTTCTCCTTGACCTCCAGGCCAACAACAACCGCGACTGGTTTCAGGCCCAAAAAGCCCGCTATGATGCTTCGCATCAAAATATGATCACATTTGCCGAGGCGCTCTTTGACCGCCTGAGCCAATCCGACCAACTGGTGCCCATGAGTGGCAAAAAGATTCTTTTTCGCATCTACCGTGATGTGCGCTTTTCCAAAGATAAAGCGCCCTATAAAAACCACTGGTCGGGCAGTTTCAAGCGAGCCACTCAGTGGCTGCGTGGCGGCTATTATTTTCATGTAGAGCCGGGAGGCGGCAGCTTTGTGGGTGGCGGATTTTGGGGCCCGGATAAGGACGACCTCAAGCGCATCCGGGATGAATTTGCAGTAGATGCCGATCCGATCCGCGAGATCATTGCTTCACCGACTTTCCAACAATATTTTGGCGAACTGAGGGGCGACAAGCTAAAAACCGCTCCCAAAGGCTACGACAAGGAGCATCCCAACATCGACCTGATCCGCCACAAATCCTTTGTGGTATCCCGCGCATTCACTGATGAGCAGGTGCTCCGCCCGGATTTCCTGGAGGAAATAGCTTTGACCTTTGAGGCCATGCGGCCTTATTTTGATTATATGAGTGATGTGCTCACAACCAATGCCGATGGGGAGAGGGCTTAGCACCTGCCTTTAACCTGCTGACACCCCATCAAACAAGCAACTCATCCCTTGATGAAGTCCCTTGAAAGTTTTACTCTTCCTATCCTCCCAAAGTTTTACCTTTGACTCATGGTACTGCACCTCATATCTTTCGATATTCCTTATCCGCCGGACTACGGCGGTGTGATCGATGTGTACTACCGCATCAAGGCGCTGTCGGAGGCGGGAGTCCGCATCATCCTGCATTGCTTTGCCTATGGGCGGCCCGCCGCCCGGGAGCTTTCCGCGCTTTGCGCGGAGGTGCACTACTACGACCGCAAAAAGCCTTTGCAGTCTTTGCCCCTCAAAATCCCCCATATCACCTACTCGCGCCGCTCCAAGGACTTGCTGAAGCGCCTCCAGGCGGATAATCATCCGATCTGGTTTGAAGGCCTCCATAGCTGCTATTACCTCGATCACAAGAGCCTGAAGCATCGCAAAAAATATGTGCGCATGCACAATATCGAGTGGCAGTATTATGAGCTGTTGGCAAAGCGGGAAAAGGATTTAGTGCGCAGGCGCTATATGCAGCAGGAGGCCAAGGTGTTGAAAAAGTACGAGATCGTACTCTGGGATGCCGACCGCATTTTTGCCATTTCGAAGAAAGACAAAGCCTATCTGGAAGAGAAGTATGTGGGCGTGGAATATTTGCCCGCTTTTCATTCGCATTTAGATGTAAATATCCAGTTGGGCAAAGGCGAGTATTGCCTCTATCATGGCAAGCTGAGCGTGGCGGAGAACCATGAGGCGGCGATGTTTCTGATTGAAAAAGTCTTTTCGAATCTGCCTTTCAGGCTGGTCATCGCTGGGGCAGACCCTCTGCCGGAATTGATCGGGACGATCGCACAACATGACAATATCCAACTACGCCACAATCCCGGCGAAGCCGAGATGAGCGACCTCATGCGCCAGGCGCATGTGCATGTGCTTCCCAGCTTTCAGGATACCGGCATCAAGCTTAAATTGCTGCATTCGCTCTATACGGGCCGTTTTGTCATGGTCAATACACCCATGATTGCGGGTACCGAGCTGGAGGATGCCTGCATCATCGCCGATTCGCCCGGCGATATGCAGATGCTGATAGAGCAGTTATTTCGCTTCGAAATGACAGATGCCGAGCGCCAGCGAAGAAGAGCAGTCTTGGGAAAAATATTTGACAATTGGGCAAATGCAAAAAGAATCACACAAGTGATCGAGTGGAACTAACCCAAAACCCGAAACCCAAAACCCGAAACCCAAAACCCGAAACCCGAAACCCAAAACCCGAAACCCGAAACCCAAAACCCGAAACCCAAAACCCTAAACCTTCCTCCTCCTATCATACAAAATAAACAGGCTCGCCACGAAAAATGGCAGCATCGGGATCTTATACCGCACCAGTGCGCCAAAAACGCCGCTGGAAAGCCCCATTGCAAAGCTGAAGATCAGGGTGAAGGAGAGGAAAAAAATCAAGTTGGGGTCGGAAAGAATCTTTTTAACTATCCGAAAGGGATTTCTGACCAAAAATAAACGAATGGAAAAAAAGAGGAAAATGAAATTTTCCAGGGCTGAGAGTAAAATTACTATTTTGTTGGCCTCCCATAAAAAGGGGCGATAGAGAGTTAAAAAAATAGTCTCTGGTGCCAGATTCAGGATACTGCCAGGACTGTTTATGTCTATTTTGTCAATATTTAATTCGTAGGCGGATTGAGAAGATTCAGTATATCCGGTAGCATTCCAAAGAGATGTCATAATAGCACGGTCCAAAACATTTTCTATCAGATTCTCTTGGATTTTTTCACCTATTCTACCAGCATTAAAGCCCACTCCCAGAGCTATTATTACAGATAAAGAACCAATTAAAATAAACCTCCTGGATTTATTATGAATCTTTTTTATGGAAAAGAAAAGTATCCAAAGGGCCAGGCCTGGCAAGAAAGCAATTAGAATATAAGACTTTGCAAGGAGTAATAACTTCCCCCAAAAAAGGATCATGAGAACCGAAAATAGAATTCGTTTTCTCAGAAAAAAAATGTGATATACAGCATAGGTAATCCATCCAATCGCTGAAACAGTGATGCTATCTTTCAATATCCCAGAGCCCCAGAAAAAAAGGGAGGGAACAAAAAGGCATGCAATTGCGAACTCTGTCTTCAAGTGGGGGTATAACTTTCGAAAAGTGATAAACAGTGCCCAAATACCAGAATAACTAAAAACAGCAAATAATAGAGCCGTTGAAAAATATGACCCAAAACAAAAAAAACCAAAAACTGCTGAGATTTTGGATATGATCACAGTGGATTCTCCCGCCAGGAAAACCGCACCATATCTATGAAATTGATCAGAAAAAAAAGCGCTTACGGATTCGAAACTTGAAAATAGATTCTGAAAATAAATTTGCGGAGATTGCCAGAAGACCTCGTTAAATATACGGCCAGCCTCGTGGTAATAAAGGGTATCTCCTATTTGATAATAAAATTTATAAACAACTCCCACTCCTATAGCACCCACCAATTTGACCATCAAACCCGGCACAAAATACTTCCGTTCAACCGAGCCCTCAGGCATACGCGCCCGGATCAATCTGGCTGCAAACCAGATGATCAAAAAGTAAATAGGCGTTATGAGGATGTCCTGAATTTCCAATTCGGCTCGAATATTTTACATTTGCTGCTTCATTGTGCGAAGATAGCAGAAAATATTATGCCCCGAGTACTACAAATAGTCAACCGCCTCAACCTGGGAGGTGTGGTTTCCAATGCTTTATACCTGGCAAAATACATGGAGCCGGAGTTTGAAAGCAAGGTCGTTGCAGGGATGATCGATGAGTCTGAAGGGAATTATGAATTCCTGGCCAAGCAAATGGGCCTGGAGCCCATCTACATCGAAGACATGTACCGCGAAGTCAACTTCGCCAATGACCGAAAGGCTTACAAAGCCTTGAAACAAGTCATCCGGGACTATAAGCCCGATGTGGTGCACACCCACTCCGCCAAAGCGGGCGCTTTGGGACGTCTCGCCGCCGCTGCCTGCGGCGTGCCGGTCATCCTGCATACATTCCACGGTCATGTATTTCACTCCTACTTCAGCCCGCTGAAGACGCGCTTCTTCCTCGAAGTGGAGCGCTACCTGGCGCGCAAGTCCTCTGCCATCATCGGCATAGGGGAGCAGATGAAGCACGAAGTAGCCGAAGTCTACAAGGTCTGCAAAGCCGAAAAAGTGCGCATCGTGCGCTATGGCTATGATTTGTCTCAGTTCACCGACGATCAGCCCGCCAAGCGCCAGCGCTTTCGCGAAAAATACAATCTCGCCGATGACGAGATCGCCATCGGCATCATCGGGCGCATCGTCCCGATCAAAAATCATCCCCTTTTCCTGAACGCTTTGCGTCAGGTCCTGGATCAGACGCAGCACAAGGTGCGCGCATTCATCATCGGAGATGGGGAAGATCGCGCAGCGACAGAGGCTTTGGCAAAAGAATTGAATATCGAATTCACCACCGAGCACGCGCCGCGTGAAGTGAAGCCGCTGACTTTCACCTCCTGGATCAAGGAGATCGAAGAGGCCATCGCTGGCCTGGATGTGATCGCTCTGACTTCACTCAACGAAGGTACACCGGTAAGCCTGATCGAGGCTCAGGCAGCAGGCAAAGCCATCGCCACGACCGTGGTCGGCGGGGTCCCCGATACCATCATCGCTGGCGAAACCGCTCTGACCAGCGCCACAGAAGATGTGGACGGCATGGCCCAAAATCTGCTTCGGTTGACCGAAGAGGGGACGCTGCGCCAGCAGCTGGGCGCAAAAGGCGCGGTCTTTGCGCAGGAGCGCTATAGTTATCAGAGGCTGATTGCTGATATGGGCGCTCTCTACTATGAATTATTAGAAAAGCATCAAAAATAAAATCATCCCTCTTCGACTCCGCGCCTCTCCGTTCAATTAAACATCACAAGAATTGGAACAGAGAGGCGGTGAGGCGGTGAGAAAATTTAACTTAATGAAAAAGATACTTGTAACTGGAGGTTGCGGCTACATCGGCTCCCACACCGCCATCGAAATACAACAGCAGGGAAAATACGAAGTCATCTCCATCGACTCCTGCATCAATTCTCATGAGAATACCGTCGATCGCGTCAAAGCGATTACAGGCAAAGACTACAAAAACCACAAAGTGGATTTGGTGGACCTGGAAGCCACGCGGGCGGTTTTTCGGCAATATGATGACATCGTGGGAGTCATTCACTTTGCCGCCCTCAAGGCTGTGGGCGAGTCGGTCGAAAAACCGATGGAATACTACCACAACAACTTTGAATCGCTGATCAACATTTGTAAATGTTGTGAAGAATTTAATATTCCCAACCTGATTTTTTCCTCTTCCTGCTCTATCTATGGCAATGTCGAAAAACTGCCTGTCAGCGAAGATACGCCCACCAGCGGGGCAGAGTCGCCCTACGCCTACACCAAACTGGTGGGAGAAGAAATGCTCAAAGCCTATGTCCGTAGCCAGGACAAAGTGAAGGTCGTAGCGCTACGCTACTTCAATCCCGTGGGATCGCATCCCACGGGCCTCAATGGGGAACTCCCCATCAACAAACCCACCAACCTGGTGCCGGTCATCACCCAGACCGCCGCAGGCATCATTCCCAAAATGATGGTTTTTGGGGGCGATTACGACACCCGCGATGGCAGCTGCATCCGTGATTACATCCATGTCGTAGACATCGCCGAGGCCCATATCAAGGCATTGGATTATTTGTTGGAAAATAAAAACCAAGCGCCCTACGAAGTCTATAACCTCGGCACAGGCGAGGGCATCTCCGTGATCGAAGCGATCAACGCTTTCGAGGCCGTCACCGGCCAGAAACTCAATTATGAGATCGCAGACCGCCGTGCGGGCGATGTGGTGGCCATCTATTCGGATAGCACCCAAGCCCTGGAGCGCCTGGGCTGGAAGACGAAGCTGGGGATCGAGGAGATGATGGCGAGTGCGTGGAAATGGCAGAAGAATTTGGGTGTCAAAAAGTAAGAGTTGACGCAGATTTGTTATGATTATTATGATTTGCGCTGTTTTTTTACATAATCTTATCATAAAAATCAGCGTAAATCAGCGTCCAATCTTCACATGATACGATGAACAATCCATACGATAACGAAACAGCATTCGCCAAATACCTCGGCATCCGCCAACGCGAAAACAACTACAACGACAATGTCGAGATACCGATATTCAAATCTATGCTTCCGGCATTGGCAGGCAAGGAGATTCTCGACCTCGGCTGCGGCTATGGCGAGATGAGCCGGTGGTATGTGGAGCAAGGCGCGCATGCGGTTGTGGGCGTAGATATCTCGGAGAAAATGATCGCGCGGGCCCGCGCTTTCTACAGCCATCCGGCGATTGACTTTGAAGCGGGAAGCATGGAAAGCTATGACTTTCCTACGGAAGCTTATGATCTGGTAACCAGCTCGCTGGCGATGCAATATGTGGAAGATTTCGATCGCCTGATCGCAGGTATCAGCCGCGCTTTGCGGCCGGGAGGGCAGCTCCTCTTTTCGCAGGAACATCCTGTATTCACCTCTGCCCACAATGACGACTTTTACCTGCGGGATGAAGAAGGAGAAAAACTCGCCCTTAAAGTCACAAATTATAGTGATGAGGGCCTTCGTGTGACGAGTTGGTTGGGGGTAGATATGCATAATTATCACCGCAGGCTGGAGACCGTCATCTCAACTTTGCTCCGCCATCACCTTCAAATAGAAGCACTCAGGGAGTCTATGGTCTCCGAGGAAATAGCTCAAAAATACCCCAACCTGGCCGATACGCGCATGGCGCCCAATTTTATATTTATTCGCTGTAAAAAGACTTCCTGACATGAACCAAAGAATCGCCCATATCGCACTCGTCGTAGCGGACTATGACGACGCGATCGCCTTTTATACCCAAAAATTGCATTTCGATCTGATCGAAGATACACGCCTCAGCGACAGCAAGCGCTGGGTGATCGTCAGGCCGAAAGGTGAAGGCGCCTGCGCGCTTTTGCTCGCCAAAGCTGCCAATGAAGTGCAGCAAAGCCGCATCGGCAATCAGACCGGAGGTCGCGTCTTTTTATTTTTGCACACAGATGATTTCAAAAGGGATTACCAAAACCTGCTCGATCACGATATTGAAATCGTTCGCCCGCCTAGCCATGAAGAATATGGAACAGTCGCTGTATTTGCCGATTTGTATGGAAATTTGTGGGATTTGATAGAACCGAGTCGACAGTTAAAAGTCGGCAGTTAGCAGTGACAGATATACTTTGATTATCAAAGAATTGACTAAACTGTAAACTGCCCACTGCAAACTACCCACTGTAAACTGCCAACTGTAAACTGCCAACTGCCCACTGCGAACTACTTCAAGCAACCTTCTGCCGCAAGGCTCGTTTATGGCCTCTTGAACTAAACGAAAACATCATGGAAACATCATTCATCCTCGGAAATATAGCAGCTATTCTGACCTCTGTGAGCTTCTTGCCACAGGCGATCAAGACGATCAAGACAAAGGACACTTCCGGTATTTCGCTGAGTATGTATATTATTTTTGTATCAGGCGTATCGATGTGGCTTACCTATGGAATCATGATTCAGAGTTTGCCGATCATCATAGGCAATGTCGTGACCATCTTTTTTTCAGGAACGATTCTGTATATGAAGCTGGTTGATACCTTCAAAGCTGGGAATGGCAGTGTCCTGAAAATAAAAAAAGCTTAAGCAATATTTCCTATCTTGAGAGGAAAGAACAAAAGGCTTTCGAAAAGAAAATAAGCATCCTCTCATGAGTACGACACATCGCACGGCCTGCATCCTTTGCTCGCAAAATTGCGGCATTCACATCCAGCTCGATGAGGTGGGGCAAATAGATAAAATCACGGGCGATCCCGCCCATCCGGTATCCGAAGGATACCTCTGTCAAAAGGCGACCCGCCTCAACTACTACCAGCAACAGGCGAGGTTAAACTCGCCGCTGAGACGCAAAGCTGATGGCAGCTTTGAAGAAGTCTCCTGGGAAGTAGCGATTCAGGAAATCGCAGACCAATTGCGTCACATCCGCGATACCCACGGCGGCAAGACCATCGGCTACGCCGGAGGCGGCGGTCAGGGCAACCACCTGGGGGGTATCTACGCCTCGGCCCTGCGCACGGCTTGTCAGACGCCTTTCATCTATTCCGCTTTGGCACAGGAGAAAACAGGCAACTTCTGGGTGCATGGAAAGCTTTTTGGACGGCAAAATACCAATTATGCCGAAGCAGTAGCTGAGGCCGAATACGTCCTCATTATCGGCTCCAATCCCCTGCAATCGCATGGCCTCCCCAAAGCCCGACCCACGATCAATGAATTGTCACGTGACCCCAAACGGACCCTGGTCGTGATCGACCCACGCGAAACGGAAACCGCCAAAAAAGCTGATATTTTTTTGCAGGTCAAAGCGGGAAAAGACGCCTACCTGATGGCTGCCCTGCTGGCGGTGATCCTACAGGAAGACTTGCAGGACAAAGATTTTTTGGCAAATGAAACGGTGGGTTTTGCGGAAATACGACCGCATTTTATGCGCATTCCGATATCGGAATATGCCGCGATCGCGGGTATCCCGCTGGACAAAGTCCAGCAGGTAGCCCGCGGCATGGCCGCGGCAAAGACGATGGCCATTCGCTCCGATCTCGGCATCGAGCAGAGCCACAACAGTACCCTCAACGCCTACCTGGCGCGGCTGCTTTTTTTGGTGACGGGCAATTTTGGAAAAGAAGGCACCAACTGCCTGCATACTGCCCTTTTGCCGCTTATCGGCCATTCCAAATCGCCTGAAGAAGGCGGCGTGGTCACGCCCGTGACGGGCATGCAGGGCATCGGAAAGCTGTTTCCGCCCAACATCCTGCCACAGGAGATCGACTCCGATCACCCCCGGCGCATGCGCGCTTTGATCGTCGAAAGCGCCAATCCGCTTTCCTCCTACGCCGACATTCCCGCCCAGCGCAAGGCTTATGCAAAGCTCGACCTGCTGGTCGTCATAGATGTGGCGATGACAGAGACAGCGCAGGCAGCGCATTATGTTTTGCCTGCGGCTACGCAGTTTGAGAAGCTGGAAGCCACTTTCTTCAACCTGGAATTTCCCAAAAACTTCTTCCACCTGCGCCAGCCCATCTGGCCACCACTGGAAAACACCTTGCCTGAACCGGAGATCCATCACCGCCTGGTGACGGCTATGGGCGAACTGCCCGCGTCTTTTCCCGTGCTGGCAGCCATCGCGAAAATAGATCGCCGAATGCCTGCGCTGAGGCTGCTGCCCCTGGCTTTGGCTGTGACTTTTGCTTTCCGTCCACGATGGAAAAAATATGGGCTTTTGGTGTTGAAAGAAAGTTTGGGAAAGGCTTTGCCGGGAGAGAGCAAAACGGCTGCGCTGGTCTGGATGGCGGCGCATCGCTATGCGAAATTGTATCCCAAAGAAGTGCAGCGAACAGGACTGAACGCCAAAGGCTATGCCCTGGGAGAAGCTCTTTTTAACAAAATCATCAGCAGCCCTTCGGGAACGCTGATCAGCATTCATCGCCATGAAGATCATGCAAATCTTATCCGGCACAAGGACCGCAAGGTGCATTTGGCCATTCCTGAATTGTTGGGTTGGCTGGATAAACTGCCTGAAAAGGCGCTTGCTGATGCTGATACAGAAAAGGCTTTCCCTTTCAACCTGATCGCCGGAGAGCGCCGCAGCTACAATGCCAACGCCATCCTGCGCAATCCCGAATGGCGCAAAGTAGACAAGGAAGGCGCATTGAAAATCAATCCTTCCGATGCGGAAGCCCTCGGCATCCAATCCGGGGATTGGGTGATTTGCAGCTCGCCGGTAGGTTCCATTCGCATCATCGCAAAAGTAACAGAGGAAGTGCCTGCTGGCCTGCTTTCCATGCCTCATGGCTATGGACTGGCTTATCCCGGAGAGGAGCAGCCGGAACGTATGGGCGCTCTGGCGAACATGCTCACCTCCTCAGAGGATTGTGACCCTTTGGCGAAAACGCCTTATCATAAACAAGTAGCCGTAAAACTGGAACCATTAGTCTAATAATCAACCTATGAAAACCCGAAAAATCATCAGTCTCCTGGCTCTCCTTTTTTTATTTTATGGCCCTATGCAGGCACAGAATCCTGATTGCCAAAAGTACAGAACCGGAAAATTTCAAAATATTGAAAGCGGAAAAGCTTTTTCCACTATAAAAAGAAGTGAAAAATATCAGGTAGAAAAAATTGGAAAGCTGAAAGTCAGGCTCCAGGTGGAATGGATAAATGATTGTAGCTATAAACTCATTTTTATCAAAGGGAACAAAACCTTTTGGGATAACCGTCCAAAGGATAAAGGCACACCTGATTTGATCGTTCAGATCACCCAAACAGATGAATTGTCTTATTCACAGAAGTCCTATTTTGTTGACAGTCCCGATGAGGTCTATATCAGTACATTTTTCATTCTTTAGCAAATACAACAGGACAAGCCCTTACACAAGCCGAGGCAAATGCCTTTGGCCAAAGACTTAATATTCGTCAAGTCACCTGACAGCTTGTCTACATCAGGTTACAAAACTGTGTCATAATGGCACAAAACTGGCTTTGGAAAGACATTTGATGGAGATGGGAAGAGAGAGGCAAAAAACGAAAAACAAAACACCATGAATTTCAATAACTATACCCTAAAAGCGCAGGAAGCAGTCCAGCATGCGGGCGAAGTCGCCAGGGCTTCCGGTCAGCAAGCTGTACAAACGGGGCATCTGCTGGATGCCATGCTGAAGAGTGAGGACGGCCTTATCTCCTTCATGTTGAAGAAGTTAGGCGTCAATGTGCCCTTTCTGCAAAGCAAATTGCAGCAAGTAATAGATGGCTATCCCAAAGCCTCCGGCGCTACCGGAGGTCAATATCTTTCCAATGACCTGCACGCAGTGCTGGAAGAAGCCAATCAGGCTGCAGGCAAATTGCAGGACGAGTTTGTAAGCCTCGAGCACCTCATGCTCGCTTTGGTGAAAGCCAAAAATGGCGTCGGCACCTTACTCAAGGAGCAGGGCGTCACCCAGAAAAACCTGAAAAAGGTGATGGAAGAAATGCGCGCAGGCGCTCGTGTGACCGACCAGCATGCCGAAGACAAATACAATGCCCTGAAAAAATACGCACGCAACCTCAATGAGATGGTGCGCAAAGGCAAACTCGATCCGGTGATCGGCCGTGAAGACGAGATTCGCCGTGTTATCCAGATTTTGTCGCGGCGTACCAAAAACAATCCCATCCTGATCGGAGAGCCCGGTGTCGGTAAAACTGCCATCGCCGAGGGCATGGCCCACCGCATCGTGCAGGGTGATGTGCCCGAAAACCTCAAATCCAAGGTCGTTTTTTCCCTGGATATGGGCGCTTTGATAGCTGGGGCAAAATTTCGGGGAGAATTTGAGGAAAGGCTGAAAGCGGTCGTCAAAGAGGTTACAGAAGCCGATGGCTCCATTATCCTTTTCATAGATGAAATCCACACCTTGGTGGGTGCCGGCAAGACCGACGGCGCTATGGACGCCGCCAACATCCTGAAACCCGCGCTTGCGCGCGGGGAACTGCGCGCTATCGGGGCCACGACCCTGGACGAATACCAAAAGTATATCGAAAAGGACAAAGCCCTCGAAAGGCGTTTTCAGACCGTGATCGTGTCCGAACCCAGCGTAGAGGACACCATCTCCATTCTTCGTGGAATCAAGGAAAAGTATGAAGTCCACCACGGTGTGCGCATCACCGATGCCGCTATCGTGGCAGCCGCAGAGCTGTCCAATCGCTACATTTCGGACCGTTTCCTCCCGGACAAAGCCATCGACCTGATCGATGAGTCCGCCGCCAAACTGCGTTTGGAGACAGACTCCATGCCGCAGGAGCTCGATGAAATCGAGCGCAAACTTCGCCACCTGGAGATCGAGCGCGAAGCGCTCAAGCGGGAAGGCGAAAAAGTTCGCCTCAAGGAGGTCGAGGAGCTGATCGCCAATATGGACGAGGACCGCAAGCGCCTGCGCGCGCATTGGGAGACGGAAAAGGACATTTTGACAAAAATACGTGAAGCCAAGGAAAAGGTGGAAGCCTTCAAGTTGGAGGCAGAGCAGGCCGAGCGGCAGGCAGATTTTGGCAGGGTAGCGGAATTGCGCTATGGCGCGATAGCGGATGAAGAGAAGAAAATCAAAGCGCTGACAGCGACTTTGCAGGAATACCAGGCGGATTTGCGCATGCTGAAGGAAGAGGTAGAGGCGGAAGATATTGCGGAAATCATATCTAAGTGGACGGGCATCCCTGTCACCAAAATGGTGGAAAGCGAGCGGCAAAAACTCCTCCGTCTGGAGGATGAGCTGACCAAAAGGGTCGTAGGCCAGGAGGAGGCGGTGACCGCTGTGGCGGATGCCATCCGGCGCAGCCGGGCGGGCCTGCAGGACCCCCATAAGCCTATCGGCTCATTTATCTTTCTGGGCTCCACCGGCGTCGGTAAGACGGAGCTAGCCAAAGCTTTGGCGGAGTTTCTCTTCGATGACGAAAAGGCTTTGGTACGCATAGATATGTCTGAGTATCAGGAAAAACACGCTGTCAGCCGCCTGGTAGGAGCGCCTCCCGGATACGTGGGCTATGACGAAGGCGGTCAACTGACCGAGGCTGTGAGGCGTCGCCCTTACTCCGTCATCCTGCTCGATGAGATCGAGAAGGCACATCCTGATGTATTCAACATCCTCCTACAGGTCTTGGACGATGGCCGCCTGACGGACAACAAAGGGCGCACGGTGGATTTTAAAAATACCATCATCATCATGACTTCCAACCTCGGATCACAATACATCATGGAGCGCTTTGAGTCGCTTGAAGAAGGCGACAAATACGGCGTATTGATAGAGGTGCGGGAGAAAATAGAAGAATTGCTGAAGCAATACCTGCGGCCCGAGTTCCTGAACAGGATAGATGAGCGCATCGTCTTTGCGCCACTGGATGAAATTGATATGAACCGCATCGTGCGGATTCAACTCAACGAGCTTGTCGACAAGCTCAAGGGAATGGGGGTGGAGTTGGCCTTTACGGAGAAAGCGACGCTTTATCTGGGCAAAAAGGGATTTGATCCCCAGTTTGGGGCGCGGCCCGTGAAACGGGTAATCCTCAAGGAGGTGATCAATGCTTTGTCCAAGGCGATTCTCGCCAACGAAGTAACCCGCAACTCTTCCATCCTGGTGGATGCGGGCAGCGAGGGCATCCGTTTTGAAAATCGGGAGAAAGTTCCGGAATAATCTCAGGGCAAATTTTTTGCCCCAACATATACATGTAAAATCGCAAAAGCGGGAAAACACTATTAGCTGTTTTCCCGTTCTTTTTTTATATTTCTATTCCTTTTTTCAACCTAATAACTCTTATGCTATGAACAGCCTTCAGCGAAACCTCTGGATACTCGTCACCCTATCAGCCCTTGCCATTATCCTGCAAAATGCTTTTTTCAGCATGAATGCCCCTGCTGACATTTCCATGACCTATACCTACTCTTCTGAGAATGAGAAGATTGTCAAATGGGAAAAGAAAAGCTGTAAACAGCATGCCAGCTATCCGGATGTGGATGAATTTGTAGCAGTAGACAAATTGCCTTCTGCCACGAATTTTCCAGCAGTATCTGCAAGCATAGCCTACCCTGCCTATGCAAGGGAAAAAGGGATGGAAGGCACGGTTCTCGCCCGCATTTTGGTAGATGAAAAAGGCAACTATGTTCAGCATAAAATCCTCAAAGCCGACAATTGCGGCATGCGCTACAATGTCGAAAAGGAGATTTCCAGGCTTTCTTTTATCCCTGCCGAAAAGGACGGAGAAAAGGTTGCAGTCTGGGTAAGCATCCCTTTTAACTTTCGCCTGAAATAACTGAGGTTGTCTAATTATGCCACCCCTTCGGGGTTTTTTGGATTTTGTGGTTGTCTGGGCTATAATCTTGTCACCCCTTCGGGGTTTTTGGGATTTTGTGATTGGCTATAATCTTGCCACCCCTTCGGGGTTTTTGGGATTTTGTGATTGTCGGGCTATAATCTTGTCACCCCTTGTGGGCAAAGGAGCATTCTATCATAATCGAATTCTATTCTTAAATCCCGAAGGGATGAAAAGATTATAGATTATAGCATAATCGATCCAAACGGAACCCCGAAGGGGTGACATATTTCAATCCAACCAATCGAATAAATATTGTTCATTGTATTCAATTTCAAACTTTTTTAGAAAATCAACATATTCTTCTTTGAAGGTTTTTTTGCTATGATGTTGTTCCTGATTGGCGATGTACCGATATACATTTTCGATTTGAGAATGCGCGTATGAGAAAGCCCCATAGCCTTCCTGCCAGGCGAACTTCGTGTTCAAAAACTTTTGCTCATTGATAAATTTGGATGAATTGTTTTTAACATCTCGTATCAAATCTGAGATGCTCATGGAAGGTTTTAACCCAACGAAAACGTGAACATGATCTTCAACACCATTTACAATGATGGGTTTTTGATTTTTGCCCTTGATGATGCCTGCCATATATTTAAACACCTCATCTCGCCAAGGTTTTTGCAAAAAATTATCTCTGCCCTTTACCGCGAAAACGTATTGGATATAGATTTGCGAAAATGTACCTGCCATGATGTAATAATTTGAGATTCTATCACCCCTTCGGGGTTTTGGGGATTTTGTGATTCCCTGGGTTATCATTTTTGGTTCATCGAGGTCTTTAGTGGAGCAGTGCTCCGGTGCATGAAACACCCCTCGTCCTGGACGCCCCCTCAAGGGGGCTGACGTTGATTGAAAGGCGTTAAAAC